>JBBCIG010000017.1:0-268641 GCA_037200685.1 Chitinophagaceae bacterium
ATGGAGAAAAATGCTGAAAAAATCTGGACGAATTGTTTAAAGATCATCAAGGATATTGTTGAAAGGCAGCATTACAAAACATGGTTCGAACCTATTTCCCCGGTTTCATTAAAAAACAATGTACTTGTCATACAAGTTCCCAGCCAATTCTTTTTTGAGTATATTGAAGAACATTATGTAAATTTATTAGCAAAGACATTAAAGAGAGAGTTAGGAAAAGATGCAAGGTTGGAATATCGCATCATGGTGGACAGCGGAAACAGTAAGAACAAACCGCTAACGATGGATGTCACTGGTCAAGGTTATAAAACTTATTCAAACAACGAAATGGATTTTCCATTGGTCATAAATAATCCTGTTAAGAACCCCTTCGTTATACCGGGTCTGAAGAAAATGCAGATCGACCCGCAGCTCAACTCCATCTATACATTCGAAACTTTTATAGAAGGTGATTGTAACCGGGTGGCACGCCGTGCTGGTAAAACAGTAGCGGAAAAACCGGGTACGAATTCTTTCAACCCTTTAGTTATATATGGTGGTGTGGGCCTCGGCAAAACGCATTTGGCACAAGCGATCGGTAACGAAGTGAAGAGAGTGCAGCCTGGTAAAGTGGTATTATATGTAAGCTCCGAAAAGTTCATTAACCAGTTCATGGACCACAGCCGCAACAATGCGATTAATGACTTTATACATTTTTACCAGCTGATTGATGTATTAATAATAGATGATGTACAGTTCTTCAGCAAAGCTGAAAAGTCGCAGGATGCTTTCTTTGCCATCTTTAATCATTTACACCAGTCGCAAAAACAGCTTATTCTCACTTCCGATAAATCACCCAAAGACTTAGAAGGCGTACAGGAAAGATTACTCAGCCGTTTCCGCTGGGGATTGAGCGCCGATCTTCAAATCCCGGATTATGATACACGTATCGATATCCTGGAAAAGAAAATGAGGAATGATGGCCTCGAAATGCCAAAAGAAGTGGTAAAATATATTGCTTACAATATCAACAGTAATGTGAGAGAATTGGAAGGCGCATTGATATCACTGTTGGCACAATCTTCGCTTAACAGGAGAGAGATTGATTTAGATTTAGCGAAGAAAGTGTTACGAAACTTTATAAAATCATCCAGCAAAGAGATCACAATAGATACCATTCAGCGAATGGTATGTGAATACTTTGATGTGTCATACGATAAACTGTTGCAGAAAACACGCAAACGGGAAATCGTTCAGGCCAGGCAGATTACGATGTACCTTGCCAAAGCCTTCACAAAAAATTCATTAAAAACAATCGGCGAACATTTTGGCGGCCGTGATCATACCACGGTTATTCACTCCTGCCAAACTGTAAAAGACCTGATGGATACGGATAGCGTGTTCAGGGAAAATGTGCTGGAATTACAACAAAAAGTGCAGCTCGCTGCGATGTAAAAGAGAAAATTCTAAATTATTAAATTCCAAATTCCATTCGTGGAATTTGGAATTTGTTTTTTGGGATTTCTTATCGCTAATGATTATTTTTGCACCCCTTAAATGAATCAGCCCGGTGAGGTGGATGAGTGGCTGAAATCAGTAGTTTGCTAAACTGCCGTACGGGTTAAACTGTACCGAGGGTTCGAATCCCTCCCTCACCGCAATCATTTAGGGGAATTAAGTTGGGATGCCAACTGTAGTTTTTCATGGCATCGCCGGTTGCGACGCTCCGTTCATCTTTCTGTTCGCTATTCAGCAGGGGCATGGTTCATAGTTCATGGCTCATAGCCAGATATCTATTATCATTCTTCATTCCTACTAATTACTTAAAACTTACTACTTGACAGCTTCCGGGTAAGTAGCTTTAATAAAATCAAACATCCTGTCAGCTTCCCAGCCGTTATTATACTTTTCACCATTGATAAAAAAAGTAGGTGTAGCATTCACACCGCTATAGATACCACTTTCAAAATCGGTTTCCACTTTTTCCATTAATTCCCGTCTTTCCATATCCTCTTCAAACTTTTTCATATCCAGCCCTACCCTGCCGGCATAATCAAATATAGAATCAGGATCAAGAAACTCCTGGTTCTCAAATATGATGTCATGCATT
Source organism: Chitinophagaceae bacterium (assembly GCA_037200685.1). Classification (GTDB taxonomy): domain Bacteria; phylum Bacteroidota; class Bacteroidia; order Chitinophagales; family Chitinophagaceae; genus JAJKIP01. The sequence continues at coordinate 2,090 of JBBCIG010000017.1, forward strand.
TCCCAATACTTTCCCTGCAGCGCCGCAGCTTCCGTAGCCGCCGCAGCTATCATTGCTGCTTCATGAATTTTAACAAGCGGGAAATTTCGGAAAACAAATTTCAACTGGTCGCCTAAAAGTTGTTGTAATTTTTTTACAATAGGATAAGCTTTGCCACAATGAGGACATTGGTAATCGCCATACTCCACCAGCTCAATCATTGCTTTTTCATTTCCTTCGATATGATCTTTTCCAGATACAGGCGGTCGTAACGACATAGCAGGTTATTTAAACTGAAAGATTTGATTGCACGCTGTTCATTTCTTCCAGCGCATCCATTATTCCGTCAGCACCGGGATTCATACCTACAGGTGATAAATAACTCCAGCGGATGATGCCTTCTTCATCCAACACATATAAAGCCCTCCTGCATTCACCAATCTTTTCATCATATACCTGGTATAAATTGGCAACTGCTCCCTTTGGTTCAAAATCGGCCAACAAAGGAAAATGTAACTTTCTCTCCTGGCTAAAAGCCATATGGCACCATTTACCATCTACTGAAATACCGACCAGCTCCGCATTATGTTTATGAAAATATTTCAACATCTCGTTGTACAATGCCATCTGGTCGCCGCAAACAGGGCTCCAGTCCGCGGGATAAAACGCCAGGATCACTCTTTTACCCCTGAATTCTTCAAGGCTTATTCTTTGATCCGGCGTGGCGAATAAACTAAAATCAGGTGCTTTTGTTCCATTCGAAAGCATAGGCGAAATTCTTTTTTTCTGAATTTTAAATTTAGCGATTTTGGAGAATTTATCGGTAGATTTTTATACAGGTGCGAAGGAAATTTCGCACAGAGAAAAAGAGAGAAAGAGAAAATAAAGTCCCGTAATGTTTAGTTTAACTTTTACGCTTGAAATAAAATGTAAACAAGTATAATACGCCGCGGATAAATTCATAAGAAATCCATCCCCTTACCCGTCTGAAAAGAGTTCGTCTTTTGTTATAATATTCTTTGGTAATAGCGATGCAATCTTTATCAATTATTTCCTGCAACATGCTCTCCGTCTCTTTCGCAAACTTTGGGTCCTGCACATTCATATTTAATTCGATGCTCGCATAAGCACTGATATCATTAATATTATAGGAACCGATCGTCATCCATTGGCTATCGCAGACGGCGATCTTTCCATGCAATACATTGCGCTGGTATTCGTACAGCTCAATATTATTTCGCAATAACCAGTTGTACATATACCGCTCCGCATATTTAGAAAGCATTACATCAGATACACCCGCTGTTATTACTTTGATCTTTACCCCTCTTTTCGCTGCATACATTAAATAGCGTCGTATGATCCTCCCCGGTAAAAAATAAGCGCATAAAATAGTGATATGAGAAGTAGAATTGCGCAGCATATGAATATACGTCGCTGATATTTCATTTTTTCTCCGCACCCAATCATTCCTTCGCATGCTTACTTTGCTGCCTTCCGATGCAGGGATATCATATTTTATTTGTTGTTGTTCGCAGGAAGTCGGCGCCATTTTTTTGGGAAAATTTTTCCAGGTCTTCCAGCAAAGAATGCATAATTCTTTTGCCACTTCTCCTTCAATATGCAAAGCAAAATCAAGCCATGCAGGTTTATCCGCCGTATCATTATAACGATCAGTGACATTTACACCTCCTACCAATGCATAGATGCCATCACAAACCGCCACTTTATGATGCATTCGTCTTCCAAAATAAAAATAGCTGCTTTTTAAAAGGGGATTAAAAAAACGGAATTGAATACCGGCTTCACGCAATTCATTTATAAAAGAACGGGCGATAGATCTGGACGCATAGCCGTCTACTAACATATACACTTCCACTTTTCGTTTAACGGCTTCCTTCAATGCATCCGCTACCAGCTTACCGGTTTCATCATCATTATAAATATAAGTTTGAAGATGAAAGCTTTCTTTCGCCGCATTGATCATTTCCAGCAGGCAATCAAAATAAGGCTTGCCGCCCCGCACTAATTTTATCCTGTTAAGTGTAGTGTAATTCTCAGACCTGTTTTTCTTCCGGAAACGCATTGGCAAAAGTTAGACAATCATTATTCAAAAGATTAATTTCCTTTTATTCTTCTTAAAAAGGCACGAATAGAATTCTTATCCCAGTTGGCAAAACGGCCACGTTGTACCACAAGGTCATTTCCACCCGCCTCTTGCATATAATAATGAAATACAAATTTCTCCCGCGGGTTATACCATCCAATGATTTGCCCGAAGCGAAGATCATTGAACACAAGGGTATCATGCCATTTTTCAATCGTATAAAATTCCTGGGAGAAACGAACCAGTTGATGAAGGTCCTCATGTTCTTTCACCGGCTCCACTAATACATCATTGCGGGGGAAATATTGAAAGTTGATTTCTTTTTTACTGTCAAATATGGAACGATAACCAACATAATAGCCGCTGTCATTACCGGCGACTACATACCAGAGCCAGTTTTGCAAAGGTGCAGGTGTGGTAAAATAACGGGTATATGCAATTTGTTGTTTTTTCAAAATGTCTTTTACGCCGTTATTTATTAATAGCTTATTGAACAGGCAATAGATAAGGTAAATGGCGCTGAGACCAAGGCCCATCTTCCACCATCTTTTTCTTTTAGGAGATTGCTTCTTCAAAATAAGAAGCGCCACAAAAGCGATCCCCGTCCATATGGAAAAAAAAGGATCGGCTACATAAATTGCATTAAAAGAAATCCGCTGATGATTAAAAGGCTCAAACCAACCGACACCATAATTATTAAAAGCGTCTATAAATACATGAATGAAAATGACGCCACCGAAAAACAACAGCCATCTTGCGAATTTTATATTATGCGGCCGGTGCCATTTCTCCGCCATCAATGCAAGCAACAATGCAAGAAGAATGCAAAATAAAAATGAATGCGTAAATCCCCGGTGTGCTAATAAGCCACTGGGTATATCCAGCCAGAAAGAAGCGACGAAATCAATATCGGGTGCGCTTTGCGCCAATGCTCCCCACAACATGGCTTTTTTTCCCAGCTTCTTTCCCGCAAATGCCTCTCCCATACAGGCGCCGAGTGCTATATGCGTGATGGAATCCATTCTTTTATAATAAGCGGTAAAGGAGAATGATAAAAATAATGCCAAGTAAAAAAGAATACAAAGTATGTGATTTGCAGATAAATTAACCCGCCCGGCTGTAAGCTTTTATTTAATTAATTGTCTTCCCAATTTGATGCGGTGATATCGCTTATTTGACTTATTTTCGCAGCCCATTTTCAATGGACGGGAGGTAGTTCAGGCCGGTAGAATACCTGGTTTGGGACCAGGGGGTCGCAGGTTCGAATCCTGTCCTCCCGACAAGAAGCTCTGAGAAATCAGGGCTTTTTTGTTGGATATATTATTCGTGAATCTTGCCTTCGATCTCGACTATAGTCATACACTATAATCCTTGAGAGGAATCGAAACCTTCTTTTTAAAGTTTAAACTTCATACCCCACAATTCTTAACCCCTTATATATTTACACACTTGCGGTATACCAATCCTCTGGGTTGTTTTTATACTTGTCAATTAGCTTCACTTGTTATGGTGCCATAGTTCAGGACCCTGATCAAAATGACATACATATATGCCGGAATAAATTTTTTTAATATCCATGCGCCTTCAAATAATCATCCATTTCCTTTTTGGCCATCGGTAATTTGCCGGGATAATTATTCACCCAGTTCACAAAGTCTTTCTTGATCTCGTCAGTCCAGGTACCGTGTATTTGTCCTGAAAGATATTTTCCCTCGGCAAGTCGCACCCGCTCGAACTGGTCGTGTATAGCCTGGAACTCTGCATCGATCACTAATTCTTCAACCAGGAAAGCAGGGATAAAAATTGTTCCGAACTGGTTTGCCAGCACTACATCACCAGGTAAAACGGTTGCACGGCCTACACGGATCGGCGCATTAATGCTGGTTAGTTGCATCTGGTTGATGGCAGAGGGATCGATTCCTTTTACCCATGCGTTAAAACCATCGATCACTGATAATTCAGCCGCATCCCGGATAGATCCGTAGAATATAACACCTCTTTTTGACCTGCCATAAACAGAACTCCCCAGGCTTGAACCTATCAGGGTACCATCGGCGATCTTGCCGTAACCATCCGCTACATAAATATCTCCGGGAGTTAATATGTCAATTGGCCACAAGTTCTGTCCACCTTGCTGGGAACGGCTTTCAGCCTTGCCCTGTGCCTTCGCAAAATTATTAAGATCAGGTCTTAATGGCATATACTGGGCTGTTACTACCCGGCCTGTCATCACGCTGTCCGGATGCAGTATCTTCCATTCGCCTTCAAACTGGTTGAGATAACCTTTGGCCTTTAATTTTTCCCATGCTTCTTCGACAGTAATTTTTTTTAATCTTTCCAGAAGTGCATCTGATACTTTAGGACGCCCGTCTGCAGACCGCTCCCCCTTCCATTCTGTTGTTAATGCCTGAATAAATTCAGGGGATGAGCCTAAACGTTGTGCCTTGGCGAAAAAACTGCAGCAAATGCATACTGCCAACAATAGTAGTTTGTTCATAATCGAAGTTTAAAATTTATTCCGCCTGCTATTAAGCGTACTTATCATGCTACATCCAGGCTTATCATTTTGTTGCTTTTATTAATTTGATCCAAACACTTGTTGTGATTTGTGATTTAAGTTTTTTATTTCTTTTGTACAGCCGGTTTTTTTAAAGCGATCATCGTAAGTATTGCGGAAATAAAAAGAGAGCCTGCCATAAAGATGTAGGCGGCGCCCAGACCCGAAACATTCACGCCTAAAATAGTAATAGAAGCGCGGGCTTTTAAATCACCCACGAGGAAGGAACCTGCAAATGAACCTAATGCACCAAAACTATTAATCAGGGCAATGGCCCCTGCGGTAACATTACCCGGTAAAATTTCCGTGATGGCCGCAAAGAAAGGTCCGTACGGCGCATACATCGTAGCACCGGCGATAACAAGTAATACAAAGGAAAGCCAGAAATTATCCGCGCCGATAAGATAAGAGCAATAAAAAGCGAGGGCGCCAATAAAAAGAAAGGGCCAGATAAATATTTTCCGGTTCAATGTTTTATCTGAAAAATACGAAGCGCAAATCATACCGATTATTGCGAAAAGAAAAGGAACAGCCGTCAGCCAGCCGGTTGTTACAATATCCATATCCGGCGCGGCTTTAATGATGGAAGGGAGCCACATCACAAATCCATATACGCCGATGCTCCACAGTGCATATTGAAAACATAACAAGATGACCACTTTTGATTTGAAGGCGGCCATATAATTTTTTACCGGTTTAATGCCCTGTTGCTCTTTTTGCAACTGCTCTTCCAATGCTATCTTTTCATCTGGCGACAGCCATTTTGCTTTCGCAGGCTTATCAGCCACTACCACCCACCAGATAAAAGCCCATATAATAGCCGGGGCTCCTTCATAAATAAACATCCATCGCCAGCCCACAGCCTTAATTAAATATCCTGATAAGATGGACATCCATAATATGGTGGCAGGATTACCGAGTATTAAAAAAGTATTGGCCCGTGAACGTTCTGATTTGGTGAACCACCGGCTTAGTAAAATGAGCATCGCCGGCATCACGGCGCTTTCTACAACGCCCAGCATAAAGCGGATAACAATTAACAGGTTCACATTACTGATCATACCTGTTGCCATGGCTAATGCGCCCCATAAGATCAATGACCAGAAGATAAGTTTCTTCGCACTCTTATTAGCCGCATAATGCGCACCGGGTATTTGGAAAAAGAAATAACCCAGGAAAAAAAGTGAGCCAAGCAGGGAAGAAACTTTTGGAGTAATGCCGAGGTCACTTGCCATTTCACCTGCAGCCGCAAATCCAAAGTTCGCACGATCGAGATAGGCAAGGCTGTAGGTAATAAAAGCTACAGGTATCAAACGGTACCAGCGGGATGGGGCAATCGTTTTATTCATTGAGTGACGACTTTATAGATGAAAGTAAATGCCGGTATAAATTTTAACCCGGCAATACCTGCACCTTATATTCTAAAAATACACTTTGTTTTGCTTGTTGTATCATGCACCGGTATGCAAAAAAAATCGAAAAAAGATACTTTTCTTATGTGAAGAAAAGTCATTTCATAAGCTGTTTAAAAAAATTAAAAAAAACCTCTTGTAGAAACAAAAGGTTTACCTAAATGATTGCTATATAAAGTACTGACAGCTTAAGTCAGCTATCAAAACTGCTTTTGCATAGTTAAAGCTTAAGAGATAATTTCCCCTTAATTAATCCCTAATAGAATAACAAAAAAGAAAATAAACCGATTGCTTTTTATAAATACTTATTCCGGCTCTTCCATTCCTTTCATTTCCCGCCGGTACAAGGAAAAGCAGCAAATCTGCTATCACAGCCGGTTCTTTCTAAAACAGCTTAGTTAACCCGGGCCGGTATTCTTTCTTTATGTATATTTTATATTAAAGTCCCGATATCGGCACCGCCATACAACCAGTCATTCTGTGTACTGTTTTAAAACAAACGCTTATTTATTTTTTACATTACGATTTTAAAAGCTTATTAAACCGGTAAGCAAACAGGAAAATCACAGCATAACAAATAATAGGTAAGTAATACGCGGTAGCTACATCCTTGTCAGCGATCAATCCCATCAACGGAGGAAATACAGCACCCCCTACTACACCCATCACAATAAACGAAGAAGCTTTTTGTGTATGTGGTCCCAGGTTTTTTAATCCGAGGCTAAAAATGGTGGGGAACATGATACTGAAAAAGAAATTGATCATCAGCAATGCAATAAAAGAAGGCCAGCCCCAGCTCTGCGCAACGATGACGCACATCAAAATACTGCTTGCGGCAAATGCCGCTAGCAACTTGTTAGGCGCAATGAATTTCATCAGATAAGTTCCGGCAAAACGTCCTATCATCATCATCCCCATACTAAGTGAAAAATAACGGGAAGCAGTATGATCAGGAAACCCCATTTTCTCATGCCCGTAATTAATAAAAAAAGCCCAGGTCCCTCCCTGCGCAGCTACATTGAAGAACTGTGCGATGGCCGCCCATATAAAGTGTTTATTCTTGATTAATTTTTTAGCAGGAGTGATTGACGCAACAGCACCCGCTTTTATAGATACTAAATGATGATCCACCAACTTCGGGATTTTTACAAAAGCAAAGGAAATACCTACAAGCGTTATCACAATCCCGATTGCTATATATAACGTTTTTACCGAGGTGAGATCACCCTGGGCCCCTTCAAAAATAAATTGCGCACCAAGCAACGGACCGATAATCGCTCCCAACGCATTAAATGATTGAGCAAAATTTATGCGCTGATCACTTGTTCGCTGATCTCCCAATGAAGCAACAAAAGGATGTGCTACTGTTTCCAATGTTGCCAGTCCGCAGGCAAGAATAAAAAGCGCTACACGGAAAAACAAAAACGACTCCGCATTGGAAGCAGGAATAAACAGAAAGGCTCCGGAAGCGTAAAGAAACAAACCCAGCAGTACTCCTTTTTTATAGCCGTAACGTTTCATAAAAAGACCTGCAGGAATGCCCATAACGAAATAAGCGCCAAAGATGGAAAACTGTACAAGGCCCGATTGTGCTTTTGATACTGCCAGCACATTTTGAAAATGCTTGTTCAATACATCTCCCATTGTTATGGCGATGCCCCAAAGCATGAACAAGGAAGTGACAAAGATCAGCGGAACGATATATTTCTTTTCAGTAAACTTCGGTTTTGCGGTCTCATTGCCCGTTCTTATTTCATTTGGCTCAACTATCATTACAGTGGCTTTTACGTAAAGTTCTCAAGCTTTACCGGTGCTATGTTTTAGGAGTTATTTTAATTACTTGAACTATTAGTCCCAAACGGATCAACGGTGATATGGACTGCCTTATCCGAAGGCTGTGCAACGCCCCATTTTTTATTTGGCAAAGGTCCCATCTCCAGTTGCAGCGTTCCGCCATTCATCAATTGCTCATGTGTAAACCAGGGGACATCCAGCGGTGCGCCGTTCATGTATGCACGCTGAATATATTTATTGACCGTGGAAGCATTTTTTGCAATCAACGTAAATTTTTTGTTGTTAGTGAGATTAATAGTGACTTTGGAAAAAACAGGACTGCCGATCGTATAAACAGGAAGTCCCGGCGTGACAGGATAGAACCCCATTGAAGAAAAAACAACAAACGCAGTCATACCACCTCCATCTTCATCCCCGGGTATTCCAAATACGTTGTCTTTAAACCACAGATCCAATAAGAAACGTATTTTCTTTTGTGTTTTCCATGGCGCCCCGGCATAATTGTATAAATAAGGAATATGGAAACTGGGCTCATTTCCCATGGAGAACTGGCCCACCAGCCCTGTTGCATCCGGGAATTCATTCCAGAATTCATACTTCGATCGCCCGAGATTTTTGCGGAACAATTCATCTAAACGATCTTCAAACTTCTTTGCACCACCCATCAAACCTATCAAGCCGTTAATGTCTTGTTGCACCTGCCACATATAAGTCCACCCGTTATTCTCATCGTAATAGTCACGTCCACCTTTTCCGCCATCAAAAGTTGGGTCAATATCGATCCAGTTACCCGCTTCATCTTTGGGCATGAAAAACTGCTTTTGATCATGCCACAGTTTTTTATAATTATAAGAACGGTTTTGAAACAATTTATAATCATCAGAAAACCCTAACTCTTTGGCGAGTTCTGCCACAGCCCAGTCATCATAGCTATGTCCGAGTGTAACAGCTACAGCCTGTCTTTTTTCAAAACTATTCACAAGAGAAACCGTTTCTTTTTCTCCTTTTTTCAATGCCGGGAAATATCCATTGTTCTGGTAGAAAATTGTCAACGGATCTTTAGGCCCATTCCGCCACGGGATCATGGTCGCATCTGTTGCATTTTTCTTTGCTCCTTCGTATGCTTTGCGGATATCAAAATTCCGTAAGCCTTTCCGGTAAGCATCGAGGAACACTACTGAAGAATGAAACCCATTCATACAAGCATGATCACCGAATAATACAGGAAAGGTTGGCATCCATCCGCTTTGCTCATACATCCGCACGAAGGAGTGAAGCATTTTTTCTTCCAGTCCCGGGTTTAAAATAGTTCGCAATGGATGCAGGGCGAGATAGGTATCCCATGTCCAGTCATCCACATAAAACGGCGCCGCCTCTTTATGCACCTTATTATCAAAGCCACTGTAGTAAGAAGAATCTTCCGAGATATTTACCATCCGCTCATAGCAACGATAAAGCGCAGTATAAAAACTTCTTCGCTGGCTTTCCGTTCCTCCTTCTACCTGTATCTGGTCTATTACTTTTGACCAACTATTTTGGGCTTTATCCCTGAAAACATTGAAGGACACATTCCGCACTTCATTAAAATTTTTGATCGCCTGTTCCGGGCTTACGTAGGATATCGCATAGCGGAACTCAACACTGTTACCAGCATCCCGGGAAAAAGAAAGCGCCGCTCTTACCCGGTCACCTTTTACCGTATTTCCTTCCGAAACATTTTTTCCTTCAACAAAAAAAGATTTACCGGCAGAACTGAAAACACCATACATGTATACTTTAATATTGTCATGATAGGTTTCAACACCAGTAAGTTCCGATGCCGAGGTAAATGTATATGCTGCTGCTCCCCTGTTGTAATTACTGAACAAGATAGACTTTGATGTGCCTTTGGGAAAAGTAAACCGGTAATAACCTGTTTTCTTCCCGGGAGCAAACTCCACTTTTATATCATCATCAACCAGGTACGTTGAATAATACCAGGGACGTGTAGTTTCGAGGTCATGATCATATTGCATCAGGTTGCTCCAGCTTTCGGGAACCAGTTCGTTGATTAATGGTTTTATGGAAAAAACCTCCCCCAGCCTGTGTGACACCACATTCAAAGGAAAACTCTTGATTTGATCGGATAAATAATCAGACCGCTCGGGACTCATCCGAATCATTTCATTTGGTATTTGCACGGTAGGACGGGTGGGTTGTAATAACTGCCCGACATTTCCGATCAGCGGGTCTATGTATTTTAGATTTCCTTTCTCCGCAAGAGGTACCTGGGCAGAAGTATAAATGCTGATTAAACAAAATAAGATTACCGGCAGAAGAAAAATTTTCTTTAGACAGGTGTTAAGGCAAGCTTGTATCATCTCAAAAGTGTGATTTATGTATATCAATTTTTAATTGACTTATTACTCATGTTTAAAACAGTCAACAATCCATCAGTCTTCAAAATAAAGACCGATGGAATAATAAAACATTAATAAATGCTTAATTGACACACAATCTCCCTACACGAAGGAATTAATCTCTGTTAATCGTAAAAACACAAGCCGCCGTCAGGCATTAACCTTTTTAAACTTATAACCCAAATCAGCCAGGTAATCATGTGAAATTTTAGCGGCTTCAAACTGGGTATAAGGGGGTTTTACCCTATTGTCATAATCGAGCTCGAACATGATCATACCAGCCATCTTATTTCTTCTCACTTCCAGCATTTTTAAAATTGTTTTTAAATCCACTTTCCCTTTTCCCAATGGCGAATAACCCAGGTAACCGTTATTGCCGCCTTCATAATCTTTTAAATGCACATGCTCGATCAGCGGCATGAAGTCTTTGCAAATTTTTATGGCGTCCGCTCCTCCTTTTGCCAATTGACCTACATCAGGACCAAACTTCATATATCTCGTATCAAGATTTTCCATTACGAAATACACTTCTTCTTCTGTTTCTACCGGTGTTCCGGTATGCGGATGCAATGCACAAACAAGACCGTTGTCTGTTACCACTTTTGCATATTCGTTCATGGAATCAATAAGATTCTTCTTGTGTTCTTTGTAATCATAACCTTTCCTGCTACCCCCACCTGCACAATACTCAATTACTTTTCCACCCATTTTTTTTGTGATTTTGCACAAACGATCCAGTTTTTCTACTTCGCTTTTTGTTTTAGCAGGATCCAATACATCGGTACCACAAAATGCTGAAACAAGGGGCAGATTATATTTACTGATTAACTCCTGGAAGCCGCCTTTGTTTTTTTCCCATTGCTCTATCACATCGCCAAATGTTTCAAAAGCATGAAAGCCTAATTGTGATATGTCTTTCAATGCAGGCTCCAGGTTATTGACACCATAGCCCCACAGGATGAAGGTGGAACCGATAGCTGATTTTTTCTTCGCCATTTCATCCGCTGCCAGCGATGGGATCAACAAAGAAGAAATTCCTGCCGCACCTGTGAGCTTGATAAATTCTCTTCGATTAAAATTGTTCATACTCATAGTAATGTATTTATAAGTTTATCAGCCGAAAAAATCACGAGGTTATCATTTCGTTTTTTTCTTATTCCAGAAAATGAACGTGCCCCTGTTGGTAGATGATATAATGTCTACAGCACCATCTTTATTCAAATCAACAGCCAATACATCTGATCCCACACCGGAACGATTATGCACTAATTCCGGTACAAACACTGCTCCCCCGGGAGCTTTTGGATCTCTTACCGTTCTGTACCAATACAAAACCGGCGGGCCAAAAGGATCGGGATCTAAATAAGTATCTACGTGTGAAAAATATCTTTTCCCTACAATAAAATCAGTGATGCCATCTCCATCCACATCTGCGAAAGTGGAGCCATGCAATTCCGAAAAAGTAACATCACCCGCATTAGCTGTTGAATAATCATCCATGATCATGTGACGTACAAAAGAAGATTTTCCTGAAGCATCTTTCTTTTGTTCAAACCATGCCAATCCAAAACCATGTGCATTTAAACTGGTGACAACATCGTTGAGTTTATCACCATTCACATCATATACCGCCATTACACTTCCACCCATTCCGCTGGCACGATGACCATATCTTGCAAACGCTTCGGAGTGATACACCCACGGGCTATCCGTTTTAACAGCAGGCTGTTCCCACCATCCATTAGGATTCAGGATATCAGCCCGTCCATCTCCATTGATATCACCCGTACCGATACCATGCGCAGTAAAGAAACCGTTTTGTGATATAACATGAGCTGTCCAGGGTTTTGTTGGATCAGCAGGATCAAACGTGGAATACTTCAGCACACTTGTGCCCGCAGAATTGGTACCATAAACAAGATCTGGTTTTTTATCATTGTCTACATCCGCGAAAACTGTTACTTCTGAATTGATATTGCCGGGAATTACAGAATACACATCCCATCTTCTTGCTTCTCCTTTTGGATTAATATAAAGCCGGCCAAACGGCGGCGCAACAAAAACATCCGTCCAGCCATCGTTATTAAAATCATACGCATACTGGCAATTCACTTCTGTAAAATCTTTGGAAGGACTATATGTGGATCCCGGATAGATCTCCCTGAATTTTGTATAGTCAGGACCATAATAGATATGAGGCCCGGCTACCACATCCATGATACCATCTTTATTAAAATCCGCCGCTGCGGAACTCCAGGAATAATACATATCACTTATCTGCTGTACCTGGAAACGACTTGATGATTGTTCTTTCGGCGTGTAACGAAGGCTAAGGTCTTTGTATTTAAAATCTTTGAACCTTACCTCGCCCGGTCCTTTTACATACAACCCAACGGTACCAAATTGCAAACTGTCTTCCGCACCGCCCGGACCATTACCATCATTGATAAATCCTCTCAGCATATTCATATCGAGTACTAGTTCCAGTTGGTTCCATTCGCCTGCCTTGTAACCAGTTTCCGCACGGGGTACCGGTAAAACAGGGCCGGTTGATCTGCGATTTCCTCCCTGGCCACCTCCGCCACCACCTCTTCCGCCTCCGGCATTGGGATTGGCCGGTGGCGCCACCCGTATCATTCCGCCTGCATTCCTGAGTTTTTCTTTTGTTATAATGATTCCCTTTTCATCGTATGTTACTTTATATGCTCCTGATGAATCATCATTTATTAAAACAAGCAATCCCCTGTTAGCATTTCCTTTTTTATCTCCACGAAGTAATATGCCGGCTTCTGTGCCTTTTGCTATTTTCAATAATGTGTTGACAGCAATATCCTGAAATGATTGATTCAAGAACAGCCAACCATTCAAATTATCGGCAGCCGAACCAATCAATTCACCGTTTTGTGCTTTCCATGTAGCAGGACCGATGGGTTTCCAGCCATTCATTACAGAACCTTTAAAAGTATAATCAGGAATAAAACTCAATCCTCTTCCATTGATATCACCGGAAAATGATTGTCCGAAACACAATAAGGAAACAGCAACAAATAAAGCAGAGAATAATAATTTTTTCATTGATCAACTATTAGCATTATGCGTTTAATAAATTAAACCTAATCATGCCGGTTTTTTAAACTTGTCGAAATTATCAGCTCTTGGTTCTGACAGTTGAAGCTGTTTGGCATTTGTTTTTACACCACCTTTTGGTACCTCTATTCCCGCAGTCCAAATAATTGCATTCAACATAAACCGCAAATAGTTATCATTTAAAAAAGCAGCATGATAATCCATACCACCCCAAAGAATTCCCCTTTGCTTATTTTTTTCATATGCTGAAGCAATACCTCTTGGGCTGATAACTCCTTTAGGTGAGCCATATTCACTTTGATTTGTTTCAGGCGATTCTCCCATCAACAGATCAGTACGATAAGGATCACCCGGATTCACCACAAGGCGTGAGAATATTTCATCTTTATATGTCCAGGAACCAACACCACTCAGGATGGGATGCTTCGCAGCAGCTTTAATCGGTGTTACTTTCCAGTAGCCAAGAGGATTTTGTGTATAGTTGGGCATAGCAACCTGGCCAAACCATCTCATATAACGCTCAGAAGCTGGTTGATTACCATCGGTAGCAATTCCCCAATGTATGATCATGATGCCCATGCCTGCCGCCTGCAAACTATCTATCTGGTTCAGGTAGGCCAGGGTATCTTTACCGTATGTTCTGGAACCGGGAGGCAATGGCGGAAAAAGCGGGTGTGTACGGGTTTGCGTACTTGTTACAGAACTGCATTCTACTATTATAGCATCTACACCTTTGAGATCTTCAATATTAAGCGCCGTTCTTTCAGCGATATATTTCGTTACAATCTTTACTCCTTTAATATTGGCTACACTATCCAGGCAATGTTGCAACACAAGTAAGTCACGTTTGGTTTCATGCCTGCCCGTACCTTCTTTACCCACATGGTCTTTAGGCCCTGCCAAGAAAAGAATAGTTTTTGTTTGCTGTGCTGATACTGAATTTAGAAAACAGTTGAGTGTAGTGACGAATAGTATTGAAACAATGATCTTTGAAAAAAATGATTTCAAATACCATCTCTGTTCCCCGCATGTTTTTTTGTAGCGAAAGCTTTCGTTAGTTATAATCATAATTGAAAAATTAAATCGTTTAATTATTTTGGAATACTGTTCATTGAATACCATGATTCAGTTGACCACAAACTATTATTATCTTTATTCACCATCGTTTTCTTATTAAGACGGATATACAACACATGTTTATCTTTCATACCCGGAAGTTCCAGCAACACTTTTTTTCTATCCGGTGAAACAACAATTTTCCCGATCGACAAAACTTCTTCATCCATATTAGGTCCACCATAACTTGCCGTAGGTTTGAGCCACCATTGTTTAATTCTATAATCAGCAGCTTTCATTCCTGCGCCTGCTTTAAGCGGTTCTGTAAATTCGATTTCAATTCCGTTTGGTTTTGCCCGGACTGCCAGCATTTCAAAAACAGAAGTATTATTATAAGTAAGTTTTTGCAAGCCATATTGCAATTGTGCTGGTTGCCCCCAGTTACCCGCGGACCCGATAGCGCCGGCATACAGCGTCCCGTCCGGACCCCATGTCAGCCTGTTAATAGCCCCTTCCAACCCTTGTGTAAATTTGAATACTGCTCCCTGGTATTCTCCATCTACTTTTTCTGCAAAAACTCTTTGAATACCTCCATAAGAAGCATCACCATAAATCATTTGATTTTTATATGGACCAACATTAAAAGGAACAGGCTGGCTTGGAGAATTAGCAATGGTATTTACTTCCAGGTACACTACCGGCAATTTTTCTATCAGGTTTGCTGTTCCTGCAAAATCCACTGCCCTGGAACCATACCACGCACCTTCTTTAAGATGTATTAATTTGTTTGCAGGAAGCCAGTCTCCCTGGTTATCTGTGAGGAACATTTCATTATCAACACCCAGGCCGACACCATTCGGAACTCTTAAGCCGGAAGCGATAAATGAAAAGGAACCATCTGCTTTTGATATCTTGAGTACTTTACCCCTGTCAGGTATTTGCGGTTGCATACTTGCTCCACCAGGCCGGATTGCCGTAGCCAATGAGCCATAGAAATATCCGTCCCTGTACAGCAAGCCGAAGGCAAATTCATGAAAATTAGGGATACTTTCCATCCATTGCAAATCGTTTCGTAAGAATCAATGATCTCATCATTGTTTAAATCAACAAGCCTGGTCAGTTCTTGTTTCTGCATTACATAAATCTGATTGTCCACTACTTTTATTCCTAAAGGTTCTGCTAAACCTGCCGCAATTCTTTTTACTGTTATTCCCTGCGGATCATTTCCTTTAAGATGATCAAGAATATATACTCCCCCAATAGAATCCCATGTACATATGATCAATCTTCCATCAGGAAGAAAATCCATACCACCTACTTTGGGATGAAAGTTTTCAGGTCTTGCCTGTGCAAGATCGAAAGCGGGATGAACCGCTAATAACCGATCTCCATCACCGGGTGAAGTAGGTAACAGAGGTCCGTCTACGGGCTTTGCTGTCTTTTTTACATCACCTTCTTTGTAACTAAACAAGGAAGGAGGTATAGCGCTATAGGCCGTAGCATCCGCAGGTCTCCATTGCAATGATAAACGTCGTTGACCCCGTTCGCCTCTTTAAAAATATTCGATCCTGATGGGATGCTTACCTGGTTTCAGGTTATTCAATTCTCCTTCTTTGGGAACTTCATTTTGCCCACCTGTATTTTCAAGTACCAGTTTATTGTCAATAAATAATTTTGATACATCACTGCCAACTACACGAAAAACAGCATTGGTG
Organism: Chitinophagaceae bacterium; assembly: GCA_037200685.1. Lineage (GTDB taxonomy): Bacteria > Bacteroidota > Bacteroidia > Chitinophagales > Chitinophagaceae > JAJKIP01. The sequence goes on from JBBCIG010000017.1 coordinate 18,196, forward strand.
GTCTTCTTAAGATTTAATGAACCGGAAGCGATCAATGCAAAATTTCCCCTGAACTCTTCCATATTAAATCCAAAGTCGAAATTGGAAAGATGCAGCATATTGGCTACACCCGATAGTTGCGGAGCAGTCTTTGCGCTTATTTCAGGAGTCCCGGTAAATCCATCCGCCAGTTTATAAATATTCAAAGCAAGCCCCGGCTTTTCGACCTGCGTTTTTGCATTGGAGAAAGTGCTTTTCTTTTTAAATTCAAATAAATAGTCTGATACAGGCATGGTAGCTCTTTCCCTGTTCTCCTGTGTTGCATCTAAGTCCAGGATATAACTTACCATTGCAGCAACGTCTTCTTTAGCAACCAATGGATGTGGTGTCATGGGAACCTCACCCCAACTTCCTTTTCCTCCCCTGATTATTTTATCGCTTAACATCGTACTGATCTTTGGACTATTGGGGTAACGCTGGGCGATTGTCCTGAATGATGGGCCTATTGTTTTCAAATCGCGGTTGTGACAGGTATTACAATCGCTTTTTGTCATAAGGGCAAATACTCTTTCTTCTCTCTCATTCACTACTTTCGGAGCTGCGGTTTTCACTACATCGGTAAAAGGCTTAGGAGTGATGCTGACAGAAAAATTAGTAACAGCATTATTCTTAAGAGAAAGAATACCATCTATTGTTTTATATGTTTTACCAGAAATATCCTGCGCAGCGGATTTACAAATTACGAATTTGTTATCAGTAGCAATATCCTTGTCAGATGTAATGGATTCAATATGCATTTTCAACCCGAGCTCAACTCCATCAGGTATATCGGTTGTTTTGAAAACTCTTTCAAAACCTACCTGTCCATCTGCCAATGTAAAAAACTCCGGTCTTTCTTCTACCTTAATACGTTTACCCTGGTAAATTAATTCATAGCGTAAGCTTACCTTATTATCTAAAACCGTATGGCCTTTGTAAATAACAGCAGGCGTACCTGAAGTACCATTCGCCGTAACGATCCATGCAACGGTGCTATCATTTACGAAATATGTATTGCCTTTTGAAATAGGTTGCGGCCCATGCGCCGTTGTATACACAGCGCCATCAAAAACAATTCCGCCAGTCCATTTTTGTAAAGAGATGCGTTCTCCGTGTTATAAGCCACCCATAATTTATCATTAAGGCCGATGCTGATCACCCGTGAACGGAGATCAAGCACGGAACGCCATACCCAAATATCATCTGTACGCCGGAGCGGTTTGTTTTGAGGAACAACATACGGCTTCACTTCTTCTACTACAGTTGGTTGAATAGTTACGGGAGGTGTTACCACTTTCCTGGTGGTACTACACGAATACACAATTATAAAAAACCCTGTAATAATAAATGATGCAGTCAATAATCTTTTTGGTGTCAATTTCATATCCTGTTAAAATTTGCTTTGATAGCGGCGAATACCTGCCATCAACTTATCGTGAACTATATTTTATTTTTGACCGGCAGCGCAAAGACCATATACTTTCTCGGCACATCGGCATCTTTTTTGATTTATCAATGAGGTCTCCGCTGGCGCATACCACCAGGAATTGCCGCCCGTTATTTTCATACATGGCGGGTATACCTTCAGGTACTCTTGGTAATTTAATTGACCAGAGCATATTACCATTGTCTTCATCAAATGCATAGATGCCTCCATCCATACAACTGGCGAACACAATACCTGTTGAAGTAATGACCATTCCTTTACCCTGTATACCACTGGGTACACCTGTTTCTTTTCCCGTGGCTTTATCAAAGCCAATCGGACGTTTCCATTTAATAACTCCTGTATTCAGATCATATGCAACAATAGATGACCATGGTGGCGCCAGCAACGTAGGATATCCTAATCCATACCCGGTACTTGACCCATCCACATAACGGACTTTAGGTACATCCGCTCCTTCCGGGTAAGTTCGCACAGCAGTTCTTCCAAAACCAGCAGTCTGTGCCTGGCGTGGAAGTGTTACTCCCCCGGAATCCACAACCGGGCCTTCAGGCAAGCGGGAAGTTTGCTGCAAACCACGGCCACCCTGGCCGCCTTGTCTGCTCTGTATACTTGAAAGATATTTATAGAGATCGATCGCTGCTTGCTCACCGATATGAAGAAAAGATGGCATCTGCCCTTTTCCAAGGTTTACTACATTTTGAAAATTATCATAAGTGAGCCTTGTATTTATATTTAACAGCGCAGGGCCTACTCCTCCATTTTTTGCAGCGCCATGGCATGCCTGGCAATATTGAATATAAACTGTTCGTGCACGAACCGTGTCTTCCGCAGACATCGCTGTACGTAATGCCGGAGGTTCTTCTTTTTTTAACCGGTATACAGAAGGTTTATCCTGGGCAGCCACATACACAATTCCTTTTGCAGGATTGGCGGCAGTATTACCAAATATGGCACCTCCATTAGCGCCAGGCATAGTGATCGTTTCATATTTGTCTGACAAAGGCTGGAACAAACCGCTTTTTGAAGCAACTATTCTTTTTTTCCATTCTTCCTGTTGTGCAGCAGGCATAAGAGGATTAACATCATCAACAGTGATCTTCTGCCGGCTGAAAGGAGGTAATACCGTAGGGAAAGGCTGCGTGGGCCAGGATTGTTCTCCCGGGATATCACTTTGAGGTACCGGTCTTTCTTCTATCGGCCATAAAGGTTCACCGGTAACACGGTCAAATGCAAATAAGAATCCCTGTTTTGTTGCGATTGCAACAGCGTCTACCTTTTTACCATTATGTGTAACAGTTATTAATTGCGGCGCAGCAGCTATATCAAAATCCCAAAGGTCATGATGCACTGTTTGAAAATGCCATAACCGTTTACCGGTGCGTGCATCCAATGCAACGATGCTATTACCAAACAAACCGGAGCCAATACGATCCCCACCAAAATAATCATAGGTAGGCGAACCCAATGGGAAATAAGCAATACCTCTTTTTTCATCCACTGATATTTCTCCCCATGTGTTTACACCGCCTACATATTTATAAGCATCTTTGGGCCAGGTCTCATATCCATATTCACCGGGATGCGGAATCGTATGAAACTTCCATGCAAGTTTGCCGGTTAATATATTATAAGCACGGAGCGTTCCTGGTGCTGAAAAAAATGCTTCACCCGGTGAAGAACCTAATAAAATTAAATCTTCGAATATATGTCCCGGCGAAGTGGAACCAGCCCGGAAGATGGTAGCGGGATCGCGGTCAAATTCATTTCGCAAATCCACGTAACCGCTATCACTGAATGTAAGAATAGATTTTCCTGTGATGGCATCTATTTCCTGCAATGTATTATTGACACAAACCACGATGCGCCTGTCCTTCCTGTCCTTGCTTTCCCAATAATTCAATCCCCTTTTCGATGAAGTATTAAGGTTAGCGTGAATCCATATCTCTTTCCCCGTAGTTATATCCAGCGCTATCAATGAACTATTTTTGGCAAGCACATACATGACATTATCTACGATAGTAGGATTGAACCTGTAAGAAGAATTATCGCTTGTAGGATATTCCCAGGCAACTTGCAATTGGGAAACATTTGCCTTCGTGATTTGTTTCAGGTCCACATACTTCGACTGATCCGCACCACCACCATACTGTGTCCATGTTTTATAAGGAATACTTCCGGTGCTTCCTTTGCCGGTACTTAAATCAGCGCTGCCCTGAATTTTACGTACTGTATTACATTGAATAAAATTGACAACTACCATTGCTGCAAGCAATACTGCAATTAATATTTTTTGTTTAAACCTGTTTGGTTTCATATAGCTTATTCGTTTTTATTTTTTGGCCGGCAATGCGTATACGATGTAGCCTTTCGGCACATCGGATTCTTTTTTCGTTTTATCAATAAGAGAACCCGTAGAGCAAACAACAAGGTATTGCCTGCCGTTTGCTTCATACATAGCAGGTATACCACCGGGATTGGAACGCCCTAAATTGCCTGTCCACAACAGGTTTCCATTGTCTGCATCATAACAATAAATCCTACCATCGATACAGGTGGAAAATAACAGACCGTAGAAGTCACTACCATTCCTTTACCCTGTGAGCCATTGGGCGTTCCCAGGTTTTTACTACCCGGTATTTTATCATCGTTGCCTAACGGAACTCTCCATTTTATTTTTCCTTCGTTCAGATCATATGCAACAATAGACGACCATGGTGGTGTCATCAGGTCAGGCACACCCACGCCCCAATTATTGGATTCGACAAATATTGCTTTCGGTCCTGTATATCCCTGCGGATAATCCATTGGTTTACGCGGACCTGCCGCAGGTACTGTTACACCTCCGGATGCTACAACCGGGCCTTCAGGCATTGCAGGCTCCGTTGCATTTTGATTGCGTCCTCCTGCCTGTCTTGAACCGCCACCATTTCCTGCACCGCCGCCTCTTGCGGAAGCAGCAAGTAAAGCATAGATATCAGCGATAGCTGCATCATCGAGATGTGGTAAGGCAGGCATTCTTCCTTTTCCTGTATTTATGATTTGTTTAAAAGCATCAGCATCGACTCTTGAACCTAAATTCAAAGAGTGGTACCTGCACCCGCAACTCCATTTCTATCCGCCCCGTGACATGCCTGGCATGTTTGTGTATATAAAGTTTGCGCTCTTGTCAATCGATCACCGGACAAAGGAGCGATTCTCACTTCTCTTTTTTTCAAACTATAAAAATCAGGAAGCTCCTGTGCTTGCACATATACAATTCCTTTAGAAGGATTCGCAGCCGTATTACCATAATTAGCTCCTCCCACCGCACCGGGAGTTGTTATCGTTTCATATTTATCAGACAGTGGTTGAAACAATCCTGCTTTTGCTTCTTTTATTCTTTTGATCCATTTTTCTTTTTCCGCTGGTTTGAAATAAGGATTGACATCATCGGCGGATACAAACTGTCGATTGAATGGTGGAACTACTGTAGGAAAAGGTTGTGTAGGCCATGCTTCTTCATCCGGCATATCACTTTTTGGAACAGGTCTTTCTTCTATTGGCCATAATGGTTCACCTGTTACACGATCCAATACATATAAAAAACCGTTTTTAGAAGCAACGGCTACCGCATCTACTTTTTTACCATTATGATCAACTGTTATCAACTGCGGAGCGGATGTAAGGTCATAATCCCATAAATCATGATGCACTGTCTGAAAATGCCACAGCCTTTTTCCTGTACGGGCATCCAATGCCAGTATGCAGTTACCAAATAAATTACTACCATGCCTGTCGGCCCCATCATAATCATAAGTAGGAGATCCTAACGGGAAATAAGCAATGCCTCTTTTTTCATCGACTGATATCTCTCCCATGTATTGGTTCCTCCCACGTATTTATAAGCTTCTTTGGCCAGGTCTCATATCCATACTCGCCGGGTTGCGGGATCGTATGAAATATCCAGGCCAGTTTGCCTGTGATTACACTATATGCACGAAGATGCCCCGGGCCATCAAAAGGATTTTCTCGGGTGCGGAACCTACCAATATCAAATCTTCAAAAACATGACCCGGCGTGGTGGAAGTAGCCCTCCCAAAACTTGCGGGATCACGATCCAGGTTTTGTTTCATGTCGGTATACCCTTTCCCGCTTTCTCCAAAATCTATAACCGGCTTCCCGGTATTGGCATCAATCGCCTGCATGGTATTGTTCAGGAAAATGATCAGGCGTTTTTGCGTTTTATCTTTACTCTGCCAGAAATTGATACCCCTTGCAATAATGCCCCGCAGGTTCGCATGTATCCAGAGTTCTTTGCCTGTAGTAGCATCCAGCGCCACCAACGAATTATTTTTGGCAAGCACATACATCACGTTGTCTACAACAATGGGATTAAACCGATAGCCGACGTTGTCAGTAACCGGGTATACAAAAGCGACATCCAATTGGCCGATATTCTTTTTTGTGATCTGGCGCAGATCGACAAATTTTGAATGATCGGGACCTCCCCCATAATCTTTCCATTCTTTGTACTGCTGTTCCGAGAGAGGAAGCTGTTGCTTGTTTTTCCACAACCCAAGGCCGCAACTACAAAGCAACAGTAACAAGATGAACACCGAAGACAACCGTTTTTCCAAAATAAAAAAGCGAATCATATGACATTTTAAAATTTAATAGCCTATAAAGCAATCATCACTGAATTCATTTCAAATAAAACTTTTCCGGGCTAATTAAGACCTAATAAAAGATTAACAACAAGCCGGCACTGTTATTTAAATTTTAGTACGGATCTATCAGGGCTTGGTAATAGTTCCGTCGCTTTGCCGCAATGTGTTCATGCCCCTGGCCCTGATAGGGTATTTCGCCGCTTCTTTCTCGTTGATATCAATTCCCAGCCCGGGCTCTTCACTAACATAGTAATACCCGTTTTTTATAACAGGACATCCCGGGAAAACCTCTTTCACACGATCGGGGAACATTTGCGATTCCTGTATACCAAAATTGAATACTGCTATATCGATACTGTTATTAGCGGCATGGCCCACCGGTGATGTGTCGCCCGGTCCATGCCATGCGGTGCGGACATTGCACCATTCTCCCAATCTTGCCACTTTCATCGCAGGTGTAATGCCACCGATCTGGGAGATATGGCAACGTATAAAATCAAACAGCTGGTTCATCATCGGCTCTTTAAATTCATTGATGTTATTGAACAGTTCGCCCATAGCTATCGGCACCGATGTAGCCTGTCGTAAATTCTTAAACCATGTCATATTCTCCGGGGAGAAAGGATCTTCAATAAAAAAGGGCCTGTACTGCTCCAGCTCTTTGATCCATATTAATGGCATTAATAGGGTCTCCCTGTTCATGCATATCATGAAGCAACTCTACTTTTTCGCCGCATTTCTTACGTACATATTCAAACATTTCGGAACTCGTCTCAGGTATTCAGCAGTATTCGTAAAATCATCCGAGGTACGGCTAAACCCTTCTTTTTAAAATCCGGTTCAAAGTTCATCGTTCCTACACCACCATATCCTCCCTGCTGAATGCGAACATGCCGGAAGCCCATATCCATGAACTTCTGTACACTTTCCGCAATAGCTTCTACTGTTGCGCCGCTCGCATGTGTATACGTATCTACAGCGATACGACTTTTGCCACCGAGGAGTTGGTATACCGGCATGCCGGCCCTTTTTCCTTTTATATCCCACAACGCCTGGTCTAAACCAGACAACGCATTATTCAATACAGGTCCATTTCTCCAATAGGAACTCAGGTAGGTTGAAGTCCACATGTCTTCAATATTATCAACATCACGACCTACACAAAAATCATTGAGGTATTGCTCTATAGCAGTCACTACTACAAAAAGCTCTTTGTGTAAAAGTGGCACAGCCGATTCCATACAAACCCGGCTCTGAAGTTTCCACTTTTACAATAACCAGATTGGAACCGCCCGGAGCTGTAGTAATAGCTCTTACTTTTTTTATCGTTACTGTTTTTACCCCTTTTGCATAAGCGGTGTTTCATAATTCGCCGCCCTTACTTTTGGACTGTCAAAAAGAGATAGCACACCTGCGGAACCAAGAGCAAACATTTTAAGAGCCTGGCGCCTTGTCTTTGAATTCTGTTCTAGTTCTTTCATATCGCAATGCTTGATTGTGATGAATTAAATTTTAAAGAGAAGTTTTATCATTTTTAGGCAATGGAATTTCTTCTTTATATGATATTTTCTTTTTCAATATTTTTTCCGCATAACCAGTAAGAAATAAATAATAATCGGAAGGAATTCCTTCTTCAAATTTCAGGAATGGACTTATTCCCACAGGAGGTGTTTGTGACACTTTCATAATGGCTGTTCCTTCATCTACTTCGTCATACATCGCTACATAAATCATTTCCGCGCCATTTTTAATTGCCCCTTTCAATTGCGTCCAGAAAAAAAATTCCTTTGTTTCTTGGTACCTGGTTAAATTGAGAATTCGGGTTCAGGTTGTGCCAGCTAAATCCGGGGAACACATTAGGCACATAGTCAATTTATTTTCCTTGCACCAGGCGTGTCTGCTTTTTGCACTTCAGCATATGTTGCATAAGATGCTTCATCTTTATAACGGCCCACAGTCCAGGGATGAATGATATCCACCTTGCGTAATATCTCATGCAGGAAAGGGTCTTTGACACAATCTCTTCCGAACTCTCTCCAATAAGTTGGAACGCCCAACATGACGGAGCAACCGCCGTATGGGGATCATTTTCAAAAACTCAACCAATTTATTTACTGTCTGCAAAGTATAGGCACGTCCGTCATTAAACCTACACCCCATATTACGACCAAAGGTTTTCCATTGTGATAGAGATAGGTTTGCTTATTTCCCCTGCTGGTTACTTTCAAACTATCCACCAGCATTTTCCAATCATTTATGAAAAAAGGAATATCAGTTGTATCACGCATCCGGACAGATCATACATGATTGCAATAGCTCGATTGTATTTTTCAGAAGCAGTAAATGCATCAGCGATCACTTTGATAAAATGATTGCGGTTACTGCCATTACCTGTTCTCCGTGTATTACCGATAAAGCGTTGCATAAACACACCATCAACACTATAGTCCTTCATCCATTTAAAACGGACATCTGTAGTAGATGCATCATTATCACTTGGCAATTGCGCCACACTTCCATCTGCATTTTTGAAAGGAGTAGGATATCTTTTTTATATTCATCAACAGTCGGCCATACATCTATCTTAATGTTGCCATCTGCAAAATCTTTTCGTGTCCTGTTATCTAAGTAATGCCCCCATCCGCGGCCTGCACCATCATCCGGCGTATTATGCCATCCCTGGTAACCTGCCATGATCAATCCTTTGTAACTGGTAAACTGCGAAGTGGCGCTATGCCGCGTCTGTCCCTGTACATTCGTTATGATGAACACAGCGATCAAAACAAAACGGATCTCACAAGCGTATTTTTAAATTAATAAAAAAATATTTTTCTCTTTTAATAATTACCGGGCTTGGGTTTCAACGGCAATACTTCCGTATTTTTTGTTTTACCTCTTACCACATTGCTGATTACTCCCGCAATTTGCAGGTACCAATCTGTAGGCAATGCAGTTCCATCCAGGTCCGCCGATATGAATTTTCCATTCACAGGTTTCTGTGTAGCATTCGGCGCTAACTTATACATGGCAGTTCCTTCGTCCACTTCATCATACATGGCGATATAGACCATGCTCACTCCCGCACTATAGCATTGTAAGATTGCCGCCATAGAAAATTTCCTCCACTCCTCGGGATCTGGTTGAATGCCGTACGGCCCCTTCTTAAATTATGCCAGGAGAAACCCGGGAACACTACCGGCATGTAATCAATCTTATGCTGATCGCAGTAAGCTTATCCGGTACGATGGCCCTGTTCTTGAATTGATCGATCGTCGCATCATCACGATATCTTCCTACCCGCCCAGGGACTGATCACATCCATCTTATTATACACGGCTTTCCATTCATCGCTATGTTTTATCCAATCATCATTAATACCACCCATGATGGTAGGCCCTGTATTTTTTTTCCGCACCGGTATGAAACCAATCCATCAGGGAATCGGATTGTGCCACCGTAGCAAAAGCATTATGGCTAAAACCCATGCCCCATATCGCCAACAATGGACGACCATCATGAGATAAATAAGAACTTCCTTTCGTGACATTCAAAGAATCCACTAAAAATTTCCAATCTGCTACCAGGGTTTGCTTCCAGTTGGGACCAGCACCGGTGATATCATACATGATGCAATACACTCTTTTATATTTTTCACTCGCTTGCTGCACATTGCGCACTACCTGGTTAAAATGTTTTTTCCCGCTTTCTGACCTGATATCACTGATAAAGCGTTGCTCAAATACACCATCCAGTTGCAAGTCTTTCATCCATTTAAAATGAAGATCCACTGCTTCGTATTTATATGCTGAATACAGTGCAGCCTTTTTACCATTTGGATAAATAAAATTGGTTTCCTGCAAAGCACTCTGCGGGTACTCACGCATATCCGGCCATACATCAAAATTGGCAAAACCTGAATCGGGTGTACGTCCGCCAAACCAATGTCTCCATGCATTATTTCCTGCGCCATCGTCAGGAGTTGCATGCCATCCCTGGTATCCAAACATCACTTTTTTATTCAGTGTATTTGTAGTGGGAGTATAATTTTGTCCGAACCCCTTGAAGAAACCAGCGAGGGCAACGACAACAAGCAAGAACCGTATTTGAAATTTCATTTTTTAATTTTTATGTTCCCTCCTTTATCAAAGAGGCCTGTCAGTGACGGCCTTTCCATAATTATAATTCGGTGTTTTACCCATATATATCTTCAACACACCGCCTTTTGTAATATCAGTATGAGAGATATATGGTTTGGACCAGGGCTTTCCATTTAGTTGCACACTTTGTACATAAATATTTTCAGGACTATTATTCACCGCTTCCACTGTAAAAGTTTTGCCATTCCCCGCGGCGATAGACGCTTTATCAAATAAAGGACTTCCGATCACATAGTTGGTTGAAGCCGGAAAAACAGGATAAAATCCCAATGCAGAAAATACATACCATGCAGACATTTGCCCGCAATCTTCGTTACCGATAATTCCCGCCGGCTGATCATGATAAAAATCGTTCATGATATAACGTACTTTCTCAGCTGTTTTCCATTGCTGTCCACCATAAGTGTATAGATAAGTAATATGATGACTGGGTTCGTTGCCATGAACATACTGACCAATCAGGCCCGTCATATCCGAAAGATGTCCGCCCGTAGTATCCAACGGAGTACTGAATAAGCTATCAAGTCTTTTATTAAACTGTTGTTCGCCGCCCATGAGTATCATCAAACCGGGAATATCCTGCGGAGCCAGCCATAAGTATTGCCAGGCATTTCCTTCGGAGTAGTCATTGATCCATGGACGTGAAGAGCGGGCTGCAATAAACTGCGGATTCCATGTACCATCTTCTCTTTTGCCCCTGAAGAACTTTGTTGCGGCATCAAAATAAAGCTGGTAATTTTTTGATCGCTTCAGGAAATAATTATAATCATCCGTTCGCCCCATTTTTTTTGCCATCAGTGCGGCGCTGCCATCCCCGATCGAATATTCCATCGCCCTGGCGACCGACTCACGAACTTTGTCTGAAGGAATATTTTTATTATCGAGAATATAATTTAACCCGATCCCATTGTATTCTGTTGTTTTTCGCATAGCAGCAAGCGCTGTATCCGCATTAAAACCTTTTATTCCTTTCAAGTATGCTTCAGCTATTACCTGTATGCTGCTGAGTCCCGGCATGGTCCCGGTTTCATTTCCCATCAGGTGCCAGATAGGCAAACGGCCCTGTTGCTGGTGAATAGCAAGCATGGAGTTTACCATATCACCTACTTTATCGGCATGAAGAACTGTGAAGAGTGGATTCGTAGCACGGTAAGTATCCCACAAAGAGAATACACTGTAGTTTTGAAAAGAAGCTTTTTCATATACCTTTTTATCGGTACCACGGTAATCGCCATTGTGATCATTAAAAAGCGAAGGATTGATCATCGTATGGTACAAAGCCGTATAAAAAATCCTTTTATCCTTATTACTATTTGTCTGTACAGCAACTTTTGAAAGTTCTTTTTCCCATTTTGCTTCTGCTTCTTTTACTACCTGTTCAAAATTCCAATGCGGTATTTCCGCCTGGATATTAGCCAAAGCATTTTCAGCACTCACCGGTGAAATGCCCACTTTTAATTGCAGGTTTGCAGGCGCCTGGCGGAAACTGATCAATCCTTTAATAGCATTTCCTTTGCCACTGGCGCCCTGCAGTAAACTATCATTATTGTAAACAGAGAACTGCTCCAGCGGTATTTTTGATTTTATAGCAAAATAAATCCGTTGATCTTTCGCCCATCCGCTTGAATAGCGATAACCTTCCAGTGTATATTGATCCGTCATACGGATATAAGTATCTGTAGAGCGGTCGTTGATTCCTTCTTTTAAATCGATGATTACCCAGGCTTGTTTGCCAGCAGGAAAATGGTATTGATGAAATCCTACCCTTTCGCTGGCGGTGAGTTGCACATCAATATTGTAGTCGAGCAGCTTTACTGAATAATATCCCGGCTTTGCGGATTCCGTCTTATGTGAATATTTTGATGCATAGCCACTACCGGGTTTTGTTTCTATTCCTTTATCCAATTTTATTGTACCTGTATAAGGCATCATCAATATGTCTGCAAGATCACCGATGCCCGTACCACTCAGGTGCGTTTGTGCAAAGCCGATCATCATACTATCCTGGTAGTTGTACCCCGAGCACCAATCCCATCCTTTGTAAAAATTATCCGGTCCCACCTGCACAGCGCCGAAAGGAACACTGGCGCCTACAAATACATGGCCATGCGAACCAGAGCCAATAAATGGGTCAACATAAGAAAGTATTTTCTGGGAGAATGTTTTGTTGCTTATTCCCAAAAGAATAATGAAAAGCAACTTCGCTGATATAATTGTCTTAAACCTCATGTGCTACTTTTAATATTTATTGCCTATAAAATTTTGAAATCAAAAAATAAAAAAATTTTATAAAATAGTTTTAACGTACGGGTTTTTGTGTGCCAAATCCATTTTCTCCATGAAACCAACGGGCGGCTTGCCCGGTTAGCCACAAATAATAGTCAGATGCCAGGCCTGTTTCTATTCCCACGAACTTACCGGTACCATTTAATGGCAGGTTATCTTCTTTGTTTGTTTTAAAAATCGCAGTGCCTTCATCCACTTCATCAAACATGGCTACGTAAAGCGACTTAGCGCCGGACTGTTTAGCTCCCGCAGTTTGTTTCCATAGAAAATCTCCTTTCTCCCTTGGTATCTCATTGTATTTAGTGGGATCATTATGCATATTCCCCCATGTAAAGCCTGGAAAAATCAAGGGGACATAATCTACATTATTGGTAGCGCACCATTGCACATCCTCCATCAGTCGTGCTGGTCCCACATTGTTATAGTTTGAAGAATTGTACCTTCCTACCGCCCAGGGCATAACGATATCGCATTTCTTAATTAGCGGATGGAGCAATCCGGAATTCTCCGTATCATTCGATAGAGTCCGCCAATAATATGGCACGCCGAGCATGATAGATACTTTTTTATCAGGCCCTTTTAATTTTGTTACTAATTGATCTACATCCGCTATAGTATAAGCACGGTTATCATTAAACCCTACGCCCCAGATAGCCAAAAGGGGTTTCCCTTTATGTCTCACATAGGTTGGATTTTTCTTATTATCAAATAATGAAAACAAGGTCTGCAGTTCATTCCAATCGGTTTCCAGGTAAGCGACATCCGCACTGGAACAACCACTCAGATCGTACATGATACAGATCGCCCTGCCGTATTTATTAGCCGCTTTCAAAGCATTTTCAAGCACTTTATTAAAATGATTCTTGCCTTTTACATTTGAAGGTTTGATCTCCCCCACAAAACGCTGCATAAACACACCATCTATCCCGTAATCTTTCATCCATTTAAAATGCAGGTCAACACTTTCTTCGTCATACGGACTATACACATAAGCGTCTGTATTATCAGCATATTTAAATGCCGTCTTATACTTTTTTGTATACTCCGTTACATCGGGCCAAAAATCAATATTGGTAAAGCCGGGCTCAAATTTATTTTCCCGCTGATAATGATACCAGCCCCTGTTCGAAGCATCTCCCTGCGCGGCAAACCATCCCTGGTAACCGGCCATTACCAAATTTTTATAGGATGTATAAAGACAACCTGTTTCATCATATACCGCTTCTTTTATTTCTGGCGGATTTACCGTTGGAGGGGTTGGAGGTGTATCGCCCTTTTTTTTGGAACAGCCGGAAACAAATAAAGCAATGAAGAGAAAAAAAGATATTACAGATACACTGCGGGATGATTTTAATGCTTTCATACAGCTATAAAAAAACTCCCGGCTTATTTATTAAAACCGGGAGTATGTTCCTAATAAAATTCATTAACTGATAAGCAAGTTTTACAACATTTATCGCTTATGATTTCGATTGTTAAAACTTACGGTACTATTACCTGTTTAATCTCTGAATAATTATACGGCCTGCTTCCAATGTTAACATTCGCACCTATACGCACATTGTAAGTATACCCTGACTTCACGATCAATGGTCCGAGTGTGATAACAGGGCTATAATCAACATCTCCGTACTGTACTATCCATGATTTCCTGATTTGAATGATCTTGCTGCCGGTATATTCAGGAATATTGATATTGTTGGATTCGCCAACAAAACTAGTAAGGCTCAGGTAGGGTTTAATATCATAAAGATCTGGAAGGTTCTTACCATTGAGTACACGTTTTGGAGCTTTCAAACGGCATGTCATTGTCAGGTTTGTGCCTACCACTGTAGTAGTAAAATCAACCACTTGCAAATAAGGCGTCACCGTAAAATCCTGCTGTTTGCCACCTTTACCAAAAACCACATTCTTTGCCGTGTCTATCGGCCAGAAAGGGCCCAGGTTCACACTCATATCATAAGTGCCTGCAAACAGCTTGGAGTTGTTGTAGGTTCCATCCTGCTTGATCGGGATGTTTTGGTTAACAGCGGTCGATGCCGTCCAGGATTTTTCCCAGATACGTAACTGCCAGTCGTTTTGTGAACTCAGCAATGGTTGACCGGTATACGAGTCAATTATTTTTCCGGAAATGCCTGAATCGGGACCATCATAATTGTCTTTCTTAAAACAGGATGAAAGCCCTAAAAGCGCCATCCCTAATATTATATAATTTATCTTCTTCATAATTTTATTAATTATTTATTTAATACAGGGGATTGTTAGGTAAGAGTTTGCTGTTCTTTGCAATTTCGCCCGCAGGTATTGGTTCGTACACACTTGCCCTGCTAGCTGTCCATGTCCTGTTAAGCCTGTTGGTTTCATCCAGGTAAATATATTTTCCTTCATTCGCGACAAAATAGCAACTAAGCATCCGGGGACGGAAATTAAGTAACACCTGGTCCTGGATTCTCCATCTGCGAAGATCCCACCACCAATGATTTTCTCCGTATAGTTCACGCTCACGTTCGTCACGGATAAACTGCAATGACTTTTCAAGCGAATACGGATATGTGTTGACTTTGTTTATCGAACCAGTATTTATCAATGTCTGATCTATAGCTGGTGCAGGCGTAGCGCCTGCACGGGTGCGAATAAGAGCGATATTAGCGAAGGCCTCAGTTCTTTTGCCTAATTCATACTGGGCTTCCGCTGTATTCAAAATAACCTCACCCAGGCGGAATACGATCCAATGCTGACCGCTGAGATATAAATTTACATCAGACACAGGCACAGCAGTGTTAATATATTTACGCATAAACGCGGCGCCAAAGCCATTATTTTCCGCATTTCCATCCTCAAAGCTGCCATGAGCTGCTGTGATAGGTAATGTAACACCGTTAACTACAGTAGTAGAATTTCTTACACCTAAAATCCGGTTAGTCTTACCGGCTATCACCGTACTGTTGATAGGAGCGACGTTACTACCCGCCTGGGCATCCGCCGCGGTTCCAGTATAAGTCTGGTAGATACCTCTTTGCATACCGAATGTTTTACCTCTTAAAACATCGCCATCAAAATACATAGTACCTCTCAAACGTGGTTCCATACCATTCTTAATATCGCTTCTGTTGTTAAAACGAACCGGTGTTCCGTCAGGATTTACATAGGGTGTCATGCCATACAACTCCATAAAATCGAAAGGAGGAAAACTTTCGGTACCTACATTGGAAGAAAAATCGGGCACCGGAGACATAAGTGCATCATAGCTATGTTGCAAACGAGTATTCTGTGGAGCAGTCCGATCATAATCCTTAATAAAGATATTTTCAGGTGAGGATATGTCTAAAAACAAATTGGCAAAGTTTAATCCCTTATCAGCTTCCTTATTATACAAAGAATAAGGGCCGGCTATAACAAATTTACCGGCGTCTTCAGCGTATTGAAAAAGCTCATTTGCTTTGGCCGGATCAATTCCTGCAAAACCATCCTGCACAGCTTTTTCTGAGCCAAGGCCGATGTATTGGGTATATTTAGCAATTGAACCAGCATACAACATCGTACGTGACATCAACGCGGCGGCTACATATTTATTAGCACGTCCTCTTTCACTGGTTGCCGACATATTGTCCATAGCGAATTTCAGGTCCGTATAGATAAATTTCCAGGTATCATACTCTGTATTACGGGGAACTTCCAGCGTCGCTTTATCCGCTGTCGGGTCCTGAACTTCTTTTATAATTGGAACTCCGCCATAACGCTTGGCCAGTCCGGAATAAAAGAATGCACGTAAGAAAGAAGCTTCTCCCAATAAAGAATTATACGTAGCGACTGAAAAGTTGCTTTTATAAGTGGGGAAATTATTAATAAAAAGGTTGACTTCGCGGATGCGGTCATAGGGCCAGTAGCCAAAGCCGCCATTGGTAGGTCCAACCCATGTATTAAAGAACTCACCGCTCGCATTTCCCTGGCTGAATTTACACGCTTCCCAAAAGTTACCGGGGCGGTATGCGCTGGAATTGTTATTCCCATAATACACGAAATCTTCGATGGGCAGGTAATTATAAAGGGCGGTAAAATATTTCTTTACACCAAACTCATTACCAAAAAGTTCGGTTTCCCCCAGTATGCCTTTAGGCTCCAGGTCCAACCTTTGGCAAGACGAAAAGGTCATTGCCAAAAGCACCGTATATAATATTAATCTATTCTTCATAATATGCTTTTTTAGTTGTTGTTAGAATTTAATTCTTGCACCGATGGTGTAGGTTTTGGTAATCGGGTCATTATAAAAATCGATACCGCTTGTAGAAGCACCGCCACTATTAGTGCCAGGCCGCTCAGGATCTACATCTTTCAGTGGGGTAAAAGTCAAAACATTATATCCACTCACGAATACTCTCAGGTCTTTAATTCCAGCTCTTGAAAGCAGTTTAGAATTAAAATTATAACCCAACTCAACGGTTTTAAGACGTATATAAGATGCGTTCATTACGCCGTTAGTACCTGTTCTGCGTCCGTCATGACCAGTAACCGGGTAATAACCAGGTATCCATTTTGTATTCGTGGAGAAATAATCAGCATTCGGATCTTCCGGGCGCCAGCGGTCCATAAACCATGTCAATGTATTTTGTCCTCCAAAACCTAATGCTTCAACGAGTACTTCACCATATTGTACATTAACCCCGTATGCGCCCTGCCAATCTAGTGCGATATCAAAATTTTTCCAGGAAGCGCCCAAGGAAATACCATAGTTAAATATAGGCAGGCCGGTAGTGCCTATCGGGTGGTTGTCGTTTCCATCAACTATACCATCCCCGTTATAGTCCACTAACCACCAGTCACCGGGTGTTGTGCCTTGTCCCACAGGAAGTCCGAAAGTCCTTGCTTCCTGCAATGAATTAAACATGCCTCCAGACTCATTTCCCCACCAGATATTCTGGTAACGGTTAGCAGTGCGGTTTCTCCATTTGTCCCAGGAGTTTGTAGCAGGTGTTTCCAACCAGTTTCTCCGCATAAATTTAGTAGCGCTAATATTACCGGTTGCATAATAAGAAAAGTCTTTGCTGCGGTTGCGGTAAGTCACCGAAAATTCATAACCAAAATTGCGGTCGCCATTGAAATTTTCCAGAGGGAATTGAGCTCCTACTGTTCCCGGAACAACTGCTAAGCGACGTGCCAACAATCCGCTACGATCTCTTTTGAATACATCAATAGTACCTGTAATCTTATTTTTGAATAACCCAAAATCAAGACCGGCATTATAAGATTTAGCCTTATACCATGTGAGATTGGGGTTCGGAAGATCTGAAGCAGCGACACCTCCATTCAGCACATCACCAAAGTACCAGCCCAGGTCTCCGTTAATGTTATATCCTATCACCGGAGGATAGTTACCTGCTGAAGCATCATCACCCAGTTCTCCATAGGATGCTCTTAATTTCAATTCTGACAGCCAATTAAATTTGTCTTTGATAAATCCTTCTTCGCTCAAACGCCAGCCGAGTGACACAGTTGGGAAGAAACCAAAACGTTTGCCTGCAGGGAAACGGGAAGATCCTTCGTAACGAAACCCGATATCCACCAGGTATTTTCTGTCATAGTTATAATTTAAAGCTCCTACTAAAGATTTGCTTGAGCGATCGAACGGACTTGACCCGGTAGCACTCTGACCAGTTTGCTCACCGGCAAACAGGTATTGAGAATTAACCTGTATATCACGCTGTGCGTTGAAACCATCCCGTGTAATGTATGTTTGCTCATAAAGAACAAAGGCATTAACATTATGCTTACTGAAGGAATTAGTATAATATAATCCACCCTGCATGGTCCTGTCATAGTTCAACGAGGTTGATTTCGTTATACGTGAAGGATTGTTCTTTAAAGCCCCGGAGTAGGTAGTATTATTGGGATTATACGTATACAAATTATAGGCACGCCTATAAGTATTAACATCAGGAAGAGACATGGTATAATCATACATGGCTTTTGCTGACAGGCCTTTGATGCCGGGAATCTCATATTCCAATCTCAGGGTACCATTGTACCTTTTCTCCCTGGTGGTGGTTAACCCGACTACGCTGGCATCGGTCATTGCAACCGTATTGTCTCCCTGAAACTGGACGTTACCATCTCCTGCGAGGTAATCCGGATTATCATTTGAATACCAGGGTGCGTCCGGACGCATCAACCATGATATCTTATAATATGTCCAGCCTGCGCCACCGGTCGGCTCTTCTGTATTCACCATTAAAGCTCCAATCTGAACCTTCGCTTTCAGTCTTTTTGAAATCTGGGCGTCTAAATTACTACGCAGCGACCAACGTTCCGAATTCAAATCGCCGGTTTTATAAGAACCTCCCTGTTTTGTATAACCCAGGTTAAAGTAGAAACGCAATTTTTCAGTACCACCATCCACGCTAAGGTTGGTCTCATACTGGGGCGTATTTTTTCTAAACACTTTATCCATCCAATCGTATGATTGCTTTGTTCCATCCCGATAAGGTTGAATTTGTGACTCTGGAATTGTTGCAGTTCTACGAACCAGGTAATTATCGTTGAAAGACTGCCACCATTGCTCATTTCTTAAAGTATAATAGTCAACCGCATTTACTCCTTCCGGAATATACAAGTATTTCTGGTTTGAAACACTGGAGTTTAAAGTGATATCCACTTTACCATTTTGCGCTTTACCAGTTTTAGTAGTAACCACAATAACTCCATTGGCGGCACGCATACCATATATAGCAGCAGATCCGTCCTTAAGAACAGAAATGCTCTCAATTTCTTCCGAGCTCATACGGGCGAAGTAATCTTTATCGCGAACGACTCCATCAATTACAAATAGCGGAGGGCTCGGTTGGCCGTTCGAATTGGTCGCAGCCGCACCCATACCACGAATATCAATCGTCGCATCGTATGCACCTGGCCTTGAACTTTTCTGAGAAACACGTACACCCGGCAATTTACCGGTTAACATGTTGATAGCATTCTCGTTTTTAGTACGGACCATGTCAGAACCTTTAATAGTAGCGACAGCGCCCGTCAACGTTACTTTTTGCTGGCTTGTATAACCCACTACTACCACGTCAGCCATGTTGTTGCTCGCATCATCAGCCAACTGAACGTTAATAACAGATCGTCCATTAATCTGTTCTTTAACAGTTGTTTTACCGACAAATGAAAATATCAATGCGCCGGCATTAGCGGGAACACTAATACTATATGTGCCATCCGCATTCGTTGTAGCCCCCGTTCTGGCATTTCCTTCTACCACAATATTGACAGCAGAAAGCGCCCCTCCTCCTACTGAGGCCGTTACCTTTCCCGTAATTGTTCTTTGCGCAAGAGAAAGAAGCGGGAGGGAAACGATTAAGAATAATAAGTAAACTGATTTTCTCATAATAGCATATTTTAAATTGTTTTGGCAGTTAAATGTGAAACGTTGTTTATGTGTTGTTGTTTGATAAAATGTTTAAGATAATAGTTAACCATACCTGGGTTCTGAGTAGAAACATTCCCGGAACCTCCGGTTGGGTTTTATACTGTATTTGGACATCCGATAAATTATGGGCTGATTGATGCTTACTTCTGAAAGAAGCCTGACATAGTCCTTCGCCGACCGGCAGGACCGAAAAGAAACGTAAAAAAAGAAGAGAGACTTTCTCATACAGCAGCAGCAAGCAGTTATTAAATACAAACCAAAACTAAAAGCGAAAGGTTAACAAAGGATTAAAATTGAATTAACAGCGACGTTGAGTAAAATTAATTTTCCTGAATCGCAGTATCAGAGTCATTCTTAATAAGTTATGAAAATTAATTTCCGGCTACCGGCTACTCTTTTATTTTAAACTTAGGATATATGCTACCATTTTCCTGGCATCTGCTACCGGAATACCCGGGTGTGGCGCCATTGGAATTTGTCCCCAGGTACCAGAACCTCCGGCTATGATTTTACCTGCTAAAAGCTCAATTGCCCCTGAATTCGAAGCATACTTTTGAGCGACCTCCTGAAAAGAAGGGCCGATCACTTTTTGATTTACTTTATGACAAGTCATACAATCCGCCCCGGCAATCAATTCCTTTCCATTTTGGGTATCCGGAATGGTCTCCGCTTCAGGCTGCACAGTCGTATTCGCTACTTCCTTTTTATCTTTTGCAACCGTTCCCAATTTTTGTTTTTCTTCAACAGGTTTTTCCGCAACTGTTTTGTTTACTAATAAAGTGTCGTGCTTTTCCGGCATGCTATCTTCTTTTTTTTCCTGTGCCGGAACAACTTGCTGATCGCTTGTAACCGGAGCCGTTTGATCAGTACAGCCGAAAACAAGTATCATAAAAAAAATAGCAGCTCCTCCGATAATTCTTCGCTTCATTTAATAACGGTTTAAAATAATAAAAGAGAAATTGAATACATCAACCCAAAGAAATGTTGTAGCGCTTAATTAACTATTAAAAACAAATTAACGGCGACATATTCTGAAATTTCATAGCAAAAAGATGGAGTGAGGCGAAGATAAGAAAAGAGCAAGCTTACATGAGAACATCATATTGCGAAAGGTCTTTATCTCTTTTTAGGATACTTGTTTTCTTTTCCTTAATATTGGCGAGCATTTGCCGTAGATTACCAAAGCTATTCTACTATTTCAGAGGTTAAGTATAAAGAATGAGTTGCCTGAAAAATAAATACTTTCTATTTTTTCTTTCCGTTTTTGTCTACCTTAACTTGTTTCCGACTAATACCGCAGCGCAATCATACGGTCTGGTTGTATCCAGTCATGAAGCAGTAGCAGAAAACAGAACTTGCCTGGACCTTACCAGTTCCGGACCTATTTGCTTCGACAAAAACCTTGATCTTGATTTCGACCTGGGATTTATCCCTAACCAATCCATTTACTTTGGATACGTTTTCAGAATGGTAAATGATAAAAATCAGAATATTGATTTTATATATAACCAAAGAGAAAACAAATTCCAGATCATATTCGGTGAAAGTTTTACTGATATCAATTTTTCTCCCGACAGCACCTATATACAAAACAACTGGATACATCTAAAATTCTCTATAGACGAATCCAACAGGATTTCCTGCTTTTATGAAAACAAAAAATGGCAAAGCAAACCGCTGCCACTCCAAAGCAAATGCATCAAACTGATTTTTGGGGTTGTCAATGATGGTGATTTTATCTCCCGCGATACACCTCCTATGAAATTACGCAACATCCGTTTGCAACTAAATGGACAACAAAAATATTTCTGGCCACTCAATGAGTCTTCCGGCAATACGGCTACAGACAGCATTCAACATAAAATCGCAAAAGTCAGTAATGCTAACTGGATCAGCCCCAGACATGCTAACTGGACTTTTGTCAGTAAGACAATTATAAACGGGGACCCAAGTGTGGCGTTCAACCAGGAAAAAGAACAGCTATATATTATCTCCAGCGATTCACTTTATACAATGTCAGCACGTGATAGCAGGTTGACATCCGTGCCCCTGTCACAACAACATACAAATCTTTTTTCAGGCAACCAGTCTGTTGTCAATCCTTTTACAGGAGCGTTGTACAATTTTTATGTTGATCAGAAAGCAGTGCTTGAGTATAATTTCACCACCCGCAGTTGGGATAATGATTTCCGTCGCACGGGGGTAACGGAATACTGGCATGCGAATAAATTCTTTACCAAAAACAACCAGTTATATATTATTGGTGGCTATGGACAGCTCCGCTATAAGAACACTGTTTTTAAATATGA
Source organism: Chitinophagaceae bacterium (assembly GCA_037200685.1). Taxonomy (GTDB): domain Bacteria; phylum Bacteroidota; class Bacteroidia; order Chitinophagales; family Chitinophagaceae; genus JAJKIP01. The sequence continues at coordinate 40,482 of JBBCIG010000017.1, forward strand.
TTTAATTACAAAAACATGGGACACCCTACAGCCGCAGGGAGAGTTTTTTTTTCCCCGCTACCTGGCAGGACTCGGGGCGACTTCTTCCGGTGATTCCGCATATATCATTGGTGGATTCGGCAGCCGCGAAGGAAGCCAGATGTTAAGCCCGAAATATCTTTACGATCTCCTTTTGTTTGATGTACGAAAAAACAGTTTCAAAAAAATATATTCTCTTGAAAAACCGGAAAAAGGTTTTGTTTTTGTTAACTCACTTATTATAGATAAAGAAAATAAAAACTATTACGGTCTCATATTTCCCAATGACCGCTTTAATTCCAAACTACAGCTCATCAAAGGATCTTTGGAAAAACCGTCTTATCAATTAATGGGACAGGAACTGCCTTACTCATTCCTGGACATTAAATCTTATGCTGATTTATTTTATTGCCGCAGGAATCAACTCCTTTACGCAGTCACTCTTTATACTTCCGATCAAAACACAACGGAAGTAGCGATATACAGCATCAACTTCCCGCCGAATGAATTCATCCCTGCTATAAAAACGCCGGAACCTGTAGTAAAAAACAGTAATAAAGGACTGTATATTATAGCCGGGATACTGTTAGCACTTATCGCGGCTTATTTCTTTTTCAGGAAAAGAAACAAGCTATCCAAACAAGACGCCCTTCTTCCTGTTAATCCCGGTAAAACCACGGAACTTGTTGTACCTGCAACGACGATTTTGCAAACACAGGAAAATAAAGCGACGGCCATCAATGAAGCAAAAGAAGAAATCGCCCCTGGTAAAAGTAAATTGATACTTTTTGGCTCTTTTGAAGTGATCACTGCTGACGGAACAAACATAAGCAAGCAGTTCACCCCGTTGTTAAAAGAAATGTTCCTGCTGATTTTAATTGATTCACTACGCCACAACAAAGGGGTTTCTTCAGAAAAACTGAATGAAACATTATGGCATGACAAGGACCCTAAAGATGCGAAAAATAACAGGTCTGTAAACCTTGTCAAGCTGAAAAACATCCTGGATAAATTGGGCGACTGCAGCATCAACAGGGAAACCGGTTCATGGAAATTTGAGTACAATAGCGAACAAGTTTATATCGATTTTGCAGAATACCTGAAAGTATTCGCAGAAGGCAACAAGAAAGAAACTCATTCAAATCAAAATGCCGATAAGCTTTTATCGATCGTGAAAAATGGCGCATTTCTTCAGCAAACCCATTACAACTGGCTGGATACTTTCAATGCTGAAATATCAAACTTTATCATTGAATACCTCGTTAAATACAGTGAATCATTAAACCAGCAGGCTGATGCAGAAAAACTGAATGATATCGCCAATGCGATATTTTCTTTTGATGAGCTCAATGAATATGCACTACGGTTAAAATGTAAAACCTTAATCAACCTCGGCCGGCATACGTTAGCCAAGTCCACTTTCGATAAATTCACCGCGAAGTACAAAGAGATATATGGTGAAGATTTTGATAAGAGTTACCAGTTATTTATTGAATAGTACGTTTTACTTTAAATAAAAAAGCCAACTTTTTAGTTGGCTTTTCGACTTGCATACAAACGATAAACTACTACCTATTTTCCTGCTTCAGCTTCTACCCTGTCCCTTAATGCTTTTACATAACCGACGGTAAAGCCCCAACCATGTCCTCCTGTCATATTGGGCACATGATCCGGGAACAAAACACCATCAAAATTTACTTTCTTTAATGCCTTCATGATTTTATACATGTCTGTATAGCCATCATCCACAAATGTTTCCACAAAATGCGGGATAGGCGCACTTACATTCCGGAAATGAACTTTAAAGATCTTTTTCTGCTTTCCAAAATATTCAATCATTCCTACTGAATCTTTTCCTACCGTATCGCCTCCTTCCATCCACGATCCAACACAAAGGCACAACCCGACATTAGGACTATTCGCAATGTCCAAGGCTTTTTTATATCCATTAAAATGACTGAACAATCTTGGTACACCGGCCAGTTTAGGAATCGGTGGATCATCCGGATGAATTCCTATTCGAACATTATTCTCTTCCGCTACAGGCACCACCTGCCTTATAAAATATTTCCAGTTTTCCCATAGTTCTTCTTCTGTGTACTCCCGCCCGTGCGATAAAGGACCATTATAGCGTTTGCTATTCCATCGTCCCCAGTTTTCTCCGTTCTGGTTAAACGCCCTTGCTTTTGCTCCGCCACGGGTTGTTTCGCTTGGAGAATCCCATATTCCATTTCCCATGTGCGCATAGGTTGTATAAGTAATACCTGCGGCTCCCAGATTGCGTAAATGCTTTTTATACTCTTCAATCTTTTCATCCCTGCCCGGCAGGTTGAGTACAATCTTGTCCTGGTTGTGCACGGAACCATTGCCCATTCCATAAACACTTATTCCCTCGTCGGCAAAATGTTTTTTAGTACCGATATAATACTCCGGTGTATCATTGGGAGGATCTATCCACACCGTTACATCTTCCAGCCCCATCTGTTTATAGAAGTCGGTGATATCTTTTGGCGCACGGGCATTGGGCTGCATGACAATGCGAATGGTTGATTTTTTGGATGGCTCCCGCAATGCAGATTCTACTCTTTCTTTTGTTTCCGCATCGAGGGCATGCGCCATTGCCGGCGCTACTCCACCAACAGACATCGCTGCCAGTGAAACCTTTTTTATAAAATCTCTTCTGTTATCATTCATAACTTTCTTATTTTATTTTTTATCAGGTAACGCAAATGCGAGGTAAGTGTCACCTCTTGTCATACCATATTTTCCCCCACCGGCGGCAATCGCTATATATTGCTTACCGTCTTTCATATAAGTGATGGGGGTTGCAACAGCACCATAAGGCATCTTGTATTGCCAGACCACTTTGCCTGTTTTTGTATCAAAGGCCCTGAGGTTCTGATCATAGGTGGCTGCGATAAACAATAATCCTCCAGCGGTAACAACAGGTCCGCCATGATTCTCGGTACCGGTAACAGGTATTCCTTTTTCAGTCAATGCAGGATATTCACCCAGCGGCACCTGCCACAAGTATTCACCTGTATTCATATCAACAGCATTTAATACACCCCATGGCGCCTTGATAGCAGGGTATCCTTCCTTATCACGAAACTGCTGCGTTCCATTGCTGAGAAACGGAGGCACATATCTCGCATTGCTGGATTCAGAAGTAACTATCGCCGCACTCGCAGGTTCGGTTTTCAATAAATAGTTTACGATCGATTCACGGTCTTCTTTTGAAATATGTTGAAAGGCTGGCATTCTTCCTCTTCCATTATCCAGCAATAAATGAATTTGGTCTTTTGGCATCCGGTCGCCAATACCTGCGAGTGCCGGCACGGTCAATGAACCATCTCCGGCCACAGCAGTTTGTCCATCACCATGACAAACAGAACAATTGGAATTATATAAAGCACTGCCCTTTGTCTGGTACTTGGGATTCTCTTTCATCACCTGCCACCACAGCATATTGTTGCCGTTTACATATAATATACCACCCGGATCTGCAGCATTGCCACCATATTCAGCACCGCCACCAAAACCAAAATACAGGCTACCCTTTATAGTGGGAGGAGCATATTTACTCCCTGTAACACTATTCTTCCAGCGTTCCAATGTGTATGCTCTTGCTTCCGGCGTTCTGTCGGTAATAGTATTTTCATTCAACTCCTGCATCGTAAAAGGCTTTGGCTTTTCGGGTACCGGTTGTGTACGCCAGGCCTGCTCCCCGGGAAGAGACGGTGATGTTGGAACAGGCATTTCATTTACAGGAAACAAAGGTTCTCCTGTATCACGATCAAAAAGAAAAATATAACCATCTTTTGTTGCCTGGGCAACAGCATCAACCATCTTTCCATTATGCATTACCGTCATCAACGTAGGCGGCGAAGGAAGGTCTTTGTCCCAAAGATCATGATGTACAACCTGGTAATGCCATTTTCTTTTTCCGGTCAATGCATCAAGCGCTATTACACAATTCGCAAATAAATTCTGGCCGATGCGGGCGCCTCCGTAAAAATCAACCGACGAAGAACCGGTAGAAGCATAGACAACACCTCTTTTATCATCCACGACCATTCCCGTCCAGGCATTAGCTCCACCGAGTTTACGGTAAGCATCCGGTGACCATGTTTCATAACCATACTCTCCCGGCAAAGGAAATGTATGAAATACCCACACGAGTTTTCCTGTTTTTGCATTAAAAGCCTGGATATAACCGGGGGGTGCATCAGGACCTTCTGACATACTTGATCCTACAATGAACAGATCTTTATAAACAGAACCGGGAGAAGTATTGCGATAAAATAATCCGTGCGGATCATAACCCAATACATTTTTATCTAACCCTGCATACAGATCAGCTTCGCCATCTTCACCAAATGATTTGATTTGCTCACCTGTTAAAGCATTGACTGCAAAAATACTTGTGCCGGCTGAGTAGATGATGCGTTTATCACCTTCTTCTTCCCAATAGGTCACGCCTCTTATTGCATGGTTTTGTAATCTTTTTTTACTGGCGGTTTTGGGGTCGAACTTCCACAGCTCTTTTCCGGTTGCAGGATCCAACGCAAAGAGTTTCATGGTAGCCGTTACACCATAGAAGATTCCATTAACAACAATGGGCTGTGTCTGCATCTCACCACTCTCTCCTGTTTTGTAGGTCCATGCCAATTCCAGGTTTTTTACATTCTGCAGGTTCACCTGCTTCAAATCAGAGTACCTGTCTCCTGCCTGGTTCCCTCCATAAAAAGCCCAATCCTGGTTCTTGATCTTCGCAGCTTTGTTCATGAATATCGAACATCCGACTATCAACATAGCCAGTACGGGCAGGATTCTTATTATCAACTTCATTCTATTTCTTCTCATTTAATAAATAATTCAATTCTTATTTTGCGAAGCAAAAAATTCGTAATTGTATTTCCATTTTATTTCTTTACCGGGAGCTACATCCAATTGGATATACGGTTCAGCACAAGCTGTAACGGGGTTGGCCCAATACACCAATTTATCTAACACCTGGTCGCTGGTAATCTTTGCACCGGCGCCCGTCTTTGTATTTTCCGTAATAAACTGGTAATCTTCCGGCACTTTCCGGAACCCCTGCAACCCGCTGCTATATACCTGCTCTCCTTTACTTAAACTCCTGTTGTATAGAATCGATTTGCCTTTTACATCAGCGATCGTACCAAACCCTTTCAGGCTTCCGTTTCCGCGGTCTTCTGCTTTTACATCAAAAGCAAAAGTCATTTTCATATTCGGCCCCGTAGGTTCTTTATCAATAACAAAAAAATTATGATCATACACAGTAGTGCTAATGGATTTGCTTCCTGTATTTTTCAGACTGTGTTGAATTACCATTAACGGTTTTCCTTTTACCAGTTCAATGGTTTTGGTGTATACATAGGAATAACCTGAAGCATCTGTCAGTTCATGTATGAAGGTGATCCGGTCTTTCTTTTTTTTGATCGTCCACTTTCCAGGATTGGCAATCTCATAAGTAAATGCATAACGGTAGCTCCGTTCTTCAATTTTCTTTAAACCTCCCACTCCAATCTTTACGAAAGTTTCACCGGGTTTTGCTTCGTTATAACCTAAAGGCCCGAACTCCTGCACCGGTCCCATGATCGCATCATTCAGTTTAGGACTATAAGTCGATTGATTCCATGTATCAAAATAAGTGTGACCGCTATATTCAAGAAGTGGTATCACGCCAGACCAGTCAAACCGTGTTGCCTGGTAATAACCCTTTTCATGATCAGGGAGAAATAATTTTGCTTTGATCAATCCATTTGAAATGGTTGCTTCTGGAAAATCTTCTGGCGGAGCGGCGCTTATAAATAAAGCAGCAACAAAAAATGATACTATAATCTTTTTCATAAATGGCTTGTTCGTCAAAAGAAATTTATTCCGTAATCATTTACAATTCAACAATTCAAAATTGTTCTGCACCATGAAACGCTTGTATATAAATAGTTCTTCAAGATGTTTTACAATTTTCCTTCCTTCTGCAATGTCAAAACTGATTGCATAATGCCTCGTGCATGCGCCAGGTTAAATAAATAGCCCGCAAAATCACTTCCCACTTTTTTATCCAAATCATTTCCCCTTGGATGTTCTGCAAAAAGACCATAGCGGTATTTTCTTTTCACCAGTTCACGCATGACCCCAAACATGTTTACCGTACCCTGGTCAGGGAATACTTCTATATACCGGGTAGCAGCTTTTTCAACCAAACAATTCCTGAAATGAACATGATTAATACGATCTCTGTCAGCCAGGTATTTTAATACTTCCAATGGATCTGCACCTACTTCATTCGACACGCCGCAATCGTATGTCATCCCATTCGACGGACTATCGACAATGCTTAAGAGACGTTTCCAATTTTCAAATGAATTCATGATCTGCTGAGAGCCGCGGCTTAGCGGTGCAGGAGGATCATTAGGATGTAAGGCCATCCGCACTCCTGCCTTCTCGGCTACCGGGATGACAGCTTTTAAAAACACGGTGATATTATCCCAGAGTTGTTCTTTTGTATAAGCCCCCACATTAGCCTTTGCCTGTAATTCCTTAGGCGCTAATCCAATTTCTTCCGCACTTCTTGTATTGGGATAAGTCCAGTTATTTTCTGCAGGATTTTCCATCTTCCTGTCATAATCATACGCCAGGTATTGTGACCCGCCACGACCTGCTACATTATAATAACCTTCTGTAAGACGATGCGCATAGAAATTATATTCAACGATGGGTAATCCTGCTTTCCCGGCGGCTATCAATGAGTCCTGCACTTTTTTAATCTGTTCATCTCTTCCCGGACGACCATAAATGATATCCGATATCGAGGGAAGCATCATATTGATAACCGAGAGCCCTTCCGCTTTAAAGCGATCAAGTGTTTCCCGGAGTTTTTCTTCCGTCCATGGTAATTGAGGCCCGCCCATTAATATATAATCCACTCCAAATTGTTTGACCAGGCGCATATTAGCTACCGGGGCATTGGCCGAACTGTTCAGAATTATTTTGGGAGTATCCGGCCCTTCGATCACAGGCCATACAGCAGGTTTGGGCTGCGTTGCCAAATCTGTGAAGTTATTTGATAAGGCGATTGTTGATAAAGGCAGGGCCGCAGTTAAAGCAGTAGTGTTCTTTAAGAAATTTCTCCTGTTATATGGCATAGCACCGTAATAATTTCAGCTGAATGCAATAGTCTCATTCTCAATAACTGAAAATTAACCGGAACAGGATAATTATTGATTAATTATCCATTAATCCCGAAAGTAATTAGAGGAAATTCTTTGTATGCGGATATTAATTGATGGAAAGCCAGATTTTATCAAAAACAGGAAACAATTTACAATATAAAAACCTATTCGCCTGCTTCAACAAATTTTAAACATACCGGCTTACTGACTTCTATTTTACTACCTGTAGGAGAAAGCATTCCTGTTTTCTGATCCCGTTTAAAAATGATGATTTCATTCGTATCCTGGTTAGCAACTAACAAAAATTCGCCCCCGGGTGTAATTGCAAAATTTCGCGGGGTTCTGCCCAATACGGATTGCCTGCCGATCATGGTAAGCTCTCCTTTTTTATTAATAGAATAAATTGCTATCTCATTTGCCCGTCCGCGATTGGATGCGTAAAGAAATTTTCCATCCGGTGAAATATGTATATCAGCTCCTGATCCCGTGCCTGTAAAATCAGGCGAAACCATACTTATGGTCTGTTTGGCTTTCAATTTCCCTTTACCATAATCAAATGCCATCACAGCCCCTTTCATTTCCAGGACAAGATAAGCCCACTTTCCATTGGGATGGAAAGTCAGGTGACGGGGGCCACCTCCAATAGAGTCGATGGTAATAAAGGCCGGCTGCGCTGGTAAAAGCAACTCGCTGCTCTTAATATCCGGCCGGTACTGGTATACCCTGTCCGTTCCCAGGTCAGGAGCAAACAGGTATTTTTTATCAGGTGACCACACAACGGAATGAACATGCGGTTTATCCTGCCTTTGTTTATTTACACTGCTTCCTTCATGTTGGATTGTCCGTGCTTTTCCTTCTATCAATGAACCATCTGAAGCAAGCGGAGCAACGGTTACGCTTCCGCCATCATAATTGGCAGTCACCGCCATTGTTTTTCCTTTGTCTACAGATACATAAGCCGATCCAACCGTCGGCACTTTATTCAAAAACTTCAGCGTGCCGGTTGATGCATCAAAGGCATAGGCGTTCAGGCTTCCGTTCTTTGCTTCACTAACGGCATATACATTTTTCCGGTCATCGCTAACAGCTAAATAAGAAGCATTGGAAAGTTCAGTAACAGGCTGTTCCTGCGAAAAATCTCCTGTTTCTGTATTGAAGCGATATACATGAATACCGTTCGGCTTACCGGAAGCGGCATAAGTTCCTATAAGAAGGTGATATTCCTTTTTTGTATTCTTCTGTGCAAAAAGAAAAGGGGCACTTAAGAAAAAAGTACTTAACAGGCTTATAAAGTGTTTCATTGGCAATGCAGATAAGATAAATATTTCTTTTAAAAGAGGAAGTTACTATTTACATAGTATTTGCAAACGAAAATAGTAGTTACAGGATAATTATAGGTTAATTAATAATTAATTGCTGTATTAAAAAATACTATGTATCCCCAACCAATCAATTAAATAATTTATCAGTCTCCAATCAATTTTACAATTGGTTCGAAATTTTTCCAATTCATTTTTTACAAATCTCTTTATACCTGCACTCATCGAATCACTCACTAAACTTGTCTTCTTTAAGAAACTGCAAATCTTATCAAATATAAGAGAGAAATATATCCATCCAGAACCAGCGAATACTAATATTTTGTTGATACAATCTAAGTTCAAAATCGCAGGCTTATTTATCATGGCACAGAAAGTTCTATTTAGAATCCCTTCTTTTCTGTATCAGATCCATAAATTTTGCTCGCCGCCTCGTTATTTTCCTTAAACCCGGAGCTATAAGAGTTATTGGTTACCTCTGTTGATACACCGGTGGCGTGTTGTCTCACATACACGTTATTGGCGCTAGCCTCCCCTGGCATTCGTTGTGCGAAGTAAGAAGAATAAACATTCACTTTTCCGCCTATGTTGTCTATGGCGGGAGCACCAGACCGCTGGAAGTTTGCCTGCTGAAAACGCACTGTACCGCTATTGATGATAGCCCCAATGGTAGGACTTCCCCAAAATGCAGTGTTGTACAGAATAAGTTTAGCATTAGGATCAACTTTTTTTGTATTAGGGTCACGTCCCATCAAAACATATGACCGCACAGGCTCTGCAGTTCGTGTACAAACCAATTCGGAATTGATCGCAATTATTTTAGTTTTACTGTCGGCATCTTCTACAAACAAAGAAAACGAGCATCCGTCTGAACCGTGCCCAATTACTGTCATTTCTCCGGGATACTTACCGGTTATTTCATCTTTCAGAAAATGTAAACCGTAGAATGATCCATAAACGAAATTGTTGAAGATCGTTTGGTTTTTAATATCGGCGAATTTAAGTGCGCTGCAATTTGATTGCAGGAAACGTGATAACCCTACTCTCGGATATCCCTGTCCGCCTTGCGGCACTCTTGATCCGTAATGCGGATTGAGTTGCATATTCCGGATAAATCCTCCCTGAGCGCCCCCACCTACCCAAATACCGGCTCTTGCGAGTACGCCGGCAAAATAATCAACATAGTGCCCGCTGGAGTTGTAAGTAGCGAGGTCTATTCCTTTATCGCCGGGCCCTATCGTTATATTAACAATGTATACGTTTGGTCCTTGTCCCTGTATAAGAAACGGAGTGGGCCTTGGGTTCTCAGCACTAAAACCATCTGTTGCTAAATTGATCTGCGAAATGGTTAATCCCCTGATACCCGCGCCTTTTTCCAGTTGTATCAGCGAAGCGCCTTTTTCCCCGGTTGCACCACCGGCATAAGTGGTAAATATTCCAACACCACCACTTTGCGTATGATGTTGTACATCCCAGTTTCCCCGCAATTCAACACCTGAAGGAACTTTGATGGGATTGTTCACTAAATATCTTCCACCCGGCAAATACAATGTACCGCCACCGGCAGCTTTAAGATCGTTAAGTGCTTTTTGCAATTGGGCTGATACATCTTCTGTAGGTTGATCATTGTTAAACCCTGTTGCTTTCGGCAGATCAACTTTCAACACTTTGTTTGACACCGGTTTCGGGTGTATCCTAATATCTGTTACTACATTCTTAGGTATCGGATCAAACAAATATTGCTTGCCATTATTGATCTCAACCTTGGCGGACTTACTTTCATTTTTGATTTCCAATTTGCCATTATAACCGGAGTTCACTGATCTGATCGTATTCACGTCCGGGCCAAGGAACACATGACCGGCTGGCTTTTTAAACTCAGTCTGGGCCATCAGTACATTACCATTATTAATTTTAAGCGCATAATCGCTATAGTTGCTGAACGTACAGCTTTCAAATGATATGACTCCATCACTACCATCACTGACAATGGGGCCAGTGAATTCTACACCATTGAATTGAACGGAAGTTTTGAAATCCTTATAGAAATACACGGCCTTACCATCTTTTGCTGCTCCGAAAGTAGAGTTGGAAATAAGCAGGCCATATGGGTTTACGGACTGGATATAGATACCGGTATCGCAATTTTTGATATCAATCCCGAAAAACTGCGCATTGGGCGAATCCTGGAAACCGGGTTCTCTTCCTACCCACATACCTGTCTTGTAATCGGATACATACAGATCAGAAACATATTCCCAATCGGAGCGGTGCATATTGAATCCTGTACCGTTCGCTTTCGTATATGCGGCCACCTTTGCAAGAGTGGGTGAACCAGGCAGACCTGAATTGGCCCAGTACTTCGGATTGATTTTGACCTTCTCAATACGTCCGATATCGGTGCAGACATGCACTTCAATTCCCGTACTAAGGGCGGTCATATAGCTGTTTAAAATATAATGAAGTTCGCCGGGAGCGGCATAAAAACCATTATAGGAATTTACGAGTGTTACATTCTCGATCGTTACACAATCGCCATTTGGCTGAAATAATGTCCATGGATAGGGCTTTATATCATTAATGTCCTGTTCGGGATACCAAATGGACAGGTTCGTCACACCTGTTCCCGAATTCATATCTATAAATCTGTCAGCTATGCTGGTATAGGTAGTACGGAGTGCATTGCCAGCCTGTGCATCATTCCACCAGCTTTCAACCGCTCCGTTATAATTGGGTGAGTTTTTACCAACACGTACTTCAAGAATGGTTCCTAAAACTTTCCCTTTGTTTAAATCTGGATTCGCCCAGTCACCACGGAGTTGCACACTTGTTGGGAGATTCAACACATACTGGTGTTCGAAGTCTTTCATTACTTCTTCGGTGCCCTTACGAACCCTCACCTTTTTGGAGGCGGTTTGCTGGCTGCGGAATTCATAATTGCCTGCCGGAATGTACACGACGCCACCTCCATTATTATATGCAGCATCAATAGCAGCCTGGAAAGCAGGTCTGTTATCAAACCCCGGCTGTGCCTTTGCGCCAAATTTCGGATCGGTCACTACAAAGTCAGCAATAGCCCAATCTTTTGTAGGATACAGTGTTTTTATACTTTGTTGAATCGTTTGCGGTCTATTCCCACCTGGTTGGGCCATAGCAATGTTTGCAATAAAGATTGCAAGGATAGCAATCCTGCGTGGCAGAGCAATTGTCTTTTTCATATACCCCAATATAAGAAAGCGGACAGGCGATAGTGATTAATAAAAGCTTAATCGGAAAATTAAGCGCTCCGAAGATTAATAATTATTATTCTGCGCAAGATTTAAAACAGGAAGACATCAAAGGCGGTCGCCTAACAAACCGAAAACATTTTTCTACCAGTGGTTATTAATCTTAGTTTTAAAATTCGAGGCGGATTACCGAAGCCGATGGGTCGGGCGCCTTTTCAGGGACACTAACGATCATTTCCCCGGTTGCAGATGGGATTATAGATAAAGCATGACCATTCGCAAGCAGTTTTGCTGAAGAAGGAAAGGCTTTAATGCCCGGTACGATGAGTTTACCATCCTTCGGCCATTGGAAAACGAAAAGATAAAGTGTTGTGCCGGCTTTCCCTTCTTTGCGTGTGCACCTACCCCAGTCCAGTGCAGGTAGTGGGCTTGCCTTGGTTTCATAAATGGCCTCCCCATTTATTTTCATCCATTGGCCGATCTTCTTCAGCGTGTCAATGCTTTGCTGAGGGAATGTGCCATCTGGCTTTGGGCCGACATTAAGAAGATAATTGCCGCCTTTGGAAGCAATATCGGCCAGGTTCTGAATCAACGTTTTTGCTGATTTCCAATTATTATCAGATGTACGATAGCCCCAGGTTCCATTCATTGTCATACAGGTTTCCCAATTTATCCTGTCAAGTTCACTTTGAGTGGGGATTCTTTGTTCCGGTGTTTTAGTATCTCCGGGAAAGTTTGGCCGTTTTAACCGGTCATTTGTAATAATATTTGGCTGAAGTTTTAGTAATGCCTGGAGTTTTAGAGCAGCTGTATCAGTCATACCCGTTGGTGTATCCCACCATAAAACAGAAACTTCGCCGTAATTGGTTAACAGTTCTCTCACCTGTGGTACCGAAACTCTATCAATATATTCATCAAAGGTGGAAGTTTCCTGTGCCGGATCCCAATGCCCGCTATGATCTTTAGTATAGGCATCTATCTTGCTGGAATCCGGGTTAGACCATCCTACGGAAGATAAGTTGCGGGTAACACTTCCCCCAGGATTATTCCAGTCCTGCGCCTGTGAATAGTAAAACCCTAATTTCATTCCATGCCTTTTGCAGGCTTCCGCAAGTTGTTTCAGGATGTCTTTTCCATACGGGGTGGCATCAACAATATTCCATTTACTGGCACTGCTTTTAAACAAAGCAAACCCATCATGGTGCTTGGCAGTGATCACAATATATTTCATGCCGGAAGCTTTGGCGACTTTCACCCACTCATCCGCATTGAATTTAACCGGGTTAAAGTGCCTGGCAGAATCCTGGTATTCAGCAATAGGAATCTTCATCACGTTCATAATCCATTCCGCACCCTTGCCGCGTTGTTCATGGTCATGATATACCCCGGCCCATTGCGAATAAACTCCCCAGTGGATGAACATCCCGAAGCGGGCATCATGCCACCATTTCAGGCGTTCTGCATCCGAAAGGTTTTGTGCAGACAGGTAATTAAGAAACAGCAACAATGCTGAAACGATGGCAAGTAATTTTTTCATGTATACGTACAATATAATAATAGTGAGGGCACAAAGGGATTAATAAACTCTTAATTGGGAAAATTAATCGCTTTAGAAGTCCTGAAAATGTATATTTCCCGATTAGAGTAATTCTATCTTAGTATTCAGCCGACCAAAAAAACGATTATGCTGCTATTTCGCAGGATGAAAAAAAATTTCTCCCACCCGGTTAGTATCTATCATGTCTTGCTCTGTTATTGTTTATTCTTTTTCAATACGGCCCGGTCGCAACCCGCTTCTTCTTCTGATGCCTCTATGGCGGAGAAAATTTATTTACAGCCCGATAATAAGGTCTATACTACTGATCAAACAATATGGTTTAAAGCCATTGTTACGCAGGCAAGCAACCACATACCCAGCAAAATCAGTGAGTTCTGTACGTGGACCTCATAGATCCACAGGAGAATATAGTTGAGCAGAAACGGATAAAAATAGACGAGGGTTTTGGTAACGCTTCTTTCAACTGGCACCTAGTTATTCATATGGCATGTACCAGGTCCGGGCTTATACAGAATGGAACAAAAATTTCGGCTCCGGTTTTTTCTTTAAGGAATATGTGCTGATATCAGGACCTGAAGGGCCAACAGGAAAAAAATGCAATTCAAAATGTAACGCTCATTGAAGAACAAAAAGGGCGACGTTTACAGCTTAGCCTCGATCCGGCTGTTGCGGACAGCCTCATGCAAAAAACAATTCCGATCTATATAACTCTTGATAAAAAAAGGATACCATCCAGCTTCGAAAAAAACAAGAGTGACCAATACCTGATTAATTACGCTATACCCCTTAATAGCCGCTTTGTAACACTGGGATTTGAAACGGAGAAACATATTCAGTACGTTAAAACAATTGTTCTGGATACCACTTACATGGATCTTCAGTTCTTTCCGGAAAGTGGCGAACTTATTCACGGACTTCCATCTTTACTGGGCGTTAAACTGCTACGCTATGATGGTAGGGGTATGCCTGCAGCGGGAACTATTACAAACAATAAGGACAGGTGCTTGCTTCATTTAAAACAAACGGAATTGGGAATGGGATCTGTATGGCTAAACCACGCAGACAGTAACGAAAAATATATTGCCAGGATTTTATCACCCAGCAGGAACAATACTACCCCAAACCTATCCCTTGCCGGCGGTTACTGCAAAAGGGGCCATTTTATCTGTAAACAAAATGGAACAGAAAATCAGGTTGAACGTCCGTTCCAATATATAGACATGGATAGTATAATAGTGAGAGCTTCCTGCCGGGGTATTATTTATTACGATTTAAAAGGTAGATTAAAGAATTACGCCTTCGAATATTCCCTGCCCTCAAATGCATTACCTGAGGGAATTATCAATTTCACACTCATGAGCCACGCAGGCATTCCGATAGCAGAAAGGCTTTATTTTAATGAACGGGCCGAATCCAGGATTCGCATTTCGGGTATTACAGACAAGCAAGCCTATACTCAACGTGAGAAAACCCAGATCTCCCTTGAGATTAAAGACGGCGATGGTCTGCCCTTACCAGCCCATTTATCTGTAATGGCCTTTAACCGTTCGCAGCAGGGAACAATTCCCGATCTCCGGCAAGATATCCTTTCCTATTTTTTACTTAGCTCAGACCTGAAAGGAGAAATAGAGAACCCTGGTTTTTACTTTTCAAAAAATGAAAATCATTTTAATGACCTGGATGCTTTGCTTCTTACGCAGGGATGGAGTAAATATAATTATACCAGGGACGATGTTGCTTTTCAGTTTAAACCCGGAACCTTATTTTACAGTATCCGGTAATGTAAAAGGCAGTCTTTCAAACAAAAAAATTATGAAAGATGCCAACCTCACCTTAGTGACGCTTGACGA
The DNA here is from genome assembly GCA_037200685.1 of Chitinophagaceae bacterium. GTDB lineage: Bacteria > Bacteroidota > Bacteroidia > Chitinophagales > Chitinophagaceae > JAJKIP01. The sequence goes on from JBBCIG010000017.1 coordinate 55,656, forward strand.
TGTCCCACCATCTTTTACGAAGCAAAAAAACGGATAGCCTGGGAAGGTTTGCCTTTGCGCTTGATGATAGGTATGGACAGACAACGGATATCGTTATTCAAAGCAACAGTAAATCCAATAAAAAGCAGGACTATGTTGTTACACTCGATCAAAAACAACCGCCGGATGTAGCGTATGATCATCGCTGGTCGGTGCAAAAACCTGACAGTATAGTGCAAGCGTATATTAAAACCAGTATTGCAGGCAAAAAAGCGTTAGATGCGTATATCGACTCGGTTGAAGGACGTACACTAGAAGCTGTTGTAGTAAAAAGCAGGATACTATCAGATCAACAAAAACTGGTCACCGAACAATATGGCGGGCCCAAAATCATAATTGACGGCAAAGCGATACAGGCTAAAGAAGAAAAATGGTCCTATGGTCTCTATAGTGTTTTAAAGTTCAGGTTCCCGGACCAGGTTACTATTTTCAGATTCAGGACCTCCCCCTAGTCCAATCATTAAACTTCCTATTGATGAAGCGGTATTTTATAACATCGCAGCCATTGATGGAACATTATATGCAAGAATGAATAATAATATTGAGCTCACCTTAGTAGTAATGATGGAATACCGGTAAAGTATAACGAATACAATCTTATTGCTTCCCTTCCACCCAGCGAAGTAAGAAGCTTTGAGCTGATACCCCTTGCCAAAAATTTCAGGAAACTGTATGCCAGACAATCCCGGAACTATGTAATAATCCTAAAGCACCAACAGTTGGAAACGTGATTGCCATTTATACCTACGATGGAATGGGTTTGACAGGTTTAAGGCGGCTCGTCGGTTTTAAAAGGACAACTGTTGCGTGTTTTCACCTACCCGTGAATTTTACGCACCTAAATACGGAGAGTTAAAATCAGAAGATTGGCGAAAGCCCGATCAACGTAGCCTGGTACACTGGGAACCCAATTTGAAATCAGATAGCACGGGCAGACAAACCCTGTCTTTTTATAATGCGGATGCTACCGGCAAAATACAAGTGGTAGTGGAAGCTATTTCTGAAAGCGGTGAATTAGGCTATCATGAATTTTTTTATGAAGTAAAGAAACGAGAGTAGCTGAGTATGCAATTACTTATATACATCTGTCTCTTTTTAATTATCGTAACCATTTAAAATAGTATATGAACCTCAAAAAGTTTATTGTCCCTGTACTGGCTTTTTTTTCTGCAGTTAATTGCTGTGCACAGGATACAACTGTGGTTTTAATTCCCGCAGGAAACTCAATACTTCAAATATTGACGCCGGCTAAACAATTTAAATATCCTCAATTCAGACCTGGAAAGGTTATGTTTAAAGACGGATCCATCGCATCCGCCCAACTTAATTATAGTTTTCTAACCGGGGAAGTGGAGTTTATCGGGCCTGCAAACGATACATTAGCTATTTCTGATGACAAGGCTACTTTGATTAAGGGACATATTGATTGATAGCACCGTTTTTTTTATAACAAAGATTATTTTGAACAAATAGCCAGCCATCCGGAAACAGGCCGGTTGGCAAAAAAGCAATTATATGTAGAAACGAATACAGAAAAAATCGGGGGCTATGGCATGGCCTCCCCTAATTCTTCTATTCAGACTTATGGTTCGCTCGGCGGCGATAAAGCATCATACCGCACTGGTTTAGTATCCATGAAAATCTGTTTCTTAAGTTAGCAGCAGACTATTTTGTAGAAAACAAGGATGACGAAATGCTGCCGGTGAACAAGAAAATTTACTCAAACTTTTCCCTTCCAGGAAAAAAAGCAATAAATGATTACCTCGATAAAAACCAGGTAAATTTTAATCGTGAAGATGATCTGAAGCGATTGTTTCTTGCTATCAATAACTGAGGCAGCTATAGAATCATATAGAGCTTAAGATTATTACTATTACCCTTGTATAAAAAAAGTAGCCGGGGATAGGATTAATAAACTCTTAATGGGAAAAATTAACCGCTTTAGGGGTTCGTAAAATGTATATTACCGGATTAACCTGATAAACGATGCAACCATATAATTTGAAACGACTGCTTGTAGCCGGCTTATGTTTTGCGGCTTTATTCTCTTCTGCCCAGGCACCAAATACAGGATGGCAGAATCTTTTCAACGGCAAGGATCTAAGACATGGGATAGTTATATGCGGCCCGCCAACATGATAGGCTACGATAATAAACAGGACACCCCGAACCTCCGATAGGCCTGAATAATGATCCACTTAAAGTATTTACAGTAGATAATGGTATGATACATATCTCGCCGCCAGATCTGGGGGGGCCATTACATCCAAACAGGGAATACAGTAATTATCATATTCGTTTCCAGACCAAATGGGGTGAAAAGCAATGGGCTCCCCGTGCTACAGGCCTTCGTGATGCAGGATTTCTTTTCCATTGTTCGGAACCTTTCGATTATTCTTTTAAATGCTGGATGCGCAGCATCGAGATGCAAGTTCAGCAAACCGAGATCGGAGATCATTTCAACCTGGGTGGCGGCGATGCAGAGTTTCAATTGTCACCAGGCCGCACCAGTGATCGCAAAACTGTTGATCAATATGATGGCAATGCTCCACTAAAACGCTTTACAGGCCGGGTATATCGCTCCGGCGATTTTGAAAGTCCTAAAGGCGAATGGACGACCAGTGAGGTGATAGCCCGCCAGGCTGACGCCGTATTCATTGTTAATGGCTTTGTGGTGAATCGCTTGTTTAATATATATAGGAATGATCTGAAACAACAGGTAACCAGTGGTAAGATCCAGTTTCAAAGCGAAAGCGCCGAGTATTACCTGAAAAATATACAGATCAGGCCTGTTCTTTCAAAAAGACTAACCCGGTGCTGACCAGCCCACAGAAAGATATTATTATTGGTGAGAACGAAAAGCAACAGGTCGAGATTACCAATACCGGCGAAGCTGTTGAACTGGTAGCAGCAGAGCTGATCGGAAAGGATATTGACAAATTTGTGGTGAAGCTTCCTTCGTTACCTATGACACTGAAAAAAGGTGAGAAGATTGTCCTCCCGGTTACAATAAAACCAGGTAGCGTTCCGGGTAATAAGGTTAAACTACGTCTTGAAAGTGTATTGGGGACCGATTCCGGATGGGAAGCAAATCTGACGGTTAAATAAGTGCTGACTTTCTAAGCAAGTGGGGCTTAGCGAGGAGCCAGTAGGTTTAGTAACATTGTTTATTAAAAATAATGCAGCTTAATAACTTCTTTTTTATCGTCAGTATCTTCGGCAATTGCTGATACTTTCCCGACAAACGTCGGGATCTTCGACGACAGTGCCCAGTAATGAATAGAAAGATGAAGTCCCGATAGCTATCGGGAACGACGCCCCGACAAACATCAGGGTCTTCGGCAATTGCTGAATAGAGAACAGAAAGATGAAGAGTGCGACGCAACGGAAGATGATAGTAGTCCGGGACAGCCGGGCTAATAAATCACCACCCACTCATTTCACCAGCTTATTATTTCCTAATAAAATCTACCACCTTATATGGCGTCTCTTTATTCAGATCAGGATAAATAAATCCTTTCCCCCTATTATCCATCATCTCCACGAGGTACATTAAATTATAACGTGTATCTATTTTTTCAGCAGGGATGATTGCCTGGTAAATATCTTTTTCATTGGTAATCGTCATCGGCAGCATTTCAAAATCTTTGTACTGGTTCACTGCCCGGTATTGAAGACGTACCCATTTTATTCCGGCGGGTGCGAATGACTTTAATCTTTATAGTTATTGGTTGACCAGCGGGAATATTTGTAACCGGCTGATGATTGATAATAAAATATTTATTGTTCGCCGCATCAGCAGAAGCTTTATACTTAGGCGCAATCTTTACAGTTCCATTCGGTTTAAAATTTGCCCGTTGTTCTTTCAGCCTTTCTATCCCCCTGTTCAGCAAAACCAATTCATCTTTCCAATGACCCGAAGAGCGGGTTCTTCCCGATCAGGATTTTATCGGCATACATATCGCCTGCTGCATTTACGATCTGCTGCCCAGGCTTCCGCCGCTTTTTGTTCATGGGCAATAGCATCATCCAACGCAGCTATATCCTGCGTACGAAGGAACAAACAATAACTTATTGCGGCCGGTACCCGCGGGAATGATACAGCGCCAGGTTCGATAGCATTTTCAAATCAGTAATAGTAGAATTAAATTCCTTGTTAGCAATAGTGCCTATAATTTTTTTCAGCTTCGGCTACTTTCTTATTAATGCTTGCTGAGAGTTGTGCCAACCATGCACTGGTGGTTGAAGGTAAAGTCTTACCTGTTTCCAATTCTCCAAGCAATACCCTGGCTTCTTCATCAAAGCTGGCAAACTGCTGGGATATCGCTGCCCTTCCGCTTTTGCATACACGTTCAAATCACCCAACCGTTGTTTTTCCGGCCATGCACTTGTTGTTGGGAAAAAAACTATAAGGATAACAGCTCGCCACAATGCGGGGCAGCACCCAACTTGCTTCATTCAATGCTGATTTGATGATGGGCCCTGCTTTGGTTCCGAAACGTTTCTCATATTCTTTATCCCATATATCAGGAGGTGTATTCGGATCATAACCGATCAGCCCCCATACCTGGAAGAAATTCCAGTAACGTTCAAATTCATAATGATAATATTGATATTGCGGCTTGAGCAAATCGAAAGGTTTCATATCATGTGCCTGTGATTCCATTTTAGTAGCCAACGGTTCATACACTTCATAAGCGCTGCTATTATAAAAATGACTGCTCTCTGCAAAGCGACGGACGTATTCGGGATCACCCCAAAGAAATACCCGGTTAGTTCCGCCATTCCATAACTTCCATACCATTTGATATTGTTGCGGGTATCGCAGCATATCGCCATAACCATGACGACGGTTCCGCTGATCTTCCCCGGTTAACATGCGTTGGGACTGAATGGTAAACCTAATTGCTCCATCCAGAACTTGGGGACTATCCTGAATTTGATACCTAATTTTTCAGCACGCGTATCCATGTATCCGTTAGCCCTTTTCCATGTATATCTACCAGCAGGTTGGGAGCACTCTCTTTCACCGTTTCAAAGAAATTCATAGAAAACTCATACAGCTCACTATCTTTCAACCCGGATTCATTATTTGTTTTAAACAACAATGCATCCATCTCAGGTATCAATTTACGAATTTTGCAAAAGCCGCCTTGTATACGGACGGATATTCGCTGAATCCAATCCGCCCACCTGGAAAGATTGCGGTTGCCGGGTTTATATCAAATGCAGGATTGCCACCAGCTTGTACACCACCGCGATAAATATGGTCCCATGTACTCAGCCGCACAGCGATACCCCCTGTCATGCGCCATTTTAATTAATGTTTTATTGTGGCCAGGTTGCGGGCTTGCTGTTCCGCAGTAATGCCTTCCATTTTTACATTCGGAAAACCTTCTACATTGAAGAAGTAAGGATAACAGGGCGCCATAAACCCTCCATTTTCATAACCGAAAAGTATCTCGAGCATATTAAACCTGTTCTGCGCCATCATATCAAAGTATTGCGCCCAATAGTTCTCATCATAAAAACGACTTTCCCAATAAGCACGGTTCATAGTATATAAAGAAAGGCCTCTCTCTTTTATATAAGGTTCGGAAGTAACTTCCTTTACATATTGCAGGAAGTTTTGCCGGACCTGTACTCCAACTGATCCTGTTAGCTACATCAAGCAGTGCATACATCGTACCCTTATCATCATAACCACTTATTACTATAGCAGGTTTTTTCTGCCATTGCGTTTTCCGGATGGTCAATGCTTCATTTGTTTTAGCAACTACAGGTTTACTTGCCTTTAGTACTGATGCTGCCGCCTCCATTACCGTAAGCCAAACCGGTAATCAATAATTGACGGCCTTTTGCATTTTGTGCGGAAGTTACTTGCTCGAATGTGATATGCTTTGCCTCCAATGACTTTATCAATTTATCCAGTCCTTGCGACACAACCATTCCCGGTTGTGCATCAGTAATGATAGATAGCTGGGGAGTTTGGGCAATACTATTTATAGATAATAGTACCAGGGCAACCAGGTAATTGAACCGGCGTGTGCTGTAAGAAAATATCATTCTAAAGTTTGTACTGATCATATGGTTGGAAGAATTTATTGCCTCCGTGGCAAATAAAAATCGTTAGCATACTCCTTTGCAACATCCCTGTTGAACAATAAAACAGCTATGAAATTTTCCATAACCTGTTAATATAATTAATTAAGCGGGTTTCCATCCTGCCAGCATCATCATACTTGCCTGAACATCGCACGGGCATAAGACTGGTTATATAAATAAGATACAAAGCCACCGCTTTTATGTACCGTGTCAAATTCATTATCACGGGGATGCTCCGCCCAGATACCATATTTATATTTACCTTTTACCAATTCATACATCACCTGGAGCATATCCACTTTTCCTTCGTCTATCATTACTTCCACGTATTTGATCCGTGGTGTTTCAACAATTACATTCCGGTAATGAACATGGCTGATACGGTCACGGAAAGCAGGTATTTGCATACCGCAACAGCATCCTCGCCTATTTCGGTTGATACACCACAGTCGAAGGTCATACCATTTGCCGGGTGATCAACAATGTCACAAAGACGTTTCCAATCTTTAAAAGTGGACATGATCTGTTCTGAGCCGCGGCTCATAGGCGGGGGCGGATCATTAGGATGCAACGCCATACGTACACCCGCTTTTACTGCTACGGGAATAACTGCTTTTAAAAAATATTCGATATTCGCCCATGCCTTCTCAGCCGATTGTGCGGGTTCTCTTTCTGTAGGAGGTAATTCAGCCATCGACATATTTTCCTCATCGGGTTGTTTCCTCGCGGTTTTATAGTTCCATTTATTATCAGTGGGGTTCGGTTGTCCTTTACGGTAATAATCATAACCGAGATACTGCACACCGCCACGGCCGACAATATCATAATAGCCTTCTACGGCACGATGTGAGTAAAAATTATATTCTACAACCGCAGGCCCGCTTTGCCGGCAGCAATGAGTGAGTCCTGTACTTTTTTGATCTCTGCATCACGGGTTTCAGTACCATGAATGATAGCCCCTGAGAAATTGATCATCATATTGATAACCGTTAGCCCTTGTGCTTTAAACCTGTCCATAATAGCTCTTAGCCCATCTTCGGTCCACGGAAGTTCGCGGGGGCCGCCCATATGCACATAGTCGCAACCGAATTGTTTTATCCATTTCATGTTGGATTCAGTTGCGTTGGCGCCTACGGTCATGGTTAACTTGGGTGTGTTAGGTCCTTCCACCTGGGGCAAGGGCACTTTTGGAGCAGCCGCAGTGGCCGGATTTTTTTCAAGACAGATGCAGATGCGCTAACAGCGCCTAAAGATAGTCCTGCCGCCAGCGAACCACCTTTTTAAGAAAGTCTCTACGATTATTATTCATATAGCGTTTGATTGGTTTTGCAATTGGGCGGTCAATATACAGTTCAGTACATTAATAATATATTAACTGGAAGATTAGGATCGCAGAAATCTTTTATTATATTTTAAAACTTCGGGTTCCGGCGATAAGAAACATAATTATCTTACACTGTTGCTGGTGTTTCACCTGTCAGCCTCTTCAACTATAGTTCATCCCGCCAACAAGGGCGTAATTATTTAAATAATATAATTAAATTCGTTTCTTATCCTGCTATCAGCATATAATTATAAAGAAAACTGTTTTATATATGCGGACAGTAGTAGTAAAAAAGCAAATGAACCATTCAATGAAGCACTTGTTATTTTTATTTGCCTGTGCCTGTATGGCAATGCCCCGTTTAGCATTTTCCCAGGATGTAAATGAAGCAACCGAACCCGCTGTAAAAGGTCAGGGCGTTATTGACCTGCTTGCAGGAAACACCCTGCATGCATGGAAACTACCATCAGCCCATTGGCATTTACAAGGAGGAAGTATTGTCGGGGAAACCGGGACGGGAAAGCTCACCGCTCCTGAGTGGGCATATACCAAACAACGATTTGGCAATTTCGAGTTTACTTGTGAATTGAAACTACCGGCGACGATCATCGCAATACAGGTATTTATTATCGGGCTAATACAATTTCTTTCAGGGCAGGTATGAAGCGCCTTCCGGATACGAATTTGACGCTGCCGCCACAGGCGATAAATTAACGGGCTCCGTTGGTGATTGGTACGTACGGCCATCATTGCGCATATCCGCGGATTCAGCCATTATCAATCAAATCTATAATTCAGATAATTGGAACCGGATGACCCTCCGTGCCCGTGGAAATCGTTTGGAATATTGGATTAATGGTATAAAGATTATGGACTACCAGGATCCTGATCCGAAGGGCTCCCGTGAAGGAGTTATTGGTTTTCAAATGCATGATGGAGCGGTAATGAAGATAGAATACCGGAACATACGGGTGCGTCCGCTTTAATCTTTGTCGGTTCTTCTCGATTTCCACAATCAGCCAGTGTCCCGCCGGGGTTTGGCCCAGGCCAACCCCGGCGTATAGGAAATCTTCTTACATTTATTAATGGCAATAAAATAAAAACATGATGATAGTTGTACTATGTACTGCTGCATTTTAGTCGTCTCAGGGTCTTATTATTATTATTAACCCGGCTGTCCCGGACGTCCGGGACTACTATCAACTTCCGTTGCGTCGCACTCTCCTATGTTTACAAAATAAACAGTAATAGTTCCTTCAGAGAAAGTTAAGATACCAATAGATTTGATTTTCATAAAGTGAAAAAGGGTGAGAGCCAATCGCACATAAACAGCCTATAGGCATGTTGAGCTGAAGAAATAGCCTCGCTCTTTTTTATCTCTTCGAGTTTGAACAGAATGTAAGGAGTGCCGCCTTGCCGCACATCCAGGATAACCGTAAGGAGACAAAACGAAGGGAGATTTTCACTTTATATCATAAAAACAATTGGTATGAAAAGAATCTTAAAACAAGTAGTGGGCATAGATGTAGCCCAGGATGAATTAGTCGTTTGCTCAGGTCGTTTATATGAGGATTTATCCTGTGAGCTGTATGCTCACAAAATCTTTCCAAATACAGCAAAAGGGTTTGTCTCTCTATAGAATGGGCGACAAAAAAGCAAGGAGAAATAGCTGTTCGTTTTGTAATGGAAGCAACGGGCGTTTATCATGAATCACTGGCTTATTTTTTAGCGGAAAGGCAAATGGATGTAAGCGTGGTATTGCCCAATAAGATCAGTAATTATGTAAGAACATTATCTGTTAAAACGATAACAGACAAAACAGCTTCTGAAGCGATCACTCAATTTGGATTGGAAAGAAATCTTGACAGCTGGCATCCGCCAAAGGGTATTTATAAGAAATTAAGGCAATTAACCAGGGAAAGAGACCAGCTGGTGGAAAGCAGAACAGCGGTCAAAAATCAATTACATGCAGAGACTGCCGAAGCCCAACCCAACAAAACAAGCGTAGCAAGAACAAAAAAACGTATTGCTTTTCTGGATAAACAAGAAGCAGAAATTAAAGAAGAGTTACGTGAATTGGTCGGCCAAGATGAAGAAATGAAAAAGCTCTTAATAATTATCTGTTCTATTCCAGGCGTGGGGTTATTAACAGCTGTAACAGTGCTGGCGGAAACCAATGGCTTTGACCTGATACGTAATAAAAAACAATTAACCAGCTACGCAGGTCTGGATGTAAGAGAAAAGCAGTCGGGTACCTCTGTAAAAGGCAAACCCAAAATATCCAAAAAAGGGAATAGATATTTAAGAAAAGCCATGCATTTCCCGGCACTCACAGCCATCCGTCACGATGAAAGGTTTAAAGCCATATTTGCACGGATGGTAGCAAAACACGGAATAAAAATGAAGGCTGCTGTAGCCATACAACGAAAACTACTGGAAATGATCTTTACAATTTATAAAAGCAAAATCGCCTATGACAAAGAATATTTTAAAAAATTAGAGAGCAGCCTAAGCCACTCTCTAAACAGGCTGGCTTAAGCCGCCTAAAGAACAAAAATATAAAATATCCTTTGTATTTAACACAGAATCTTCAGCGTTCGGTAATTCTATTGAGCATTTGCGAATGCTAATAAAAGAACAGGGCGATGAGTATATATTCGTCAGTTAGCATAGCAGAAAAGCCCATGTTGTGTGTAGTATTTTTATGAGGGCTCTTTAAATTAGTTTTCTCCTTTTCGATATATCCCAAATTCAAGTGGCTTTGGATGTGCTTCACTTTCTGTTAGCAAATACAAAGCATTGCTCCAAACCATTGTCCATGTACTTTTATCTTACCTGCCTTTCGACTGCTATTTTATTTGACACCTTACTATGATTGGACACTGGCAAAAAATAAGCTTGGACGAATATTGTAATAATCTAAAAGATTATTACAATAACTGTGAAAAACCTTCTTTTAGACTTTCAAATAAAGTCCAAGAGCTAACACAGGAAGAAAAAAGTTATCTAAATTCCAATATTAACTTGCAAAGGATTACGGGCCTTGACAAGGAACAATTATTAAATTTACTACTTCGGCTGCCAGATAAATATAATTTTGCAAAACATCTTATAGTTTCCGATAATATTGACCTTGAAGTAAACAGTATTCTTGAAGGCAAAAGCACTTTTATTTACTTAGTAAATTTTCTTACAACTAAAACGGACGAACTTATTCGGAAGGTCATTTGATATTACAACTTTACAAAAGAGGTTATCAAAGCAAAGAGTGTGACGGAATATTTCTGAAAGAAATTTATAAAGATTTGCCTTCAAAAGACGCCTTTACGCTTTGGTGTACAGCAAGATTTGCATATATCTTGAATGACCGTAAGAAATTTGAAAAGGTATACAGAAATGAAAAAAGTATTATTTTCAATCCTCTCTTTTAAAATGAAAAAGCCAGTTGGAATTAACTATCCAAACTTACTAGGTATTGCCAACAATGCAATTCAGCATTACAGAGAAAATGGAGATATTTTAATTAAATGCAATGCATCATTTTGGGGTGTACAAAGAGATTTTCGACAGGGATAAGAAAAAAGTTTTTCAAGAAAAGATGTTAGATTTTGAAAAATACAAACCAATTCAGGATAAAGAATTTTTAGACATTATAACAAAAGTATTTCCAGAACTTATTAAAAAAATTTATGCCTGACACTTGTCTATTATGTAAAGAAAGAAACGTCTATGATATAAAATCCCACTTAACTCCAGCAGGAATTACTGAAAATACTTACGGAGAAAGAGATAAAGAACATATTTATACGATCGACGCTCAAGAAAAAGTTATAGATGAATATTTTGGAAGAGAGCATCCTCAACAAGAGAATATCAAAATAAAAAAAGAACCAAATTCACGAAAGGGTATTTTTTGTAAAAAATGTGAAGAATCTTTAGGAATCTATGAATCAGCAGTTCAGGATAAATTAAACGAAATAATAAACAGTATAGGAAATGGAGCAAGCATGAACAGAACAGCATCAGGAGTTAAATATGTAGACATTGATGTTCACCCCAACATTTTAACAACATTCTTCCAAAGCGTTATTTGGAGACAGTGTTTTCCGCCATTGTTGGTGTTCCAAACTTTGAGCGGCCTTTTTCGCCATTGTTGGTCTTCCAAACTTTGAGCGGCCTTTGTTGGTGTTGCGTGTTGGCCTTGCGCTCAGCTAAAACACCAACAAACGAAATAAGTAATCCCAAAATGGCTTTTCTTCCTGGCCGAATCTTACTGGGTAAGTATATAAGAGTATGTGGAGTCCTCGCACTACTAAGAATGCCAAACTAAAATTGGAAATCACAAATTGTGATAACCAATAATTCAATTCAACATTTGGGTAGCATCCGTAGTTCACAGCGCAGTAGAACTATACAATAGCAGACGACCACATAGTTCCCTGAATTAACTTACTCCAAAACCAGGCGCATCATCTTACCGGCATCATCAAACGTAACTGGAAAAACTATATAAAAATGTATGTATAAGAAATCAGACGAACAACCAGCGTAGTCCATAAAAGCAGGACTAAGCACAACCATAGTGCGCCGGTTCAGGACTAATAAAAAAGACTGCATATCAAACAGGATTATATAAATCAAGTGTTTTAAATTGCAGGACTGCATAAAACAGTTGTTGATCAAAACAGGACTAAGAACACAGCTTGCCCACTAAATCAGGATTATCAACAGCAGGTGTTGGAAATAATAGTATTAACACCTCAAAACTGTCAAGTTTTTTTAGGACGATACAGGGATTTCTCTTCGCTATTGTGGTTGGAGCAACTGCTTTTGTGGTATTCGTTACTGCGAAAGTGGTAGAGGCTACTGCGGTTGTGGTATTTGTTACTGCAAAAATGGTAGAAGCTACTGCACTTGTGGTATTCGTTACTGCGAAAGTGGTAGGAGCTACTGCGCTTGTGGTATTCGCTACTGCGAAAATGGTAGAGGCTACTGCTTTTGTGGTTCCTGGGACTGCGAAAATGGTAGAAGCTACTGCTTTTGTGGTTCCTGCGACTGCGCTGGTGGTGGGAGCTACTGCGCTCAGTGTCACGCCGGGCTGTAGAATATAATATTAACTCTATTAACTTTACTCCGCAAAAATGAACAGGCCAAACACCAATTTGACAAGACCAGGAAACATTTCACTTTGTATATAATTTATGACTACCGCATTCAAAGAAACATTATGGAAACAATTCGGGGCAAGTATTGACATGCTTGAAAATGCCATTTCATTTTGTCCAGGCGAATTGTGGAACGACGACAAAAAATTTTGGTATAACGCCTATCACTGTTTATTCTATTTGGATTATTACCTGTCACCTGACCCCAAACAGTTTTCACCACCCTCTCCCTTTACGCTGTCAGAGTTTGATCCTTCAGGCGCCATGCCAGGTAGGGTTTACAGCAAAGAAGAATTGCTTTCTTATCTTAATCAAAGCAGGAGCAAATGCCATAAATTAATTGCTGGCTTGACGGATGAAATCGCAAATACTCGCTGGGTAAACGAGTATAAAAATTATTCCGTCCTGGAGATATTGCTTTACAATATGCGGCACGTTCAACATCATGCGGCTCAATTAAGTTTACTTTTACGACAAGGAATGGATAATGCCCCGAAATGGGTTTCTCAAACAAAGGAGAACTTATAATCAAACAGGCAGACAGCGAACGATACCAAAAAAATAGTTCCGATTTTAAACGACATGATTTGAAGGAGCAATAGCACGAACGCAGAACAAGAACATTGTTTCCCAGGCGAGTTTCACAAGCCTGTTGCGTCGCACTTCATCTTCCTGTTCCCTATTCAGCACTTTTGGAGTGTTATTTTTTCTTTGAGGGATTCTAAAAAAGGAATATCTTGGAATGGCTTCACCACCTTATCCACTTCCCTATTAATACTTCCTGGTCAATAAGCAACAGCAGTTGTATTTTGTTTAGTAAACATTAAACCCACTTATATGCGTAATCTGCAAACAACCCTGCTTTTCAACTGGTTTGATAAAGTCTGGAACAACGGAGATGAAAATGCAATTGATGAATTAATGACCCATGACTCAAAGGCCAATGGAATTATACCGGATAACGAACCCCAGGGTGCGGCAGGTTTTAAAATTTTTCTACAATAATTTCAAAACCCAATTTCATGACATCAAAATAGATGTAGGAGATGTTATTGGTGAAGATGACATTGAAGCAGCAAGGACAACCGTATCAGCTGTTCATACAGCAAGCGGCAAGCCGGTCACATTTTCAGGTATCTGTATGGTAAAGGTCGCCAACGGCAAAATCGCGGAAGCATGGTAATAACTATGATTTCCTGAATTTATATGAACAACTCGGACAGAAACTTACTTCGGCGGTGTAGAATATATTGTCGCCCCGATATCTCATTCATGGGTCAATGCTTGAAGCTTGAAGTGAAATTGTTTCCCAGGCGAGTCTCACAGCGCAGGTATGTGAGAAGGGTGAACTCGCCGTGATATTAAGAACGCCGGGGTCCACGGCCAACACACATGGCTTGATGAGACCCGGCTGGGAAAATAATATCCTGTTCTTTCAAAGAGCACCAACAATAGCGAGAACATTGATGCCATGAAAACGGAACGTACAAGTGAGTGACACAACAGACGATGCCATGAAAAACTACAGCTGGCTATATCATTTTGCCGCAATAAAAAAATTACTCCTAATTCGGCACTTCCACCACCGTCCAGTTTTTTGAACGCCTGTTCCAGAGGTATGTGATAATCTTTGCCATGCATTAATTTATAGGTGCGGAAGCCATTAAAGTAAGGGAGCTTCAGCCATCCGTACTGGTATATCTCAAACAAAAATACAAACGGTTCACCTGCTTTTATTTCAGCGGGCTGGTAAGTTTTTCCATCATCACTCAACTGTACTGTTTCTGTTTTTGTACTCTGCATGCTAAGGTTTATCCAACTCGGGGTCATCGGTTGGTGGCAGGTTTCCTGTATTCGTACCAGTGTTTCCATTTGTATTTCCGCCGGTGAGTTACCGCCAGTGTTACCACCGGTATTACCGCCACTTGTATTTCCTCCTGCATTCCCACCCGTGTTATTATTAGCAGGTAATTCAGCCTTCGCATTATTCCATCCACGGGTAATGGCTGCGACCCTGTCGGCTTTACCGGGATGTGTGCTGCTTGCTTTGTCAGACGCAATGGCGCTGATGGCTGCGATCGATTCATTGAGTGTGGCCCCCTGCTTGAACATCACGTATCCCGAAAATGCATCGGCCTCTATTTCTTTTTGACGGGGTTGCTGCCCGTGCTGCTCACTACATGGTTATAATAATGATGTCCCATCTCATGCGCCAATATGCTTACCGATGCCCATTTGGTGGCGGCATACGCATCTATATCCTCTAAAAAATTATTATCATAAACGATCCAGCGTTTTTGACTGATGATGGTAGCGTAGGCATTGCGGATGCCGTTTTGTTCACGAACATTAAAAATTTTCCTGCCACTTGATATCGGCAAGCATATCGTTTATAATGGTCTTTGCCTCGTAGACCGAACTGAAATTTGATTTAAGGGATCGTGGCGGTACTTTATAACCACAACCGGTCACTTGCTGCGCCTTAGCAGTAATGCTGATGATAAGCAGGAGAAAGAACAGGGTCTTTATCATTTTAGTTTTCGTTTATAAATGGACAGATTTATTTTTCACAATACAACCAAAGATTGTATTGCCATGGAATAGGTTGCCTTCTAAACAATAGAAGCGGTTATTTTCAGTCAATATACAATGTTTGGAGTGAGGCACAGCTGTAAAAAAGAACTATATCTTTGGCGGCAAGCATTTTGGACAAAATTCTAACTTGGGCAGTTGAAAAAACTATAGTAAACTGCGACGCCTTGTTGAATAAAGAACAGAAAGATGAACGGAGCGTCGCAAGGGACGATCATCTGTGTTAATGTCGCCGGTAAAATAATTGTATTTTCAATTTCTTTCAAAAAAGAATAGTTATGGTAACTCAACTAAAAGATACAATTAAGAAAGCGTATGCCGCTTTCAACTCAAGAGACATCGACAAAGCACTATCCACTATGCAACCAAATGTGCAATGGTCAAAAGCATGGGAAGGTGGCTACATAAGCGGGCACGATGAAATAAAACAATATTGGACAAGACAATGGAAAGAGATAAATCCAAAGGTTGAACCAGTTGGGTTTACTGAACGCCCCAATGGAAGTTTAGAAGTAGTAGTTCATCAAAAAGTAAAAGACCTGCAGGACAATTCAATGTTTGACGGGACGGTAAAGCATATTTACACTTTTGAGGAGGGCTTAATAAAAACGATGGATATTGAATTGGTATAGATGTTATTCTCTTTTTATTTCCAGGCAAGTGCCATAGCGCAGGTAGGTGAAGACGATGAGCTTGCCACAAGATTAAGAATTGCTGGTGCATGTCCGAAAAATGCTGTCTCTTTCTATTTTACTGGCACACTATTAGTATTAAAGAGAAGCATAAATAGAAACTATGAACAAATTAGTAAGAGGTCTTATCGCAGGTTATGGAGCAAAGAAGTTAGGGGGAGGTTGTTTAGGAACGATTGTAGTTTTTATTATTATTTGGATGGCATTGGAGCGCTGTTAGTTAACATACCATATTCTTGCTGCAAATTATAATTTTAATAAGTTTTATTGGTAATTTCCTTCTCCAATCGACAACAAAACGATTGTGAATGTTTCTAACTCCAATTACATTGTCCCCATTCCTCTCCTTTTGAACCATTAAAACAATTGCCATTTACCCAGTAATTTTCCAACCTTAATCCATCTTTATTAACTTTACTGATGCTGTCGAAAAAATAGCGGCTAATCATAACAATAAATCCCATGACGTTTAAAATTTTCTCCCGTATATCTTTTTGTATTGCAATATTTTTTATATCTCTTAGTTGTAACCAGTCTGCAAAAAAAGAAAATGATACCGCCCGTTTTCATGCAATGCTTGATAACTATTGGAATGGATTATTGAAGCTGCAACCATTGGATGCCACGCAGTTTGGAGATAACAGTATTAATGACCAGTTCAAGAATACCTGCACACAGGCGTACAGGGATGAGGTAAAGAATTTTTATCTCGGCTACCTGGATAGCTTGAAAAATTTCAGCCCGGAGGATATGAATGAAGAAGATGCGCTGAGCTACCTGATTTTAAAATTTGATGCGGACATACAACTTGAAAAGGCGAAATATGATACATGGAAAATCCCTTTTACGCAAATGGGAGACCCCACCAATACACTCTCCGCAAATATTGTTTTAGCCATGGGGCAATATGGTTCAGGCGAAGCGTCGCAGCCTTTTAAAACAGTAAAAGATTACAGCAACTGGCTGCAGCGTGTGCATGGCTATACCATTTGGTGTGACAGCGCCATTCAAAATTTCCGGCACGGTATGGCGAGCAATTATATTTTACCCAAATCGCTTGTCGTAAAAATGATCGACATATGCAATGGCCTGGTGAGTGTGGATGAAACAAAAAGCATTTTCTACGGCCCTGTAAAAAATCTTCCCGCAAGTTTTAGTGTTGCGGATAAAGACAACATTACCGCGGCTTATAAAGCGGCAATAAAAGATGAGTTGAATGTGGCACACAATAAATTATCCTCCTTTTTAAAAAATGAATATTTGCCAAAGGCACGTACCACATCTGGCGTTGGCGACCTGCCCGATGGATTAAATTATTATAAGCTTTGCGTAAAAGACTGGACGACTACCGATAAAACGCTGGATGAAATATACAACACCGGGCTAAGCGAAGTAAAGCGCATCCGCACGGAAATGGAGAATATAAAGAACAGTACAGGTTTTAAAGGCGACCTCCCTTCTTTCTTTGAATTTATGAAAACTGATAAGCAGTTCATGCCTTTTAAAACCCCGGAAGAGGTGCTTGATTCTTTCAGGCATATTTATAAAATTATAGAGCCGGCGTTAAACAAATATTTTGTGTTGTTTCCCAAAAGCAAATTTGAAATAAGACAAACGGAAGCTTTCAGAGCGGCCAGTGCGAGTATTGAATATTTACAGGGCACGATGGATGGCTCAAGGCCGGGAATATTTTATGTACCTATACTAAACGCTTCCACTTTTAATATCACTTCCGGTATGGAAAGTACATTTTTACATGAAGCGGTGCCCGGTCATCACTATCAAAGTTCCATTCAAATGGAAGATACTTTATTGCCCATTTTCCGCCGCTTTAAATGGTATGGCGCTTATGGCGAAGGATGGGCGTTGTATTGCGAAAGTCTTGGAAAAGAATTAGGCCTTTATACCAATCCTTACCAGCACATGGGTGCGTTGGGAGATGAAATGCACAGGGCGATACGGCTGGTGGTAGATGTTGCTATCCACAGCAAAGGCATGACCCGCGAACAGGCCATTGCTTATATGATGGAAAACGAACCCATCGCTGAACAAAGCGCCATTGCTGAAATCGAACGCTACATGGCATTGCCCGGGCAGGCTTTATCTTATAAAATAGGTGCGTTGAAAATAAAAGAGCTGCGGGATAAATACAGCAAACTACTAAACACAAAGTTTAACATCGGCGAATTTCATAAGCAGGTATTAAACAGCGGTTGTCTTCCGCTTTCTGTATTGGAAGAGAAGTTGGACAAATGGGCGAAGTTACAATCCTCTCAATAGTGGAACATATTCTCTCTCTTGTCGTCAGAAATATCAGGAATTTATTTTTTAATGAAAAACATTTACAGCAACGATAACGATAGCGATACCAACCAGCAAGGTCAATTTACCAAGCACTTCCATTTTTTTGAATTGCCGCTCCGCATCGCCCTTTTTCGCCTTTGCCCCCGCTGAACTGATCAGCCCGATTAATACAATGAGTATAGCTACCAGCGATAATTTTACAATTAATAAAGGCATAGATGAAAGCACTTTCCAATAAGGTGTGATCATATAAAGGCCGGAAATAAGCAGTAATGCTATTCCTATATGCCCCATCCTGGCTAAAACAAGTGAATGCAATTTGAATTTTATCGCTTCATCTGCCGGCATTTTAGAAGCGACTGTTCCTAAAAAAGCATGGGCGAACCCTGTTCCCAGGCCCATCGTGAGGCCGATAAAATGGAGGATTAACATTACTTCTCTCATGGTTTATTTTTTAATTTCCTGAACTGTTTTATATGACCGGTTTATCGCCACTAAGTTAGGGAAGTTGGCCCTCGAAAGAAAAACGAAAATTATTATTCGTGCCATCGGTATTTTCATCTTCATACTTTCATACCTGTAGCTTAGGATGACTGAATAAAATCTCAACTCTATACCTTAACTTCAGTTCTCAATTGACCCTGTAGCGGAAAGTTCTAATGTTGCCTGCCATAAGACCATCCTCAAGATTAAAAACGGTTATCAACTCTAAAATTAAATAGTATGGCAAAAACTAAAACCATCGTGCTTATTCACGGAAATTTTGTGAACAACAATAGCTGGACGGAATGGAAACGTCATTACGAACAAAAAGGTTATAAAGTTTATACGCCTGCAAACCCCGGGCACGAAGGTGAACCTGCCGCACTGAGGGCAAAAGTTCATCCTGACCTTGTTAAAACAGGCTTTATAGATGTTGTAAACAATATCAGTAAATTAATAGACACCTTACCCGAAAAACCATTGATCATTGGTCACTCTATGGCAGGAATGGCAGTGATGAAACTGGTAGAATTGGGAAAAGCCGCAGCCGGGGTAAGCATTGACGGAGCCCCACCTAAAAATGTTTTTCCACCTTTTCAAACGCTTAAAACCGCATTGCCAGCCTTTGGTTTCTTTACATTTACTAAATATTATATGGGCACCCGCAAATGGTACGACTATGGATTTTTCAATACCATACCGGATGTGGAAAAAGAAAAAGCATTTGAAAAATTCGCTGTACCTGAAAGTTATAAGGTCAGCCAGCAATTAGTTTTAAATTCTTATTCTAATATAGACTTTAAAAAACCGCATGCGCCCCTTTTATTTGTTGGTGGCGCCAGTGACCATATCTTTCCTCCCACGCTTACAAAAAAAATAGCCGGCAAGTATAAGGATGCAAACAGTAAAGTTGATATAAAAATATTTGAAGGCAAAAGCCATTTCATTTGCGGGGAGCCGGGTTGGGAAAATGTAGCTGACTATATTTTAGATTGGTATGAAAAATTGTAATACTACTCCTGAGCATTGAAAACCCTGTCAAATGGCGCCAACTTTTTTTGCAAAACAATCTGAGTTTAGAAAGTGGTTAAAAAAAAATCATAAAAAAGAAAAAGAATTAGTAGTTGGGTTTTATAAAGTGGATAGCGGGAAACCAAGTATGACCTGGCCGCAATCAGTTGATGAAGCACTCTGCTTTGGATGGATAGATGCCGTTCGTAAATCTATTGACAAAGACAGTTACCAGATCCGCTTTACGCAACGAAAGCCAACAAGTATATGGAGCGCTGTTAATATTAAAAAAATCGAGACCTTAACAAAGCAGGGACTTATGCAACCGGCAGGTCTTGCGAGTTTTGAAAAAAGAAAAGAGGAAAAGTCCCGTATTTATTCTCATGAAAATGAAGCAGCCACCTTTACTCCGGATTTTGAAAAACAATTTAAAGCGAACAAAAAGGCCTGGCATTATTTTCAATCCCTCGCACCATCTTATAAAAAGCTTTCTACTCATTGGGTGATGGGCGCAAAACAAGACAGTACCAAGATAAAACGCCTGCACCAGATTATTGAAGACAGTGAAAAGCGAACAAACCGATGGAAAGACAATAAATACAAGAAGTGATAAGCAGATGAAGACCCAGAAAAATTCTATTCAATTCGGGATAATATCCTAGGTAAAACGAACTAAAAGTTAAAATTATCACTTGCCGGGGCCACAGCAAGTGATTTTCCTTGCAGCGATAAGGTAAAGAGAATATCTTTTGATCATAAATGACAAGATCAAAACGATTCTCCAGAATAATTAAAGCATTTTTTATTATTGCTTTACTATTGACTACCGGATTTCTTATACTTTTCTACTATAGTACTCCTGTTACAAAAAATATTGCCACTTATGAATATGAGCTTCCATTTCAAAAAGGAACTAAACATCGGGTTGTCCAGGGATATGGAGGACTCTTTTCGCATAGCCATATAGCCGCTCTGGATTTTATCATGCCTATTGGCACTCCTGTTTATGCGGCAAGAGGCGGGATAATCTATACTTATAAAGATGATAGCAATGAAGGTGGAATATTATCAAAATATAAGAATAAGGCCAATTATATAATTATAAAACACGATGATGGAAGTTTCGGTTGCTATTGGCACTTACAAAAAAATGGAGTGTTGGTCAAACATGGACATGTTTCAAAAGGTCAACAAATAGGCTTAAGCGGTGCTACGGGATTCGTATTCTGGCCACACCTTCACTTTTCCGTAAAGCTTGTGCTAAATTATCAGATGAATTCGTTTATAAAAACGAAATTCAAAACTACAAATGGTGCTACTATTTTGGAGAGAGGCAAAACTTATGAACGACCTGTAAACTAACTACGCCGCTATCTCTTTAAATCTTCACATTAACAATCTCCACTAAAATATCCTAATATAAAAAGAAAATTTCCAATATGCCCATCCGTGTTACTGCAGTACAAGTGTGCGACGCAACGAAGCTGATAGTAGCACTACGGCTGGCTAAATAATTATCTTTTTCGTCCTTTCGCCGCGGTTTCTATACATCAGCCATTGTATCAATTACTCTACATTTGTTTCAAACTTCCCAAATGGAAAACAACGAACTTCATTCACTTTTACAATCAGTCGTCTCGCATTGGCAACAATCCGCCAAAGCATATTCGGAGTATATGGAGAATGGAAAAATATTCCGCCATGCCGAAATATTAAAGTTGCATAATACTGCAGTAAAAAACCTGCTCACCAATAATATGGCTTTATTACCGGCAGATCTTCAAAAAGACGCCGCGGCGATCATTGAACATTATACAATATGGTCGGCAAAATGGGATGATTTGAAAAACAAACTAAACCCAGCGCCAGATGATGAATTTGTATTTGAGAACGACCATCGCTTTCCCAAAGCCGCCGCCCGAAACCTGGAAGCTATATTAAATGATCCGTTGTAAATGAATACCATTGTTAGTAATAGCGGCCAAAACGAAATAACAAGCAGGCAAATAATTTTTATATAAATACAAAAACCCCGGAACTAACTTCCGGGGTTTCTATAGCTGCTTAACTATTATTACCAGTACATACCAAGGATATTCCAGCTGGTACCATCACTGACCAATTGGATCCAACTTATATTTGATAACGTTGTGGCTGAAATATCGGTAGTTCCTGAAGGCGTTGTATAAAAACCAAAAAGCAGGTCACTTCCATCGGTCAATACATTAATTGATTGGGGAGAGCTTGTTGAAGTGGATGTAATACTAACCGTTCTTCCCGCGCCGGCGGCGCTTGCGCTTGGCAAGGTGAAGGTTACGACTGAATTGCCCGAGTTTTTAATGACCAGGTTATTCGCTACATCATTCGTAGTAATAGTATAGTCCGATGTCTTTGACAGAAACGAAAATTTCAACGTGCTGGCAGTTGCTCCCATCAGTGTCCATGCGGCGTTAATATATATATACAGTCCCTTAGTTGCGTCGGTTTGATAAACCAATAAACCGTCGGCAGGAGTGCCAATGCCTGTGCGCTGGGCCGCTGTCATGCGGGGGATCAATAAACCCTTTGTCGTTGATGTTATATCTAATTGCGCTGAGGCATCCGGAGTTGGGGTACCAATAGCTACTTGCGCATGAGTGTTAACAGTGGCTAACACCAAAAAGGCTAATAATAAATGTTGTACTTTTTTCATTGTATAAAGGTTTTAAGTTTGGTTTTCTTATTAGTTGATCCGGATTGTTTTATTGTATCACAATTTTTTGCACGGAAGAATTTGCTTTTAATAAATAAACGCCTTTTGGATACCCGCTTACATCAATGTCCTTGGTGCCGGCATTCACCTGCTGCTGCCATAGCAATTCGCCACCGGTAGTGTACAAAGCCAGCCCGGTAACAGTATTTACCTGCACGGTCAGTACATTATTGGTTACCGGGTTTTTTATTATTGTAAAAGCCGCATTGTCCGCTGTAAACTTCAGTACCTTAAAATCACTATAGCTACTTCGGTTATCTATATCTGTTTGTAATATGCGGTAGTAATTGATGCCGCTGCCGGGAGTAGCATGCACATAGCTATAGTTACTGGCAATGCCGCTATTGCCTGCGGCTGGTAAAGTGCCAATACCTGTCCAGTTAATACTATTCCTGCTGTGCTGTATGGTAAAGTTCCGGGTGTTTTGCTCCTGGGCCGTGGTCCATTGCAGCAACGCTGTCTGATTTTGTTTGGTAACAGTAAAAGATTGCCAAACCAGTGGAAGCGGGGTTAATAAATTAGCAAGGGTAAGTTCGTTAAGGTCAATGGCGCTTAAACCAGCTGTCAACACAAAATTATTTGTTGCGTCCCGGGTGGCCACGAGATAAGCATTCCATGAAGTTCCGTTGTGTACATTGAGCGTAAGTGAGTTTTCAGGAATACCGTTCAGCTCGGCGCCATCCGTATAATTAATTTGTACCGAACCGCTATAAGGATTCGTAGTATTTGTGAATTGATATACCCTGGAAATATAAGGATGTACAGATGAATGAGTAACAGTAGCGGATTTAGTTATCGAATTATCGCTGATGATAAAATCCGCGGAGGGAGTAAGTGTAAAATTCTCCGTCTTAAATACTGTTCCACTAAGAATGGTTAAATCGGTGCCGGCGGAAACTTTCAAAAGCTGCGCCCTGGCCATTATTGAAAATAACATGCAGGCGAGTGAGATTGTAATTTTCATATTGATTGGTTTTGCGTTTTAACATGGATGTGATCGGGACCAACGATAGTAACGAAGGAATAAAAGAAGACTTACTGATCAAAGAAAGATCAGTGCCCGGTGATGAATTTAACCGGCTTTGCGCAATAATAAATGAATAGGGTAAACAGAAAATAGTTAACAAGCAAATAGGTTTAACACGCACAAGATAATTTAAATAATGACTTTATCTAACACATTATCATTGATTAAGTGTTAGCACTTATCAGAATTATAGCAAAGACTTTTACGTTATTGCCGGGACTTAGATAAATTTCAATTGGCGTATCTCTTGTTCATTAATTTTATTAATTCAGTCATCCTTGCGAGGTGATGATCATCATGCTCCGCTACAAATAAAAATAAATCCATCGTCCGCATAGGAGTTTTGAGACGGGGATGAAACGCCGACCTGAAAATCATTTCTTCATTAATGCCTTCCAGGAATTGTATTGTTTGTTGTCTTATTCGCCTGAAAGATTGCAGCAATTCATCCACTGGTTTCTCATTATGATCTGCGAGTGTTGTTTGTGTGTTTTGCAGATCAGCTATTCTTAACTCCCGCTTACCATTTATTATATCATTAAATCGCCCCTGCCATAGCGGTTCAAGGTCTGTTAAATGACCGGCATTTTCTTTTATCGTCCAGGTATCACCTGCTCTTTCAGTTAATATATTGGATGAGATGTTTTTAAACTTTTCTTCCAGCCTCACAGGTGTTCCGGCTAATCGCTCCATAATAGAAGGAAAAATATTCTGGGGAGAATCAAAATCAAATTCCCTGTCAAACCATTTTACCTGTTGCATAAATAATATTTATTCTGTAAAATTCCGTGAATCATTATAAATGCAACAGGTCCAGTTTTAGAGATTTTAACTGTATCAGTTGATTAGGCATCAACTGATTACTGATACATATAGTCGATATACTACATCACTTACCTTACGATCATTACAAACAAATACAAGAATGTTCTATTGTATAATCCCATTACAGATCGTCCCTTTGTGATGAATCCCAAACCCCTTGCCATGAAGAAACTTTTATCCTTTTTAAAATCCTTTCCCACAGGAACGCAATCAAAAGAAGTTGAAACCAGTTTACCTCTTCGCCAGCTCGTTAACCAGGTAATGATTGGTTTATTGCCCCGCAACCTTCAACAAAAAAATCTAATCATTAATGATGTAGAAAAAGGAATGCTGGTGAATAATGAAAGGAACATTCTCGCTAACGCCATCAGCCGGTTGCTCCGTACTACTATCGTCTATTCAAGCGACAATGCTATCCATGTGTCCGCGAATTTATCCGGCAATACTACTTTACTG
Organism: Chitinophagaceae bacterium; assembly: GCA_037200685.1. Classification (GTDB taxonomy): domain Bacteria; phylum Bacteroidota; class Bacteroidia; order Chitinophagales; family Chitinophagaceae; genus JAJKIP01. The sequence goes on from JBBCIG010000017.1 coordinate 80,431, forward strand.
AATATAACAACCAATGATACCCGCAATGACAAAGCCATCAGCAACAGGCTACGTCCAATAAAACTTATGACAGAAAAAATAGGCGGAACTCTTACTGTCATTAATAATAAAATAAGCGGTACTACACTCTCTTTTACTTTCAGGAACCAGCAAGCCGCCTGATCTCATCGCCAACTTTTCTAAGGGTTTTCATAGACCCTATCATACAAACTAATCCTCAATTGACAAATAGGTCCGCATTAACATTTGTTTGTTCAATTTTTTTTATTTGTTTTACACCCGATCACTTTAGATCCGTAAACCTATTATCCTTGCCCATGAAACAATTCAACCGTTTCTTCCCTTTGCTTTCCTTTCTATGGATAGCATGGTTCAGCCACACACAATATTTCACTCCGATTATTTTAACTGGTACTAACTACAATAACAGCACAGTAATTAATTTCCTGCATTCGCAGTAAATAAATATTTTCATTGGCCGGTTCTTTTTATCGAAGCTCTCATCCATGTTGAGAGCTTTTTTTATCCGCAGGATGCTGTGCATTTGCCGGGCTGTAGTGCTACTATGATCGTCTGTTGCGACGCTCCGTTCATCGTTCTGTTCGCTACTCAACATTAGCGTCGCAGTTTACCATGAGCGAAGTCGAATGGTCGCACACTTCAACTTCCTGTCCGTTATTCAGCATTTTCGAAAAGCCCTTTTGGGTAAATTTGAAAAAGGTATATCTTAGAATTGTTCCGTAATCTATTTCAATAATCACATGCAGCTTCCAGAAACACATTCCGCTAAAGTCGATTTTCTCCATAATAAAGTAAAAAATCTATTAAAAGATAAATTGACTGATGAGCAGATCATAAGTGAGTTGGCGAATGATGGAATCGATTCATTTTATGCACAAACAATAATTGATAATGTAAATAATGACAGAAGTGATAATAAGAATTTCTGGAAATTGATTTTTGGCGGTGCATTTTTTACTATTTCCGGTATATTAATAAACTACTTCTCATATACAATAGCAGTAGCCCGGAACTCCTGGTTTTTTTATCTTTTCTGGGGTATCATTGTTTTTGGAATAATAACGATATGCAGGGCCTTTATCATCTTTAAGAAATAATTACTCCATCGCAAAGCTTACAGTTTCAAAGTTTTATTTGTTCGCCTTCTCTTCTTTTTTTCTTCCCTATTTTTTTTCCTTATATTTAATATATCACCAACCCATCATTGTAAACCACCAAATAACTGCAATATGGAAAATAGTCCACTGCACACACCACCGCCTCCGCCAATGGCCCCGCCACCTTATTTTCCCCCGCCATCATCACCAGCTGTCGTAACGCAAGTAGCGCCGCAGGAGATCTATGACTTTGCCGCCGGGCTTTTGATCACACAGAAGAAACAAGTGGATGAAGTTAGAAATGCACTGATGCAAAAAGGGCTTGATGCGCAGGGCGCCACTGTTGTCATTACGGAATTGCAGGCTGCTGTCGCAAAACAAAGAAAAATACAGGCGAAAAAAGATATGATGTATGGCGGCGGCGTATGTATCCTCGGTATTGTTATTACGGCTGTCACTTATTCCATTGCTTCTTCCGGCAGCGGCGGCGGTACTTATTTTGTAAGCTGGGGCGCTATTCTTTTTGGGGCTATACAGTTTTTCCGCGGAGTGATCAATATGGCGAGATAATTTTTCTCGCGACGGCGCAACGAATTTCTGCTCTGCAAAATTCTTATCTATTGACAATACTTTGCAATAGCCTCATTTATCGTTTTACCATCCGCATCTAAATATATGGCCCGTCGCAGATCGGTGCATATCTTTTCCTGTTCTCCCTTTGGCACCGGCGCATCGTTAGTAATAGCTGAAGGAGAGGTTTTATTTTTTCGTAATGCCTTTTCATTCATTACTTCGTATTTTTTAATACGGGCAAAGGCCCTGTTCATTAAGGCCGTTTTATAAAGCGGTTCAATTTTCAACGCTTTATCATATTCTTCTATCGCTTCATCATAGTGAGATGACTGCACGAGAATTTCGCCCCAGTAAAAGTGTGCGGTTTCATTCAGGCTGTCGAGTTCAAGTATTTTATCTAAATATTTCAACGCCTGTTTAGTCTGTTTGTTTCTGAAACTTTCATACACTTTTGTTTGCAGGTAATTGATGTTGTCAATTACAGGATCTTTAACGGCTTCCCCGTTTTTAATAATGGAGATTTTTTTTATTTTTCCTGTAGAGTAATATTCATAAGATGTATCCGTGCCATTGCCCGGCCTTGCTTTACCCTTCACTTCATAGCTACCATTCGGAAAAAAAGATTCCCAAACGCCATCAGACTTGCCGTCGGTGTATTCTCTCTTTTGTTTTAAAGCACCGCTTTTATAATATTCCATCAGTGAGCCATGTACCAGGCCGTCTTTATAATGATTTACTGATTTGATACCGCCATTTTGAAAAAGTACTTTTACCTCGCCATTTAATTTTCCATCGGCGAGCATTCCTTCAGCCATTTTTCTGCCACTGTTGTAATAATCAATATACTTTCCGCTATAGGGAACACCCTTTAACTGCCAAACACCTTCTTTCAATTCCATTTGCTTCAGCGAAGGGATTCTTTTCAGACTGTCAGGGCGGTTGCGGTATTCTTTTGTAAAAATAAAAGTGACGCCTTCAAATCTTCCGAAGCCGAGCAATTTTAAACTGTCCTTATTATTCATTGCTCGTGCGTCAGCGATATCTTCGTTTGTTATTTCATTCCACTCTTCAGGATCAGTAATAACAGGAATGGAATCTATGACAAATAGTATCTTATTAGCAGATGGCTGTGCAAATGAAGTGGTATAAAGAGAGAAAAGCCCGATTAAAATTAAAATATGTTTATGCATACAGTATTACGATAAGGTTGCAGGTCCCCTGCCGACGTTTCAAAAATCAAAATACAGAAAATATATAAGAGCCGGGGACTTCTTTATGCGGATGGCTACCTCCCGGTAAAGTTTAACAATGTAATTGAAGTTTCAACTAACTGCACTACTATTACGTGACATGAAAGCAGATGGCTCGTTCCTCGCCATGACAAGGAAAGGTTTTACAATTAGAACTAGTCTTTGAAAGGAAATCACAAACCAGGCATACTCTTTCTTGTCACCCCGAGGAACGAGGGGTCTGCGATTATACACCTGCACAAAGATATAAGCCTCTTCGATAGTGCTCAGTATTGAACCGAACGCTGAAGAGTGCGACGCAACAGGCGATGCTAGTAGCACTGCAGCCGGGCCCATAAATTCTTCCTTTCTTCCCCACCACGCCTCCATTATAAAAAAACATATCCTACATTTGCCGTCGCCTTTATTAACTATGCGGAAGAAAATCTCCATCATCACCACTTGTTTTTTATTAGTTGCCTTTTGTTCTTTCGCACAAATTTCTTCACCCATTATTTTCAGCAGGGTCACTAAAAAAGAAGGGCTCGCTTCCAATACGGTTTTTCAATCCGTGAGGGACAAGCAAGGTTTTTTGTGGATCGCTACGCAAAATGGTTTGCAGCGCTATGACCGCAACCGCTTTCTTACTTTCCTGCATACACCGGGCAATCCTTCTTCTCTTCCGCAGAATAGCGTTAATCATCTTTTTATCGACAGCAAAGAACGCTTGTGGTTATTGTTTGATAAACAGGCCGGCATTTTTAATACGGTCAGTCTTCGTTTCAGTGAAGTGAAGATTGATTCTTCCATCATGCAGGTACGCAAGATCATGGAAGATGGTGAAGGCCGTATTATTTTGTTCGCGGATGGTAAGCCATTTATTTATGATGATGTCAACCATTCATTCAGTGCAAAATATCCTTTGCCTGCATTGCCAGCGGGATATACGATAACAGATATGGCGATTGATCCTGCTAACGGCGCTTATTGGTTTACCGGCAAACAGGGATCGCTAGTGTATGATGCGAAGACGAAACAACTTTATTCCGGTGAACAACGCAGCACGAATAGTCTTTTGCCCGATAGCATCGCTTCTATAAAAAATGTACGTTGCCCGCTAATTGCAAAAGACGGAAGCTGGTGGCTGGTAAGCTGGTTACCTTTTACCGGCCCGCCGCCTGTAGTATATAACTATAATAAGACGACGAATAAACTTTCACGATTTGGAAAAATAAGATCATACAAGGCGGAAACGTATTATGAAGTATGGGGCTCGTTCCAGCAAAGCAATGGCACGGTATGGATATACGGCATGGGGCTGTTAGCTTATTACAACAAAACAGAAAACCGTTTTATTCATCTCAATAGCAATCCTTTTCAGCAAAATGCTATTGAATATGATTATGTAACCAACTTATACGAAGACAAAGAAAAAAATGTATGGCTCAGTACCAACAGGGGTTTATATCGTTTCAATACAGACGCACAGGTTTTTCAAACACTCAGTAACAAACGCCCCAATGATACCACGGTGGCGGGCAACGTGGTGGTATCTATTATAGAAACAGCTAAGCAAGAAATTTGGGTGAGCACATGGGGCGCCGGTATTTTTTCTTACAACAGCCAGTTGCAACCAATTCCTAATCCTGTAACAGCAGCCGACCCTGCGAATAAAGGAATGTATGTGGGTGCCGCACTGCAACGCCGCAACGGAGAAGTATGGATAGGGACGCATGACGGGGAATTAAAAATCTTTGACCCAGCTACGAATAAAACTTTTTCCGCATCACTTTCTTTATTAAAAGGAGAACGCATCACTAATTTTCTTGAAGATCATACTGGTAATATATGGACCGGCACTGGTTCCGGCATACTCGTGAAATGCGAAAACGCTGACTGGAAAGATACCGCCCATGCTTATAAGCAGTTGCTCATAGAAGCCGATGATATTTTGAAATTGTATGAAGATAACAATCATCACATCTGGGTATGCACGGCCAGCTATGGTGTATATGAAATGGATAGCAACGGCAAAGTGCTGAAACAATACAAACAAACCGCTAACAAAAACGATGGCTTGCTGAACAGCGGCGCCACCGATATTGTACAATACAACGACAGTATTTATTTATTCGCCAGCGACGGTTTGTGTATATTAAATAAGCATACCAATACATTCAGCTACCTCTCCCCTGCCGATGGATTGCCCGCCGAACATATCACCAACCTTATTCTAGATAAACAAAAACGTTTGTGGGTTACCTGCGATGGAGCCTTGTACCGCTTAAACATCGACAACAAACTTTTCATTACATATGATGATGCGGATGGCATTACCAGTGATATCTTCCAGGTAGGCGCCAGTATTTTATTAAAAGATGGAAGGATCGCCATGGGCACGCCGCATGATTTCATCGTCTTCGATCCCGAAAAAACAATTGACAAAAAAGAGGTACCTGCTGTCAGCATCACCGGTTTTGTACTCGGCGCCGAACGCCTTTCCGTTGATTCACTTTTCAAACTCGATAAGCTCACGTTGTCCTATAACAATACATATACCCGCATCGAACTAAGCACACTCAGCTTCCGCGATTCTTATTATATGTATTATATGCTCGACGGGCTGGACAAAACATGGAAACGTGTATATAATAATGAGATCACTTACCCGTACCTGCCGCCCGGTGATTATACATTGAAACTGAAAAGTGAAAACGGTGAAGGCACGGAAAGCAAGATCATCACGACGCTGCGTATAGAAGTAAAGCCTCCCTTCTGGCAAACATGGTGGTTCTATGCGATCATCCTGCTGTTGATTGGCGGCCTTATCTTTTGGCTCGACAACCAACGCATCAAACGCAAAACAGCCGTACTGAAAATGCGAAGCGATATCGCAGATAATCTTCACCAGGATATTAATGCAGCACTCAGCAATATTACCATCCTCAGCAAGATGGCGAAGATGAAAGCCGACAAAGAACCGGAAAAATCAAAGGAGTTTATTGACGAGATACATACCAAGAGCCATAACATGACGCTGGCCATGGACGATATGCTCTGGAGCATCGACCCCGATAACGACAGCATGGAAAAATTTATGCTGCGCTTCCGTGAACATATCGCCGCGTTAAAGACACAGTACAATGTACAGATAGATGTACTCATTGATAAAAAAGCGGAACAACTTCCGCTGAAAATGAAAATGCGCAACGATGTATTTTGGTTATTCAAAGGCGGCATCACCAACACCGTACGCACCGGCGCCACCAATTGCCGCATACACATCACCTACGTAAAGCCGCATCTTATTTATACACTGGAGTTTGATACCTCCGCCATGGACCTTCAACAAATGAATAACCTGCGCCTGCGCAGCGAACTCTTCGCCCGTCTCGACGAACTGAACGCCACGCTTGATTTTAAAGAATATAAAACGAGTGCGGTGTTTGTGCTGAGTATACCGGTGAAGGGTGATGGGATGTAGGAATTTATTAGCCCAGATGTATTGCTACTAGGATCGGTTGTTGCGTCGCACTCTTGTACGTTCAGTAATTCTACTGGACATTTTCGTAAATCACTCTAGTATGGCTTGGTTTACGAAAGTGGTTTCGTAAATTTAAGAGTTACCTGCCGTTTTTGGGCGACAGTGCAAACTCAAAGATTTGTAACTCTACCTGACAGGAAAAAATAAAGCATTGACAACATGTCGACAGACGCACCATATATTTCAAATAATACTTTTATAGAAATTCTGCAAGACAAAAAGTTGGTGCGACCTGACGACTTATTGATTTTTCAAACTATCTACTCACTTGACAAGCAAGAGGCATCTGCAACTGATCTTGCACGTATTATCGGTTGGACTGACAAAGCTGCAGTAGTTGGGCGATTGGCTGGGCTTGGCATGCGAATACTAAAGAAACACGACATACAGCAACGTGAAAGAAAAGACGGCACAAAACCATTTTGGGACTTTTTTTTTACAGGTTATTACAAAGGGACTTTTTTTATTTATCAACTCAAACCCGAACTCAAAGCCGCATTAGAAGAATGTGGTTTAACGGACAACGTAAAACCTATTTCAATTCAGCGGACTTATTTGTTTGCTTGGAACCCCGTCAACTGGCATCAATGGACAGACCCAAAGAACGTCCCGTATATTGAGAACAACATTGAAGAATTAAAAAACACAGGCAAGGTTACTTTGATGTGGAGTTGTCGCAGCCACAAAAGCATCCGACCAGGCGATAGAGCTTTTTTAGTGAAAGTTGGTTCTATTCCGAGAGGAATTATGGCATCGGGTAAAGTAATTTCAGAACCATTCTTATCATCTCATTGGAGTGGTGAGGGCAAAGACGTTCCGAGAGTTTGGATTGAGTTTGATGCTTTGCTTAATCCCGACAAAGAACCAATACTCACGCTGGACAATTTTGACACCGGAAATTTATCTAAACAAACATGGACACCACAATCATCAGGTATTTCCGTCAAACCTGAACTCGTTGATGAACTTGAAGAGGAGTGGTTTCAGTTTTTAAGAACCCAAAAAGTTCGTTACAATCCTTTTTCCGAAACAGCTGACACTACAAAAACATTTGTTGAAGGTTCAGCGACACAAATAACGCAGACACGTTATGAAAGAAACATTCATGCAAGACGAGAGTGTTTAAGCCATTATGGTTACTCCTGTATGGTTTGCGACTTCAACTTTGAGAAAATATACGGCAGCATCGGCTATCAGTTTATTCACGTTCATCACTTGACACAAGTATCAGATAAAAAGCAAAAGTATAAAGTAAATCCTATTGCAGACTTGCGACCTGTTTGCCCAAACTGCCATGCTATGTTACACAAGGACAATCCACCGCTGACAATTGAAGAATTAAAGACACGACTAAAATGAAACGAACTTTAAATAAACTTTTGTGTTGACTCTCCGCTCTGCAAAACTTGCAGTTTCGCAGTTTTTATTATATTGCCTTTGGCGATTTGAATTTCTTACATATGATATATCGTTCCTACGGAACTCCGCAACATATTAATGCTACTAATATGACGTCCTTACAGGACTAGTGCTGATTCAAATGCTGAATGGTGAACAGGAAGATGAAGTGTGCGACCCTTCGGCTCCGTTATAGGTAAGTTTAACAGCTATACCACGATGGCAAGAATAGACCAGGTGGCCTTTAAGGTGTAATATAGAAAGTGTACCAGGTCTTGCTATCTTTAAAGGCCGTAAATTGACAGGAAATGCCAAAAGAAAATGCCATAAAAATATTTGAACAAAAGCAAGTTCGTACCCATTGGGATGAAGAAAAAGAACTATGGTATATATCAGTCATTGATGTCATTGAAGTACTAACAGGAACTGACCGCCCGAGAAAATATTGGAGTGACTTGAAAGCCAAGCTGAAAAAAGAAGGAAGTGAGTTGTCCGAAAAAATCGGACAACTGAAAATGCAATCATCAGACGGTAAGTTTTACAAAACCGATGTTGCCAATACGGAACAAATATTCAGACTTATCCAATCTATTCCGTCCCCTAAAGCAGAACCGTTTAAAATTTGGTTAGCACAATTAGCATCCGAACGTTTAGACGAGATGCAAGACCCCGAAATTACGATTGACAGGGCGTTGGAACAATATCTGAGATTAGGGTATTCAGAAAATTGGATTAACCAACGTTTGAAAAGCATCGAAATCAGAAAAGAACTTACAGTTGAGTGGGAAAAAAGAGGATTGAAAAAAGGTTTGCAATTTGCAACACTAACCGATATCATTACTGAAATGTGGTCAGGTAATACAACAAAAGAATATAAAATCCTGAAAGGACTGAAAAAGGAAAATCTTCGGGACAATATGACTAACATCGAACTTATTTTGAATATGCTGGCTGAAGCGTCTACCAGGGGACATTTCACAAGCCACAAATCCTGAAACATTTGACGAAAATGTAAAAGTTGCTCAACAAGGAGGTAATGTAGCCAAAGTAGCACGGCTTGAATTAGAAGCAAAAACAGGCAAAAAAGTAATTACTTCCCTTAACGCAAAAATTGTATTGAAAACAAAAGACAACCCAAAACAAATAGGAAAGAAAAGAAGGAAAGATCAGTAAAAATCTGCCTATAACCTATTATTCTATTGCAACAGCCTTTATCAATGACAGATAGAAAGAAACATCAACTCCTGAATTACTTCATTGCAACTGTATGGGTCATTAACGGGCTTTTTTGCAAAGTGCTAAACCTTGTACCAAGGCACCAGGAAATTGTGGCGCAAATTTTAGGAAATAACTATTCCAGGCTATTAACTATACTAATAGGACTTTTAGAAATTGCAATGGCGATTTGGATTTTAAGCCGGGTACTTACACGGCTTAATGCAATTACTCAAATACTCATTATTGCGACAATGAATACACTGGAGTTTATCCTAGTCCCGGATTTGTTGCTTTGGGGAAGAGCTAATGCTATTTTCGCCTTCCTGTTTATCCTGGTAATTTATTACAATGAGTTTTACCTGAATAAAAATTTAGCTTTGCAGGCATAGCATGTTATCATTTTTAAAAAACCATCCTTTTGCTGTTGAAGCTTTTTTTGAAAGCTCGCTTGTTCTGACTTTTGCCATTCCCAAAGAGCAAATTCAACATCTTATCCCACCCTGTTTACAATTAGATACGCTTAAAGATAAATGGGCTTTCATTGCAGTGGCAATGGTCCAGACAAAGGGCTTAAGGCCCAAAGGTTTTCCAAAATTTTTTGGCAATGATTTTTTCTTAATCGGGTACCGTGTCTTTGTAAGATATGAGAAACACAGCAGGCAAAAATTTAAGAGGCTTGTACATTCTTAAATCAGAAACCGACAAAAAGAAAATGGAATTCTTTGGCAATATCTTTACGCATTACAATTATACAACAACGGATATCAATACGAATAACAAAAATGGAGTAACAGAAATTAATTCTGTTAAATCAGGATTCAAAATAGCAATTGAGGATTCCACTAACGAAAATATTTCACTACCAATCGGTTCACCATTCGCCGATTGGAAACAAGCAAGAAGGTTCGCAGGGCCGTTACCATTTACCTTTACCTATAATCCTGCTAGCAAAAAAGTTTTAATTATTGAAGGCGTCAGGGAAAATTGGAAACCCATGCCTGTTAAAGTCATTGATTACAATTTTTCTTTTATTAATAATTTCCAATTAAATAATGTCAGGCTGGCAAACGCTTTTATCATCCGCAACATTCCCTACTATTGGAAAAAAGGAAAACTTGAGCAATGGAAATAAAAAGAAGGCCCTTACAGGGGGTAATAAACATTTTAAGTTTTAACCGCCACTTCTATGTGTTTGGCCTCGGAGTATTAGGTTTATTGTTTGCAAGCCGTTTGCTTTTTAAATGGCCTGATACCATTTTCTGGATAGTTATAATAGCATTTTTGTACGGCCTTATCATGCCGTTGATCGTATCTGCTTATGTCTATGACTTTTCCGGCTTTTATAAATTCAATTGGCTAAGTAAACAGGTCAACGATGATACAAGTATAAAGCAAATCGTCAATATCAATGCGGGCTTTGATGAAACGAGCTTTATAATAGAAAATAAATTCCCTCATGCTGACATAAAAGTGTTTGATTTTTATAATGCCAAACAACATACAGAACCTGCCATAAAAAGGGCCCGTAAAGTGAGTTTAGTATATCCTGACACGCAGCAAATAGCATCAAATTCAATACCACTCAAAGACAATTCCGCGGATATAATCTTTCTATTATCAGCAGTGCATGAAATAAGATCACACGAAGAGAAAGTGCAATTTTTAAAAGAATGCCATAGAATTTGTAAGCGGGAAGGAAAAGTAATTATGGTAGAACATTTAAGGGACTTCCCGAATTTTTTAGCTTTCTCAGTTGGCTTCACTCATTTTTTCCCACGATCCACATGGAAAAATGCTTTTGAAAGTGCGGGTTTTTCTTCTTTCCGGGAAACTAAATTCACACCGTTTATGTCTATCTTCAAATGCACCTCTTGATTCATTTTGTATATTGATTCTTCATTATAAATGGAACTACATCTTAAAATAATCGGTTTTTGTTTAATTGGCCTAGGCTTAATTCATGCCATTTTTCCAAGACAATTCAATTGGAAACAAGAACTCAGTCCACTGAGCATTATAAACAGGGAAATGATGTATGTTCATACTTTCTTTATTGCACTTACTTTGTTTCTCATAGGACTTTTATGCCTGACATCCCCTGCTGACCTAATCAATACAACTTTGGGCAAGCGGGTTTCGCTGGGACTTGGTATATTCTGGGCATTAAGGTTATTCGTACAGTTTTTCGTTTATTCATCAACAACATGGAGAGGCAAAGCATTCGAAACAAAAATCCATATCCTGTTTTCCATTTTCTGGATTTACTTAAGTGTAATATTCATCCTGGTATATTTTTTATGATACAACTGACCTATTATTCGGCTCAGTAACTAATACTTTGTAAAAACCTAAAACCATGATCACCGGAGCACATACCATACTATACAGTTCCAACCCGGAAGCAGACCGTGAGTTTTTTAAAACAGTTTTAAAATTCCCGCATGTAGATATAGGTCATGGATGGCTAATTTTTGGGTTACCGCCTTCTGAAGTGGCGGTGCATCCTTCTGCTGAAAATGGATTGGTTGAATTTTATCTGTTGTGTGATGATATAAATTCTTTCGTCAAAGAAATGGCTGAACAAAAAATTGCCTGCACGCCGATAGATGCTCAACGCTGGGGCAATATCGTATACATAACATTGCCGGGCGATGGTAAATTAGGAGTTTATCAAGCGAAACATGAAAGGCCAAAATGATCACCCGTTAGGAATAAAACGATGCATTGTTCAGTAAAGAACAGAAAGATGAACGGAGCGTCGCAACAGACGATGCCATGAAATACTACAGCTGGCATCAAAAATTTTAATTGATAACACAGCAAGCAACTTCTAAGAAATATAACTTACTCTTCTATTACATCAAACACGACCCGCTGCTTACGAACAGAAGTTACGGGCTTTCCATTTTTCGTGGCGGGTTTCCATTTCGGACTTTCATTAAGTACCCGCATAAATTCTTGTTCCATACCATAACCGTGTTTCGTCAGGGGTGTAACATCAGTAATTTGCCCTTCAGTGCCCACGGCAAATTGTGCAATCACTTCATAACTCCCGGCAGGCGCCTTTCTTTTAATAGGTACATTCTCATTTATATTTTTTTCAAGAAACGCTATCCATGCGGCATTGCCGCCGGGGAAATCCGCTTCTTTTTCTTCATCGGCCATTTGCGGTAAATATTCCCGGGCTTGTTCATTACCATTATCCGCCGACTTCTTCATCCAGTATTTCGCTTTATCTATATCTTTCGTTACGTCTTCACCTTTATAATAAGTGATGGCTATATTCCGCTGTGCGTTTGCATTACCTTTCTTAGCGGCTTCTTCATATAAACGGGTTGCTTCAGCCCGGTCTTTTGCAATTCCACCTTTACCTTCAAGATAATAGTTAGCGAGATTGTATATGCCATTCGCATTTCCGCCATCGGCGGACTTCCTGAACCATTTAGCGGCCTCCGTTTCATTTTTAGCGGCGCCTCCCATTCCTAAATCATAGTAAGCGCCAAGCATCGTTTGCGCCGGGGCCGATCCCTGCTCCGCTGATCTTTTAAACCATTTGAATGCTTCCGTTTCATTTTTAGGAAAGTTGCCGGAACCATCCTGGTAATTCATCGCCGTCTCATATTGAGCATCGGCATGTCCGAGGTCCGCAGCTTTCTTAAACCATTTGGCCGCTTCCGCATCATCTTGCTTATGTCCAAACACACCATATAAATATTGAACACCCATTTGAAACTGGGCTTTCGGCTCTCCATGTTCCGCCGCTTTTACAAACCAGGTTTCCGCTTCTTCGTTCCTGAACAATTGGCCAAGACATGCGCCAAGGCGGTACTCTGATGTTTTAGAAAAAGCGGGTTGCTGGTATGCTTAAAATAAAGAAGAGAAGCTGCTTCGTATTTCTTTTTATCAAAAAGGCTGTCCGCTTTTTTGATGTCTTGTAAAAAAGATTTTTGTGTAATGCTTTGGTTTGTTTTGGCGGGTTGTGCTGCTACTGCTAAAGAAGTAAATAGTAATACGGAAAAGAAAATAACCTGTCGCATAGAAATTTTAAATTATACCGGCTGGAATTGATTAATGCTTGAAATTAATGTATCGGTATGGTTTAGCCAAAGTGAAACGTTGAAGAAAATATTTGCAAGCGTAAATTCAACAAAAACACCGGGCGATGCCCGGTGTAATAACAAGAAAATATATTCCAATATTTTTATTTAGTCGCCACTTTCACATCCGCATAATCAATCTTACCGGCGCCATTACTCAGGAAACTGACCTGCTTTATTCCATCAACATTTTCCCAGCGGATAATATTAGGATTACTAAAAGCAGGAGTGGAAGGCGAAAGCCCCAATAATGCTATATTATTTTCATTGAGTTCATGATCTGAAAGATTATTAACGGTGATCCAGTCCGCTTTTCCATTGATAAATATGACTTCAAACTTTTCCGCCTGGTAAAATGATTTATCACAGGGGTTCTCTTTGCAGGGAGTGCCGCCCGGGCTGGCTTTTTCCGTTGATTCAGCTTTTCCCAATATTGCTTCTACTTCTTCCGGTGACTTACCGGCTATTGCGGAGACATTGACCACGGGAGTTATTGTTGATTTTGTCACGCTGGCTTTCTCTTCAGTTGCTGATTCAGTTTTATCGGAAGAGCTGCCGCAGGAATAAATAACTACAGCGAACGCTAAAAGGAGAATGGCTACCGGAAATTTTTTCATAAATACAAATTTTAATTAACTGGTTTTATCATTTAGTAAATAGTTACGGATTGTGAGACGTGGCCTTAACGTTGAAGTTTCGGAGTTTATTATTCGTCTTTGGGCGATTTTTAGTTTTTCAAATCTATTATCGCTTTTACGACACTACTTCCTCTAGAGGATTGATATCGATGTAATTGCTGAATAGCGAACAGGAAGATGAAGAGTGCGACCATTCGACTTCGTTCATGGTAAACTGCGACGCTAATGTTGAGTAGCGAACAGAACGATGAACGGAGCGTCGCAACAGACGATGCTAGTAGCACTACAGCTGGTCAATGCACAGCATCCTGCGGACAAAAAAAACACCGAGCTATGCCCGGTGTAACAAATAAGAAAATATTTTTTTAATTTATTTATACCCCACCCATTTCCTCAGCTCCATATCAAACAACCAATAGGTCCCATTTGCAAATGCAAAATTGAATGTAGCTTCTGTTGTCGCCGTTTCAGGAAGTTTGAGGACCTTGCTGAGAAAACCTGTTTTGGAATCGTATAGTTCAATTTTTTGGTCGGTAATATTCAGGAAACCGAGTTCCTGTCCTTTTACGCCTGTGTAGATAAGAGAGCTGCTGTTGTAATCTTCATTGATACTGTATATATCTTCATCCTCGTCCGCCCCCTGCGTTTTTTTGCGGCCCCAGTGAATGGTAACAGAATCTTTTAATTCCGCATCATTATTATACATATAAACCTGGCTGGCGTTCAGGAACAAAATCTGTTTGGTCAATGCATTATAAGTCCCCACACTTTGACCGTCCGGCTGGTGCGTTCCTTCTTTTATTACATCTATATCAGTAGGTATCCCTTTGCTGTCGAGTGTGTAAGTAAACCAACCGAAGTCACCGTATCCATTGCCGTATAATTTTTTTGTGGCCGCATTGTACCAAAGCCCGCGGGTATCCATCATCGTTGTTAGTTCATCATCGCTCAGGCGTTTACCTGTTGCATCAAAAACCGCCATGGGGTAGCCCACATTGCCGGCAAAAGATGCATAATACTTTTTGAGAACGGGGTGCCAGATTACACTTGCGCCCCTCGTGCCCGGCATATCATCCTCGGCCGTCTTGGGCATTTTAAGTTCCATTACCTTTTTTATAGGAATGGTGGGCTGGGCCCGGAGTGCTGTTCCTGTAAGGGTAAAAGCGAGTAGGAGCAAGAAGGTAGTTTTCATTTATATGTACATTTTACCACAAAGAACAAAAAGAAAGGGTTAATAGCAATACCCACGGGTACGTATTTTTTTATTTTGACATGGGAGACTATTTTGCTAAGAAGCTAGCATTCAAAGTGGTGTGGCAAGATGAATCGGACATTTTAATACTACTCAAACTTGTCTAATTTAAAATAACCCAGGTGTATTTCATCTTCGGGCAGTTCATCAGCAGCAGCCGTAATTAAAATCTTGTATTGCTTTTTTGTATCAGCAGGCAGTATATCGATGATCTCGTAAATATCATCTACATCCACTCCATACTTATCATCAATATGTGAAGTAGCGCCTTTAAAACCTGTATGCCGGAAGAAGGCGGTTTGTTTCGCCATCGTTACCGCCCCGCCTTTATCAGCCGCGGCGATGATCATTTTATAATGAAACTCTTCAAATTCATTTTGCTTATACCCGCCGAGGTTGATGAAAAATAATTGGGCGGCGTTGCTTTGTTGGTTACCATCATTCGCAACAACGTTAACCGTATATCCATTAACCCTTTTTACTTCCCGCCACGCATCAATATGTAATTTTCCTTTCGCTTCCGTCCAGAATGATAGAATGCCCGGGATAATTTCTTTAATCGTTTCCCCGATACCAAAGAAAATATCATGCTGCTCGATGTTGCGGCCCTGTGGCGTAGCGCCAATTAATAACATAAAAAGTTTCGGCATAAGGAATGATTTATTTCAATACTAAATTTCGTTTTATTGTTTCATTACATCCTCAACTGCATTGATGCTGCCAGTAATAAGATTTGCGGCACCATTCAATCGTTTGACAAATATCAAATTTACCTTAGTGGAAAATAAGAAAATACTCTTATTGAAAAAAGAATAAATCAGTAATTACGTTTTTACCAGGGAGAATGATTTGCATTTATTAGTTGAAGAAGTACTTTTAAAATCGATTCACCATTTTATATCCAATAAAGAAACCCTATTACTCATGAAACCAACCACCACCATTCCAATCGTTATTTACTATTATCTTTTTTCGGTTCCTATTTAATTTTTTCCCAATTACTATTATTTGCCCGGGCAGTGCGTGACGAATAAAAGTCATGTCATTATCCTGTATGAATAACCATGTCTCTATCCTATTATAAACTTAACTATCAAAAATTCAACCGTATGAAGCCCCTGAAATTTTTACTCGTAACCTTGTTATGCCACCTGTCAATCACAGGAGTTTTCGCCCAGACATCCACAGCTCCTGCTGTTGGTAATGGCACTTCCACTAACCCTTACCAGGTCGCTACGTTGAATAACCTTTATTGGTTATCACAAAATTCCGCACAATGGGTTGCCGGAAAATATTTTATTCAGACAGCGGACATTGATGCATCATCTACCAGCACATGGTTCTCTAATGGAAGTGGGGGCTATTATGGTTTTCCTTGTATCGGTGGCAACCAAACAATCGGCAACCAGTTAAGTGCAGTTTTTTATGGCAACTATGATGGACAAGGTTATAGTATATCAAATCTGTACATCAACAGGCCCAATGACCGGATTGCTTTGTTTGGAAATGCACAAAATGCTGTCATTAAAAACCTGTCATTGGTGAGTGCCACTGTTATTATTCCTTCGACTTCAGCGCCCTATGGCGTGGGTATTTTAATGGGATATTCATTAGGATCTACAGTAGATAATGTTCATATAACGGGAGGAAGTATTACAAGTAATAATGTCACAGGCGGATTCGCTTCCGCAGGCCCTTTTGTTGGATGGGTGGAATCAATAACTATTAGTAACTGTTCTACCTCCGCATCAGTTACAACGAATGGTGGCTTTGCAGGCGGGTTTACAGGGATAAAAGGCGGAGGTGCTGCGTCATTTACCAATTGTCATACATCAGGCGTTGTTGTTTCAACCGGCAGTTCAAGAATTGGTGGGTTTCTCGGGCAAACAGATAATAGCGGAACTTCCACTTTTACTAATTGCTCAGCGACAGGCAACGTTACAGGCGTATCATTAGTAGGTGGATTTGTTGGTTATTTCGCTGCCACATCCGCTACATTAAATAATTGTTTTGCCCGGGGAAATGTTACTGCAACAGGTGGAACTGCCGCTGGCTTCTACGCATATACCAATTCCACTACAGTTAATTTGAACAATTGCTATTCCACAGGCGCAGTTACCGGTTCTACAAAAGGCGGTTTTGGAACACAGGCCGGTGGAACTATCACACATACTAATTGTTTTTGGGATACACAGACATCAGGTTTGGCGAATGCTTTACCGGCTTCCACTCCATCCGGCATCACCGGCAAGACTACTGCTCAAATGAAAACTGAATCTACTTTTACCGGTGCGGGTTGGGACTTTATAACTGAAACCACTAATGGCACCAATGACTATTGGTTTATTGATGTAGCAGCAAATGCAGGTTATCCTTCATTAGCCAGTAATATACGGGAGTGGACAGGAGCCACCAGCAATGTATGGTCAGATGCCGCTAACTGGAAAAATGCTATTCTTCCCACTTCCACTTCCATTATTCAGATACAATCCGGGGCGCCAAACCTGCCCGCAGTATCGGCGGATATTACCTTAAGCAAATTCAATTTCAATGGCGTCAACCATATACTTGATCTTGGCAATTACAATCTTACCTGCTCACAGGTACTCGCCTTCGATGCGAATAAATACATTAAAACTTCAGGCACCGGTGTATTAAAAATGAACATCGCCAATAACCGTTTATTAATCTTCCCCGTTGGCAACACGGCATACAATCCTGTTACGATCGGTAATACTTCGGGCGGTGCCGATGATTTTTCCGCAAGGGTGCTCGATGAAGTATATTTAAATGGTACAAGCGGTGCCGCTTCAACCGCAACCCGTGTGCAACGCACCTGGGATATCAGTAAAACAACCAGCAATGGTGGAACCGGTATCAATTTTATATTCAACTGGAATGGTGGAGAAACATCAGGGTCGATGGTGACACCAACGCTTTATCATTATGCTTCGGGATGGCACAAACAAACCGGCACTACTTCTTCTACATCCACCAGTCTTACATACACGGGTTATACTGGCACCTTCTCACCATTTGCAGTTGCAGAGGGGGCTTCTACATTACCTGTTAACTGGCTCAGTTTTACCGCCCGTGAACAAAACAAAACGATTATCCTCGACTGGAGCACAACAAACGAGAAGGAAACGGAGAACTATTTAGTGCAGCACAGCACCAATAGCACCGACTGGAATACGATCGGCACAAAGGCCGCCGCCGGCAACAGCAATACAATCTTATATTATACGTTTATACATAATATACCTGTTAACGGGTATAATTATTACCGGTTAATACAGCGTGATATTGATGGCAAAGAAAGCTTTAGCAAAGTCGTGTACATCAATTTAGCAGCAGCACGCCAGCAAATAAGCGTTTATCCAAACCCGGTTGTAAATGGGAAGACGAACATAAGATTAGAAAAAGCGACAACGATACAAGTATACAACAGCGCCGGTGCAATAGTGATGCGAAAAAATCTGCAGGCAGGAACTCAACAACTCGAACTGGATCAATTACCAAAAGGCATTTATCAAATCAAAGCAGGCGACGAAACAATTTCATTTATCAAACAATAGTTACGTAAGTAATTCTCATTTCAGGATAGGTACTCTCAGCGAAAGCTTAAGCAGTGATGTTTAGGCTTTCTTTTTTGTACTTATAGAAATCAATAATGCATAGGGGGGAAAAAAATTATTTACCCAACTGCATTGCTACTAGCATCGCCTGTTGCGTCGCACTCTTGTACTTCAGGAATTCTACTGAGCAAAGCCTCATCCCTCTTTCCCTTCTCCAATAGAGAAGGGCCGGTGCTGCATTGCTGATTCAAACGATATAACTACCACGTCATCTATAGTTCTTTGTTCATCATTTTAGAAGTGTCATATTCTATCAAACCCTTCGAAGAGTGAGGGCTGTGTGTTGATGGCCTTCCCCCTTGGGGGAAGAGCCTGTCCCGCTAATGCGGGATCGGGATGGGGGCCTAATGACCGTGCATACATGGCCCCTAATGCGAGATGGAGGCTTTCTGTTCAGCATTGATCAAGGAGCTAAGAAAAGCTTTAATACCATCCAAAATTCAAATTTCCTTAACTTATACAACCATTCAAACGCCAATTCCTTTCGATTAACTCACTGAATAACTGTATCTTAAACATCTCTTTTTCGAAGATAATTACTGGCATTGTTTTTGGCTACTAGTAAACAGCATCCCTCTCGTAATTACGAATTAAAGTACTCATAGAAACTAAGTAATAGAGCTTAACCGTACAAATTATCCACTTTATAAACGCCGGATATCATAGATATTTTATGTCCCACGACATAAGCAGACTTTCCTTTATCCTATATAAAACCCAAATTATTACCAACGAAAAAAGAGGAAAGTATGAAAAAGAATACACCACAACCACGCAAAGAAATTATAAATGCACATGCATCAGTGGCCGCTACGTTTGAAGAGTTTTGGTTTGTAGAAAAACTCGTGGAAGAACTGGCTGACAAAGCTGATGGCAATACAGAACATATCGAAATTGAATCTGCTGCACCGGAATGGGAAGCAATTGAAACATCCTCTATGACAGCGCCGGTATGCGGCAATCTTTTTCTATCCGATGATAATAAAATGATAAAAGCTTTTTTCATCAGCTCATTTATGTTTACCTGCATCCGTGAAAATAACGGGATGAAATTATCCTGGAGTAATTCACTATCCTGATATAATTAGTTAATACTTTACCTATCAAGAATCACATCTGCGAAACTTTGGTTTCGCAGTTTTTGTTTTATAGCTTTTGAAATACATCGGAGTGTTTCCAAATTGCTGAATAGAATTACAGAACCTTGAAGTGTGCGACGCAACAGGCGATGCTAGTAGTACTGAAGCCGGGTAACAAATCTTAAATTGATTTGTACTGCAACAAGCAATAGGAGGTTAAACTTTATTTTATTTTGTTTTCCAAAATGTGATAATCAAGCCTCCTGCAACCACGAGCATTCCTCCAATGATTACCGGTAAAGAAGGAACAGTTTTAAAAGTGATGTAGGTAACTATCTGCCAAACTATAAAGAGAGTTGCGATGTAAAGTCCAACTACTTTCCCGAATTCGACCGGGGCTAAATTGAGAAAAAAACCATATCCAAATAACAGTAGCGCCCCCATTAAACCAAATGCTATTCGCACCATTCCTGTATGATTATAAATTGATTTTCGTATGATGGCATCGCCGGTGACTTCAAGAATAGTGGCGATCAAAAGAAAAACAATCGGGTGAATGCCCTGGAGGAATTTTGCCATTTTATTTTATTTAAGTCAATAGTTGTTTAGCGAAAAAATATTTACAAAGTTATCCGGTTTCCAACAAGCTTCCGGATGATTTAGCTAATTTTACCGCTATCCTTTTTTTATGAATGAAACTTCATTGACTACCAACACTACTACCACAACCACTTGTTGCATTGCAGGCGGCGGCCCCGCAGGAATGATGCTGGGTTTCTTACTGGCCCGCGCCGGTATTGATGTGATCGTACTTGAAAAGCATAAAGATTTTTTTCGTGATTTCCGTGGCGATACCATTCATCCTTCTACTTTCGAATTGGTGTATGAACTGGGATTGCTGGAAGATTTTTTAAAAATCCCTCACCAGGAATTGCAACAGCTGGGCGCAAGGTTCAACGAACGCTTTATAAAAATGGCGGACTTCTCTCACCTGCGTGTCGCAAAGCCCGCATTGGGTTTTATGCCGCAATGGGATTTCCTGAATTTCTTGCGGGAGAAAGCAATAGCTTTTAAAAATTTCAGGTTGCTGATCGAAACAAAATTTTCGCAACTGCTTATAGAGAATAATAAAATAAAAGGTGTCACCGCATCAACACCGGGCGGCATGATAACGATTCACGCTGATCTTGTTGTTGGCGCAGATGGAAGAGATTCTTCCGTGAGGGAACAAGCGGGGTTAAAAGTAATTACGACAGGTGCGCCAATCGATGTGCTATGGTTTAAATTATCAAAGCAGGAAGGTGATCCGTTGCAGTCATTAGGAAATTTTTATTATGGAAAGCTATTAGTGATGCTTGACAGGACCGACTATTGGCAGTGTGGTTACGTAATACCAAAAGGAAATTTAGCCGGAATAAGAGAAAGAGGCCTGCCTGCATTTTATGAAGAACTTGGTGAAGTCGTTCCTTTTTTAAAGAGCCGCATGAATGAATTGAAAGATTGGGAGCAAGTGAAATTGCTGAGTGTGGCCATTGATCACTTAGACGAATGGTGCCGCGATGGATTGCTTTGTATCGGTGACGCCGCACATGCCATGTCGCCGGTGGGCGGCGTGGGCATCAACCTCGCCATACAGGATGCGGTAGCGGCGGCCAATATATTATATAAGCCATTGAAAGAAGGAAAAGGTGTTACCACTTCGACTTTGAGAAAAGTTCAGCAAAGAAGAAAATTTCCGGCAAGAGTGACGCAACGTATGCAGGTGGCTATTCAAAAAGGGATTATCAATGGTAAAGTACAAACCCAAAAACAACAAAAACCGCCGATGTTTATGAGAATGCTGAACCGCTGGCCACGGTTGCGCCGCTTACCGGCAAGGTTGATTGGCATGGGTGTGCGACCGGAACATATACGTACACCTGCCGTAAAAAACAATTGAAAATATTTTTCCCACAAAGCCACAAAGAGCACTATAATTAGCAAATACACTTTGAGGTCTTTGTGTCTTAGTGGGATTGATATAAGTACTGAACTTACACCCAGCTTGCAAAAAGCATTACAATCAGGTATCTTTACCGGTAATTAAATTCTAAACCGTGGATAAAAACCAGGTGCTTGCTTTTTTAGAGCAGCATAATATTGATAAAATAAAATTCGCTTTCACCGATATCGATGGTATTCTCCGCGGTAAAGTAATTCATAAAGAAAAATTCGTTAACGGCCTGCAGGATGGTTATGGATTTTGCGACGTGGTGTTTGGCTGGGATAGTAACGACGCCGCTTATGACAATGTGCAGTTAACAGGATGGCATACCGGTTATCCAGATCGCCCCTGCTACATTGATCTTTCTACGCAACGGCAAATACCGTGGCAGGATAATATTCCTTTTTTCCTTGCTGATTTTAATGGATTAGCTGCATGCCCGAGAAGTTTATTAAAACGTATCGACCAGCAATGCATTGGCATGGGCTTTCATGCGGAATTCGCACAGGAGTTTGAATGGTTTAATTTTAAAGAAACACCGGATACATTAGCGGAAAAAGAATTTACCAAACTGCAACCCATGACACCGGGCATGTTTGGTTATTCTATACTTCGTACTTCACAGAAAAGTGAATTTTATACAGCATTGATTGATGGCCTTGAAAAAATTGGCGTGTCGCTGGAAGGTTTTCATACGGAAACCGGCCCCGGTGTATACGAAGGGGCGTTGTTGCGTGACCATGTATTGAAAGCGGCCGATAACGCTGTGTTATTTAAAAATGGGGTAAAAGAAATAGCGGCGCAACAAGGAATCGTCGCCTCATTCATGGCGAAGTGGAATGAAAAACTGCCGGGCTGCGGCGGCCATGTGCATCAAAGTCTTTGGAATAAAGAAAAATCCACCAACTTGTTTTACGATGCAAAAGATGCAAATAAGATGAGTGATATCTTCAAACATTACTTAGCAGGGCAATTACATTGCTTACCGTATATCGTGCCGATGTATGCACCCACTATTAATAGCTATAAACGATTAGTGGAAGGTGCATGGGCGCCAACTAATATCAACTGGGCGCATGATAACCGCACGACGGCATTGCGTGTATTATCCTCTTCGGAAAAATATACAAGATTAGAAACAAGGATACCAGGTTCAGACAGTAATCCTTACCTGGCGATGGCCGCGGCACTGGCCTCCGGTTTATATGGTATCAAAAATAAATTAGCGTTAACAATTCCGCCAACAACGGGCAATGGATATGCGGATGATAAACATGGTAAGCTTCCTTCCAATTTATACGAAGCGACGATGCAAATGAAAAAATCCGCGGTGGCGAAAGAATTGTTTGGTGAAGAATTTGTAGAGCATTTCACGCAAACAAGGTTATGGGAATGGCGTCAGTTCGCTAAACATGTAACTGACTGGGAACTGAAACGTTATTTTGAAATTATATAATCTTGCCACATACCTATCACCACTTATCTTTCCCTTAGTTTTGCCCTAAATTTTTACTACCCTCATATTCCGCGATTGCCATGACAAAAAATTATGCTTATATAGTGGAACAGGCATGGAAAGGTTACGACGCTGCTAAAAAAATAAAGACGATTGAAGACATCAGCGTAAACGTTTCCACCAACAAAGTGTTCCGCATTACGTTTGAAGACGAAGACACCATCGTAGCCAAGCTATCGCTTTTTGGCGAATACGAATATTTTAAAGAAGACCATCGCATTATTCATACGCTGGGAAATAATCTCCTCTACCCTTTTGAAAATTTATTGGCGAAATCTTTATTAAAAAATAACAGGGTATATATTTATCATCACCGGAAGAATAAAATAAACGCATGGGTAGTATTTTATAATCCTATCCGTTTTTTACAAAAATTACCAAGGCGCCTGGATGAAAAGCATATTAAAAAATTCGGACAGCAGATCGCTAAATTTCATAAAGCCTGCTCAAGTGCTAAGAATGTATTACCGAAATCAGCAAAAACACTCCGCAGCGATATCAATAAAATGCTGGTGCAGCTGGATGAACATGAGGAAAAATTCGGTAACCGTATGCAGGTTGATTATCTAAAATATCATTGCGATTTGTTTTTAAAGAACAGGCTGAAATACAATACCAGTTCTTTCGAAATGATCCCTGTTTTTATTGACTGGAACATTGGCAATTTTTCAGTAACAGATAAAATGGAACTCTACTCCCGCTGGGATTATGATTGGTTCCGCATCAGTTACCGGATG
Source organism: Chitinophagaceae bacterium (assembly GCA_037200685.1). GTDB lineage: Bacteria > Bacteroidota > Bacteroidia > Chitinophagales > Chitinophagaceae > JAJKIP01. The sequence continues at coordinate 104,452 of JBBCIG010000017.1, forward strand.
CTGGATTTTTATTTTTTCAGCAGGGTCGTATCTGATGAAGGTGATCGAACAGTTTTCAGTTACCGCATTGACCCGATGATGCAGGACCGCTTTATTATTTTCCTGGAAGAATATCATAAAATAAATCCGCTGACTGCTAATGAAATCCGCTTTTTGAGAGAGGTATACCGTTTCTTTATTTTAAATTATGTAATAAAAGATGGGCGGTATTTCTTTAGTGAACAGTATGCAAAAACGTTGAAGGCGGAAGCTTTTGATATTTATCTTCCGTCGGTAGACAGGGATTTTGACCCCGAAATCATCATCAAAGAATTAAAGATAAAAACAGATAAGTAATGGCAGTTGTTTCTTTTCAATCGGTAATTAAAAAATATAAAGTAATATTTTTCGACGCCTATGGTGTTTTAAAAAACTACAAAGGCCTTATTCCCGGTGTTGAAAAAACGTTTGAATACCTGGACCATGAAAAGAAAGAATACTTCGTCATTACCAATGATGCTTCCCGCAGCCCGGAGCAGCTGGCGTTGTCTTTTAATGACATTGGACTTACTTCCATTAAAACAGATCATATCATTTCTTCCGGTATGCTCGCTAAAGAATACCTTGACCTGAAAGTAAAAAAAGGGATCGTTGCTTATTTGGGTACGGAGAATTCTGCACATTATATTGAAAGCTCCGGCTTACGTACATTACCGATCAGGGCGATTGATGAAAAAAATATAGATGACGTAAACGCCATTGTATTATTAGATGACGAAGGCTTTGACTGGTACAGCGACCTTAACAAAGCGGTGAACATCCTCCGCAAACGAACGATACCTGCTATTGTAGCTAATACCGACAATATTTATCCTGTAGCAAAAAATGATGTATCTATTGCCATCGGTGGCATCGCCACGATGATTGAAAGTATTGTTGGTAAACGTTTCCTGCGCTTTGGCAAACCAGATTCACAGATATTCATTTTCGCTTATGAGCATGTGCGTCGTTTTAAACCGGTAGGCAAAAGTGAAATATTGATGATCGGGGATACATTGCATACGGATATCATCGGTGCGAATAAATTCGGATTGGATACGATGCTGGTGCTGACAGGAAATACATCACCCGATGATGCCGAAACAAGAATAAAAGCGACGGGTATTATACCAGATTATATCTGCGAATCCGCAGTAGTATAATTTTATAATACGGTAAAATTCTGAATGCAGAGAAGTTGTTCTTTAGCATCAGTAAGCCGTAGCATGTACCGGCCTTTGGGGAATGTATTAACAGGAATAGATTGCAAATTACCGGGTGTTTTAAAAACAATCCTTTTTACAAGATCCCCGGAAGTAGTAAATATTTCGGCGGTAACAGCGCCTTGCGGCAATGTAGAAGGAAAACTGATAGTAAGTTTTTCAACAGCCGGGTTAGGAAAAATTTTGACCCCGGCATTCAATTCCTCAAACTTCACGGAACGTATTTCTGAATAATTAACTGACCGGTCTGCTTCTATCATCTTTAACCGGTAATAATTTATTCCAGGTGCGGGAGAATGATGAATATAACTATAGCTGCCTGCATCACCTATATTCAATTTATCAATATCAATAAAATTAGTTCCATCAACAGAACGCTGGACCATCATCCGGTCGCCGGTAAACTTATTATACAACGTAAATTGAAGCCTGGCGGTTTTGTTATCACGAACCGCAGTAAAACCAATGGTCATTGGCAGTACAGAGTTAACTGATTTATATAAACCCATGATGCCAACAGGATCAAGTTGCGAACCGTTATCGGAATTGCTGGGATAGGTAGTCCAGTCAGCAGCAGCGGTTGTTACATCCGGGCCAAATAATGCATAGCCGTAAAATGTTTGATTAACAACGAGCCCAAGATCCGCTAAGCTGATATAAACGCCTCTTAAATTTTGTGTAGCAGCAGCAGATGGCCTGCTTTGTGAATAATATTTTGAATCATTGATAAGAATGATATAATTAAACGTCGATGGCAACAGGTCAGGGCCAAAATTAGCCGCTGTTACTGAAACAAGATTTCCAAATGCTGTAGGTGTATTATTACCGTCGATGGCAGTAATAGCAGCAATCTTGAAGGGATCACCTGCTCCCCTATCAATAACAGCTATGCCGCTTTGTGTAAGATCGGTGCTGGTATAACATTTTACTCCCGCCGGCACAATAAAATCTACCCGTTCGATATTACTGAAGTGAGGACTGTTAACCGAATTCTGAAAAATATTATCGTAACCGCTTGTAAGATTATTTAATAAAAAAGCATTCTCCGGGTTTACTACTTCAGGAGCTATAAAATCAAACGTACCACTTGTTGCGCCAACAGCGGGAATAGCGGAATATTTCGCCCAGAAATTATAATGCACCCGTGCATCACCAATATCAGTATTAGTGGCATGCCTGATCTTTACAATAGCTGAAGCCGGTATAGTAAGTAACGATGAAGAAAAACCAGCTACAGAAAATTGCGATACACGTAATACATTGGCCATTGATGATACATTATAGTTCATCGTAAATGAAGAACCAATGCTATCCCATGAAGAAAATAATGAGGAAGTATTGTGAAGGCCCGCTCCTTTAATATTATTCTTGGTTACCGGCGAATTAACAATGTTACTGGTAACAATCGAAGAGATAGGTTGCTGTGCGGTTGCTGAATAAGAAATAACAGTTGCTATAATAATAGCGATAATAATTTTAAGATATAGGGTGGTCACGGATTTCATACATCGACGGATAGTGGTTATACAAAATAAGACCTATTACTACGGACAGGCAATAATCGGAAACACTTACGTAATTCATACATAGCCTGCGTCGTAAGGTCACGTTCATCAAGCTGGTAAAATCCCGTTGATCTGCTTTTACATAAAGATTTTGTAGTTATTATTCTACATTTTATCTTTCTTTAACAGGACAACAAAAGAATATAAAGAACTATTTTTTATGATTTGATTGTCACGTTCCTTTATCCCATTGAAAACCTGTATTTATGAAAAAGAAATTTGAAAAACTAACTAAAGATTCTACCCAACAATTAGCCATCACTGCAAAACTTGAAGAATTCTGGTTTGTAGAAAAACTGGTGGAAGAACTGGCTGACAGATCCGATATCAATAGAAGCAATGAAATGATCGTCGGTGAATGGCAAGATGTCACGACTTCTTCTTTGGAAGCCCTTGTATGTGGTAACATGACGATTGCAGATGAAAAAAATACACTGCAGATAGAATTTATAAGTTCGTTCTTTTTTACGTGTTGCTCTGATGATAAAGGGATGAAGCTTACGTGGAGCAATTCTCTTTCCTGATCATGAATTTTCATCACTAGGGCCTTACACTTACTCCCTAGTATTATTCCTTTCTTTTACAGAGAGTTTCTACGCATTATTAAAAAATAATGGGTCAAAGCCGTGCGAAAGATTTACGATAAAAAAAGAACGATATATTTTAGCGTTGAGTACCGTTGAATATCCTATTTAGAGAACCTATATCCAGTTACCCCCATGATTTCGCCAGGAACGTTCCCACGCCGGTGTATCACATTTTTTGTGATTCTTTTGCTGATGCAGGCAAAAATTTTTGCGCAAGTTACCGCTGATTTTTCCGCAACACCGCTCTCAGGATGTTCTCCGATGGTTGTTCAGTTTACAGATCTCTCTACCGGTGGTGTTAATGATTGGCGCTGGGATCTTGGAAATGGCGTTACTTCTCTTTTAAAAAATCCTTCTACTACTTATTTCAATCCTGGTACATATACTATTAAACTAACAGTACGCAATACTATAAATGGCAGCGTACATGAAACTACTAAAAATCAATACATCACAGTCTATGCGAATCCTGTAGTATATTTTAAAGCATCTGATTCCACAGGGTGTTTTCCACTACCTGTTCAGTTTACAGACTACAGTACACCAGGCAGCGGAACGATTACGAATTGGAGCTGGGACTTAGGCGATGGTACGACTTCAACGCTTCAAAACCCTTCACATACTTATACATCGGCAGGTTCTTTTACAGTTACCCTGCGTGTTACGAATAGCTTTGGTTGTGTCAAAACTTTCAGCAAAACACAATACATTCAAACTGCGGATGGTGTTGTTTCTGATTTTACCAATAATAACCCGGGAAGTTGCACAGCCCCTATCACGATTAATTTTATCAATACATCTACCGGTCCCGGTGCGCTAACATATCAATGGGATTTTGGCGATGGTAATACTTCCACGCAACAAAACCCTTCTCATACTTATGCCAATCCCGGTTCTTATACTGTTACATTAGTTACTGTAAGCCCGCAAGGTTGCAGCGCTACCATGACAAAGCCGAACCATATCAGCATCGGCAGCATCTCATCTGAATTTACGGTACCGCCAATTATCTGCCAGGGCAGTCCCGCCAATATTATTAATACAACTACACCAGTACCCGGCAGCGTGCTATGGGATTTCGGTGATGGTACTACCTCTACAGATATTAACCCGGTAAAAACATATACAACCAGCGGCACATTTAACATTAAGCTGGAAAATAATTTTGGAGGTTGTACCCAATCAGTCACCCATTCTGTTGTGGTGAACGCAAAACCAACAGCGGCTTTCACTGCTACTCAAACAAACTTCTGCCAGGTTCCTGCTGTTGCTAATTTTACCAACACATCAACAGGTGCGGCCAGTTATCAATGGACGTTCGGTGATGGCGGAACATCAACAGTTCAAAATCCATCGCATACTTATAACGCCACCGGTAATTACACTGTACAATTAATAGTTACCAGTGCGGCCGGTTGTGTTGATACACTGACAAGAACAGAATATATCCGGGTACAACGCCCGACAATTGCATTTAATAATCTCCCGATGGAAGGATGTATTCCATTGACCATTGCTCCAACTGCTACAATAGTATCCAACCAGCCTATTGCGGGTTATCTCTGGGATTTCGGTGATGGTGGTACCAGCACAGTCGCTAATCCTTCGCATACGTATACAGTTGCCGGTACATATAATGTATCATTAACCATTACAACAACAGGTGGCTGTACACAAACTTTTACATTAACCAATGCGGTACGTGCAGGAATTAAACCTGTTACCCATTTCAGCGCTAATCCTACTGACGTCTGTGCCATGACGAATATAAATTTCACGGATAACAGTACAGGAAACCCGGACCGGTGGTTATGGGAATTTGGTGATGGCGGAACATCTACGGCACAAAACCCAACGTATGCTTATTCCGATACAGGGTATTTTACTGTAACATTGACAATATGGAGCAATGGTTGCCCCGATAAACTTATTATCCCGAATATGATTCATATTCGTCCGCCAATAGCCCGTTTCATTTTTAACAGGGATTGTGCTGATAAATTAGAAATAGCTTTTGTTGATCAATCCATCGGCGCTGAAACATGGACGTGGAATTTCGGTGATGGCAATACTTCCACTGCGCAAAATCCGTCACATACTTTCGCAGGGCCTGGTAGTTACACCGTAAGGCTTACTGTCACGAATGCGAGTTGTATGCATACTACTACTCAAACGGTCCTTATTATAAATGAGCAGGCCAACTTTACTTCAGACCAAACAGAACTTTGTAAAGGATCAACAGCAACATTTACGCCTACGGGTATTAATGGAGCTAATATAAATACATGGCGATGGAATTTTGGTGATGGAACGCCGCTGGTGTCTACGGCCGGGCCTGTATCACATACTTATACAAGATCCGGAGTATTTACTGTTACCTTAACTATCACGGATATTCTTGGTTGCACTTCGGTAAAGACACTGCCAATTACTGTATTTGGTCCTACCGCTTTATTTACATCCAGTCTTCCCGCTGCATGTTTAGGCGAAAGCAATATAGAATTTACAGATGCTTCCACTACAGATGGTACGCATGGACTGGTAAAATGGATATGGAATTATGGTGATGGCACGATTGATTCAACAACTCCCCCACCGTACAGTCATTTTTATACTACCGCAGGTGAGTTTGATGTATCATTAAAAGTAGTTGACAACTATGGCTGCTCGGATATAATCACCAAGCCCGCAGGTATTATCATAGCGCAACCTCATGCTGATTTCAGTTCACTGGATACATTGTCCTGTATTGGTAAACCAATTGTGTTTACAAACGCATCTACTGGTTATGATCCCCAATATAACTGGACATTCGGTGATGGCGGGATAAGTAATGTGACCAACCCAACACATTTTTATGGTGCCGTAGGAATTTACAGTGTCCATCTCTTTGTAACGGACCGCTATGGTTGTAAAGATTCTCTCAAGAGAGAAAATTATATTAATATCAGTTACCCATCAGCATCTTTCACTGTTTCGGATACGCTGGGTATTTGTCCCCCATTACTAGTAAATTTTACAAATACCTCTACTGATTTTACAAGTGTATTGTGGAATTTTGGAGATGGCAACACGTCAACATTGAATGACCCTTCCCATTATTATACCCAACCAGGTATTTATAATGCAATACTCACGGTGACCGGGCCGGGAGGATGTACAGCAGCTGATACGATAAAAATAGAAGTCCGCGGTCCAAGCGGAACGTTTAGTTACGCACCGTTGATTGGTTGCAATCCATTAACTGTAAATTTCACGGCTGTTACATCCAACCGTGTTTCATTTATCTGGGACTACAGCGATGGCAATACGTTTTTCACCACCGATTCAGTTGTATCACATACATACACTGCACCGGGTGAATATATTCCAAAGATGATCATCATCGATGCAAGTGGTTGTTCTGTACCTATCGCCGGCACTGATGTGATAAAAGTAGTGGGCATCACCGCATCATTCACCGGAGACCAGTTTACATTTTGCGATTCTGGATATATTCATTTAACAAATACTTCTGTCAGCAACGACCTGATCACTAATTATCAATGGGATTTCGGCGATGGTAATACCAGCACCGAAGAAAACCCAACACATCACTATACAACAGCGGGTGTTTATGATATTACATTAACTGTTACTACGCAAACTGGTTGTACGGATACGTATGTTATGCCTGACACGGTAGAAATTTATGTAAGTCCTATCATCAGTATTCTTGGTGATAACGGCGCCTGCGTTCCCGCACAACTTACTTTCAATGGACAAATAAACAGGGGCGACAGCGCCAACCTGAAATGGCAATGGAATTTTGATAATGGCAGTACTGATACATTACAACATCCGCTTCCTCAAACGTTCACTTCCGCAAGACTCTATAATATTACAGCAGCAGTAATAGACAATAACGGATGTGTTGCCAATGCGGTAAAAACGGTTGACATGCATCCATTGCCCAATACGAATGCCGGCATAGATGCTGTAGCTTGCCGCGACGTTCCCCTGCAATTGACTGCAACGGGCGCCGCTACTTATATATGGGACCCGCATCCTTCATTGAGTTGTACTGATTGCGCAGCTCCTTTAGCCATCCCGACTGATACGATAACTTATGCCGTAACGGGTATTTCAGAATTTGGTTGTATAAAAAGAGATTCTGTATTTGTCAGGGTAAGACAAAAATTCAATGTGCTTGTGAGTCCTGATGATACACTTTGTGTGGGCGGTTTTGTTCGCTTATCCGCATCAGGCGCTGATCATTATACCTGGTCACCTGCAACAGGATTAGATAATCCAAATATCGCTACACCGAGAGCAACACCAACACAAACGACAACGTATACTGTTACCGGCACAGACGATGACAATTGCTTTGCTGTCTCAAAATCAGTGACAATAAGAGTCTACCCGATACCTACAGTTGATGCTGGTAAGGATACAACGATATCAGTTGGTTTTAGCGGTCAGTTGCATGCAGTTGGTTCACCGGATATTACTAAATGGACATGGACGCCTGCTTATTATATAAGTTGTCTTGATTGCCCCAACCCGCAGGTGGCGCCGAAACAAACAACAAAATATACAGTACAGGTACAAAATATCGGCGGGTGCAGGAACAGCGATGATGTTACCGTATTCGTTATGTGTAAAAATGGAAACTTGTTTATCCCTAATACCTTCTCTCCAAATAACGATGGTGTAAATGATAAATTTTACCCGAGAGGAAAAGGAATTGCACTGATAAAAGTGTTCCGTGTATTTGACCGCTGGGGCGAAGTTCTTTATGAAAGAATAAATTTCAATCCTAACGATGCAGCGGCGGGATGGGATGGAATGTATAAAGGAGAAAAAGTATCATCGGATGTATATATATATACCTGCGATGTAGTGTGCGAGAATAATGAAGTCCTCTCGTTTAAAGGAGACGTGACTGTATTAAGATAAAAAATTAAAATCCGGACCTGTTGAATTTAAATCCGACACCATGAAGAAATTTTACATAAAATCTATCACACTAATAGCGCTGCTGGTTACAACCATAGCCGATGCGCAGGATATCCATTTTTCGCAGTTTGCGGAAACGCCTTTATACCGCAATCCCGCCCTGGCCGGAATTGTAACCGGCGATATTCGTGTACAGGTTTTATACCGTACACAATGGAACAGTGTAGCGAATGCTTATAAAACAGGATCATTAAACGCTGAATATAAAATGCCGGTTGGAAGAGGTGATGATTACATGACAGTGGGTTTACTTGCTTTTTATGACAGGGCGGGAACGACCAGTCTTACAACGACGCATATAATGCCTGCATTAAATTTTCATAAATCATTAAGCACTGAAAAGAATATGTATTTATCCGCAGGGTTCATGGGCGGATATGTACAGCGCCGTTTGGATATTTCTAAAATAACAACGAACAATCAATACGACGGAATGGGCGATGGCGAAAATTTAAGTCTTTCCCAATACGCTTATCTTGATGGCAGCGCAGGCATCAGCTTTAATTCCGGTATTGGCGATAATCCAAATGATAATTTCGTCATCGGCTTAGCCTATCATCACTTTAACCGTCCGCAATCTTCTTTCTTCAATAATGCGGATGTAAGGATCAGTCCTAAAATAGTTGGATCGGCGGATGTAAAATTTGATGTAAACGAATATTCCAGCTTACTGATACAAACAAATTATGCAAAACAGGGTAAATACACGGAAACAATTGCTGGTTTTATGTATGGTTTAAAATTCGGCGCACTGGTAGACAATCCTGATTATCTAATACAAGGCGGTGCATATTTGCGCTGGAATGATGCATTGATACCTATGGTAAAGCTGGATTACCGTCCTTTTGCAGTAGGGCTTAGCTATGATGTAAACATTTCAAAATTAAAAACAAGCAGCTATGGCCGTGGCGGATTTGAATTATCTATTACTTATATTGGTTTATTAGATAAATATAAATCTACTCTTAACGCAACGAGATGTCCTCGGTTCTGATAAAAAGTTAACTATCGCATTTGCCCATTCGTGTTAATGCAGTTGAACGGAGCGTCGCAACGAAGATGCTAGTAGCACTGGCGCTGGTATCAAAAAATATTATTTCACTGTTATTGTTGCATTCTTAGCCGTCTCAACATCTTTCGCCACATCAGGCCGTATTGTTTCCCAATGAAAACGCAGGTGATCATTTTGCTGCCAGGGCTTTCCATCCTGCTCGCTGTAGTGCACCAATGGCATGTCTTTATACAAAGGCCTGGTAATGCTGATGACAACATCCCAATATTTCAATGCTGTTTGCAAATGGTTAATCGCCGCTTGTCTGTTCGTCTCTATTTCACTAGTACGATAAGTTTGTAATGCTACAGCCCCACGCAATTTTTCAGCAAAATGCAAACCGAGATTGGCCCATGTTTTTATATCGGCTACTTCATACAACAATGCTTTGTCAGTTCCTACAGTAATGCCGCTAACTAATTGCAAGGCTTTCTTACAATCTTTTTCCAGCATATTGGCTAAAGCAAGTGGTGTAACTTTATTTTTTCTAAACGAAACTTTTGTTCCCAGTGCTTTTACATACTCCGATACAGAAATATAATCCGTATCCAACGTGGGTTGGTTGATCAGCCTGTCAATAGAAATATAATCTACACGTTTCGTTTTACTATCCAATGCCATCATTCCTTCGCTGTACAAAGTGAAATCCCAGCCCAAATCAAAATCAGCGGCGAGCCGCAATGGCGTTTTTCCTGCGAGAGAAGATGCTTCTAACAAATTATTTCCCTGCTTACCATAGCGCCTTGTGAATTCTGATTTAAATATTTCATCCGGTGCGGAAGGATTGTACAACAAACGTCCCCATATTTTATAAAACAACCACTGTCTTTCAAACGCATATTTCCATGGAAGGTTAATACTGTCTTTTGTAAAATAATCTTTTGCGGGAATATAAGTTTCCGAACCAATGAAGTACCCACCGACATAAGGTTGCGAGTTAGCAAGTATGTGTTCACGAACAAAAGAAGGCACACCCCATCGAAGACAAAAGAAATCTTCATTGCGTGCCGTCCATGTTATTTTATATTTTACCGGCACCGGTTTAAAATAAGTATCGTATAATTTTCCGCCGTGTACTTTTATCAGCTTCGGCGTAGAATGTGCATGCGACCAGTTGAATTTTAAATCAGCCCAGATCGGGCCGTCTGAAAATCCCATGTCGTACTCATCTTCAATCGCCTGGCGTGTTAATTTTTCAGTTTCAATACTTGTGATACCCAATGAACCTGTCGTACTCGAAAAAGGAATACGGTGTACCAATTTTGATTTGCGTTTCGCTAATCGCATTCCTTCGATAATGGTTTCTTTTATCCAGTCTTCCCGTTGTTGCGGCGTCATGCCGGCCATTCCTTCTCCCAATGTTAAACCGATACCAGTGAGATCAGGATATTCTTCCAGCATCTGCGTCACACATTCTCTTGTATATCTTTTGATGATTTCGGATGTGTCGCCCGGCACAAAAAAATCATGTTGCAAATTCCCCATCGCCACGTTATGCGCTTTTGCAAATTCAGGCGTCACGAATATGTTGAAGGGAATTATATATGTATCAATCGCCCTTTCCTTCGCCATACGTGTGATGGCATGAAACAATGTTTGCCATTCTTTCATTTGCGCATCCGTCCACGGGCTTGCTTCCGGGAAATTCTTTGGCTTAATTAAATAAGTATAGGTATGAAGGTTCCACAATGACAAACTATTCAACCTTGTTTCCGCCATCATATCCAAAAAAGATCTCCAATAACTTGTGTCACGGCAAATCTTATCATGCTGGTCTAATGAATAACTATGACGGTAAGTATCCCATGGCAAATCAAACTTAATAGCACGTAGCGCCAGGTAAGGTTTTTCGCTTCGGGCTTTCACCGCTTGTAACGGAATTTTATTCTTTATATCCTCCGCCAATGACAGGCAGCCATAGATCAATCCTCTTTCATCACCACCCGTGATCGTAATTTCTTTCTTCACTTTTGCAATTGAAAAAGCTTCAGCGCCCAGCACCGCATCAATCCCTACATTTATTATATACTCAGCATTCTTTGCGCCACGTTTATAACCACTGCCCAAAAGCGCTTTATACAATTGCGTACTCCCGTAATCCGTTGTCGCAGCAACACCCTTCGTCTCAATCGTCACCATCTGGCAAAAACCGCGGGGAATAAAAAGCGAAGCGATAATAAAACAAGCAATGATTTTTTTCATGTAATGAATTTAGCAAGTTATTGACTAAAAAAAATATTTTAGTTAGCGCAAGAAATTTTAATAATAGCTTTTATGTACCCAGCTGCTGTTCCCTGATCATCTTCGTTGCGTCGCACACTTCAACTTCCTGACCATTGTTCATCATTTTAGAAGAGTTCTATTATATAATACTTTTCTAAAAGCAAGGGCTGTGCGCTGTTCCTCTCCTTTAGGAGAGGCTAGGTGAGGTTCTTCGAATTAAAGTCTCGAAACTCGTAACTCATAACTCGCAACTCTCTCTCTACACTCCATCCACATCCGGCACAATCCCCACACTCCTGAATTTATTTTCATTATGCATGATCGCAATTTGATCAAAAATGTCTTCTTTGCATTTAGCAATTAACTTTTGATCTCTCGGTAATTTAATCAGCAACTCCATTAAATATTGATTGCGGACACGACCGATCACCGGTTCCGCCGGGCCGACGATATAATCATTGTACTTAATCTTTAAGGCATTGGCGAATTGCTGCGCTGCATGCTCTACCACTTCTTTCAACTTATGTTTGAAAGAAAGATGAATAAGCCTCGTAAATGGCGGGTACAAAAATTGCTTTCGCTTTTCAAGTTCTTCGTTGAACATTTTTTTATAATCATGCTGCTGCACATATTCCAGCACAGGATGCGAAGGCTGAGATGTTTGCACCAGTACTCTTCCTGTCGCACCTTTTCTTCCTGTCCGGCCGCTCACCTGCTCCATCAACTGGAAAGCCCTTTCATTCACCCGGAAATCAGCGAAGTGCAATAAACCATCCGCATCCAGTATGCCAACAAGGTCAACATTATCAAAGTCGAGGCCTTTCACCACCATCTGTGTTCCCACCAAAATATCAATTCGGTGTTGTTCGAACTGTTGTATCAATACATCATGTGCATTCTTGCCCCGCACCGTATCGATATCCATTCTTGCAATCTTCGCATCAGGAAAAGTTTCCTGTAGCATCTCTTCAATTTTTTCCGTACCGAAATTGCGCTGCACAAAATTGTGATTGCCGCAGGCCGCACAGTTAAGTGCCGGCGGGTATGTAGTGCCGCAATAATGACAAACCAGTTTGTTGGTGAACTTGTGGAAGGTCAGCGATACATCGCAATATTTGCATTGGGGTATCCAGCCGCATACTGCACATACCTGGTAAGGACTATACCCTCTCCTGTTCTGGAATAAGATCACCTGTTTTTTCCTGTCAACAATTTCCTGCACTTTTTCCACCAGTTGCGGAGATAATATCACTTTTGATTTATCTTTCCGTTCAATTTTTTTTGTATCGATTATTTCTATGGGTGGTAATTCAAAATCACCAAAGCGTTGCATCAATTCCACTAAACCATACTTACCAGTTACGGCATTGTAATAAGTTTCAAGTGAAGGCGTGGCGCTGCCCAGCACAACATTCGCATTAAACAAAGAAGAAAAATAAATAGCAGCGTCGCGGCCGTTATACCGGGGTGCAGGGTCCTGTTGTTTATACGAAGTATCATGCTCTTCATCACAAATGATAAAGCCAAGATCGGCGAAAGGTAAAAAGACGGAAGACCTTGCGCCTAGTACCACTTTCAATTCCCCGTTCTTTACTTTATTCCATATTTCCACTCTTTCATTTTGTGAAAATTTAGAATGATAGATACCGATATAGCCGCCAAAATGTTTTTGCAAACGCCGGATGATCTGCGACGTCAGGGCGATTTCCGGTAACATATATAATACCTGTCTTCCTTTGCGGATGTATTCTTCTATTAGTTTTATATATATGTTAGTTTTCCCGCTGGAAGTAACGCCATGCAATAAACAAACAGGTTTCTTCTTAAACGATGCTTTCGTTTCAGCTAATGCTTTTTGCTGCGCTTCCGTTAATTCAAAATCAATCTTTACATCCCGGGGCAATAAAGCGATGCGGTCAATATTTCTTTTCTCAAGGATTAAAATATTTTTATCAACTAATCCTTTTAGTTGTGCATCCGACGCATTTGATTTTTTTAATAACTCTGATTTTGTGACTTCTCCTTCTGTTTTTACAAAATGCAGGTAACTCAATAATAATTCCACCTGCTTTTCCGCCCGCTGCAGTTTCTTGTCTTCATTCAACAGTTTCTCCAACTCTTCTTCATTATCATATTTATGATTCAGTAAAACATAAGTTTCTTTTTTCGGCGCATAGGTTTGTTTTAGCGCTTCCCATACATAACAAACTTTTTTATGGATAAGGCGGTTGATCACCGGGTAAACATGCGATGAATCCAACACTTGCTGCACTTCGCCCAGTTTCAATTCCTTTTTTATTAGTAACGCCTCCGCCACTAAATATTCATCATGATCGAGTGCGGAAAAATCATCGCCGTATTCTTCATTATAGACCACTACCGTTTCACTCGATAATTTGAAATGCGCAGGCAATGCCGCGGCCATCACTTCGCCTTCGCTGCACATATAATATGCAGCGATCCATTCCCACAATTTTAATTGCTGTTCATACACAACCGGCTCTGCATCGAGCACATTCAATATTTCTTTGGGCTCGAAAAATTCAGGCTTATTGTTATGTATGCTTTTTACAATGCCGGCGTATTTTTTATTTTTCCCGAGGTTCACTTCTACCCTGCAGCCCGGTCTTACCTGCTCTCTGATACTTTCCGGGATCGACCATGTATAATTTTTAGGCAATGCCAGCGGTATAATGATATCAGCGTAATTCCCAACTACAGGCGGGACTTTATCATTTTGCGTATGTTCTATTTTTTCGGGCATTGGGCGTCAAAGATACTTACGATTGAGAAGGTAATTACATCGCTTCAGCTCTGAGTATTATAATAATTTCCCACAAAGACACCAAGAACACAAAGTTCTTTCTTGATATTAGTGGCCTTTGTGGCTTAGTGGGAAATATATTTTCAAACCGGGTCGCTACCTAACTTTGGGGGATATCCACGCAGCTTTATATGCTAATAATTTACTTTCCATCACCTCGTATACTTTTTGTTTTAATAAGGGCATATCTTCAATGGTAAAGCCATCGACAGGGATTTCATCCAGGTAAACAATGCGACAAATACCGGGAGTCATTAAAAAAATACTTTTATAGTTCATGCGGCTGTACGTATCTAAAAACAAAACAGGTTTGATCGGGGTCTGTGTTTCGATCGCCAGGCGAAAAGCACCGTCATAAAATTCTTTTACCGGCTGATGCGTGATGTTGAATGTTCCTTCCGGGAAAACCAATACGGAAATTCCTTTTGCAATAACGGATTTTAATATACGGATACTTTTCGCCCTGTTTTCCGGGCTGCTCCTGTCTACTGTTACAATCGCATTTCTATAAATAAACCCGAACACAGGAATTTTCGACATTTCCACTTTACCTAATGGTCGAACAGGCTGGCGGTATGCTTTTACCAACACTGCGGAATCTAGATAAGAAATATGATTGGAAACAAAAATGTATTGCTTTGATTTATCATGCGGTGATTCGTAAATTCTTTTTACAAAAACTAAAATTAACGGGAACCATATATCCGCCCAGAGCATACAAAGACGAAGGATGATATTGCCGCCTCTAATCCTGCCGAAAAAACTGGCGATGATAACAAAAGGAAATATCAGCAGCATCACTGCTACAAAAGTGATAAAGGCATAAATGGTGTACAGCCATTGAAAAGGCTTCAGCAGCAACCGCATCAATTCTTGTTTTTGTATTTAGCGTCATCGCCGGGACAATGGCATTCCCACTCCGTTCCTAAATCAATGCAGGTGATCACTTTTGTTTTTTCATCGCATTGTCCAAAGACAATTCTCACCCGCTGGTCATCATGCGTCGTGCCTTCCAATGCATAAGTTGGGCAAGGCGCTGCATCCACATCGCTCTTTGTATAATTGATTTTGCCTTCCTGCATGATCTCTTCTACTTCCGATTGTGTGATCTTGCGGCACTCCATGCGGCATTTGGCGTGTTGCGTATATTCTATATAAGATATGCGCCGGTCAAAACCACGGTTGCGGTTGATGCCGGTGGTTGTTTTCTTTTTATCTGTTGTTGTTTTGGGGTCGGTCGTACTATTTTCGCATCGCCTTACAAAAAAAAGCAGTATGCCTAAACCGATGACGATGATAAATGGAAGCCATTTTTTGTTCACTATGAAACGTTTGGCTAAAAGTAAATGAATTTGGAGATATGGCCTATTGCAGCGGATACACTGCTATAAGATTTGTTTTTTGTTTCCCGGCTGCATTGCTACTATCAGCTTCGTTGCGTCGCACTCTTGTACTGCATGAATTCTACTCAGCATTTGCGACTATTTCTTATAAATCTTAACAATCTACCCAAATCGTGGTTCAGAATATTTCACGCAAAGAACGCAAAGGGGCAAAGTCCGCAACGTTAAGACACCCTTTGCGTCGCTGCGGTAACTTTGCGTCTTTGCGTGAAGCCTTTTTTGTTGAGCAATGAACGGAACGATGAAGAGTGCGACGCAACAGACGATGCCATGAAAAACTACAGCTGGCCCAATAAAATCATTACTAAACAGCAGTTTGTCCCGGATTTAAAAAATCCGTGAAATAGATCTAATCCTGTACATCCGTGATCTATCTTTGCAGCCCGTTATGAGCCAGTCAAAAACAGTCGCTTTTCACACATTGGGTTGCAAGCTCAACTTTTCTGAAACTTCTTCACTTTCCCGGTTGCTGGAGGATGCAGGGTTTGAGAAAAAAGAGTTTGACGACGTGGCCGACGTGTATGTGATCAACACCTGCTCGGTAACGGATAACGCCGATAAAGAATGCCGGTATTTGGTGCGGCGCATCCAACGCAAAGCGCCGGAAAGTTTGGTGGTGATCACGGGTTGCTATGCGCAACTGAAACCAAAAGAAATTTCGGAAATACCCGGCGTTGATTTGGTACTGGGCGCTGCTGAAAAATTTAATATCGTACAACATATCCGTGAATTATCGAAGGGTGATTCCGCGAAGATCTGCAGTTGTGATATTGAAGAAGTGTCGGGCTTTCATTCATCCTGGTCGGTGAATGACCGGACAAGAACATTTTTAAAAGTGCAGGATGGTTGTGATTATAATTGTTCGTTCTGTACGATACCGATGGCGAGGGGAAAAAGCAGGAGTGATAGTATATCGAATGTTGTCGAACATGCAAAACATTTAGCAACAACGGGTATAAAAGAAATTGTATTGACTGGTGTGAATTTGGGTGATTTTGGACTTACGGCGGTCTCTTCTGTAAATGGAGATGGCCTCACATCTACCCTCTCTACAAATGGAGAGCACCTCACCCCTACCCTCTCCACAAGTGGAGAGGGAGTTGGGAAGACCAGGGCAGATCGAAAAGAAAATTTCTTTGAACTGGTGAAAGAACTCGATAAAGTAGAAGGCATTCAACGTTACCGCATTTCCTCTATCGAACCGAACTTGCTGACCAACGAGATCATTGAGTTTGTTGCGAACAGCGATAAGTTTATGCCGCATTTTCATATCCCGTTGCAAAGCGGCAGCAATAAAATTTTAGGATTGATGCGGCGGAGGTACAAACGTGAATTGTATGCGGAACGTGTGAAACTGATTAAAACACTGATGCCGCATTGCGCTATCGGTGTTGATTTGATCGTCGGTTTTCCCGGCGAAACAGAAACAGAATTTAAAGAAACGTTTGATTTTCTTCATTCATTGGATATTTCTTATCTCCATGTATTTACTTATTCGGAAAGAGATAATACGCATGCGCTTACATTGAAACCGGTAATACCGGTGAATATTCGTAATGACCGCAATAAAACGCTGCGCAATCTTTCTTATATGAAGATGCAATACTTTACGGAGCAACATGCGGGACAAACGAGAAAAGTATTGTTTGAAAAACATGGTAAAAGCGAAATGATGGAAGGCTATACGGATAATTATATCCGTATTACGACACCTTATCGCAAGGAATGGTCTAATGAAATTGTGGAATGGAAACTCTGATACATTAATCTAAAATCATTTCGGCAACTTTTTTTCCGCTGACCAGTGCTGCTTCCACAGTGCCGGGCGAAGCGCCATCGTATAATGCTTCCCCTGCAAAAAAGATGGTATTATCAATGGAAGTATCCAATAATTTTCGTGCAGAGGAAGTGGCAAGGGTGCTGTAGGTATAAGCCATTTCAATTCCTTGCTCCTGTTTCCAGTTGAAGACAAATGATTCTTTTAAATTATTTTTTACTTCCTGTGGTGTTATTGTAAAAATAGAAGCGAGAGATAAGATCGCTTTTTCAAGAATTTCTTTATCGGTTTGATCACTCATCTCTTTTGCTTTTATACCGCCGGCCCAGCCTGTTAATAATGGAATTGTATCTGGTAATTGCGTCCACCATGTAGGAAAAATTTCATCACTGAAAATAAAACCTGCATCTTCTTTCCAAAAACGCAGGTGAAAGAGTAGGGAGACTTTTACAACGTTGCCAGCGCCAATATCTCCAGCAGCCTTTATATAATTATCCAACGGTGGCGTAAAATTGATGGAAGATTTATCCCCGGCTTTTCGCAGTATGCTTACAGGAATAGTAATAATTATTTTTTCAGCATAAAACTTTTGTTCATTCGCAGTGTACACGGTGATATTGTTCGGCTCCCAATCAATTTGCCTGGCAATATGATTGGTAAGAATGCGAACGCCTTTCTTTTCAATATCCTCTTTTAAAAAATTAATCAACGAACTGTAACCGGAAGGGATGCGAAAATTTTCTTCCTCTTCGTTTGACCATTCTTTGTATAATGATTGTACGCTGGCTTTATTAACATCCGCAAGATCAAATCCTTCAGTATAATTAGTTGCATAACGGCGTAAATCAGCATGTTTCTCCTCTCCAAAATACTGGTCGAGGAAATCCCGCATGGTCATGTCCGTTTTTACCTTCTTCATTTGCTTTAATAACTGGTCCCATCCTTCAATCATTTCTGTTTGTTCGACGAGCTGGTTCATGTCTTTGCGGTACATTTTACCTTCTACAGCAACATAGGAAATACCAGCCTCCTTTAATAACTGCAGTGTGAGTTTTTGATGGCCATGAATAAATTCCGGGCCGGCTTCTATTATTTTTGATGAATGGGAAAGTTGTTTGCTACGGATACGGCCGCCTGAGCTGGAAGAAGCTTCCAGTATGGTGATATTATATTTACCGGAAAGGGTTCTTGCAGACATTAATCCTGCTGCTCCTGCGCCAATGATGATGAGTGATTGTTTATCCATTGCTTTTAGGTACTAGCAAACGAATATTAAGCCAAAGTAGAAAACAGAAATGTGGAACATACTGGTCCCGATAACTATCGGGACGAACCCCGAACCCTACTCTGTCAAAGTAGCGCTCTGAACCATCCCGATAGCTATCGGGAGAGCTAACGTTCCAAAGATTAATTCGAGAAAATTAAAAGTGGAACGTACTGGGCTCGAACCAGTGACCCCTACTCTGTCAAAGTAGTGCTCTGAACCAACTGAGCTAACGTTCCGAACTATAAAATTAAGGCTTCAAGTCATTCCATTTTCTGATATTGCCTGATTAATCTTTCTGTTATTCCAGGATACGATTTCAAATCTCTTATAAATTTTTTACTCTTCATCCTCTTTATATGAAATTCAATCTCTCGGGCCTGGGAATATTCAAGCTTTTCAATAGTATAAAACAATTCCCAGTCTTTTGTTTTCGATGTGTATGCACCGAAAAACTTTTCTTCAAGATGCTCTTTTATTCTTTCTTTACGTCCAAACAACTACAAACATAAAATTTATCAAAACTTACAGAATAAAGAATATATACAGCCGCCATAAAATAGTTATAAGATCGAAATGTGATCTAAATATTTAGGGGGCAGACATCTACTCCGTCAAAGCAATGCTCTGAAACATCCCGATAGCTATCAGGAGAGCTAACGTTCCTGATTACCGGAGAGATGACTTTCCGGGCTGACAAATTTATAGTAATCATTCCACACAATTGTTATCATTTATCTTTGCCCTTCCATTTATGCTTATTTTATTCCTGACATTCAATTTTGCCAAATGAAATTTATTTTAAAACAAACAATTTTTGTTGCAGCAGCGCTATTGATTTTTGCCAACATACAGGCAACGCCGGGCAAGAAAACCTTGCCTCCCAAAGGAATTACTTCCATCACCTGGGGACAGCTCGATGGTAAAGAGGTAAAACTCTTTACACTTACTAATAAAAACGGCGGTGAAGTTAAAATCACCAACTATGGTGCGATCATTACTTCATGGGTGGCGCCTGAAAAAAATGGTTCATTCAGCAATGTTGTACTGGGCTTTGATAGTCTCAAGAACTACCTGTCCCGAGGTAATCCTTTCTTTGGTGCATTGGCAGGCAGGTACGCCAACCGGATTGGCAAAGCAAAATTCACGCTGGATGGAACAACTTACAATCTAACTGCAAACAATGGCCCTAACCAATTACATGGCGGCCGCAAAGGTTTTGATAAAGTAGTTTGGGATGCAGAGGCCATTGTTGAAAAAAATCCATCAATAACACTTACTTATTTTAGTAAAGACGGAGAAGAGGGGTATCCTGGCAATTTGAAGGTGAAAGTTATATATTCTTTATCCGATGCTAATGAATTATCGATTGATTACAGTGCGGAAACAGATAAAACAACAGTTGTAAACCTCACCCAACACAGTTATTTTAATTTAACCGGCGATGTAAGTAATACAGTATTGAATGAAACATTGCAGATTGACGCCAGCAACTACACTCCTTTTGACAGCACATCAATTCCCACGGGTGAGATTGTTCCTGTCACAGGGACGCCATTTGATTTCACCAAACCCCACAAGGTGGGTGAACGCATTGCTTTATTAAAAGGTGGTTATGATCACAATTTTGTGCTGAATAAAAAAACTAAATCGCTCAGCCGTATTGCTACTGTAACAGACAGCATGAGCCGCAGGAAAATGGAAGTATACACAATGGAACCAGCAGTGCAACTTTATACAGCCAATTCATTAAACGGTTCGCTGAAAAACAGGGATGGCAAACCCATCTTTAAATATTGCGGGCTTTGCCTGGAAACACAGCACTTTCCTGATTCACCGAATAAACCCAACTTCCCGTCAACAGTATTGAAGCCGGGTGAAAAATATCATACAGTTACGAAATATAAAATTTCTGTTTTTTAACATGCCGCAACAACCACAAGCCTTTTTATTTGACCTGAATGGAACGATCATTGACGATATGCAGTACCACATCAAAGCGTGGCATAAGATATTCAATGACCTTGGCGTTGACCTTACTTACGAACAAACTAAAGTGCAATGCTATGGCAAGAATGAAGAAGTGATTGAAAGGGTAATACCAGGCAAATTTTCCCTGGAAGAAAAAACAGGGATGGGTTATAAAAAAGAAGAGCAATACCAAAAGGAATTCCGCCCTTATCTTAAGTTAATTGATGGCCTCGGTGAGTTTTTAAAAGAAGCAAAGAAGGCTGGAATAAAAATGGCGATCGGTTCCGCGGCTGTCATGTTTAATGTAGATTTTGTTTTAGATGGCTTAAACATCCGGCATTATTTTGATTCGATTGTCAGCGCCGATGATGTAACGCTCAGCAAACCTCACCCGGAAACTTTTTTAAACTGCGCTGAAGAGTTACACTTTCCTGCCGCCAATTGTATTGTGTTTGAAGATGCGCCAAAAGGTATCGAAGCGGCCATCAATGCAGGGATGAAATCCGTTGTACTCACCACCATGCACGAGCAACATGAGTTTAAATCCTACGACAAGCACATCATTGCTTACGGAAAGAATTTCACTGAAATTTCTTTGGAGAAAATAATGAAAGGATAGCGCAAAAACCGGTGGAAAAACCCATTTTTCCAGGAACGCCTAACTTTACCTTATGAAGAAGTACCAGGTGACGATACGTTTTGAAATGGATGACAGTTTTATGGACCTGGTTCCCCCGCACAGAACATACATTAATTATCTCATCAATAAGAATGTGATTGATCAATATGCAGTGAGTATGGAAACACAGCGTGTGTGGATTACTGTAACAGCAAAGACAAAAAAAGAAGTAGAAAAGATCCTGAAGAAATCCCCGCTGGAGAAATTCTGGACTTACGAGATTGATGAGTTGTTTGTTTTAGACGGTCAGCATTATCGATTGCCAGCCGTGCAGCCGAATTAATTATTCCCCCAAATAACCAATAATTATTAATTAGTGATTATTGATTATTTCTTGCCAGCCCACATCGGTTTCTGCTTCATCACTTTTTTATATATCGGACAACTTTCCACATGAGCGCCGCGCAAATAACCACAACTCATTAAAAATTCATTGACGATCTCACCACCGGTAAAACGGAATGTTTGCTTAAACAATTTCACCCACTCTTCTTTTGTTTTGGGATGATGTTGATCCAGCCATTTTTTAAAGGAGCCGAATTCTTTCTGAATGGCCTTTATTTTTTTAGCATTATCAATCGTCGCTTCAATCTTCAACCGGTTGCGGATAATGCCTGCATCCAGCATCAGCTTTGCTTTTTTCTTATCAGTATAGCGGGATACTTTATCAATATTGAAATTGTCAAAAGCTTTGAAAAAATTGTCTTTCTTTTTCAGGATCGTTTCCCAGCTCAACCCCGCCTGGTTGATCTCCAGTATTAGCCTGGCAAACAGTTCATCATCATTGAGCAAGGGGAACCCGTATTCTTTGTCATGGTAATCCCGGTGAACGGTTTCTTTGCCTTTTCCTTGTACAAACTCGCAATAAGAAGCAGCCATAAATGAAAAGCCCCGCATCTGCGGGGACTGTGGGAGTTGACGGGTTCGAACCGCCGACCCTCTGCTTGTAAGGCAGATGCTCTGAACCAGCTGAGCTAAACTCCCAATATTTTCAATCTTTTACTCGAACCGCTGACCACTCCCGATTTTATCGGGATGCTCTGAACCAGCTGAGCTAAACTCCCAATATTTTCAATCTTTTTGAACCGATGACCCTCCCGACTTATAGTCGGGATGCTCTGAACCATCCCGATAGCTATCGGGATAAACTCCCTTTTTTCGGACGGCAAAGATAAGGTTGTACCCACTTTTAGCAAATTTTTTTAGGGTAAATCAATTTTTAAAGGCGAACCGAATATTTACTATACCAGAAGAGAAGATAATTTCTATTTTTGCAGCATGGACCGCATTAAATCGAACATTTCAACAAAAGAGCAAAAGGAAACGGAAGTGATTACCTCCCACGAGGAATCCTGTTCCCTGATCGTTTGGAACGATGAAGTGAACACGTTTGAATGGGTGATCGAAACATTGATCGCTGTTTGCGGCCACACACAGGAGCAGGCTGAGCAATGCTCTTACATTATTCACACCAGGGGCAAGTATGCGGTGAAGGAAGGTTTTTACGAAACGCTGAAACCACTGTGCGACGCTATCACCGAAAGAGGAATAGGCGCTACGATCGAAGTCATGGCGGAATAAATCTTTCCTGCTTAATTTCATTTCCAATTTAATGTAATCATCATGGCGCTCTGGGTGCTGGATAATGAATTGGATTTTCCCCCTGTTAACACAGCAGAGCCGGATGGATTATTGGCCATCGGCGGCGACCTCTCCCCCGAAAGATTATTACTCGCTTACCGCAACGGCATCTTTCCCTGGTATGAAGGCGAACATATTTTATGGTGGTGCCCCGATCCCCGTTTTGTTTTATTTCCTGGCGAATTAAAAATAAATAAAAGTGTAAAGCCACTGCTGAACAGGAACGAGTTTGAATTCACCATCAATACAGCTTTCAAAGATGTAATTCATGAATGTAAAAAGATCAACCGTCCGGGGCAGGATGGTACCTGGATCACCAATGAAGTTGAGAAAGCATATATCAAAATGCATGAACTCGGTTATGCCCACAGCGCTGAAGTATGGAAAGAAGGAGAATTAGTCGGCGGTTTATATGGCATTAAACTGGGCAATGTATTTTTTGGCGAAAGCATGTTCAGCAAAGTCAGCAATGCATCCCGTTATGCATTTATAAAATATATACAGCAATTAAAAGAAGAAGGAATTGAATTAATAGATTGCCAGGTCTATACGGAATACCTCGAAAGTATGGGGGCGAAGATGATCCCCGGTGAAGAGTTCATTACATTGCTTAAAAAATTAATTCTTTAAAGTCGTAATAAGAAGAACACGGACGATACGGGTTTAAACGGATACACACGGATTATTTCACTTCGTGTAATCTATGATAAAATCTGTGTGCATCCATCCCATCCTTATCATCCGTGTTCTTTCACTCAAAACCTCGTTTCCAAATACTTCGGCAGCATCGCCCGCCATGTATTCCAGTCATGCGGCCACTCCTGTCCCCAGATATCCAGCTCGTACCAGATGCCTTTATCGTATAATATTTTAGCGAAGCGTCCGCTGCTGCTCGGGTCTTCATGAGCGCCGCTGCCGGTTAAAATGTGAATATGATTGCTGCGCCGGATCTGTTCCAACACGTCATGATCGGTAAGATTCGGTATAAAATGCATCGGGCTGTTGTAATAAACATTATCATCGTAATGACCCTTGGTGTATTCTGTCAGGTCATATACGCCACTCATTGCGATCACACCGTTGATAAGATCAGGCCGTTTCAAAAATAAATTCATGCTGTGCAAAGCGCCAAACGAAGCGCCGCAGGTAATGATCGGTGTTTGCTGGCTGCTGCTGTTGCGGATATACGGCACCACTTCATTGTATACATAATCATTCCATTGCTGGTGGCGCACCGATTTATACCACGGGTCAACGCCGTCATTCATCCAGCTTTCGTTGTTGATGCTGTCAATCGAATATACTTTCACTTTTCCGCCGTCAATGTAAGGCGCCAGGTAATCCATCAATTGAAAACGTTCATACTCCAAATAATCCGCCGCAGCGGTCGGCACCATCAACAAGGCGAAACCATAATATCCATAGGTAGCGATGGGCATTTGTTTATTCAATGACGGGCTGTGCCAGGAGGCCAATTCTCTTTTCATAAATGTTGTGTCTGGTTTTGCGAATATAATGGTTGATCGTTGAGAAGCTATTTTAAATGCGGATTTTTATTAGTTGCCCGGCTGTTGTGCTACTATCATCGCCTGTTGCGACGCTCCGTTCATCTTTCTGTTCGCTATTCAGCAATAGCGTCGCAGTTTACCATGAGCGAAGTCGAATGGTCGCACTCTTCAGGGTTCTGTTCGCTATTCAGCATTTTAGAAGGGTCTTTATTTCCACGTTCCTGCGATGACCAGAGATTACTGATTATTTATTAATGATTATTGGGAAGTTGCTGAAAAGGAGGAATAATAATCAATAATCAGTAATTAATAATTATCTCCCAGCCGCCTCCGGCAAGAGGAAATAACTAAGATTCAATACGCAAATTCCCTTAATTACAACGATCTTAAAATGATTTATTGAGAAATATCAATAAAAATGAGACATCTATTGGTATTACCACTAAGTAATATTACTTTAGTATTTCAGTATTTTTACCATCGTTATTTTACGATTCGATATTCTTGCCTTTAACCACAAAATCCTTATCAGGGGTGAATTCCAGGCGATCTGACCCCTACGGATTAAAGATAAATTCAATTTTCACTGAAAACAACACCCTTATGATAGCATATGCTGACCGTATAATTGAAAAAAGCCTTTCTATGCAAGAAGAAAAGATCCGGATCATCGTGGTTGACGACCATAGCGTCGTTCGTGAATTCCTCCAGTTAATCCTGAATGCGAACGAACGGTTCTCGGTTATCAAAGCCTGTGACAATGGGATTGATGCCATCGAACAGGCGGCCCTCCTGCAGCCCGACCTCATGTTGCTCGATATAAATATGAGCCCTTTGAACGGATTTGAAGTAGCACAAAAAGCGCTGGAACAAAACCATCTTTAAAGATCATCGGTTTCTCCGGAAATAATATGCCATCCTATGCAAGAAAGCTGATGGCGATCGGGGCAAAAGGATATATCACGAAAAGTTCCCCTTTCGAAGAAATTATACATGCGATTATGGAAGTGCACAAAGGCAACGAATACATTGCAACAGAAGTAAGAAATATGATATTATAATTTTACCAAACTAATATGGATTCAGGCTACAACGTAGCTCCCCCACAATCCGTACCCTATTTAAAGAATTCTGTAAGTGACGCCATTGCTGTCACTTTTAAAATGCTGTAAACAACCTTCACATAGATGAAAAGATGCTTGGCCCCCGGAAGTAAAAGTTCCGGGGGATTGCATTTATACCTGGCCAGTTACACGAAATATATTGCATTATTGTGGTGGCCGGAACAGAGTTCCGGCTTCCCTGGCAAATCCCAATAGCTATCTGGGGCTGGCTCCAACAAACATCGGGGTCTTCGCCAATTGCTGAATAGCGAACACAAAGTACCGCCGATATTCATCGGGGTGCTGCCATAATGTTGAGTAGAATTCATGCAGCACAAGAGTGCGACGCAAGGGACGATGATAGTAGTACAAAAGCTCGGAACATAAATTTTAAATCAGCAATCGCTAACTTTTTAGCTTTCTTACTCTACGTAAAACCGGTAATTTTGCCGCCTTATGGAACTGTCGAAGAACTTTGAACATAGCGCCGCCGAACAAAAGTGGTACCAGCACTGGCTGGATAAAAAATATTTCAATAGTACGCCTGATGAAAGGGAACCGTATACGGTGGTGATCCCGCCGCCCAATGTAACGGGTGTGCTGCATATGGGCCATTGCCTGAATAATACGATACAGGATATTTTGGTGCGCCATGCAAGAATGCATGGTAAAAACGCCTGCTGGGTGCCGGGTACCGACCATGCATCTATTGCTACTGAAGCGAAAGTGGTGCAGATGCTGCGTGAAAGAGGTATTACCAAATCATCACTCAGCCGCGATGAATTTTTAAAATATGCGTGGGAATGGAAAGAAAAATATGG
Source organism: Chitinophagaceae bacterium (assembly GCA_037200685.1). Classification (GTDB taxonomy): domain Bacteria; phylum Bacteroidota; class Bacteroidia; order Chitinophagales; family Chitinophagaceae; genus JAJKIP01. Next base: position 131,111 of record JBBCIG010000017.1, read on the forward strand.
CGGCATCATCCTGGAACAATTAAAAAAACTCGGGTGCAGTCTTGACTGGAACCGGACGACGTTCACGATGGATCCCGATTATTATGATTCCGTCATCAATGTCTTTATTGATTTATATACAAAAGGATATATCTACCGCGGCAAGCGGATGATCAACTGGGATGTGAAAGCGAAAACGGCGCTGAGTGATGAAGAAGTGATAAGAAAAGAAACGCAGCAGAAGTTGTATTATTTGAAATATTTTTTAGATCATGAGTCATTGCCTTATCCTTGGCTCCCTGGTGACGAATTCATCACCATTGCTACCGTAAGACCGGAAACTATTATGGGGGATACGGCGATATGTGTGCATCCGGATGATGAACGGTATAAACATTTGCATGGAAAATTTGCGTTGGTGCCTTTGATCAATCGCCGCATTCCTATCATTACAGATGAATATGTAACGATGGATTTTGGAACAGGCGCATTGAAGGTGACACCGGCACATGATATGAACGATTACCAGCTTGGACAAAAACATAAACTGGAAGTAGTTGATATTTTTAATGAAGACGGAACGCTGAATGAAACAGCACAGATATTAATTGGTGAAGACCGCTTTGAAGCGAGAAAGAAGATTGTAAAAGAACTGGAAGCGAAAGATTATTTATTAAAAACAGAAGAGTACACCAGCGAAGTTGGTTATTCAGAAAGAACAGATGCTGTTGTAGAACCAAGATTGAGCCTGCAATGGTGGGTGGATATGAAAAAAATATCCGGCCCGGCATTAACCGCGGTAATGGATGATGATATTAAATTCTACCCGAATAAATTTAAAAACTTGTACCGCCATTGGATGGAAGGCATCAAGGACTGGTGTATATCAAGGCAACTGTGGTGGGGACAACGGATACCGGCGTGGTATGCCCCGGACGGAAGTTTTGAAGTAGCGAAAACAAGAGCAGAAGCCTTTGAAAAATTCAAAATTCAAAATTCAAAATTCAAAATTGAAGAACTGAAACAGGACGAGGATTGTTTAGACACCTGGTTTTCTTCCTGGCTCTGGCCATTTGAAGTTTTTAAAGGATACAGCCACCCGGGTAATAAAGAGGTTGAATATTATTACCCGACCAATACATTGGTGACGGCGCCGGAGATCATTTTCTTTTGGGTGGCAAGAATGATCATGGCGGGTTTTGAATACAAAGGAGAAAAACCATTCAGCGAAGTTTATTTTACCGGCATCGTTCGTGATAAGCAGGGAAGAAAAATGAGCAAGAGCTTAGGCAACTCTCCTGATCTATTAGCATTAATTGATAGATATGGTGCTGATGCTATTCGCTTCGGAATTATGATTTCATCGCCAGCAGGAAATGATTTGCTTTTTGATGAGTCAAGTTTGGAGCAAGGCCGGAATTTTAATAATAAAATTTGGAACGCTTTAAAACTAATAAAAAGCTGGAAAATAGATAATGTAACTACTCAACCAGAAACAGCCAGATTAGCGATTGAATGGTTCGAAAATCGTTCAAGCGAACAACTTGAATCCATCAATAAATTTTTAAAGGAGTTTAAAATATCAGATGCTCTTAACTCAATTTATAAATTAATCTGGGATGATTTCTGTTCTTGGTATTTAGAGATAATAAAACCAGATTTTGTTGACGGCGTACAAAATCATATTGATCAATCAACATACAATAATACAATTCAGTTTTTTGAAAAAATATTAAAATTACTGCATCCTTTTATGCCCTTTGTTACCGAAGAATTATGGCATTTATTAAAATCTCGTGAAGAAGATGATGATATTGTAATAGCCGAATGGCCTAATCAAGGGATTTATGACAAAAATATAACCGTAATCTTTGAAGGAATTCAGCGTCATATTTCAACAATTAGAAGCTTTAGGAAAGAAAGAAATATACCACAAAGAGAAAAAATTGAATTGCTGGCCAAATCAGAACCGCAAGAGGGCGCTAAAAAATTTGATCCGATAGTTATTAAACTTTGTAATTTAAGTAGTCTTAGACATCACGCTGAGAAACCTAATAACTCAATAAGCTTTATTTCATTATTAACTGAATTTTATATTCCAATAGAGGCTATTATTAATACAAAAGAAGAAAAAGATCGACTACTTAAAGACCTTGCTTATCAAAAAGGATTTTTGGCTACAGTAGAAAAGAAATTGAACAATGATCGTTTTGTACAGAATGCAAAACCTGAAGTAATTGAACTGGAAAGAAAGAAAAAAGCGGAGGCTGAAGAAAAGATCAAAGCGATAGAAGAAGGTTTACAAAATCTCTAGAATGCTAAACCTATAAGGTCTGCCGGGCGGCAAATATGCAGCGCTGCAGACCTTATAGGTTTTGGTTATTTAAGCCAGCCTATCTCGGAAATATACTCACCGGCAAAATAAATTCAAACACATTTGTTCCCCTGCCCTGCTTGCCCGCGGATCATCATCCAGTAAATGGCTTACACGGAACCCGAATGTAAGCGGGTATTGGTTCCACCATTTTGTATCAACGTAAAGCTCGCCCCCGAAACTATGGAGATCAAGGCTGTTATCTTTCTTATTTGAATACAATCGCTGCATATCATAAAATATATTGCCCCGGATGCGCTGCAGGTATAAAATATTTCCAAAGCCCCAGTCAGGTATTAACAATGGCAAATGATAATTAGCAGACAACCGCCACATTCTCGAACAGCAGTGGTACGGTAATAATCCGCAAAGCCCCTTGCATTGGCAATGGCGCTGCTGAATAATGCCCGCAATGTATCTCGCTCCTGGAAAGCACCGGTTAGCACAAGACTATGATTAGATAAAATACCGGGCAGGTATAAAGCGCCGGAAGCGATGAACTGTCTTCCTTTTACATTTGTAACAGCATAACGATGATTAATATTAATCGCATACCCGAATCGGGGATAAATATGTTGTACAGCCCTTTCTACCTGTTGGCTCCAGCTGATGAAATGCTGTAGATAAGTAAAATCATTTGTGCCCGTAAGATTTTTTGCAGGGCCTGTATTGAATTCATTTCTTAAATAATAATTCGTGCCGATGTTTAAGTTTTTATAGGTTTGATTGCTGGTGAAGTTGAGTGGAATGCTGAATCCAATTCTTGTATCCAATTGATTCCACCGCCGTAATACATTCCCAACTGAATCCTGCCTGTCGAAAGTCATTTGTGTACCCACACTCAAATAAGGAAACAATTGGCTGTACACCGCACTAGCCCCTACCGAATGAATATTTTCATTTTGATTATATAAATAATAGACTTGTGTTTCCAGGGTGTTCAATACATTTTGCCCATATAAAGAAAAAGTAAACTCCGGGTCTTCATAATAAGGCCGCCAGCTATGAAAGTTTAATAACCTTGTCCCTTTGCTGTACTTGCTTACGGGGAAGTTGCGCACCGGTAAATCACGGGCACAATTTCTTTCATATCCGTTATATGATTGACGGCGTAAGGCGGAATCAATTCATCAATAACAGTTGAGCTGGCTGGCGCCCATTGCAGATCTTTTTCATCAACCTGTTGCAACTGAAATCCTTCCGCTACAAAATAATTTCCCAGCGGGTGTAATTGGTGAGTTTGTATATTTTGTTATCACCGGGCCTCACTGCAAACACATTATCACTGCCGCCGTAAGACGCCGTGAAATAAACAATGCCATTGTTGACAGAGGGAAAAACCTACTACATTAAACGAAGGTGGAGTGATACGGGTGATGCCTCCTGTTTCAGTATTGATCCTGGCCAATGCCATTTCGCCATTCTTTAACCGCAGCGCAGCTACCAGGGTATCTTCATTAATAAATTTCGGATCGGTAAAGACAGATACTTCTGAGGAAGCAATCCTGTTTTTTATTTCTCCCGTTATTGCATCTATTATATGAAGCTCGCTTCTTCCGTTACCTTCCAGTTCCACTGCTGCTATTTTAGTACCGCTGGCAGAAATATCTGGAGTGAAATATTTTGTTTTATGGGTAACCGTTTTTTGATTGCCCGTTTCTACATCCAATAATTTTATCACACTATAATCTCTCCAGCTCCAGCGGGGATCGCTTTCGTAAGCGGCATACACTATTTTTCCATTGCCGTGTAAGAGAATTGATCATCAATCGTAATATCTGATGCCCGTAGCCGGTGTTCCCCATTTTTTATCTTTTATAAAAAAAGCGGGGCGCTTGTTATAAGCCGTTTTCAAATACACAATCGAATCCGGGGATATTGAATAAGGAAATGAATATTCGGTTACTACTTTTTTATTTAAAGAAAATACCCGGCGAGGGGGCCTGCTTCATTTTGCTTATCACTATTAATTAATGAGGTGGTATTCTTTTTATAATAATCAAAAGCCTGCTGCCGGAATGTTTTATAATCAACACCGGCGTATTTTTTTATCGCTGTTTGAAAAGGGTAAAACATATCCTTTGAACGCAGAAGCATCCCTTGTCACATTTCGCCAAAAATCAGCGCCGTATTTTTCATTGCCCATAATTGATTAATAAATAACCAAGGTTATAATGATCAGGTACAAAATCTTTCAACGAACCGTTGCGCAATTTCATCCATGAATAATTCTGTTAGCCCGCCAGACAGCAGGATAAGCATTCATGAAAAAGGGTAACCGCCCCCTGCCCTGCTTGGATAAGCCGGTTTCATTAAAGACAGCATCACCTTCAAAAAACCAATCAGGAACAGATGCATTGATCGCCAGCGCATAACCTTCTTCCCCAAACAAAGTTTTCATCACACTGCTGAGGCCATTATGAAAATTATTGAACTGCTGTACGTGACGGTATTCATGCATCGCCAGCTGATCAGGTTGCGACAGGCTGCCCATCCGGAAATTATCCAGTTGCGGGTTTAAATAAAATTCACTGCGGTAAGGGCCAAGTCCTACATAGCCATTAGAAATAGTCGTCTGGCTTTGCAAAACAATATTGATCTTTTTTAAACGATCACCCAAATTATTAGAAGCCGGGTGCATCGCCTGGTAATGAACGATTGCAGCTACACGCTGCGCCCGCTATCCAATCCCGCGGGGAAAAATAATTCATGCCGAGTCGGTATTTATTTGCTTCCATTTTACGGAAGGAGGCGTGCCGCCAAAACGCTGCGCTGATATATTGAAAGACACCATTAATAAAAGGCAGGCAACGATAAATCTTAGCATGAAAGGATTTTATGGAAAGTTAATGAAGAAAAAGTATTGGCTTACTGCTTGTATATGCTGACAATTTTCCTGCCATCTTCCTTTATATAACCGCGGTACATACCTTCTGTACAAAATGGCATGGCGATATTGCCGTTTTTATCAACTGCTATCAAACCACCGTCACCTCCCAGTGCAGGTAATCTTTTCATCACCATTTCATTGGCGGCATCATTGAGTTTCAATTTTTCCGAATTCCATCATATCGCTAATGCTTTTCGCCATTACCAGGCGGATAAAATATTCGCCCCAGCCTGTACCACTAATAGCAACAGTATTATTATCAAGCGTAAGTACCGGCTCCAATAATCGGCGAATCACCTATTCTCCCAAAACGTTTATTGGTCATACCGCCGGTGCTGGTGGCCGCGGCAAGATTACCATGACGGTCTAAGGCAACAGCCCCATCGGTTCCATATTTGTTGTCATTATTGCCCGGTTGTTTTAAACCGGAAGTCTTTTTCGGTACCGAATCGCTTTTTATATTCTCCATTGAGTCTGAGAATTTCGCATTTTGCAAAGCCCGCCACCTATCGTCTGTATAGAAATAAGATGGGTTCAACGATTTACCAATCCTTGTTGCTTTGCAAATTGTTCGGCTCCCCTGCCCGCCATCATCACATGTGGGCTTTTTTCCATCACGGCCCTTGCGGCACTGATGGGATTTTTGATGGTCGTCACGCCGGCTACTGATCCGGCTGCCAATTGTTTTCCCATTCATGATGGACGCATCCAGTTCGTTCTTTCCTTCGTTGGTAAATACCGCTCCTTTCCCTGCATTAAATAAGGGATTATCTTCCAAATATCTCACTGTTGCCTCCACCGCATCCAGCGCCGTGCCTCCATTTTTAAAATAGCGTAACCCTTTTCCAGCGCCGTATTTAATGCTTCAGTATAGCCTTTTTCCCTCTCCGGTGTCATCTGGCTTTTGAGAATCGTACCCGCCCCGCCGTGTATCACAAGAACGAATTTATCACTCAAAGAATCTTTGCCGGTTTGGGAACAGGATTTACCAAAAATAAAAAAGGAAAGAAGTAGCAACAGGCTCCTCATGTTGTGTGATTTTTCAGCAATTTACCAATTAAAGAATCGTAAATCTTCCCGTGATGATGGCAGGGTCATCGTCCCAACATCTTTTATCCTTGTTAAATTCTGGTACTTAATTTGCCCTGAGGAGCCGAATGCGTAATTTTAAGGTTAAATAATTGACCCTGAGGAATTCAAAAAAATAATACTCTGGTTTTTGGGTTCACTGCTTTTCCTCATTTTAGCGGCGTGGATTTTTATTCAAACTCCTTTTGGCCAAAATTGGATCGTTAAAAAAGTTACCAGCCGTTTATCAAAAGATTTGCATACAACAGTTGAAATCAGACATGTTGATTTTTCCCTTTTTAATAATATGCACCTGCAGGGTTTGATCGTAGAAGATCATGACCGTGATACACTTGTGTATGCAGGCGAAGCGACAGTACGTATCACGGATTGGTTCTTTTTTAAAAAGAGTATTGAACTGAAATTACATCGGGCTTGAAAATGCCGTGATTAAAATGCAGCGCAAAGATTCAGTTTGGAACCACCAATTTTTGCTTGATTATTTTCATCGCCTTCATCCGGTAATAAAAAAAGCGGCGGCACACAACTTGATCTGAAAAAGCTTGATCTCAAAAATGTTGTTTTCATAAAAAAAGATGAATGGCTTGGGCAAAATATGATTATGTCCTTTTCCTCTCTTGATCTGGATGCGAAGAAGATTGATTTCAACGGGAAAGAGATTTCGATTAATATCATTAAACATCGTTGATCCTTTTGTAAGCTTATACAGCTACGCCGCGATAAAACCGGCGACTGCAATTGATACGGTCACTGTTGAAAAACCGGTGGTCATGGATTCTTTATTGAAATGGGAATGCGGCGGGCTGGATAGTAAACGCTGATAAGGTTGAAATAACCAATGGTACTTTTAAGAATGAAAAATATTCCACCATTCCCGCACTGGCGACATTTGATGGAAAACATCTTTCCTTTAATAAAATAAATACAACGCTTACCGGTATTCGTTGGGAAAAAGATACGATCACTGCTAAGCTCACTTTACAAACAACAGAAAGAAGCGGCTTTGAAGTAAAGGATATGAAAGCCAGTGTAAAACTTACGCCGCAGGAAATGGCTTTAGTGACCTTGAAATAAAAACGAATAACAGTATCATCCGTAATTATTTCCGGATGAGCTACGAAGATATTGGCAGCATGGGCGATTTTATGCATGAAGTAAACATGCAGGCCAATTTTGCTGATTCAGAGATTGACAGTGATGATATTGCTTTCTTTGCACCTCTGTTAAATCATGGAAAAAGAATATCCGGATCAGCGGGGCGATAAGAGGTACGGTAAATGACCTGACCGGCAGCGGCCATTCTGTACAAGCAGGGAATAATACATCGTTGAAAGGTGATGTTACACTGACTGGCTTACCGGCTATCAACCAGACCTTAATTGATTTTAAGGCGGATAATTTTAATACAACTTATAATGATGCGGCGGCTTTTATACCAGCTGTGAGAAAGGTAACAAGCCCCGATCTTCGGCAATTACAATATATACGTTTTCACGGAAGCTTTACCGGCTTCATTCGTGACTTTGTTACATTCGGTACGATACAAACAAATTTAGGCGTTATAAAAAAGTGACCTGAATATGAAACTTCCTGCGGGACAAGCGCCGCTTTATTCAGGTAAGGTATCCACTGAATCTTTTCAACTGGGAAGTTTTATCGGCGATCCTGCTCTCGGCGCTATTGCGATAGATGGTGCAGTGAAAGGCAGGGGCTTTAATGATAAAGACCGGCAGGCTGAACTCGATGGGAAAAATAAAATTCGTTGAGTATAATGGCTATCGCTATACAAATGCAGTCGTAAAAGGAAAGCTCGATAAAAATAAATTTGATGGCGCTGCTTCGATTAATGATCCTGAAGTCGAGTTAACGATGACGGGTTAGTGGATTTCAACAGCAAAACACCTGTATATTAATTTTATCGCTGATGTAAAAAAAGCGAACCTTAAAAAATTAAACCTGGTAAAAGACAGCCTGGCTTTCAAAGGCAAACTCAATTTAAATTTTTACAGGTGACAATATCGATAACTTCCTGGGGCTATGCGAATATTACCGACGCTTCGCTGTCAAGAAACGGGAACCCTTTGCCTTTCGATTCATTAATTATTTCATCAGAGTATATCAACAATGAAAAAATATTAAAGGCGAGATCGAATGAATTTGAAGCAAAACTTACGGGTAATTTTTCTATCCGTGATTTGCCAGATGCGTTTAAATTATTCCTTAATAAGTATTACCCTTCTTATATTGAACCGCCCCGGCATCTCCCGGAAGATGAATCATTTGACATTTGACATTTCTACACAATACATAGATGATTATATAAAATTAGTTGACAGTAGTCTTGCCGGTTTTAACAACAGTCATATTTATGGCAGCCTTATACCATCACCAATCAATTACGCTGAATGCGATGTTCCGCAGTTCAAATACAAGAACTATAATTTTGATAACGTCGTCATCGCAGCGAAAGGTGATAGTACCAATCTTGCCCTTTCTGGTTCGGCGGCTAATATCAATATCAGTGACAGCCTGAATGTACCGCTAGCCGTTTTCGACATCAAGGCAAGTAACGATGTATCGAAAGTGCAGATCACCACAGGCACGAACCAGGCCATCAACCAGGCGAAGCTGAATGCTCAGGTGATGACCTATTCCAACGGGTGTGAAAATTGAATTCGATCCTTCTACTTTTGTCGTCAATGGTAAAACATGGACGATAGATGAAACCGGGCGAATTGGGAATTCCGTAATAAAGTACCAGCCACCGGCCAGTTGGTGCTACGGGAAAGCAACCAGGAAATAGTAATAAAAGAGTAATCTTTCTGAAACCGGTAATAAAAATGATTTATCAGTAGAGCTAAAAAAAGTAAACGCAGGCGACTTCGCTCCTCTATTATTACCAAAGAACAGGGTGGAAGGACTGATATCCGGCAATGTATTGATCGAAGACCCGACAGGCAACCTTTTTATTTCTTCCAATAATCTACAGGTCGAAGGGCTGCGGCTGGATAATGAATCGATTGGTGATGCGAAAATCGATGTAACCTACGATGGAAAATCAAAAGAGCTGAAAGCGAAAGGCAATACCATTGATTGAAAATAATAACCTCGCTTTCGATCTCAACCTCTTCTTCGATCTGCTAAACAAAAAGACAACCTGATAGCGCTAAAAGCCAAAAGTTATAAAGTAAAAATTCTTGAACGCTTTTTAGGTACCCTTTTCTCCGATATGGAAGGATACATAACCGGCGACTTCGATATCCGTGGCGAATTGAGCAAATTACAGATAACAGGCAAAGGAAGATTGCAGGATGCCGGTTTTAAAAAGTCAATTTCACCCAATGCTTTTATAAAATACAGGATACCGAGCTTGAATTAAAACCAAATGAAATAAAATTAGATGGCATCGTTTTAATCGACCCGGTAACGGAAAACCCGATTTTATCTCGTGGGTGGCATCCAACATACTTCTTTTAAAAATATGTTTTTTCGATCTTTCCGTATCTACCCGTAAGCCCCAACACCACTGATGCCGCTAATAACAGGCCGGTTCAATTATTAAATACAGGCTATAATAATAATAAACAATTCTATGGCCGGGGTAAAAGGCACCGGCTCATTTTCTTTATCAGGTTATGATTCCGACATGCTGATGAAAATAGATGCTATCGCTTCCACTACCGACAGCAGCATGGTAACTATTCCTTCTTCCAAAAGCAGGGAAACAGGCATTGCTGACTTTTTGGTAGAAAGAAAATTTGGGCGTGAGATGGAAGAAGTAACCTATGGAAAACAAATCGCCAATGTTACGTACGATGTAGATGTAACCGCCAACCCTATGCTAACCGTAAGAGTTATTCTCGATGATCTTACCGTGATGAAATAAAAGGAAAAGGTTCGGGTACACTGAATATACATTCAGGCACAAATGAAAAATTAAGTATGCGTGGCCGCTTTGATATTGAAGAAGGCGATTATCTTTTCACCTTCCAGTCTTTCTTTAAAAAACCATTTAAGTTAAAGAAAGGCGGTAGCAATTTTATATCATGGAGTGGTGATCCATATAATGCACGGATACAATTCCAGGCAACTTATACAGCGGAAAATGTAAGCTTCGCCCCGCTGGCCAATACAATTTTCAATGCAGATCCCTCTTATGCAAGAATGCGGGAAGATGTTTATGTAGTGGCTAATTTATCCGGCGCATTATTTAAACCGGATTTTAAATTCGATCTTGAATTTGAACCCAACAGCCGGGTGAATAATGATTTTGCGATCAGCTCCAACATACGGCAGATCGTAGAAAATGAAAATGAGATCAACCGGCAGGTAACGTACCTGATTGTATTCAACAGTTTTGCGCCACCAGAGACAACACAGAATGTAGCATCGGGCGGTATCGCTACAACGTTGACTGAACTTTCTTATAGTACTATCTCCAGTCTTTCCGGTTTGTTCTTCAATGAAATAAATAAAAAGTTGAACAGCGAACTTGCCCGCATTTTAAAAACCGATAATATCAGCATCAACTTTAGCGGCGCTGTATATAACCGCAACTTACTGGATAAACAACGGCAGCAGTGGTTTTAATATCAATCAAAGCAGTGTGAATGTGAACGTACCGATCTCTATGTTTAAAGACCGTTTTTATTGTAACATTAGGAAGTACACTCGATGTACCGTTGCAGGCTACTAATTCAACAAAACGTACAATTTTTACCGGATGTAACTGCCGAATGGCTCATCAATCAAACCGGTTCCATCCCGTGCCAGTTTCTTTTACAGGCAAAACCTCGACTATCTTACAACCAGCAGCACCGGTGCGGCCGAGAACAAAACGTTCCGGCGCCAGCATCGCTTACCGCAGAGAGTTTGAAAGCTTGTCTTCGTTTTTTAAAAGCAAAAAGAAAAAGAAGCAACCAGCGCCGCCACCTCCTCCCGCTCCTTCTGAACAAACCACAACCGGGAAGGAAAAAGATCCGAACGGTTCGAATTGATTTCCCAATTTATTTAAGTAGAAAAGTTTTTTTGATTCCCGCTGTGGTAACACGGATGATCGCCCTTTATTGAGGGAAGCAAAATCCCGATGTATATCGGGACGAACGGCCTTTACAATTATTATGTAGCCAGCTGTAGTGCTGCTAGCATCGTCCCTTGTTGAGCGAAGCGAAATCCCGATGTATATCGGGACGAACGGCCTTTACAATTATTATGTAGCCAGCTGTAGTGCTGCTAGCATCGTCCCTTGCGTCGCACTCTTCAACAGCATTAACACGGATGAGCAAGAACATTCCAATTCATCGTAAATAATTTTTTATTCGCCTTTTGATTTATTGTTTCAATGTTTACATTTATCAATAGCATTATTTTCATTTTATTATTAATGCCACCCCTTCGGGGTTTGAAACCGTTAATAACGATTAAAAATTCTATATTAATATCATCCCTTCGGGATTAAGATATAAAGCAATTTGGTTAAATGCGGAAAGAATGATATTAATACAATAACCTTCGAAATATTTTATAGAAATCCCGAAGGGATGGCATTACTATAGGAAACGGTTCAAGAAGAATTATCAAAACCCCGAAGGGGTGGCATTAATGATAAAATCAATAATCATTAAAATGAAAAGCCCACGGTTTTAACCGAGGGTATAATATGAATGCGCACCTGTATTCGGAAATGGTTTTAACCATTTTATTTCCAAACATGTTTGATTCCGTATTTTATAAAACCATTAAAATGGTTTTAATGGGATTTTATTTTTTCTCACCCACGGTTGAAACCGTGGGCTAGGTTGAAACCGTGGGCTATTACATTTTTCTTTAAAAAAATGTTCGGGCTGATATATCCCTGCGTTTATTGAAATGTTTGAAAAATGCCGACACTTCGCCAATGCTCAATAGAATTACAGAAAGTTGAAGAGTGCGACGCAACAGGCGATGCCATGAAAAACCGAAGCCGGGCTAATAAAAACATCACTTCTTTACATCATGTCCGAGCTTATCCCGCTTTGTCTGTAAATATTTTTCGTTGTGAGGATTTGACTGGATGTGAATGGGAATATTTTCAACGATTTCCAGACCATAACCGATGAGGCCGACACGTTTTTTGGGATTGTTGCTGATCAACCGCAATTAGAAATACCAAGCGAGCGGAGTATTTGTGCGCCAATGCCATAATCCCGCTGGTCCATCTGGAAACCGAGGTGAAGGTTCGCTTCCACGGTGTCCATCCCGTTTTCCTGCAAACGGTAAGCTTTCAATTTATTGAGCAGGCCGATGCCGCGGCCTTCCTGGTTCATATATAAATATAACGCCTTTGCCTTCTTCCTGCACCAGTTGCATGGCCTTGTGCAATTGCTCGCCGCAATCGCAGCGGAGCGAACCCAAAATATCGCCGGTGAAACAGGATGAATGCACCCGCACCATTACGGGCTCATCTTTATTCCACTCTCCTTTTATTAATGCAAGATGCTCGTTATTTGAATTTTTTTTCTTTGAATGCGACTAATTTAAAATCGCCGTACTTGGTAGGCATTTCCACTCTCACGATTTCTTCGATCAGCGAATCCCGCTTAATGCGGTATTCAATAAGGTCTTTGATGGAAATAATTTTGAAATCAAATTTTTTAGCGATTTCTATCAGTTCGGGTAATCTCGCCATGGTGCCATCATCATTCATGATTTCCACCAATACGCCGCCATACGGCGCAGGGAAACCGGCTAATCGCACCAGGTCAATGGTCGCTTCTGTATGCCCGGCCCTTCTGAGAACCCCGCCTTTTTTCGCCCTTAATGGAAAAATATGTCCAGGCCGGCCTAAATCAGCGGGGCTGGTAAAAGGATCAATCAATGCGAGGATTGTTTTTGCACGGTCCTGTGCGGAAATGCCTGTGGTACAGCCATGTCCGAGCAGATCGACGGAGACGGTAAAGGCTGTTTCGTGCAGGGCGGTATTGTTGCTGACCATTAATTCCAGGCCGAGTTCGTCGCAACGTTCTTCAGGCAGGGGAACACAAATCAGGCCCCGTCCAAATTTAGTCATGAAATTCACTACCTCGGGGGTGATATTCGCAGCGGCAACGATAAAATCACCTTCATTTTCCCTATCTTCATCGTCCACCACGATTACTAGTTTTCCGTCCTTTATGTCTTGTATCGCCTCAGCTATAGGATGCAGCATATAATGATTTTAGCAAAGGTAACAACAAAAAAATGTGCGGAAAGTTGAGGCATTTAAAGCAGCAAAACGGTTAATAAACTTGTCAATAACCCGTTACCAAACGATGATGATTTGTTAATATTTTATCCGTGCCCCATTTAGGATTTTCCCTTTCTTTGCACCTAACTCTGTAAACTTTAATTAACTAATATGCTTAAGAGAATCACACTCATGCTTGCTATTGCATTTGTAGCAAGTACTTCTGTTTTTTCGCAGGTGACATCCAGCAGTATGACCGGGAATGTCAAAAAAAGTGACGGTGAGCCGCTGGTTGGAGCCTCAATTAAAGCGACCCACTTACCTACCGGTACAGTGTTCACTTCCCTGACACGATCTAACGGTATCTATAATATCGTTAACATGATACCGGGCGGCCCGTATAAAGTTGAAATAACTTTTGTGGGACTTAGTCCTTTTATGCAGGACAACTTGGTCCTTCCGCTGGGAGAAAATATCCGTGTAGATGCGGATTTAGCAACTGCGGGAGAGACACTTACGAATGTAATCGTGACAGCTGCGGGAAGTGCAGGTGCAAGAAGAAAAACTGGTGCATCTACTTCTATCAGCAAAGAACAAATTGCGTCTCTTCCTACTTTAACCCGGAGTCTCCAGGATTTTACCCGTTTAACGCCACAGTCCAACGGTAACAACTCTTTTGGAGGCGCCAGTAATAAGTTTAATAATATTACCATTGACGGTGCTGTAAATAATGACGTTTTTGGATTATCTGGTTCCGGTACGCCGGGCGGCCAGGCAGCTACTACCCCCATTTCACTGGATGCGATCCAGGAAATACAAGTGGTACTCGCCCCTTATGATATCACTTACGGAAATTTCACCGGTGGTGGTGTAAATGCTATTACCCGTTCTGGTACTAATAATATAGAAGGTTCTATTTATTATTTCTTCAGAAATCAAAACACAGTTGGAAAAGACCCTGTAAGCCGTGTAAAAACTGCAACTTTCGCTGACAAACAATATGGTTTTCGTATCGGCGCACCTATCATTAAAAATAAATTATTCGTTTTTGTAAGCGGGGAATTAGGAAGGAAAACCGCCCCAACTATTTTCAATGCTGGCGAAACAGGATCAGTACTTACTGCACAAGAAGCTACAGACATTGCAAACAGTTTGAAGACAAGGTATCAGTATGATGTAGGAACAGCCGCTGCTTTTGACGCGGAAACACAAAGTGATAAAGTGTTTGGCCGTATAGACTGGAACATTTCTGCAAAGCACCGTTTAACTGTTCGTCATAACTACATCAGTGCTTATGATGATAATATTTCCCGTACCGGTACACTTTTCCGTTTTGGCAACAACACGTATCGTTTCAATAACGAACAAAATATTACAGTGGCTGAATTAAGAAGCCGTTTTAATAATACGTTTTCAAATAACCTGATTTTAGGCAGGCACCGCATCAGGGATTTCAGAACGACTTATGGCACGCTGTTTCCATCTATTGAAATCGCAAAAGGATCAGGTACGATACAGTTAGGTTCTGAAAGAAGTTCTGCTGCAAATGAACTGGACCAGGACATTTTTGAGATCACTGATAACCTGAAAATTTTCAAAGGCAAAAACACTTTCACGATAGGAACACATAATGAGTTCTTCAAATTCAGGAATTTATTCATCAATAATTTTAACGGACGCTGGCGCTTTGCAAGCGTCGCTGATTTCAATGCCAACCAGCCCCGCCAGTTTGATGTATCTTTTTCCGCCAACAAATCTGTTGATGACAGGCCTTCCGCTGAATTTAAAGCAGCGCAACTTGGCTTTTATGCACAGGATGAAATTCAATTCAATCCTAAATTCCGCTTAACTGCGGGATTGCGTGTCGATATTCCTGTCTTCAGTACAAAACCAGCCAACAACCCTGTTGTAGAAACTACTTTCGGACCTGATTATAAAACAAGCAATGTGCCTAACGGCCAGTTATTATGGTCGCCGCGTGTGGGCTTTAACTATGATATAGAAGGTAACCGGAGCCTGATCTTAAGAGGTGGTATCGGATTGTTTACCGGTCGTGTACCTTTTGTATGGATATCTAACCAGTTTGGTGGCACCGGTTTATTATTAAAAACAACCGCACAAACAGATAACACTCCGAACGCAGCGCCATTTGATGTAAATGGGGGCAATGGTTTTGAGCCTAATGTAAATAATCAAAGTAATATCGGCTCTGCTGGTAATACATTTGAAGTAAACATAATGGACAAAGACTTTAAAATACCACAGGTAATGCGTTTGAACCTGGGTATTGACGCTAAATTACCAGGAGGACTTAACCTTACAGTCGACCTGTTATATTCTAAAACTATCAATAACGTTTTCTACCAGGATATCAACCTGACTGCCCCTGTGGGTGTAGTTGACCCTGCGTATAACGCGGGCTTTGATAAAAGAATAGCTTTTTCAACTAACGCAAACGCCAGGAAAAAAAATGTTGCTATTACTAATGCCCTTTATCTTACTAATACAAACAAAGGGTATACTTACAATGCTGGTTTTACTTTAAATAAAACCACTAAAAACCTGTTTGCACAAATCGCTTATAACTACAACGGGGCCGCGGATGTAAACGGTGGCGCAAGTTCTACAGCCCTTTCTCAATGGGAGTTTGTACAGGTAGTAGGAGATCCAAACAATGCAGGTTTGGCTAATTCTGATTACGGGCTGAAGCACAGGATCCTTGCGACGGTTTCTTATTCTTTCCATTACGCTAAATTCTTTAAAACATCCGTTGGGCTATTCTATAGCGCCAACTCTGGTTCTCCATTTACTTATTTGGTTAATGGTGACTTGAACAGTGACGGTCGTTTTGGAAATGACCTGATTTATATTCCTGCAAACCAAAGCCAGATTAAATTCGTTGACCAGGTAAACAGCGCTAATAATGCGATTGTACAAACTGCGGCTCAACAATCCGCTGCATTTGAAAACTTTATCGTTAATGATAAATACCTTTCAAAAATGAGAGGTCAGTACGCAGAAAGAAATGGAAGAAGCACGCCATGGGAACATGTGATTGACGCACGGTTTACACAGGATTTCTCCTTTTTGACCGGCAGCAAAAGACATACGTTTCAGTTTACATTTGATGTATTTAACCTGACTAATCTTATCGATAAGAGCTGGGGACGTCAATGGTCTGTAACGAACAAAGCATATTCCATACTTTCTACAGTTGCCAACAGAACAACCGGCCCATCAGCCGGCCAGGGTGTAGGTTACAACTTTACCGCCCGTGATCCATGGACGTTGAACTTCGGTGCAAGATGGCAGGGCCAGATAGGACTCCGCTACATTTTTGAATAAGAAGAATATTCTGACTTATATAAAAAAAGATCCCGGTTTATCCGGGATCTTTTTTTATATACCTAACTGGCGATTTATATTTATATTGATTAACAATTGACTATTCTTTTTTTATAAAAATAAATAATGATGGAACTAAAAGAACTTTTTGAAAAAGCCGCTGCCGACAGTAAAACACTGGCAGAGAAGCCCAGCAATGAAACATTATTAAAACTTTATTCTCTTTACAAACAAGCGAGTGAAGGCGATGTCAATACCGAGCCACCGTCAAATCCCTTTGATTTCGTAAGCAAAGCAAAGTATGATGCATGGAGCGGGTTAAAAGGAAAAACAAAAGAAGAGGCGATGAAAGAGTATGTGGACGTAGTGGAAAAGTTGAAAGGGTAAATCAGTTCTACCCAATCTTTACTCAAGGATTAAAAGCATTTCCCCTTAAAAAAATAATTCTATAAACAAAAGAATGTCGTGCCGGGCTTGACCCGGCATCTTTCTTTTTATACACCGTATTTAGGCTTAATTTTCACCCTCTTATTAATTCGAAAAATTTCGAGATTTTCCCTGGCATCAGCTCATTAGCTTTGAAAACATGTCCCGCATTATTTCATACTCAGTTTATATACTTTCCAATTTTGCCCGAACCGTTTTTTATACAGGCTTGACAAACAATCTTGAAACAAGAGTTTGGCAACATCGAAATAATGAAAGCGTATTTACTAGTAAGTACAAATGTCACTATCTCATGTATTATATGAAGACTATGCTGATATAAAAAATGCGATTGCAAGAGAAAAACAATTAAAGAAGTGGTTACGAAAATGGAAAATTGAATTGATAAGACAAGATAATCCGGATATGATTGATTTAGCAAAAGACTGGTATCCATAATTTCCTGCACCTCCCTGTAATCGTATATTCATTTCAATCATATTTTACGATGTCATGGCGGGCTTGACCCGTCAACTTTCTCTTACCACAGGCTTTTTCAGTGAAAGGCACCGGGTCAAGCCCGGTGTGACTTCGAGCAAACAATAGAATATTGAACAACTTAAGAATCGTCGCATTGACTATCCTAAAATAAAAAAAGTCCCGCTTCCGCAGGACCAATAACTTATGACTTATGACTTATGACTTATGACTTATTACTTATTACTTATTACTTATTACTTATTACATTCTAATTCTCACTCGCCGCTAACCCCCTGAAATCGACACTCACCAATTTGCTCACTCCCGGTTCCTGCATCGTCACACCATAAATTACATCCACTGTGCTCATCGTCATTTTATTGTGCGTAACGATAATGAACTGCGAATTATCACTGAACTGGCGGATCATATTCGTGAACTTGCCCACGTTCGCATCATCTAAAGGGGCATCAACTTCATCGAGTATACAGAATGGCGCCGGCTTGATCAGGTAGATCGCAAACAACAACGCTGTTGCCGTCAATGTTCTTTCCCCCACCGCTCAACTGTGTTAATGATGTAGGACGTTTGCCTTTTGGTTTCGCAATTACATCAATTCCTGTTTCCGCAAGATTTTCAGGATTATCCAATACAAGGTCGCACTGGTCATCTTCCGTAAACAATGTTTTAAACACTTTATGAAAATGGTCCCTTACTAAATTAAATGTATCTAAGAATTTCTGGTTTGCTGTCACCTCTACTTCTTCAATCGTCTTCAGCAAACTTTCTTTCGCATTCACGAGGTCATTCTTTTGCTCCACGATAAACTCGTAACGCTTCTTCATTTCCGTGAAAGCTTCAATCGCTGTCGGGTTTACTTCACCCAGGTTCTCCAGGCGCTTCTTCATCCTGTCAGCTTTTTCCTGCAATTCTTCCAACGCTGTTTCCGTAGTGCGGGCCTGGTCTAATATATCTTCCAGTTTAATGCGAAACTCTACATCCAGTCTTTCTTTTGTTCCGGCCAGTTGCAGTTTCAGTTCATTCAGCTTATCCTTTATAGCAATCAGTAAATGCTCCACCTGTTCTTTATCTTTCACTTTATGGCGCAGTTCACTTTCTTTTTCACTCAGTTGATTGCGTAAGTTATAATAAGCCTGGTCAGCTTCATTTAACTTTATTTCTTCTTCTTCCTTATTCTTCATTGCTTGTAACAAGCCATCTTCAATATTAGTCAGCGTCTCCAAGGACTTTGCGATATTCTCCACAGTTTCCGTCAGTTGGTTGGTATTATTTGTTATTTGCTGTTTCAGATCGAGCAACTGGTTGTTTTTAAAATCCAGTTCCTGTTTCAGCGCATTGATCTTGCTTTGTTGCTTCGTTACATTCAGGTTAAATTCATTGAACTGGCTCGTCGCTTCACTGTAGTCAAGCTCGGTAGCTTTAAACGTTTCTTCTCCTTCGGAAAGTTTGGCAGCGCTTACCTGCAGCATGTCGCTAAACTCCATTAGCAAGTTCCTCACGCCTTCTATTGAACTATGCGTTTGCTGCATTTGCAAAGAAAATTCTTCCAGGCGGAGATGGCTGCTGGTTTGCAGCGAGTGAAGGTTCTCCAATTTATTATGCAGGGAGAATGTCTGGTTATTCAGTTGCTGTATTTCTCTTTCTGTTTCCCTTACTGCTGTCTCCCGCAGGTCTTCGTTGAAAGCGATCACTTCATTATGCCTCGCCTGTATCACCGACCTTAATTTCTCCACCACTATATCCTGCGTTGCTATCTCTTCCTGTAATTTTTCTAAGTTCTTTACACGGCCGATCTTCTTTCCTTCGATCATGCCCACGCTGCCTCCGGTCAGTGAGTATTTGCCTTTTACATACTTACCATTCTTTTCAATCACTACGAACCCGTTGCTGTTTTGCAACGCATCTTCACTGTCGGCGACGAACACATTGCTTAACAAATGCTCTGCCAGCTTCCTGTACTTTTCTTCTACATCAACTACGCTTAATGCGGGTATCGCATTTTCTAATTGGTGTGTATTAGCGTAATTATTCGTTTCTTCATTAGCGTTGATTTTATCTAACAAAAAGAAATTCGCCTTACCCTTCTTATTCTCATCCAGTAAATGAACAGCCTGCAAACCTTCGTGCAAATCATTCACCACGTAATAACTTAAATAAGGCTCCAGCACATTTTCCAGCGCCGTCCGGTATTCTTCCTTTACATATAATATATCAGAAAGTATTGGTGATGTATGGTTCCAGTCCTGGTTATTATGCAAAAACTTCACACTGTCGGGGTAACCTTCCATCGAGTCAATCATGCTTTTCAGCAGGTCATGCTCATTCTTCTTTGCATCCAGCTTCCTGTTTTCTTCCGCCAGCTCATTGCGAAGGCCATCGAGTACAGCCTGTGTTTGCAATATCTGGTCTTTGGTGTTTTCCTGGTGCAGTTGCAATTGTTCCAGGTCTACCTTCTTTATGTTTAATTCTTTTTCTTTAATATTCTTTCCTGGTCCAGTTGCTGGCGCTCCGCCTCCCGTTGCTTTCTCTCCTCTTCTATCTGGCTGATCGCCCTTTGCAAATTCTGAACAGATGTATCCGCTACCGCCACTTTCTTCTCCGCATCAAACTGGTTGCGCTGTACTTGCTGGTATTCGCCACGTAAGGAATCTACCATGTTGCGCTTATCATCCAGCACTTCTTTTTTAGCACCCACTTCATCCTGCAATTGCTGCAACCGCTCATTCAAACCCGTTAAGCTCTTATCTTCTTCTTCCACCTGCAATTCGGTAAAGCGCATACTTTCTTCGATGCCCATCAACTGCCCGCTTGCCTTTTGTAAAAAATCTTTCAGGCTGGTTTCTTTTTCTTTCAAATGATCGAGGCGCTGCGCGGCCAGGTTCTTATCATTCTCTTTTGTACGCACTTGCTGCACTAAGTCATTAAACGCATGCTGCATACTTTGCAACTGCCTTTCCTTTTCTATAAAATTTACTTTCTCCTGTTCCAGCGCCGCTTCGTCCCGTAGCGATCTCCGCTTCCATTCTTAGTTTCTTATCCGTCTCCGCATCTGTTGCTCGTTCAGTTCTTTATAAGTAAGGTTGAAGCCCTCGAGTGCGGCTTTCGCCAGTTCAATGCTAACCTCACGATAATCTTTTTTTATCTCGTGGTATTTCTCCGCTTTCTTCGCCTGGCTTTCCAGTGTCTTCAACTGGTTGTTTATTTCAAACAACAAATCTTCGATACGGGCAAGGTCTTGCTCCGTAGCATCCAGCTTCAGTTTCGCTTCTTTCTTGCGGGTTTTATATATGGAAATACCAGCGGCCTGCTCCAGCATCCTGCGACGGGCTGTTCTCTTTATCCTTAATTAAATCATCCACCATGCCCAGCTCGATGATCGCATAGCTGTCGGTGCTGATACCCGTGTCCATAAACAGGTTTTTGGATATCCTTCAGCCGGCATTGCACATCATTCAGGCGGTATTCACTCTCGCCGCTTTTATAAAATTTACGGGTAACAGTTACGGTACTGAACTCTGTAGGCAACAGGTTCTTGGTGTTTTCAAATGTAAGGCTCACCTCCGCCAATCCGCTGGCAGAGCGGGTTTTGGAGCCATTGAATACGAGGCTGTCGAGGTTCTCGCTGCGCAGGTGGCTGATCTTTTGTTCGCCGATCACCCAGCGGATGCTATCCACGATATTGGACTTACCGCAACCGTTCGGCCCCACGATGCCCGTGATATTATCATCAAAATTGACGATCGTTTTGTCCGCAAAACTTTTGAATCCCTTGATTTCTAAGCTCTTTAATCTCACAAAATATCTGTTTAGTAATCGGCGAATTTAGAGTAATTACCAGCATTAAACCGATTGGCAACGCACCATTTATTCACAATAAAATGGCAAAAATGTGAGAAGAAATGGACGGCGGAACTCTGTTCCGGCTAATTAAAAGATTTTATGGGCCAAGCTACAGTGCTACTATGATCTTCCGTTGCGTCGCACTCTTGTACGTTCGGTAATTCTATTCAGCATTTGAGAAGAGCACTATATATTGGTTTGCTTTGCGAATGTGGTTTCGTAAATTTATGGCTTGTGTGCAATAACATATCATGAAGCCATTGAAACTTCTTATACTCCATCTATTGGTAGTCCAAACAGCACTTTCGCAAGCGGACAAAAGCGACATTATACGTCACTTTGATTGGGTTTCCTATTATCCTGACTCTACAATCAAATCTGCATTTCATATAAAAGATGGGCAGTTCGATGATTACGCCATTTTTTTGGATTCAACAGGGGCACCAGAAAAAATAGGGAAATTCGTAAACGGTAGGCGAAAAGGTTTTTGGCTAAAATCAAATGGGGGTATTATGGATTGTAATGAAAAAGATGCCAAAGAATATTTCCCGGGATGCGGTACAGGTGCAGCGGAAAATATTAGAACGTTTCAACTCACGTATCGAATGCTTCTCGATGGTAAAAATAATTTACTCGATTACCTGAGTATAGAATGAAGTACGCAATCAAAGTGATAACAGGCCTGCGACGAGTCCGCTTAACACAACCCCACGCAGTGAGACTCGTCTGGGAAACAAGAAATGAATGGACATGATAATGAGGTTCGTCGTGCTTGTTTTGCAAAAGCGGTGTCGTAGATTTGAGTGAATGAGAATATTACTATTTATACTGGTATTTTTTATAATTGGTTGTCGCGATAAGAAGACACCCTCTTTGTTTGGTGAGTTGACAGAGCTGACAGATGTTAAAATACATTTGGTTGATTATGGACTGGAAAATATACCCGCAGAGATCGGAGATCTTAAAAATGCTAAACGGATATGCATTTCAAAGGATAGCACGACCGGGTGGACACTTTATCCTCCGCTCGGTAGAATGTATGAGGAAAGATCAAAGCCTCCATATAAACAATTGCCTGACCAGATCACAACCTTAACAGGTCTTAAAAGTTTAACGCTGGTAGGCCTTGACCTCAATACGCTTCCCGACAGTTTTGGCCGGCTTAAAGAACTTGATACACTGATCTTGTATATGAACAAACTTACGATCGCCAATGAACTTGATAAACTCAAGGGATTAAAAAAGCTTAAATATCTCGGCTTGATGGGAAACATTGTCACTGCAAATGATCTTGAAGAGTTAGAGAGATCGATACCGGGGATTGTTACAAATCCCGGATTGCGTTAATGGCATACAGTAGAAAGAGATCTCATCTTCAATTAAAGGAACAGGCCAGCGAAATGCTCAATAGAATTACCGAACGCTGAAGAGTGCGACGCAACAGACGATGATAGTAGCAATGCAGCCGGGCTAATGCACTGCATCCTGCGGATAATATATATTCATAAACTCCACATAACATGACAACAGGCCTTTCTAAAATAACGATACATATGGTGTCAAGCCTGGACGGCTTTATTGCCAATAAAGACAATACTGTTTCGTGGTTTGAGACGGCTGACTATTATGAGAAGGGAGTTGATGCACCGGATGCGGAGGCGTTTCTTAAAACAATAGATTGCTATGTGATGGGGGCACGGACATATCAACATGCTGTGGAACTTTCGAAATCGTATGGATGGGTGTATGGTGACGTGCCGACTGTTGTAGTATCGCATCGTAACCTGCCGGTGGAGAGAAAGAATATTAAAATTTATTCAGGCGGGCTGGACAAACTTGTGAATGAAGAACTGAAACCAAATTATCAGAATGTTTGGCTGGTGGGCGGGGCGATGCTTGCGAGAGAATTTATTCGTTTACAATTGGCGGATGAAATAAGGCTTTCTGTTTTGCCTGTTATGCTGGGTGGCGGTACTTTGTTTTTTGATGATAAAGGACAAGAACAGGCATTGCATTTAAAAGACGTAACTACGTATAAAAGCGGGATGGTGGAACTGCATTATGAAATAAAGAAAGGGTAAGTGTGTTACCCGGTTTATCGCTCCATTTTCATGTTTTGGCAACTCCATAGATATCCTGAACAATTAAAAAAGAGGAGTTTCGTAAATTTATGAAGCATGGGTTATTGAACTAACAGATAAAAGACATTGAAATGATACGATCATTGATTGTTATATTATTCTTTCCCATTAACGCAATAGCATGTTCATGCGGAGATTTTCGCGGAGAGGTTACGATAAAGGACTATAATAACAGTGAAATGATAATAGTGGGCAAGGCGATAAAAGTGACCATAGACCGCAATGAATCAGTATACAAACAACGACGGATTGAATTTCAAATTGAAGATGTATTTAAAGGAAAGATAGATTCACATACAGTGATGATATATACTGCATGGAGCGATGCGACCTGCGGGCTGATCGTTAAAGAGGGTGAAGAATGGTTGATATGGGCTTACTTACGGGATAATGTTATCTCGACTAGTTTATGCACACGAAGCAGACCTAAAAAAAACGCTGCCGCCGATTTAAAAACACTCGCCTATTTCAAATCAAATCCGCGAATAACTGAATGGAAGGATGGAACAGGTTCATTATTCGCTATTGGTGAATTAAAAAATAATACACCTACCGGCTATTGGAAATATTTTTATAAGAATGGTTTTATTGAATCTGAAGGTTTGTATAACAATGGGAAGTATGATGGCAAATGGACTATCTATCTTGACCCGGAAGGAATAGTTATCCGGCTTAAAAACGATAAGAAAATCCCGGAGGATTCAATGCCTGACCTGCAACTGCTTCAACATAAAGTTTGGCAAATCCAATATTACAAAAACGGTAAGGGGGACGGTGAATTTATTCGTTATGCATATTATTCGACCGACAAACCAATAAGTATTACAAACTATAAGGAAGGAAAAGCGGATGGCAAATTAATTGACTATTATGCTAACGGAATTATTGCGTCCGAGCAAAATTATAAAGACGGAAAACTTGATGGTTACTTAAGAGAATATTTTAAAAACGGGCAATTAAAAGAAGAAGGAAAATATGTGCAGGATAACCCGGTCGGCGAATTCAAATTGTATAACGAAGCCGGCGAGCTAATAAAAACAAGTATTGATAAAAGACCGAAGTAACGCCTTTGCCCACAACACAGCCTTTCTTTTTCATCTAATCTACTCTCACGATTTTTTTAACTGGCCGGTTATTTCTTTTAATTCATTGTAAGGAATGGCGGCGAGTGTTTCTTTCCAGTCGGGCGGCGGCTCGTTTTTGTGCAATTTAAATAAGGGATGACCGGGAGGTAACGGCGCATCTTTATCCGGAGTGAAAGAAAGCAGGTCATGCGGTTCGCAAATGAAGATGCGGCAAAGCTTTTCTATATGGTCCAGCCGGAAGACATGCGTGCTGCTTTTTAAAAGCAGGTGGGCGGTGTGGCGGGAGAAGCCCGCCTTTACCAAAAATGAATAGGGCCTTTCGATGTAGCGGGCCCGGATGACGGGCATGATGTTGAGTGTAAGCATATATATATAAATGTAGCAGGCCTTTTTTGGCGGAAGTTTAGAAAATTTATGATTTAGGTTCGAAAAATGCTGATTCAGGTGTTAAAAACCCTGACAAATGTGAAAGAATTACAAACGCAGTTACGAGAACTACTGACAACCTTAAGAGAACTACAAAGTAAGTTGCCAGTAGTCCGGGGGAGGTTACTAAAGTTGCTGGGGCGGCTGCGAGAAGTGCTGATGACTATCAAAAAACTACAAACGCAGTTAACAGAACCACTGATGATATTGAGAGAACTACAAACGCAGTTATGAGAAATACAAACGCAGTTACCAGGACTGCTGCGGAAGGTGAGAAAGTTACTGAGAAACGTTGCTGTTTTGCCCGGTTTCTGAAAAAACCATAACTTAGGACTTCTTCACACCTTATCCTATCCTTCTCCCTATTAATACTTAAATGATAAGTAGCATATAAAAATTAGTTATTCGAGAGACGAACTAAGGCTTTGAATTGAACATTTATCTTTATTAAAACTGGCATCCGTTTACAATTCTAAAAAGACAACATGATCAAATTTATTCCGAAGTTGATTGATATTGAATCACCATTATCAGACCCAGAAGGCTTTACGGCCAATTTAGCTAACAAAAGTCTTGCTTCGCAGCTGAACAAAAAGCTTGAAGGTAAATTTTGTCCAGATCACCCAACATTTGAAAACAGAATACTTGTTCATTTCAAAAAAGACGGAAATATAATGACAGTTCAATCATACTGCTGTCAAAATTTTAAAGAGAAACTTGATTTGATTGCCCAAAATAAAAACCCATTTTCTTCCAAAACGACGGATGAATAAGACAAAACCAATAAATGAATAAAAAAACATTTACTCCATTTGAAAGGTATGCAATTTGGAAGTGTCATGAAGAAAGGTGTTGGTTATGCATTCAACCACTAAGCTATAGAGAAACTACCATAGATCATTTTTTTCCTGAAGAACTTTTAGAAGATAATCAAAGACGAACAAGGATATTAATCGAGTATGGATTAAACGATGAAACTTTTAATATAAATGGTTTTGAAAATTGGTTGCCAGCTCATACAAAATGTAACCAGTTAAAGGCGACAAAAACTCCAAAATTTATCCCTGGCTATGCTATTATTTTAGAGAATCTTATTTCCAAAGCCGAAAAAGTAAAGAAAACAGTTTTGAAATTAACAGAAAATAAAAATAAAGACAAAGTATTTTTAGCATTATTGAATGCTTTAGAAATAGGAGTTATTTCCTTTGAAGATCTGTTAGAATTTATAAAACCAATTGGTGACAAAAAAAATATTCAATTCATTTCAAAAGATCTAATTCTTTTATCTGGTGGATATTGGATTTATCGCCAAAATATTGCATATGAAGGTTTTTGTAAATGTAAAAAAAATCATTGTGTTGAAAGCAGTGAAAAACTATATTGCTATTTTTCTACTAGTCAATCACAATGGGTCATAACAACAGGATTATTTTATAAATGTTATGATGAAATAATAATTTGCCCTCGTTGTCAACAAAAACATAAAAGAGGCCACGTTGGTAAAATTAGAATTTGCGGATTACCCTATTTAAACCAAGAATTACAAACGGATAATTTACAAAAGATTCCCACTCATTAATATTCAACAACGATAAAATGAGTCAAATTTTAAATACATGGCAAACTTAGCTCTCACGAAACTCCCTATAGAAAAAGAAAAATGGACAAGATCAGAAGATGCCACAAATGGCATTGTGATCAACTATGACGGCACAAGTGGCTTTGCTGCGGCAAACTGGCCTTGTACTTATACTTTAGATTTAGAAGTAGAATATCGATTATCAGTTATTCGGTTTCTTCTCTGGGACAATCTAGGTAATCCAAATAATAGAATTAACAATAGAAAGTATAAGTTTACTTTAAGTATATCTTCTGATGGTATAAATTTTGTTACTGTATTTTCAAATCAAAATCAAGACGGCTCCAACGGCTGGTTTTCTTTCAGATTCATAAATGAAACATATGCTCGTTATGTACGACTAGTGGGCCATTACAATACAGCTAATGAACAAATTCATATTGTAGAATTTGAAATTCATGATCAAGAACCTCCTCAATTAGCTAGTAATAATGTTCACAATATCGACGTTATTACTGGAATGGGAATGCCAAGTGAAGAAAGAATAAGTGAGTTAATCAGTAAAGTTATATCTCAAAAAAATATAATCCTTGAAGGCACAGAAGAAAAAATAAAAAATCTTGACAGATCATTAAAACAATCTAGCCAAGCACTAGAGCAAATAGAATTAATAAAAAAAAGTAATGACTTTACAACCGAAGCAATCAAGAATAATAATAGAGCAAATAGATGGCTAATCGCTTCCTGCACAGTAATATTAATCTTCTTTGCAATTCTTCTTTTATTTGTTTTTTGTGACAAACATTCAACTACTATTATCACGGATGCGTCAACGAACAAATCTGTTCAGCCATATACAACATTATTGTTAAGCGCATTCTATGTGACAAAGGCACTTCTCCTTTCTACATTGTTATTTATCCTCGGCTGGTTTCTTAAAAATTATCGTTCTGAAAAACACAATTACGTCATTAATAAACATAAAGCAATGACTTTAACTGTCGCAACCGGAATTCTGACTAAAGAAGATTATAAACTAACTGATAAAGGAAATATTTTTATTCAAGCCATGGAAATAATTTTTACTCATCAAACATCTGGTTTTTCAAAAGAAGATAATAGTTCACCAAGCGTAGTAAATACCTTACTGCAAAAAAGGATACCCAAAACGGATGTTTAATTTTATCAAAAACAAATTGACATGAGTGTATAATAACTTTCAGAATAGCTGTTCCAAAGGATTCTTCCAAAATGCTCAATAGAATTACCGAACGCTGAAGAGTGCGACGCAACAGGTGATGATAGTAGTCCCGGACGTCCGGGACAGTTGGTTAACAAATGCGCCGTCCCGATATACATCGGGATTTCGCTTCGCTCAACAACAGACGATGATAGTCCACGGGATGCTGCGCATAGCAATGCAGCCGGGCTACTTATACTTTTTATCAGGGCGGAACGGAGTTCCGCCGTCCAAAAGCTGGCAATCAAAGACATACATAAAAGCTTGCCGCCGTTATTGCAAAAGACCTTTATTCTTTTTACTTTAGAGTATACCACGAAGAAGTATGCTAAAGATACTTGCACTTTTATTACTCTCTCTTTCTGTAAAAGCACAGGCGATTTATAAAACACCTTCCGGCGCTAAATACCACTTGGCTACGTGCAGGACAGTGAAGAATGTGTCTGAACAAATAACAATTGCTGAAGCGAAGCAGCTGGGCTTGCAACCGTGCAAGGTGTGCAAGCCTGTAAATATTTATGCAACCGGCACTTCGTCCTCACCCAATAAAGCACAGGGCCAGGGCACGACTGTTCAATGCAAAGGGAATACCAAAAGCGGTACACGCTGCAAACACATGACACGTATTGCAAATGGTTATTGCTTTCAGCACCGGCCTGAATAATTTATGGGTTAGTTCTCATTAAAGGGACGAAGACCATTACCCTGAAATCAAACAGTGTTTTCTTGAAAAATTGGAACGGCTGTCATAAATTTATGTAGCAGGGTATTGTGAATGAAAGCACTACCTGGAAAATAATTGATATTGTATGGCTACAAAAAACAAAACAGTATATACAGAAGCTGACGTTATTGATTTTATAAATTCATTCGTTGACCAGGAACAAAAAAAGCTGGACAGCCTTCGGCTCATTGAGCTTATGCAGGAATGGTCTGGCTTTGAACCCAAAATGTGGGGGCCGACTATTATCGGTTTTGGAAATTATCATTATAAGTATGCGAGCGGGCATGAAGGGGATGCGCCAATAATTGGTTTTTCACCCCGAAAAGCTGAGTTCTCTCTTTACGTTTATACTCCAGGCGGTGACAATGAAAAGCTGCTTGAAAAATTGGGGAAATACAAAATGGGCAAAGCTTGTATTTATTTTAAAAAGCTGGCCGACCTTAACCTTGACGTGTTGGAAAAACTTAGTAAATCGACAATTAAGTACATAAATGAGAATCACGAATGCGGCGCTTGTAAATAATAAGATAATATAACATTTCGAACGTCCTGCTAGTAAGCAGACCTTAGCCTGCCCGTTGTACCTCGCACAAACGAAATTCGTGAATAAATAAATTTATGAGTTGTGTGCCAGCAAGACAACCTTCATTGATACTTATAAATTTTAAATACGACTTGGAAATAATCTCTGAAATCATCCAACAATGGAAAGTGGAGAAAATTCAACTAAATCCACCGGCAACACTTGATGCTATCAAGCGTACCGAGGAAACAGTTAATTATACATTCCCGCAAGACTTCAAAGAACTTTACTTAATAGCCGACGGCTTTAAAAATTGGGATTGGCGACCAAATATGTTTTCGCTTTGGCTTTTACAGCGAATAATTGATGAATATTTGGAAGAATTATCCAGGAACACTGACAACCTAACACAGCAGGATGAACACGCAAAGAATTTTGTAGGTTTTTGTGATTACCTTATCAACAGTCACCAAATTGGTTTTTTCAAGAACAGCACTGGTGTGTACAAATCATACGATGAATTTAATCCGATTGCGCAGTCATTCAATGAAGCGTTGCAACTAATCAACAAAGACGCGGACTTAATTTATTGAAGGCTGGCTTCAACAGGACGAATGCACAACATAAAGAAGAACAGTTCAACGACGAGTCCGCCTTGCACAGACCCACGCAGTGAGACTCGTCTGGGAAACAACCTATGCAATGAGACTCGCCGACAAAAGATAACTGGATTTCTAACTAATCATCGTAAATGATTTAGATCGGTGGTTGGTGGAAGAAAACACCAACCACGGCGTAGAGATTATGACTTAATTAATAAGTAAATATAGCTATGGTAAAAAACAAATTAATACGCATGGACAATGTTGGCATCGTGGTAGAATCCCTCGATGAGGCTATTGCCTTTTTCACAGAGCTTGGCCTGCAACTTGAAGGGCGGGCCACGATAGAAGGAGAATGGGCCGGGCGTGTGACCGGATTGGGAAACCAGCATGTGGAGATTGCAATGATGGTTACTCCTGATGGCCATAGCCGGCTCGAGATATCACGATTTCTAACTCCACCTATTGTAGCGGATCACCGCAAGGCCCCGGTAAACGCTCTTGGCTATTTGCGGGTTATGTTCACTGTTGACGATATCGATGATACTCTTGCCAGGCTGCAAAAAATTGGTGCGCAACTCGTCGGCGAAGTGGTGAAGTATGAGGAATTATATCGCCTTTGTTATATCCGCGGTCCTGAAGGGATTCTTATTGGACTGGCGGAACAACTCAGTGAAAATAGAAATCCGTTATAACTTCGACCGGTCGCTGAAACATTTCGGCGCCACTCCTTCCTCTATGAAAAAAAAACAACCATTCTGAACTGATTAATCAAATTAATGGCCCCTGCATTAAAACGGTTTAATCTATTTCCCTTTAGTTTTGTGCGAAATAAATAATCAAAAACAAATGAACCCAAACAAAGCACTCTGGGAAAAAGGGGACTTTACCCGGATCGCTCAAACGATGCGTGAGAGCGGTGAAACACTGGTCAGCAAATTAGGCATTACAAAAGGAATGAATGTTCTCGATCTTGGATGCGGCGACGGAACAACCGCGATACCTGAAGCGAAACTCGGCGCTAACGTTTTAGGCGTGGACATCGCCAGCAATCTTGTAGAAGCCGGCAACAAACGAATAAAAGAAGAAGGCATTCCCAATTGCCGCATCGAGGAAGGTGATGCAACAGGGCTTACTAGTATCGCTGATAAAAGTTTTGACCTTGTTGTCACAATTTTCGGGGCCATGTTTGCGCCAAAACCTTTTGATGTGGCGAAGGAAATGGTGAGGGTAACTAAACCTGGCGGAAGAATCGTGATGGGTAACTGGATACCGGGAGACCCGACACTTGTTGCGCAAATATTAAAAATCAGTTCCGCCTATACACCGCCACCACCGGAAGGATTTGTGAGCCCGATGTTGTGGGGAGTAGAAGACAGCGTGACGGAACGTTTTGTAAATGCAGGCGTAGCGAAAGAAAATATTTCTTTTATTAAAGACACGTTTGTTTTTAACTCTCCTGCTTCACCTGCTGAACTGGTGGCAGATTTTAAAAACTACTATGGCCCGACGATGAATGCATTTGAAGCCGCGGAGAAAAATGGTAAGTCGGCTGAACTGCAGCGTGAACTGGAAGCGTTGTTTAACAGCCAGAACAAAAGTGCTGATAAAAATGCAACTTCTATACCGGCTACTTTTTTGCGGGTGACGGTGAAGGTGTGATGAATTGTAGTAATTAATGTATGGCAAACCCTGCGGAAGCGGGGTTTGTTTGTTTTTAGAGAGGGTTGTAAATTTATGAGTTAGAATAACTTGATGAAACAACTGTTAACATATATAATTGCGTGTGGTTTGCTTGCGGGCTGCGCACCAAAGAAATATCTTTACTATAATGAGCTTAAGAATGACCTGTCGAATAAGAATTTCTCAAACATATTAATTGTCGGAACAGGAACTTCAGGAACAAACCTTTTCCTGGAAACACTTTCAGAAGAACTGAAGAGACGATTGAAAGATCAGAAAATTGAAATCACCTACCATCACCTTGGTAATAATCAAACCGAGGCCAATTACTTATTCAAAGAAATTGTTGCTAAAGCTAAATTCGACGCTGTTCTCCAATTCGCACAATTGGATGAAACACATAATCCAATTATCCTTCATTCAGGTACAGGGAGTGTGCCGACGGGCAATGGCACAATGTTTTATTCCTACGAATCCCGGAATATTCGTTTTAAACAAAAATTCCTTATGCGTTATTTTGATTTTTCAGACCTGTCTCATTCTATGATTGATGTAAACCTTGATGTGAATATAGATTTTATAAACCCCCTGGACTATACAAAATTATCTGACTATATCATCTACAGTTTAAAAATAGAGTAAAAGGGATGCGGCAGGAGTTCAGGGAAAAACCAGGTGTTTAGTTTATCGCCCCTATATAATCTTCAACCGTTCTTCTTCCAGGTCTATCTGGTATAATTGTTCACGGATGATTTCTTCATCAATGGCAGGATCTTTATTCAGCTTTGAAAGATATTCCCGTTGCACCTCCAGCGCTTCAATAAAAATTGCTTTTGTCTTATCATTCATCCAGTTATTATCTATCGTATTAGACCTTTCCTCCCAGTGCTTAAAAATTTTTTCCATCGCCGGATGTTCTTTCAGCCCGTCACCATATTTGTTTTTAAAAAACTCGTAAACATGCTGTTTCAATTCATGCTTCATTTTTTGTTTGGACTGCTGAGCCGATTCTTCCAAAAACATATCGTCGAATAAACGGCTACGCTTAATAAAATAAGGAAGGGTGAGACCTTGCACAAGCAGGGTTAGCAATATCACTACAAAGGTGATAAACAATATCAGGCTCCGCTGTGGAAAGGCTGATCCATCATCCAGCGTCACCGGTATCGCCAATGCCGCCGCCAATGATACCACGCCACGGATGCCTGTCCACCCCAGCAGCAGTGGCATCAGCCAGCGTCTTCTCTTCGATGCCCTGTGCGGTATTACACTTGGACGAAAAATAGTCGTAGCGATCAATGCGACATAAGAGCTGATCATCCTGGCTGCAATCAACACAAACGTTACTAATACACCATAACCAATAGCTGTACTTAAAGGGATTCCTTTTGCATGCAACCCCTTAACAATTTCAGGAAGTTGTAAACCAATAATAAAAAAAACAATTCCGTTTAAAATAAAAACAAAACTTTCCCAAACGCTGTACCCCCTGACACGACTGGCACTGTTCAGAAAAAAAAGCCGTTTGGATGACATATACAAACCGCCGATTACTACTGCCAGCACACCAGAACTATGCAACTGTTCTGCCACCCAGTATAAAATATATGGTTCGATGAGGGTAAAAACAATATCGGATGGAGCATCAGTAGGCAATCTTTTATGTGCCTGCACAAAAAGCCATGACAGCACCAACCCGATACCGGCGCCGCCGATCACCATCCACAAAAAACTAAGTGTTGCCTGTTGCCATACAAACTGGCCCGTACCTACTGCTACCAGTGCAAACCGAAATATAATGAGTGATGAAGCATCATTCAACAAACTTTCTCCTTCCAGGATAGCTGAAGTTGACCGGGGAATTTTTACAAAGCCGGTAATAGCGCCCACGCTTACAGCATCGGGTGGCGATACAATTCCTCCCAATAAAAACCCTAATGCAATTGTAAAACCGGGAATAAAATAATTAGTTATTACAGCAACAGACAGCGCCGTAAAAAATACTACCAGGAAAGCAAAGCTGCCAATGATGCGCCACCATTTTCTCATTTCTTTAAAAGAGATGGACCATGCAGCTTCAAACAGCAACGGCGGAAGGAAAATAAAAAAAATAAGGTCAGGATTGATCTTTACCGCAGGCAGGCCGGGTATGAAGCTGATCAATAATCCTGCAACTACCAATAGTATAGGATAAGCAATTTTCAGTTTTGCCGCCCACATTTCCAGCAACACAATGGCGGCTATCATAGCGAGTAAAAAAGGTAAAACACTGTGCATTGAAAAAATGATTTTGGATTCTTCTGTTTCTTAAAAATATGGATTCAGTTTGAAACATGCCTTAAAATGTAAAAGTAAAAAATCAAAAGCCTTTGCCATCCCTGAATTGTAGCAATAAAAAATTGCGGGTACCGGTAATAAATAATGGCACCCTCTAATTAATAAGACCATTTTAATTTGTGTGGTTGGTGGGAGAAAACACCGACCACGGCGTGCTACTTTCGGCAAACACGTTCTTAGGGGGCAATGAAACTGATGAATATTTATATTCTTTTCATCGCTTCCGCAAATAATTTATACGAATACAATCTCGCGGGATGATCATAAATATGTGAAGTGACCATTACCTCGTTCACCTGTGTTTGTTCAAGGAATGATTGCAACTGTTGTTCTATTGTTGCAGGGCCGCCAACAAATAAATAGGTGAGCATCTGCTGAATGGCATACATTTCACTTTCATTCAATATAGCATCCGCATCATCAACGGGCGGTTGCAATGGTTTTCGTTTACCACTGATGACACCCAAAAACAATTGCTGAAGTGAAGTGGCTAATCGTTGAGCTCCCTCATCTGTATCAGCAGCGACAACGTTTACACAAGCCATTACATAAGGTTCTTTTAATTGAGCGGATGGTTGAAAATTTTGCCTGTACAAACGAATAGCTTCTAAAAAATAAGCCGGTGCGAAATGACTGGCGAATGCATAAGGCAAACCCATAGCAGCCGCTACCCTTGCGCTATCCGTACTGGAACCCAACACCCATATCGGTATATCGAGGCCTTCACCGGGTATGGCCCGCACTTTACTGCTACTATTCGCCAATGAAAAAAAGTTTTGAAGTTTTTGAATATCATCCGGGAAATTATACATCACCCGGAAATTTTCGCCACGGATGGCGAGTGATGTTAACTGGTCGGTGCCCGGCGCCCGGCCGAGGCCAAGGTCGATGCGACCCGGATATAATGATTCCAGCGTACCAAACTGTTCCGCTACAATCAACGGTGCATGGTTGGGCAACATGATACCACCCGACCCTACTCTTATCGTTTTAGTACCGCCTGCCACGTAACCGATCAACACAGATGTGGCCGAGCTGGCGACACTTACCATATTATGATGTTCCGCAAACCAATAACGGGTGTAACCCAATCGCTCTGCTGTTTGTGCCAATGATAAACTGTTATGAAAACTATCCGCAGGTGTTTTTCCTTCTATAACTGTCGCGAGGTCTAATACGGAATATAAAACAGGATTGCGGGGCATAGTTGTTCTTTCTTTGATAACGTTTGGTAAGGAAATAAAGTTTAATGCAATATAAAAGACATTTTCCGCAGGATGTCCACGGGACTCAGTGAGCTGTGCAGGAGCCGGGCTGTAGTGCTACTAGCATCGTCTGTTGCGTCGCACTCTTCAGGGTTCTGTTCGCTATTCAGCACTTTCGAAAATCACTCTATATTGGCTTGTTTTGCGAAAGGGGTTTCGTAAATTTATAGACGGTGGTCATACGAATGAACATCCCTTTAGCTTCAAGTGACATTTGACAAGGCCCCTATTATTTCGTAAATTTGTTAGGTGAAAAAAAGGGAAGAAATAGAACTCGATTTTGAAATAGACAAACTGACCAACTCTATTGAAAATGCAATTTCAGGTGAAGTTTTTGATACCTTGATTATAAAAGTAACTAAGCTCAAACAAATCAAAAAAACTGAATGGGCTTTTGATTGGAACGCTGAAATTAAAGACAAGTTCAAGACAGTTTACAAGCTTACGACTATAAGCAACGCGGACATTATTCATGGACTCATTAGTTTGACCGACAAAGGCGACCATATTTTTATGGACTTGATAGAAAGTGCGAAATTTAACAAAGGGAAAACGAAGCTATATAAAGGCGTTGCAGGAAATCTTGTGGCATTTGCATGTAAAACTTCATTTGAAAACGGCTATGATGGTGTTGTATCTTTTATTGCCAAGACACAACTCATTGACCACTATTCACAGACTTTGGGAGCAAAATTTTTTGGTGGCAACAGAATGTTTATTGACACTAAAGAAGCATACATTTTGATAACAAAATATTTTAAAGGATTTAAGCTATGATAAACTTTAAAAAAATGGACGACAAAGACTTTGTTTTCATCAATAGACCGTTGAATGATAAAGAGGATAAAGCATTTAGCGAGTTCTTAAAAAAACGCAAGAAAAAATCTTTGCGTACAAAAAAAGAGAAAAAAACTAAGGAACTTCAAACTCATTAAGCATGAACCACCAAAACGGGGTTTGCAATATGGCGGGGTGACGAATACATTCTCAACTTTTCGTTCGCTAATTGGCTTCAGTTACAACCGACGGATAAAACCAGGCAATAGTGGCAATATAAAGCGAGTTTATACAAATTTAAAAACCTTAGTTTATGAATTTTGAAAAATTGGTTCCAAATGTTTATTATGTGAATATTGCCAATGGTTTGAAATTTTTTGCTGACTGTTTGGGATTTGCTATTGGACATAATGAAATAAAATCAAGCGAACCTTTTTGTGTATTGGAAAAAGATGGATTACAGATATATCTTTTTGAAAATGAAAAGCTTTCTAAAGAGCATAATCCCGAGTTTAGGTTAGTGACTAAAAATATTGAAGAAATTTATGAAAAGGTTTCTAAATCCCATCCTCAATTTCTTCATCCTAACCTTAAGAAAATTACTCTTCGTCCATGGGGTGCTAAAGAATTCGCATTAAGAGACGAACAAGTTTGCATTATAATTCAAGAGTGGTAAAATCCTTTTTTACTAAGTATGCATTTGCTTATCCCATTGCATAGGATTCGTAGACAATTATTCCAATGGTGGTAATTGGGTTATTGGCGACAGAGCAAATTCATTTCAAACGATCAACAAGGCAGAATAACTACCCCTAACCTGGGCGAATTCTATTGAGCTTTTGTTCTTAACTTCATCATCACTAACGGAATATCAGTACATCATCAGGCCCTTTACGTTAATGGTATTTTTATTAAAACTATTAAAGATCAAAATTTATAACAAACCAACCACCAGGATTATGAAAGAAATAATTTTAGCGATATTGGCAATTTCATTGTTGACGAATTGCAACGATTCTAACAAAAAGACAGTTGATAATAATGACCGGGTTGAAGTACCGGAACCTGACAAAGCGTTAAAAGAAGAACAGGAAAAACAAAATAAATTAAGCGAGGCGACTTGTTCTTTCTCAGACCCTGACACTTCCGTTGCGGGTATTAAAATTCACAATGTTGAAAGCACCTTACAGATTTTAGGTAAGCAAACAAAATTAGAAGGAGGTCCCGCCCACATTTTCTATTCGAGTGATAAAAAGCAAAAACTTGGGCTGACCGTTCATCCTGGCAGCAATTACAGCGAGGTCAGTATTTTCAATGTTTCCTACGCTGACAATTCAAAACAAAATGGCGGGCGAATAAATACAAAGGAATTCGAAACAGAAAAAGGAATTAAACTGGGAATAAGTAAAAAAGAAATTATTGAAAGACTTGGTAATTGTTATATAACTAAAGACAGCACAAAGAACAGTGTTGAACTTTATTATCAGCTTGCGCTGCCTGGTGACAGCAAGACAAAATTATTAAAGAGCAATAATATGCCGGTCTACTATGCCGCTTACAAGCTTAAAAATGACAAGCTGGATAGTTTTGAATTTGGCTTTGAAAATCCATAGCTGAACACGATCATTCGTCTTTAGTAAACTACTATACAATTATTACACTTCGACATTGCCCAGTAGAGAACAGAAAGTTGAAGAGTGCGACGCAACAGACGATGCTAGTAGTAATGCAGTTGGGTTAACAATGCACCGTCCCGATATACATCGGGATTTCGCTTCGCTCAACAACAGACGATGCTAGTAGTCCCGGACGTCCGGGACAGCCGGGCAAATAATTTATTTCTTAATCCCTAATATATCTTAATTACCATGTTCTTTTACTCATGATCTTATCGAGTTCCGCACGGGTCATCTTGCCTGCTTCGGGATGTTTATCCAGCCATTTTATAAATTCGGTTTTTATGTCATCGCCCCATTGGCTATCAATTTCGCCGGTGCTGAACCTGCCGGTGCGTACCATTTCAAAACCAAATTTATCTTTGCGGATTACAAACTCCGAGATACTAACTACATACTCCGCTAAGTGTGCGGGCACAAACAGCACTCCTTCTTTTTGTACAATGACCAGGTCACCGGGAAGCACCATCACATTTCCAATACGGATCGGCGTATTGAGGCCCATCAATACCATTTCTTCTGTAAACGACGGATGAAAATCCCGAACAACAGCGTTGAAGCCTTTTAGCAATCTTAGCTCCTGCAAATCCCGGGAGGCGCCATCGAAAACAACTCCATTACCTGATTTACTAAAAATGGAATTGGCCAACGTAGCGCCCATGATAGGGCCGCCGCTAATTTTTCCAAACGCATCCGCAACGTACAGGTCACCTTTATTAAGTATATCGATCGGCCACGAATTAGTATTACCTTTTCTTCCTTGCTTGGCGCCACGTTCTTTGATATTCTTTTCTACATCGGGCCGGCTGGGCATATACATAGCTGTCAGTGCACGGCCTGACATTGGTGTATCGTTCACTGTTTTCCAACCGCCTTCAAACTGGTTTAGATAACCTTCATTTTTTAACACCGTCCATGCATCGTCGATCATGATATGTTTCGCCCTTTCGAGCAGATCGTCAGGAATTTTTGGTCTTCCGTCTGCAAAGCGTTCTCCCTTCCATTCCGATGTAAGAAACGTCACTTCTTCTTTCGAAATGGTTTGTGCGAATAAAGAACTCTTAAAAGACAAGCTGCTTAAGACGAGTAACAGTATACAATTATTAAATTTCATGTATTGGTAATTTAAAATGATCCTTGTTGAAAATGATGCTAAAAATAAGAAATGGTGAGCAGGGTTAATCCCACACATTGTAAATTATTTTTTCCGGATACTATCCTTCGGAGCTTTATTGTATTTCTCCAGGCAACTATCAAGCGGCTGGCCTTGTAAATGAATACAATCACAAAAATCTTCACAGGCTTTGGATTTATCACTGCCCTTGCACTGCTCTTTACAATCCCGCAACGTATTGAACGGCCGTACCGTGTACATATTAAATAATAACAACTCTAACAGAACGACTGTTACAAAAACACCGCTAAAAAATCGTATAGGAAATTTATTACTGGCTACGACCGGTTTTGCTGGTTCAATATTTTTATGATGATTAAAAGGTAAAATGAATTTTAATTTGTCGTACTCCCAGCAAAGCAAGTACAGGTTAGACAATATCATTAAAGGAGCGGAAAAAAGAGAGCCATCAAACCGCACGGCAAACGAAAGGATAGCGATATTTAATATTATCGGGAAATAGATGAGTGCGCCAAGTATCGCCGTGCGGGGAATTAATAATAGAATGGCCGCTGTTACCTGCATGACGCCGATAAATGGATAATACCAACCAGTGCGGTGTAACGCTTCTAAATAATTACCCATCGGGTGATTAACGGATAATGCAGTAAACCGCTCCTCGGCAATCTTTACAAACCCCGAAGGAAGAAAACCAATTGCAAGTCCAATGCGATTCAATATTGTAAAATACCGCATCCATTTATTGTGCTTTGCCTGGAAATGAACCCGGTCAAGTGTGGAAGAGATACTCATAAACATTAAACCTTATTACCGGAATTTTGAAAACACTTATTATAAATATTACAGACTTTTCATCATAAGGTCTATTTTACCAAACAACTCTCCCACACCTAATGTGACCCAAATAATAAAGAGGGCAAGGACGATTTTAAACAATCCCATTCGTGGAATAGAGAACCCGGTAATTTTTTTGAGAATTGCATTTACCGGGAGAAAATAAACGAATGAAAGAATAATGAGGAAGACGCCAAAGCCGGGATCGTTTCCCCAAAATGTATTTATAATTCCGGCTGCTAAAACCGCTGTTCCAAACAGCCAACTGATGATATTCAATGTAATTGATGGTTTATTGATGCTTGCTGCAGATTTGTTGTTCATGACTTTTAAAAATTTAGATAGCTTTTAGTTTGTTTTCTGTGAGGAGAAAATTTTTGTTTTGCAAATATAATTAAAAGTACTTTGTATTTCAAAGTGAATTTGAAAAAATAATTTTCCACCCCTTTCAGACCGACCCACCTCCGATATTCACCGGCCACGGATGAAAACCGTACCTCATTAAAACTTTTCCTATTTTCATTGTTCTTACCGCAAAAAAAAATCGCAACATGAAATTTCTCCTTTTCATTTTTCTTTCCTGCTGTTTTATTGAGCTTAAAGCGCAATCAGATGAGATCTCATTAGAAAAAGCATTGTACGATCTTCCCGGTGTGCAATTCAAAAAATATTCAAACCCGGGTGATCTCTATCTCCGTTATCTTTTATCTGTCAAACAACCGCTGGACCATCAGCACCCGGAAAAAGGATATTTCTATCAATCCGTTTTGCTCACGCATAAAGGTTTCTCCCGCCCCACCGTAATGGAAACAGAAGGATATGAAATGCGGACGGGCGGAGATGAAATTGAAAAAATACTCGGGGCGAACGACATTAATATTGAACATCGCTATTTCGGAAGTTCACATCCTGAATCATTGCAATTTGAATTTCTCACCTACGAACAGGTGACTGCCGACCTGCACCACATCAACCAGCTTTTCAGAACTATCTATAAAAATAAATGGCTTAGTACCGGCATCAGCCGTGGCGGCCAAACTGTTATCTTTTACAAATATTTTTATCCAAACGACATTGATGTGGCGATCCCTTATGTAGCGCCGCTCCCCAACAGCCTCGAGGATAAACGTATTTATCAGTTCCTCGATACAATGGGTTCCCCTGCATGCAGGCAACGGATGTTTAATTTTCAAAAATTCTTATTAGAACATGAAAAAGAAATACTCGAAAAATTGAAATGGCATGAAAAAGGTACGGGAGAAACTTTTGATTATTTCGGCAGCCTGGGTAAAGTATTTGAATACGGTGTGCTGGAATATTCTTTTTCTTTCTGGCAAACGGGGTATGATCCCTGTGACAGCATCCCTGCCAACAATTCAGTAGAAGACTACCTTAATCATTTTATAAAAATAGAAGGGATAGACTGGATGTCGGATAAATCATTGGCGAAATGGGTAGCGCATAATTATATGTCGAGGATGCAAACAGGCTACTATGGTTATGACATTACCCGTTTTAAAAAATACCTGCATTATATCTCGGGTGAAAATCCTTCTGCGGCGCTGGCGCCGAATGATCTTTCCTATCCACCATTCGACAACAGTTTTGAGCAACGTGTACACAACTGGCTCGATGAAAACGGCAACAACATGCTCTATATCTATGGAAGCCGTGATACCTGGTCCGCCTGCCGTGTTATTGTTTCCGATAAGGTCAATTCAAAAACGTTTATGGTTCCCGGCGCTAACCACTATGAAGCAAGGATAAAAAATATGCCTGCTGCTATGCGTGAAGATTTTGCAACTTCTTTAAAAAAATTAATACAGTTGGATGTTGACCTGGGCAAATTGAAAAAGCAAATGAATTGAGGTGAGTTTTTATTTGCCCAACTGCATTGCTACTGGCATCGCCTGTTGCGTCGCACTCTTCAGGGTTCGGTAATTCTATTGGGCATTTTCGCAAATAACTCTATATTGGATTGCTTTGCGAAAGGGGTTTCGTAAATTTATGAGTTGTACGGCATTTAATGACACAGCCAAACGAAACATATGAGATAGAAAGAACATGCATAGTATGCGGACATGCTGAGAGACTTGATGTGACAAAACGAGAGGTTGTT
The DNA here is from genome assembly GCA_037200685.1 of Chitinophagaceae bacterium. Lineage (GTDB taxonomy): Bacteria > Bacteroidota > Bacteroidia > Chitinophagales > Chitinophagaceae > JAJKIP01. Next base: position 172,905 of record JBBCIG010000017.1, read on the forward strand.
TTTGAATTGTTTGACATGAATAAATCATTTGGACAAGTATGCAAAAAAGTGTTCAACAACATCTTTTACAACAGCCTTTCAACGACCTGACCTTAACTTTGAATTGTTCAAAGAATGGGCGACAAACTCGGACTTGCACTTAATGCCGCAGGACGAAGAACTCTTACTTGCCGATGAAAAATATGTGGACATGATTTTAGAAGTGCTTGACACAATGTCAATACCTGACCATAAAAGAGACTTATTAATGGACGCACTTTGTGTTATTGTTTACGACAATACAATTATGGACAATTCTCAAAGAGACGAACAATTGAAAAAGAGAGTTATTGGAGAACTTAATAAAAGACAAGGCAAATTAAGATTGGCTGACGATTGGATTATGGACTACATTAAAGACGTTGTTTATCCGCAACTTGACTTTGACAGACAAAACGCCTTATAACATTGGGTTTACGCCGCAGTTGGTGTTTTATTTCCCCAGGCGAGTCTCGGCAGTAGTGACAAACAAACTATATAAATGTAGCGCCGGACTCGCCGTCAGTAATAGAATCTTTGACTTACGCCGCGGTTGATGTTTTCTTCCACCAACCGCACGAATCGTGATAGTCATCTATTTATTATAGGAAATTGTAAAGATCGGTTGCCGATAGGAGAAAACAGCGGCAACCGCGTAAACGATATAAAATAAAATGTTTTTTAAAATTCTCAAATGGCAAATAAAAACAAAACTTCAACTATAGTATTCTCAGTCTATATTCTCCTGGTTTTCTATGTTTTTGGTGGGGGCATAGTAAATTCGTTAGTTGCCTACAGAACATGGCGTGCGGTAGGAGCAAATGAATTTCAAAAATTTCATGAAATTGATAGTTCGCTGATCATTCCGTTATTTGTTGTTTTCTTTTTCTTATCCTTCATCCCCCAGGTTTTATTATTTTGGTTTCGGCCGACGGTTATATCAAAACGGTTGGTTTGGTTAGCATTATTTTTTAATTTAATAGCCCTTGTATCAACTATAACCATCCAGATCCCCATTCAAAATGAACTCGGTAAAAAGTTTTCTTCAGAATTACTTGAAAGACTTATATCGACCGATTTCATTTATAGAAGGATCCCCCTCTTATTATTGGCTATAATAAATTTTATAATGTTATATAAAGTAGTTGGGCATTCTGTTAATAAGCCAACCCCTTCGGCATAAGAAACTAATAGAATAACAGGTCAGCGACGAGTCCCTTTACACAAACCCACGCAGTGAGACTCGCCTGGAAACAAAAATGAAAAAGTAGCTGAAAATTTTTATAACAGCATATGCACCTGTTATTTATTCGGCCACTGGTATACACCGGCGACAACACGAATAACCTCACGCATAAAATCATTGCTGTTATCATTATTCGTCATGATCACCACACCACTTCCGCTGACGGCATAACAAACCGCATAACAGGAAAAACCTTCATTGCCGCCGCTGTGCATAAAACGAAATGATTCACCAACACCATCTACGCCAAACCCGAGGCCGCTTCCTCCCGGCACTTTGGTGAGCATATTGATAGCCGTAGCCTGCTGTAAAATGCCAGGATTACCATTATACGAAGCGCTGATATCAAGCATAAAACGTGAGAGATCGGAAGCAGTTGTCCAAAGACCGGCCGCAGCCAGCTCGGGGTACAAATGATAACCGCCTTTCACCATCTTACCATTGTTATGATATCCTCTTGCCGCCAGCAGATCTTTTTGCGGTGAGAGTCGAAGATCAAAACTGCTTTGATCCATTCCTGCTTTGTCGAGTATGGTCTCTTTCATAAAAGTTGAAAAATCCCGGCCACTGATCTCTGTCATCAACAATTGTAAAATAGTATACCCACCACCTGAATACATTTCCTTGCTGCCCGGAATAAAAGTTACCCGCACCGGTTTTGAATTGGAGGATCGTTCACCATCGAGTATTTGTTGCAGGTTGGGAAGTTTGCTGCCCGGTTCATACCCTGCAAAACCATGAACAGTCAAACCCGCAGTATGACTGAGTATGCGGCGCGGTGTAACTTTTTCCGTCACCGTGAATTTATTATCCGGCAACTTCCAACTGGTAAGCTGGGTATTGATATCAGCATCCAATAAAAGTCTGTTGTCTTCCGCTAATCGCAATGCAGCCGCCGCTGCGAGTGGTTTTGAAATAGATGCAGCCTGGAAAAGAGTAGCAGTATCAACTTTTGCCGCACCCGATTTATTTGCAAACCCAAAACCATCCGCCCATACAATACTACCATGATCAAACACAGCGACACTCACACCCGTAATTGCAAATGCATTCATGTTGGTAACAATAGCTTTTACAATGCTGTCCGTTCTGTTTATTGAAAGTGGATTGCTTTTAGCTACTATATCCTGGCCCCGGCAGAGAATAGAAGATAATACCAGGCAGCAACAGTAAAAAATCCGGATACTCTCATAGAATGCAGTCATCCCAAACATTTTTACAATATACTCTTCTGCGGTTATAAATGTTACAGGTCATCAAAAAAGAGCATCAAATATTTTATTAGCCCGACTGTAGTGCTACTAGCATCGCCTGTTGCGTCGCACTCTTCAGGGTTCTATAATTCTATTGAGCATTTTCGCAAATAATTCTATATTGGTGTGTTTTGCGAAAGCGGTTTCGTAAATTTATGAGTTGTAGGCAACCTTATTTGACTACACTTTACTATGCAAACAGGACAATCTCAAATTGACAAACTCATTGAATTCAAACAAAAAGACAAGTTTTCAACAAAGGCTTGGAACGACAGAGGTTTAAATCCTTCAAGTAGTGAATTGTGCAATAAATTGACACAATTTTTTAATTCATCAGCAGACAATTTAATAAAATGCAATAAACTTAAAATCGTCAAGTCAACAATTAAAAATTACTTTGAAACAAGACCTTTCAAAATTCAACAAACTTGACTATGATACAGAAGAAAAGGAATTTATCTGCGACTTATTCCACGAATTATCGACTATTGCCGACATTGATTTCAAGGACGATTTAAATAAGTGGTTATATGGTTCTGTTCTGACAACTTTATTAAAACTAAAAAACATTTTAAACCCTGAAAAAATTGTAGAGACCTTAACGCAGCCTTGTACAAATTGTGGGACACAACTCGAAGCTACATATTGAAAAAAGAAAACGGTATACTTCAAAGTAGCTATTATGTTGTAAGATGCAAAAATTGCAGAGAATTAAATTTGCTTTCTTGTGGGCCAAACATAAAGCAACTAAAGTTTGGAGACTATGAATATGTAGAAACTTTAAGTACAAGTGAATATACTTACGAACAAGCTTTGGTTAGACTTGAGCAAATCAAGTTTTTTAGAAAATAGTTTTGGGTCGACAAAGAAAGGCTGCCTACAACATTTTTTCACGCCGCAGTTGGTGTTTTCTTCCACCAACCGCACGAATCGTGGGATCTATTCATTCATAGAAAATTCGTGAAGACCAGTTGCCGGTGGAAGAAAAACACCGGCAACGGCATAACGACAACAACAATAATAAAAATGAATACAATATTTGACAAAACGACAAGAGACGGATTAATAAATAGAATTAATTCACTCAATGAGAACAGCACGGCGCAATGGGGCAAAATGAATGTTTATCAAATGATAAAACATTGCAGGCTTTGGGAAGAAATGATGCAAAATAAACAAAATTTAAAACAGGTATTTATTGGTAAAATATTTGGGAGAATGGCGTTGAAAAAAGTATTAAAAGATGATAAACCATTAAAGCGAAGTACACCCACTATCCCATCTCTTATTATTAAAGAATCAGGCGACATAGCATCAGAAAAAGCAAAATGGATCGCTAACCTCCGGCTATATGAAAATTTTTCCAACCCAAACTTTGTACATGTTTTTTTCGGAAAAATGACAAAAGAACAAATTGGACAAATGGTGTATAAACACAGTGACCATCATTTAAGACAGTTTAATGCCTGAGGCAAAGCGAATGAAAAGGACCGTTAATATTTTAATATAATATATGACTACAAAAACCGAACCTGCAGCAATAAGATTTATACGCTCCCTCGCAATAGGAGTTCTGCTAAGTATGCTATTTTTCTACAGTACTCACGTATTCGGCACCTGGCAAATTGAAAACTACCGACCCGATCCTGAAACAACCGGCACCGTCCTGCTTCACAATAAATGCGCAGTTTTCGGAAACATACATACACTCAGGCCTAATACAGAGGTTTCAGGCATGGGCGAAGGTATAGACGGAACTAAACTCAGTGGCAGCTTTATGATTTTTTTTGATGGACATATTGATGGCATGGTAATTCTTTCGCTCCTGCTGGGCGTAGCGATTTTCGCCTTGCGCAATATGATAAAAAACAAGCGGCAATCGAAGACTGCATAATACTGTAAAACTCCAGGCTTCTATTTTACTTCTTCTTTCTTAAATAAACATTGCCCCCGACCGATCTCAGCATGATGTCCGGTCCTCCCCCGTTTATTTTTCCAATGGCCCTTTTTTTCTCATTATCAGTATTCGTTGAAGCAGATGGGTCTTTGACGATAGCAAAGTCTGAATGTACTTCGCCAAATTCAGTTTGCAGGCTTGCGTTTGCTTTCAGGTCGCCTGGAAAACTTACATCGATGATACCCATTACATTGCTGAAAGCAGACGGTGTATTCTTTTTACCGGGGTTGATATCAACCGTAATGCCACCATATTTTGTATTCGCCAATACAGAACCAATGATCCCGGACATAGTGATGTTTCCATTTACAATGGAAACTTCATGATCACCACTCACATTCTCCACCACAATATCACCCGCCGTCAAAACTTTCACCACTACCGAAAAATTCTGGGGAACTTTTATCACCAAATTCATGATCCTCGGTTTTTCTACCTTAATGGTTACGATGTTGTTCTTTTCGGAAATATCTACATTGCTGCTTTTGCTTGACGGATCTTTTACCTGGTCTTTATCTTTTGTAGAAGGTATATTATTGGGATAGTATGGGCCAGTAGCAGTTACCAATACTTCTTTCCCCGGATAACTTATCACTTTTACAGATCCATTGAAAATATCTACATCTAATTTCCCCGCTTTGGAAGGTGCTGATAGTTTAACGGTCAGTTGCTCCGTCTTTTGGCTATTACCGGTTTTAAAATTCACTAAAGCCAGTATGGCAATTACCAGTATTTTAATATGTTTATTCATCTTCTGATTATTTATTTCACCTGTTCAATCACTTATTTTACTTTTTCACCTTTATAAATTTGCATTACAGTGTAGCGGATAGTTCAAGTTTTTTTACAGTCTGTTCCAATTTCTTTTTCACGATGGGGTCTATACCCTGGTTCTCCAATAATTTTTTAAGGGATATTACAGATTTTTTCTCCTGCAATTTCAACATCGCATCCGCCAAAGCCACCTGCATCAGTTCTGACTCCTGGTTGATCAGCGAGCTGACGAGGCCCTCCCGCACTTTTGGGTTATCCGCCAGTTGAACTAGTGCATCTAAGGTTACTAATCTCACATTCTCGTTGTCATCATTATTCAGTGTTGTAAGCAATGCATCTATTACTTTGTCATCCACACGCTTCAATTCCCTGGTATAGCTTACCGCCTTCATACGCTCAGTAGCGGTATTGTTTTCGAGCATACTCAGCATTGCTATTTGTTTTATATCATTTACTTCCTGGCTTAAATTTTTGATAGAATTTTTACGTGGCATAGAAATCAAGTATGCCGTCAAAGCGCCGAAACAAATTAATACTATTGAATAAGCCCAATTATACTTTGGTTTATATACAAATAGGCTGGCTATCCTACTCCAGGTAGTCGGCGAATAAGAAACGTCGCCATGCTTTTGCCCCAGTTCAAAAGATTTGAGCATAGACTGGAAATTACTTTTCAACTCCGGGCTCGTAGCAGGCACTTTTTTTTCATCCATCAACCCCCACACCTGTTTTATCTCTTCAAATTTGGCGGCAAAGGCTGGTGAAGTATGCAGCAACTGTTCTACTTCTTTCCGCTCTGCATCCGGAAGATGATTTTGCAGGTAATCCACTATTCTAATTTCTATATCAATATTTTCCATAACCGTTATAATTTTTTATATAACTTTTTTAATTCCTGTATAGCCCTGAATACTTTTATTTTCACATTACCTTCAGTGGTTTTCAATATTTCCGCAATTTCTTTATAAGGCAATTCCTGGTATTTGCTCAAAAACAATACTTCACGCTGATCGGCCGGTAACCGTGCAATCGTTTCTTCCAATTGGATCCTTGTTTCATTTTTCTCAAAATTTCTTTCCAGCTCATGCTCCGTAAATTGATTTTCATTACCAGCGAAATCGGCTTTATAAACCATCCTGTTATTTTTCTTTACCGAGTTGATCAATGTATTTCTCGCTATCTGGTACATCCATGCCCTGAATGCGCCATCATCGGAAAAAGTATGCCTGTTCTTAAGCATCAGGTAAAATACCGTTTGCACCAGGTCTTCACTTTCCGCCTGCTGGCCTGTCTGGTGAAATAAATATCCAAATAAGGGTTGATGGTACCTTTCAAACAACAAACTCATTTTACCGAGATCGCCATTTTTTACCAGTAGCATTAAGTTATTATCTGTTAATAAATCCAATTAGTAAAGTCCTTTTGTTTTAACACGTTGACTATTTATTATTACATACACATTCCGGAATAAAGTAAAATAACTCAATTCCCTATTTTTACACGGTTACGTTCATCTTCCGTAGCGGTGGAACGGCTCCTGGCGGATTTCACATTTGTATTTCCAAATTTATAAGTGAAATTAATACCAACAGAACGGCTCGTGGATTTATTAGTTGAAGTGTACGCAACACCCGTAGTATTCACAGTGCCCCAAAAACGATTGGTGCCGAAAATATCATTTACAGATAAACGTACATCCGCCTTCTTGTTCCAAAGCGATTTCCTGATGCCAAAATTCACCGCATATTGCGATTTTGCCTTTATCTGGCCATAAATATTTTTCGAATTATAATTCATGGAAGCCTCCATCGTTATTGCTTTGAGTAATGTAAAAGTATGGCTGGTATAAAAGTTATAGGGAACTACTTCATAATCCAGAACTGAATTAGACACCATGCCTTTATACTTTACGTATAACAAGTTGAAATTATTGTTCATGTTCCACCATTTGGCAATCGCAACGGGAAAACTGACACCAATGTTAAACACCTTAAAGTTTGCGAGGTTTTCTGTTGTCAAGAAAGTGATTTTAGACGGATCAATATTCGTCCCTGTAGTTGATGCTTTTATTTTGGCATAAACCACTGAGTCGTCAATTGCGTTTTTATAAAGTTCGGCCATAAAGTTTTTAGTACCACTATATCCTACACTTGTTACAATTGAATGCCTGAACGTATAATTGATGCCATACGAATTGGTGTATGCCGGTTTCAACTTTTCATTACCGATCTGGAAAGTGTAGGGGTCAGAAAAATAAACGAAAGGGTTCAGCGAATTATAAGAAGGGCGATTAACTCGGCGGCTGAAGGAATACGCAATTTCATTATTGCTATTAATATTTTGTTTTAAGAAAACACTTGGGAAAAGATTGACGTATTCCCGGCCGGAACGCTGTTTGATGGTTAAAGAATTTCCTTCAGACTTGGTATACTCCATTCGCAGGCCTGCCCGCAAGCTCCATGTTGAATTAAACTCTTTATTATAGATACCATACAGTGCATTAATGTTCTCCGTGTAGACAAAATGATTAGTCCGCCCGGTATCCACTCCTCCATTTTTAAAATACCTGAAATCATTATCTGATTTTACCCAACTGCTTTTCGCCCCAACTTCAAGCTTTGCTTTACTTTTCGACAGGGGAATAGAATAATCCACCCTGGCCGCAGTAATGTTATAAACATTCGGAATATCGTTTGTAATAATTAATGGGGAGCTGTACTCCTGTCCGTTTGCATCAAAGAAACGTGTCTTCAGGCCACGTTCTTTGCCATGATTATTATAAAATGAATAATCAATATCTGCTGACAATTCTCTTCCGGTAGAATCAAAAACATGTTTGAAGTTGCCGTTGAAAGTTGTGTTCGTCCAGCCATAATATACATTCGAAGATGTACTCAGGTTTGATTGCAAAACACCTTGCAGCGTTTTTACATACCCATTGGTAGAGGTGGGAACAGGATTTTCAAAATGGCCTTTGTTGCCATTTATTAATACACCCAATGTTGTTTTTTTATTTACAAAATAATCCAGGCCTGCTTTATAATTGAGGTTCCGGGTCATAAGCCGGGTATAAACATATTGGTCATACACGGTACCACTTACAATCCTCGAGCCCTGGCTATTACTCACTCCATTGAAAGTATTAAAATTAAGATTGCCAAACAGGTTTACTTTTCCTTTCCTGTTATTCAAATTCAGGCTTGTATTATAACGTGGCAGATCTTCCAAATTTTTATAATTCAATATCCCCTTGGTTTCACTCATAGGGACTGTTGGGCCAAAACCCATTCCTCCGCCGGCGCTTATACTGCCATTGGTGCCAAAATTTTTATTCTTGATCGTAATAATATTAATGATGGCTTTACCCGCGGCGTCATACTTTGCCGATGGATTTGAAATGATCTCAATTTTGTCAATCTGGTCACTCCGCATATTTTTTAAAAGGTTCGTCAGATCGCTTTGTGACATATAAGTTTGCTTACCATCCATATAAATCAAAATACCCGTTTTGCCATTTAAGCTGATATTATCCGCCTGGTCAACCACTACACCCCGGCGCTTTTTGCAAAACTTCCAAAGCCGTATTGCCGGTGGCGACAATACTGTTTTGTACATTCATTACAAGTTTATCAGCCTGCATTTCTATCAATTGTTTTTTAGCGCTAACTGTAACCGCCTGCAAAGATTTATCGGTCAATGTCAACGAGATGGGATTTAACAGCAGCGATTGATTTTCCGAAGAGATTATAAATTCAGTCGTAAAATATTTTTGATACCCAACAGATGAAACAGAAATAAGGTAACGGCCCCGCTGGTAATTCTTCAAAAATAAAACCGCCTTTATCATTACTTACAGAACTTTTCACCAGTGTTGAATCCCCGGCTTTCAATAAAAGAACAGTAGCAAAAGACAAGGCCTGGTTTTTTTCATTCAAAATGTTGCCGGAGATTTTTCCTTCATTACTATTTACTTTGTTTTGCGCAAAAGCGGTTAAAGCAAAAACCGGGGCCAGCAAAAAGATGAAGATGCACTTTCTCATAACTTATTTTAAAAATATTTTGCGTTTTGTCTGAAGCCCAATTATATATAGGCTCACCCAAGTTGAATACAACTGAGCGGGAATGAGGTTACAAACTATTTTTAAGCCGGGGTTTTGGTTTTATTCCAAGCATTCAATAAAAAATATTTTTAGCCCGGCGACATTGCTACTAGCATCGCCTGTTGCGGCGCTCCGTTCATCTTTCTGTTCTTTATTGAGCAATGTCGAAGTATCTGCAATTGCATCGCTCCCGATAGCTATCGGGGCTTAGTGTTCTGTTGCTACCGGGCATTTTCGCAAATAACTTTGTATTGGCTTGCTTTGCGAAAGTAGTTTCCTAAATTTATGAGTTAGCAGGAACCCTAACGCAGCGTTTCAAAGATTAAAGCATCGACCTAATATGACTTTAAAAATTAAATACTTCAACACAATTGTTCTTTTAATCATATTGGGATCATTCATAAATTCTTGCAGAAAAAACCAGCCAATTTGCAGAGGGAATTGTGTGAACATTAACATCAGTGGAAATACATACATAAAAACAAGTGGTGCTGCTTTGACAAATGTTCCTGTAGAAGTAAATTGGTTTCGTAAAGCGTATTGTATTGGTTGCACCTCCTATAAAGTTGTATCTGGCAAATCAGGGAATGACGGAAAGTTTAGTTTTAATACAACAATTGATTCAAATTTTTTTAAAGATTATTTTTTGAGTGTTAGAGTTCCTGCAGATACAAATTATATTACTGTACCTAGTAGTGGTGGCGTTAATTTTAACGAAGAACGCTTTTATGACTTCAATCAAAATTCCATTCAGAATTTAAAATTCGAGTTTTATCCAAAGACATTTTTGACCATCAAACTCATAGAATACTCTCGGACAATTTTAATTACTTTTCTGTTGACCATAATTTCACAAGTGCATTTGGATATGGTGACTATATTATTACAGGACCACAATTTGCCACTGACACAACTTTTAAAGTTCAAACATCTGCTAATATCTATACAAGAATAGTTTGGAAAAAAACTGTCATTGGTGGACAATCAAATCAGCAGACAGATTCCCTGATATGTACAAATAACGGGTCAAATATTTTTATAATTAACTACTAATAAGACCCTTCCGAATGATAAAGTTGCCATTCAACTCTGAATTACCATTAAAGCATTTCAGTCTGCAGTATGAATATGCTAAAAAAGCCGCAAAAATCTTGAATATCCCTATTGGCCAGGCGTTAATGGAATTCACACAATTTTGGCGAAGAATACATAATCCGCTGGAGTTAAAAGCTAATAAAATGGAATGGAGTTTTGACCCAACAACTCCCCAATGGCAAGAACTTTCTGAAAAAATCAATCACAATGAACCTCCTGACACGGTTGCCTACGAGCTATACAGGGAAAATAATAATACAACCGAACCCGGTAAAAACTACTTTGGTTGTTTTAGATATAATTTTATCCGGCAAATTGACGATGAAAAAGGGATAATAGAAATTCATTTCAAAAATCGGGACACTTCAGCATATGGTCCATTGACAATGAAAAGAGAACATGTAAGATTGCACGATTTAAAGTCGATGTTTGAATCTATTAGCAAAAAACATCCTGAAGCAACCGTAGTTCGTGGCGGTTCCTGGTTATATAATCTCGATTCTTACCGAAGATTATTCCCTGGAATATTTACCAGGGATATGAAAGTTGAAGAAATCCCTTTTCCACGAACTTCTGGTATTTGGGGACAGTTCTTAACCAGTGACGGAAAAGTAAAGGATAATATGAAAAGCATTTTTTTGCTTAAAGTAAATAATGCAAAAAGCATTGACCAGCTACTTCAATGTTTTGAATTCAAGATTTTGTTTCCCAAAGCAGGAATAGAAAGCTTTTACAGTCATTTTGAAATTCAAAAATTATAAAAGTACGGCACACAACATAGGATGGGTTTCTGCTATGCGGCTGATGAATATAAACTAATCGTCCCGTTCGCTTCTAATTTGTTTTATCCTTTATCTGATTTTAACTGGTACCTACTCAATGATAAATTTGTAACCCCTGCCATGTACGTTAATAAATTTAATGGAGTTATCATCACTTAATTTCTTACGTAATTTAGACACCAATACATCAACATTTCTACTGATCACAACTATACCTTCATCTTCCCAGATTTCTTTCATCAGTTTTTCCCTTTCCACGATTTGATTTATATTTTCCGCGAATATTTTTAGTGCTTTGGTTTCTTTTTCCGAAAGCGTAACAGTGTTATTCTCAATTTTAAGAACATTATTATCTGTATAGAATCTGAAGCTTCCTAATTGTATGTAATCATTATTATCGGAAATTGATGCTGTCTCTTCTTTTTTCCGAAACTTATTTTTTACATAAAACCCCAGCAGGCCCAACGGGATAATCAATAGCAACAACCAAAAGAAATTAAATTGATCCGTCTTCAAAAAATCAATTTCAATAACATAACAGCCCACCTCCAGCTTACGGCCCCTGCAAGCTGTTAAATCACCTGTATGGCTATTTATTTCGAATGCAAAGACAGTTTCATTTTGTTTACAATTCCTCAGGTTCAGTATATAATCACTTGCCAGGGCGTTTTTTTGAAATGTTCGTTGAACCAAATTGATGAGTGTATCTGAAACAAAGCTAAAGTCATTTTGAAAAGAGACCTGGTATGTGTTTTCATCTACTTTCTTAATCGGCAGCACCCGGGAGGTAGAATCTTTGGCTGTAAGCAACAACTGATGTCCTAAATTACGTAATACTACTTCTAAATGCTTTTCGGGGGTTTCCTTCTTTTCATTGATAAATGCAACAGCAGAAATCAAAATCACAATTATCATGATCGAAGATCCAAATAACGCAAATGGCTTCATGTGTGCAAAATAATTCATTAGCTCTCAGATTCTGATGGTTTTACAAATGTTTTACGCATCTTTTACATCTTTTTACTGCTAAAAATCTTCCTGGTAGTTGCCCCCCGATATCTTTACTTTATTGTTTCACCAAAATATTTATAGCCATGAATTTTTATATCCTAGCTTTTTTGCTCCTTTTCACTGTATCCACATCTTCTCTTCTGCCCGATAGCCATCCAGGCGCAAAAACAGAGAAGGCTGGAACTGCAAAGATCGTTTTTAAATCTACAGATGGCGGACAAACCTGGCAGGACATCAGTAAAGGGCTGCCAGAAAATTTGCAGGTAGATAGTATCCGGGGAAATAGCTTCTTTGCAAATGATAAAGGGCTGTTTTTAAAGGTTGGAAACGGGCTCTATCACAGTACACCAAATGCCACAGCTCCTTTTTGGACCGCAGCGTTTTTCCCTGGCGAACATAGCAGCATTGCCCCCGGTCAGTCCGAAATATTTTACTGGGGTGTAAATTTGAAAACAACAAACGGAACGAGTGTATGGTCGCCGGTATTCAAAAATTTGCAGGAGAGACGAATACGCAGCGTTTTTGAAACTGCCGGAGGTGCAATTTTAATCAGCACCGACGGAGGCCTTTATAAAACCGCTAACTATGGAAAAACCTGGAAACAAGTCTATACCGAAGGCATGGATGGGAATTTGGCAGAGGCTGATGGCGTATTGATGGCGATCACCTGGAGAAGGATAATAAGATCGACCGATAATGGCGAAACCTGGGCGGAGGTGATCAATAAGGGCGCCGTGACTTTCGATGTAAAACAGATCAAAGGTGGATTCGCTGCTATCACTGCTGGTTCAGAGTCGGGTAACAGGAGTTTAAGGACATCCTACGACGCCGGTAAAACCTGGCAGCCCATTGATGCCAGCGACAAAGTTCTTATTGATTCAATATGGCGGACCTGGAATGATCGTCCTTTTATGCAACGCTCCATGACTTCAATTATCCAGGTTGGTGAAAACTTCGTTTGTACTCACCCTGACGGCATTTTCAGATCATCAGACAAGGGAAAAACATGGAAATTATTACTTACTTCTATAGAAGATAAGGGCTTCAATTTATTTGTTTCAGGCAATGTGATCTATGCCATAGCCATAGCCAGCAAGGATGGATGTTGAAAACTCCATCAACATTCATGCATTGTTTAAAATTACCGCAGGTGGCGGATAGGGTTTAGTTTTTGACAGATGGACTTTAACTAAGACAACAGTTTTTCGGCATCGACAACCGGACTTAGTTTTTTATAATTGAACGTGCCCGTTAGTAAAAGATAAATAAGAAATGAAAAAACCCGTCAAATTATTTGCTCTGTTCTTAATGTCTGTTTTTCTCACCTCTTGCGGACAAAGCCAAACAAACTCACCTAAAGAAACTATCAAGTCCGAAACCAAAGATATAGTCACTTCCCCCGGATCTAAGGATCCTAATATTCACACTCAGTATGAGTATACTGATTCTATCGTTAAGCGCCTGGTAATACAAAACGGCTTTCCAAGAGGTGGAATAAGATACACAGACCCTGATGGCGAGGTATATGGTTATGCTGTATTTTGGACCCGGATAATCAATGAAACAGATAATCCGCTGGAATTGACGATCGACTTTCTGGGATCATATGAGGTTCCGTCTTTACCTGGCAAATACTTTAAAATAGTGATTCCTCCCGACACAATGACACGTGATAAAGAAGGCTTGTTTAATTATGGCCTGACCAATTTAGAATCTTTTTTAGATAAGAGTATTCATAAACCGTCTTCGTTGAAAAGAACTATTAACCCAAAAGGATCGAGTGGTTTTTATGTTGTAAAACTTAGCCTGGTGAGTGAAGGACCACATGGCGGTGGTGACATATTGCGAACAGGACTTATCCTGAAAGGGCAAGATCTTTTTTATAGAGTTTCAGTATACAACAGCACGGCGCCACCATCAGTAATAAGCGAAAAAGAAATTCATTGTGGAAGTATTAATTTGAAAAATTTGATATTAAAGAAATAAACTAAAGCCAACGCACAACAAAATGTATAAGAAATAGCGGAATTCGCTGTAGATCGGATCTGCTATATTTTTTAAACGTAAAGCTTCAATACAGTCATAATGAAGATCATATTTTTGGCGTTAGTAACCACTTTTTTATTTGCGCATGTATCCTTTGCTCAAAGTTCGCATAGCGTAAAGGGCATTACCATTGATTCTGTTTCAAAAGAAACATTAAGCAGCAGTGTAAGCATATTGGACGCCAGGGATTCTGTTCTACGCAAGTTTACTTATGCTGATGATAATGGCGCATTTACGGTTAGCGGGCTTCCCGCCGGCAAGTACCTGTTATTCATTACCTATCCCGGTTACGACAATAAAATGAGGCCCTTTACTTTGGGACCTCCAAATGTAGCTACAGACCTTGGGGATGTTGGGATGAGTGTTGTAGTTAAAACATTAAATGAAGTAATAATAAAAAGTACGCCGCAGGAAATTAAAATAAAAGGGGATACCCTTGAATATAATGCCAAAGCGTATGTTATACAGCCCAACGCCAAGGTTGAAGACCTGTTAAGGCAATTGCCGGGTGTAAGGATAGATCAAAACGGTAGAATTACCGTTAACGGGCAAGCAGTGCCTAAGGTATTGGTTGATGGCGAAGAATTTTTTGGTGATGACCCAACGCTTGTCACGCAAAATTTGCGTGCTGATATGGTTTCGTCTGTTCAGGTATATGACAGAAGAAGCGATCAGGCTTCGTTTACCGGAATTGATGACGGCCAGCGTATCAAAACCATTAATGTTAAGCTAAAGGAGGATAAGAACAAGGGCATTTTTGGTAAGGTAGCGGCCGGTTACGGAACCGACGATTACTATGAGGCCCAGGGTATATTCAACAAGTTTACCGCCAGAAGTAAAACTGCCGTGTATGGCACCTTGGCTACTACCGGAAAAACAGGTTTAGGGTCAGCGGATAACAGCCGGATAGGGTCATCAAACAATTATGCTCAGATAGCCGACAATGGTGGTATCATATCGCAAGGCGGCGGGCCCGATGACCTGGACGCCTACCAGGGTAATTATAATGGCAACGGGTTACCAACTGTACAAGCGGCCGGAGCGCATTACGATACCAAAATAAAAAGGGACGCCACTTTAAATGCCAACTATAAGTGGGATCGATAGATGTTGTTGCTGATTACCAATCATCAACCCAGTTTATCATACCCGGCAGTAAACAGGATCAAAGCGCCTTTCGAACCATGCATAATACAGCATTCAGGCAAAAAGCGGATGTTACTTATTTTACCAAACTGGATACATCGTCAACCCTTAAGTTAGGCATTGATGCCATAACAAAACATCAAACTATTGATAACAATTCGCTAACTACCATTATCGATGAGACGGGCAACCTGTTAACGCGGGAGAAGAAGCGGGAAACCTCTGACATCCATCAGAAAGGTTTAAATTTAAACGGTTTATATACTAAGAAGTTTAAGAAGCCGACCCGCACTTTGTCGTGGGCCCTATCGCAAACTTATGCAGAAAATATTTCAACAGGTTATTTGATATCAGATGTGTACACACCTAACAAAACGCCTACTGATACGCTAACTGCCCAGCTAAAAAAAGTGAACGCAAAAAATGCCTCGCTTAGTAGTAATATCGACTACACCGAGCCTTTATCAAAATACCTGGCATTGCAACTTAGTTACGGGTTGGGTATCAGTAATACAACATCTGATAAGCCTAGTTTTGATAAGTCATTATCTGGTCAATACGACAGTTTTAATTCCATTTACAGTAATGATTTTAAAATCTATACGCTTACTAACCGTTTTGGCGGCATATTTAACTATAGAAAAAACAAAACCATTTTAAATTTTGGTACCCGCGCTTCTATTGTTGATTATGATCAGACCGAACGATACACAAGCAGCGTGTTTAAACGCAATTTTATAAACTGGAGCCCCCAGGCATATTACCAGTATCAAATGTCGGCGCAAAAGATAATTATGATTACTTATTCGGGTAATATGTCACAACCAAGGGTAGATCAATTGCAACCTGTACGGGTAAATAATAATCCCTTAAATATAATTATTGGTAATGCTGATCTGGAAGCTCAATTTGCACATAGCCTGCAGGCAAATTATCAGTCGGCAAAAATTATAACAAGGCAGTCACTTGGATTAGTAGGTGGAATTAACGTAACTGAAGATCAGATCGTATCAAGAGTAACAAATGATCCCCTGACAGGCAAAACAGTTACGCAATTTGTTAACCTGGATAATGAAAAGCCATATACTATTTATTTTGGCGCGGAGGGCACTCAGCACATAACAGGTACAAATATAGATATGCGTTTAGCTCTTAATGGAAGCAAAGGCACCAACTACAGTTTTATAAACGCAGGATTAAATAAATTAGATCAAGCCAATATCAGCATAGAAGTAGGTCTGCGAACAATTAAATTTCAAAAATATGAATTACACCTTAATGCGGCACCCGGTTACAGTTTTAACAAAAACTCGTTACTGCCGCAAAATAATAATAACGCAGCTGGTTTAAATGTTAATGGAAGAGGCACGTTATATCTTCCGGGTAAATTTATCCTGGCATCTAATGTTAATTATAGATATTCTGCAAAAACTCAGCGTATTGATGCAATCAATATGACTATATTAAATGCGTCATTAAGCAAAACCTTCTTGAAGGAGGATAAGTTAAAATTAACGGTATCAGGCATTAACTTATTCGATGCTAATCCAACACTTAACCGTAGCGTAGGGGCTACTCAAATTACGCAAAGCAGCTATAACACTATAATGCGCTACTTTATGTTAGGCGTAAGCTGGGATTTCACAAAATTTGGCACCTCTGCAGCAACCAATTAATCATCATGAAAAAGACAGTTATAACCATCGTAACCATGTTATTTAGCGGCATTTGTTTATTTGCCCAGCAAGCTGTACGCTTTGTAACCAGTGGAACTATTGAATATCAAAAAAGAGTAAACACCTTCCAGGTAATAGGTAATGTAGTAGCACCCTTAGCCGACGCTAACGTTAAAGTGCGCCTGCAACAATTTATTGATCAGTACAAAAAAACGCAGCCGCAATTTGCCACGTTTAACAGCAGCTTAAATTTTAGTGGTAATAAAACATTGCTTACTCCCATACTTCCCGTTACGCCTTATCAAAGTTTTCAGTTAAACCCTATAACTTCAGAATCAAATACTATCTATACGGATCTGTCTGCCAATAAAATTGTGATGGAGAAAGATGCCATGGGCGAGCAGTTTTTATTAACAGATAGTATACGTAAAATAAAATGGAGAATAACCGATGAAACCCGGGATATTTTGGGTTATAACTGTATTCGTGCTAACGGTTTAATATCAGACTCTATTTATATCGTAGCGTTTTACACCGATAAAATACGTGTTAGCGGCGGCCCCGAATTATTTACAGGTTTACCGGGCATGATATTGCAGTTAGCCATACCACACGAAAATGTATCGTGGGTTGCTACCAGGATAATTGATTCAGGCCCTGCTAAACCTATAGTGCCTCCAAAGCAAGGAAAACCTGTTAATACCCAGCAACTGCTGGCTACTATTAAAAAAGGAATGGATGTTTATCAGGTAAGCGGTATTAATGTAGATTATTACTTAAAAATATTGGGTTTGCTGTAAGTGAGTTGGGAAGGGTTAATATAGGATCGATATTATTATTTGAATTTACCGCCAAAACAATACCCAAGCTTGTGAGAGACTTCCGGGAGTTGCAGTTTATTGGTTGTTGCGTAATAGTGTTCGGAAGACGATCTGATCATTAAAAACTAAAAACATCAATACAATCTAAACAATGAAAAAGTATTTCTATCAAACGCAAGCTTTTACTTTTCTGACAATAATAATTTTTGGCACTGCCTGCAACGGACAAGTTAAAAAAGACTTACCAAAAGAAACGGAACATCCAAAACTTATAAAAACCATAGGCTCGCCCAGGTACGGCAATGTTCAATGTGCTATCCAGGACAAAGCCGGTAACCTTTGGTTCGGTACCACAGAAAACGGCCTTTATAAATATGATGGAAAATCTTTTACCCGGTTTTTAGTCACCGATGGGCTAAGCAGTAATAACATCAATTGCCTTTTGGAAGATAAAGATGGTAAAATCTGGATAGGTACTCCAGAGGGACTTTGTTTGTATGATGACCGCCTGAATGACGAAGTCGGGCAGGGAAAAATCTTTGTTGAAATCCGGATTCCTTTACCGAAAAACCTGCCTACCAACAAGAATAGAAATACGCATGATGTATTCAGTATCATGCAGGCAAAAAGCGGAAAATTATGGTTCGCAACAATAGACGGGGTTTATATCTATGATGGCAAATCCTTTACTCCTTTTATAATTGATGAGGGTGCAATGGGCTATATGAGCACTAATAATAACGCGGAACGTATTTTAGAAGATAAAGCAGGCAACATTTGGTTTGGTGGACGGGGTACTGAAGGTGTGTATCGTTATGATGGTAAATCTGTAACCAACATTAAACTAAAGGAACTATTTCAAGATGGGCCAAAGCCAAAAGCCCATAATTGGGCATGGCCTCAATGGCAAGACAAAAACGGGAATATCTGGTTCAGCAATTGGGGTGGGGCCTACCGGTATGATGGCAAATCATTTACAAGTTTTACAACAAAAGATGGCTTAAACAACCTTGCCCGAATTATAGAAGACAAAAAGGGAAACATTTGGTTTGGTGGTGCTGGACTTAGCCGTTACGATGGTAAATCTTTCACTCCTTTTACAACAAAGGATGGACTACCCAATCTAGGGGTTTGGTCAATTTTGGAAGATAAAACTGGAAATCTTTGGGTGGGTACGAGAGAAACTGGTCTCTACCTTTACGATGGAAAAACATTTATTACTTATTCGGAATATAAATAACGGGCTAACTAATAAAAGCAACGAACTGCTAACATCGTAATTATCACCGTGTCCCGATTTACACAACACCGCACACAAGCGATTGAGCTATATAGACAATATTTAAAGTCAGGGTCTACTGGGAATGAGTTAAGTAAAAGTTGAAAAATGATTTTGAATATTTCAGGAATGCATGGCAGAACGCTGTTCCGCCGTCCGGCATTATTACTTCAGTGCTTCATTTAAACTGACCATCCAATTGACGCCGAACTTATCGGTGAACATTCCAAAATATTCGCTCCAGAATGTTTTATTCATGGGCATTACTACTTTTCCACCTGTGGAAAGTCCGTCAAATATTCTACCGGCTTCTTCTTTCGTATCCGTATTGACAGATATGGAAAAATTATTTCCTGCTGAATAGCCGGCCGCCCATTCGCTGGTGGTATCGCTGCCCATCAGCATTGTTTCCTTGCTTATAGGTAATGATACATGCATGATCCTTTTCGCATCATCACCGGTTAATTTTGTTCCATCTTCGGTCGGCATTTCTCCAAAACGGCCTATGTAGGGAAACTCTCCGCCGAAAACGGATTTATAAAAAGTAAAAGCTTCTTCGCAGTTACCATTAAAGGTCAGGTAGATATTTATGGTTGTCATATAGTAAAAATTAGAGGTTGAAAAATTTAATTGAATGTCAAATGTAAGTATTACTGTAAATAAAGCCTTATTCATGTTTGAAAGCTATCGGGAAAGAACAGCGATTTTGAGGAAATGAGGGTAATTAATAATTATTAATTAGTAATTATTGTTACAGAGACCTTTTGTTGAATAGCTCCGATAGCAATCGGGAGCGATACAATTGCTGATACGTCGACAGTGCTCAGTAGAGAACAGGAAGATGAAGAGTGCGACGCAACGAAGATGATAGTAGCAATGCAGCCTGGTAAATAAATTCATTTTACGATTTGGCTCATATCCGCATATTCTGAAAATTGGTTACATTTATAGAACGCTCAATTTCTACAGCGAAAAAATAACAGCAATGAAAAAAACGATGTTTGCCCTGCTTCCTGTTCTCCTGATAGCAGTGGCCTTTACTACTTCAAAACCCAGGATTGAAAAAGACCCGGCTGCGCCGCCGGTTATTAATGCAGCGGCTAAGAACCGGATCGATGCGATGATGAAACTTTATATTGATTCCAGCAAAACGATGGGCCTCTCCGCTCTCATTTTTGAAAAAGGGAAAGAAGTGTATTTCAATGCTGCTGGCTATGCCGATAAAGAAGCGAATAAGCCGATGGCCCGCAATACTATTGTGCGCATCTTTTCGATGACAAAACCGATCATTGGTGTAGCGCTGATGAGTTTATATGAAAAAGGCGCTTTTCAATTAGATGACCCGCTTTCTAAATATGCCCCCGAGTTTGCCAACATGAAAGTATTTGTAGGAGCGGATGCGGATAGCAATGCCATACTGGTACCGGCCAAACGTCAAATTACGATCCGTGATATCACCCGTCATACTGCAGGATTTGCAGGCGGCGGCAACCCCGTTCTCGCAAAGATGGTACGCAACGCTGATGTGATGAATGCGAACAACACACTTGCTGAAATGGCGAAAAGATTGGCCAGTCTTCCATTGGCTTTTCATCCCGGCGATCAATGGGCTTATGGTGTTTCCGTGGATGTGCAGGCTTACCTCGTGGAAAAATTGTCTGGCAAACCGCTTGAACAATATTTGAAAGAAACGATTTTCGATCCGTTGGGAATGACGAATACCTATTATTATATACCGGAACAGGACAGGGACCGTTTTGCGGCCGTGTACAATCGCAACAGGGAAAAAGGAACGCTGACCCGCCAACCGGATGAGCAAGCGAATGCATTAAATACAAAACCAAGAGTATTGAAACAAGGTGGCCTTGGTCTTGCATCTACCATTGATGATTATATGAAATTCGCACAGATGCTGGTGCACAATGGTAAATTAGGTAATGCCCGTGTGTTGAAACCAGAAACGGTGAAGCTGATGGCGACAAGCCATCTCTCCGATACTATTTCAAAACGCATGTGGTTGCCAGACAGGGGACAAATGGGCTTCGGGATCGATTTTGGAGTTCGTATCGCCCCACCAAAAACAAAAGAAGAGAATAATGGTATCGTGGGTGAGTTTTTCTGGGATGGTGCGCTGAGTACTTTATTCTGGGTGGATCCTAAAAATGAATTGACAGCGGTATTATTTACGCAACTTGCTCCTTACGACCAGGTGAAATTGCATAATAGTTTTAGAGATGCGGTGTATGGGGAGTATGATCCGGATGTTGCGAAGCAATAGTGATAGTGTTTTGGATAACGAACTAAATCATTTTTTCTTCGAGAGTGCCTCAACAATACAGTTTCTATATTCGACGTCTTTTTCTGAAAAAGAAACGGTATTATCTTTCTCGCTTATGTCTAAATAAAGCTCATAAGTATCTTCTTCTGTTTCAAAGAAAAGCTTCATTTGTGCAGCAATCCAATTACCTGGCTTATTTAAATCAACACCAACGGTCAGGTCGGTATATGTAACAGCTAAGCTATCAGTAAAAACAAGATTGTTCCATTTAAGATCATACACTCCGGCAAGTGTTTTTAAAAAATTATTACTTGTATCCCCAATCGAACGAAAAGTAATTCCATTAGGGACAAACCCACTTCTTTTTGCAGGCTGTTTAATAATTAAATCAAACCCAACAGGAGTTCCTTTATAATCGGAAAGAATTTTGTAACGGGTCATTTCCGATGAAAGCTTTTCCGTTTTTTGTATATGCAAAATAATATCTCCGCCCCAGCCATCAGGGCTCGTCCCTACCCTCATTTCTGGAAGGATAGCAGGAGTTCCGTCTAATATCTTTTCATCTTTATTTTGTGTACTAGTACAAGAACTAATCATTAGTGAAACAGTCCAATATAAGAATGTCTTTTTCATATCATAAATATAAATGGATTATCATCCCTGAACCTTGATTACAAATGTTCAACTTACTTCATTCGCTTTTCCTGATGTTCACAAAAAACGTCGCAGATGATTTTTCCCTTCATCTGCGACGTTCATTCACTATTGTCAATTTATTTTCTATTAGTAGTTTACTAGGAGAAACATTCATTGCGTTTCCACTCTCGCTACATGCACATCCCAATCATCCGTGCGGAAAAGATTTACCGGTAATCCTTCTTTGCTGAATAAGTCGGGCATACCTGCATTACTAAAACCAAACCGTACCGCTACAGGGTTTTTTATATCCTTATTTGAAACCACAACGGTATTGCCTTCGATTTTTGCCGTAGCGGGTACAAATTTTTGATCTTCACCGGCAATGTAAAATTCAGTAGGCGTTTTTCCTTTTGTCATCAATCCCTTTTCCGCATCGGTAAAGCTGATACGGATCTTATCCTTTTCAATTTTCATGCTTGCGTAAACAGGGCTTTTATAGCCACTGATATTTTTTTTATATGTTTCCGCTAATGCAAGGTTGGCAAAGCGCAACCCTACTTCTTTTTTCATTTGTGGATGAATATCTTTCACATCATTCACGATATCACTTGTAACGACCATACCCGTATTGGCTAACGCTAAACTATTGGTTTGCTGTTCCCGCAGGAAAGCGGCGGTGTCTGTTTTTCCATAATTCGCATAAGGTGCTATCTGTGCAAAATAAAAAGGAAAGTCCTTGCCCCATACCTTACGCCAGGAACTGATCATAGTCGTAAATAATTCTTTATAGGTGCGGTACCTTCCCACATTCGATTCACCCTGGTACCAGAGAGCGCCGGCAATGGTAAAGTTGGTGATAGGATAAATCATAGCGTTGTACATCTGTGAAGTATTCGCCGGATTTTTCAACTCTTTTAATACCGGGTTTTCCGCAATGGCTTCGGTGGGTGTCCATGGTTCGGCCGCTGAGCCGCTCCAACTACTATTGATCAACCCAACAGGTACATTTAATTCAGCATTTATTTTTTGGCCGAAAAAATAACCTGCGATACTAAAGCGTTTCATATCATCAGGATTGCACACCACCCATTTTGCTTTCAGGTCATCCTGCGGATAGGTAGCCGTTGTTTTTGGTATGTGAAAAAAACGGATGCTGGTATTAGTAGCAGCCGTTACATCCGCATCATATTTTTGCATACCCGGCCAGCCTGCACTCATTTCCATATTACTTTGACCACTGCATACCCATACCTCGCCGATCAGTACATCATCGATTACGACAGTGTTCCTCCCGGTGATGGTAATTTTATAAGGCCCACCGCCAGCAGGCGTTTTTATTTGCACCACCCATTTGGCGCTGCCGTTGCCCCAGTGTTGTATAAGAAGTCGTATCCCAGGTGGTTGTTATTTTTATACTTTCTCTTACTTCGCTCCAGCCCCATAGTTTCACCATAGCGTTTTGTTGCAATACCATATGGTCGCCGAGGATGGCGGGCAGGCGTACTTCCGCAAGAGCGGAAAGGCTAATAAATAAAAAGAAGAACGGAAGCAAGGCAATCTTTTTCATAATAATTAAAATAAATTAAGTTGTTTGAAGTTATGGCTTTTCATTTATATAATTCTGATAGCTACCAGAAGCGGGTCAAATTGTTTATTCTGACTGCCCTTGCAACTTGTTGCTTAAATTTATATGCCCATCGCCATTACTACTATCATCGCCTGTTGCGTCGCACTCTTCAACGTTCCGTAATTCTATTCAGCATTTGCGAAGGTTACTCTTCCCGGGAATACTCATTCATGTGAAAAGGATGTTGATGAATGGATTGTATAAAAAAAAAATGTCACCCCTTCAGGGTTCTGGTAAAAATTTAATGTCAGTGCTATATTAATATCATCCCTTCGGGATTATTTTAACCCTGAAATGGTGGTATTAATATATAATAACCAATGTTAGCCCATGATTTCAACCATGGGTAAAAAAAGTAATAAATTTTCCCCAAAACCATTTTAATGGTTTGAATAAACGCATTGACGCAAAGAAAGCCCTGATTTTAGATGGCTCGTTCCTCGCCATGACAAGGAAAAGTATGATTGATTTGTAATTTCATTCAAAGGGATAATCCTGATAACAAGACCCTTTCCCTTGTCACGCCGAGGAACGAGGGCGTCTGCGAGTATAAAACAGAAACGATGATGTAAACTCTTGGAGGGTTTTAAAAACCCTCCAAGAGTTATGAGTAGAAAGAATACTCCCAAAATGTCAAATAGCGAACAGAAAGCACCCCCGATATACATCTGGGTGGTGCTAAATGCTGAATAGAATTCATGCAGTACAAGAGTGCGACGCAACAGGCGATGATAGTAGTAATGCAGTTGGGCCACTAAAAATTACTTTTTGAACCGGCAGCTTAGTCGGCTTAGTATTCTCAAAAAAAATCTGGCTGGTTGATGACCTTTTCCCCTTCCCGCCGATGTGTGGGAAACCTATTCAGTATCAACTAACAGGCCAGATGGCAGTGTAAAAGCTGCCATCATTTTTTTTATTGGTAACCAGGCAATAGCCCAATAACAATTCATTTACAAAAATTGGGAATATGGATTCCAAGAACCGTCAATACTTATTATTTTGGCGTCTTTATTATATTTGCCGAAGATTATGAAGAAATTTTTACTCTGTTGTGGTATTGTACTGGCAATACTTCTTCCCAAAAAATTTTATGCGGGCGCAGGCGCATCCTGCGCATGGTTCTCAAACCTTTCAACAGGAATGCCATTATCTTCATGACCAGCCGGGTATTGAAAGTTCTTTTTTTGAAGATGTGGCGGATGATGACGAAATCAATGATGCTGAAAGAAAAAAATATTCCCCGCTACGAAGCGACTACTCCAATGTTTCATTCGCAGAACATATTCTCGCCGGCAACCACTTAAAAAGAATTACCTCACCTGGATTTTTTATTCATCCGCAGCCACCTCTTTATCTTTTTACAAGAGTGTTCAGGCTTTAAATCATTATTTCTACTCCGCAGGGAATTAATTTTCCAACAACTCCTGTTAATCGATTCAAAACGATTAATGCATTAACGATTTAGCTGCCCCTTTTTTAAAAATCTGACCTGTTTGTTGGAGGATTTAATATGCTGCAATAGCAGGTAACAAAACTCAACAATGTTTTTGACCAGGGAAGAAATATTTTTTTTCGAAAACATAAAATGTATGAATAAAAACAGTACTGTTTCTCGGGCTTTTTGCTTTATAAGTTTCACAGCCTGCAAATCAAAAAAAGAAGAGAACAAAGAAGTGGTGAAACTTCCGGTAACCAGCCCTGTAGCAATGGATACCTCTTTTACCCGTGTATATATCGCCGAAATACAATCCCTTCAAAATATTGAACTGCGGGCTAAAGTAAAAGGTTACCTGGAAACGATTAACGTTGATGAGGGACAGCACGTGAATGCCGGGCAAACATTATTTACCATCCGTTCCCGCGAATACGAAGCCGAATTGACAAAAGCACAGGCGCAGGTAAAAACAAATGAACTCGAACTACAAAATGTAAAAACGCTTGCTGATAAAAATATTGTATCGCAAACCGAACTGGGGACTGGCCACTGCGAAACTAAATGAAGCAAAAGCCGAAGCAGGCGTTGCTGAAACCAATCTTTCTTTTACAAGAATAACAGCGCCATTCAGTGGAATAGTGGACAGGCTAAAATTTAAAGTGGGCAGCCTTGTAGATGAGGGAACGTTATTGACATCCTCTCTCCAATAACAAAGATGTCTATGCTTATTTCAATGTTTCTGAAAGGGAATACCTGGATTATAAAGCGCAAATAAAAAATGACGGGAAAAATGCGGTATCACTTTTACTCGCCAATGGCCAGCCGCATAAATATAAAGGAACGATTGAAACGGTGGAAGGGGGAGTTTGACAGGAATACCGGCAGCATCGCCTTCCGTGCAAAATTTCCTAACCCTGATTTATTATTGAAACATGGTGGAAACTGGTAAAGTGCAACTGACGATTGATTTAAAAAACGCATTGATCATACCTCAGAAAGCAACCTTTGAACTACAGGATAAAACGTATGTATATGTCGTAGATGCAAATAACGTGGTGAAGACCCGAAACATCACCATCAAACAAAAACTACCCAATTATATGTTATTGACTCAGGGCTTTCGCCGGATGATAAAATTTTACTGGAAGGGATCCAGAGTGTGAAAGAAGATGATAAGATACAGCCCGAATTTATCCCGGCGAAAGAGGCGATTGATCATTTACAATTAATCAAACAATAGAAGTCAATACAAAGCAAAGAATATGTTCAATAAATTTATACACAGGCCGGTATTGGCTATTGTTGTCTCTTTGATCATCACCCTGCTTGGCGCTTTAGCATTAACGCAATTGCCCGTCACACAGTTCCCATCCATTTCTCCGCCCAAAGTAAATATCACCGCGGAGTATCCCGGCGCCAATGGAGAGCTGATGGTAAAAGCCGTAGTGATCCCATTGGAACGTGCCATCAACGGTGTGCCGGGCATGAAGTATATCGCTTCCGATGCGGGTAATGATGGTGAAGCATCCATACAGGTGGTTTTCAATTTAGGAACTGATCCCAATATCGCATCTGTTAATATTCAAAACCGTGTGGCGGCGGTTATTAATAAATTACCACCTATCGTTGTGCGGGAAGGCGTTAAGATCACGAGGGAAGAATCCAACATGCTGATGTATCTTAATTTGTACAGTAATGATCCCAACCTGGATGGAAACTTCTTATACAACTTCGCGGATATAAACTTATTGGCTGAATTGAAGAGAGTGGATGGAGTTGGTTTTGCTGATATTTTGGGTGACCGTGAATATGCGATGAGGGTATGGTTGAAGCCAGACAGGATGTTAGCTTATAATATTTCAGCAGATGAAGTGTTGAAAGCGATAGATGAACAAAGCCTTGAAGCCTCTCCGGGCAGAACGGGAGAAAGTTCCGGGAAAAAATCGCAGGCATTTGAATATGTATTAAAATACCCGGGAAGGTTTAATACAAAGGAGGGATATGAAAATATAATACTGCGGTCCAGCGCTGACGGGCAAATTCTTCGCATAAAGGATGTAGCCGAAGTCGAGTTTGGCAGTTCCTATTATGATCTTTATTCCAAACTGAACGGCAAACCTTCGGCTGCCATTGTTATTAAACAATCCTACGGCAGTAATGCGAGTGATGTAATTGCGAACATCAAGAAGCGAATGAAGGAAATAAAGGAATCTTCCTTTCCCAAAGGAATGGATTATGAAATCAGCTATGATGTATCACGGTTCCTTGACGCTTCGATGGAGAAAGTATTGCATACGTTGGTTGAAGCTTTTATACTCGTAGGGTTAGTAGTGTTTATATTTCTCGGGGATTGGCGGTCCACATTGATACCTGCCATCGCCGTACCGGTATCACTGGTAGGTACTTTCTTTTTCATGCAATTTTTTGGCATTACGCTCAACCTGATCACTCTATTTGCATTGGTACTGGCCATTGGTATCGTAGTGGATAATGCGATCGTAGTAGTGGAAGCCGTGCATGCGAAGATGGAAGAAAACAATCTCGATCCTACCGCGGCGACTGAATTAGCCATGTCTGAAATAAGCGGTGCCATCATTGCTATTACATTGGTAATGGCCGCGGTGTTTATTCCCGTAGCATTTATGTCGGGGCCTGTTGGAATTTTTTATCGCCAGTTTTCCGTAACCATGGCGACATCGATTATTTTATCGGGCGTCATCGCATTGACACTCACTCCTGCTTTATGTGCGGCGATGCTGAAAAAAACGCATGGAAAACAAAAGCGAAAGACATTGATGAACCGTTTTTTGAATGGGTTTAATAATTGGTTCAATCGTGTACTCGGGCGGTATAAAAAGTCATTGTCTGTAATAGTAAACCGCCGGGTGGTAACTATAATTGTCTTATTGCTATTCTGCGCAGGTACATGGAAGCTGAGTTCTTCCATTCCCGCAGGATTTATTCCCAATGAAGACCAGGGTGTTTTTTATGCTATTATTCTTACACCTCCGGGTTCTACTTTAGAAAGAACGGATGAAGTGGCTTCACAAGTTCAAAAAATAGCCGAAGGGATA
The DNA here is from genome assembly GCA_037200685.1 of Chitinophagaceae bacterium. Lineage (GTDB taxonomy): Bacteria > Bacteroidota > Bacteroidia > Chitinophagales > Chitinophagaceae > JAJKIP01. Next base: position 201,162 of record JBBCIG010000017.1, read on the forward strand.
CCGGAAGTAAAATCTGTCTCCTCAATAGCCGGCTATGAAATTTTATCGGAAGGCACGGGGGCGAACTCCGGCACCTGTCTTATCAACCTTAAAAGCTGGGATGAAAGAAAACATTCCATGCAGGAAGTAATGGATGAACTGGAAGAAAAAACAAAAGATATCAAAGGCGCTTCTATTGAATTTTTTCCACCGCCTGCTGTGCCGGGCTATGGAGCTGCGGGTGGATTTGAGCTTCGTCTTTTAGATAAAGCAGGCAGTGGGGATTACAAAGCAATGGAAACAGCCAGTAAAGATTTTGTAAAAGAATTAAATAAAAGACCTGAGCTCAGTTCTGTTTTTACTTTCTATAGCGCCAGCTTCCCCCAGTTTATGCTGAACGTGGATAATGATAAGGCACAACAAAAGGGAGTAACTATTGATAATGCAATGAATACATTGTCAACATTGATCGGAAGTAATTATGAAACAAGCTTTATTAAATATGACAGGCAATATAAAGTAATGGTGCAGGCATTGCCGCAGTACAGGGAACTTCCAGAAGACATCCTGAAACTATATGTAAAAAATGATCGTGATGAAATGGTGCCGTTCTCCGCTTTTATGACGATGGATAAAGTGTATGGCTTATCAGAAATCACCCGGCATAATATGTATAATGCGTCTGAAATAAGTGGGGCCGCCGCACCGGGTTATAGCAGTGGTAGCGCCATCGCTGCGATAACAGAAGTAGCAAAAAATAAATTACCAAGAGGTTTTGGTATTGACTGGGCCGGTATTTCCAAAGATGAAGTAGGAAGGGGCAACCAGGCGATTTATATTTTTCTTATTTGCCTTGCATTTGTTTACCTGCTGTTAGCAGCGCAATATGAAAGTTTTGTTTTACCATTTCCTATTATTCTCTCTTTACCAACAGGAATCTTCGGCGCATTTTTCTTGCTGAAAATGTTAGGGCTTGAAAATAATATTTATGCACAGGTTGCAATCGTTATGCTGATTGGTTTGCTTGGAAAAAATGCGGTACTAATTGTTGAATTCGCTGTGCAAAAACACCGTGCAGGATCAACAGTATTCCAGGCGGCTGTTGAAGGCGCCGCTGTACGTTTGCGCCCAATCCTTATGACTTCGTTTGCATTTATCGCAGGATTAATTCCGTTGGTATTGGCGACCGGCCCCGGTGCTATTGGTAACAGGACCATTGGAGCAGCCGCTGCAGGAGGCATGTTGTTCGGAACAATATTCGGTGTGTTGATTGTCCCCGGTCTCTATTACATTTTTGCACGCATCTCCGAAAGACATCCCATTGTCGAAAACGAAGAAGAAAACCCATTAACAGAAGCAATTGATTAAGATGAAAAAAATAATTGTAAAATATGACTACCTGTTTGTTGTAATGATTGGTATACTATATGCCAGTTGCAAAGTTCCTTCGGGTACGCAGGTCCCTGATTTGAAAAACATGCCTGCTTCATTCGCTAATGTAAGTGACAGCAGCAGCTCCGCTGAACTGAACTGGCGGGATTTTTTTAAAGACAAGAAACTCGTGGCGCTTATTGATACTGCTGTTACTAATAACCAGGATGTATTAATGGCATGGCAGGATATTGAAATTGCACGGAACAGGGTAAGGGCAAGAGCTGCGGCTCTGTATCCAACTGTAGAAGCGGGAGGTGCAATTTCCATTGATAAAGTCGGCAGGTATACTTCCACCGGCGCCGGTGATGCATCAACAGAAATTAAACCAGGAAAAATTGTTCCTGAAAATCTTACCGATATTGATGTAGGGTTCAGGGCAAGCTGGGAAGTAGATATATGGGGCAAACTCCGTAGCGCAAAAAAGGCGGCTTTTGCAAAATACCTTGGCAGTATCGAAGGAAAAAATTTTGTACTTACTAATTTAATTGCGGAAGTAGCCAATACTTATTACGAGCTCGTAGCATTGGATAATCAATTGGAAATTATCAGGGAGTCCATCCAATTACAAAAAAATCAATTTGAAATTGTAAAAGTAGAGAAGCAAGCGGCAGTAGTAACGGAACTGGCCGTAAAACAATTTGAAGCGCAGGTATACAATTCACAGGGAACCGAAAATGAAATCCTTCAAAAAATTACGGAGAATGAAAACAAGTTGAATTTTTTATTGGGCCGTTACCCTCAAAAGTTTAATCGTGATACAACAGCTTTAACAGTGCAGGTGCCCGGCCTTATCAAAGAAGGTATCCCTTCGGAATTATTAAAAAACAGGCCCGATATCAAACAGGCTGAATTGGAATTGCTCTCGGCGAAGTGGGATGTAAAAGTGGCACAGAAAGAATTTTATCCATCACTGAATATTTCAGCGGCGTTAGGCCTGCAGGCATTTAAGCCAAACTATTTGTACAAGATGCCTGAGTCGATGGCGTATTCACTGCTTGGAGATTTGGCGGGACCTATCATCAACCGCAAAGCCATCATAGCTGAATTTAAAACCGCCAATGCTTACCAGGTAGAAGCGATGTATGATTATCAAAAAGCAATATTAAATGGTTACATGGACGTATCTAATGAATTGTCAAACATTACTAACCTGGAAAAAATATACAGCTTTAAATCAAAAGAAGTGGAAACGCTTACAACTTCTGTTGATATCTCCAATGATTTATTTAAATCAGCAAGGGCCAATTACCTGGAAGTGTTGACCGCACAGCGTGATGCGCTGGCTGCCAAATTAGAATTAATCGATATAAGGAAAGAACAATTTAATTCAGTAACGAGTGTATATAAAGCATTAGGTGGCGGATGGAAATAATCGCTTAAGTCTTTTTCAGTCTGCTTTGCATAAGTGTTCATGTACAAACTCCGGCCCTTGGCCGTTCCGGTATTTACCGGGGCGGCTTTTTTATATTCGGAAAAGATAAGCCTGTAACGCATTTGCTGAATAGTGAACAGAACGTTGAAGAGTGCGACGCAACAGGCGATGCCATGAAAAACTGAAGTTGGGTAATTAAATTTGATTTAAACTACAACAACAGTAGATTCGGCTTCATCTATTCATTTATTGCAACGGAGCTTTGCTGTATAAAAAAACAGTAACATGAAAATTATACTTACAGGTTCATTGGGACATATCGGTCAGCCGCTGGCTAAAGAGTTAGTAGAAAAAGGACATGACATCACGGTGATCAGCAGCAATCCCGGGAAACAAAAAGATATTGAAGCATTGGGTGCTACAGCTGCTATTGGTTCACTCGAAGATGTTGACTTCCTTACAAAAACTTTTACCGGTGCGGATACCGTGTATTGCATGGTGCCGCCGAATAATTATTTCAATCCCGATCTTGATCTTATTGAATATTATAAACGAATTGGTAATAATTATGCGCAAGCCATTACCCGGTCTGGTGTGAAGCGTGTCGTTAACTTAAGTACTATCGGTGCGCATCTAGAAAAAGGCTCAGGCATTTTGCTTGGCGCTCATCATGTACAAAACATTTTCAACGCCCTGCCGGCAGATGTGGCGATTACACACATGCGGCCAACTTCTTTCTTCTATAATTTATACGGCTTTGTAGAAATGATAAAAAAAGATGGCGTCATGGCAAGCAACTATGGCGCAGACAGTACAATACCATGGGTGTCTCCTATTGATATCGCTGCGGCGATCGCTGAAGAAATAACAACACCGTTTGTTGGAAGAAAAATTCGCTACGTAGCAAGTGAAGAATTGACGGGCAATGAAACCGCCACCATTTTAGGCGCTGCGATTGGTAGGCAAGATTTAAAATGGATATATATCAGCGACGAACAAACACAGCGTGGCCTCGAAGCAATTGGTATGAATAAAAAGATCGCAGCCGGGTTGGTAGAAATGTATGCCAGCTTGTATAGCGGCCTGTTGTCAGAAGATTATAATCGTAACAAACCAGCAGTGATGGGCAATGTAAAACTTAAAGATTTTGCAAAAGAATTTGCATTAGCGTTTAAATAATATTTTGAACCCGGCTGTAGTGCTACTAGCATCGCCTGTTGCGTCGCACTCTTCAGGGTTCTGTTCGCTACTCAGCAAGGCCTCATCCCTCTTTCCCTTCTCCAATAGAGAAGGGACTGTGCTGCATTGCTGATCCAAACGATATAACTACAATAACTTGTCCCGCTATTGCGGGATCAACTTTAGTTCTTTGTTCATCATTTTAGAAAAGTCTTATTAATTCAAACCGCTCGAAAAGCAAGGGGCTGTTCGCAGACAGTCTTCCCTCGAGGGGAGTGCTTGTACGCTAATGTAAGATCGGGATGAGGCGAAAAAATGATTATATTACTATATGCCAACCAGTCAACCCATTCGATTTAAAACGATCAGCGAGTTTCACAAGTATAGGGGATTGCCAAAACCGGAACACCCGCTGATAAGTGTAATCAATTTAGAATTGATCAACCAGTTACCCGCTAACGAAGCAGGGTTGGTAAAAGATTTTTATTCAATTGCATTGAAAAGAAATTTTCCCGCCCGTGTAAAATATGGCCAGCAGGATATTGATTTTGATGAAGGCGTTATGTTCTTTATGTCGCCCGGCCAGGTGTTGCGCATTGAAGTGGAAGTTGATACAACCATACACCAATCAGGATGGATGCTGCTCGTCCATCCCGACTTTTTATGGAATACGCCATTAGCAAAGACGATAAAGCAGTACGAATATTTCGATTACTCGGTGTATGAAGCATTGTTTCTTTCGGAAAAAGAAGAAACGACCCTCGCCCGCATCCTGCAAAACATCCAGCACGAATATCATTCCAATATTGATAAATTCAGCCAGGATGTAATGATCGCCCAGCTTGATTTGTTTTTCACTTATGCGGAACGGTTTTACCAGCGTCAATTCATCACGAGGAAAAAAACCAATCATAAGATACTGGAGCAACTGGAAACAATTCTCACAGCATATTTTAACGATGATGCATTGGTAAAAAAAGGATTACCTACTGTTCAATATGTATCCGAAGCGTTAAATGTGTCACCAAATTATTTAAGCGGACTGCTTAAAACATTAACGGGCCAAAGCACACAACAGCATATACATGACAAATTGATTGAAAAAGCAAAAGAAAAATTATCTACAACAGATTTATCTGTAAGTGAGATCGCCTACGAATTAGGATTTGAACATCCGCAATCATTCAGCAAGTTGTTCAAGACGAAGACCAACTTTTCGCCGTTGGAATTCAGGCAGTCATTTAATTGACAGGAATAATATTAAGTGAATTTGTTGCAAACAAGACGAGCTACATTTTTGTTTTCTCTATCTGCTCATGATATTTTAAATATTCCGGTAAGGCGGCCGAACCATACCACTTGAATATTTCCGCTTCCAATAACTTTTCTTTTATGGCCGGATCGGTGGCTAATAAAGCATTCGCCTCTTCAATAGTTTTTACATTAAGAATAAAAATACCCCTGTATGCCTTGTCATTTTTTCCCAAAGGACCGGAAACAATTAACTTGCCCAGGCTTACTAACCGAACGATATTTGCAATATGTCCGTTGAATAAGCTATCAGACACTTCTTTTTTTACTGTGGTGTTGCTTCCTGTTTTGAGTATTACGAGTACATACGATTTCATACCATACTCATCGCCGCCTAAAGAATCTGCAAGGATTTTATTATACTTTGGGTTGTCGGACTGGCAGACGGCGGAAAAATAAAAGCAGGAAACCAAGGAAAGCGACAGTATATATCTCATAACTTATTATTTAATATTTTATCATTACAATTTACGGAGTTTATTGGCTAACGGGCATCATATTCCGGATAGCACTGATTTTCCATATTTTATTTTCGGCAACAACTATAAATGTACTCCACATTTTTCGCATGGTCCCGTCTGTATTTTGTATTTCATACCTGCAATCAACAATAGCAGTTGTTGGATTAAGTACCCGTATAGTTTCAATACGAAGTGTCCTGGTGCCAGCATTGTTAGCCGAGCTTTTCAGCATGCCCTGCACTGCGACAGTAATGCCGTTTCGCCATTCACCATTTGAAACCAATTGATCGATATCCGTGGTGAGAATAGTTTTTAACAATACAGTGTCGCTTTTTTCCCGGGCTTCCGAATATTTGTCAATTACTGAAGTAATTGCTTTTTGCTGCTGGTCATTAGGCGCACCAGGCTGGCCATATAAAAATAAAACAGTTGATACATTTAATAAGAGGAGCAAGAAAATGCTTTTCATAATAACCAGTTTTACAGACTACTGTTAATTGCAGAACTATTATTGATAAATGACGGCAAAGATAAGACAAGCCTGAAAGCTTATACTCTACACAATGAAAAGTCGGCAGGGAAATAAATATATTTGGTACCAAAAAAGAAATTAAAAGTCAATATGGAAATAAAAGATGGAAAACAAGCTATCTATGCAAAAACGAGAAAGGTGTGGCGTAAATGGTTGGAGAAAAATAGCCAAAAAGAAAAATCTGTCTGGTTGATACTGTATCATAAAAAAAGTAAAGTACCAAGTGTCAATATCAACGATGCGACAGAAGAAGCGCTTTGTTTCGGCTGGATAGATAGTTTATGTAAAAAACGTGATGCGGAAAGTTATTATTTGACCTTTACCCCACGAAACGCTAAGAAAAGTAAGTGGAGCAAGCCCAACAGGGACAGGGCTGAAAGAATGATAGACCAGGGATTGATGACGAAATATGGACAGGAACTTATTGATATTGCGAAGCAGACCGGGAAATGGGAGATTATAGAAATTGGGAAATAACTATGAGCCAATCTCTAATTTCCCGGTTCAATCAACGGAATGCTCACTGAAAATTCTTTTTCATTCTTTTCAATAACGAGGCCAGGCCTATTTAATATTTTATAGCGGGCATTAATGCTGTATAAACCGAGACCTGTTGATTCTGACCTTCCTTCTTTTGGCAATACAGTGTTGCGGACAATGAGCAGGTTGCCCGGTGCATCCTTCAATTCTATCCGGACAGGGTTTTCTTTTTGCACACGGTTATGCTTTACCGCATTTTCTATCAGCAATTGCAACGTTAATGGTGGTATGAGCAGTTGTTCATACAAACTATCAATAGTAATCTGCAAATGAATACCCGCACCATAGCGGGTGCGAAGTAACTGGTAATAGGTTTGTATAAACTTCAGTTCTTCGGCGAGTGTGGTCAGTTCGGTTTGGTTGTTGCGCAGGAGATAACGGAACACTTTGGTTAATTCATCGAGGAAACTTTGCGCCTTTCCAGGATCTTCTTCAATGAGCGAAGAAAGAGAATTAAGATTATTAAAAAGAAAATGCGGGTTGATGATGCCTTTTAATTGCGATAACTCGGCGCTTAACTTTTCTTTTTCGAGTTTCGTGTTTTCTTTTTCAGTATGGCGTAATAATGCGCTGCGGTAAAGTAATTCCCAGGCCAGCAACATCAATGGAAAATTAATGAGGGCATTCATGAAGGAGTAGCCTAAAATACTGATGCCGATTTCTTTACCATTGATGATAACTTTCGCATCCATCATTCTATGAGGGCCCAAACTTTCGTCTGAAAGAACTTGACGAAAGAGAAAGCTTGCTGCCAGCACCAGCGTGGTACCCGCAATACCTATAAGAAAAACATTGAGGATACGCCAGCGCTGGGGAAACCAGCGACGGCTGCCATATACAAGATACCGACTGCCTTCTGTAATAAGAATAGTTGCGCAAAGTGAAACGGCCAGTTGCCCCGCGATAGCAGGACTGGGAGTTGATAACATACCAGACAGGTATACCGACAGCAGAAAAGGTACCAATACGGCTATTATACGAAACCATGTGTCCCTTACTACTATCAAAACAGGTAAATTGAGATGAGGAAATTCGGACAAAAAAATGAAATTGTAAACAAATAAAATGAGCGGAGTGTATGAATTGAAGAAAATTGGTTATGAATTGTGGCAAAAAATAAACCGTTAATTGACACTTCGCATATCCTCTATTATCCCGATATTTATCGGGAGCGCCGCCCCGACAAACATCGGGGTCTTCGACAAATGCTGAGTAAAGAACAGGAAGATGAACGGAGCGTCGCAACGAAGATGATAGTAGTAATGGAGCCGGGCAAATGCACAGCATCCTGCGGATAAAATTCTTTACTTTTAAATTATAAACCTGTTATTTATGGCTTACAAAATTGGTACGAAAGAGAAACCGATGAAATTGAAAACGCCGCCGCTTTCCTCTGAATATACCATGCACGTAGAAGAAAAAGAAGGGAAAGAAGTATTGGTATGCACGGTGGGCAAAACTGTTTTGCATTATAATATTGATTGTATAAAAGACCTTCATGCCATGCTGAAAAAAAATGGTGATTGGATGGAGCTGCGCAGTGCCGATGAACAAAAGCCCGCAAAGGATGGAACAGTGGAAGCATGGGGACGTTCCGCAAAAAATCCTGCGGGCGGTTGGTATGGTTTGAAAAAAGGTTTGCGGGGCCGTTTCGGAATGTATGTTCCTCCTTTATTGGAAGCACTTGGTCTTGCGGAATTGACGCATGAGGCGAAAGGGAATAAAATGAAAGCGAAGTAAGCATGGTGCAACGGTTCTGAAAATCTTGTTGTCACAACCTGTAAGGACGATAAACATTTCAAAACCTTCCGCCATGAAAAAATCAATACTCGTTGCAGCTTTAATAGCATTTACAGTTGTTGCCTTTATGAACTGTAAAAAAGATTGCCACTACAGTGAACGTTGTGATTTGGTTCCTGATTCCGGGGTTTGCCTTGCTGCTTTTCCCAAATACTATTATGATAAAGATGAAAAGAAATGCAAGCAATTCATTTGGGGCGGATGTGGCGGTGTGGTGCCTTTTGAAACATTAGAGGAATGCAAGAATGGTTGTGGATGTGATAAATGATAATAGCCAATAATTGACCATTGTATGACATTTCCTTGCCTTCTTTACGGGGATTGGTTCAGCGAATAACCACTTACTATAATATATAATAGCCTGCCCTCCTCAAAAACCCGCCAGGGGCAAAAAATCTTCCTTTATCTTTTTTTAAAATGACCGGGGAATGTTTTAAATTACACGTCCTACTAACCCCCACTCTTACGACTCTACGAAGCTATTCCCTACCTTTTGTGAAATAACAACAGTTATTTTTTAAAGCCGTTCAATTATTTCTATGACACCGGAATTAAAAAGCGCCTGTGAAGTTGTATTCCAGGAGCACAAGACATCCGTTGAACCTATCAACTGGGATAAGAGTGCATTTCGCGGACGTATTTCGTTTGGCCTTTCTGCTATGGCGAAAGAAACACTGGTAAATAAGAATATTATTTATTCGCCCAACCCCGCAAAAAAAATAATTACCTCGCTGAATCCGAATGTAGCATCCGCCACTTCCGTTGAAGAAGCGGAGAAGTTGGTACAAAATCAAGTGCCATTTTCCATTGCGAGCAAATCTGCTGATCAACCCGGCTTTATTAATAATAAGGTTAACCGTTCCGGTAAATATAATCATGTACTAAAAGTCGCCGGTAAACCTGAAATGGTTACAGTAGAAGCAAAATGGTACCTGAAGCCATTATTCTATTATTTTGTTTGGCCCGCATGTGCCGCTGCTGCGGGTGCATTAATCGCCTGGTTGCTAGGCCTGGCTTATATGGAAATATTCTTTTAAAAAAAATTTATTCAAAGTCATGTATCGAGATTACAAACTTGTTATCTCACTCCCCACTCCCATAGTCCATATAATATTTTCTTATCGGGCAGGTGCTTATTTTCTTTTAATGCGATAATTATTTGCCCGCGATGATGCGCTTCGTGTGCAATCATGTAACCGAGAAAAGCTTCCGGGTGAGGCTTAAACCCTTTTATTTTTCCTGTTTCAAAACCTTTGCGTAATATTTCAGAGATTGCCGCGGTGCTTTTTTTAAAATTGTCCAATAAAATCTTTTTCGTAATCGGGTGTTCCGTCTCAATTTTTTTAAGCAGGGCAAATAATTCCGGGGCTGCGACTTTTATCCACATAAATCTTACATTATGGATATGGGCGAATTGCTGCCCCACAGTTCTGCCTTTGGCAAGAGAAATATCAGTTAAATATTCTTCTTTAATACCATTTAATAAATATTCATTTACCCGGTGGCTGATCTCCCAGGTTTCTATCAATGCTTTCATGGTCGCAGGTTTTAGTTCTGCGAAAATAATAAGCGGCGAATAAATAAGGAAAAATTGAATGATGGATGAGCTTTTTTAGCTTCCTTTCTTTTATATATAATAACAAACTTAGTTATCAAAAAGAGGGGGAATGTATTCCACTACTGCTTTTATACTTGCCACGGTGTTTTTACTTTTTATCTAATGTAAACTTCCTATTATACGCTTAAACTTTGGTTGGCATGCCGTTTGAAAATATGGAAATGATCGAAACCCTTTCAAAACAAATAATTAATTTATGAAAACAACGAAATCTACAAACCCGTTTGCCCTTGTATTATTATCAGGCCTTATTGTATTCGCAGCATGTAAGAAAGATAATGCTGATTCAGGCTCCGCACATACTACATTTAAAGTAACTGACGCCCCTATTGATGATGTTTCTGTGACAGGTGCATTTGTTACCATAGCAGATATTAAACTCGATGGCCAAAGTGTACAAGGATTTACAAAAACAACTATCAATGTAAATGCTTTGCAGAATGGCACTACACAGTCTATCGGTACGTTTGACCTGGCTGGTAAAACTTACAATTCCATTACGTTTGTTTTGGATTATGATATGGATGCAAGTGGTACCGCACCAGGAAGTTATGTAGTAACTACAGGCGGCACAAAGCATAAATTACAAAGCACTGCCACTTCGATCACCGTAAATAAAAGTATTACTTTACAAGGGAGTGCATCAAATTCCATCGTAGCTGATTTTGATTTACGTAAAATGATCATTGCGCAATCGGGCGGTGGATCAGATAAATATGATTTCGCTACGGCTGCGGAATTGGGAACTTCAATACGTGTGGTTGCAGAGAACAATACAGGAACCATTTCAGGTACAGTAACAGATAATGTTTCCGCTTCCGGAAAAGTGGTAGCCTATGTTTATAAAAAAGGAACTTATAATCGTACAACAGAAATGCAGGCGCAGGGTACTAGCGGCGTTTATTTCAAAAATGCAGTAAGCAGCAGCGTGGTAAATAATGCAGGAGCTTATCAAGTACATTTTTTGGAAAATGACGACTATGAAGTACAATTCGCCAGCTATAAAGATACCAACAGCGATGGTATTTATGAATTGAGCGGAACACTTGTTGTTACCAGCGCAGTGAATGTGAACCTGCTGAGCTTAACACTGGGTGCGAATGCAACAGTAACAGCGAATGCTACCGTTACTGCGGTTTTACCTTAAGAGAATCTTTGCTGAGAATGATATATTAAAACCGGTTTATAGTAAACCGGTTTTTTTATTCCTTTACTCAATTGAATAACCTGGTTTAAGCAAGGCTGCTGCTCAATAGCGGACAGGAAGATGAACGGAGCCCTTCGACTTCGCTCAGGATAAACTTGCAACAGACGATGATAGCAGCACAAAAGCTGGAAATATAAAAATCGTAAGCTCGCAATTCTAATTGCGTATTGTTTAAACTACTGTTGAATTATTTACCGGCTTTCTGTATTTCTTCAATCCTGTAATTATACGCCCTGCTATTCGGCTTTAATGGCCATTTCTTTTTTTCCGAATAGACTGCGATAAAACAAGCGCCGTAATACAATATAAAAGAAGAATAAAATACGAATAATAAGACCAGTACGAATGAACCAGCGGCGCCGTATAATTCACCTACATTGCTGTTAACGAGCAGGAATTTTAATAACAACCTTCCTGCAAAAAATAGAATACCCGTCAGCAACCCGCCAATCAAAGATGCTTTCCACGAAGGCCTGCCATCTGCGAGGTAACGGAACAAAAGAATAAACCATGAAGCGACAATGACCACACTTCCAGCCTTTGATAAAAAACTTTTGAAATATATACCGCTACCCTTCCACAACACATCAATATAATTACCGGCAAACACTTCTATACTTTCAAAAAGAAGATCGGCGAAAAATAAAATACCGACAAGCAGTATTACAGCAAATGATTTCGCACGGATGGTTAATGAAAAAAGGAACCCCGCTTTTTCTTTTACACTGATTCGCCAAACCTGGTCTAATGAGTTTTTAATAACACTGAATAAAGTTGTGGCTACAAAAAGAAGGAAGATAAATCCGAAGACGATCATGTACCAGTTGTCATTAAAGCCGCGGATACTTTTGATCACCTGCCTTACCTGTTCAGCCCCGTCTTTTCCTAAAGTATTTGAAATATGTTCGATCAAACCACGGCCCATATTTCGCCGCCCGATAAAAAGGCCGAATAACTGGGCCAGTATAAAAATAATTGGCGGTAATGCAAACGTGGTAAAAAAAGCAGTGGCGCCTGCCATTCGCAGCGGGTCATTTTTGCGGAACAAAAACAGCGCATCCCGGAGACTTTTGGCTAGTGTCAGTAATTCGCTATGGTTTGATTTTTTTGCGGACATCGTTCGGGCAAAGATAAACAGATGATTGCCTAACTCTTTGAATCATTAATAGCCTTGAAAGCAGCCGTATTTATTTAAAAATATTTTTCCAGCGTCAGGCCATACGTAATAAGTAGATTTTCACGATTGGTGCGGCTTACTTTATTATACACAACGGCGGCGGTGAGACTTAACCATTTTTTCAACTTTACAGAAAGATTATTGGTAGACTGGATAATATAATCGTTAATAGCAATAAGCGATGGCTGGTAAAAATGAATGCCGCTGATAATGACCCTGTCCTTTAAAGACCAACGATAAGACAGCCTGAAAGAATTACGGGGAATTTGGTAAACATCACGGCCCAGTTTTGCATCAATGATATCGCCTTTTTCATACAAAATCCCGTCACTAACATTGATCCACAAAAGCGGGTCATTAATAATATTATAAGCGATACCTCCACCCGCCTGTAACCGGTATTTTATTTTTAACGAATAGCTTTTATCAAAATTGACAAGGCCCCAATAATATAGTTTACGAAGATCCTTATATAAACCGACGTCACTATGAGCGCTAAAATCATTATTAGTAAGAGCGCCCTTTTGTACCCCGTATATCCATCCCGCAGATGTATTGATGGATACTATTTTCTTCTTTATATTAAAATTCAATGCATTATTCAGCACATACGAATCGCCATCGTTCGTTTTATTAATGATACCTGTAGAAGCAAACCGCAGGTAGTAATGGATGCTATCATTAAACTGGGAAAAACTGCTTATTGATAAAGCCAATAAAGAAAAAAGAATGATAATCCTATGCATCCGCTTATTACTATTGATCCACCAGCGGTTCACAAAATATGCCAATAACAAAGCTTTTACTCTTTTTTCTTTTGCTGCTTGTTGTGATGCGGTTTCTTATTATGAGTAATATCATCACCCTTAAAATCCTGCTCTTCATTTTTACGGCTGTCAAGATTATCTCTTTCGTCCGGCCTGTGCTTATTTTGGTTGAATTGGATATTCCTTTCCGATCCTTTGATATTATTTTTCATACTCTTTTCTTTCTACCCCAAAAAAAATCATACCAGTTTAATTCATTATTAGTAGTTGATGATGAAGGATTATCACCGGTGGATGACACATGCAACATAGTAAAACAAAAATTTTTTTCCTGACAGTTTATTGACATTCCAGCTATGAATAAAATATTGTGTATTACTTTCCACAAAATATTTTTGAAACAGTAGCGCATTAATTTTTTTATTAAAATGTAACTGGATTGCTAAGCAATTATTTTATTTTTCAACGACTTAACTCTTTAAGTGTAAACACCTGCGCTTATTTCCCGGCATCATTTTTTCTTAGTAGCTGGTAACCCTATTCTTTAGAAAAATATTTACCATGAAGACCACATCCGTACTCTTTAACGAAGAGCAGTTGCTCTATTTGCAGGACACCCTGAAGGTGAGCCGCGAAGACCTCGTTCAAACAATTCGACTTTCCCACATCAGCGCTACAGACATTGCCAATTGTGTAAGAACAAGAAAAGAAAAAGCGCCTAAACGTCCTTTTTTAAGTAATTACTGTAGCCATATGCCTGATATTCTTAAACTATTCCATTTTAAAAAACGTAACAATCATCCTTTGTAAAAACAACAGGCATCCGTATCAATACAAAGCAAAGCATATTTAATCATTAGCCAATGCCTGCAACCCTTCTTTTCAGAAGGGTTGCCCTTGTTATCTCATTCATGCATACCTGCAGAAATATTTCTTTTCATTATCCTGTCTCTTACTAAAAAATAAACAGCAATAAAAAGGGACAAACAATTCCAATAAAAATACCTGAATTCCGTATCTACCTGGAAAATAAAAAATTGAGGAAGCTGGTATAAAAGCGAGGAGATGACTAATGCGAAAAATAATTTCTTCAGCACCGCATTATAAATTGAAAACCCTGCAATAAAAACTATGATGTTAATTATAAGCCAAAACCAGGGCCGCATATAAGGCGTTTTCTTTTGAAACTTAATCATCTTAATATATAACCGCGATAAATAATTTCCTTTAAAAGCAATTCCAAATTCATTAGGAGACACTTCAGGATGAAGTGTTACAATACCTGTTCTTCTTTTAATCCGTAAAAAATAAAGGAAGCCATCAAACTTGTTATATAAATATGAACCGGTATTAGTTGTTATGCTTTTTATCCATGCCTGCCGAACAATCGCTTCTGTACTATCATTTAAAGGTGGAACGGAAAATTTCTTTTCTTCATTCCAATATAGATTATCAAACGTTGCTGTTGTATAATTTGCTTTCAAATAATTCGTATCAAAGCCCGGATATTCATTAATAAAAGACGGGAAATAATTTTTTCCTGTCTTTACATAAATACCGGCCAGGTCATGCAGGTAAAGTTTATATTGAGGATACTGCTTGATGGGTTTCAGTATTTTATTTAAAATAGATTGGCATCCTACTACTAAAAACATAGAAGCTACCACGGCGCCTGCCATTGCCAAACGTCGTTTTGCCCATGGAAAATAATTATCAAACCACAAATAAAATAAAGGAATAGCGCCGGGCAATGCATTAATCCGCACCAGCGAACCATACAGAATAAATAAAAATGAAAAAGCAGCTTCGGCTTTTGTCATTCGTCTACTTTTATAATTAGCTCTTGCGATAATACTGAAGCTAACGAACCATGACAAAGCCATCTGTGCATCCTTAATAATATAGCCCGCAAAATTTTGTACAAAAGGCGCCAGCAATAAACCAAAAAATAACCAAGTACGGATGCGCTTCGATTGAAACCAACTGCTGGCTAATAAATAAAAACCCGTCCATAATAATCCTAATTGAAAGATGAGCATCACTTGCGGGCCTTCATAAATTCTGTTCAGCAAGCTCCAGAACCACGCCATCACCGGCGGATGCCAGTCCCTGTAATGATGATGAATGGATTGCTCATATATATCCAGCGAATCCGGCGACATAAAGCCAGGATAATAAGCAACCAGGTTTATAAAAAATCCTGTAACCGCTAAGTAAACCGGGATGAGAACAGGCGCCAAATCTTTATCAGCCTTATTGGCCATGATGATCTTTTTATGATAATGAAAGCAACTCAAAATTACTGATCCCGGCCATAGTTATCTACATAAAATGCACTGGTGTTAATAATGAGTGCTGGTATTTTTTATTCCCGTGCAGTAATTTCGCATTGCAATCAATTTTAAACCTAAATGAAAAATCATGGTACTGAAAACTTATTATAAAACGAAAGACTATTGCAAGGTCAAGTTTTCTTTCAAACCCGAAAATGCTGAGACGGTGGAAATACTCGGGTTGAACAGCGATTGGCAGAACGCCATTATCATGAGCAAAAAGAAAGATGGCAGCTTCAGTGCCGATGTAAACCTTCCCAAAGATTCCAAACACGAGTTTAAATATTTAATCAACGAAAGCCAGTGGTTTAATGAGCCCGGTGCGGATGGCGAAACGCCCAATGATTTTGGTGGCAGCAACAGCCTGATCGTTCTCTGATATTCTCCGCCCTATGATTCATAGCTGTCTCCTCGTAAAAACCCTATAAGGCACAAACATTCATTCACTTTTATTATTGGCCATCAACCATTTAGATGCGATTGGTCAATTATTTTTTACAAAAACATGTGCCGGTTAATTTGACCAGCAGGCAATAATTGCGTACGTTTGCAATCCCTCACTATCTATTGCAAAATCACAAAGTACTGTTTCGTACCCTTCCCGTATTCTAATGGAGTGTCTAAACCCTTTTTCGAAACTTTAAAACTTTTGTGCATGAAAAAATTCAACACACTGTTCAAGAATGAAAATGTGCAGGCTACTATTGTTATTGGCGCTGTATTTCTTATTACAGGATTGATTACGTTGTACGCTGTCCTTAAATGATAATTATACTTTCATTCATCTTCTTAAACCAGCCTGATCGCTGGTTTTTTTGTGCCCGGCTGCATTGCTATGCGCAGCATCCCGTGGACTAGCATCGTCTGTTGTTGAGCGAAGCGAAATCCCGATGTATATCGGGACGGCGCATTGTTAACCCAGCTGCATTACTACTATCATCGCCTGTTGCGTCGCACTCTTGTACTGCATGAATTCTATTCAGCATTTGCGAAGTTTCTTATGAGACAGGAATTGTTCCTCGTCATGAACAGCAAAAGATAGAAACTCTTGGAGGGTTTTAAACCCTCCAAGAGTTATGATGATATTTCACGAGCTCAGACAGATGGCTCGTTCCTCGCCATGACAAGGAAAAGGTTTTTATTCCCGGTTATACAGTTTAAATGAATTACAAATCAATTATACTTTTCCTAGTCACCCCGAGGAACGAGGGGTCTTCGATTGTAAAGGAAGACAAAAGTGTAATCACGTCGATAATGTTGAGTAGCGAACAGGAAGTACAAGTGTGCGACGCAACGAAGATGATCAGGGAACTAAAGCCGGGTAAATAAAAATATTCTATCATTACTCTGCTTCGCCGGTTAAAAAACCGGCGTCCATTTCCAAAAGAAGATTAACAAATTTATTCTGTTGCTCATATATATATTATACAGGCAGGTTCGTTATAGCGCTACAAAACAAAACCACATGCCAAAACTGCTCCTCGTTTTCCTTTTACTTTCCGGCAAACTTTTTTCGCAGGCCGATACCAACACCTGGGTCAGGGCTTTTCCTATCACAGATTATATCGTAGACCTGAGCGATAGCGTGAAACTGGTGCAAGTGCACCTGGACGAAGGAACTGTTATCGCGGAAAAACAACTCGGCATGCTGCGGGGTTCATACCGCGATAAACATTCCGACACGGTGATGATCGGCATTGGCAGGTGCCACCTGATAAAAGGCGAGTATTATTATTTTAGCGTCAACTATAAAATGAGTGGTGTATCGCCCCGCGAAGGCGACCTGGTATATACAATTACAAAAAAGCCGGAGGTTTATAAAGGTCAATTGATAAGATTGGCTTCTCACTATATCGTCTTGCAAAATGTATATGAAGATAAAATATTCGATCGCTTTTCGATTTTTCAAAAATGGACGAAGGCGGATGAAGAAGCGGCGCTGGATTCAATGGTAAATGATATCCGTTTTACCGGTAATTATTTTTTGCAAAATAACCCCGGCATGAATGTGAAGATCCCCGGCGGCGTTTACAAGGATAAAATGGTATTGGATGTAATGAAAGTTTGCACACGCAAAGACCTTACTGATTTCCTTGATTACATGATCGTAAGGCCCAGGCTGTATGCAGGCAGGGAATGGAAAATCGCCGAAGTATTCGCTACATGGTTATCCAGCGGGTCCCCCACTGTTATCCGCGGCTAATACCGTTGATACTGTTGTTTATTTTATAAAGATGCTTTGCGCTATCTTTAAGCGGTAAAAAATTATCATGAGAAAAATAATTTCTTTCCTCCTTATGTCAGCATCAGTCGCAGCGCACTCACAATCGGCCCCATACAAATATCCTGAAACGAAAAAGACGGATGTCACAGACGATTATTACGGTACAAAAGTAGAAGACCCTTATCGCTGGCTGGAAGATGACAACAGCGAGGAAACAAAAAATTGGGTGAAGTCAGAAAACAAAGTGACGTTTGATTATCTAGCTACCATTCCTTTTCGTGATAAAATAAAGAAACGGTTGGAAAACTTGTCGGATTACCCCAAATATTCATCGCCGTTTCAAAAAGCCGGTTATTACTATTTTTTTAAAAATGAAGGATTACAAAACCAAGCGGTGATGTACAGGCAAAAAGGGATTGACGGCGAGCCTGAAATATTTCTTAATCCCAATACATTAAATAAAGAAGGCATCGCCGCACTGGGTGGTTATGATTTCAGTAAGCATGGAAAGTATATGACCTATTCCATCGCCGTGGCGGGCAGCGACTGGCACGAAGCTTTCGTCATGGAAACCGCGTCGAAAAAATTATTGAAAGATAAAATTCAATGGACGAAATTCAGCAACTATAGCTGGAATGGCGAAGATGGTTTTTATTACAGCGGTTATGATAAACCGGATGAAGCGTCGAAGCTCAGCAAACAAAACCAATTTCATAAGGTCTTTTATCATAAGCTGGGGACGAATCAATCCGCGGACAAATTGATTTATGAAGATAAAGCCCATCCGCTTCGCTATCACACAGCAGGGTTAACAGAAGATGGCCGCTTTCTTATTTTATATATTTCCGAAGGGACCAGCGGCAATGAAATTCGTTACAAAGATTTGAAAGACCCTTCACAAAAAGATTTTAAACTATTGATCGCAGGGTTTAAAACAGAAGCAAGCATCGCGGATAATGATGGCGGCAAGTTAATTGTTCAAACAAATGACGATGCCCCTAATTATAAAGTAGTGCTCGTTGACCCTAAAAACCCGGAAAAAGCAAACTGGAAAACAATCATACCGGAAAAAAAAGAAGCATTACAAAAAGTTTCTACCGGCGGCGGCTATTTATTCGCACAATATTTAAAAGACGCTTCCACCAAAGTTTATCAATATACTTATGATGGTAAATTGGTAAGAGAAATAACATTGCCGGGTATTGGCACCGCCAGTGGCTTTGACGGTGAAAAACCAGATAAAGAATTCTTTTATACTTTCTCCTCCTTCAATACGCCACCCAGCATTTACCGCTATGATATCACGGGTGGTAAGTCATCTTTGTTCCGCAAAACGGAAACAAAAATGAACATGGATGCTTTTATAACCGAACAGGTTTTCTTTACGAGCAAAGACGGAACCAAAGTACCCATGTTCTTAACGTATAAAAAAGGGATGAAGCTGGATGGCAGTAATCCTGTTTTGATATACGGCTATGGTGGTTTTAATATCCCGATGACGCCATCCTTTAGTATGAGCAATGCATTCTTTGTAGAACAGGGAGGCATTTATGCAGTGGTGAACCTGCGTGGCGGAAGCGAATACGGTGAAGAATGGCATAAAGCGGCGATGCTTGAAAAAAAGCAAAATGTATTTGATGATTTCATCGGGGCTGCCGAACATCTCATCAAAGAAAAATATACCAACCCTGATAAAATAGCGATCAGGGGCGGCAGCAATGGTGGTTTATTGGTAGGCGCCGTAATGACGCAACGTCCAGAACTTTTTAAAGTAGCATTGCCTGCCGTGGGTGTAATGGATATGCTACGCTTTCATAAATTCACAGTCGGTTGGGGATGGACGGTGGAATACGGTAGCTCTGATTCCGCCAATCACTTTCCTTTCTTATATCAATACTCCCCTTATCATAATTTAAAACCGGGGACAAAATATCCCGCTACATTAATAACAACCGCTGATCATGATGACAGGGTGGTACCTGCGCATTCATTCAAATTCGCTTCCCGTCTGCAGGAATACAATGCCGGCACAAACCCGGTAATGATCCGCATAGATGTAAATGCAGGACATGGTGCCGGAAAACCAACCAGCAAATTAATAGAAGAAGCCGCGGATACATGGAGTTTTGTGATGCAAAATCTTGGAATGACGTATAAAGAACCTGGCAACGGTGACACCAATGAAAATAAACTAAAAGAGGCGATTGAAAGAGGCAAACCAAAGCCGGGGCAAAAAAGAGGTTTCTAGCCGAACAATATTTTAAAAACAAAAATCCTTTCTCTACGAGAAGGGATTTTTGTTTTTAGTGAGCTTTCGTATAGTTCTTTTCTCCTGCAAGTATCGCAACAGAAAGATCATTTTCCCGGGGCGGAATCGGACAATTGTATTTGCCGCTTACATAAGCGCAGTAAGGATTATAAGCTTTATTAAAATCTATTACGACTGTATTGTTCTTTACATCTGATAGTACTAAATCAATATACCTGCCGGCGGCATAAGTATCATAGCCCGTAGTAAGATCAGTAAACGGTAGGAACAAATTGTCTTTATATTCATCCACAGCCATCAGCCGTTGTGATTGATAAATATTCAACTTAACCGCTGTATCATTGATGGTAAAATAAACGGTACCGTAAACACGAAACACCTGCTTCATTGTTCCTGATGTTGCCACGCTGAACCATTTACCATCCTTTACTTTTTCAAACCTCGCTTTGATATGATACTTCTCGTTGACCGGGTAAAAGTGAAGTTGCTTTTTATCTTCGCCGGTAACCACTTCATGTTTTTCTACATAATTATCAATATATCTCGTTAAAGAATCTTTGTAAATATCCTGGCCATATCCCTTAGAGATAAAGACAATTAAAAAAAATGCTATTGACAACTGTTTCATCAAATTAAAATTAAAGTAAAGGTAAATGCACTTCCGCCATCATACAACGTGCGCTGCCGCCGCCGTTAGTTTCAATCGTGGCAAGCGAAGAGTGAATAATTTTATTAAAAGATTCAAGTTTCGCTTCCTGTCCGCCCGTCAATGATCCAAAAGCCTGTGTTGACATAACCAATAATTTTTCACCACTTTTATTTTCCACTTGCAACATGTTGCCGGCAAAATTATTCATCTGTTCTAAAGAAATAGTAATAATTTCTTTACCTGTTTTTTTTATTGCTGTGCTTACTTTTTCTCTTTCTTGTCCATCCGCGATTGAATCAAAGCAAATAACAACATATTTATCAGCAACGCACATCATTACATTAGTATGATAAATCGCTTGTCCCTTTGCATCCGTTGCATGAAAAAGAACAGCGGTATAATTCATCTTAGCGCAAAAATCATTCAGCACTTTTTCACTTGTTCTTGGCGACAAGCAGGCGTACGCAATTTTATTATCCCTGTCAAGCACCATACTTCCTGTTCCTTCCAGGAAAATGTCCTCCGACTCATAACTACTCAGGTCAATTTTATTCTTTACAGCAAATTTTTCACTGATCGTTTTTATTACATGTTCTTTTCTTTCCGCCCTCCGGTTTACGGCGTACATCGGGTACAGCAACAGTTCACCATTATCATGAAAAGACAACCAGTTATTAGGGAAAATAGAATCAGGGGTATAAGGCTCCGTTGTATCTTCGACCACTGTTACATCAACACCATTATTTTTTAACACCATTACAAAATCATCAAATTCTTTTAATGCTTTTTGCTGCACATTCGCCTCTTCATTTTTTATTTGAAAAGCATTATTTACGGCGGTTTCAGCATTGTAACCAAAATTCACCGGTCGGATCATCAATATATGCGAGGTGGTTTGCATAAAAAATTAAAAAGTCAAAAGGAAAAATTATGAGATTTATTGATGCGCTATATTTCATCTCTTAATAGCGGCATGCTCATACAATGAAAACCTCCTCTCGCCCTGGATAGCTCCGCGGAAGGAATGGTAATCATCGTATCTTTTAGTTCTTTCACTTTTATTGTTCCCGATTCAAGTTGTGGTAACAGATCATGAACATGAATAATAGTAAAGCCCGCTTCTTTAAATGCTTCCACCGTTTTATCATTCCGGTCATAGCCCAGCACCACACCTTCTTTCAGCGCCAATAAATTGCAGGAATCCGTCCATTGTTCTCTCGCATCAAAAGGAAATTCATTGTTGCCCGAATAAATAAACTTTACTTTCTCATCGCATTCCAAATCATTTTTTGAAACATCGATCAGCAATTCTTCCAGGTTATCAAAATGAACCGGGTCTGAAGTATCTTTTTTACGGAACTGCGTAATCTTTATTTTATCATCTTTTTTATTTCCATCCAATACACGCTGCACCGCATCCGCATCTTCCATTTTGGTGGCCTTCCGGGAAAAGGCGCCCAATAATACCCACATGTTTCTTTTTACTTGCGTAAAAATCGTATCAATGTGCATGTAATCCCTTTTCTTAGGAATTTTTATAACTGTTATTTTCTTAACGATATTTTTTTCAAACAATACATTAATACATTGATGCGCCGCTTCCATCGTCGTTCGTTCGCTGATGCCAATTAATAAATGATCTTTAGTAATCACCATAATATCGCCGCCTTCCAGCGTCACTTTTTTATCATCCCCATCCTTGGGCAATAAAAAGTGATAGGACGTACCAGCTAATTCAATGATATTGTTGCGATAACTTTCAAATAAGCGGTGATTATAAAAAATATATTTTACCAGCAACGCTTCTCTTGTTCTTGCTTTTTTAGCTGGTTTATTTAATAAAATATGATCGTTGATCACAATGCCGATATCCCGTGTAAAGATCAGGTTTGGCACCGGGGGGAAAAGCATTTCCTTATCATTCAGCGTACCACTAATAAAAACTTTCGCCAGTTCCTTACCGCTCAATCCTGCCAGTTGGTCTTGCAATTCATAAGAACAATTTTCAATAGCGCAAACAGATGCGACCAATTTCAATTTTATGTCATGATCTTCCAGGATTTCCGCAAGCACCCATTGCAATTCGATTACTTTATCAGATTTAAAAAAAGCATCATTGTCCGGTTTATAAAAATCAAACCGATTATCCTTATCATCAATCTCTTTCAACCTGCCTTTTATTTTATCTTCATCAAGAAAATACAATAAGAGCTTCGTATAGTAATCATACTCTTTACGACGTATCGTTTCCAGGTGAACAATATCTTCAAACAACCAGTCCTGCGCTTTCGACGGCACTACTTTTCCCAAACCACTGTCAGGGCTATGCACCAGCAATCGTCGCAACGTCCCGATCTCGGAGCTCACTTTTATTTTATCATTCGTCTTTGCCATACAGAATAGTTTAAAAAATCCTTCCGTGGTTTCGGGTAATGACCAGGCCTGGTCAATCAGGAGTATAAAAACTTACGTGCATATAAAGGATTGAAATGTTCAAATACATCATACGCAATCGTTAGCCGGTAAAGGTAAGAAATGATTTTATGAACCCAGCTTTAGTACTACTATCATCGTCTGTTGCAAGTTTATCCTGAGCGAAGTCGAAGGGCTCCGTTCATCTTTCTGTCCTTTATTGAGCAATAGCGTCGCTCCCGATAGCTATCTGGATTACCCTGAGCGAAGTCGAAGGGTCGCACTCTTCAACGTTCGGTAATCCTACTGAGCAAAGTCGAAGTATCAACAATTTTGATCAGCAGGTTTATAAAGGAAGCAAGTTTCATCACAAAGGAGGATGACTCGTAACTCGCAACTCATAACTCCCAACTTTCTTACTGGTGCGCTGCCAGCAACGGCACTAAACTTTGGAAAGCTAATTTCTTTGTATGGCTTTCGTGAAGAAGATTGTTGATGAAAGAAGAATGGCTTTTGGGTATAATAATAATGAGGTCGATATTTTTGTCTTTAGAAAACTGGGCGATCGCTTCATAAAAATCATTCATGCCGATGAAATAAAATTCCGGGTTGAATTCTTCAAACAGCTTTTGCATTTTATTTCTTTCCGTAAGAAATGTTTCGCTTAACGCCACATAATGTTCATTATTTACATTGACGATATGCAGTTCGGCTTTAAACATTTCCAAAATTGTTTTAATCGCCAGCACCGGTGTCGTATCATCAACATCCTCGAAATCGGAAGCGAGTGCGATGTTTTTTATTCCTCCAAAATTCGCTCCGGCGGGAATGATCATAACCGGGCAAATATTCTGCTCGGCCATTTTCAATGTATTGCTTCCAAAGAATAATTGTTTCCATTCATCTTTTTCCGAGATGCCCATTACGATCAGCTCCGCGGTTTTCTGGTAAGCCAACCGGCCAAGTGAATCAATAAGATTATCACCCTGTTCGGTAACACATTCTATATTCGTTACTCCTTTTTGTTCCAGTTCGCTTTTTAAATTGGTGAGATACTGGCTAACATTATCAGCTTCTTTTTTATCGTCAAACATGTTATACAGGATCACATGAACGTCAGTTCTTCCGGTGAGCATGTCCGCCGCATAACGGGCGGCATTCAAAGATGTTTCTGAAAAATCAACGGGGATGATAATGTCTTTCCTCATATGCATTTAATTGGTTGTGAGCAAAGAAACAGAAAAATTACCAATCAGTTTCCAGTATCAAAAAACCGGGCTTTTTATCGTTGGGTATTAATTTATTCAGTCATTCAACCCCTAACTTGCTTTTTAGCCGCATTTTGATAAGAGTTAACACCTAAGCAACAGGTAAATTATTTTATTACTAAAAATAATTTACCTACTTTGACGTTGATTATTAGTTGTTTAAGATCACAAATCCATCCCGGAACCAATATCAAACTAATGAAACCACCTGGTGAAACCCTAAATCCAGTGCTCACAGAAAGGTTCTTCAAGATCGCTGCTGTTACAGTGGCAAGCATTACCATTTTTTTTTCCACAATAGTTCTTATCGCATGGGTACTTGATATTACTGATCTATCGCCACTTCATTTTGAATCAATAAATCCAACAGCTACATTTTTAGTTTTATCAATAAGTGTTTGCGTACTATTTTTTTCTTTTAAACCACGGAAGTTCAATTGGAAACTTATTTGCAAAATAGTATCCGTTATTCTCATCATACAAGGCCTAAGCAGGTTTTTACACACTGTTGGATTACCCGATCTGAAATTGGACATGCTCGTCATGCACGACAAATTTCTAACGGATGAGCAAGGGGTTATAAAAGGAAGAACAACATATATCACTGCGCTCTTACTTGCATTATTCGGAATTATATTCCTGCTAAAATTAAGAGGCAATGGAAATCCAAAGACAACACAGTCATTGCTTCTTATTATCTCAATCGTCTCCTTATTTAATATTATCAGTGTTATTTACGGCGTAAAGAATATATACTTCGGGCCATATGCCATGTATAAAATGCGACTGGGTGGATCTATCAGTTGTTTACTTCTTTCCCTTATACTTTTCGCGGAAGATAGTAAACGTGGCGTGATGGCCGTCATCCTGGGGCCTGAGCCGGGTGGAAAAATAATCAGGGCCTTTATACCTATCGTACTTTTATTTCCTATTCTCCTCGGATTGATTGACAGGTTTGCGGAAACATCCGGGTTATACCAGGATGCATTAGGCCTTGCGTTATCTTCTGTCGCCATTATGATCATGTTTTTTATTATACTGGTCAGAACAGCGAAATCAAATAATAAAATATACAAGCAACTGCTTGCTGAAATGGGAGAAAGAAAAAAAGCGGGGAAGCAAGCACGGGATTCTGAACTTTTCGCCAATACGATTTATGAAAATATACCGCACATGGTATTTGTGAAGGATGGAGAAGAGTTGAGGTTCAGGAGTATAAATAAAGCCGGGGAAGAATTAATCGGTCATACCAACGAAGAAATATTCGGCAAAAACGATCATGATTTCTTTCCGCAAAAAGAAGCGGACCTTTTTCGTGAAAGAGATAAGGCTGTATTTGACAGTAATGTACCTGTCGTTATTGAAGAACCGATAACTACTTCCCGCCATGGCGTCCGTTGGTTACGTACAAAGAAAATTGGCGTAAGAGATGAAAACGGAAAACCATTGTACATGCTGGGAATTTCTGAAGACATTACTGAATTAAAAGAAAAACAGGAAAGGCTGAACAAGTATAATGCGGAATTGGAAAAAGAGATAGAAAAAAGAACCAAAGAACTCAGGAAAAGTGAAGAACGTTACCAGAAAATGGTCGAAGATGTAAAGGACTATTCCATTCTAATGTTAGATACCAATGGAATTATTCTCAACTGGAATAAAGGGGCCGAACGGGTGAAAGGCTATAAAGCTGAAGAGATCATGGGAAAGAGTTTTAAAAAATTTTATACGAATGATGATCAGCTAAATGAAGTACCGGAAAAAATTTTGAATGAAGCAAAAAGGATTGGCAGGGCGGCCAGCGAAGGATGGCGGGTGAAAAAAGATGGCAGCGCTTTCTGGGCTTCCGTATCTATAACGGCATTGCGGAATGAACATAGTGAAATAACCGGTTTTTCAAAAGTGACCCGTGATATAACAGAGAAAAAACTGGCCGAACAGCAAGTAATAGAAAGTGAAAAACAATTCCAGGCTTTTATGGGAACGCTTCCCGCCATGGCGTGGATAGTGGATGAGCGGGGATATTTTAAATATACTAACCCTCTTTATAATAAAACATTTAATTATAATAATTTATCAGGGAAAAATGTGGCGGACCTTTTTCCTGTTGACATCGTAACAGAATACCAGAAAAATAACGATATCGTTTTTCAAAGCAATATTCCTTTGGAAACCATCGAACCTTCCCTCAGGCCCGATGGCACCAGGGGTACGCTTAAAATTTTTAAATTTCCTTTAGGCACAAGTAAAGGCGTTAAATTATTAGGCGGTATCGCGGTTGACATTACCCAAATGATAGAAACGGAAGAAGCGCTGAAGCAGGCAAATGACCAACTCCTTACTTCCAACCGGGAACTGGAACAGTTTGCTTATGTGGCCAGTCATGACTTACAGGAACCTTTACGCATGGTCAGCAGCTTTTTGCAATTATTAGAAAAGAAGTACAAAGGCCACATGGATGAAAAAGCGGACCAGTATATACACTTTGCGGTAGATGGCGCGGAGAGAATGAAAACACTCATTACAGACTTGCTAAGGTTCTCCCGTCTCGGAACTACGAAAGAAGCGGATAGTGTTGTAGATTGTAACAACATCGTAAAGGATATCATACAGGTATACCAGCAAACGATTGACGAAACAAAAGCTGTTATCAATTCATGTCCGCTGCCAGTGCTCAAAGCGCAAAAAACACAGATCGAGCAACTGTTTCAAAACCTGATCAGCAATGCGCTTAAATACAGGGGCGAAGCGGCGCCGGTGATTACCATTTGCTGCAAGGACAAAATTAATAAATGGCACTTCAGCATCAGCGATAACGGCATTGGTATCGACAAAAAATATTATGACAAAATATTTATTATTTTCCAACGGCTGCATGGCAAGAATGATTATAGCGGCACAGGCATTGGCTTAGCTATCTGTAAAAAAATTGTCGAACAGCACGGCGGGGAAATATGGGTGCAGTCAGAACCGGGAGAAGGAAGTGTATTTAACTTTACCTTTCCGAAAAATAACTAAAACGGCGATATGAAAGAGATACACATTCTTTTAGTAGAAGACAACGAAGGCGATATTATATTGACAATGGAAGCATTAAAAGAAGCGAAGGTTAAAAACAAGGTTTCCATAGCCAAAGACGGGGAAGAAGCCATCAGTATCTTATTTCAAACAGGTAAATATGCAGGCGCCGAATTACCCGACCTGATCTTAATGGACATCAACCTCCCGAAAATAGATGGTAAAGAAGTATTGATGAAAATAAAAACGCATGAGCGGCTGAAAGTAATACCCGTAGTAATGCTAACAACTTCCAATGCGGAAAAAGATATCGCGGAATCATACAGCAATCATGCGAATTGTTATATCGTTAAACCAGTCGATATGGATAAATTTTTAACCGTCATTCATAGTATTGAAGATTTTTGGCTCACTATCGTGAAGCTGCCCGGTATTAAATAACTATAAAACCCTATCCTATGCAACCAGTTACTCAAATAATGGTAATTGAAGATAATCTGCCCGACTTCATTTTATTACGGGAGTATATCAACTTAATAATGCCCGGAGAAAATAATATTTCTTACGTCTCCAACCTGCAGGAAGTTATTCAAAAAGCCGATGAGAATACACCCGACCTCGTATTCCTGGACCTGAACCTCCCCGACAGCAACGGCCTTGAAACTTTTTTGAAAGTTCATGAGCTATTTTCTTTTGTACCTATCATTATATTAAGCGGGCAAACAGATACGGAAATCGCTTTGCAGGCCATACAGGCCGGGGCGCAGGATTATATACTCAAGGGTGGCGTAGATGAAAAAATGTTATTGAAAACAATTCAATACAGCATCGAACGTAAACGGAACCAGCTAAAGATCCAGGAAAGTAACAAGTTATATGAAATGGTATCTAAAGCCACCAATGACCCTGTGTGGAATTGGGACCTCACGACCAATGAAATAAGATGGAATGATAAAGTAAATATTTTTGGCTACCCGGAAGACATTGCCAAGAACGATGACTGGTGTGTCGCCAATATTCATCCCGAAGATTTTCCCGGCGTAACAGTAAGACTGGAAGAGTGCTTTATAAAAAAAGATGTTGAACAATGGAGCGATAGCTATCGTTTTAAATGTCTTGATGGCTCATTTAAATATATTCATGATCGTGGCTATATCATCAGGGATAAAGAAGGCAGAGCGATAAGAATGATCGGCGCCATGCAGGATATCACCGAACAAGTATTGCTGCAGCAAAAACTTGACCATGAACGAGGCATCCAGCAAAAAGCATTATTGCAAGCGACTATTGAAGGACAGGAAAAAGAAAGAAGCGAAATCGGCAAGGAACTGCATGATAACATTAATCAAATGCTGGCTTCCGTAAAATTAATAGTCAGCATGGCGATGTCTAAATCAACCAGCCAGGATAATTTTCTTTCTGAAGGCCTGCGGTTAACGGATGAGTGCATACAGGAAATACGCAAACTCTCCAGTTCACTCGTACCGATCAAAGAACAAGAGCTCGAATTAATTGAAGCTATTAAAATAACCATCAATAAAATCAAAGCATCGTCTAAGTTAAAATTCAACTTATTCCTTTCCGATGAATTAGCTGGACAATTGAACGATAAACAACAGCTCACATTATTCAGGATCGTGCAGGAACAAGTGACTAACATACTCAAGCATTCGATGGCAGAGAATGTAACTATTGTATTGGAAGAAGCAGACGGCAACGCCACCATGATCATTACCGACGATGGTCATGGATTTAACAGCGCCGCGAAGATGGAAGGAATCGGGTTGAAGAATATGAGAAGCCGTTGCGAATTGTTAAACGGCGACTTTCTGATTCAATCAGAACCCGGCA
This sequence comes from Chitinophagaceae bacterium, assembly GCA_037200685.1. Taxonomy (GTDB): domain Bacteria; phylum Bacteroidota; class Bacteroidia; order Chitinophagales; family Chitinophagaceae; genus JAJKIP01. The sequence continues at coordinate 230,560 of JBBCIG010000017.1, forward strand.
ATGGCTGCACCGTTAGAGTGGCAATACCACTGCATACCGCAAGGGTATTGGAAAACGGCGTCCTTCAAGCCTAACATTATTGCAACTAAGAGTTATTGATTATGCTATTACTGCATAATTGAAAAATTACATCGTATTATCCCCCGCGCCAGCAGTAGTCTTGCGTAGACCGCCTTCTACAATCTTTCAGTCGTAATCTTTACCCCGGATAGGGGCGTTGGTCTATTTTCTACCATCTCCATTCGTTGTTACTTTGTCCTATCGATGTAAATAAACCGGCAATTATAAACATCCAGCATCTTTGAAAAACCAAGTTGAATCCAGTATCCTGAACAAACCAATCCTTATGAAAACCAAGTTGAATCCAGTATCCTGAAATGACCAATCCATGAAAACCAATTGAATCCAGTATCCTGAAATGACCAATCCTATGAAACCAAGTTGAATCCAGTATCTTAAAACAACCAGTCCATGAAAACCAATTGAATCCAGTATCCTGAAAACGACCAGTCCTATGAAACCAATGGCTTTAATTATTTTGAATTATCCTTGATCCGATCCTTGAAAACCAAATCCGTCCTGTCCGAAAAACGTTTTTAAAGCCGAACAGTTTAAGACAGTAGTCCCAAAATAAAATTGCCCTGCGCTAGTACCGCGGGGCAATTTTATTTCCAGTAAGACCTGTAAATATTATTTTCTATTCGGTATGTAAAAGAATGGCTACTTTCCTGTTATTATAACTGCGTGGCGTTTCCAGCAAAATTGATTTTTCATCAGCGCCTGCTACAAAATAAGTGGCCGTCATGATCATGACACCCGTAGAGCCCGGAAAATTCATCGAAGAATCGGGATAGCTGATGCGCAACTTGATCCCTTCCTTTTCTTCTTCACCGGTTTTTGTGTCAAGGTTATATGTTCCGTTTATTATCTTCTCTTCATCGTTCATCATTACGGCCGTATCATTTACAAAATTCAGTGTAAACTTCATTCTATCCGCCAGGTGTTTTTTAAAGAAGGTACTGGTATCTTTCATTTCGTCCATCCATTCATAAGGTTTTTCTTTATCCATCTCAAATGGGGAAACCGTCGCCACTTTTTGAGTCCTATATTTTTTGCCTTTCACAAGTTGTTTAACCGCCTCAATGGATGACGGTTTAGGAGGTATAGAAGTTTCGGCGTCTTTATTGCTGTTACAAGCAACAATAAATGCAGCGGCCAGGGCCATTAGTACAATTTTCATGGTTTTGATTTTTTACTAAGTTCTTATTTCTTTTACTTTGTTCTATACCCTGCACCGGGTATTTGTCCGTTAATAAACAATAATGAAAAAACAAGTACGCAAAGGCAGGTGGTTTAGAAGGATGTTAAGGGCAATGATCGTCTTTATCGGGCTGGTCATCATCGCCTGTTTCATATTTGACCATTACGTACAGTTCCGCAAATCGGATGAAGATCTGAAAAAAATATTCGCAGAGAAACATATTGATGGCAGCATCAATTATTATACTACGCATGGACGAACATTGCGGTACGCCAGCGTAGGAAAAGACAGTTTACCAACCTTATTATTGCTACATGGATCGCCCGGCTCAATGAGTTATTACAGCGGCCGCTATGATGACAGCCTCATTCGCAAAACATTTAAAGTATTCGCGGTGGACAGGCCGGGCTATGGCTACTCGGGTTTTGGTGATCCCGAACCTTCAATACAAAAGCAATCCGAAATGATAAGGCCGATCCTCGATAGTTTGAATAAAGCGACACATCCTATTATCGTAGTCGGTGGTTCTTACGGCGCTTCTGTTGCTTGTCGCTTAGCCATGAACCATCCTGAACTAGTAGATGGTTTAGTATTGACCGGCGCCGCATTAGCGCCGGGAAAAGAAATGATGTTTTGGTTCACGCCAATTATTGAAAACTGGTCGATTCGCTGGTTTGTACCGCGATTATTCCGCTCGGCCAACACCGAAAAAATGCACCACAAAGAAGAATTGGAAAAAATGCTTCCTTACTGGAAAAATATTCGTGTGCCCGTAGCTTACCTGCAAGGGATCAATGATGACATTGTAGATACCGCCAATGCAGGTTTTGCAAGACAGCAATTAATCAATGCCCCTTTTCTTGATATTCATTTTATAAATAACCGCAGCCACCGTCTCGCACAGTTTGAATGGCCCACCATCCGGGAAAACATTATGAAAATATATTCCCTGGTAAAAAAATAGCCCTGTTTTATGTCACGGCCAAAGCGATTACGGCAACTTTTAAAGAAGCTTTTACGGCATAATAATTTCCCGGCTGTATTCCTTATATTTATACCAACCAAACAACTTCGAAATGAGGACATATCTTTTAGCCGCCATGTTATTGCTCACAGCTTTTATTTTTTCTTATTGCAAATCATCAAACAAAGCCGGGAAGACAAAAATGGCCAAAGCTCATTACACCAACAGCATTCAGACACTGATCGTGGCGAATTGTTCGCCCTGCCATATACCTGCCAAAGGCGGTACCAAAAAACCGCTTGATACCTACGAAACAGCGAAAACAAATATTGATAATATTATCAAGCGCATTGAACTGAATCCAACTGATCGTGGATTTATGCCATCGAGAAAACCGAAGCTTAGCGATAGCACTATTAATGCATTCAAACAATGGAAAGCGGCTGGTTTAAAAGAGAATTAAGGACACATTTTTAAGCGACGCACAAATAAGGACGCCGGTTTTTCTAACCGGCGTAGCAGGGTGATTCTATAGAAATATTTATTTACCCAACTTCAGTTCCCTGATCATCTTCGTTGCGTCGCACTCTTGTACTTCCTGTTCGCTACTCAGCAATCTCGAAGTGTCAGCATTTGTCGAAGACCCTGATGTTTGTCGGGGCGAAGCTCCCGATAACTATAGAAGTTTCCATTGTTGGCTATCAACAAAAATTCTCCATCCCAAAAAACGAATGTTCATTAAAACCATTAAAATGGTTATGGGGAAATTTATTATCCTTTTAACCCCTGGTTGAAACGATGTGCTATTTAATGTCACCCCTACGGGGTTCTGGGAAAAATTTAATGCTCGATGCTATATTAATACCATCCCTTCGGATTATTTTAACCCTGAAAGGGTACTATTAATATAGCATAACAATGTTTGAGAATGTTTCAAACCCTGAAGGGGTGGTATCATCCTTTACGTTATCTATCTGCATTATCATTTTCAATTCGCTGAATCTTCCTGAAAATAATAATAACCTTCGCAAATGCTGAATAGAATTACCGAACGTACAAGAGTGCGACGCAACAGGCGATGATAGTAGCAATGCAGCCGGCAAATAAAATATTATAAACAACGAGTTGCAGGGCTGCCGGACACACAGCTACCCGCCCCGGCCATTCTTAACCAACAAAACCTTATTTTTGATGCTCGACAAAACGATTGCTGCTGCTATAATTGTTTAACCAGTTATCTGTAAAAACCAATGGGACATAAAGTTTCGAAGATCGGGGTACTCACATCAGGCGGCGATGCTCCGGGAATGAATGCAGCAATCAGGGCGGTAGTGCGTACCGCTATTTACCATGATATAGAAGTGTATGGCGTGATGCGTGGCTACCAGGGCATGCTCGATGACGACATTTTTAAGATGGAAACAAAATCCGTTGCCAACATCATTCAGCGTGGTGGTACTATTTTGAAAACCGCGAGATGCAAAGAATTTTTTGAACCCGAAGGCCGTAAGAAAGCATACGCTAATTTGAAAAAAAGGGGAATAGATGGATTGGTTATTATTGGCGGCGACGGTTCCTTTCGTGGTGCGGTAAAGCTTTGCCAGGAGTTTGATATTCCGTGCATCGGTTTAGCAGGCACGATTGATAAGGATATAGAAGGAACGGATTTTACAATTGGTTTTGATACAGCGGTAAATACCGCTGTGGAAGCCATTGATAAAATAAGAGATACGATGGATGCGCATGACCGTGTATTCATCATTGAAGTGATGGGTCGTGATGCGGGTTATATCGCTTTGCACAGTGGCATCGCAACGGGTGCGGAAAACATTTTAATCCCGGAAAATAAAACGAGCATTGAAGACATCATCAATTCGCTGCAGGAAAAAGAACGCCGTAAAAAACTGGTGAACCTGATAGTAGTGGCGGAAGGATATATGCAGGGCGGCGCTAACGAAGTGCAAAAAGCGCTGGAAAAGAAACTGCCGAATTCGGAGATTCGTGTAGCTATATTGGGACATATACAAAGAGGCGGATCGCCTACATGTATTGACAGGCTGATCGCCAGCCGCATGGGTTATCATGCAGTAGAATGCCTGATGGAGGGGAAGCATAATGTTTTCGTTGGCATTTTAAATAACCAGATGCATTATACCCCGCTCGAAGAAGCGGTAAAAAATAAAGGCGTGATCGGCGATGAATGGATGAAGATCGTGAAGATATTGGCATCATAAAATAGTTACATGTTACTGGTTACCGGTAACCAGTAACATGTAACTGGCAACTATAACAACAAGTATCAATCAGTGTAATTATCATGGCAAAAAAAGCAGAGAAGTATTTTCATAAGCAGATGGATAAGGATGCCGGCCTGGCACACACGCAACACAAAACAAAAATCATCGCGACAGTAGGCCCGGCTTGTGATACATACGACAAGTTATTGGAACTCGTAAGATCAGGTGTGAATGTATTCCGTTTAAATTTCTCTCACGGCACACACGAAAATAAAGCGGAGATCATTGGACATATCCGCAAGATCAATAAAACGCAACCTTATAATATCGCTATCCTCGGCGACCTGCAAGGCCCGAAACTGCGAGTAGGTGAAATCGAGAACGGTGGACTAAAGATCGAGCCGGGTGATATACTGACGTTTACTTCGAAAGAAAAAGTGATAGGTACCAAAGAACGCATTTACATTTCTTACCCCAACCTGCACAACGACGTAAACGTTGGTGAAAAAATATTGATTGACGATGGCAAGTTGGAAGTGGTGGTGAAAAGTATTACCAAGTCAGGCGATGTAAAAGTAGAAGTGAGTTATGGCGGCATGTTGCTTCCCAAAAAAGGCGTGAACCTTCCGGACACCGCTATCTCTTTACCGGCGATGACGGAAAAAGATTTTGAAGATTTTGAATTCGCCGTGAAGCATGAAATAGAATGGCTGGCGCTTTCTTTTGTAAGAAAAGCGGAAGACATCATTAACCTGAAGAAACTGGTGCTGGAAAAGAAAAGCATCATTAAGATAATGGCCAAGATCGAGATGCCATCAGCACTCGCCGATCTTCGTAACATCATTCTTGAATCGGATGCAGTGATGGTAGCCCGTGGTGATCTCGGTGTAGAATTGCCGGTCGAAAAAGTTCCGATGGCGCAGCGTGATATCATTCGCAAATGTATCCATCGCGGAAAACCTGTTGTGGTTGCTACGCAAATGATGGAAAGTATGATCGACAGGATAAAACCAAATCGCAGTGAAATAACAGACGTTGCCAATGCGGTTTTGGAAGGCGCTGATGCTGTGATGTTAAGTGCGGAAACAGCCACAGGTCAGCATCCGCCGCTGGTAGTGCAGACGATGCGCAAAATTATTATGGAAGTAGAAGCGACAGAATATCGCTATAACCGTGAAGAAGACCTTCGCCCCCTTCCCCACTCTCCTTCTTTTCTCAGCGATGCGATTTGTTATAATGCCTGTAAGATCGCCAGCGATATCTCCGCGAATGCACTAATCGGCATGACGCAAAGCGGTTATACCGCATTTGTGTTGAGCAGTTATCGTCCGAAGTCAACCATGTATATTTTTACAAAGAAGAGGTATCTCGTGAACCAGTTGTCACTAAGCTGGGGCGTAAGGGCTTTTTATTACGATGAAGAAGAAAGCCTGGATGATATCATTTACGATGAGATCGCTATATTAAAAGAACGTGGCTTTTTAAAACCCGGCGACATTGTAGTGAATACAGGCAGTACGCCGATACATCTTCACTTGCCTACGAATATTTTGAAGATAACGAAAGTCGAGTGAGTTGTAAGTAATAGGTGATAAGTTTTAAGCCATACAAGAAAGGTTTAAAACTTAGTATTTAACTTAAAACCTAAAACTTATAACTTCTCTCACGCCACAATATAAGAATCACTGCGGCTGTAAGATTACCCACTACATGATAGCCGCAATCAATAAAGTAAATACCGGTCGGTCTTTTTTCATATAAAAAAGAAATGGCGACGGCTGTTGTAGAGAAACCAAGGCCAGTGATCAAGCCTAATTTTATTGCCGATCAAAAACGAACAAATCCATTCGCTCATAAAAAGGGCAAGGCTAATACAAGTAATAATAATGAGGACGAATGAAGCGATCATTGTTTTTCGCTATTCCTTTTTTTATATTGGGATCGTTCATATCAATTCCCGCAGTTTTACCCATGCAGGACCAAAGAATGCCTTTGGAATACCATAAAGCGCCTAAAGCAAAATAAGCAATGGCTGCTACTAAGACGGCGGGCCAGTTGATGTCGGAAAGTAATGCGGTGTTCATAACAGTTGAATTTTGTAATAGGAAAGTAAGGATATTTTGGGAAATGCAACATAGATAATAAATGAAACCCAACGCTGATATATATTATTCATACTTTAGGTATTGCCAGGCCATTATGTTTAAAAAACTATTTAACAGGAAACCTGAGGATAAAAGCGCTGAAGAAACCAGTGGTTCACTGCATCCGGGAGATATCATTTTCTCTACGGGAAGTAATGAATTTTATAAAGCAATACGGAGCTTTCACCGGAAATGATGGAGCAGATGGAAACGGTCAACATTACCAGTGATGACAACTCAATTGTATATGCACTACTGGAGTGATGGGTTGAATGATGATAACCAAAATGATCCTGCGTGGCACAACCAGGCTATTTTCTTCTGGCGGGCGGAAGAACCTTTCCCGAAAAAAATCGTTACCGGCTGAATTTGAAACTTTACAACAAAAGATATTTTGTTTTTGTAAAAAGATACCGGGAATATTTCGCTGGCAAGCGCTGCTGTCATACCCTGGTTTGGCATGCCGGGCATGGGCGAAAAGTATGTCTGCCGTATTGGAAAAGAAATGATCACTATCGAAGAACTTGAAGAGATGCAGGGTAATAGAATATGTTACGCTTACTGAATTAACAAATGAGAACAGCGGTATTCTTTCAGACAGGGAGCAATACTATTTTTTAGCTGATCCTAGGATTGTGCAGTTCAGGGATAATAATTTTTATATGCAGGAAAAGATCGTACCGGTGGGTATGGCATATAGTGTTGGCGGGTTATATATGGCGAAAAGAGGCCGATAAAAATGTCGCCGCTCCTGTGAAATTGATGCCATGATACTTCGACAGGCTCAGTACGGAACGATGAAGAGTGCGACGCAACAGGCGATCATCCGTGTTACTATCGCTGGGTAAATAATAAAAGGCCACAGTTAAACGCGGCCTTTGTACAAAAGTTGTGCTATAAATTTTATAATTTCTTTACCTGGATATTCCTGTACCAAACAGCATTGCCATGATCCTGTAATGCAATCTTTCCTTTCTTAAAACTGCCGAAACCTTTCCAATCCTTGAACTTACTGTCTGCAATTAATTTTTCCCAGTTATCATCCCACATGGTAGTAGAAACTACATTTTCGCCATTGAGATAAAAATCAAGTTTACCGTTTAATGATCTTATTTCTACCTGGTTCCACTCGCCTACGGGCTTTGCCACCTTTTTGCTACAGGCTAACAGGTCATACAAATCCCCGGCCTGGTGCTTGATAATTTTTCCATCGGGATGTTTTTCATTATCTACCACCTGCATTTCAGGGCCTGTATCATAAGTGTGCTTATATTTCGCTGTATCTTCTATTATATTGAAAATAATTCCACTGTTGCCGGCTTCGGAAATTTTCCATTCTAATTTCAAATCAAAATTTTCAATTCTTCATCGGTAATAAGATCCGCTTCACTGTTTTTTACGCTTGTGTCAACATAAACAGCGCTATCTGCTATTTTCCATCTTGGGTTACTCCTTGTTTTCCATATTGGTGCCAGCCCGCTGTAGAAGCGCCGTCAAACAAATTGTCCATTCGGTTTTTGCTCCCATCGCATCTTCTGTTGTTGTTCACTTGTTTTATCACTGTCGGCAGAGTTACATGCGGCCAGTAAAAACACAGCCGAAGCAAGCATCATTATTTTGTACATGTTTATTTTTTAAGTAGTAAAACATATTTTACCATCGCTTCCGCGTCTTCTTTGAAAGCGTTGGATGAGGTACCATCGGTACTTCGCCCCATACACCAGTTCCGCCGGCGATAATTTTATTAGCCAGGTGAGAAATAATAGTGTCCGGCATACCTGCATATTTATCAGCTACATCTTTATAGGAGGGGCCTATTATTTTATCTGTTACGCTATGGCAGGTAAAGCAATCGTTGCCCCCAACCAATGCAAGTCCTTTCTTATACTCGGGTTTTTCCGTATTGTCAACAACTACGGAGTTTCTTCCTTTTTTTCTTCTTTCTTTTCTTCGGATTTTGTGTCATTACTACACGCAGCTAAAAAAGCAAGCGCCAGCGATACGATCAATACTCTTTCATGTTCTTATTTTTATAAAATTTTAAGCAAGATGATAAATTTAATCCAAACCTAAAACTGAACGGTTGAATTTTTCATTACTGCCTGTATTGGCAAAGTCATCAAAGGCCTTTTCGGTGACGCGGATAATATGATCTTTGATGAAAACGGCGCCTTCTTTCGCCCCATCTTCAGGATGTTTCAGGCAACATTCCCACTCCAGCACCGCCCAGCCTTTGTAATCATAAGCCGCCATTTTGCTGAAAATAGATTTAAAATCCACCTGGCCATCGCCCAATGAACGAAAACGGCCCGCCTGTCTACCCAACCCTGGTAAGCCGCCATAAACCCCTTGTTTTGCCTGTAGGATTGAATTCCGCATCTTTTACATGAAACATCTTTATGCGTTCATGGTAATTGTCGATATATTCAAGATAGTTGAGGCATTGCAATACAAAATGCGATGGATCGTAAAGCAAACATGCCCGCCCGATGATTGTTCACTTCTTTTAAAAACATTTCATAGCTGATGCCATCATGCAATCTTCGCCGGGATGGATTTCATAACAAACATCTACGCCATGCTTATCAAATTCATTTAATATCGGCGTCCATCTTTTGGCGAGTTCTTTAAAACCAGTTTCTACCAACCGCAGGACGCTGCGGCCAGGGATAAACCGTATGCCATAATAATGCGCCGCTGAATGTAGCATGTGCATTCAATCCTAAATTCTGTGAAGCTTTCGCTGCCCATTTTAGTTGCTGAATAGCCCATTCTGTTCTTGCTTTCGGATTGTTGCGGACATTTTCCGGTGCAAATCCATCGAATAACACATCATACGCCGGATGTACCGCAACTAATTGTCCTTGTAAATGCGTGGATAATTCTGTTATTTCAAAACCACAACTGTTTACCAATCCTTTTAATTCGTCCGCATAGGTTTTAGCTTTCGGCTGCTTTTTTGCAGATCAATGCAACGGGGATCCCATGTGGGTATTTGCACACCGACAAAACCTAAACTCTTCGCCCATTGGCAAATGGATTTGAGATCATTGAAAGGAGGCTTGTCGCCCATAAATTGAGCTAAAAAAATTGCGGGGCCTTTTACGGTTGTCATCTTTATTTTTTATTGAAATTTTTTATCGATTAAGAGTTATGAATTTAGAATTATGAATTGTCAAACTTCTTAACCATTCATAACTCATAATTCCTAATTCATCATTATTCCTAAATTCTACATTTTGTATTCCGTCCATTTTTGTTCTGATTGCGAAGAAGCCACTACGTTATCAATAAACGCCATTCCCCTGATACCTTCATCTACCTGCGGGAAATCAAGCATTTCTTTTGTCGGCTTCGTACCATCAATTTTTGCAGCAAGTGTTGCCGCAAAGTTTTTATAAATGTTAGCGAATGCTTCGAGGTAACCTTCCGGATGTCCACCCGGTGTTCTGCAATTAAGTACGGCGAAACTACTCAACCTGCCGCCATAGTTTCCACCGGCACGTAATATTTGCGCTGGCTGAATCCTGCCATTTTACCAATAGAGTATTCGGTTCCTGTTGCGCCCATTCGATGCCACCTTTTTCACCATACACACGGATCTTTAAAGCATTCTCTTCGCCAGCAGCTACCTGCGATGCCATTAATACGCCGGCTGCGCCGTTATCAAATTTCAACAACACATTTCCATCATCATCCAACGCCCTACCCTTCTACCATTATATTAAGATCAGCGCAAAGCTTTGAAATTTTTAATCCTGTTATATATTCTGCAGATGGGCGGCATGTGTACCGATATCACCCATACATCCGCTCTTACCACTTTTTTAGGATCAGTTCTCCATGCCGCTTGTGCATTGCCCTTCTCTTTCGGAAAGTTTGCTGAGCCAGCCTTGCGGATATTCCACGTATACCTTCCTGATTTTTCCAAAAGCATTGTCCTGCATCATAGCACGGGCCTGCTTTACCATGGATAACCCGAATAAGTATGCGTAAGACAAAGAAGCAAACCTGTTTCTTCTACTTTCTTTTTTAATTGTTTTGCTTCATCTAATGTAAACGTAATTGGCTTTTCAATCACTACATTAAATCCATTGTCCAATGCGAGCATAGCTGGGGCAAAATGGGCGAAATTGGGCGTAACGATCGTTACAAAATCCATTCGTTTATCGCAGGCATAGCCGCTTCTTTTTTTATCATATCCTCGAAGTTGAGGTAGGTCCTGTCGGCGGGTAAAAACAAGCTCTGGCCGGAATCAACGGCGATTTCAGGGTTGATACTAAGAGCGCCGCAAACCAGTTCCACCTGGCGTCCATAAAAGCGGCCATGGCGGTGAATAGCGCCGATAAAGGCATCTTTACCACCGCCTATCATTCCCATTCGTAATTTTTCTGTTCATGATTTTAATAATAATATCTGATTAAAAAGAAATCTTATTTAAAAATAAAAAAATTACATTTATGAAATTAATTTTTATTTGGTTCATCGAAAGTAATCATCTTAAAATTTAATACTGATTGAAAATCCTTTGAAAAAATCATTAGCAAACTATTTTTTCAACTAAATTAACGAGCCATGCCATCAAACATTCAAAGCGACAACCTTTTTTTGTCAGTCAAAAATTAGACTGATTTTCCTATATTAGCCCCATCATAAGTCGCCGCATCATTACATATTTAAAAACTTAACCATAATGAACGAAAAACGTTAATAAAAGCGCTTTGTTTAACGGAAGTTGCTTTGCACTCATCACTACTGCATTCACTTTTTCTATCCGCGCAGGAATACTTCCTCAATTAGGTGAGACATTCGGTCTTTCTGCTGAACAGCTTGGATTCATCAATTCTATGTGGTTTTTAGGGTTCCCAATTTCAATGATTATTGGTGGACTGGTTTATCACACGTTTGGCCCTGATTATTGGTGGACTGGTTTATCACACGTTTGCCCTAAAAATATTATGATGGTGGCATTTGTGTGCCATACCATAGGAATTGTGACGACTATTTTTGCGGGTGGTTATACAACTTTGCTTATTTCCACATTACTCATTGTATCGGTAATGGCTGTACCGAGCTGCTTGTAATCCTATGATTGCAGACATGTACTCTGTGTAAAAATGCAAAAAATGCTATCCCGGTTTCACATGTGGTTTCCCGGTGGAATACTTGTTGGATCCCTTATTTCCTACTTCATGACCAAGATGGGTTGGGATGGGAAGTACAGATGTGGGTTACCATGATTCCAACTATTATTTATGCCGTTTTGTTTTTGGTAAAACGTTTCCAAAAGCAGTGCTGGCAGAAGCAAATTCTCTTGCAAACAACTTCAAGGCCATGTTGAGCCCGGTTTTTATTTTCTGTTCATCGCTATGGCCCTTACAGCTATTTCAGAGTTTGGCCCAAACCAATGGGTAAGTATCGTTTTGGTTGCGAGTGGAGCTGAGCCTTGCTCCTTTTAGCTTTGACGTTTGGAGTGGCGCTATCGGCAGGTGGTTTGCCGGGCCAGTTGTTGAAAATGGGGTCAGACAGGTGTTTTGCTTGGCGGTGCTATTCTGGCAGCCATTGGTATTTATATGTTCAGTACAGTAACCGCCGATGGCATATGTTGCGGCGTAGTTTATGCGCTTGGTATTTGTTATTTCTGGCCGGTAATGATTGGTTCAGTGGCACACAGGGTTCCTAAAAGCAGTGCACTTGGTATGTCTATTGTTGGCGGAGTCGGCATGTTTCTACTTCCACTCTTTCAACCTATAATCGGTAGTTGGATTGATAGTGCGAGGCAAAGGCACTGCTGCCGGGCTTACCGGGGATGCGCTGGAATTAGCCACCGGGCAGAATGCGTAATGAAGATGTTGGCCTTTCTGCGATATTGATTGTACTGTTTACTATATTTTTCTTCTGGCAAAAGAAATCGAAGCTGGCACCAGAAAGCGAAAGACAGCAGCCGCACATTAATGGTTTTTTAAAAACTGCCGTATTCAGCATAACTGCTACATTTATTAGTTAGTGTATATTGATTATATATTACAAGAAATGTGTGCCGCTCATAAACAAGCGGCCATTCGCTAAATATTGAATTCGTAACTTGACAGACGATTAGCTATACCATGAAAAAACAACACGAAGGGAAGCCCTGAAAAAACTGGCCACCGTACGATAGCAGTAGGTGGTGTATCCGCATTATCTGCTTACGGCGCTCCCACTCCCGATGATATAATTTCCGCATGAAAGGAAACGTAAACCACTCTGTTTGCCGGTGGACATTGAACCAGGTAACTGTTGAAGACCTGTGCATCGCCGTGAAGAAAATCGGCTTCAGCGCTATTGACCTTGTTGGGCCGAAAGACTGGCCGACGTTACAAAGTCACGGCGTTTTCTCTTCCATGTGCAATGGCGCAGAGATCAGCCTGACGGAAGGATGGAATGATAAACAATACCATACTAAATTAATACAGAATTATACGGAGCATACGATCTTGTCAGCAAAGCGGGTTATAAAAATTTGATCTGCTTCAGTGGTAACCGTAAAAATATTCCGGATGAGACTGGTTTAGCTACTTGTGCAGAAGGACTTAAAAAAATCATGGGCCTGGCGGAGCAAAAAGGCGTGATGATACAAATGGAATTGCTGAACAGCAAGATCAATCACAAAGATTATATGTGTGATAAGAGTGCATGGGGCGTTGAATTATGCAAACGTGTCGGTTCTCCCAATTTTAAACTGCTGTACGATATTTATCATATGCAATTGATGAAGGCGATGTGATAAGAACGATACAGGAAAGCAACCAAATACTTTGGCCATTACCACACCGGCGGTGTGCCGGGAAGGCATATCATTGATGAATCACAGGAATTATATTATCCTGCTATCATGAAAGCCATTGTGGCAACGGGCTTTAAAGGTTATACGCACAGGAATTTGTTTCCACAAAGCCAGAAGTAAAAGATAAACTGGCGGAGTTGAAGAAGGCGGTGAAGATATGTGATGTGTGAGTTCTGAGTTAAGAGTTTAGAGTTATGAGTCGTGAGCTACGAGCTGTGAGTTTAGAGTACAGAGTTTAGAGTCGTGAGTACTTAGCATGGAAGTATAACAATAGTACAAAGTATATTCTAAAATGCTGAGTAGTGAACAGGAAGATGAAGAGTGCGACCCTTCGACTTCGCTCAGGGTAAACTGCGACGCTATTGCTTAAACTTCGACAGTGGTCAATAGAGAACAGGAAGATGAACGGAGCGTCGCAACAGACGATGCTAGTAGTAATGCAGCCGGCTAATAGTTACAACAACGATTAACATAAACTTGCTCTATGGCGGATAATACTTTTGATGCGATTGTAGTGGATCTGGCATCAGCGGCGGATGGGCTGCGAAAGAACTTTGCGAAAAAGGTTTGAAAGTTTTAATGCTGGAACGGGGGCCGAAACTTGACCACATTAAAGATTATGCGGACAGCAACAAACCTGTATGGGAATACCCTCACCGTGGTGGACGGACGCAAAAAATGATGAAGAATATCCCGTATTAAAAAGGGATTCCCTCTCAATGAACGCAACCTTTCTTTTGGGCGGTGGATAAGGACAATCCTTACGTAGAGAAAAAACCGTTTGGTTGGTTTCGCGGCTATCACATGGCGGCGCGCTCCTTGATGTGGGCCGGCAAAGTTATCGCTGGAGTGATATTGACTTTGAAGCGAATGCGAAAGATGGTATTGCGGTAGACTGGCCGATCCGTTATAAAGATATCGCACCGTGGTATGATCATGCGGAAACATTTGCAGGCATCAGTGGATCAAAAGAAGGATTGCCGCAATTGCCGGATGGAAAATTTTTGCCGCCGATGCAATTGAATATCGTGGAGCAAACAGTGGCGGACAGGATAAAAGAACATTATAACAGTGAAAGAAGAATGATCATGGGCCGGGTGGCTAATCTCACCGCTAAAATTCCGGGCCGTGATTCTGCTTGTCAATACAGGAATATCTGTTCGAACGGATGTCCTTTCGGTGCTTACTTCAGTACACAATCTTCTACATTGCCTGCGGCTAACGCCACCGGCAATTTAACTATACGCACTTTTTCTATCGTAACAGAAGTGATTTATGATAAAGACACAAAGAAAGCAAAAGGCGTGAGAATACTGGATGCGCAAACGAATGAAACGTTTGAGTATTTCAGCAAAATAGTTTTTCTCTGCGCATCTACTTTTAACTCCACGTGGATATTGATGAACTCCGCGAAAAACATCTGGCCTGATGGACTCGGCAGCAGCAGTGGTGAACTGGGGAGCAATGTAATGGACCATCATTTGAAATTGGGCGCTGGTGGAGATATGGAAGGTTTCGAGGATAAATATTATTACGGTTACCGGCCGAACGGTGTGTATGTGCCGCGGTTTCGGAACCTGCCGGGACAGGAGAAAAGAAATTATTTGCGTGGCTTCGGGTACCAGGGATCAGGAAGCCGTGAAGGATGGAGCAGGCAAATAGCTGAATTTAATATCGGCGCTGAATTTAAAGAAGCATTGAGCGAACCGGGCAAATGGACCATCGGTATAGGCGGTTTTGGTGAAATGCTTCCTTACCATGACAACAAAATTTCAATGTCGAAAGACAAGAAAGATAAATGGGGATTGCCTGTATTAGAATTTGATGTGGAGTTTAAAGAGAATGAATTGAACATGCGCAAAGAAATTGTGAGTGATGCCGTGGAAATGCTGGAAGCCGCAGGTGTGAAAAATGTAAAAGGTTATGATAATGGATGCGAACCCGGTTGGGGAATACACGAGATGGGTACAGCAAGAATGGGGCTTGATCCTAAAACATCCGTTCTGAATAAATGGAACCAGGTGTGGGATGCGATGAATGTATTTGTAACAGACGGATCTGGTATGGTGTCTGCATCCTGTGTGAACCCGTCATTGACATATATGGCGCTGACGGCGAGGGCGGTGGATTATGCGATGGGAGAACTTAAGAAACAAAACCTGTAACCCCCAACCCCCCTAAAAGGGGCTTACGAAGAGTATGATTATTGAACCCCCTAAATCTCCCTAAAGGGGGACTTATGAAGAGTATGAATAAATTGAAATGGCTTTAAAAACTCCATATAAAAAAGGTGGCATGTTTGAAGGAGCGAACTATTTGCTTTTTGAAACAGCAAAAGAACTTCGTAAAAACATGACAGTTGCAGAAACGGTATTATGGATGCATATCAAGACGGGAGTTAATGATTTTAAATTTCGCAGGCAGCACCCGATAGGTTTATATATTGCAGATTTTTATTGCCATAAAGCCAGGTTAATCATAGAGGTTGATGGATCGATACACAATTTGGTTGAAAATAATAAAGCTGATCAAGCACGACAGACAGAAATTGAAAGCTGGGATTATAAAGTTATAAGATTTTCTAATGAACAAGTTCTGAAGGAAATCGAAGTAGTTCTGCAAAAAATTACTGAAGTACTTATTATTCAAACACAAAACGCTTCTTCGAAAAGACGGAGTGTAAAGCCCCCTTTAGGGGGTTTGGGGGTTTTATTATGAACAGACGTGAACTTTTAAAATTGATTGCAGCTGCCACAGGCGGCGTTGTGATTGGCAGTGAATTTTTACTGAGTGGTTGTAATAATCCTGATAAGGGAGATTCATTTGAATTTACAACAGAGAATATTGCTTTTTTAGATGAAGTGGCGGAAACGATTATTCCGCAAACGAGCACTGCAGGGGCAAAGGCTGCTGGCGTTGGTACATTTATGACAGTGATGGTGAATGATTGCTACACCAAAGAAGACCAGGATATTTTTCATAAAGGAATGGGCCTATTGAATGACAAATGCAAAGAAATGCACAGTCATGGTTTTATGGAAGCCACTCCTGAGCAACGTAAAGAATTATTAATAGCTGTGGATAAGGAAACCAAAGAGTATATTAAAAAGAAAGCGCAGTTTGATAACGAGCAAAAAGAAAAACAAAAACAAGGACAGGAAAAGGGGACTACGGATTTTAAAACGCAAACAATGCCTAATCATTATTTCCAGCAATTAAAACAACTCGCCATCTTTGGCTATTTTACTTCGGAGAAAGGAAGAAAAGAATCGCTGCGTTATGTGCCGGTTCCCGGCAAATGGGAAGCGGTGATTGATTATAAAAAAGGAGATAAATTATTTGCAGGCTTAACCTAACCTGCATGTAAATTGCATACTACTTACATTCAAATTATATGTCAATATCAAGAAAAGAGTTCTTAAGAACAGGCGGGGCATTGACCCTTGCGGGGCTTGTAGCTAATTCCGCATTTGCTTCTGTTTTTGAAGAAGAAAAGAAAAAGTTGAAAAACTTCGGGTTGCAGATGTATTCCGTAAGAGAGGACTATCCGAAAGACCCTAAAGGTGTGCTGAAGCAAGTGGCGGATATGGGATATACTCAAGTAGAAGGATTTGAAGGAGATAAAGGTTTATTCTGGGGCATGAGCAATACGGAATTCAAATCATATACAAACAGCATTGGCCTTACCATGATCTCCAGCCACTGTGATACGACTAAAGATTTTGAGAAGAAAGCAGAGCAGGCTGGTGCAATAGGAATGAAATATCTAATCTTTCGTGGGAAGGTGGCGGGGAAAAAAATAGACGATTATAAAAAGTACGCAGAGGAGTTCAATAAGAAGGGAGAAATATGCAAACAGCATGGGTTGCGATTCGCTTTTCATAATCACAACTTTTCTTTTACACCAATAAACGGGCAGTTCCCGCAGGATGTATTGATCACAAATACCGATGCTTCCTTAGTGGATTATGAAATGGATATTTATTGGGTGGTGGCTGCAGGCCAAGACCCGGAAGCATGGTTTAAAAAATATCCCGGCCGGTTTACCGCCTGCCATGTAAAAGACAGATCAAAAAAGCCGGTGAAAGATGAAGGAAGTAACTCCTGTAATCTTGGCGAGGGATCTATTGACTTCGCTAAAATATTGAAGGCAGGCAAAAAGTATGGATTGAAATATCATATCGTAGAGCAGGAGGCATACCCCAATGGTACACCGCTGGAAGCTGCGGGGGTAGATGCCCAGTATATGAAAAAGTTGAAAATATAACAGCCGGCACTATTAGTTTATTTTTCCTTCTCACTTTCCTTTACATCTTTATCTGGGAAAGAAGCATTCTTTATACTTTCATCCCTGATAATCTTGGTAATCATTTGTTCCAATCTTCTTGTACGGGCATACAGTTTCATAATCAAAAAAGTAAAGAACAGGATGCTGATATAAAAAATCATATCCGCACCTCTTGCGACACCGAGAAAATTAGCCACATCTGTTGACAGGTCCGGGAAAAAAATAAACACCAGGCCTACGGCCATAAAGAGAAAGATCAATATCGCATCGATGTAAGATGACCTGAGCCTGCGATAAGAGTAATAGCAAATCAGGATAACACCTGCGGAAAGAATTACCTGGATAATACTGATCATTTGAAAATTTTATACAGGAAAATATCCTGCAATACTTTAAAGCTATGAAAACTTTTTTGCCCTTTCTTTACTGAGTAAGGTGTATAATTAATATGTACAGGCGCCTCGGTATATTTAAATTTATTTTTAGCGACAATTATAAGCAGTTCTGTGGCATGCGCCATTCGGTTTTCGAGGATATTTATACCAAGAGCAGCCTTCCTGTTAAAAACACGGAGACCGTTATGCGCATCGGTTAAAAGAATTCCTGTCAATATAAAATTCAGATACCTCGCAAAACTTAAAAGCGCTCTGCGGGTCAATGAAACTTTTGTTTTGTTTTGATTTGTAAATCTTGAGCCAAAAACAATATCATTGCCTTTAAGCATTTCCAGCATCGGGGCAATATCAGCAGGCATGTGCTGGCCGTCCGCATCAAAGGTTACAAAAATATTAGCGTTTTTTTGTAAGGCGAATTTAATTCCAGTTTGCAATGCAGCGCCTTGGCCCATATTTATCTTATGCCGGATATAATAAACAGAAATTTCTTTATAATCAACTGTGTATTGTCTGTAGAAGCATCATCGACTACAACAACAGAATAGCTTAACTGTATTATATCCTTTAGTGTAGCAGCAATGACTTCTGCTTCGTTAAACGCAGGTATAATTATAAATACCTTATCATTCATTTAATCTGCTCCTTTTTTATGTCAAACAAAAGGTAACTGTGGGCAACCTGCGAAACGGGTTTAAATTCCTTTATCCAAATGTACTTATGCCCGCGGTGAAGATCAAGATACTCATTTATACCCAATAGCTGCTTTCCCGCGGCAGGTAATGTATCAGCAAGACGAACATCCGGGTGCTTGCGTAAGTATTCCTGCATAAAAAAATTACTCTGGCCAAAATCGATGTTTGAATCGGCCATTATTTTGTATGCATCCTTTTGGCAATAAAAATTCATTGCTGTAAGCGATCAGGTTGGGGAAATAAAAATAAAAAGTAGCTACCGAATATAAAGCGAGAAATGATACCAGTATTTTTTTAGTACATAACCAATCCGCAATTTTCCTAACAGTACATATAACAAAGGAAATATCATAATAATATGCCCTGATCCCAACTTGTGAATTGTAGAAGAAGTTAAAGTAAATTAAGAACCAGGCCATGACAGTGAGAAAAACAAATTCTTTCTCAAAAAAGACCGTTTGTCGTTTTCGATAGCTCCATAGAAAGAATAAAAAACAAAGGATGACAGGAATAGGTGTTTTGAAAAATAAAACGACAAAGTAATAATACCAGAAGCCTGTAACACTTTTTGATCCCAATATGTACCCATCTCCCCCGCTTTCAGGTTTACCCAATCCCATTTCATCGATATTCTTTGTAAGATCAAGGCCTGCCAAATAAGGTGTTGGAAATGGCAATGTAAAGAACCAACAGCAGAAAAGTTACTTTGAACATTTTAAAAAAAGAACTCGAAAACTATAATCTTTTAATGCTGTTCCTGTTCCCTGGAATTGAAACCCGATATTAATAATAAATATAACAATAAGCGCCACACAAAGAGATTTACCAATTGCCGACTTAATTATAATTTGTGATTCGCCTCTTATTAAATAAAAAATCAACAGAAAAATATAAATAAGGTACAAATGAGTTAAAGACTGCTTGGCCAATTGTGCTAGTCCGAGATGAATACCAAACAGCAAAACATATTTCCACCCTTTAAATAACAACGCTTTCCTGAAATACCAGGCAGATGTTAAGGTAAATAAGGCACTGTAAGCATCCGTTGTTACTAATATGGCATGACCATTAAGATTAGGGCAAAAAAACAAAAAGGAACAATGAAAACAAGCCAGCCTTTTTTCATATGATTCTGTGCTGGCGATAAGAATGAATAATCCTATTAACGCTGATACAATCAATGTATGTTACCTGCCGGAAAAAATTGTAGCTATACCCCAGTCAGTTTTTTTAAAGAAGGATTCGCCAACTGTTCAACAGCCCGTGGAATAGTGTTCAATACTGACATCGGCATGGTGCTCGCATCATCAAAAGGTTTTACTTTTTCCGGGTGCATTTTCGCAAAGCGTATCGCATAGTTCATGTGATCGCCTTCATCGCCGGTTAACGAAAGTTGCGGTATTGCAATTAATCCGTTAACCAGGTAAATGATAAACAATAACGAACTAATGATATAATACCACTTTAAACCCATTCAGATCAATTTGCTTCAGTATTTCTTTATAAAGCTCAAAAAACTGTTTACCGATTGCCGCATAACCAAAACTTTTCAATAGCTGTTGATGCGATCTTATTCCTGTCAAACTTTTTATAGTCATCTATTATTCTATTCATAGCCCGGGCAAGTTCTTCTTCACTCCCCGGTGTCAATAACATTCCGTTGCTTGCATTAATGGCTTCTTTTATTCCACCAACATCTGAACTTATTACCTGGCAAGCCGCAACAAAGCGCTTCTACAATCACACACGGAAAATTTTCATACCGGCTAAATAAAATGAGAACTGCGGCTTCTTGCATTTGTTTTGCAACTTCAGTGTAAGGTATTTCACCTGTGAATTTTATAACTGTGGCAAGCCCTAATGACATCGCCTTTCGTTTAAATTGTTCAGAAGCCGGACCGACAATGACCAATTCAAAATCGTTACGCTGCCTGGTCAATTTAGCCGTGGTTTCCAAAATGCCACTGCTATTTTTTTGATGTTCCTTTAAAGTGGAAACATGAATAAACTTAAACTTTGGGTCTGGTATGCTATTACTATAATTAAAAAGTGAACTATCAACTGTATTGTGAATCGTCCTTACATCCTGTAAGGCGAATAATTTCTCCATTACTTTGCCAATCGTTCCAGAAACATTTGTTACTGCTTTCGCGTGCTTAAATACTTTTTTAGTCTTGCTTCGATGCAAGAAATTCCTTTTAAAAAACTATCCGCAGAACTTTTAGCATAATGTGCAGATTGCTCCGAGACTATATATGGTATGTTCCATTTCTTATTTATCCATTTCGCTATCATACCTGCTTTTATCGGAATGTGAACATGAACTATATCCGGCTTGCCGGTTTTATTGAAGTACTCCCTTTATTATTTGTTTATATTTCTTATAATAAAGCCAGTTATAAACAACCTTATCTAAAATACCTATCCCTGTTTTTTTAAATTTAAAAAAAATGATCCTTTCATTAACTCCCTCATTGATTCTTTCAATTATTTCATCCTTATTGTTTCCCATTATGAATTCCTGCCTGTGATACATACAAAATCGTGACTGGGACATACCTGCTACCGCTTCGCATGACGCTGCACAAAATCACCATCAAAGGGATTTGAAGGATTAGGATACCAGCTTGCCAGCCAAAGCACTTTCATTATTACCTGAATATGTTTTTAAATACGTTCTTGTCAACATCCAATCATTTTTATTCATCACCAGTATTGATTGCAAAACAGTTCTTTTAAACCCTGAAAATTTCCATACCTGGTAAATAGCAGAAACAGTATAAGCAATACTGCTGGCGATGGCCGCACCTTTTATTCCATAACCGGGTATTAACCAAAAATCCAGCAATAACACCAGAAATAAACAAATAACCGAGCCCGCTAAATTAACGTATAGCCTTCCTTTACGGCAAAATAAGCAGCCAGTATAATATTCATGCAGAATAAAATACACCTGGAAGAATATAAAATAAAGGAATAACACTTGTCCTATATTCTTCTCCCGCGAACAACGGAATAAACCACCCTGCCAAAAGAAAGATCAGCAAAGAAACCACTAATAAAATTGTATTTGTAATTCTTAGCAGCGCCTGAACTTTTTGCTCGTTAAAATTTTTATTTTCATCGGCTACCTGCGGAAAAATGATACTGGCCAGTAATGTAGGTAATAACCATAGCATCTGTCCGAGTTTCGTTGCCAATGCATATAAACCCAGCTCATCTTTACCGTGATAATATTCAACGATCCAATAATCTACCCGGTATGCGAAAAACTGTATAACATTCGTGATAAAAGCGATAAATGAATAAGAGAAGAAAAGCTTCGCATCATTTTGACCCGGAATTCTAAATGACAAAGATTGCTTAGCAGCAAAATGAAAAGAGAAAACAAGTAAAAGAGATTGAATGACTGAAATAATAATAAACAACTGTAAATAAAAAACAATCCCTGTCCTTTATCAAAAAAGAAAAAATAAGAAAATGAGCAAAGAGAATAATATTACCGATAAAAATAATTCTGTTGCACAATGTATACAAATGCGCCCCGTTCAACAGGGCGACATACTTATCATTAATAGCAATACTTAAAAGATAAAGAACACCGAAACCAAATGCTGTTAACGGAACTTCTCTCCATCAGCCAATAGTGGCCGGTAAAAGAATAGTAAAAAAGCTCTACTTACGATCAACAGAAAAAGCTGAAGGAGAATAACTAAAAATAAAATGCTGAATATACTTCGCTTTTGAATTTTGCCGGAAGAATAATGATAGGTAATACCTGATTCAGTGCCGAGGCAAGAGGCAAGGTTGAAAAATAGCAAACATTAGCAATAAGCAAGGAGAGTGTGCCAAAACCTTCCACACTTAATAAGCGGGTAAACAAAAGAGTGATCAGCACATTTGCAATTATATTCAGGCCCCCTGAATACAATGTTTCCCATAAGCAGGCTGCCAAACCTCATTAGTAGTGATTTTCAACGATAAAGATGAGCCATTAAATTGAGATAGCAATTATTGCCTGGCCGCTCTTACAATCTTAATAAAATCTTTCCTGTTGATATAATAATAAAAGAGAAACCATATTATTGGTAAAAAACTCAGCAGCTTAATAATAAATATTCCTGTAAAGAACCCCAGCAAGTAAAGAATGATCAGCATAGCTGCCGCCGCCCATAATTGAAAGTCATCAATGGCGCAAACAACATTAAAATTGAAATAAGAAGGTTGTTTAAACAACAAGGTCAATCGGCTTAGTGAAATGAAAGCCATCAGTGACTACAATCTTTGAATGATCATCTTCCAGCGGGATAATAACAGGTGCCGTATCCAATAATGGATAAATGTCTTTATTATTACGATCACCCTGATTTTCAGAAAACTCAATAAGGCCTGGTTCTTCCGGGTGATAATAATATAATAAGGAGTTTTTATCAACTATGATTTCAGTGCTTTTATTATTTCGATGAAGTCCGCAGCTACCAAAGAAGCACCGCCTACCAATCCACCATCCACATCCGGGCAACTGAAAAGCTCTTTCGCATTGTTTGCTTTTACACTTCCGCCGTAAAGAATGGGTACCTGGTTGGCAATGTCCTGTCCGTATTGTCCTGCCAGTATAGAACGTAAATGCGCATGCATTTCTTGTGCCTGTTCTGTCGAAGCCGTTTTACCCGTACCTATCGCCCAGATGGGTTCATAAGCGATAACAATTTTCTTTATTTTATCCGCTGGTAAATGAAAAAGCGATTCTTTAAGCTGGATGGCGACATAATCATTTTGAGTGCCTGCTTCCCGGATGGCCAATGCTTCACCGCAACAGAATAAAGGAGTAATGAAATTGTCTAAACATAAATTCACTTTTTCCGCTAATACAGCGTTTGATTCATTGAAATATTCCCTTCTTTCACTATGCCCGACAACACAATAATTAATGCCAATGGAATGAAGCATTTCGACAGACACTTCGCCGGTATAAGCGCCAGATTTTTTATTATAACAATTCTGCGCAGCCGCATAGTAATTCTTATCGTTCTCTACTTCGCTTCTGGTCATTAATAATAAGGATAGGGAACCGCAAAGATGGCTTTCTGGTGAGGTGCCAACGCTATTTTCGCTCCAAGAATATCATCTAATAATTTTTCTCCCTGCTGAAAAGTCATATTCATTTTCCAGTTAGCCGCGGCGATCTGTGTTCTCATTCGTAGTTTGGTTTTAGTAGTTATTGAAAATATATTTTAAAATGCTCTTCTCATTATCAGAAATGGCATGGCCTTTTAATTTCTTCCATGCTTCAATATCATTCATCGCTTTATCCAGATCATAGCGGTTAACACCTTCACTTCCCCATGAAAAACTCGGAATATATTTTGGTGTAAGGCCGTTGCCAAAAACATTGCAACTAACACCAATAACAGTTCCTGTATTGATAGATGTATTAATCGAAGTGCGGGTATAATCGCCCATCATCACGCCGCATTTCATACCAGCGTTCACCTGGCCTTTTGTCGTCCACACTTTACCTCCCCTGCATTATTCTTTAAATTAGAATTGGTGGTACCTGCTCCCATGTTGCACCACTCCCCTATCACGGAATCCCCGAGGTAACCGTCATGCGCTTTATTTGAATAGCCGAAGATGACAGAATTTTTTATTTCACCGCCAGCTACCACATAAGGGCCCAGCGTAACAGCGCCATATACTTTCGCTCCCATTTTCAAACAAGCGCCTTCGCACATGGCGAAAGACCCGCGGATAATAGAACCTTCCATCACTTCAGCATTCTTGCCGATATACACCGGCCGGTGGATGCGTTAATAATACAGTGTTCCACCTTCGCCCCTTTCTCAATAAAAACATTACGAGGATTGGTTACCTTGTTTGATTTAGGAATGGATTGCGATTTTCTTTTTTTGGTCAGCAATGCAAAATCTTCACGGATGGCCCAGTCGTTTAATTGAAAAATATTCCAGGGGTATTGAATAACTTTTACGTCCTGCTCTACATCAAATGATTTGGTGATTTTGATGTTATGTTTCTCCGTGATTTCTTTTTTTGTAAAACGAAAAAACGATGCCAGCACCATTTACAGAAATAAATTCTCCGTTCTTCAGCTTGTTAACAGCTTTAATAAGCTTTGTTGTCGGCAATACATTACCATGAATCATAAAGCAAGCATCATTGCCGGTAACGGCTTCATCAATATTGACGGAACGGTCCAGGTCTTTGTAATCATCTTCTTTCCGGTCGAAAGATGAAAGGCCGAGCATCTTCTCCCATTTTTCACGAATGGTCAGGATGCCGATGCGAATGTCCTGTATCTGCCTCGTTAATGTAAACGGGTGCAGGTTTTCCGGTTGGCAAAATTCTTCTGTGAAAATGATTTTATCCATGCGCAGTTAAAGTCGTCAAAAATAAATCTTCTGAACCACGATTTGGGGAGATTTTCGGATTATGAAGAAAGCGATATTCGGAATGTCTTTATTTATCCGGCTATCGATATAATCTTCTGACAAATGCCCAGTAGAATTCATGCAGTACAAGAGTGCGACGCAAGGGACGATGATAGTAGCACTGCAGCCCGGCAAATGCACAGCATCCTGCGGAAAATAAAAAACCCCGAAGAAGAATCTCCGGGATCTTAAAGTATAGCCATGAAAAACAACTTTCCCGTTGCCGGAAAAGCTCTTCACAATTTAATATTATTCCGCTTTTTTGGCGTATTTCTTTTTGAATTTATCGATACGGCCCGCTGTATCTACGAGCATGTTTTTACCGGTAAAAAATGGATGAGACGTGTTGGAAATTTCCAGCTTTACAAGCGGGTAATCATTACCATCTTCCCATTTGATAGTTTCTTTTGAGCCGGCAGTAGAACGGCTGAGGAACGTGTGCCCGTTACTCATGTCTTTAAAAACGACCAGCTTATAATTTGTTGGGTGTAGTCCCTTTTTCATAATTTCCTGATTTTGAATGTGTACGGATTTTGCCGTACGTGTAAAAAAATAATTTACAGGGGTGCAAAGGTAGGCGGGATAAGTCTTTTGTCCAAATCTTTGTTGAGAAAATAAGTAGTGATTTGCGACGGAAGCCCACGATTAATACAAAAGAAAAAGCACCAGCTTTGTTCATATTCCGGCTTTCGCCTTCCTACTTACTAACCCTGATGCTTCTTTTGAAGTTGCTTCTTTCTTTTGACGGATTTCCGCAACTCCCGCTGCATTCTTTTTGTTTCCAAACTTCCTGCGGCGTTGTACATTGAAAATACGATTTCGAAATACCCTTTTCCAAATTTTTCGCCTCTTTTGTCCGCACCTGTTTTTGCACCTGATTATCCACAGAAAAAAGCGGAAAGGCTATGCTTACGCACAGCTTATGAACTGAAAAATGAGAGTTATTAACGCATGTTCTCAACCTGGAGCGGTACGCCCAGGTCCCAGCTTTTTGATAAGCCGATTACTTCCTGCAAGTCATCAATTTTTTTGCCCGTCACCCGCACCAGATCATCATTGATAGATGCCTGTACTTTCAAGCCCGCATCTTTTATCAGCTTCACGATCTTTTTGGCGTCTTCCTGTTTCAAACCATTTCTTACGATCACTACTTTTTTCCAGGTCTTGCCGCTTTGCGCCCCGTCTTTTGAAACATCAAATGCTTCCGGCGCAATACCCTGCTTATGCGCCCGGTTGATCAGCACATCTACCAGTTGCCGCATCTTCATGTCATCATCCGTTTCCATGTTCAGCTTAAATTCTTTTTTATCGAGGTTGATAACGACATGCGATCCTTTAAAATCAAAACGGTTAGTGATTTCTTTAGTCGTTACGTTCACGGCATTGTCCAGTGCCTGCGGGTCTACTTTGCTGACAAAATCAAATGATGGCATAGCTAAAAGTTTATAGTTTGCCGCCAAATGTAAGATTGTTTTTTAATTCAGCTCAATTCAATGATTATATCCTCTATATCAATTTGAAAAAATTATTTTCCCAACTTTTATACTACTATCATCACCTGTTGCGTCGCACACTTCGGGGTTCTGTTCGCTACTCAACAAGAAGCCCCTGCAACAACAATTAATAATTATTTGGCACTACGTCAATATCGCAAACGACGAATTAGCGCCAATTCGTCTTAATTCGTGTAATTAGCGTTCAAAACAAAGAGTCCCCCGTAGAAACGGAGGACGAAAATTCACATGAGAAAACTAAGATTAAAATATGTTGATCTGTCAGATTTTATTTATAAAAGTTTACGTTCAACCTGGATCAAAAATGCACAAGAAATCACTACGATAAAAGTGAAATATGACAAGCTTCGTAGATTCTGTGACAAAGGGTAAGAAAAAGCTACCGGTACACAAGCGGTCGATGTGCTGATTGGCATCGAAAGAAAAATCCCCGGTTAAATAAACAACCGGGGACTTGTTTATGGTTAATGGTAGTTTTAAACTGATTAATTGCCTCCCGTGTTTACACGACTTTGCTCATCATCAGCACCGCCTGTTTTCCTGCGTGCCGGAGCGATATTCGTTTTACCAAAACGATAAGTGAATGAAAGATTGAATTGACGGGAGTCTCTCTTGTTGGCAATATTCACATCAACATTTCCATAATCCGCATATCCCCTGAAACGTTGTGTCCAGAATATATCTCGTATACCCGCTTTGATAGTTGCTTTCTTTTTCAATACCTGTTTTGATATGGCGGAGTTAACAGCCCACATTTGTTTTGCAACCAGCAGGCCTTCTGTCGCTTTACTGCGATACCAGCCGCTTACTTCCGCATTCCATCCTTTCCCCAGGCTGAAGGAGTTGGTAAGATTGCCCATAAAGCTGGTAAACTGGATATCCACTGGTGCAAATTGGTAAATACCTTCAAAATGATTATTAAAAACGTTCACGTAAAAACTGGTATTCCATCCTTTCATTATTTCTCGATTGATCATTACGGCGATTCCCCATTGCTGCATTTTACTGAAGTTCTCACGTGTCTGGTAAGTTATCTTTCCTTCTTGTTTTAATAGCTCCGCTATAATATCAGTTGTACGTGTATAGTTAATCGTTGTAGTCAAAAACCTGTTGAAGGTATGGCTGAATTCAAAGTTATTGGTGAACTGCGGCTGCAGGTAAGGATTTCCCTGGTTATAAGTAAGAGAATCCAGGAAAAACACAAACGGGTTCAGCGCATCATAATTAGGACGGGTAATCCTGCGGCTGTAGCTAAAGTTAAACTGGTGTTTTTCACTCATATCATATCCTACGCCCAGGTTAGGAAACAGGTTGACATAATTTCTTTTAAAAATAGAATCCGGCGTGTATTGATGTCCTTTTGCATTTGTATTCTCTGCACGAAGCCCCAGGTTCAGGTTCCATTTTTTATTAATGGTCTTTGAAAAAATGGCATAAGCAGCATTTACATTCTCTGTATATTCAAAATGATTACTCCTGTTAGCATCAAAATGAAAATCGCCGCTACCAATGCTACGATAGTAATCCACTTTATTATCCGTTGTTACATAAGTCATTTTTACACCGGCTTCCAGTCTTAACCCACTCTTAAAAGGATGCACATAATCCACTTTAAAAGTATATATATCAATGTTGGAAGGAAGGATTCCGCGTAAGGTCACGGCATCTCCTGCTTCTACATCAGACTTATTATAACCTTGTGTCAAAAGTCTTGAACGATTCCTGCTATTATAAGCAGCGTAATCAAAATCTGCGCTGATCTCTCTTCCGGTAGAATCAAAAGTGTGTTTGTAGTTCAGGTTGGTTGTAACACCTGCGAAAACATTCCTGTTTACACTGCTGGAACGGAGTATGCTATCGATATTACCAGACAAATCCCTGAGGTTAGATGTGCTCCGTGGATCCTCGTTGCCATTGTTGAAATTGGCATTCACCACAAATCCCAGGATATCTTTCTTAGAAAAAGAATAATCCATGCCTGCTTTGAGGGTATGGTACACACCATTGAAAGTAAATTTCGAAAACTGGTCGGATGAACTATACCGCACTCCATCCAGCTTACGATCAATCCAGAGTTTGTTAAACCCTGCCCACGTACCGGCATTGTAGCCGCCGAAGATGTTTATTTTATTGTTGCGGTAATTCAGGTTAATACCATTGTTAGTCCTCCCATACACACCTTGTGAATAGCCAAGGTTCAGGTTACCATTCATGCCTTTGATTACACTCTTTTTTGTTTTGATATTAATGATACCTGAATTTCCTGCGGCATCATATTTAGCAGGCGGGTTGGTCATGATCTCCAACTGGTCCAAACTGCTGCTCGGCATGTTCTTTAATAAATTGGCAAGATCAGTACCACTCATATAGGTTTGCTTTCCATCGATAAGAACGAGCACTCCCTGTTTACCTTTTACACTGATATTTCCATCATTGTCAACAGAAACACCCGGAGATTTTTCCAGTATTTCCAATACATTCAAACCAGCGTTGGTAGGTGAAGCATCTACATTGATTATCGTTTTACCCGGCTTTTGTTCGATCAGTGGTTTTTTAGCATTCACAGTAACCCCTGCGATAGAAGTCGCTGCTGGTATTAATT
Organism: Chitinophagaceae bacterium; assembly: GCA_037200685.1. Lineage (GTDB taxonomy): Bacteria > Bacteroidota > Bacteroidia > Chitinophagales > Chitinophagaceae > JAJKIP01. Next base: position 259,932 of record JBBCIG010000017.1, read on the forward strand.
CAATTGTTTTTAAAGTAACAGCGGCATTGGCGGTGGTTAGCTCAAAAACTTCTGATAAACCTTTTTGATGTCCAACCGCGGTTATGGAAACGAAATACTTTCCTTCGGCTACATTCTCAAACAAATAATTACCAGTTTTATCGGCCACACTAATTTTAGCTACGGAAGAGTCTTTAGCTCTTTGCAATGTAATAGTAGCCGATTCGATTGTTTTCGTATTGCCATCTATCACTGTTCCGCTTACTTTCCCGTTTTTCAATTGCGCATAGCCGGCAAGAGATATGGTTGTTATTATTGTCAGCAGCACGAAGATCTTTCTCATTTTTGGGTTTATTTTAAATGGTTATACTTTCTTATTAATTGCCGCCTTTTACACGGTCTTGCTCGTCTGTAGCGCCGTTGTTCTTACGGTTGCTGCCTGCTTTTAATTTTCCTTTATTGAAACGCCATGTAAAGCTTATGCTGGCTGAACGGTTGTAGTTCAGATCTCTGAATTTCGCATCTACATTACTGTATTGGCTGGTTCCATATACCCTCATATTGAAGATGTCACGGATATTCAGGCGGATGCTGCCGGTATTCTTCATTACTTGCTTGCTGAGACCAGCATTCACTTGTCCCATAGGTTTAATGACCATCACTCCTTCCAGGCTTTTGCTCCTGTAAAAACCACTCAATTCCGCAGCCCATCCTTTTCCCCATTTGAATTGTTGTTGCACTTGTACCATATAACCGCTAATGCTGGTGGATATGTAGTCGTTATTCACGATACCTTTATAATGGTTGTAGGCGGCATTCGCATATACATTACCACTCCACCATTTTGTTATTTGCTTGTAAACGCTGACGGATATACCGACCTGTTTCCTGCTGGCGATATTGGCTTTTTTGATAAAGGTCTCATTAGTAGCTTCATGTTGTTCCAATACATCCTGGATGATATCGGTCGTTGTTGAATAGTTCAATGTGGTCGTAAGGTAACCGGCGTACGTATGGCTCAATTCAATGTTATGGCTGAATTGGGGCTTCAGGTTCGGGTTTCCCTGTTCATACGTATAGCGATCAAGAAAATGAATGAACGGGTTCAGGTCACTGTAACCAGGGCGATTGATCCTCCGGCCATAATTAATTACGAACTGGTTCTTTTCATTCATTGAATACTGCACGTAAGCGGTTGGGAAAAGCTGTGTGTAGTTTCTTTTGAATGTTGTATCAAAAGGAACAAATTTGTTTTGGGCAATATTAAATTCATATCCAGTAGAGTGACCTTTCGCATTGGTATTTTCCAGCCTGAGACCAAATTGCCCGCTCCATTTCTTACCCAATTTCCTGCTATAGTTTACATAAGCAGCATTAATATTTTCTGTATAGATAAAATGATTGCGGCGGGCACTGTCTAATTGCTCCTGGTCATTCTCAATGTTATTGTAAACAGCATCATTGTCTGTCTTTACATAACTTGTTTTAATACCTGCTTCAAACTTCGCCCCTTTCTTCAATGGCAACGTGTAATCCATTTTACCACTATAAATAGTAATATCCTGCGGAAGGTTTCCTAATAAGGTATCAGTAGGTCTCATCTTATTGCCTGCCGGATCATAATCTGTTGAGTAAAGAGGCTGAACACTTGTTGATCTGTAAGCTATAAGATCAAGATCGGTAGTTAATTCCTGGCCCGCTGAATCAAATACATGACGGAAATTAAAATTACCGCTGTAGTTCTTCCATTTCTCTTTATTTTGGGTAAGGCTGATGACCTTCTTGGTCATTACATAATTCGGATCATAAAGAAATGTGTTAGTCCGGCTTTCCCAGGTGCTGGGATTATAATAACTGCTCAGCACGATACCCAAAGTGGTTTTTTTGCTGGCAGAATAATCAACGCCCACCTTACCACTGTAATAATTTCCCTGGTTCTCCATGATTGAGCTCTGATCGAATATAGACTTGATATCTTTTGAAGTTTCGTCCCTGAAATTCCTTTTAAAATCCAGCTGTTCCTTGCGATGATTGCGGTTGTAATTTAAACTGCTGAACAGGTTCACTTTATTCTTCCGGTAATTAAAGTTCACTCCTTCATTGAAACGTGCATAATTACCCTGCGTGTATCCTGATGTGATGCTTCCGTTAAACCCGAACTGTTTGTTCTTTTTTGTTTTAATATTAATGACACCGGAATTTCCTGCGGCTTCATACTTAGCCGGTGGGTTGGTCATGATCTCGATCTGTTCCAATTGGCTTGCATTCATATTGCGCAGCATATTGGCAAGATCGGCGCCACTGAGGTAACTGGGACGACCATCTATATATATACTAACACCCGCTCTTCCTTTCAGGCTGATATTTCCATCTTTATCTATTGATACACCCGGAGCTTTTTCCAACACTTCTAATGCTGAATTTCCAACATTGGTGATTGAAGCTTCCACATTCACGATCGTCCTGTCGAGTTTTTGTTCGATCAATGGCTTTTTAGAAGTTACTGAAACCTCGCCGAGCGATGTGGCTTGTGGTATCAATTCTATAGTCTTAACGGTAACAACTGCGCTTGTGGCATTTACATCAAAAGGCGCGGAAAATCCTTTTTGATGACCAATGGCGGAAACACTCACGAAGTATTTTCCTTCGGGCACGGCTTCAAACACATAAGTCCCGGTTTTGTCCGCCACACTGATTTTGGCAACAGAAGAATCTTTCGCTTTTAATAAGGTGATGGTGGCCGATTCGATGATTTTGGTATTACCGTCAATAACGGTTCCGGTCACTTTCCCGTTTTTTATTTGCGCATGGCTGACTGATGATAAGGCAGTTACAACGATTGTCAGCAGAATCAAAATTTTTCTCATTTTCTTAGTCTTAATATAGTTAGTACTAGCTTTTAGTTATTACAGTTCAAATGTAGGTACTTTGCAATACCAAGAACAGTGTTTTAAATTAAACGGCCTGAATCAATGATAAGTGGCCGCTTGTAAATGACACCAATGTGACGCAAGAGCGGGATACAGGTTACAGGCTACCTACATTTTAGGATGAACGGAAATAATCGGTTGTTAAATGGGGTCAGCCGCCTTTTTTGCTTTTTGAAACGAAACTATTGCTATAAAAGCTGCGGGAAAAGCTGTTTTAGTTGAACTGCGTTATTTGCTATGTGAATTGCGATTCCTGGTCATTGTAGTCAGAGCCCAAACTCTGTTTTAATCGTTTCATGATAAGTGCGGCCGGAAGTAAGGTTTGTGGCTGCCTTATCATCCATTACAAAAAGATAGCGACCGCTGAAATGTTTGTGCATTTCCTTTATCCTTTCCTTATTAATAATATATGACTTCTGGATGCGGTAAAATTGGGAAGGAAGTTTTTCTTCCAATGCGGTTAAGGTTTGATCCGTGATGTACTTCTGCCCTTCGGTTGTAAACACAAATACATATTTATCCTGCGCTTCGAGGTAAGCGATGTTTTCATATCTTAATAATATAATCCTGTCGCCTGTTTTAATAGCCAGGGCCGTGGACTTTTGCGGTGTTTGGAATTGTTTGATGATTTCCTGTAGGCCGCTTACATCAATTGATTGCTCCAACTGTCCGAACTGTTTAACTTTTTCAATCGCCTGCTTTAATCTCTCTTCTTTTATTGGCTTTAATAAATAGTCAATAGAAAAAGTTTCAAACGCCTTCATGGCGTATTGCTCATAGGCTGTTGTAAAAATGATATTTGGTTTGCGGCCCAGTTTCTCTATTACTTCGAAGCCGGTCAGGTCTGGCATCTGGATATCAAGAAAAATAAGATCAGGTTTTAATTCTTCTATCTTTTGGATCGCTTCTCTCCCTGTGCCTGCTTCCGCGATAACTTCTATTACATCCGCATGCTCCTCCAGCAAACTTTTCATCAGCCGGCGGGCGGCGGGTTCATCATCTATTACTATCGTTTTATACAACCGGCTCATGCTTCATTAATTTTTTTAGAAAAATAGAAACTTGCTTTCGTGGTTCATTCGTGAAATGTAGTTCGTATGCATCGGTAAACAACAAGTCAAGTTTATCAAATATGCTTTTTAAACCGTAACCGGGGTTTAATTGGTCGGCAAATGCAGGGCCGTTATCCACTACATTTATCAACATTCCCTCCTGTTCTTTTTTTACTTCTAAAATGATTTGCGTCATTTTTCCTGTGGCTTTAAGTCCATGCTTCACGGCATTTTCTACAATAGGTTGTAAAACAAAGCGAGGCACCATGTAGCTATCCAGTTCTTTATCCACTTCTACGGAATAATTCAACTGGTCTTCAAATCTTATCTTTTCTATTTGCAAGTACACTTCCGCCATTTCCACTTCTTCTTTTACCGTGGAATAATTGCTATCGCTGTAATTAATACTAAAGCGAAACAAATCCGCTAGTGCGATTGTCATCTTTCTCGCTTTTTTCCCGTCCGTGATAGCAAGATCGGCGATCGAGTTTAATGCATTGTATAAAAAATGAGGATTTACTTTTGAATGCAAGGTTTCGAGTTCGGCTTTTGTTTTCAGCGATTGCAGGCGGGAAACTTCCAGTTCTTTTTCACTTAATTTCTTTTGACGCTCCAGGTCAACGTAATTCATAGTAATAAATACAAGGCCGGTAATGCAGCCTGTATAAAAATTATACAACACCGTAATTTCAACTTTACTGAAATGGCCGCCGTTCGCAAAATAGTTTATCGGAACACCCGCCAGCATGGTGCAGGTAACAATAGTAAGCAGGATGATCCCCATCCGTTTCAGGTAAGATATCCGCCTGATGAATTTGTTTTTAAAAACAAGAAGCGTAACGTTAAAAACAAAGAGGGACATGAAAGTAATAGCGCCAATTTCTATAAGGCAAATCGTTAATAATTGACCCTGCGCTGCAGCCTGGTAAAATTCAGGGTTGGTAGGCGCAAGTGATAAGATAAGACAAACAGCCACCATCCAGACAAAAATGTTTTGACGCAACCATTCATTTCTTATGCGTCTCCGAAAGAGCCGCTTAAAATTAGCAAGCAGGTAAAGCCCGAGGACAAGCATTACCGATGAACCTAAAATAAGTAATACTAACGTGGTAAACGGGGGGAATTTCATCGTGCTAAATTAAACTATACCAAAAGAACCTTTTTATTCCATTCGTCAACTGCAAAATTTGAGGAGTGAACTGATTATATTGCAGCAAATTTTTTCATGTTAATCGATTTTATCTCTGATACCGTCACCAAACCTGGTCCCGCCATGCTGGAAGCTATGACGACAGCAAAAGTGGGCGATGATGTTTTTGGTGAAGATGCTTCTATCAATGAACTGGAAAATTTAGCTGCGCAAATGTTTGGTATGGAAGCTGGTGTTTTTTGCCCTTCCGGAACGATGACCAACCAAATTGCTATTAAATGCCATACACAACCGGGCGATGAAGTGATCTGTGATGAAAGCGCCCATGTGTATCAATATGAAGGCGGTGGCATCGCTTTTAATTCTTCCGCTTCGGTTAAATTAATTAATGGTGACCGTGGAAGAATAAATGCGGAGCAGGTAACAACTGCTATTAATCCAGGTGATAACCATAAAGCGAATACCAGTTTAGTTTGTTTGGAAAATACCTCTAACCGGGGCGGCGGCAGTTGTTATGATTTTAATGAAATAAAAAAAATACAAATTGTTTGTAAAGAAAATAATTTAAAATTTCATTTGGACGGGGCGAGATTATTCAACGCCATGGTGGCTAAAAATGAAACGGCGAAACAATATGGAGAAACATTTGACAGCATTTCTATTTGTTTAAGTAAAAGTTTGGGTTGCCCGGTCGGAAGTTTGTTGCTGGGCAATAATGATTTTATTAAAAAGGCGAGAAGAATAAGAAAAGTATTTGGTGGTGGTATGCGGCAGGCGGGGTTTTTAGCAGCAGCGGGTATTTATGCATTTAAAAATAATATTGAAAGATTAAAAGAAGATCATCTTCATGCAAAACAGATTGCTGATGCGGTTACTAAAAAGGATTTTGTAAAAATGATATTGCCGGTGGAAACAAATATTATCATTTTTGAATTGAATGATGCATTGCCTGCGGCGCAATTGGTAAATAAGTTGAAAGAAAATAATATACGGGGATATGCGATTGCGCCAAACCGGGTGAGATTGGTGGTGCATTTGGATATAACGAAGGAAATGGTGGGAGAAACGATTCAGGTTATCTCGGCTTTATAGGGCTAAGAGGGAAAAGAGAAAAGGAGAAAAAGAGGTGAATGGAAAATCATTCTTTGGTGTTTGTGAATAAAGCGGTTTCATAAACTCTTCAACATTATAGATTTCCCCCAAAGACACAAAGAGTTACAAAGAATAATAAAGTCTTCGTGGCTTTGTGGGAATAAAAGCTCAATAGTTATCGGAAGCGACGCCCCGACAAACATCGGGGTCTTCGACAAATGCTGAGTAGAATTACAGAACGTACAAGAGTGCGACCATTCGGCTTCGCTCATGGTAAACTGCGACGCATTGCTGATACTTCGACATATGCTCAGTAGAGAACAGAAAGATGAACGGAGCGTCGCAACAGACGATGATAGTAGCACTACAGCCGGGCAAAAAATTTTAATAACTATTGATAATTTTTTCCGCTACCCTTTCGCCATCCATTGCGGCGCTGACGATGCCGCCTGCATAACCGGCGCCTTCACCACAGGGATATAAATTTTTAAGTTGGGGATGCTCCAGCGTTTTCGCATCTCTTGGTATGCGAACAGGAGAAGACGTTCTTGATTCAGTCGCAACGACGATCGCTTCATTGGTAAAATATCCGTTTCCACCGGGGCCTGCGGACATTTTCTTACCAAATTCTTTGAATGCCTGCTGCAAACTTTTATAAATAAATGGTGGCAGCACTTCTTTCAACGAAGTGGAATGCACACCGGGCAAATAAGAACAACCGGGCAAGGAAGCAGAAACTTTCCCTTCGGTAAAATCAACCATGCGCTGTGCGGGTGCTACGAACTTTCCGCCGCCGGCATTGAAAGCTTTCTGTTCAACTGATTGTTGAAAATGCATGGCTGCCAGCGTACCATAGTTTTTAAATGCGCTCATATCTTTTTCTTCTACCGTAACTACAATGCCGCTGTTGGAATAAGGATTATTCCGTTTGGAAGGGCTCCAGCCATTCACCACTAATTCACCGGGGGCCGTAGCAGCAGGTGCAATGATACCGCCCGGGCACATACAAAAAGAAAACACACCCCTGTCATTCACTTGTTGCACCAAACTATAAGATGCAGGCGGTAAAAAATCATCCCTTTTCATACTATGATACTGCAACGAATCAATCAATGATTGAGGATGTTCGATACGAACGCCCAAAGCAAAAGGTTTCGCTTCGATCAATATCCTTTTGGTATGCAACAATTGAAAAATATCCCGTGCTGAGTGACCGGTAGCGAGAATTACCGCATTGGCTTCAAATGTATTTCCATCAGCAGTAGTTACTCCGGTTATTTTTTCTTTGCTAATAATGAAATCAGTTACTTTCTTTTCGAAGAAAAACTGCCCGCCGCAATCCAGTATCTGTTTACGCATAGCAGTAATAATATCCGGCAATTTATTGGTACCGATATGCGGATGCGCTTCATATAAAATCTTTTCTTCGGCGCCAAAATGAACGAAGAGATTTAATACCCGGTTGATATCACCCCGTTTGGAACTGCGGGTATATAATTTACCATCGCTGTAGGTACCTGCGCCGCCTTCGCCAAAGCAATAATTGCTTTCGGGGTTTATTTCACCTTCTTTATTTAACAAAGCAAGATCCCTTCTTCTCGCCCTTACATCTTTTCCTCTTTCTAATAGTATTGGTTTGATACCGGATTCGATCAACTTAAGCGCCGCAAATAAGCCGGCGGGGCCTGCGCCAATAATAATTACCCTGTTTGTCGCAGTTGCAACGTCTTTAAATGAAAAAGAAAGTAATTCCCTTGGCTGGTAAGGTTCGTTGATAAAAGCATTCAGTGTAAGATTGATCCAGGGCTGTTTGCCCCTCGCATCAATCGATTGCTTTAAGATGGTATAGCCGTTGATTGAAGCAACATTTACTGCTTCGTTTTGGGCGATATAGCTTTTTACAAGCGCTTCATTCGCTGCTTCTGAAGGCAGCAATTTCAGGGAGATTATTTTTTGCATTATGGCCAGGTTTTTATCCCGAAACAAATGAGCCGCGAAGATAACGATCAATGGAATGCAGACGGGGTATGCACCGCGACTGTTTTTGCAACAGAATGATGTTTGTCCATTGTTTTTATTTTCGTTTACAGGCCATTTTTTCTTGTTACCCTTGATAAATCTTTATAACTTCAAAGGACTACAGGATATTACTTACTGATCATATCATTGAAGAAGAATTTTCACCAAGCAATTACCTGCCTTTTATTATCCGCTTACTTTCTGAAAACAAAAAAATAAACCTATAGAATGATGGAGAAGATGATTGGTAAAAAACACTTTTTTGCTAACGTGATTTATCGAATTTTCCAAATTTTACAGGCGAAAAAAAGGAAATTTTCAATTGTGTTTTAAATAGACAAAAAAGCAAGAATAAAAATTTTTTTTTATCGAATAAATGTAGATATTCGCCGTCCTGTCCATCTTTTTTATTTGATTCTGTGGAATGGTTTTTTTGGACATTTAGCAACGACAATTTTTGATAAGAGATACAAACTGCCAACAGAACG
>JBBCIG010000018.1:0-132532 GCA_037200685.1 Chitinophagaceae bacterium
ATGCAATCAACACTGGTAATATTAGCGGCGGGAATGGCCTCACGTTACGGAAGTATGAAACAAATACAGGGGTTTGGCCCCGGCGGCGAAACGATCATGGATTACTCTATTTATGATGCCATCCGTTCCGGGTTTACAAAGGTGGTGTTCATTATCCGCAGGGAATTCGCGGAAGATTTCAAAACGATATTTGAACCGAAGTTGAAAGGCAAAGTGGCGACTGAATATGTTTTCCAGGATATTGAAAGTTTTACCGAAGGCAATCCCATTCCGGCAGACAGGAAGAAACCCTGGGGAACGGCCCACGCTGTTTTATGCGCCATGGATGTGGTGAAAGAACCTTTCGCTGTTATCAATGCTGATGATTTTTATGGCCGCAACGCATTTGAAAACGCAGCTGATTTTTTACAGAATGATTGTACGGAGAAAACCTATTCGATCATCGGCTATGATCTTTTAAAAACATTATCTGATTATGGTACGGTAAACAGGGGAGTATGTGCACTTGATAATGTAGGTAACCTTGTTTCCATCACCGAGCGGATCAATATCGCAAAAAAAGACGGGAAGATCATTTGTGAAGACGGGCTGGAGCCAAAAGAACTTTCACTCGATACGAAAGTGTCGATGAATTTCTGGTGCTTCCATCCTTCTTATTTTTCCTATACACAGAATTTATTCCGCGAATTTTTACGGAACCATGGTAATGAACCAAAGTCCGAATTCTTCATCCCCATCGTAGCTGATAAATTTATACAGGAAGGCGGCAGGGTGGAAGTAGTGCCAACAACTTCATCATGGTTTGGTGTTACGTATAAAGAAGATGCGCCTTTCGTAGAAAAAAGTTTGAATGATTTGATCAGCGCAGGAGAATATCCGGAAAGACTTTGGGCCTGATAAAATAATTACCGTCTAATAGAAAAAGCCATCATGATATAATCGTGATGGCTTTTCTTATATATTTAGAAAGAAACGGATTAATCTCCTTTTACCATAAACACACAGTCCTGTATCTTTTTTACCTGCTGTCTTTTATCTACACCGGATAAGGTTGTTTTAGAAGAGACTTTTATATTTTGAAATTCCGGGCTCTTCTTTAATTCATCCAATGCCCTGTAAATATATTTTGACTGAACAGCAAATACAGCGCCTTCCGCATTAATTTCTTTTGAGCTAAGAATGCCGATCACTTCGCCATTGTGATTAAAGATCGGGCCGCCGCTATTACCAGGGTTGGCTGGCACATAAATCTGGCAACTCAATGTATCACCATTATGTCCTGTTTCAGCGCTTAGATATCCTTCGCCGTAAACAATTTCATCACGGGGAAAGCCTAGTGTGAAAATCGGTTCAGCCACATCGGATGCTGTTTTGCGGATCCCGTAAGGAAGAGAGAAAGGCTTAAATTTTGAATCGTCTATTTTAATGATAGCCACATCTCTTAGAACATCCAGTTTTACCACAAAAGCATTGAATTGTTCGCCTTTAATATTAGAGACCTTGATATGTTGTGATTTTGCCACCACATGCGCATTCGTTATCATCAGTCCCTGTGCATCAATCAGAAATCCTGTTCCGCCTGTTTTTGGGAAAAAAGTGTTTTGAATGTCGCTTCGTTTTACATCGTCTTTGACATTATTCAGGTCCTGTTGCAGATCATTGGTCTTCTTTTCCTGCACGCTCAACTTACGGTTGAGCCTTTCAAGCTCTGCTGTCGGTGCTTTGGGTGATATAGTCCAAACCAAAGCACTGATAGATATGGCTGTAATACCTGCGATTGACGCAGCAATAGCTGCTACCCTGCGGTATCTCTTCCATAAATAAACAACCTTCGATTTCCCTTCCAGCCCATCCACATTGATCTTGCCTTGTTCTGAAAGATCGGTATGCACATGGTGCAAGGTTGATTTAAACTTTTGCCATTCACCAAAACGGTTCATCTGCTGGAGGAACAAGGTATGCTCTACCACCAGTTGGTCAACTTCACCATTTGTTTTCCGCATATTTTCAAAATGCAAACGCTCATCCGGGTTCATCTCACCGCGGATATATCTTTCGATGGCGTCAATCATCATGATATCGTTATTCTCATTCATCACTTCACTCCGTTTTTATAATGACTAAAAAATATTTTCTTCAACCGCATCAGGCATTTATACTTCTGGGTCTTGGCATTCTCAGCGTTGGTATATCCAAATCCCGTCGCTATATCCTGCATATTCTTTTTCTGGATATAAAATGCTTCCAGCAGGCTTTTGCAAGGTTCGCCCAGCCCCATGATCGCCTTTTCCATCATTTCAAACTCCATGTCCCGTTTCCCATGCTCCTCCAGGTCATCTTCCACCTGCACCAGGTTTTCCGCACTCACTATTTCCCCGGAGTACCGGTTCGCCTGCTGCAATTTTTTCAGCCAGACACGCCGGGCAACCGAATAGATATACGTTTTAATCTGGCAGGTCAGCTCAAAAGTCCCCGACCTTGCCTTTTCGTAAAGAACTATCATCGCTTCCTGGAACACGTCCCTGGCGTCGTCGGCGGACCCGTTATTGTTGATTATCAGGGACTGAACCATGCTATAGTTCTCCTTATAGATCGTTTCAACGGCCTTTTTATCGTTACGGGCTAATCCTAGCAATAAAGCTTTTTCGTTATTCTCTGGTTTCACTTATCCGTTATTTAATACGGTTTTATAAAAATAGTAACCCTGCCCGACTACCAAAAAAATAATAATAAAGGTGGAGGGGCGGGCCTGCACCAGCCTGAAAAAAAAGTTTAAAATTCCGGGTTACCTTTTTCGCCCCCCGGTATAAAGCTTTGAAATATATTTCAAAATCAAAAAAACTCACGACATCATGAAAAAGCTTTTTATCGTATTAGCAGTTGCCAGCCTTGGCTTCGTAGCTTGTAACAATGATTCAGAAACACCAGTAGAAGAAACTCAGGCTTATAAAGATTCTGTAGCTGCTAAAGCAACTGCGGATAGCTTAGCTGCTGAGGCTGCAAAGATTCCTGCACCTACAGTTGATACTTTAAAGAAAGATACTTTGCCTAAATAAGCTTTTATTTAGCAAGCAATTTTCAAAGGCCATCCGGTAAGGGTGGCTTTTGTATTTAATCAGGGAGTTAAATTTTATTTTACCCGGCTTTTGTACTGAGCGTAGTCGAAGTATTCATGGCATCGCCTGTTGCGACGCTCCGTTCATCTTTCTGTTCTCTATTGAGCACTGTTGAAGTATCAATAATTGCGTCGCAGTTTACCATGAGCGAAGTCGAATGGTCGCACTCTTGTACGTTCGGTAATTCTACTCAACATTTTCGATGTGGCTGCGAGTATCAGTTTTTTCACTAAGCGAGGGCTGTGTGTAGTTTCCCTCTCCACCTGTGGAGAGGGATAAAGGGTGAGGTTAATATCAAAATTTCCACCCCGCCCTAAATAGATTACCTTTGCGCCCAATTTATTTTATTTAATATATAACACAGTGCCAGCAGTTACGACCATATCATTCGAAGACTTAGGAATAGCAGAAGGATTATTACAGTCCATCAAGGAATTAGGATTTACACAGCCAACGCCCATACAGGAAAAAGCAATCCCGGTATTATTACAGGGCACCAAAGATTTTATTGGCTTAGCGCAAACTGGCACCGGTAAAACCGCTGCCTTTGGTTTACCACTATTGCAACTTCTTCGCAAAGAAGACCGCTACCCGCAGGCGTTGATTATTTGCCCTACAAGAGAATTGTGTTTACAAATCACCAACGACTTAGGCACGTTTAAGGGCAAAAAAGAAAATGTTTCCGTGACCGCTGTTTATGGTGGCACCTCTATTGGCGACCAGATAAGAAGCCTGAAGAGAGGAACACATGTTGTTGTCGCCACTCCCGGCCGCCTCATCGACCTGATAGAAAGAAAGGCGATCAACCTGGAAAAGATCCATTACGTCGTTCTGGATGAAGCCGATGAAATGCTCAACATGGGTTTTAAAGATGATATTGAATTCATTTTAAAAAATACACCGAACCGTCAAAGTACATGGCTGTTCAGCGCTACCATGCCGGCCGAAATCAGGCAGGTGAGTAAGCGTTACATGAAAGATCCTTTCGAGATCACGATTGGTAAAATGAACGCAGGGGCGTCTACAATCGATCACCAGTATTATGCTACGCAGCATGTGAACCGCTACGAAACATTAAAACGTATTATTGATTTCAATCCCGGTTTGTATGGTATTGTATTTACCCGTACTAAAGCCGATGCGCAAAATATTTCCGAACAACTAACAAGGGAAGGCTACGATATTGAGGCCATACATGGTGACCTCACGCAGCAGCAACGTGATAAAGTGATGGGTCTGTTCAGGGATAAAAGCATCCAGTTATTGATTGCGACGGACGTAGCTGCAAGAGGTATTGATGTGCAGGGTATCACCCATGTTATCAATTACGAATTGCCCGACGATACGGAAGTGTACACACACCGGAGCGGAAGAACGGGGCGTGCGGGAAAAAGCGGTATCTCTATTTCGTTGGTTACTCCAAAAGAAGTTTATCGCCTCCGGCAAATAGAACGATTATTGAATGCCCGTGTTCATAAAATGGATATACCATCCGGCAAAGATGTTTGCCGGAAGCAATTCTTTCATTTTATTGATAAGATGCTGAAAGCGGATATCAGCCACGGCGATTATGAAACATATTTACCGGCATTAAAAGAAAAATTTGACGGCGTAGAAAAAGAGGAAATATTGCAAAGAGTAGCGGCATTGGAGTTTGACAGGTTTTTAAAATATTATGAAAACGCCGCCGATCTTAATATACGTGATGACAGGAGAGGAACTGATCGCAGCAGGGAGAGAGCGCCGGAAAGAACAGAAAGATCTTCAAACCGTGATACAAAGGGAAGAACGTTTGAAAGAAATGGAAATTACCAACGCTTGTTTGTAAACCTTGGAACAAAAGATGGTTTTTACAAAGCCAGCTTCCTGCAGTTTATCCTTGATATGAGCGACCTGAAAAAAGAAGTGCTGGGCCGTATTGATATGAAAGAAATGACGAGTTGGATAGAAATAGAGCCAGCGGCCGGCAAGAAAATGATCAAAGCCATTGATGGTAAAAATTACCGCGGCAGAAAGATCAGGATGAATGATGCGGAAACCGGCGGGGGCAGGAAATAATTTAAAATAAAAATTGTTTGAAACGGTCAGGCAGTATATATTTGTTACATCATGACGATCACAAAAACATTCACAGGCTTTTATTTTTACTTCTTTTATTTTAGAATGAAGCCGGGAATGCTTTTGTTGAACAAATAACGAACAACTAAAATCAACATAAAGAATCCCGGCTCCAAAGGCCGGGATTTTTGTTTTAAACCCATCCCTAAAGGGAGTAAGAAGAAAATTAATGAAGATTGAAATAACTAATGATGGTAGAAAAAAATAAAGAAGTTTCAACAGGCGGGCTAAGTGCCGATGCCAGTTCCCCCTTTAGGGGGCGGAGGGGGTTTGCTATTCAAGGTTACGAAGGCAGCTTTCACCAGGAAGCGGCCCGGCATTTCTTCGGAAAGAACGTAGAAGTAATTTGCTGTGATACATTTAAAGATGTTGTAAAAATCGCTTCCAATAAAAAAGAAAGCGATGGCGGGGTGATGGCGATTGAGAATTCTATTGCAGGCAGTATCCTTCCTAATTATAACCTGCTACAAAAATCAAACTTAAAGATCATTGGTGAAGTATACCTGCAGATCAAACAGAATTTATTAGTAAACCCGGGTGTGAAACTCGAAGATATTAAAGAGGTTCATTCGCATACGATGGCATTGCAGCAATGTTATGATTTTTTAGATCAGCATAAATGGAAACTGGTAGAAACAGAAGATACGGCGTTAAGTGCAAAACATATTCATCAATATAAAAGCAAACACATCGCGGCTATCGCCAGTAAGCTCGCCGCTGATTTATTTGAACTGGAAATACTTGCTCCGAATATTCACACGGTTAAAAATAATTATACAAGATTTTTGGTGCTACAACCAGATAACACCAATACACAAATTGAAAATGCGGATAAGGCATCAGTAAATTTTCATACAGATCATTCAAAAGGAAGTTTGGCGAAAGTGCTGACAAAAATTGCGGAAGGTGGAATTAACCTGAGCAAGCTGCAAAGTTTTCCTATCCCCGGTACGGATTTTCAATACAGTTTTCATGCGGATATGGAATTTGATTCAGCGGATCAATTTAATAAAGTGATAGAAGCAGTAAAACCATTTATTGCGGAAATAAAAATTTACGGGGTTTATAAAAATGGTAAGAAGGTTTGAACCATAGCCCACGATTTTAATCCAGCCCATGGTTTTAACCATGGGAAGAAGAAAAAATAAAAATGCAAACAAGCAAACGCTTAGAAGGTATCGGCGAATATTATTTCTCGCAAAAATTGCGGGAGATCGATGGCATGAACAAAGAAGGAAAGAATGTCATTAATCTCGGTATCGGCAGTCCTGACCTACCACCGCACCCGGATGTAATTAAAACATTACAGGAAGAAAGTGCAAAACCGAACGTGCATGCTTATCAATCGTACAAAGGCTCACCTATATTAAGAAAAGCCATCAGCGACTGGTATAAGAAATGGTATGAAGTTGAATTAAATCCTGATACAGAAGTATTGCCGTTGATTGGCAGCAAAGAAGGCATCATGCATATCTGCATGACTTATTTAAACCAGGGTGATAAAGTATTGGTGCCAAATCCCGGTTATCCAACTTACACCAGTGCGGTAAAATTAGCAGGAGGGAAATGCCTCGATTATGAACTGAAAGCAAAAAATATTTACGAACCTGATTTTGCAAAACTGGATAAAAAGGATTTGCGGAAGGTGAAATTGATGTTTGTGAATTACCCGCAAATGCCAACAGGCCAACCACCGACTAAAGCGTTGTTTGAAAAATTAGTGGCGTTTGGCAAAAAGCATAATATTTTGATTGTTCATGATAATCCTTATTCTTTTATTCTTAATGAGCACCCGGAAAGTTTATTGTGTATGGACGGCGCTAAAGATTGCGTGATTGAATTAAACTCATTAAGCAAGTCGCACAACATGGCGGGCTGGCGGGTAGGAATGCTTTGCGGGGCGAAAGAAAGAATAGAAGAGGTATTACGTTTCAAAAGCAATATGGACAGCGGCATGTTTTTGCCGGTTCAGTTAGCCGCGGCCAAAGCGCTGACATTAGGAAAAGAATGGCACGGTGAAGTAAATGCTGTTTATGCAAAAAGAAGAGAAAAGGTTTTTGAATTATTGAAGTTGTTGAAATGTAAATTTTCAAAAGACCAGGTGGGGATGTTTGTTTGGGCCGCCATACCGGCTGCATATAAAGATGGTTTTGCATTAAGCGACGATGTGTTGTATAAGGCCAATGTATTCATTACGCCGGGAGGAATATTTGGTAGCGCCGGTAATAAATATGTGCGGGTGAGTTTGTGCAGTACAGAGGAGAAGATTGCTGAGAGTATTGAAAGAATAAAAGAAAGTCAAAAGTAAAAAGTCAAAACGAAGATGTTTGATAATGTTACCATAGTTGGAGTTGGATTAATCAGCGGATCTTTTGCCTTAGGATTAAAAGATAAAGGACTTGCTAAACATATCATTGGCGTAAGCCGTACAGAAGCCAGCGCAAAAAAAGCATTAGAACTTGGATTGATTGATGAAGCATTACCATTAGAAGAAGCGGTAAAGAAAAGTGATTTGATCTATGTAGCGATACCTGTTGATACAACATTGCCGGTCATGCAAACGATCATGAACCTGGTAACGGATAAACAAATCGTTGCGGATGCTGGTTCAACGAAGCAGGTGTTGTGCGAAGCATTGAACGATCACCCGATGAGAAAAAGATTTGTGGCCACCCACCCGATGTGGGGCACCGAATACAGCGGGCCGGAAGCGGCGGTGAGAAATGCTTTTGCCGGACGTGCCTGCGTGATATGCGAAAAAGAGAAATCCGATAAAAATGCGGCGGATGCAATAGAAAAAATTTACCGTGAGCTGGGCATGCACATATTATATATGAATGCCGCTGATCATGATATGCATACGGCATATATCAGTCACATATCGCACATCACTTCGTTTGCATTGGCGAATACAGTTTTGGAGAAAGAAAAAGAAGACAATGCGATTTTTGAATTGGCCTCCGCCGGTTTTGAGAGTACCGTGCGGTTAGCAAAGAGTAACCCGGCCATGTGGGCGCCGATCTTTATGCAGAACCGGGAAAATATTTTAGATGTATTAAATGAGCATATTTCGCAGTTGAGAAAATTTAAATCTTGTTTGGAAAAAGAGAATGAAGAGTATTTGAAGGAGTTGATTGAGAATGCGAATAAGATAAGGAGGATAATTAAATAGTCGTGAGTGGTGAGACGTGAGTCGTGAGAACCAGGTTGTGGTTTGAAGATTCACTCACGATTGACGCCTCACGATTCACGATGCTGAATAGCGAACAGGAAGTTGAAGAGTGCGACCATTCGACTTCGCTCATGGTAAACTGCGACGCAAGTGTTGAGTAAAGAACAGAAAGATGAACGGAGCGTCGCAACGAAGCTGATAGTAGCACAGGCGATGGCAACATAATTATTAATAATAAAACAGTTGAATAACTCCCTATTAGAAATTGGGGCTTAACTTTACAAATCAATATTTATATGCAAACGATTGAACAAACAAAAAATGCAGCCGTGCAACAGGCATGGAGCAAGCGGCCGCTGATCATCAGCGGGCCGTGCAGCGCTGAAACGGAAGAGCAGGTATTGCAAACTGCGCAACGATTAGCTGCCACCGGCAAAGTGGATATGTTACGTGCCGGCATTTGGAAACCGCGTACCAAACCGGGTGGCTTCGAAGGTGTGGGCACCAAAGGATTGCCGTGGTTGCAACAAGCAAAAAAATTAACGGGCTTACCCGTTGCAGTGGAAGTGGCGACCGCCAAACAATTGGAAGATGCATTGCATTTTGATATAGACGTGGTGTGGATCGGTGCGAGAACAACAGTGAACCCGTTCAGTGTACAGGAACTCGCCGATGCATTGCGTGGTGTGGAGATACCCGTGCTGATAAAAAACCCGGTGAACCCTGATCTTGAATTATGGACTGGTGCATTGGAACGTGTGGCCCGCGCCGGCATCAAACAAATCGGATTGATCCATCGCGGGTTCAGTTCTTATGGTAACACCGAATACCGCAATGCGCCGATATGGAACCTGGCGATCGAAATGAAACGCCGCAATCCCGAAGTGATGATGATCAATGATCCGTCGCATATCTGTGGCCGTCGTGATATACTGCAGGATGTGGCGCAACGTGCTATTGATTTGGATTACGACGGTTTCATTATAGAAAGCCATATCGATCCTGATAATGCATGGAGCGATGCGAAACAACAGGTAACACCTGAACGCTTGAAAGAAATGCTCGATAGTTTGGTATGGAGAAAAGAAGATGTGAACTCGGAAGAATATCATGTGGCGTTGGAAAAATTGCGCCAGCAGATCAATCACCTCGATGATGATTTAATGCAGATACTGAGCCAGCGTATGAAGATCGCGGAGAAGATCGGTGAATATAAAAAGAGCAACAACATTACGATCCTGCAAACCAATCGCTGGAACGAGATCATTGAAAGGGCGGTGGCGAGTGGTGAGAAGATCGGGCTCAGCAAAGAATTCATCACGAAGTATTTTGATGCGGTGCATATGGAGAGTATTAATCATCAGAAGAAGGTGTTGGATAGTTAAACCCCTGTCCCCTAAAGGGGAACTTAGGTGGTACCGTTTTTAATAATAGTATTTTCAAAACAGAAGTTGAATGATAATTTGCCGGGCTTTAGTACTACTATCATCGTCTGTTGCGTCGCACACTTGTACGTTCGGTAATTCTATTGAGCAAAGCTGAAATTTCATTAATGAAGAGAAAGTTCCAAAATACCCCTTTTAGCCCCGATGAAAATCGGGGTAGGAAGGATAGGGGTAAAAAACTTACTTATAAATTTTCTAATTCGTCAGTTGATTATTACCTCGCTTATGGTATTTCGCACCTGAAAGAGATCGTTGACCAGAAAAGTTCCGTCATCATCACCGATGAAAATGTATATGGTCATCATACCAAACGTTTCAAAGGATGGAATACGATCGTACTAAAAGCGGGAGAAGATTATAAAGTACAGGAAACAGTGGATGCGGTTGTCGAACAACTCATCGAACTCGAAGCTGACAGGAAAACGACGCTGATTGGAGTTGGCGGTGGTGTTGTTACCGATATCACTGGTTATGTCGGTTCAGTTTATATGCGTGGCATTCCATTTGGATTTATCCCAACTTCTATTTTGGCGATGGTAGATGCATCCATTGGCGGTAAGAATGGAATTGATGTAGGTGTATATAAAAATATGGTCGGCATTATACGCCAGCCCAAATTTATTTTACATGATTTAGTTTTCCTGAACACATTACCACAGGGTGAATGGGAAAATGGATTTGCGGAAATCATCAAGCATGCCTGCATTAAAGATGCGGCGATGTTCAAAGAATTAGAGAAAAGTTCATTCAAGACTTATCAAAACAGGAAGATATCTATTTGTGAACTGATACAACGCAATGCACTGATCAAAACAAAAGTGGTGCAGGCGGATGAATTTGAAAAAGGGGAGAGGCGATTATTGAATTTCGGACACACGCTGGGACATGCGTTAGAGAACCAATATGAATTATCACACGGGCAAGCGATTTCCATCGGTATGACCTACGCTTCTCATATTTCTGAAGAGTTAACAGGGTTTAAAGAAGCGAAAAGGGTTATCAGTCTACTGGAGAAATATAATTTGCCAACACATGCGGAGTTTGATAAACAAAAAGTATTTGATGTGCTGAAGATGGATAAGAAAAGAGAGAAGAAAGAAATGAATTATATTTTATTAGAAAAGATAGGGAAAGGAATAGTCAGGCAAATTGAATTAAAAAAGTTAGAACAAATTATTAACGATCTCTAAATCCCCTTTGGGGCAACATGAAAGTAACAATATACCCATCTAAATTATCAGGAAACATGCAGGCTGCGGCTTCGAAAAGTTCCATGCAGCGGGCCTGTGCAGCGGCGTTGCTTTCAAAAGGGACAACGATCATTCATAACCCAGGGCACAGCAATGATGATAAAGCGGCGATAGAAATTATTAAAAAGCTGGGCGCTGAAGTATCAATGGTGAATGGTGAGTTGCGGGTGACTACCCAAGGGAATTATCCTGGGGGAAATGAGATCAATTGCGGTGAGAGTGGTTTAAGTATTCGGATGTTCACGCCATTAGTGGCATTAAGCGATAAAGAAATTACGATCAATGGCTCCGGTAGTCTGGAAACAAGGCCGATGGATTTCTTTGATGAGATACTTCCGCAACTGGATGTAAAAGTTCAAAGCCAGAATGGAAAATTGCCTTTAATAATACAAGGGCCGTTGCAACCAAAGAATATTGAAGTGGATGGTTCATTGAGTTCACAATTCTTAACCGGTTTGTTATTAGCTTATGCAGCAGCAGGCGCAAAAGATGTTTCTATTAAAGTAAACAATCTCAAAAGCAAGCCCTACATTGACCTTACACTTGATGTAATGAAACAGTTCGGTTTTAATGTACCTGAAAACAGGAATTACGAAGAGTTTTATTTTAGCGCTTCGCCTCACGATTCAAGACTCACATCTCACGAATACATTGTCGAAGGCGACTGGAGCGGAGGCGCTTTTTTATTAGTAGCAGGTGCTATTGCCGGACCGATAACCGTAAGAGGATTAGATTTATCATCAACCCAGGCTGATAAAGCGATCGTTGATGCATTAATGTCTGCGAATGCAGGAATCGCTATAGAAGCAAAAGGAATAAAAATGCATCCAGCCGAAATGAAAGGCTTTGTCTTTGATGCCACGGATTGTCCTGATCTTTTTCCTCCGCTGGTGGCATTGGCTGCTTATTGTAAAGGAAGAACGACGATCAAAGGTGTAAGCAGGCTGATACACAAAGAAAGTAACCGTGCATTAACCTTACAGGATGAGTTTGATAAAATGGGTGTATTGGTTAAACTGGAAAGAGATGAAATGCTGATCCAGGGAACTGGTCTTGTAAAAGGTGCGGATACTCATTCAAACCATGATCACCGTATTGCTATGGCATGTGCAGTAGCAGGTTTGAAAGCAGACAGCGAAATGGTGATTGATGAAGCGCAGGCGGTGAATAAATCGTACCCGGATTTTTATCGTGACCTGCAATCACTGGGAGCCAATATATCTTTGCCACATCAACATTATAATATTTAAAATTTTAATCTTGAATTCTTTCGGTCGTATATTTCGTATTTCCATTTTTGGTGAATCACATGGTGAGTGTGTTGGAATAACTATTGATGGTTGTCCCGCAGGCTTATCATTATCACCTGAGGATTTATTACCCGATCTCGAAAGAAGAAAAGGCGGCAAACAAAAAGGAACGACGCCGAGACAGGAAGATGATTATCCTATATTCAAAAGCGGCATCTTCAATGGAAAGACAACCGGTTTCCCCATCACTATTTTATTTGAAAATAAAAACACCCGCAGCGAAGATTACAATAAACAAAGGAGCATTCCACGTCCCGGCCATGCGGATTGGGTGGCGCACCAGAAATTTGGTGGTAATGAAGATTATCGTGGTGGCGGACATTTTAGTGCGAGATTAACAACCGGGATTGTTGCGGCTGGTGCAATAGCGAAGAAGTTGATGACTGGCCTCAGCATTCATGCTGAGGTAACTGAAATCGGTGGTGAAAAAGATCTAGAAAAAGGACTACAAAACGCCATCGATGCCAAAGATTCCGTCGGTGGTATCATCGAATGCAAAGCAACCGGTTTACCAGTTGGCTTAGGTGAACCTTATTTTGATTCAATGGAAGCATCATTAGCCAATATCATCTTTTCCATTCCTGCTGTAAGAGGAATTGAATTCGGAACCGGCTTCGCCGCCGCTAAAATGTTTGGTAGCCAGCATAATGACTCTATCACGGATATGAAGGGGAAAACAAAAACCAATCATGCTGGTGGAGTAGTTGGGGGGATTACCAATGGAAACGAATTGGTATTCCGTATTGCTATCAAACCGACATCATCTACTCCTAAAGAACAGGAAAGCCTTAACTGGGATACAGAACAAGTTGAAAAATTTTCTATCAAAGGACGCCATGACCTTTGCGTCGCATTAAGGGCGCCGGTTATTGTAGAAGCGGTAACAGCATTGGTATTAGTAGATTTTATGCTGCTGGAACAAAAAATACCCAGAGTCCTTTCATAATCTTACTTCATCACTTCCTCAATCACGTGTCCGACGCAACCGCTTGGCATTTGTATATGCAAAAGTCCTGCAAGCGTAGCGGAAATATCCGTCATATACGTTTCCCTGTTTGTCTTTCCGTGTTTAATGCCCCAGCCATACCATAGCAAAGGAATATGCGAATCGTAAGGATTCCATAATCCATGTGATGTGCCATTGCCATTGCCGCCTACATAGCCTGGCTTTAAAATAAACTGGATATCACCGCAGCGGGAAGGAAAATAACCGTTATTGATCATTTCTCTTTGTCTGGCTGTAAGAGGGATTTTAGCCAAATCATTTATATCAAAAGCCTGTGCGATCTCCGGTTGTTGTTTTAAGTAATCAACCGTCCATTTTATAATGTCTGCTTTGTTCAAGTGCGCCGAATCAATGACATGGTCATTAAAAACAACAAAGTAATTATCGAGATCACGGATGACATTTAGTTTTAATTCAGCATTCATCTTCTTTACAAGGCTTGTTTCATCAAAAGCGCCACCGGGTAATTTATTTTCAATAGAAAATTTTGGAACATGCGCCACGCCGTGATCAGCGGTAAGAAATGCTGTATAATTTCCTTTGCCAACTGTTACGTCAAGAAACGCAAAGAATTTCCCCAATGTTTCATCCAATCTCGCATAGCCATCTAATTGTTCCCATGAATTAGGCCCGAATGCATGACCAATATAATCAGGCGATGAAAAACTTACAGCAAGAAAATCTGTTACAGAATTTCTTCCCAGGCCTTCTGCTTTTACTGCCGCTTCTGCCATGGCTTCGGTTAATATATTGCCATAAGGAGTGGAGGCGATCTTTGCCGGGTCTTTACCAATAAATCTTGAAAGATCATAAGGAAACCCTAATTGATCATTGCCCAGCGGTTTATTTTCATACGCTTTCTGATCTGCCGTCGCATACTTTGGATAAATTTCTTTTGGTAAAGAAATGTTCCAGTTAAGACGATATAACGAGTCCACCATCTTTCTTGCATTGAATGCTTTTACCCAGTCCGGTAAATCATTCATATAATAAGTGCTGGTTATAAAATCTCCTGTTTTATAATCATACCAGAAGGCGGATGTTGCGGAATGTCCGGCCGGTAAAATAGCACCACGGTCTTTCAGCGCAATACCGATTACTTTACTTTTAAAATTAGTAGCCAGTCTTAACTCATCGCCAATCGTTGTCGCAAACATATTTCTCGGGCTCATCATACCTGCATCGGTATTGCTCCCAACTGTTTTCACAGATTCATCATCCGTGCAATAAACAGTTTTATTTTTTAATTTATCCCACCATGCATTGCCCACAATACCGTGAACGGCGGGAACGGAACCTGTGTAAACACAAGTATGGCCGGCAGCCGTAACAGTTGGTGTGTAAGGAATAAAATTATTTTCGCAGGTAAATCCCTGGTTCAGCATTCTTTTAAAACCGCCTGTTGGTTTGAATATATCGTTATAGCGATATAGATAATCCCAGCGCATCTGGTCAATCACAATACCCACCACGAGCTTCGGCCGCTGCACTTGTGCCTGTATAGAATTCCCGCTTATTATTAATACCAATAAAAAGAAAATCGTTAACCTGTTCTTCATAAAAACGCTTTCAGCAAAAATAAGGGATTGGTAAATGATGCTTTTGGTATTAATGCAATGATAATAAAAAAAGGATAGCTGAAAAGCTACCCTTTTTTCTTTGGCTTCGACATCTATTATAAACTATCTGCAATACTCTTTTTGCCGGATGCTGTCAGCATGGCCCTTAATCCTTCTTTAGCATATTTCCAGGCATCCTGAACGGTTTGTTTTTCCGAAGTGGACACAAATATTTTAGCTACATATTTATCTACCGTAAAAGTAAAATTGTATTGATTCTGCTTTACGCCCATGGCATCCATCATCTTTTTCATTTGTTTATTCATGCCATACACATTCCATTTTCCCACGCCGGCGGGTTTCGTCATTTGGGAAGTAATATCATCACTTCCTTCACTCAGTAATTGTTTGCTTTCATCGTACCATTTTTCCGCTGCTTCTTTTGTTTTTCCCTGCCAGCGAATATCATTCACCCGTTGAATAGTGGCGTCGTCCCCCATATTATTATATACGATCATCCATTCATCTTCCTGTCCTTTTTCAAGACTATATTTTTTACTGACCGAAGCGGGAATAAAAAAATCTTTACTGTTTGACTGGCTGATGGCGGGCAATTCATCCTGCGAAAAAGCATGCACGGATAAAGTCATGGCTGCAATAAGTGTTATGAGTAGTTTCATCTGTATGTTTTTGTAAACATAAGGGTTTGTTCAGTCGTTTCCGATACCTAATATTGGGTATTTTATTTGCCGGATTTATGCAGCCGCCAGAAGGAAAAAGAAGTGAGTAAAGCCAACCCACCGACTCCCCACCAGAGAATGGGAAAGCCGTGGTGCTGCACCAGTTGTGCGCCGCCCATCGGGCCAAGGCTTTGCGCCGCCGACCATGCCATGGTGTAGAGAGCCGCATATTCGCCACGGTTCGATGCTTGTGTCCGCCCAATCCAATACGTATTCATAAAGGGCATGGAAAATATTTCACCAAACGTCACTCCGATGATCATGATCAATGCAATCGTTGCACCATGCCACGGCACATTTAAAAATAAAAATGATAAAGCTATAAGTGCTACACCCCCTGTTATGAAAAAAGTATTTTTTCTTTTTCCTTCCAGTTTATAGATCAATACCATTTCTACCAATGCGATGATGACGCCATTCAAGGCCATTAAAAGACCAATATACGGTTCTGATAAATGCAATTCTTTGTTGAAGAAAACAGGAATGTTGGTGAACAACTGGAAGAAGCAACAAGCGAACAACATCGTGATAATAATAAAAACGAGGTACGTCTTGTCTTTATAGGCTGATACAACTGGTTTCAATGACGGCTGTTGCTGTGATGGTTTATAATTCACCGGTTTTAAAAAAATCCACATCAGTGTTGCGGCCGCGATATTTGTTATGCCATCCACCCAAAACAATAATTCATAATTATAATGCGCAATGATGCCGCCGGTAGCGCTGCCCACCGCCCAGCCGATATTAATCGCCAGCCTGTTTAATGAATACGAGCGGGTACGGGTTTCCGGTTTGCTGTAAAAGGCGATGGCCGTAGAGTTCGCCGGGCGGAATGCTTCATTTACAAAACTTACGAGGTAAGTAAAAACGCATATCAACGGATACGTTTTCATTTGCCCCAATAAAATAAAAAAGACGCCGCCGCCAAACAGTGTAATTAATTGCACAGGGTAAAAACCAATTTTATCCGTCAGCCTTCCGCCAAACCACGCACCGCTGAATGCGCCGAAACCAAATAAGCCGAATACAATACCGGCTTGCCCAACGCTATAACCCATTTTATCACTTGTAAGATATAGGGTCATGAAGGGAACGACCATCGTTCCGCTCCGGTTGATAAGCATCACAAAAGATAATAACCAGGTAGAGCGGGAGAGACCGGAATAGGCATTGCGATATGCTTGCGAAGTTGCTTTGATCATAACATCGATGCGAAGTTACCTATGCAAAACGCAGTAAAATAATTTTTGTGATGAACAGCGATGGTAAAAAGTATATGGCTCGTACCTCGCCATGACAAAGGAAGATTAAGCAAAATCAGTAGGGTTATTTTGCAGATTGTTTTAAAATAAAGTACAAGTGGCCATACTTTTCCTTGTCACCCCGAGGCACGAGGGGTCTTGTTGCAGATGGCTCGTACCTCGCCATGACAAGGAAAAGAATTATTGAAAAGGATACTTCGTAAATGCTGAATAGAATTACAGAACGTTGAAGAGTGCGACGCAACAGACGATGATAGTAGCACTGAAGTTGGGCTAATAATAATCTCTTATTGAAAATTCAATAATTATTTTACAACAGCATTACACTCTTCAATAACCGGCGCACCCATACTCGCCGCATATTGCGCAACGCTATGCTGGTATCCCGCTTCTGCAAACCAGGAAGAAATATCATTCGTTAAATTCTTGCCGGAAAGTTTTACTTTAATAATAGTGCCATCGCCATTTGTTTGTGTGAAGCTGGAAAAGCCGCTTGCCAGTTGCAATCCTGAAACGATAGTACTCATTCCTTTGAAAACAGTACTCAATGGAACGCTCATATTATTATATCCTACGGTAATCTCCGCCGCTGATGGTGATGATGCATACAGTTTAGCAAGACTTGCTATCGCGGATGTACACGGAAACTTTGGAACGATATCACCTTCGTTTTCTATTCTTATTGATTGCGGAAATTTTTCATTGAAATCTTTTGCAAATGCCGCATTACCCGCCGCCGGCGCCGCGAATGTGATTACATTCATATTCTTAGCCGGGTGATTTATTTCTTTCAGTTTAAATGAAAGATAAGATGCAAGAACTGTTGCAAGGTTACCACCAAGACTGTGCCCCGTGATGATAACAGGTGTTTCTTCTTTTACATTCTCCTGGAAAAAACCCAAGATATCTTTTCCCGAATCTTTATCTTTTAACTTAATAAGATTTTGAAAACCTCTGTATGAACCTGTCGATACTTTAGCATCAGAACCGGATGTTGTATAACTCCATTTATCCTGTGAAACAATATTCAAGTCCTGGTATATCCAGTTTTCAAAAGCATCCCAACTGAATTCCATCAAGGATCCCCGTATGCTCAACACATATTTACTTCCATCAGAAGCGATGAAGGCATGATTGCCATTTAGCGCAACAGCGTTCCATACCACTTTCCAGCCGGGTGTGTATTTATCCAGTTGCGGTTGAGGGTTATTGCAATAAGCGATTTCTGAAAAAAGGCAGGCGTCGGCATTCGTGAAAGGTTTTTCAGCTTCCACCACTTTCTTTTGCTGCTCATCGCAGGAAAGAAAGAAAAAGATAGCAACGATGGGTAATAATGCGTGTTTCATAAGCAAATGGTTATCCCAAAAATAAAGCATTTGCATCGTGACCTTACCAATATGATATAGGATTTCTACCGGGAAATTTCTATTGGCCTGTTATTTGTGAATTTTCAGCAGCCAAAGACCAATCTATGAATGATACCAACCTGCCGCTGAAAATTTTTCGTTTCCTGCTGTTTGTATTGGTATTCATCATGTATTTGTTTCTATTACCTGGCTGTAAAAAGAACCGGAACAGTTTTCCCGATCATCCCGCAACGAATCAAAACAATGAGGCCTGCACTGCTGTAAAGGCAAATGCAGAGGGCATCAGCATTTTCCCGGCTGATAATCCATGGCGCATGGATATATCGGCCAGCGCTGTTGATCCGTACAGTACACAGATTGTTGCGGGATTTTCTTCCAATGTTATCAAAGCGGATTTTGGAAGCGGCCTGTGGCAGGGCGCACCTATCGGCATTCCATATGTCGTTGTTTGCGACAATCAATCTAAAATTCCTGTTACGTTCACTGGCTATGGCGATGAAAGCGATCCCGGCCCTTATCCCCTTCCATTGACTTCGCCTATTGAAGGAAATGGCAGCGGTGATTCACATGTCATTGCGGTTGATATTGAAAATGGAATGTTGTATGAATTATTCAATGCGCATGTAAATGGCAATCATTGGGATGCTTCATCAGGCGCCATTTTTAATCTAAAATCAAATAACCTGCGAACGCTCGGATGGACATCTGCCGATGCGGCCGGCTTGCCGATTTTTCCCGGTCTTGTTCGTTACGAAGAAATACTGAAAGGAGAAATTGATCATCCTATTCGATTTACATTAAATTCTTCATTGGTGAAACCTGCTTATATCGCTCCTGCACGGCATAAAGTAAGTAGCGGCGGCGGTCAGTACTCATTACCTTTTGGGGCGAGGATACGTTTAAAAAACAGTGTGGACATCAGTGGATATTCCGCCACTAACCAAATCGTATTAAAAGCCATGAAAAAATACGGGTTAATCCTCGCTGATATTGGTAGTAACCTGTATATCAGCGGGGCGCCCGATGAAAGATGGAATAATGATGATTTACGGAAACTGGGTCAATTGCATGGCCCGGATTTTGAAGTAGTAAAATTCAATAATTGATCATGCATACTCTAAGTCAACTATTTTTCACCGCAGTAAATGCCATCGTGCAATATTGCTATTATATCATCCTTCTTTTTACAAGATGATAGAATAATTGGCAATCTTTTCTGCAACTTATTATGCGTGTTAATGCATATAATTAGCTTCGTGCAACAAAATAATTCTTCTTATGGGTAAGGCACATCTTCCAGGTCCAGCACCTGGTGAATATGATGTTTTAAATGCTTAATATAATCCACCGCCAGCCATTGAATAGTATGCAGGTCATCCGTCCTGCTTTTTCTTTGTATAGCTTCTGCATCCGCGTTTTCAAGGATAGCGCAGATATGTAAATTCAATAAATACCAAAGGCTGATAAGGTCAGAAAGATTATATCGCTGGTAGTTGGTAATCGATACCCATTTATCCTGGTTATAGCTAATCTGCGGCTCATCCTCATATTGCGCCACGATAAACCGGCGGATATTATTCTGCGCAGAATCTACCAGGTGACCCAATATTTCTTTCTTGCTCCATTTCGCTGGAGAAGGTTTGCTGATCATTTCATTTTCTGAAACAGACCGTAGGCTGAGTATGTGATCATTAATGGTGGCTTTCAATTCAGCAATTACTTGATGCATAACTAAGTTATTTATTCAGTTATTCAATAGTCCAAAAAACAGTATGTGTTGGGAAGGTTTAGTGGCCCGTGGCAGGAGGTGGTAGAATCTTGCTTGTTTTGCAAAAGTAAAACGCCGGCTTGAATAACCGGCGTTTATTTTAAATAATTGATTTTTCTTTATTAAGAAGCAGGCTTATTACTCATTTCTTTCTTTTTCTTCTCCATTATTTCCCTGTATTTGACCTGTTGCTCGGGAGTAAAGAACTCAAACAGCTTTATTTCTTTTTCTTTTTTCAGCGCCATTTTCCTTTCTTTTTGTACGTCTTTGTTTAACCCCGCATCTTGCGTAACAGCTTCTATTTTGTCATTATATTCTTTGCTGATCGCATCATATTTTATCGCCTGGTCATTATTCAACTTTAATTCTTCTTTTATTTTTTTCTCCCATTCTGTACGGTCTTTTTTGTAGTCTTTGTTTTCCTGTGCGACTGTCACCGCTGCTATCATCACAGTGGCAATCATTACTAACATTATTTTTTTCATAACGATAAATTTTAATAATTATTAAATTAAGTTATAGTAATCTGTGAAATGAGTTTGAATTATTATTATCAGAAATCAGCAAATTATTTGCTCATACTATTGCGGAAAAAATGGTGCCAACCACGAAATGGTGCATAACTTTCTTCCTTAAAATAGTTGTTAAAAAAAATTATTCAACTGCAGTTATTGTAATACCGTCAGGAACTTTTCCTGTAGAAATATTACCAATGATCTTCCAGTTTTCCGTATTGATAACAATTATTTTATTCGCATTGGAGTTTGCAATAAAAACATAGTTTCCGTCGGGATAAAATGTGATACCGGCCAACCGGGGTGTATGCATTAATGATTTTTCAATCCAATTGGATTTGCCGGGAACAACGATTGTGTGAAGAAGTTTTTTGGTTTGTACATCAAAGACAAAAATATTCCCGCCGCTGGAATTCGCTACTATGCAATACTTGCCGCCAGGAGAAATTTTTAACCGCATGGGCTCCGCATCGGTTTTCAATGTTGCAAGTAATTTATAAGAAGGTACTTCAAGAATAGTAATTGTATTATCAATGCTATTCGATATCCAAACCTCTTTTCCATCAGGGGTTACGTCAATGCCTACAGCTCCCTTACCGCAAATAATATTTTGTAATAATTTCCCTTTGTTAATATTAATAGCGCTGATGGAATTGGAAGCTGAATTAGCGACGTATGCAATGCTGTCACCAGGGCTTAACGTAACCATATGCGATTGCTGTTGTTGCGTTGCGATTTTTTTCTCCATCTCACCGGTTAGTGCATTCACTTCGAGCAAAGAGTTATTTCCTTCAACAGCGACTAATACAGTATTGGTATGAGGAATGTTTGTAATTCCATGCGGCATCAGGTTATCGCCCAGTTCAATTATTCTTTCTATCGTATTCGTTTTTGTATTGATCACGGTCAGGCTATGGCCCCGCTTATTTTCATTTCCATAATTTGAAACGACAACCAACCCGTCACTGGCAATGGCTGTTATTTCGTGTGGTTCCACATCAAGGGCCAGTTCAGCTTGCTGTTTTCCTTTTTCCATGTCAAAAATGGTTACCGAACCGCTGCCTTTATTAACGACAGCCAGTTTTCCTTTTATAGTTATATTATACCCTTTTTGTTTAATATACAAGCCAACGATCAGCAACGAAATAACTCCCAATAAGAAAAAAAGTAAGAGGTATTTTTTACTCATTTATCGTAAAGAGTTTGAATGTGGAATCAATATTTGTGACTTTGTATGTCAAAATTGTAAATGTACAGGCATATAAAGTTAAATATAGTAGCAAGATATTCGAGTTTTATTCATCATTAAACGATCTTTTAGGAATAGTCATAAGAAAATGTAAAATGGTATAGTTTATGAAATATAGCGTAGGATTAAAAATTTTCTCTATGAATCGATTTAATTTATTTTTTTGTGTCTCTTTTTTTCTATTTATTTTCTGTGCATGTAACAACACTGATAAAAATAATAAGAACATTCAGCCGGGAAGGCCTGTTATTAACAGGATTAAACCCGGGAAAGATATTTCTTATATAAAAGTTTTTAAAAAACAATGGTCGCCGGATAGTATTCCGAAAAATGAGTGGCCCATTCTTTTCGCTGTTAACCGGGCGGATTCCGCCAATTTGCTAAAGATGGACAGCATTATACTTCCTTCGGATGCATCGGCTGATCTGGCTTATTATCTTCCGTTTCCTTTTTCCGCTCCTTCTTTAAAAAACATTAAGAAAATTATCTTTTTTTCCTATCCTGCACAGGCATTCGGCGCTTATGAATATGGTGAGCTGGTATACACCGGCCCCACAAATATGGGTCGAAAAGCTGATCCCACACCCACCGGTTTGTTTTTTACCAACTGGAAAGCGGAAAAAACCACCAGCACATTCAATGATGAATGGGAACTGAAATGGAATTTTAATATCGAAAATCAAGAAGGTGTCGGCTGGCATGAATATGTAATGCCCGGTTATCCAGCTTCGCATTCCTGTTTGCGGTTATTGGAAAAAGATGCACGCTATCTTTATAATTGGGCGGATGAATGGGAACTGCAATCAAAGGACAGCGTAAAAGCAAAAGGCACACCGGTGATTGTATTCGGAGAGTATCCGTTTGATGGACAGAAACCGTGGTGGCAACTGATCGGCGATCCGCATACATTGGCTATTAGTGAAAATCAGGTAGAAGAATTAGCCAAACCTTATATCAATGAAATAATGAAAGAACAGGAAAATAGGAAAGAGTAATTTTTATTAGCCCGGCTGCATTGCTATGCGCAGCATCCCGTGGACTATCATCTTCGTTGCGACGCTCCGTTCATCTTTCTGTTCTTTACTCAACACTTGCGTCGCAGTTTACCATGAGCGAAGTCGAATGGTCGCACTCTTCATCTTCCTGTTCGCTATTCAGCATTTATGAAGTACCCGTTTATCTGCTTTCATTAAGCAAGGGCTGTGCGCTGTTCCCTTCCTTTAGGAGAGAGCTTGTCCCCGATGAAGTCGGGACTAGGTGAGGTTCTATTCAGCATTCTGAAATTTCTATAAACTATACGACAATAATAAATGCCCCGGCTTATACGGGGCATTTATTATTAAGTTATGCTTTACATCTTTTTGAAAAGAAAAACATCTCCGTCTATATCAACTTTCAGGATTAGTTTTTCTGTACCTTTTTCCATCTCAACGAAATAAGTATCGGTATCATTAAATCGCTGATCGTACAGGTACATATCTATTGAATTTGCTTCATTGTCATCAAAAAGGATAACCCTGTTAATTTCATAACCTTCGCTGCCGTATTTCTTAGCGATTGTTTTTTGGGCAGCCAAAGGAAGGTCGGTTATTTGTTGTGGTGCGACAGTGCCAACAAGATTTGATTGTAAATCATAATAAGCGACGAAAGCCTGGTTATTCAACGTGTAAGAAATTTCATCAAAGTTTTTCCCCACTGAAAAACCGGGATTTTTTGCATCGGGAAAATCCCTATAGAATTTTTGCCTTGTCATGTAGCTGACCTCCGTTTGTTTTAAAGCCTTGTCTTCTTTACGGATGGTTTTTTCTTCAGCTTTGATTTCTTTCTTTTCCCGGCCCAGTTCTTTTTTATTATTACTTAAAGCTGCCGCTGTTTCTTGTGAGAAAGCGTTCGTAGCGATAATACATGAAAGAGCAATAGCCCCGGTTACTATTATTTTTTTCATAGTTGTAAATTTTTAAAATGATAAATATTTACTGTATGAGACGGCGAATGCAATAGAAAGATTGTTGCCGGGTGGTTAATCGACGGTTAACGCCAGTGTTAAAGCTTTTGTGAATATTGCCAGGCGCCGCTCTTTTGTTGGGCGAATGACGGCTTCATTTTTAGAAAATGCTTTTCAAATAAATGATAGCTCAAAAAACTGATGACGAGAGTTGCCAGCAGCATACCAGCATATACAGTTTTTGTATGCTGTTGTACCATGGAAGGAAAATAATACCAGGTCACATTAATAATGATCGAATTGAAAATATAAATTCCATAAGAATATTTTCCAAACCAGGTTAATAATTTCAGTGATAAAATATTCTTGACCCAATTATTGGTAAATGAAAAGATCAGTAATGAGCCAAAGAAAAAAGCCAGTAAGGGATAACCAATTTGGATAAAATTTCCAGACCAGCCATTCCAGGGTTTTAATGCAATAAGCAACAAAAGAAAGGTTGCTGAAAATATAACGAATATGTAAGAAGCTTTTTTTAGCAGTTCCTCTTTATTAATTCTCATCAACACGGCAATGCCGGAACCTGTCAAAAGACCGTCCATCCGGGTAAGGGTGAATACGGTTGCAAATGGTGTTTCCGGATGATAAGTTCTTAAAGCAATACCAACAACTATCAAAAAGGATATTGCGCCCAGAATCTGCTTTGGTTTTAAAATAAATACCAGTAGTGGCCATACTAAATAAAACTGTTCTTCGATCGCTAGACTCCAAAAGTGTCCTAATGGAGTTGTAAAAAGTCCTTTTTGTACAAAGAGATGGTTTTGTGTATACGTCCAGAAATAAATTTGATAATCTCTGAACCAGGAAATAATGGATAAGTGAGGATATAAAAAGAAACAAACAACTAAAACGCCATAATACAGCGGAAAGATCCGGAGCATTCTGCGGAAAATGAAGATGCGGTAATAACCTTTTTTATTTTTTGTATCGAGCAATATGCCCGTGATAAGAAAGCCAGATAGTACAAAAAAAAGATCAACCCCTGTCCAGCCTAACAGAAAATAATTGTTTAAGCTTGTGCCGCTGGTAAAATGCCGGGAAAGAACCAGTAAGATAGCCACGCCCCGCAGTCCATCAAGATGTTTAATATGATATGGGCCCGCTTCATTCATGACTACCGAATAAAATTATGAAAAATGCGACGAATAAATTTTAAGATAATACGACAAGGCCATTTGTAATGAGTTCCGTATTAAATTAGCAGGATAAGATTATGTACACTAAACAACAAGTTTCTCTCATCCGTCAAAAATTCTGGACAGCATTCGGGCAATACATGCGGCCGGTGAAAGGCGCTGATGGCGAAACAATAAACTGGATCAACTACCGTACCGGTATAAAGAATATTTATTTTCGGATGGAAGCAGATAATAAGGAAGCTTCTATCGCTATTGAAATAGATCATGCTGATCCGATAACCCAGCAACAGTATTTTGGACAGTTAATTCAATTAAAAACAATCCTGGAAGAAGAAACGGGAGAAGAGTGGGAATGGGCAGCTCAACAGGAAAATGAACAAGGTAATCGCATCAGCAGGGTGAGCAAGTCAATATCGGGTGTAACTATTTTTAATGAAGCGGACTGGCCGGCCATCATTTCATTTTTGAAACCACGTATTATGGCGCTGGACCGGTTTTGGGGATTGGTGAAAGAAACATTTCAGTGAAAAGTGCTATTAAAAATCAAGATTCAGACTCCAGAAAATAATAACGAGCAAAATAAAACCGGAGACAAACGATATAAGCCCCGCCCATAGTAATAGCGCTACCACTTTCTGATCCGGGGCATTCCAGAAATATTTCCAGCAGAAAAAACCATAGACAAGGGAAGATATTCCCAATGCCATCGATAGTGCAAATTTGACAACAAGAAAACCAGCAGAACCATGTAAGGCCTGTGGCGAAATAAAGTCTCCCACGGCATAATATATAATACCCATAATCGGTAACAGGAAACCTGCAAACAGGCAGTACATTTTTATATACTCCCGCTTATCTTTTTTACCATATTTCCTGGAGGCGAAATAATAGAAAAGCTTAAGTGTGATCAAATAGCACCCTACCGCATATAGCAGGTACATTATTTCAACCAATACATCTTTCCATAAAGCCTGCTCAGAAATACGATTGCCTAACGTGATAAAAACAATCTTGCTTGCTGATAAAAGTGTATACAAGGCAACACTGTATTCCATAAATTTCATGGCAGATTCAAAAGCAATGACTTTGTGCAACTTGATCGTATTAGCAGCCGGCCGCGGAAAAATGGTAAAGAATATTTTTAAATAATGGCGGAAATTATCAATGTTTAAAAAGCTAGTAGCAAAGGAAAGAAATG
The DNA here is from genome assembly GCA_037200685.1 of Chitinophagaceae bacterium. Lineage (GTDB taxonomy): Bacteria > Bacteroidota > Bacteroidia > Chitinophagales > Chitinophagaceae > JAJKIP01. The sequence continues at coordinate 26,220 of JBBCIG010000018.1, forward strand.
GGTCTTTTATTGATTCCGCATCTTCTTTTAAGCTGGTGCCACAATGACTGCAAAAATTTCCCGGACTTAACTGGTGACATTTTGGGCACATGACAAGGGCCGGTGGTTGCGGTGGTGATGATAATGGAGGAGGTGGGGGTGGTGCTGCCGGCATAAATGATCGGAATCAATACAATTAAGGTAAGGAATTTTTTAATCATGAATAATAGGCAATGAGTTGTGAGCTGGGAGCAAACCCTTGGAGAGTTTTAAAAACTTTCCAAGAGTTGTTGTAAATGCTGCATGGAACCTCACCCTTTATCCCTCTCCACAAGTGGGGAGGGAAGCTGCACACAGTCCTTGCTAAATGAAAATACAGATAAATCACAGTGACTTCGAAAATGCTGAATAGAATTACCGAACGATCAAGAGTGCGACCATTCGACTTCGCTCATGGTAAACTGCGACGCAATTGCTGAATAGAGAACAGGAAGATGAACGGAGCGTCGCAACAGACGATGATAGTAGCAATGGAGCCGGGTAAATGCACTGCATCCTGCGGATAAAAAATTATATGGCGGAACAGAGTTTCGCCGTCCCTAAAACCGGCCTAAAAAGCTTACCTTTGCCGCCTCGAAAACAGAGGCATTAGTACATGAAGAATATCCGCAATTTTTGCATTATCGCACATATTGACCACGGCAAATCGACGCTGGCTGACAGGCTGTTGCAAACAACAAACACGATCAGCGAACGTGAAATGATGGACCAGGTGCTGGATGATATGGACCTGGAACGGGAGAAGGGCATTACGATTAAAAGCCATGCGATACAGATCAATTATAAACATACCGACGGCCAGGAATATATTTTGAACCTGATTGATACCCCCGGCCATGTGGATTTCAGCTATGAAGTGAGCAGGGCACTTGCTGCTTGTGAAGGTTGTTTGTTATTAGTGGATGCGACACAAGGGATACAGGCGCAAACGATTTCTAATTTATACCTTGCGATTGATAATAATCTCGAGATCATTCCGGTGATCAATAAGATTGATATGGACGGGGCGATGATCGAAGAAGTTGAAGACCAGATTATTGAACTGATCGGTTGTAAAAAAGAAGATATACTGCATGCCAGCGGACGTACAGGCGCGGGTGTGGATGGCATACTGGATGCGATCGTTAATAGAATTCCCGCACCTGTTGGTAAAGCTGATGCACCGTTGCAGGCGTTGATCTTTGACAGTATGTTTAACTCCTTCCGGGGTATCATTGTTTATTTCCGTGTGAGAAATGGTTCTATAAAAAAAGGAGATAAAGTAAAATTTGTTTCCACTGACCAGGAATATGAAGCTGATGAAGTGGGCATTTTGAAGATGAAGATGACAGCGAAGAATGAAGTGAAATGTGGTGATGTGGGTTACCTGATCACCGGTATCAAAGTGGCGAAGGAAGTGAAAGTGGGTGATACGATTACATTAGCGGCGAACCCTACACAAGAGATCATCAAAGGTTTCCAGGAAGTGAAGCCGATGGTATTCGCTGGTATCTTCCCGGTGAATACGGAAGACTTTGAAGAGTTGCGTGATTGCATGGATAAATTGCAATTGAATGATGCGTCACTTACTTATGAATTAGAAACATCGCAGGCATTGGGTTTTGGTTTCCGTTGCGGGTTCCTTGGCTTGCTGCACATGGAGATCATACAGGAACGCCTGGAAAGAGAGTTTGATCAAACCGTGATCACTACTGTTCCGAACGTAAGTTTTATTGCTTACACTACGAAAGGAGAAAAGGTGATTATTAATAATCCAACTGAATTTCCTGACCCGGTGAAGACGGACCATATTGATGAACCCTTTATCAAAGCGCAGATCATTACCAAGCCGGATTATATCGGTAATATCATGACATTGTGTTTGGGTAAACGTGGTATACTGGTGAACCAAAGTTACCTGACGACTACCCGTGTGGAATTGATATTTGAAATGCCATTGACGGAGATCGTATTTGATTTCTACGATAAATTAAAATCACAAACAAGAGGATACGCTTCATTCGATTACCACCCGATAGGTTACCGTGATGCGGACATCGTGAAGATGGATATATTATTAAATGGCGATAAAGTGGATGCATTGAGTGCACTGATCCACAGAAGCCGGTCGCATGATTTTGGAAAAAAATTATGTGAAAAATTAAAAGAGCTGGTACCCCGCCAGCAATTCCAGATTGCGATACAGGCCGCTATCGGTGCTAAAGTAGTGGCGAGGGAAACCATATCTGCGATGCGCAAAGATGTTACGGCCAAATGTTATGGCGGTGATATATCCCGTAAACGAAAATTATTGGAGAAACAGAAAGAAGGTAAGAAGCGTATGCGCCAGATAGGAAACGTGGAAGTGCCGCAGGAAGCTTTTTTGGCGGTGTTGAAGTTGAATGATTAATGAATTGACCCTGATTTAATCTTTAGGGTAGTCAATTATATATAGCGGTACAGGCTAAGTGATTTCATTTATTCCATCTATGCCAAATTCAATTTACAATGACGGACAGTATTTGGATTATAATCCTTCCTGGCATATAGAGGATTCCCCATGGAAAGCCGGGCAGATCCGGAAAATGATTGAGCGAAATAAACTGCAATTTTCAAGTGTAGCGGAAATAGGTTGCGGCGCCGGGGAGATATTACGCCAGTTGCAACTGAGCTATCCACAAAGCACTTATCATGGTTACGAAATTTCTGAACAGGCATACCAGCTTTGCCTGCAACGCCAGCAGGAAGGGTTGACGTATTATTTGAAAGATATGCTAACGGTGGGAACAACTTATGATCTTGCACTGGCTATTGATGTAGTAGAGCATATTCCTGATTGTTTCGGTTTCGTAAGCCAGTTTAAGAAAAAAGCTAAGTATAAAATCTTTCATTTCCCGCTGGATGTCTCGGTGATGACAACATTAATGCCCCGCTATCTTACAGAAAGAAGAAAGAAGTACGGGCACATTCATTTCTTTACCAAAGAAAGCGCTTTAGATTTATTAAGAGATACGGGTTATACTATTATTGATTCGTTCTATACTCCCGCTTCTATTGCGAGGGGTAAAACCATAGAAGCGAAGCTGGCACGCTATCCACAGAAATTATTGTATGCGATTAATAAGAATTTTTGTGTTCGCTTAATTGGCGGATTTTCTTTTATGATTTTAGCAGAATGAAAATAAAGTAAGAGGTATACTTGGTTGTTTTATTGGCCGGCAGGTTTTTTCCCCTGCAATTTCTTTTGGTCGACATTGCCTTTGTTATCCAGTATTTTTTCTTCCACCGGAGCTTGCCCATCTTCCAGCTTAAAGTTGAATACCTTATCGATGTGCATCCATTTACCATTCTCCCATTTAAACCCTTCGTTGTCGCCATCCGGTACGTAGGTCCATTTATTATCGGGCTCTTCTGTTTCTGAGATGAGATGGTCAACGAGGATCATGCCTAAGTCATCAATATAATTTACCAATACCCTTGCATCTTTTTTATATTCCATGCTAAAGCGGTAGCGTGTAGATTGAGGAATACTGTCTTTTGAATAATCAAAAAACTGTCCACCAAAAACGGGCTCATTCTTTTCATTAAAATACATGACCTCTATCCATTTCTTGCTGCTCATAACGCTGTTGGGGTCAAACCCGATCATGGTGTAATAATTCTTTGCGTTGAACTTTGTTTTGATAATCTTATAATAGATAGCGCCAATCCAGTTAGTTTTATTCCTTGCAGAGTCCATGGCGCCATTGGTAAATTCAGAAAAATCCCTGAGCGGTATTAATTTTAAAGAACCATCTTTTGTTCTTAATTGAATAGCGCCTTTTTGCCGGGAATAATAATCATCAAATTGCAGGTTCCATGTAAATATCCTGAACGTACTATCAGGGGCGTATAATTTTGAAATGCCCAACAATGAATCGAAAGGATAGTAGAAGGAATTTTTTACCTGCAAAGCCCTTACAAGGGTACGGGTGAAAATGCTGTCGGAATACATCCTGTCTTCTGGCAATGTATCTGTAACAAGGTACCGGGCATAATCTTTCAACGTATCTTCTTTGATCATCAATTTCTTTTTATCCGTTGCCGTAATCAATTGGGATGAACCTTGCAGTGATAAAAAGATGAAGAAAAGAAGCAGTAAATAAGATTTATTGAACATTGCCTTCACAAGGATTGAGTTTGTTTTACAAAAATAGTCTTTAATCCAGATGCCCCTAACGGGAAAACCGTTGTAAAATTTCATATAAAATCACAAAGCTTTTGCAAAATCAGCCAGGGAAGCGAATAGCATGTCAATATCAGGGTGAGGAAGCTGCATATCCGGAATAGTTGTCGCCAGGAAGATCGTATAAGTACCTGCATTGCGGCCTAGTTGCATATCACTTGGGTTATTGCCGATCATGATGGATTTTGACAGGTCAATACCGGCAAAACGGTTTTTGGCTTTTACGATCATACCGGGATTTGGCTTTCGGTTAGAGTCGGTATTTTCTACTGCCGTGCAATAATAAATGGCATCAACTTTTCCGCCAGCGCCATTTATACCCGTTAGCATTTTTTGGTGAATGGATTTTAATGCGCCTTCAGTCATCAGTTCCCTGCCCACGCCACGCTGGTTGGTAACAACAATGATGTATTTAAATTTCTCCGTCAATTTTTTAAAGTCATCGGGCAGGCCGTTCATGAAAATAAATTCTTCATCATTAAAAATATAACTGCCGGGTTTGTCTTCATTGATCACGCCGTCACGGTCAAGAAAAAGCGTCCAGTCTTTATCAATATTTTTTAGATCGAGTGGTGGCTGTTGTAAATCCAGCTGTGCTTTATTATAATCTTCCGGGATACCGATGTCAATGAAATAACCATCTTGTGGAAGGCCGGCGATTTTTCCCATCGTTACCTGTGGCTCTAAAAAATCTTTTTCAAAAGAAAATTTTACAGCAAAGTTATTAGCGAGAAAATTTTCTTTATTTAAAATGTAAATGCCACCGTTGATCAACCCTTCTTTATAAAATTGTTTTTCTTTAAAACTTTTAACCGTATTGTCTTCATTTAGTTCAACAACGCCATAGCGGTCAAAATTCTGCATGGATTTTAATGCCAGCGTGCAATCGGCGCTTAAAGATTCATGCACAGCCAGAAGCTGCGCTATATTTATTTTAAATAACGTATCTCCGTTTGCAACGATTACATTTTCATCCTGTGCATTCTGGCAAGCCAGTTGAATAGCGCCGCCGGTGCCCAGCGGTTCTTCTTCAATCACACATTGATAATCGAGCCTGGAAAATTGATCCGCTAAATAGGTTTCAATCACCTCATGCTTATGGCCCAATGAAAAAACAAAACGTTCAACGCCTTCCATCCGCAATGCATTAATAACATAGAAGAGAAAAGGCCTTCCCGCCACCGGGGCCATACATTTCGGCAAATCAGGAACGGCATCACGCAATCTTGTTCCCAAACCACCGGCGAGAATAATAGCTTCTTTGATCATTACTAATTTCTATAAACCTTTAGGGTTTAAGTAAAATATTTTTCTTCTACTAACTGGCAAACAATATGCCCGATAAGAATATGACTTTCCTGTATACGTGGGGTATCTGTGGAGGGAACATTAATAAGATAATCACTGGCAGCTTTCATTTGTCCGCCTGTCGTCCCGGTAAATCCAATCGTTGTCAATCCTTTTTGCTTAGCGGTTTCAAATGCTTTGATAATATTGGAAGAATTGCCTGAGGTAGAAAGCCCAATTAATATATCACCTTTGCTGCCGATGCCATCAATCAATCTTGCATAGATATCGTCAAAGCCATAATCATTCGCAACAGCCGTTAAATAAGAAGTGTTGCAATGAAGTGCATCGGCAGGTAAGGCTTTCCTGTCTTTATAAAACCTGCCGGAGAATTCCGCAGCGAGGTGTTGTGCATCAGCAGCGCTACCGCCATTTCCACAGAAATAAACCCTGTTGCCATTTTTAAATGCGGCCGTAATCACATCAATGGTTTTTTCAATCGTCTTTAGCAATTCTTCATTTTGCAAAACCTGCTGCTTTACATCAATTGAAGAACTTATAATTTGTTTGATGTTATTCATGATTCTAAATTCTTAATTCACCATTTTCATATCGTCCATGTTGTCAACCCGTGTTCTGTGAATTTATATCTCCTGTACCGGCCGCCAAATTTTTCTAAACTTTTAATAACGTTATATTTTGTATTGACAGGACAATAAAAAATCATAAAACCACCACCACCAGCACCGGAAACTTTGCCACCCGTAGCGCCGGCTTTCTTCGCCGTTTCATAAATTTCTTCCATCAGTGAATTACTGATGCCTTCGGCCATCTTGCGCTTTTGCTGAAAGCCAAAATCAAGTATTTCACCGATATCATTCAATTTTCCTTTTAGTAATGCCTCTTTCATCAATCTTGCCTGTTCTTTTAACTGGTGCATCGCTTCGATCGGGCTTCCTTTTTTATCCGTTACGTTTTTGCTTTGTTTCTTAATGATCTCTGCGGATTCACGGCTGGTAGATGTATAATAAAGCAATAAATTATTTTCTAGTTCAAATAAATATTGTTGCTTGATGCGCAATGGATTTACGATCACTTTATCATCACCATAAAATTCCATGTAGTTCACGCCACCAAATGTAGCCGCATACTGGTCCTGTCTGCCACCGGCTAATTTCAAATCATTTCTTTCTATTTCATACGCATAATGCGCCATATCATATTCGCCCAAAGGCAGGCGAAGCATTTCCGTAAATGCGCCGATGATCGCAACAACTAATGTTGATGATGTTCCAAGGCCGGAGCCAGCGGGTGCATCCACGTAAGTTGATAAACGAAAACCCTGCTGGCTGATACCGTAATCTTTTTGAATACGGTTATAAATTCCTTTCAGCAAATCAAGTTGCCCGTTGATCGGAAGTTCATTCGACCAATCAAATGAAAGGGTTTCATTGCGGTCAAGCGCCTCAAGTATTATTTTATTTTCGTTGATGGGTTCTATTGTTGCATTCGCATACAGCGATATCGTTGCATTCAGGATAGCGCCGCCATACATATCGCTGTACGGACTTACATCGGTACCGCCGCCGGCCAATCCAATTCTTAGTGGAGCTTTACTTCGGTAGATCATGGGTATTTATAGCCCGGCTGCATTGCTACTATCATCTTCGTTGCGCCTGCCCCGACTTTTGTCGGGGTCGAAACACTCTTCATCTTCCTGTTCGCTATTCAGCAAGTTCAGTGATAGTCTTTACAAGATTCGCCCAGCTATATTTTAATTTTTCGTTGCGAAGATGAGGAATAAAATAATCTTCTCCTAATTGATAGTATTTTAAGATACCATTGGCGATAGCTTCAGCATTGGGTTCCACTACCAATCCAGCTTTTTCATCCGGCACCAGTGACGGAAGACCACCCACGTTGGTAACAATCATCGGCTTTTCAAAATGATAGGCGAGGGGAGTAACGCCGCTTTGTGTTGCATTGCGGTATGGTTGTATCACCGCATCCGCAGCGCAGAGATAATATTTCACTTCGCTGTCCGGTATAAAATCAGTGCGAAGTATCAACTGGTCTTTTATTCCCAATTTTTCAATTAATTCGCCATAAGGTTTTTCATCTTCATAAAATTCACCCGCAATAAGCAGTTTAGAATTTTGACCTTTGACTTTTGTTCCGATAGCTATCGGGATTTGACTTAGAATTGCCATCGCCTCTAACAACAGGTCAAGCCCTTTATACTTCCGGATAAAACCAAAGAATAAAATGATCTTTTCATTTTCCGGTAATCCTAAATGTTCTCTTGCAGTTTTTTTTGAAATAATATCCCCGAAAGTATCATACAAAGGATGCTGCACTAATTTAGCCGGTTTATCTTTTTGAAATAACCGCAGGTCAGTCATCACTTTTTCACTCATCGTAATGAATGCATCACAGCTTTTTAAAAAATATTTTGTAAAGGGCTTATCGCCCGCTCTTTTTTCATGTGGTATCACATTATCAGCGATGCAGATAATTTTAGTATGCTTGTTTTTCTTTGCTCTTCTTAAAATAGTACCTAAGGCCGGCCCCATCAGCGGCAACCAAAAACGTACAACAATAATATCCGGGTTTTCTTTTTTTATCCTGTTGCCAATCTTTATCCAGTTGAAAGGTTGGATAGAATTAATGACGGTATTAATTTTTATTCCTTCTGGTGCGGGCTCGTCTGAGTATTGTGTTTTACCGGGGAAAAGAAAGGAAGGATATTGCAACGAGAAAGAATAAATCGAACAATCATATCCCTGTTGAATAAATTCTTTGGCCAGCCGCTGGTTGAATGTCGCCAATCCACCCCGCAACGGGTGCGCAGGCCCTATGATAATGACTTTTGACATTATAAACCAGATTTCTTCTCGATCAGGTAAGAGTTACGTCCCGATGCACTGCGGGAAACCAGTTCACCAATAAAACCCGCAAGGAACAATTGCATACCTATAACAATAGCAGTGAGCGCCAAATAAAATCCCGGCCGGTTTGTAATTGGGTAACTAAAATCGATGATCTTGGAAACAACAAGGTAAATGGAAAACCCAACCCCGATCAGGAAGAAAACTGTTCCCCATAAGCCAAAGAAATGCATGGGACGCTTTCCAAATTTTCCAATGAAGAAAATTGTCAGCAGGTCGAGAAAACCATTGATGAACCTTGTCCAGCCAAATTTAGTGACACCATATTTTCTTGGGCGGTGCTCAACTATTTTCTCGCCGATTTTTCTGAAGCCCGCCCATTTCGCCAATACCGGTACATAGCGGTGCATTTCACCATATACTTCAATACTTTTTATCACTTTGTATTTATAGGATTTCAACCCGCAGTTAAAGTCGTGCAGTTTTATTTTACTCATACTCCTTACGACCGAATTGAATAATTTACTGGGAAGGTTTTTAGTCAGTTTATTATCATATCTTTTTTTCTTCCACCCGCTTACCATATCATATCCATCTTCCACGATCATTTTTCTTAATCCGGGTATTTCATCAGGGCTGTCCTGCAGGTCAGCATCCATGGTAATAATGACATCGCCCTGCGCCGCACGGAAACCTTCATTCAGCCCGGCGGATTTACCATAATTGCGCTGGAATTTTATTCCTTTAATATGATTGTTCTTTTGGCGTAACGCTTCAATAACTTCCCACGAGTTATCGGTACTTCCATCATCCACGAAAATGACTTCGTAGCTGTAATGATTTTCGTCCATTACTTTTTCGATCCATGCCGTTAATTCCGGCAAAGATTCTTCTTCATTTAATAATGGTATGACAAGGGATATATCCATTTACGTTTTTCTTATTGCTAATATTATTCCTGCACCCACGGCTGTGATGAGGGCTCCAAGTATCAAATGTCCGAAAATGGCAGAGTAAATCAAGCCTGTTGTGTAATGTTTTTTTAAGTTCTCCACCATTTCATCTTTTTCCGCCGGCGTTTTACTTTTTTCTTCTTTCTCTAAATATTCCCTATAGGATTTTGCATCCTGTTCGGCAAACTCAGGATGTGATAAACTAAAAACCGCGGCAAAAATCGTCATGAGCAAGGTGATAATGATAAAACAACGAAATCCCTGTCCGAAAATATTAGCGAATTTACCAGTATAATGAGGTGACCGGGCATAAGCCAATAATGTCCATATAATGCCTGCTGCATATAGAAGGTACACTAAGTATTGGTATCCTGAATCAGAAGCTATTTTGGAATAGAAAAAAAAGAGTGTCAGCCCAATCATGGCGACTCCTGTGATAATTCCTTTATAAATCGGGGCTGATTTCATTTAATAAAATTGTCAATTGATGATCGCTTCGTCTTTGTTAATTATTCCCAGCACTTTTCCCGTTAATTCTTTCCCGATGAAAGGTGAATTTTTTGACTTTGATGAAATATCTTTTTCTGTAACCGTCCACTTCTTCGCGGGGTCAAATAAAGTGAGCGACGCTAAATTACCTTCTTTGATAACCGGCTGTTCCAATCCGAAAATTTTTCTTGGATTGATAGATAATAACATGATCCATACATCCTGGCTTGTTTCGGGCATACAAGTGTTCAGCACGGCATAGCATGTCTCCAGCCCGATCATTCCAAATTTTGCATATTCAAATTCCAGCACCTTGCTGTCATACTCGTGGGGAAGATGATGCGAAGCAATGCAATCTATCGTTCCATCTGTAACCGCTTTTCTCAACGCATCCCTGTGTTCTTTGGTGCGGATAGGCGGGTTCACTTTCAGGTTGCTGTTATAATCAGTAAGGTCTTCATCACAGAAATAAAGATGGTAAGGAGTGACAGAACAACTGATAGCCGCACCACTTTCTTTACCTCTTTTAATATACTCCAAAGATTTTTTCGAACTCACCCCGGTGATGTGCAGTTTTGATTCCGCATACCTTGCCAGTTTTATATCCCTCGCCACGATTAATTCTTCAGCCATAACAGGTTTGCCCGGCAACCCCATCTGCGTGGAAACAATTCCTTCATTCATTAAACCATGCGGGTTGATGCTTTTATCATCCGGTAATTGTATCAATGTCCCATCAAATGCTTTTACATATTGCAATGCTTTTACCAGCAGCCCTGCTGATTGAACGCTGTTGATGCCATCACTGAATGCGATAGCGCCGCTGGCTTTCATATCATACATTTCCGCCAGTTCTTTTCCTTCTGTATTTTTTGTGATAGCGCCAACCGGGTGAACCGTAACCGGCAAGGATTTGCTTTTTTGAATAATGTATTCCACATTGGCTTTGCTATGAATGGCCGGGTTTGTATTGGGTATCACCATTACATCGGTGTAGCCGCCCGCCGCCGCGGCTTTTGCGCCGGTTTCTAATGTTTCTTTAAACTCATAACCAGGGTCAGCGAAGTTGGCGAATGTATCCATCCACCCCGGTGACACACATAAGCCGTCAATGCTTATTTCTTTGTCCGCTTTGTCATCAATTTTACCGGCGATTCGCCTGATAACACCGCCATCAATAAAAATATCTGCTGTTTGATTGTTGGAAGGAGAGAGAGGATCAACTATCCTGGCTTTCTTAATGAGTATTTTCATTAAGGGGCGAAGATAAAGGTTGTTTTCGGTTCTGAAAAATGGTAAAATAGCCTACTTTTGCTGCCCCTCTTTTTAAGTTTCGGGACGTAGCGCAGCCCGGTAGCGCACTAGCATGGGGTGCTAGGGGTCGCAAGTTCGAATCTTGTCGTCCCGACATTATCTAAAAGCAGTTCTGTAAAGAGCTGCTTTTTTAATTATCAAGAAAATGAAATTACTTATGGTAGCGCATCCCGCTTGAGGCGGGAGGGTCGTCCCGATTGCCATCGGGATCGTCCCGACATGAATGCAGATCAGTAATGGTCTGCATTTTTTTATGTACCCAGCTTCAGCCTTTCATGGCATCGTCACTTGCGTCGCACTCTTCAGGGTTCTGTTCGCTGCTCAACAAAAGGCTTCACGCAAAGACGCAAAGTTACCGCAGCGACGCAAAGAGTGACTTAACGTTGCGGGCTTTGCCCCTTTGCGTCCTTTGCGAGAAATAATACTTCAAACGCATACACTTCCCTATTGCCGAATAGAATTACTACAGTTGAAGAGTGCGACCATTCGACTTCGCTCATGGTAATCCCGATAACTATCGGGAGCGACGCTATTGCTCAATAATGAACCGAACGATGAACGGAGCGTCGCAAGGGACGATGCTAGTAGTACTGGAGCCGGGCTTAAAATTCATTGAAGAAAAATCTACGCAGTAAAAAATCTAAGTAAAATGCGACTTTAATTTTCTGGGTGCCAGTTTAATTATGCAGCATATAGCAAGTTCTTTTTTAATAGCACTCCTAATGTCTTCTTAAAAAGTATGAGTGCCCTTACCCTTGAATAAGATGGCATCATTTTTTCACTAACTATAAGCTTCTCTTACTGCTTTCGCTTATGAGGAAATAGTGTAATATTTTCTTAATCAAAAAATCAAAGGAGTTTATTATGGAAAAGAAATTTTCTGCTGTGCGTATCAGTTTGTTTTCAGCGGTAGCTGTTGCATTGTTAGTAGTGACATCCTGTAAGAAATCGGATAATGATAACAGTGATATACCCGTTGCAGGTTTAGTAGCATTGAACCTGGCACCGGATATTTCCGCAGGTATCACACTTTCAGGTACTAACATTACAGCTATTCCGCTTGGGTATACCAATTATACGGGTGGTTACTTCCGCATTTACCCGGGTAGCAGGGAGGTGCAAACATTCAATGCTAATTCCGGGAGTTCTGTAGCCTCTGCTACTTACAATTTCGAACAGGATAAATATTATTCTTTGTTTGTAGTAGGTGCTAATAACAATTATCGTAATGTTATCACCAACGATAACTTCGATAGTTTATCAGGCTCTTCTAACCAGGCGTATATCAGGTATATCAATGCTATTCCTGATTCTTCGCATCCTGCTGTTACTGTAACGGTCAATGGTAGCAATGTGGCGAATGCTAATGCCGCTTTTGCTTCTGTATCAGAATTTACCGCAGTTACACCGGGGAATGTTACAATCAGTGTTACAAACGGCGGCAACATTAATTCCAGCCGGACGATAACTACGGAGCAAAGAAAAGTATATACTGTTCTGTTGCTGGGTAATCCCGCTTCCACAGCAAGCGCTGATAGTGTTCATGTCCGTTATATTACGAACGGTACACTGGATGAAACGGATGCCGGAAGATCGTCTGCCAGTTCGGTGCGCAGCAATTAAAATTTTATTGGGTCTAATAAAAAACTGGCCTGTTTATCCGGGCCAGTTTTTTATTTGTGTGTGTCAAATATTGTTTAATACAACTATCCTTTTTTCAAAGAATCTTTTACAGGCTTCTTGAAAATATTTTTAATCGTATTCTTGATAGTCTTTTCGGTATTCTTTTTAGTGCTGTCAATGCTACCTGTTCTTGCTGTATCCTTCCCGAATATTTTGTCTTTTATCTCGTTTTTAATTTCGTTTGTCACTTCTTTTTTAATGCTGTTCAGCGTATCCCTCACGGTTTGTTTAGCGCTGTCAATTTTTTGCTGCGCAAAATCAACAGCTTGTTGCTTGAGATCATCGATCGCATCGCCTGCTACTGCTTTCAGGTCTGTTTGGATAGAAGGGTTGGTAATACTTCCTCCTAATTTAATATTAAGGTCAACAACGTCTCCGAGCTTAACAGGAATGCCTTTACTATTGGCTTGCGAAGCAAGGCTATTGAGTAGATTGTTCCCTTGTGTACCTAAATATTTCCGCGGCACTTTCATCTGCACGATATAATCTATTGTTTGGTCAATACCATGCATGCCACCGATCTGCATTTCTATATCTTTCACTTTTATAGTAAATGGTTTTACCAGCACTTTACCATTCGCAAATTCAAACGTGTTCTTTATATCTTTCAGCGTAACTGATTTCAATTCGTTTATCTGTAATGTGCTGGCAATTTTTTCCAGCGGTGCAAATTTCTTAAGCACGCCTTCCAATAATAATAGATTTCCTTTTCCCGTCAGGCTGCTGAGGTCAGGCATCATACTGCCATCCAGGTTGCCGGTCATTGTCAGCTGCGAACTCAATTTACCGTCGAGGAATTTTCCCAGCGGCATTAATTTTTCAATGGTGTTATAAGAAAGGAAGGCTTTCTGCACATCCACATCTTTTATATCATAGATGACGGAAATGTCCGGTCGTTGTTTATTTATTTTAGTGGAATAGAATCCATTAAAAGCCATCGTGCCTTCCAGCGCTTCCGCTTTTACATTTTTCAATGTCACCATTTGATCTGCAAGGGACAGCGTGCCATTAATATTTTTATAATCCACTTTATCATATTTCACATTGCCGGCTTTGGCATTTAAAATAATATCAAGATTGGAAGGGACTAAAAAAGGTTCGGACGAGGAGCTTACTGTTGTTGTGGTTGAAGTAGCCGTGGCTTCAGTTCCCATCCAGTCGTTCAGGTTCATTTTATCAACCGATACATTCAGTGTTCCTCTCAGCGGTTCGTTCTTGATCGCATAGCCGATCATATTATCCAAACTTCCGTTACCATTGAAATTTGATTGCAAATAATTTCCTGAAAAATTATTGATGGTTATATTCTTTGGGTTGAAGGTGGCTGCTACAGCAGGAACACTGATGCCGGAAGAATAATCTTTTGAAACATATTTTAAATTCGTCACATCAGCGTTACCTGAAAAAGCAATTTTATCATATTCCCCTTTGTCAATCGCTGTTTTATTTCCATTGAAAGCAATATCGGCATTCAGCATACCTGCTATGCTTGTACCAGGTTCAAGCTCCACAAATTGTTTTATATTGTCTAATGTAAATCTTCCTTTTGCTGTACCTGCAAAATCAACAGAAGACATGGGTTTACGCAGTTGCAATGTGAAATCAACCGGGTCTTTACCTACTTCAATATGTCCCGAGGAAATATCTACTGAAGTATTATCTGCAATACCGCCACGGTTTTCCAACTGCACCCGCATACTTCCGTTCTGTATAGGCTGGGGAAATGCAGGTGAAGAATAAAGCAGGTTTTTAATATCTAAAAATCCACCAGCATTAAAATTGCCCTGCTGGGTTTGCAGCGCTGTCATATTTCCTATTGCAAATATATCGGCCCATACCAGGCCTGCCAGTTTAGTTCCATCCTCCAGTTTCACAAATTTGGAAAGGTTGGCAAGATCAAGCTTTCCTTTTGCGACTGCATCAATATATTGTACTGTTTCCGGGTTTTTAAATAAAAGCCTGAGATCAAAGGGTTCATTATCCATTTCCACATGCCCTTTCGAAATATCAACAACCGCATTATCTGGTTTGCCATCCGGATTATTTACATGCATGGCCAGTTGTATATTTTTTATTGGCTTTGGCAGGTCAGGATATTGAAAAAAACCATCTGTCACTTCCAGTTTCACATCATAGGCCGGCATTTGTTCCGGGCCGTATGTTCCTTTTACAATACCATTGAATGCAGCTTTGCCGCTTGTTTTTATTTTATCGAAGTCCTGCTTGTAAATACCGGGAACCAGCGAAAGAATATCTTTAAACTCATTGGAAGGCGTATTGAATTTAATATCCATGTTATAGGTGCTGTCATTCACCAACTGTAAAAATCCTTCTGTATTCAGCTTAAGATTATTGAGTGAAATATCATCCGTTTTAAAACTGTATTTGCTTAAGTTATTATCAATCTGAATATCCGCGTCAATTATTGTTTTGGTATTGATGAGATAAGGAATAGTCGCATAAGTAAAGTCAGCGGATTCCGCTTTTGTTTTTGTAGAAAGTGTAAATACATCAGATGTAAAGTCGCCGCTTCCTTCGTGGTCAAGCCCGGTTATTTCTGCGCTCATGTCGCTGGTCTCGTCTTTATAATATATATAGCCGTCGTTAATCTCGTATTTCTCTAAACTCATTTTAAATTCGGAAGGAGAGGGGACAGCCACCACTGTAGTATCTTCATCTTCTTTTGCAATGTCCCAATTGGCTTTGCCTTCTTTGTTCACCAATGCATGTATACGTGGCGATTGAAGATATACAGCATACACTTTTATATCTTTTCCTTTGATAGCGCTGATCAGGTTTACGGATGCGTCAAATGTTTTTGCAGATAATAATGTATCTGCAGCGAATTCATTCGTGCCAATTACGGAAAGAGAATCGAGTGAAATTGATACTTTGGGAAAATGACGGAACAAAGAAAGGCTCACATCTTTAAAATCAACTTTTGCCGCCAGGCTTTTATTGATCTCTTTTTTGACCAACGCCGTGATTTGTTTCTTGAAAAGAATGGGGATTAAGAAGGCTAAGATGATAAGGATTAGCAGGGTGATGCCGGTTATCTTGAGTGTTTTTCTAAGGATTTTCCTCATAATGGTTGTTTTTGATAGGTTTCGGACAGGCAAAATTGCAAATATAAAGCCAGAAAAGAAAACTTATTTGGCAGCTAATTAATTATCGCGGAAAAACTAGTATTCTCTGGGTTCCCTGCTAGTATGCCTTATTCTTAAAACAAGTATGCTATTGTCAGTAAAACGATAAGCTATCCTGTAGCGATGTTTTTCAAAAGCCCGGTAACTGCCGTCATTATTTTTTTTGTATTTATCCGGCGGGAAAAATTCGGCGTTCTTCGCAGCTTTCACTAATTGCTTTGTTATAACTGTAAATACTTTTTCCGCATTTTTAACTGAATCAGAAGCAATGTATTTAATCGCAGCTTCAAATTGTTTAATCGAAGACTTTGACCACTGAATTGATCTATTTCCCATGTATCCATTTCTTTGATACGGCTATTATTTCTTCATGGTTTAAAAATTCACCTTTTTCAAATTCTGCTTCTGCTTCGTCAAGCTCTTTATTGTATTGTTCTATGCTGATACGCTGACCAGGGATTTCAATACCGAATGATTCGATAAGATTGATTATTGCTTCTTTTTGTTCGGGAGTTAGCTTTTTCAAAATTCCCGATGACAGGTTTTTATCTCCTGAGTTATAAATGGCCTCCGCTTCGTTTAGCTCCTGCCCTTTTATTTCAGTTGATTGAATCAAAGACTTAATGACAGCTAAAAGAGATTCTTTTTGCAGAGGAGATAGCAATATCCAGTACTGGCTAAGTTCAATATCTAAAGATGAAACTGCCATAAAAAACTTTTTACAAATTTAATCTTTTCTAATAGAACGAATTCGAATACAGGCAGAAGTAAGAAAGATTAACTTTATCGCCTTATGGTAGTTGTCTTACAAATTTTTATCGTCCTCCTGTTGGTGGTTGGTATTATCCTCATCGCATTCAGGGTAAGAAAGGATAAAGTAATCAATCCGTTACCGGAGAATTACCAGGAATTGCTGAATCATTATGTAAAGTTTTACCGGGAGCTTGATGAAAAAGGAAAAGAAAGCTTTGAAAAAAGAGCAGGACAGTTTTTATCCGCTGTTCAAATAACAGGTGTGAACGCCGAGGTGGAAGATCTCGACCGGCTTTTAATTGCGGCCGGTGCTATTATTCCAGTATATGCGATTTCAGACTGGCAATACATCAACCTGCATGAAGTTTTAGTATATCCCGGCACATTTAATGAAAATTTTGACCAGGCGGGAACGAACCGCCCCATTACCGGTATGGTAGGCAGCGGTTCAATGCAGCATGTAATGATTATCACTAAATGGGAGTTGCGTCAGGGATTTATTAATAACAACGATGCCCGCAATACCGCTATTCACGAGTTTGTGCATTTGATAGATAAAATGGACGGAACGATGGATGGTGTACCTGAAATAATTTTAGAAAGAAAGTATACGGAGCAATGGAAGCACTTAATGAATGTAACAATCCAGCAAATGAAAAACCACGGATCAGACATTGATATGTACGGCGCTACCAGCCCTATAGAATTTTTTGCTGTGATTTCAGAATATTTTTTCGAGCGGCCTAAAGCGTTAAAAGGGCATCACCCTGAATTGCATGAGATGCTGGTGAGGATTTATAAAACAGGAAATTGATTTTAGCAGTATTATTCTTTTTAATTCACATACTACAAGGTCCATCATGAAAGTGGTTCTGGTTTCGGTGCGCCGCCTGCAGGTCTAGACTTATCATCCGGCAACGGAATAAATTCTTTATTATCCGTCGGTGGTAATATGATGCGGCCTTGCTTCCAATCTTCCTTTGCTTGTTCGATGCGTTCCTTGCGGGAAGAAACAAAATTCCACCAGATAAACCGGTCACCCAATGGTTCACCACCTAACAACATTAGTGTAGTATTTTCTTTTGCAAGAATAATGGGATCTGCTCCTTTCGTAAACACCAGCATTTGCCCTTCATTATAACTATTTCCTGCAACTTCCACACTGCCTTTTGCAATATAAAAGCCACGTTCAGAATGTTCTTTCGGCAAACCAAACCTGGCGCCTCGTTGCAATACAACATGCAAATAAAATAATGGTGAGTTTGTTTTCACATCATTATTCAATCCATATGCATTGCCCGCGATCAACCGCATCCATACATCTTTATCCGTAAATATGGGAAGCTGTTCAGGCGTATAATTATTAAATGACGGCATAGCTTCTTCATCTTTTTCAGGAAGCGCCACCCATGTCTGTATCATTTCCAATTCTCCACCTGCGAGTGCGGAAGGATCTTCAAATCTTTCAGAATGCGCAATGCCTTTGCCCGCCGTCATCCAGTTCACTTCACCCGGGCGAATGATTTGCTCCACACCCAAACTATCGCGGTGCGTTACTTGCCCACCGAAAAGATAACTTACTGTTGAAAGGCCAATATGCGGGTGCGGCAGCACATCCAGTTGTGAAGGTTGCGAAGGCACATCCACCACCGGGCCTGCATGGTCCATAAAAATAAACGGCCCCAGCATCCTGCGCAACCGGAAAGGAAGTATACGTTTCACCTTCATCGATTGGCTGATCGCAGCATTGCGGGCTTCAATTACAATATCGATCATTTATATATTAATTATAGTGAAGTGGATCCCACGAAGCCACAAAGAACACAAAGTTTGTTTATTGCTATCTAATCTCTTTGTGGCTTCGTGAGAAAATATTTTCAAACTATGAACATATTACCCAGGGTCATCGACTCCGAAACAAGCTGTAAAGAAATTATAAACTCAACTGCATTACTACTATCATCTTCCGTTGCGACGCTCCGTTCAGGTTTCGGTAATTTTATTGAGCATTTGCGAAGCGTCTCTTAATTATGTGATCGTTTTCAATTCGTGTTGTTGGTGAAAGAAAAACACCAACAACGGCGTAAAACTCCTATTCTATTTCTGGCGTTTGAAATAAAAAGACATTTGATTAGTAAAACCAGCAACAGAGGGTGTAGTTTCGGGCCTTGAATTTTCAAAATTAGTATTCGTATAACCATTGTGGTAAGAATTCGAAAGAGGGACTACTGCAATAAGTTCCCAACCCTGTGCACCTAATTCTTTCATTCTTTCCAGCATACTGAAAGGCGCACCCATTGAAACACCATCTTCATATCGTTCAATCCAGCCTTTGTTATCTGTGTTGCAATACAGGCTACAAGTTTTATATTCCCAGGTTTGTCTTGCGGGTGACGGCTTTGTTTGCCCGTATAGATTCCACGCAATTAAAAAGATGAAGGCTAAAAAAATAAGCGGCAAATAGATCTTTTTGTTCATAAATAAATTCTCCTTTTTTTTATGAATATAAGAGATTTTAGAATTACCACATTTGAAGTTTGCAATTTCATGTGTGTAGGTTACAAATTTTCCAAGATCCCCCTGTAGCTCCTGCCGATAGGAATAGCTATTCCACCCACGCTGACTTCTTCAGCCGTATATGATTCTATCTTACTTACAGAAATGATATAAGAACGATGAACCCGTTTGAAAAGATGCGCCGGTAAAAGAGATTCCATTTCCGTAGTGGTCATTTTTGAGAAATATGTTTTTTTAGTGGTGACGATCTTTATGTATTCTTGCTGGCTTTCAATATAAACAATCTCCGCGAATAGAATTTTTATTTTCTTTTTTTCCGAGTTCAGGAAAATAAAATCTTTTGCCGGGCTTTCCACTGATTTTTGTTTTTCAGTTTTCGCCGCTTTCACTTTATTCACTGCTATTAAGAATCTTTCAAACTCAAATGGCTTCAACAGGTAATCGGTTACATTTAAATTGAAGCCTTCAACAGCATATTGATGGTAAGCTGTAGTAATGATAACCGACGGCGGCCCGATCAATGTTTTTAAAAAAGCCATCCCTTTTAACTTGGGCAAATGAATGTCTAAAAAAATAAGATCTGTTTCATGTTGCCTCAACCAGTCCGTTGCAACAATGGCATCTTTAAAATTTCCCTGTAATTCAAGGAATGGTACTTGCGAAATATAATCCGTTAAAACTTTTGCGGCTAATGGCTCATCTTCTACTATAATGCATTTTATGTTAGACATGACTTGCCAGGTTTATTTTTAAAGTAGCGGTGAAGGCAGACCCGCTTTGCAGCACAGACAGGTCATAGTCTTTATAGAGTAACTCCAACTGGCGCCGCAGGTTAGAGAGCCCGATATTTTCTTTTAGAGGAAATTCATCGGAAGAGGTTTCCGCGGAATTTTTTACAACAAAAATTAATCGCCGGTTATTTATTGTAAGATGAATATCGACAAAAGGTTCGCTTCTTGTTTCAGAAGCCCCATGTTTGAATGCATTTTCCACTAACGGCATCAGAAGTAGGGGAGTTATGC
The DNA here is from genome assembly GCA_037200685.1 of Chitinophagaceae bacterium. Taxonomy (GTDB): domain Bacteria; phylum Bacteroidota; class Bacteroidia; order Chitinophagales; family Chitinophagaceae; genus JAJKIP01. The sequence continues at coordinate 46,515 of JBBCIG010000018.1, forward strand.
TTTGCTTCAGGTCTTCTACATCATAATTAAAGTTGATGCGTAAAGATTCGTCGTAACGAAGTTTTTCAAGGGCGATATAATCATTGATAATTTTCAGTTCCTGCTCTATTGAAATATATTTTCCACCCGTTTCATAAAGCATGAAGCGCAATATTTTGGATAGCCGTAAGATAGATTCTGGCGCTACATCCGATTTATCCCTTGCCAGTGAATAAATATTATTGAGCGTGTTGAATAAAAAATGCGGGTTTGTTTGCGACCGCAGGTAGTTCAATTCCGCCGCTTGTTTTTCGATGCGTAACTGCTGCGTGGTTTGTTTCAGTTTTACATAATGATAAATCGACCGGCAGATTCCAAAAAAGAAAAAAGCGCTTATGTTGTAAGCCATCTGATTTTTGAGGACATCTTTTACATTCGTAAAACCCTTTAATGGAGTATAAACATGTAATTGTATCCCCAACAACCTCCATAAATAGGAACCGTAGGAATATAATACCATATAAATCCATAAAAAAAGAACCCCCCAAAGGATATTGTGAAGGACAGTCTTTCTTTTCTTCAGTACAAATGGAACTGAATATTCAAAAAAAAGGTAACTGACAGGAATAAAATAAATAATAGCCCAGAAGTTATTGCGAACGATTGAAATGTGAATAGTAAAAAAGAACTTATCCGTGTAAACCGAAGATGTATGGAATACACCGATTAAAAAATAGCCAAGCCCGGCCCATAAATAGAATCTAAACAACTTTATATTGACTAATGATTTCACGGTGTCATTTAAGGATAAATATCGGCAAAACTTTCTCTTTAAGCGGATCATTTAGTATCAATTCCCACAAAGGCGCTAAGGACACCAAGTCTATTTGTTTATCATTAGTGGCCTTTGTGTCTTTGTGGGAAAAGTATTTCCAAAACAAATCACTTCATAAATCTTTATTTAACTATTGAAGAATTCTTAACTCCAAACAACTCATAAGGTTGGTTACTCAGCCGCTCGTTTAATAACCAACCCGTAAGAAATATGGATGTAATAAATACAAGCACTACAAGTAATTGAACAGCGGACGTTTGTTGAATAGCCTGTTTTGATTTCGGATCACAAATTTCGCCGGCGCATAGCTGTATTTTTTCTTTAAAAAACAACGGATAAAACTTGCAACCCATGCAAATGCCAAAAGCCGCTTCAAAAAACAGGAATACCAGGCAGGTAAGACAGATGATACCTGTTACCGGGCTGTATGCATTTACTATCACCAGGAAAACAAACATGGTAGCTGAAAGAACGACACCCATTGCCCATGCAAATTTTTTTGGTTTTGCACTGACATATTCGGGTGATTGATTACTTACAATCAAACGCCCTGTTATTAATGTGGGAGAAAAACGGGGATTAATAAAAACACGAATGATGAAATCAAACAGGAAGCCACTGACGACATACTTGATCGGTAAAAAATCATCTTTGAAAACGACGAAGACCACGGCGATGAAAGTCGCTAAAAATAATATACCTGCCGCCGCCCTTATTTCTCTTTCATTTAAAACAGGAATGCTGTACCCTTCCACCTGCTCCCCAAATTGTATGAGCTTGCTCATGTATTATTTTTTAATGAGAACAAACAGGTACCCCGTGCAGGATACCTGTTTGAAGGACGCTTGCAGTTACCATCATTTAACAATGGCAAAGAACAAGTGTAGTTAAAGCGAGCAGGGTTGGAAGAACGAGTTTCATACTAGTAGTTTTAAGTTGACAATTTTTTAGAATGATTGTACCGATCCTTTCACAAGTATATTTCATAAATGGGAGTAGTAAAAGTGGTGGTCAACAAACGACGTGTTGGAGTAAACGAACAGCAGGTGTGTGTAGGCCGTTACATTCATTCCCGGGCATTTTATGCAAATGGTATAAACCCTGTTTAACAGAAGGGTAGAAAATCCATAAATAAGTTTCGAAAAGTGCTGAATCTCCTATTAAAAACCCTGACAAATATTATAAAACCACAAACTACTCTACCAGGAATACTAACAACATTATCAAAAATACAACCGCAGTTAAGAGAAGTACAAACGATGTTACCATAAGTACTGTGGAAGTTACTAAAGTTGCCGGGGCAGCTATGAGAACTACAGGGTAAGTTATGAGAACTGCTGGCAATTATACAAGAAGTACAAACTACATTAATTAAACCCCAATCAATTTTAAGAAAAGTACAAATGCAGTTACGAGAACTGCAAAGTAACTTACGAAAGTTGCGGGGACGGGTGCGGGAACTACAGGGTAATTTGCAAAAAATGCTGACAAAGGTGAGAAAGGTGCAGCTATGTTTAGAACTCCACCAATTTTTCCAGAAAAAAGCTATCTGATTTTCGGAATATAAATCTTCCCCTCTTTATTGCATTTGAACTAATAAAGGATTTTCTAAAATGCTGAATAGCGAACAGGAAGTACAAGAGTGTTTCGACCCCGACAAAAGTCGGGGCAGGCGCAACGAAGCTGATAGTAGCAATGCAGCCTGGGTAATATTTATTCTAAAAATTTTAAGGCATCGGTAGATTTTACTCAATCCTCAATTGCTTCAATACCAAGTTGCTTCAATCGCTCCAGGTGCTCCTTCATGGTGTTAAGTTGTTCCGCCGTGTGTCCCTGCCAATCTGTTATTTCACCAGCAACACGAAGCGGGTGCTGAGTACGGTATGACTTTGTTGGATTGCCCGGGATTTTTTTGTCCGTTAAATTGGGATCATCTTCAATCGGGCCTGTGGGCTCTACTATATAAATTCTGCCGGGCCCTTCGCCAAGGGCAAGTTCGGCCCCCCATGTAGCAGCTTCCAGCGTGGCGCTTAGATAAACATACAATGCCTTTTTTCTTTTACCATAGTTTGAATTAAAGCCGGCTTCAATCAGGTCTCCCTTCTCGAGGCTGGCCTTAGTGCCATGATATAATTTTTGTGAACGTAGGTCATTTGCAGAGTCTATTGGTTTGTTCCCAGTTGTATTTGTTTTCATTGTCGGTATTGTTTGCGGACACCGGCTTAAAAATCTAAATATGAAGGCGCGGCAAGGAAAAGATCAGCGCTTATATTTTACTCTTTCGGCTCCCACAGTTGAATTTTATTTCCTTCAAGGTCTAAAATATGAACAAATTTTCCATATTCGGAATCTTCAATTTTGTCTACGATAGTTACGTTTTCCTTTTTTAATTCTTCAACCAATGCTTCTAAATTTTCTACTCTGTAGTTTATCATAAAGTCTTTTGCAGAAGGCTCAAAATATTTTGTGCTTTCTTTAAAAGGGTTCCACTGGGTGAGCCCCTTTTTATTGCTGTCATCAATATCCCGCCATTCAAAGCTTGTTCCATAAGGGGTTGTTTCAAACCCAAGATGTGTTTTATACCATTCGTTAACTGCGTTTGGGTCTTTACATTTAAAGAAAACACCGCCAATACCTGTTACCTTTTTCATTTTTGTATTTTTTTTGTTAGATATAGTTGTTTTAAAAGCAAAACCTAATAGAAACGAAGCCGCAATCAGCGTTATCGTCAATGATATTCTTTTCATTGTCTATAAAATTAAATTTTTAAATCAAACGTTTTTTATTTTACCCATAACAGTTGAGATTTTTCTTGAGATAAACATTGGCGGTTCCTGCTGTTAAGCGTTGGGTTTATTTTTCCAAAATGTTTTTCAACGTTGACAAACTGCTATCCATATCTTTTGCGACATGTTTTTGCATCATGGGTATAAATAAGTTTACCGGGTATTTCAATGTGCCGGCATTACTCCAGGTTACTTTGGTTTGATTATCGGATAATGATTCCATCTCCATGATCATAGTAGCAACAACTGTCATTGGTTTTACAAAACGGATCTCTATTTCAATGCCGCGCCCTTCAATAATGTTCTTAATTTCCTTTTGTCCTACACCGGCGTTTTTATTTCCGCTCCAGGAATGAATATATCCAACGGTGCCGTCTGTTCCTTTGAATTCATTTTTCCTGCCAGGGTCAGCCATTGCATGTTTGTTAAACTCCTCCTGGTTTTTGAGCAGTTTTAAATAGTCAAATATTTTTTGCCGTGGCGCATTGATGACAATTTCACATTTTACAAAATGTTCCTTCTTCATGAAAAGCGCAATGATCAGCAGGAAGGCGATGATGCCCGCCAACACAAGCAAGATTATAATTATGGTATTCATTTTATTGTTTGAATTTAATCTATTTTGTTTTCAATTTTATAAATAGAATAAGTCCGCAAATCATAAATAATGCGGCAATTCCAAAGACAGCGCCATGGCTATAAGTATAAATAGCGGCGGCCCCGAGCGGTACAATCGTATGATATAAGGCTTGCAGGCTTTGATTCGCTCCCTGGAGCTGACCTTGCCTGCTTTCATCAACAGACAGGGAAAGCCGGGCATTGTACGAAGGATCAAATAAACCCTCGCCTAATACAATGCAGGCAACAGCGCCGATAATAAGATATAAAGATTGAATATAGGCACTCAGGAATAAAAGTCCAAGCCCGGCAGCAAGCCCGAACAAACCAACAGCGCCTACAGTTCGTTCACTGAATTTCTTAAGAAGCAGTGGCAGTACAATTACCCGGGACAGGATATCGCAAACCCCGACAAGTACAAACACCCCACCGATAAATGATGGCCCCCACTTGAATACATCTTTTAAAAAGATCGCCGCATTAAACTGCCATATATTAAGCCCTATGTAAAAGAATGCACCCATGATAAGTAACGCCCTGGGCTCCTTCAAAGAAAAGATCTCTTTGAAATGAGAAAATGTATTAAAACTTTTGAGTGTGAGGTGCGTGGTACGTTTTTCAACAGGAAGTGACTCTGGTACAAACAGTATGATGCAGAGCATGGATACAAGCGTAATTCCTGCTGTGATAAAGAAAGGCAAAGTAATAGAAGCAGATCCAAGCAAACCTCCGATCGAAGGCCCAATCATAAATCCCAGGCCGATAGCGCCCCCGAGATATCCAAACCATTTTCCTCTTTCACGAGGTTCTGTACTGTCGGTAATATACGCAAACAGTGTACTCTGGTTTCCGGCTGTAAGGCCGTCAATTATTCTTCCGAGAAAGAGTACCCAAAGCGCCCCGCCAATGCCAAGCAACATATATCCTATGGCAGAACCAAGCAGGCTGATAAGTAAAATTGATTTGCGGCCATAGCGATCGCTGAGTGCCCCAAAAACAGGTGCGGCAAAAAATGTAGCGATAGCAAAGACGGAAACAAGAGCACTCATGACGGCTGCGACACTTGCCGCCGGTACATATTTATCTAATAGAAATGGAAAAAGGGGAAGTACTATAGTGATCCCTATAGCATTCAGTACAGTAATACCTACGATAATCCAGAGACTTCCTTTTTTATTTTTTTGTTGCATGTGCTTGTATGCGGAAGTATGGAAAATCTTTTCCTCTTATGTCGCCATTATCTTTCTATTTCTCCTTAAGCTCCAACAGTACCTGTCCTGACTTTCCCGGCCCGCTTATAATGGGCAATAATAACTCCTTTTGATGTAACAATACTCTCCGTTAATTTAAACGCCGCCGGAATGATTCCATTATCAAAAAGTTTTTTTCCCTTACCTAAAGTTAAAGGATGAATTTTTAGCCGGAGCTCGTCTATAAGATCATTCTTAAATAGCAAGTGAACGAGTTTGCTACTGCCCCAAACCTGGATGCCAGGCCCTTTTGAGCTTTTGAGTTTTTTGATACCAGCCACGTTTCTTATTACTATTGAGTTTTTCCACCCGGTAATTAACGGGTCAGACTTTTTCATCTTTTTTGAAATGACATATTTTGTACCTGCATTAATTCCCGGCCAAAAGTCTCCATGCTCCGGCCAGTAGTTGGCCCATATCTCAAATGTTTTTCTGCCCAATAAATAATCCGACCGTTGTTTCAATTCTTTTTGTACCACCTTGCCATACACTTCGTCACTGTATGGTGCTGTCCAGCCGCCATACTTAAAACCTTCTGATGTATCTTCTTTCGGGCCACCGGGCGCCTGTAGTATGCCATCTAATGTTATCATTGATAATACTGTTATCTTTCTCATGGTATTTATTTTTTAGTAGGACATAAAGGTCGACAACAATTTTGTGCCAATAGTGGTGTGCATGCGACAATAGTAGTGGTTGAATGCGAAAGATTGTTGGTTACCAGTTACTGGTCTTTGCATAATAGGTGGCAGGGTCTTTATGAATTTGTAAGAAGCGTTGCAAAATGCTCATCCGTGTTACTACAGTACAAGTGTGCGACGCAACCACAGCTCATCTGTGTTAATGTCGCTGGTAAACAAATTCACTTTTTTATATTCGTAGCCTCGACGCCATAACGTATTGCCTCTTCAAGAATATCAACTTTTATATCTTTCAACGTTTTGAACTTTATGCAATACCCGGTCACACTCGCCTTGCCTAATTTTTTTCCATAGGTTTTGGCTAAGTATGTTTTATCATCGATGCCAAGAATGTAGACAGAAATGCCGGTGGTGTTGGCACTGAGACCAACCTGGTAAAACTCCCTCGTTTTTCCGCCGGCAAGCTTCATGGTCTGAAGTCCATATCCAATATTGGGATTAGAAACTGTTTTGCCTTTTTCGTCTTTACCATCTAAGAACCATAATTTACATTTCGGCATTGCTTCAAGAATGATACCGTGCAACGCTTGCATGTCGCTGCGCTTTGGTATGGGTTGACTCGTAATATACTCTTTGATTTGTCCTTCCACGTTCATATATAATATAAAATTACAGGTTGCTTACTTTGGATCAAAATCCACCATCCATTCAATACCATATTTGTCTCTGAAGCAACCAAAATAAGTGCCCCATGGAGTATCACCAATAGGCCCTTCTATTTGTCCACCTGCCGAAAGTCCATTGAATAATTTATCTGCTTCTTCTTTACTTTCCGCAGTTATTACAATTTTACTTCGGTTCTCATTTTCGTTTGTTCTTCCCATAATTTCCGGAACATCATTTGCCATCAACATACTGCTTTTACCGATAGGCAAAGTAATATTCATAATTTTATTTTCTTCTTTTTCTGCTACTGGAAACCCGGCACTTGCCAGGTCTTTGAAACGGATAATATTTGTAAACTCTCCACCAAATACTGATTTGTAAAAAGTGAATGCTTCTTCGGCATTTCCGTTGAAGTTGATGTGAGGATTGATAAGTGCCATAATTTTTATTTTTTTGATGTTAAATACTTTACTTTCTTATCTTTTGAGATAAGTTTTGAAAACGAAATTATTTTTTCGATAAAGAGGCCAATAATTCTCCCAGGTAATTCAATGTCATAGTGAATCCTTCTTTGAAGCCCATTTCAATCTGTTTCTCCATGCGTTCAAGGGATTCATTATAAATACTAATACTTACTTTTGTCGTTCCGTTTTGTTCGCTGAAAGTGTAATCCCAATCAGAACCCGGCAATTCAGGATTTTCAGTTGCATCTGCAAAAGCATTCAAATATTTGAAATTGGTTTTGGGAGTAATGGAAGTATATTTTTGAATTACCCAACGTTCCTGTCCTTCCGGGCTTACCATGGCATAAAATCTTTTTCCGCCAACTTCAAAATTCATAAATTTTGTTTTTGAGGCATACGGCTTAGGTGCCCACCATTGGTCAAGCAATTCTGCTTTGGTAAATGCATCCCATACCAGCGAAAGCTCCGCATCAAATTCCCTGTTTATTAATACCGTCTTTGTTGCTTTGTCAACTGTAAAATCAAATAACAAACCTGTTTTCATTTTTTCTGTTTTTTAAGTGTTGATAATAAATTGTCAAGTTGGTTGAAATTAGTTTCCCAGATTTTGCGGAACTGTTCCATCCATTTGTCTATCTCTTTCATTTTGTCTACTTCGAGTGTGTAATAAATTTCTCTGCCGGAAACCTCTTGTTTTACCAACTCGCATTCAGTCAATATTTTTATATGTTTTGATACTGCCTGCCTGCTGCTGTGAAAATGTTCGGCCAATGCATTTGGTGTCATCGCCTGTGCAGCGATAAGCACGAGAATCGCTCTTCTTGTTGGGTCGGCAATAGCTTGAAAAATGTCTCTTCTTATTTCCATTTTATATTATTTGCAACTACGTGGTTGCGAATATAAGTGCAATTATCTGGTTGCGCAAAATTTTTGAAAATATTTTTCTGTCAAAGTGAGAAAGTAAGAAGTAGGAGTGCGCAGTGGCTTTATTTTATCGGCTCATATAGTGTATTATTGAGCCACAACCGAACGTTTTTTTAAGATGCAGTACAAGAGTGCGATCATTCGACTTCACTCATTTTATACTTCGACGCAATTATTGATACTTCAACAGTGCTCAATAGAGAACAGAAAGATGAACGGAGCGTCGCAACGAAGATGATAGTCCACGGGATGCTGCGCATAGTAATGCAGTCGGTCCAATAATATTTCAACACCTTAATTTCCGTTACCCGCCCGGTTGATCTCATCAGTAGCCCCGCCTTCAGACCGGCTTACCGGTTTCATGGCTTTGCCAAACCGCCAGCTAAAACTTAGCCGCACTACTCTTGAATCCCATTTTACGGTGAAGGGTTCATACGCATTTTGAAAAGTGGAATAGCCTGAATAGTTCTGGAAGTAGGTTAAATCGCGGACGCTTAATTTTAGTGAACCTTTATTCTTCATGATCAGCTTGGAAACACCAAGGTCCAGTTCTCCCTGTGGTTTCAGCCATTCCTGTAAATCTATCTGGCTTTTGGTTTGATAATAACCGCTTATTTCAAAACCCCATCCTTTCTTGAGTTGGAACTGGTTGTTGACACTTACATTCAGTTGTGTCACTACTGCTTTGATGGGCGCCCATACCACTCCTTTTATAATCTTGTGATTGAAGACGGCCACTGCGGTCAGGTTCCACCATTTAGTAATGGGCCGTTGAAACGTTTCGCTGATGCCGAAGTTTTGGAAAGAACCCACGTTGCCCCTAGTATAGATGATGATGTTCTTGTTTACATTACTGCTGTTGGAATCAATGATGAATATCTGTGAAAAATAATCATGGAGATAACTGTACGAAAATTCTGTTGTCAGCATTTGCTTATACGTGTGGGCCAGTGCAAAATTCCAGGTATACTGCGGTTTGATAAAAGGATTGCCTGCTTCATACGTGTACTTGTTCAGCGTGGTAATGAAAGGGTTCAGGTTTGAAACGGTGGCCTGTCTATTCGCCGTCCTAACCGGAAGGTGATCATGTTATTGCTGTCAGCATTGTAAGAAACAAAAGCGGTAGGGAAGAGGCTGCCATAGTTTCTTTTGAAAGCGGAATCTTTTACAAGAGCATTGCCCAATTGATGCGCTTTATAAGAAGTAAGCTCATAACGAAGCCCTGTTTGCCAATGCCATTTACCTTTTTCTGCATCTATACTTGCATAAGCAGCGCTGATCTTTTCATTATATAAAAAATGATTACTGCGGCTCAGGTCAGGTTGCCAGCTATTATTATTGTTGTCGTAGTAATAATAGTCAGCAAGGTTGTCTGTTTTGTTGATCGCTGTTTTTAAACCGGATTCAAGGAGGAATTGTTTAAACCTCTTTGAGTAATCGACTTTCGCTGTCACGATATTAAGCCGGGAAGGGATATTGCCTTTTGTAGCCGATGCAATGCTGCCCGGTGCTACTAACTGCGTTCTATAATTTTGATCGCCATTGATGTTGAACTTTACATAATCAAGGTCGACGGTCACTTCACTCGTTTCATTGATCTTATGTTTCCCATTTACATTCACGCCACCTCTTTTGAAATTTAAATTGTTTTCCCCCGAAGTGTTAATGGATGAATCGACGTGATAGTCCGGCCCCATCCAGTCGATGGTGTTGGAACCTTTCGCCCTTCTGTCAAAAATTCCACCAGTAAATACGAGGCCCAGCGTTGTTTTATTGCTGATAAAAAAATCAAATCCTGTTTTCAGATTTTGTCCCACTGCCGAGTTCTTTATAAAATTGGGTTGTTCCAATAAAGCAGAGTCTTCATTTTTCGTATTGAAATATTTTCGCAGTGTATATAAGTCCTGCATCTCACCGTTTGCACGCATACCATAGTTGAGGAACCAGTTTACTTTTCCGTTACGGTAATTCAGGTTGATCGTGTTACCTGTTTTTGGATAAATTCCCTGGCCAGCACTTAAGACCATCGAGCCATTGAACCCTTTCAGCCGGTTGGATTTCATTTTGATGTTGATGATACCCGCATTACCCGCAGCATCATATTTAGCGCCGGGGTTTTCGATCAGTTCCACCACATCAATTTGAGAAGCGCTGATACCAGAGAGATAAGCCTGCAGGTCTGCACCACTTAGTTGGGTAGGCTTGCCATCTATCAGCACCATTACGGCTGGTTTTCCTTTCATGATAATGGAGCCATCTTTTCCAACAGTTATGCCCGGCGATTTCTCTAATATATCCATGACGGTAGCACCTGCATTTGTAATATTTGCTTCGGGATTAATTACAGTTTTATCTGGCAGGAACTGGATGAGTGGCTTTTTCGAAACAACGGTTACATCTGTAAGCAAACTGCTTTTAAGTTTAAGTAAGATGGTATCGGAAAACGAAATATCTTTTTCGAGATCGATCCACGAACTGTAACCATCTGCATATCCTGTTTGGCTGGCCCGTACCCTGTATTTGCCAGCGTTAAGATCTATAAATTCAATAAGGCCATTTGTATTGGCGGCTCCGGAATGAATGACCAGGAATCCGGGGTCAATAAATATACAGTAGAACCCGGCAGTGTATTTTTCTGTTCATTCACCAAGGTAATGCGAATGCTGCGCTTACCCTGCTGGGCATGGACATGGCTATAAAAAAATAATAAAAGGAAAGGCAGAAGGATTTTATACATATACGACCGGCGATCAGCGAATGTATTCAAACAACTAAGAAAAAAATGTGTTTTTGGGTTCAGTGGTAATAATGCTACATGAGTATATGGTTCAATGATTTGTTTCATTCAAAATTTAACATTCAGTATATTTTTAGCCCGGCTGCATTGCTACTATGATCGGCTGTTGCGACGCTCCGTTCATCTTCCTGTTCTTTACTCAGCAATTGCGTCGCAGTTTATCCTGAGCGAAGTCGAATGGTCGCACTCTCCTATGTTACAAAATAAACAGTAATAGTTCCTTCAGAGAAAGTTAAGATACCAATAGATTTGATTTTCATAAAGTGAAAAAAGGGTGAGAGCCAATCGCACATAAACAGCCTATAGGCATGTTGAGCTGAAGAAATAGCCTCGCTCTTTTTTATCTCTTCGAGTTTGAACAGAATGTAAGGAGTGCCGCCTTGCCGCACATCCAGGATAACCGTAAGGAGACAAAACGAAGGGAGATTTTCACTTTATATCATAAAAACAATTGGTATGAAAAGAATCTTAAAACAAGTAGTGGGCATAGATGTAGCCCAGGATGAATTAGTCGTTTGCTCAGGTCGTTTATATGAGGATTTATCCTGTGAGCTGTATGCTCACAAAATCTTTCCAAATACAGCAAAAGGGTTTGTCTCTCTTATAGAATGGGCGACAAAAAAGCAAGGAGAAATAGCTGTTCGTTTTGTAATGGAAGCAACGGGCGTTTATCATGAATCACTGGCTTATTTTTTAGCGGAAAGGCAAATGGATGTAAGCGTGGTATTGCCCAATAAGATCAGTAATTATGTAAGAACATTATCTGTTAAAACGATAACAGACAAAACAGCTTCTGAAGCGATCACTCAATTTGGATTGGAAAGAAATCTTGACAGCTGGCATCCGCCAAAGGGTATTTATAAGAAATTAAGGCAATTAACCAGGGAAAGAGACCAGCTGGTGGAAAGCAGAACAGCGGTCAAAAATCAATTACATGCAGAGACTGCCGAAGCCCAACCCAACAAAACAAGCGTAGCAAGAACAAAAAAAACGTATTGCTTTTCTGGATAAACAAGAAGCAGAAATTAAAGAAGAGTTACGTGAATTGGTCGGCCAAGATGAAGAAATGAAAAAGCTCTTAATAATTATCTGTTCTATTCCAGGCGTGGGGTTATTAACAGCTGTAACAGTGCTGGCGGAAACCAATGGCTTTGACCTGATACGTAATAAAAAACAATTAACCAGCTACGCAGGTCTGGATGTAAGAGAAAAGCAGTCGGGTACCTCTGTAAAAGGCAAACCCAAAATATCCAAAAAAGGGAATAGATATTTAAGAAAAGCCATGCATTTCCCGGCACTCACAGCCATCCGTCACGATGAAAGGTTTAAAGCCATATTTGCACGGATGGTAGCAAAACACGGAATAAAAATGAAGGCTGCTGTAGCCATACAACGAAAACTACTGGAAATGATCTTTACAATTTATAAAAGCAAAATCGCCTATGACAAAGAATATTTTAAAAAATTAGAGAGCAGGCCTAAGCCACTCTCTAAACAGGCTGGCTTAAGCCGCCTAAAGAACAAAAATATAAAATATCCTTTGGTATTTAACACAGAATCTTCAGCGTTCTGTCCGCTACTCAGCAATTATCGAACTCTGTTCATTGTACCGTAGGAATATCTTATGGATAGAAGAAATGCAACAATAAGCGACCGACGTTCCAGCGGTCCCGATTCGATCGGGATTATGCAAATTTGAAAACAAGCATAATGCGTTCCTACGGAACGCTAATACACCCTGTTTTATATTCTACCCATAAAGTGTTCCGCTGGAACACAGGGAAAATATCATAGCTAATATATTTATAACACTGTGGTATTATTCTCCCGCCAACAACACAAATTAAAGTGCTTACATAATTAAAAGATACTTCACAAATGCCCAATAGAATTACCGAACGCTGAAGAGTGCGACGCAACAGACGTTCCTAGTAGTAATGCAGCTGGGAAAATATTATACTAGTGGGAAGGGCTGGTCTTCGGGTCAAATGAGTCAAAGCATTCAACAATGAATGATAAATCGTGTAACCTGCCTACCGGCAGGTGGGTTCGTCTTAATTGGTGTTAACCTCTTTTTCTTCTTTTTGCTCTTAGCCTCTTGTTTAGTTTGCAGCTAGTCAATTTCAAATTTTGATCCGCAATGTTTGCAGAAAGCGGCATCATGGTCATGGCCTTTTTTATTACATGATTTGCAAACATCGTGTTTGGTTTCCCGGCTTTTAATAGCTAATGCCATTTCGGTAGTGATAATACCTGTAGGAACCGCGATGGTGGCGAAACCGATTATCATCAGTAGGTTGGCGATAATTTTGCCCAATGGGGTGGCGGGTATCAGGTCGCCATAACCAACAGTAGTGATAGTAGTGATAGCCCAGTAGATACATTGAGGAATACTGGTAAATCCATCTTCCGGTTTTTCCACCAGGTACATGATAGAAGCCATGATGATAACAATGACCATGGCAAACATGAAGAAGATGCTGATCTTTCTGAAACCGCTGGCCAATGCGCTTGACAGGAATCGCAGATCAGTAAGAAAATGACTGAGCCGGAATATCCTGAATATGCGAAGCAGCCGTACCGCCCGCAACACCAGTAATGGCTGTGATCCCGGAAGCAGCAAAGTAAAATATGTTGGCAGGATGGCAAGGAGGTCCACAATGCCAAGAAAACTGAATATAAAACGTAGCGGTTTTTTATTAAGCGAGGCCCTCAAAATATATTCTATGGTAAATAGTATTGTAAAGGCCCATTCCAGCAGATGAAAAAAATGTTTATGCTTTGCATGTAATTCGGGAAACGCTGTCGAGGATCACAATAGTAATGCTAAGAATGATCATGCAGAGTAAAAAAATGTCGAATATCTTTCCGGTCGGGGTATGATGTTCAAAAAAAGCATTATGAAGTTTTTCACGCCATTTTTTTGACATAGTGCAGTAGTATTTGGTTGTTGATAGTGAAGGTAGCGAATATCAGGGCGAATGTCAACGGTCGTTCAGGGGGTAGGTTTTGTGAAATTCTGTTGCTGTGATGCGTGTCTTACGCATATCACTTTACTCTGTCTCTCTTTTTTCTCCTTTTCCCTCTTAGCCTATTTCTTTTTAATTGAATTATCAAAAAACTCCGGTTCTTTTTTACTTACCCACTTAATGAATTTGATGATCTCTTCATTCTCTTTTATACGATCGACGGTATTGTAATAATTCTTGAGTTCCGTTTCCGAGAAAACGGCATGCACTTTGGCTTGGCAAATTTTATGCATCGCTACGGTTGGTGTATCCCTCCCGCCTTTGCTTAATGGTATCAAGTGATGGTACACGATGGGCTCGGCCAGGTCACGGTTACAGAGAGGACATTTGTTTGTATCAGACATCGTTAATTATTGTTGAGCAGTAAATATATTATTTATCAATCAAACCTATTTTTTTTGAATGTGCAATAGCCTCCGCACTTTCCCGGAAAAGGCAAGTGTGTATGCCACGCTTTTCGATAGTTGAAAGTATATCCCGGCTGGCAACTTCATTTCTGCGAACTATGTTTCGAATGTAAACAGCAAATATCCTATCCGGGTATTTTTCTGATAAGGCGGCATAAATAGCAGGATCGCTTTGGGTATTGTCACCGATCAGGATGAACTGTTGCTTTGGAAAAGTTTCTACTATTCTTACTATCCTCAATAATTTGCCATGGTGTTTTGTTTTTCCTGTCTTCCATAATTCAAACCAGCGTTTTACCTGGTTGAGTAAAAAAGCCCCTTCGGGCAAACGGTTAAATTTAAAGAACTCGTGGAGATAATCGTACAAATTCCATTCGCTGCTGGATACATAAAAAAATGGATTGGGGGCTTCCGGCGTAGTATGTGCCGCGGCTAACAACGAATAATGAGTGCCCACATCGCTAAACGCCCTTCGGGTCCGCGGATTTTTTATAACAACTCCCGCAACCGTCGCCGGATAGTAGCGGAATGCGATACCATGATCGTATCGTCAATATCGGAAATGAAACCATATTGCGTAGAGTGGGGAATAAATACCTTGCCTTGTGCTGTGTCGGTAACCCCGCCTTTTTTATCCAGGCTATCTACCAGGACCGTATGCCAGCCCGCAGCTATTTCATGATCAGCCTGCCATTCGAATTTAAAAAAGCCATCTTTTTCTGTTACACTTTCTACTGTATTATTTTCAAGTACAAGTCTCACCGGCACACCCGGTAAGGGTTTTACAAAGAATAATCTTAAAAGATGAATGATGTTGGAAAAAATATTATCCCGGTATTTGAACCGTACCCCCGGCAACTTTTTGAATACATGGCCATAAACAATAAGATCATGCGTATGCCCAAAACCATGATATATTTTAACAGCCGCCTTCTTACTCATTTCTGGAAACAATTTTGCAGTGTAACAAGATCACAGCTTACAAGCCCATTAATTATGCCACCCCGTTCATTAAAATTACTTTTTATTATCAACCCCGGCGCAGGGAAGAATAAGACAGACTGGAAAAAAGAAATAACAGATTATTTTTCCTCCTTGTCGCACCAGGTGGAGTTATTCGAGCTGCCTCCTGTTTGTGAGCCCGGTGTGATCATCAAAAAAATAAATGATTTTTCTCCTGACAGAGTGATTGCTGTAGGCGGTGACGGTACATTAAAACTTGTAGCGGATTCACTGAGGGGGAAAAAGATTCCCATTGGTTTGCTGCCTGCAGGTTCCGCCAACGGTATGGCAAAGGAACTGGGCATACCAGCCGGGCCTGTTAAAGCATTAGATGTGATCGTAAATGGCCGGCTAAAGAAAATAAGTTTAGTGAAAATAAATGATCACAACTGTATTCATTTAAGTGATATTGGTTTTAATGCATTCGTGGTAAAAAAATTTGAAGATGAAGACACAAGGGGCATGTGGGGATATATCAAAGCGGCGTGGAAAGTATTGTGGGGCTATTCTAAAATGAAACTGAATATGAAAGTGGATGGTAAAAGTATACAACGTGAGGCTGCGATGGTAGTAATAGCCAACGCCACTAAATATGGTACGGGTGTAGTTATTAATCCCGAAGGCAGGCTGGATGACGAGTATTTTGAAATAGTGATCGTAAAGAAAATATCTGTTTCAGAGATTTTAAAAATGCGTTTCAGTCATAAGGCTTACAATCCCCGTAAAACAGAATTGATGCAAATACAATCCTTAGAAATAAAATCAAAGCACCGGTTCCACTTCCAGGTGGATGGAGAATACCTGGGGAAAATAAACTTTGTTTCAGCGGAGATTATACCCGGTGCATTGGAAATAATAATACCCGAAAACACGAACAGCAATAATTTTTTTTAAGTTCGGGTGGGTATTCAATTCGTGTTGTTGGTGAAAGAGAAACACCAACAACGGCGTAGCCGAGATTATACCCGGCGCATTGGAAATAATAATTCCCGAAGGCAACGAACAGTAATAATGGGTTAGTTCGTGTTAGAAGTTTCTCTTTTTCTCCTTTTCTCTCTTAGCTCATTTTTTCCGGGGCTTATAATAAAAGATCTCTGCACCACAGCTAAATGTTTTTGTTTTCAATAGTTGCAGCTCGATCCGGTCGTTTATTTTCTCAAATAAGGGTAAACCTTTTCCTGCGATGATAGGGTGAACACAAAGTTGGAATTCATCGATCAGACCAAGGTTCAATAAGGCGATGATCAAACTCCGGCTGCCTACTAAAATGTCTTTGCCCGATCCTTGTTTGAGTGTTGCAACTTCTTCTTCGATGCTTCTCTTTGCCAGCCTTGCCGTTTCCCAGGTGATATCAGCATCACTTAGCGTACGGGAAAAAACGATCTTCGGAATGTTGTCCATCGTTACTGCGAAATCATCCATCGCTTTGTTGCCGGATGGTTCTTTTACCAGCGGTGGCCAGAACTCCATCAATTGGTAAGTTATCCTTCCATATAAAATGGCGCTTCCACTTTGTAATAACTCGCTGTAATGCTGGTGTATCTCTTCATCTGGGTTCACTGCCGTATGATCGCAAATTCCGTCCAATGTCATATTGATGGCTGCAATTACTTTCATATTTCTGTGATGGCGGTTTTAAAATTATTGCTCCGGGTACCAGTTGCGCAACCTTACTTCTATGCCCTGGTGGCCTGCATCAACAAGATCTTTAAAAACATTTGTATCTTGTCCGCGATAGTGATAAGGGTAAACAATTTTGGGCTTAAATGCCAGTACTGCATCCGCTGCTTCATTTACGTCCATAGTAAAGGGCAGGTTCATGCAAACAAAAGCCACATCAATATTTTTGAGAGAACGCATCTCCGGAATACCTTGTGTATCTCCCGAAATATAAATATTCTTTCCTCCTATAGTTAATACATAGCCGTTACCTCTTCCTTTTGTATGCCTGGCAGTTGGGCTTTCGAGGAAGATTATACATGGGGATAGCCATTATTGAAATACCTGATTGAACGGTATTATCCCCGTTCTTAAGAATTACGAGTTTAGCTATATCAACACCAGGTAACTTATCGGCTACCACTTGTGGTACGATGAAAACAGTGGAGGCGGTTTTAATGGAATCGTTGGTCTTTACATCAAAGTGGTCGCCATGTATATCGGTAACCAGGATAATACCGGGAGCCGCCATGTCTTTATAATTTTTCATCCCTCCTGTGGGATCAACATAGATGGTAGTGCCCGGTACTGAAAGTACAAGACTGGCATGCTGAACAGGTTGTATAATACAGGGGCCTTTATTTGTTTGTAACGTATCAGGAGTGTTACGTAAATAGCCTGCTGTTGTATAGGGCCATTTTACCATAGCCGTTCCCTGCACACTTAAATTGAAATGGCTAAAAAGAAATAGCGCCGCAGCAAAATACCTGGTGGTTCCCATATAATCTGTTTTCAATAAAGGTAATAAAACGAAGAATAAAATTGGTTCCCGCCTGTAGCCGGCTTTATATCCTACCTATAAAGTGTTTCGCCGGAACACAGGGAAATGAACTGATGGGAAAGGAGGGTTCTTTACTCTGTATGCTAAGGGTAAAATAGAATGGCCCGTGAGACAAGAGCCGTGGCGCAGGAGGTACCGACTACGGCGTGTTGTTTTACCGGAACACATGCCCTGCGAAAGGAGGTTACAAATAACACTGAAAAAAGTGCAAAAACCCCAAACTCTATTGCAAAAAATCCTGACAATTATTAAAGAACTACAAACAGAGTTACCAAAACCACAAACACAGTTACGAAAACCACAAACGCAGTTATGAAAACCACAAACGAAGTTGCGGGAACCACCAACACAGTTACGAGAACCACAAATGTAGTTGAGGGAACCACAAACGAAGTTGAGAAAACCACAAACACAGTTAAGAGAACCACAAGCGCAGTTGCGAAAACCACAAGCGCAGTTATGAAAACCACAAACGTAGTTGAGAGAAGTGCTTATTTTACCCGTACAGTGTTCTGCTGGAACACAGGGAAAATGAACTGGGCGAGAAGATAAGTTCTACCTACTACGCCGTGGCGGGTGTTTTTCTTCCACCCGCCACTGATATAGAGGTCAATCACGATGATGAGTTAGAAATCCCCAATTATCTATACCTGTATGATAGAATGATGCTGATGAATATTTATACTCTTCGGGCAATTTACAAATACCTGCCCCTACGCCGTAGCGGGTGTTTTTCTTCCACCCGCCACTGATATAGAGGTCAATCACGATGATGAGTTAGAAATCCCCAATTATCTATACCTGTGTGATAGAATGATGCTGATGAATATTTATACTCTTCGGGCAATTTACAAATACCTGCCCCTACGCCGTAGCGGGTGTTTTTCTTCCACCCGCCACTGATATAGAGGTCAATCACGATGATGAGTTAGAAATCCCCAATTATCTATACCTGTATGATAGAATGATGCTGATGAATATTTATACTCTTCGGGCAATTTACAAATACCTGCCCTAACTGGGTTCCAATGAACATAATCGAGCTTTTGCTGATAAACTTTATCTGTTCTTAATTCAATACTTAATGCCCTTCGTTTCCAAAATTGATAATACCAGTCTTCAGCGCCGGATA
The DNA here is from genome assembly GCA_037200685.1 of Chitinophagaceae bacterium. Lineage (GTDB taxonomy): Bacteria > Bacteroidota > Bacteroidia > Chitinophagales > Chitinophagaceae > JAJKIP01. Next base: position 65,545 of record JBBCIG010000018.1, read on the forward strand.
AAAAGTGGGATAATACTGCAGGATGATTCTTTTTCAAATCATATTTGATTTTTTGAGCTGTATATTTCAGGAAATCTCTTTGTACATGCTGCGGATGAATTAATGGTTGCATTTGCCATATTAAATGAATATGGTTAGACATGATAACGAAGGCATATAATTTAATGCGTTTGTCTTCTACCAGGAATTGAAAGCTGCTTATAATTATGTCTTTGTACTTGCCCGGTTCCAATAGTTTTTTCCATTCGATAATAGTGGCAGTGAAAAATTGCGGATATTCTGTGATGAAAGCGGGCATTCGCTAAATTAATAAGATAGTCCTTAATTCGTGTGGTCGGTGGAGAAAAACACCGACCACGGCGTGAAAAATCTGGCTTTAAGGAAGATTCGACGTAGTCTTTATTTGTATTATAACTATGGGTTCGTTCTAAAATATCATAATAAGAATCTGTAAATAAAAATTCTCGCACATAATCCTCAAATTTTTCACCTATTTTAAATGACTCTGGCGTTGTTGCTTCGTCAATCATTGCCTTTATTCCCTTGGATATAATTTCTAAAAGTCCCATAGAAATGATTGATATTATTTTAAATGTAGAGTACTAATTTATTTCAATTTTTTAGTTTTTCTCTACTTTTTTCACTAGTGGCTTTATTTTGTTAGTTTATTGCGGAGAGAGCACTGGGACATGGGACACAACTTATTATTTACAAGCATTAGAAACCTCGAAAAGTCGGGAAAATGTATATTTATGGGATTTTAGCTTTTTAATCATAGTATGTTTACAACAAAGCTGGACGACAATCAAGCTAGATTTGCAATGCCATTAGGCACTGATCTTTGGAAAATATTTTATTATTTTATTCAGAGGGATGGTAGTATAGGCGTTGGGACTTATTATGGTGGTAATAGTAGTGCTGTTGTTAACCTTGCCGAATCTGCAGAATATACAATAGATTTAAATGAATTTGAAACTCAAATACAAGACTTTAAGCCTAAAAAAACATCTTTTCATAAATCAGGTACATTTGTTCTTAAAGACAAAGGGGGAAATCGTTTTTCCTGAGGACACGGATACGAAAAGTATAAACTTTAAAGACATTAAAGATCCAATACAATTGCGAGTAATATATCCAAGCAATTTGGGAAATTACAAAAAGGGTGGACAAGATGAAATAATTAATGTATTTGATCCTCAATATGATCATCCCTCTATGATCAAACTTTTTTTGGCTCCAAGTAAATTAAATTTTAAAGAATGGATGTTATCAATAGCTTCTGAATCAATAATTCTTCAGGATATTGAAAGTCTCAGGAGTTTCGACTTAACTATTTATACAATTTGTCGCAAGTCAAATCTTAAATCATAACCTGGTGTGTCAACGATATTTATTTTTATACCCTCTCCATTTGGTATGAAGGAGTTTGCTGAAAATAGAATTACCACGTTGCTGTTCCAGTTCGTGGTAATCACCTGTTGTATTTCTTTCAGAAATATTGCCCCTGCGGTTGATGAGGCCTGCTTCGTACAGCATGCATTCCGCTAAGGTGGTCTTACCGGCGCCGGCATGGCCCAGTAGGACAATGTTTTTGACGTGTGAGGTATCGAATTCGGGCATGAGGGGGAGTTTTTGTTGGTAAGCAATTTTTTTGAAAACAAGTTATGAGTTGAGAGTTGCGAGTTAAAAGGGGCTTCCTATAATAGGAACACGCCTGACTGTATACAAAAGCAATCCGCTTATGTATAGCTGGTTCATGACTCTTAACTCTGAACTATTAACTCTGAACTCTCTACTGCGTTCGCACAGAAAAATCATCAAACTCTCTTCTTAATTCTTCGAGTGTGTTTTCCATTTGCTGGAACTGACCGAATAAAATTTCGTGGATGGCCAATGTTTCTTCGGAGACGGCGTCGTTTTTGGAGAGCTCGAAATTCACCCTGCGCTCATGTTGTTTGATCGCCTGTTTGATGTCGTGAATGTTGATGAGCTGGATGTGGAACTGGTTGTGGTAATGTTCGACTTCGGTGAAGTCTTCTTTGGAGAGGGTGTGGGTAACGGTTTCTTGTAATCGGCGTTTGCACTGGTTAAGTTCTTCTCGTTGGTTTCGCAGGTTTTCTCTCCATTCAGTGCATTCGCCGGAGAGCTGTGCGATGTCTGATTGAACCATGGGATTTAAATTTAAGTGAAGAAATTTTGTGTACTTCCTTTCCTCTTCGGCCCGGATGGCTTACGTAATTTAAAAATCTTTTTTCGTAAAAGCCAGCACTTTTTTTGCACATAAGGGTTTATTTAAAGAAATCGCACAGAGAAAAAGAGTTCACAGAGGTTATTTTAATAAATTTCCCCCTGGTGACTGTTTTTTCTGTGCGATAGCTAAATTCTTTTCTGCTAACTCTTTTTCTCTGTGCGATGTTTATTAGCCCGGCTTCGGTTCCCTGATCATCTTCGTTTGCGTCGCACTCTTGTGCTGCATGAATTCTACTCAGCATTATGGCAGCACCCCGATGAATATCGGCGGTACTTCCTGCCTGCCCCGATGTATATCGGTGGTTCGCTATTCAGCATTTCGAAATGGCCGATGACAATGAATATTTTCTACAAGCGAAGAAGTTAGGCGAGGTTATCTTCTTCTCACTTTCGTTTTCCTGTCCTTATAACCTCTCCGGGTCCCGCCTGAATTACTTTGGACATGTTATGGTCTTGCACGATTGACATGACGCACCTGAAGCAGAGCGGCAGGACAAGGGATAGGTACACACTCCACGCAGGCCGACATTCCCCTGATGGGTGGACTGATTTTGATACCTAATGCTTTTCCTTCAAGATCAGTTGCTGAGTAGTCGAGTATTTTACCTTCTTTGATAGATACATACAGTTTGTGGTCTTTTGTCACTGAAAATAAGATGCTTGCCATCTTTATTTTTTAGCGCTGTAACTTTTTTCGTAAGATCAGCGGTATCTTTTGACTGGCTGAAACATGCGACTGCTGCAAAAGAAAATAAGATTGTAAAAAGTAATTTGTTCATAATCGGTTTTCATGTGTTTTAAATTAATTGTGAGTATAGAATTTATGTTATAAAAATATTCCCGGGGAAGAGCGGTTCGTTCACCCGTGCGGGTGATTTTATATTTGTTTTGAAAAGAATAGAGTAAAAGATTTAGAGATTTTTAATTTGGAACACGAAGGCACAGAGGCACAAAGCCACTAAGGTTTATTTCATTAAGTTTTCTTTGTGCCTTCGTGCCTTGGTGACTTTGTGTTCCAAAACAAATTGATCAGGAGTTTTAATCTCCCGGGCACATCTTACTTCTATTGCTAAATGAATTGACGAAATTAATCGCATCATCATCCTGCCGCACATTTACATTGAACTCCAATATGCGGAATGGTGTAACAGGCACGCCATCTTTATAGCCCGCATTCACTTTGCCAACTAGGAACATCGAATTACAATTATTAATAGCTGATGGTATATAAACAGATCTTCGTCCGTCAGCCCAGTTCTCAACACGATAAGAAGGGTTTTGACAATAGAGTTGTTTATAAGTCATCTTATCCGAGTAAGCCGCGGTACTGATGCTTTTAATCGCCTGTTCGATATCACTGCGCAACTGAACCGAACTTCCATTTACAAAAAATATTGGCGCCATTAATTTCAGCATGGCTGCTTTGAATTTTTGAGGATCGCCGTTCCTTAATATATTATGCATAAATTTCACCAGGTCTTCGCCTGTTGCGAATTCAGGAATGGACGACGCAGCGCTCATTTCACTTTTCGCCTGCTGCTCCGCTATGGTAAACTCCAATGTCTTTTTCTTCAGGTCATTGATCTGCGCTGCCGTATATTGTTTTTTATCTACTACATTTAAATCAGCCGCTTCTTCACTGCGCAATGCCAGCATATTTTTCCATTGTCCCTTTGGATCATCACGGTATAAGCGAACATTCCAAATACATTCCAGTGTTTGCACTTCCGTATTGCTGGTGATGTGATCGAATTTCATTTTCATCCGGAATTCAACAGAGTTGGGACTATGCCATGTCCATTGTGGTGTATCCGCCAGCATAGGTTGATGCCACAGCTTTGTGATCACTGTAAAATAGTAACCATAAAATTTCGCCCAGTCTTTATTGATAAAATCGTTGATCTCTTTTGCCGTAGGGTTAGGTATACCGAGGTATTGATTACTGAGTGTCCTGAATTTCCAGTAACTGTATTTGCCTACGCCTGTGTATTGGTAAACAACATCGCCTGTTACAACAAGATCAATGCCCGCATACTCACTTGTTCTCACTACTTCCACGCCGCGAACATATTCCCAGTTGCCGATGTCCCTGTTCCATTGGCGGGTGCCCGTGCTTTTGGTAAATTTTATTGCTTTCGTTCCGGCATTCGTCAATTGTTTGCGGATCTCTGATTCAGAAGGTTGGGCGAATACAATGATGGCGCTCATAATAGCTGGTATTAGTATTAATAATTTTTTCATTGTTAAATTTTATAGCTGCAGGTGTTATATTATATATGTATTACCTCGTCCACACCAGCAATGAACGGTTATTGGCGGTAAGACCGGTTTCACCAACACGGAACATGTAGGATGAATAGTTCATATTGTCTTTTCCGGATTGATTGTTTTGCCATTCATCTGTACTTTGCCAGAACGTAGTGAAATAGCTTTTGGCGCAGGGGCCTGTCACCGAGTATGGAACTTCCGATGGGGCATTTATCCCAATTTTTAGGAAATATATCTTTGGCTGCATCTGCCTGGATAGCGGTTTGCATTAAAGTCCTTGATGATTCCGTATTGGATTCCTGCAAGGCATTTGTATAGGAAACATTTCCCTTCGCCCATTCGCTGGCGAATTTGTTGAATTGGTTCGGATAGAAATTTACATAACGGGCGCCGCTTACTACTTTGGCGCCAAGGCGTAACCATACCTGGTTAAATGTATGGCCATAGCAATTCATCTGGTAAACTGAACGGATCGGCAATTGGGAGTATCCTGAACCGCTTTTAGATAATTCTGATTCCAACTCTGAAGCAGTAAGGGTATTTGTCATTGGCAAAGGGAATGGATTCGGTAAAACCATGTGTGAAAACACGGATATCAATCCAATAACCGTCGTTGGCCAGTTCTTTTATCTGTGAAAGGAAAACTTCTTTATTAGGTTTCTTTAAAACAGTTGGTCTTGTTTGCCCCACACTGTTCATGTCTTCTTTTAATAAAACACTTTTATCATAACCATCAATACAATGTTGAAGGTTTACTTGTGCATTTTGTACCAGGCTGGTAAAAAGATTATCATTAAAAAAGAAAACAGTGAGGCAGGCGGATTTGGTGGGACTGTAATTTGCAGGACGAACTACATCAGGACCATTCGTTATTGCTCTTTCAACGGTGCCTACAGGTTGTGTAGTTACTGCGGGGTTTTGCCGGTTGGTTACAGGAGTGGATTGTGCCGTTAAATAAATGCATATAAATAATGCGGGGATAGTTAATAGCTTTTTCATGATTAATATAATTAGTGGTAATAAAAAGTTTAACGATGTGAAACTATTGTCGTGGAGAAAGGTTTTGTTCACCCGCCGGGGTGATTTTGTAAGTAGTATTATTATGATTTTACTTTTATAGCCAAAGAGAATTTTCCTGTTGTGACACCTTTGGGCGCTGTTACGCCGATAAGAATATTAAATGGCCGTTTGTCGGGTTGTTAAATTCAACTTTTCTTTGGCTTGTCTGTACCCTGTTTTTCCAGGGCCTGTCCCATTTATAATCTGCTTCGCAGGTAATACATTTTGGTAAGTCAGGAACTAAGTAGTGTTCACTCATAACGGACATGTAAGCATACATACTCAAATCTGCTTGCTCATCTTGCGGTTTTACACTGATGTACATAATGGAATGCGGGGGAATAAGTGTGGCGAAGAAAACATGGTTGCCCCTGAATTTCGCATTTTGTAAAGCGACAAAGCAAGCGTTTGAGCTATTCGAAGCCCAGGAAAGATCGTCAATGATTCTCCCGCTTGCTAAATCGCCTCTTACAATTACAGAGTCATTGCTTTTGCCTGTGACTATTTTTACTTCAGCTGGCCATTGTGATTGTGCCATTATAAATGCGGAAATGCGGGCATTGTTATCAATACACACAAAAGCATAATTATTTTTTTATCATGCATGGTTTAAAATTTTATTAATAAGAAATTAATCCAGCATGTAAAATAGAAGCGTAGCAAAAAATAGTACTCACCCGGCAGGGTGAATTCGCAAAAGAAGGGAAACTATTATTTCAACATTAATACCCGCAGGCGATGGATCAATGAAAGGCGGGAGTCGGCATCTATTTTCAAAAAAACATTTTTGAGATGCGTTTTAACGGTGTTGACAGAAACGAATAATTTTTCAGCAATTTGACTGTTGGTGATTCCCTGGTAAGCGAGTTGCGTGATTTCAAATTCACGATCGGAGAGGGGAGAAAGCAAGTTTCGGTTTAGCTTTTCCATATTCAATGGCGGAAGCTCGTGATTTTTTTTCTGTGGCATAATTAGAAATAGCGATTTCTAAAGAAGCCAGTAACGTTCTTTCATTAAATGTTTTACGATATAGCCACTTGGTTTTACCAGCTTAGCCCGCTGCAATGTTTCTTTATCAGAATAGGAAGTAAGAAATAAAAACGGTAATTGAAATTTATCGTTGATTCTTTTCGCAATGTCAATGCCGTCCTGTTCGCTTCCGAGGTTTACATCCAGAATAGCGGCGTCGGGTGTGTTTTGTTTCTAATTGCTCCATGGCTTCGTTGCTGTCATAGGCGATACCGCTTACTCAAAATCATAATTGTCGAGGTACATGGAAATATTCTCAGCGATTACCGGCTCGTCTTCTACTATTAATATTCTTAGTTTGCTCATGCCATACTGTATTTAGTGATCTGCATTTCCACCACGGCGCCGTTGTTATTATAAATATCCAGCTTTGCTTTTAGCTTTTGTGCAAAGGCCCGGATCATTTTTAAACCAAATGATTTTCCGGTTTTTGCATTCATGCCTTCGGGAAAGCCTTTACCGTTATCTTTTACTTTCAGGAACAGGTGATCAGGTTGTTGTTTTAAAGTGATTTGCAACTCAGCCTGTTCATTGTCTTTAAAAGCATATTTAAGTGAATTGCTTACCAGTTCATTTAATATTAATCCAAGTGGTATCATGGTGTCCACGTCAAGGTCAGGTCTTCTATTTCAGAAGTCAGCTTTACTTTTTCTTTAGAAATATTATAAGAATACGCAAAGGACTTTGCAGCAGGTTATTAATATATTCTTTTGCACGGATACCTTTCAGGTTATCCTCGCTATAAAGATTTTGATGGATCAATGCCATACTTTGTACCCGGTTCTTTCCTTCTTTCACCGCTTCACTCGCCTGATTGTCCTGTATAGTCATGCTTTGTAAGTCGAGCAAGCTGGAGATGACCTGCAAATTATTTTTTACCCGGTGATGAATTTCTTTCAGCAATACCTGCATATCGGCTGATTGTTTTTGGATCAACAAGTTTTTATTCTTTTGCTGGCGGTAAAGAATAATATAGTTAATCCCGCCAACAGCAATAACCCCGCACCACTTATTAAATACCAGCGAAAGCTTTTTTTCTTTTGTTAATTGCCCGGCCTTCAATTGTTTTCCCTGTCAATAGCCGCACTCAGCGCCTGTTCTTTCTGCAGCTCTGAATTTTTTAAATTGTTTTCGTCTGTCAGTAACTGGTTGTTGATCTTTTCTTTTTCAACAACTGAATTAATCAGTTCGTTTTCTCTTACTAATGCCCTCCGCTGTTCCATTTCCCTCAGCAATTCGATAGCACTTAATTTGTTTCTTGAATTTAATAAAGCAATCTCCTGTTCTTTCTTTTCTGACTGGTACTGCACTTCCAGCTGGTTGATGCGGTTGGTAACATTTTCATTGAGCATGCTATCGTTTGTAGCCGTATATTTTTCCATGTAAAAAAGCGAACTGTCTTTTTGCCCCAATTCTTTATAGGCTTTGTACAGGTCGCGGTAACTTTCACTAAGATCTTTTAGCGAAAGGTCATGCCCGGATGAATAGAGCGCTTCTTTCAATAAGGCAATTCCTTCCGTTGTTTTATGTTGGTTAAATAAAAGATCGGCCAATAACATTTGGCTGCCGGATACGATGCTGGCCATGTTCACTTCTTTTGCCAGTTTATTTGATCGTTCAATATAGGGTACGGACTCTTCGACCCTGTTTAATTTCATCAATACGGTGCCTACGTTGAAATTATCTTCGGCCATGGCATACCTATCGTCAAGGGCATCGCTGATACGCAATGAACGGGTATAATAAAATAGCGCTGAATCCAGCATTGATTTTTTTTCATTTACCACACCGAGATTGACATAAGCAATAGAAATATCCGCACTGTCTTTCTGCTGCAGGGCATAACCCAACGCCCGTTTATGATATTTTACCGCGTCATCCGGCCGGCCGGTTTCCGACAGCAGGTAACCGATTTTGCTGGCGGAAATAGTCATCGCTGCTGTATCTTTTAATTCTTCAGCATATTTCAATGCATTCGCGGCAGCTACCATGCTTTTATCCCCATAAACCCTTCGTCTGAATAAAGATTCGCTTTTGCAATACTAACGGTCAGTAAATAAGGCACCTTCTTTGTTTTTGAATGAAATGCCTCGTATTTATTCAGGTAAATTTCACTCTGGTTGAAATTGCCGAGGTTTTTATAAATAATACCATAGTAATAATAAAGAACATCCAGCCGGTAATTGGTGTGCTTCGCTTGCTGAACGCCTTCCATTTTTTTTAATATGGTAAGGCTGTAGGCTGCATCTTTCCGTGAGACTTTCCAGGCAAGATCTTTTAAAGAATCAATCGTGATACTGTCCGCTTTTACAGCAACAGAATTGCCTTGGCTTTTAATATGGGTAAAATAAAACAGGAAAAGGAGTGACAAAAGCAAAGGCTTCATAAACAGTTGTTGGTAAGGAAATATATGAAAATTTAATAACTGCATCCCTTTTTATGTAATGCAAGTTAGCTACCCTCAATAACGATTTTTTCACCCTCGAGGGTGAAATGTATTGTTAGTAGCATGTGGATTTAGCCCATTAAATCCTCATTTTAGTCACTTTTGACTCACATCGTAGAGCAAAATTTTATTCAAAACCGGAATAGATTTGACCCCTAAATTTAATAACTTGCTCGTCTGATTATCCACTAAATGTGGACAAATTATATTAAGTGATAAGCCAAAATACTATACAGCAAATATTAGGACGCCTCGATATTATTGATGTAATTGGAAATTTTGTGAAATTAAAAAAAGGGGGACAAATTATCTCGGTCTTTGCCCTTTCCACAATGAAAAAACGCCATCTTTTTACTGTTTCACCAGCTAAGGAAATTTATAAATGTTTTGGTTGTGGTCGTAGTGGTAATACCATCAGCTTCATTATGGAGCATGAAAAATACAGCTATGTTGAAGCGTTAAAATGGTTGGCCAATAAATATGGTATCGAAATAGAAGAGGACGTTCCAGACAGACGAACAGAAAATACAACAACAATCGGCGGACAGTCTTTATATTATTAATCAATTCGCCCAGCAATTTTTCACCAGTCAGCTATTTGAAACAGATGAGGGGCAGGATATTGGATTGGCTTATTTTAAAGAAAGGGGCTTCCGGGAAGATACCATTTCGAAAATTTCAATTGGGTTATTCTCCCGAACAGCGAGATGCTTTTACTAAAGAAGCAATTCTAAGCAATATAATAAGGAGTTATTATTAAAAACAGGATTAGTTGTTGATCGCAATGATCAGTTGCAGGATAACTATCGCGGCCGTGTGATTTTTTCCTGTGCATAGTCAAAGTGGTAAAATATTAGGGTTTGGAGCAAGAATTTTAAAGAGCAATGACAGAGCGCCGAAATACATTATACGCCGGAGAACGAAATTTATGTAAAAAGTAAACTTCTTTACGGTTCTTATTTTGCAAGACAGGCGATTGATAAAGCGGATGAATGTTTACTGGTGGAAGGGTATACGGATGTTATCTCCCTACACCAATCCGGAATTGAAAATACAGTCGCCAGTGGCGGCACATCATTGACGATTGATCAGCTTCGGTTGATAAAAAAATACACTAATAACCTCACTATTGTTTATGATGGTGATGCGGCAGGTATTAAGGCCGCCATTCGTGGATTGGATATGGCGCTGGAAGAAGGATTGAATGTAAAATTGGTGCTGATACCCGACAAGGAAGACCCTGATAGTTATGTCAACAAAGTAGGACCAAAAGCTTTCAGTGATTTTATAGCAAAGAATAGAAAAGATTTTATTTTATTTCAGCTCGAGGTTGCATTGAAAGATGCCGGGAATGATTCTGCAAAGAAAGCAGATGTAGTAAATCGAATGGCAGAAACAATTTCTAAAATTAATAAAGTAGAGGATTTTTACAAAACAACAGGATTATATAAAGCAATGCTCACAAATCTTGAAGATAGATGAAAGTGGATTGCATTCTTTGGTGAATAGATTTATCCGTGACCGAATCGCAACGCAAGAGAAAAAACTTCCTTTCGAAAAGGTTGATATAATTCCAGAACCAGTGATCTCAGATTGGAGTAATGAGGCTTTTAGTTTATTACATCAAGAACAATTTACAGGAGCAAGCGATTTTAAGAGTTCTTTTAGAGTATGGAGATAAAAAATGGGAAGACAATAAGAAGGTCGCCGAATATATATTTGAACAAAATATTGATGATGATTTGTTCGAAGATCAAAAATTGCTTCGTTTAATGAATGATTACAAGGATAAATTTTATAGCGGTCGCACTCCTTCATTAAAGGATTATACAAATTCTAGTGATAATGATCTTGTAAGTGCTGTAATAACTATCACAAATTTTCCTTATGAAGTTAGTAAGGTATGGATTGAAGAGCTAAATTCAGGAAGTGTTAATTATAATATTTGGAATTTACCCTATGAAGAATTTATGGGGCATATTATAAAGAGAGGAGAAATTAATCCGGAAATCTATTATACGCCAGAAGAAGATGATTATAAAAAGCTTATTGACGATGTTTTAGATTATCTTAAGCTTAGAAAAATTAAGAATATGATTATTCTTAATCAGGTGGATATGCAATCCCGCATCCAGATTTCGAAATGGTAAATCTAATTAGAGTACACAATCATCTCAAGGAAGAGCAAATGAAAATTGGTAGAAAGAAAGGAATTGTGATTTATCCATTCTGATCTTTTTTATTTTATCAGTGATAAGCGGTATCGTCCCAAAACAAATCGATGGAAATCGTATAAATACCAACAACTCCGAATTGTTAGCAGAATATTGATTTTTTCATTCAGAAAAAAAGTATTTTGGCAACTGAAAGAAAAGGCTTTATTCTTATTTGTAACGGATTTTTTTATGAAAGGTTTTCATGATTAAAAAGCTAACGTACCGGCTGGTTGCCATTTATATAGAAAACATTTACAAGTTTTCATTGATAGCGGCATTAGCTATTATCTCTTCCTGGCACTTTATCGTGTCCTGCTTATCTTTTCTTATAACGGCGAAATAGTCGGGATCGATAATAATTTCGTTATGGGGGTACTCCGTGATATAGGTGGGTATGATCTTTACAGTCATCCTGCCGTGCCACCGTAATTCTATTACTTTATATTCCCCTCTTTATTATAATATTTGTACAGCGATTGGTAAGCTCGTTAATATTAATACGGAAGAACCAATATACGCTTACGAATTATGCCGGTGGTGTCGCACTTGTATTTGACATTTTTACCTGCATATTACTTTATATGATTCTTGCAAAGAGTTATCGTGCAAAAAAACAGTTAGCGTTGCTCGCCGTTGCTTTTTTTGCTTCTATTCTTTGCTGGTTTGGCTATACGTTTTCAAGAAGTGATAGTCTTATGCTGACTTTTTATGCGGCATGTATCTATGTGGTTACGAAGCCGGTAAAAAGTAATGATTTTTTTAAGCCATTAATACTGGCATTGCTATCCGTTGCTTGTATTCTTTCCAAGCAAAATGGTATTACGGTTCCTATTGTTATTATAGTATGGCTATTTATAAAGAATGCCAGGAAAACAGCTATCTATTATAGTATCTTTTTTTTGATATTATTTGTAGGCGTTTTATCTATTTATAACAGCATTTATCCTCATCTTTTCGAGAATACTGTTATGGCCCTGCGAAACAGGATTGATTTTCCCTGGTTCTATACGTACATTTTTAAAAAAATGATGGATTCCATCTGGGCGTTGCCACTTTATTTTTCTTTCATTTTGGCGATCAGGCAGTGGATCAAGCCTGCGACGGAGGATGACAGGCCGTTGGGGGCTATTTTTATTTTGCAGGCGGTTTTTTCTTTAGCCTTCAGTCTCAAATTAGGTTCCGGGATTGGTTACTTTAATGAAAGTGTCTTCATCGGGTTTATTATTCTTACCCGTAAACTGGCGAATACACAATCCATCAATGCTTTTGCATTCGGCAAAAAAGCGATTGCGTGGACATTGCCATTGATTATTCTTTTTTCCATCCACACTCTTTTGCAGGGCTACCTGCTTTTTATAAAAGACCAGGAAGAAAAGAAAGTAATGTACAATGAACAGAAGGAAATAAGGGATTACCTGCGGCCAAAACTACAAGGACGGTATGTCTTAAATATGACCAACCCTAATACTCATTTTTTTAAAACTCTATTATATAGAGAAATAGCAGTGCCGAATATTGATATCGTGGATTGCTGTACTATGCCGGACGAGATTTTTGATTACTCTTCTTTGAAAAAAGATATTTCCAACGGTAAAATCAATTTTCTGATCACAGACGACAAAACAAATGTGAAGGAACTTTGGAATATTTCGTTAAGCCATTTTTCAATTGATACGGTCATACACGGTTATACAATTTATAAATATAAACAGGAGTAATTCCGCCTGACAGGGGATAATAATGCCCAATTTTGTAATTAAAGTCTTTCAAAGTACACGCAATTAAAATATAGTCAATACAGATGGTAATGCTGTGATAAGTAGATATTGATTCCTTTCCGGATTTTATATAGCTGGCACGGTTTTGACGCAATTATATATAGCCTTTAGTTATAGTTTTCTGCTACATAAATGAGGATTTTCTAATAAGCAGGATGTGTTTTAAGGGTTTTATCTTATTCGTTTTATTTATTTATCCATTTGTTCTAAAGTACCCTACCTATGCCGCCAGATAATTCGTACCCCCTGCCCGAAAATGAAGAACTTCGTTTACGTGCTTTATATGAATATGATATTCTTGATTCCCTCTCTGATGAAGATTACGACAGCATAACCAAAATCGCCTCCCAGATTTGCAATGTGCCTTTTTCACTCATCGCCCTTATTGATAAAGACAGGCAGTGGTTCAAATCTCACTATGGTACGGATATAGAACAAACACCCCGCGAAATCGCTTTTTGCAACTTTACCATACTGGATAAAGACAATGTACTTGTTGTTCCGGATTTAAGAAAAGATGAACGGTTCTCAAAAAATCCATTGGTTACAGGCGCTCCCAATATAGTTTTCTACGCAGGTGCTCCATTAATTACGCCGGAAGGGTTCGTATTAGGTTCTATTTGTGTTTTGGATGATAAGCAAAACAACCTGAATGAAGACCAGGTATATGCTTTGAAAGCATTGTCACGGGATATCATTACTAAGTTTGAATTGCGGAAAAAGATTAAAGAGCTAAAGATTAGTCAGCAGCAACTAAAAAAATCAAATGAAAAGTTAGTAAAGTTCGCCCGCATTGTTTCGCATGATATAAAAACACCCGTCGCTACTATTTCAATGGTTGCGAGATCTTTTCAAAAAAAGTATGGGAACCAACTGGGCGATGAAGCAAATGTTTATCTTGACCTGATCGACAAAAGTGCGAAAGAACAAATGGCATTTATTGACCAGGTTCTGAAACAATCGGAAGTAAATAATGATGATAACCTTTTTGGGGAGCCAGAGGCGGACACATGCGCTATTATCAATAAAGTGATCAGCCTTGTTGGGCCACCTGACGATATTGAAATAAAATTGTCAGGTAAATTTCCAATTGTTCAAATGGACAGAAATTCTTTACAGCAGGTGTTTCAGAATTTAGTGACCAATGCTATTAAATACAACGATAAGGAAAAAGGAATAATTCATATCAGCTCAAAAAGCGATGAGTCACATCTTTACTTTACTATTTCTGACAATGGTTCAGGTATAAAGAAGGAGGATATGAAGAAGATTTTTAAAGAAAGGCAAACGCTTAATAAAACAGACAGGTATGGTAACAAGGGTACTGGTTTTGGGCTGGCGATAGTAAAAGATATTATCGAAAGCAGCGGGGGTAGCATATCTATTACTTCTGAAATAAATAAAGGCACGGATTTTAGAATCATTTTTCCCCATAGCAATTGCGGGCTTTCTTAATTGAAAAATTTCTTTTGTTAGTATGATCAGCTAACAAAATGCCCGTTTCTTTCAAACGGGCACTAAATAAAAGCAATGTTCGCGAACTATTATCTTCTTATGTAATAGTTTCTTTTCGCATCAATAACTGCCTTATCTCTTTCATGTTTTAATTCATGCACTGTCGCCCTTTTTTCTTTACGACTGATTGTTTTATCATGTTTGGCTGACCATATCTTATCCTGGTAATCATTCCTGATGTCGTCTATTTTTAATTCCAGTCTTGTTGGCCGCGGGGCATACATAGGATAGGAATAAGGAAATCCATAATAACCATAATACGGAGAGTAAGGAGCGTAAATTCCCGTTGAGATCACTACATGCGATCTTACGGGGTGATACATGGGCCGTGATCCGAACTTTTGTGCAGAAGCGCTAATGGATAATGCGGATGCGAATATTATTATTAAAACCGTTTTCATACTATTTAGTTTTGTTTCAATTATAAGACTCAAAAAGAAAGCAAAAGCATACTGAAATAGCTGCGATAACATGTCAATAACAATCGTTAAAATTTATTTTAAATGAATAAATAGTAAAACCTTTTAATAATAATAAATAGAATTGTTTCAGTAGTGCTAAATAGAGAACAGCCTTGCCTGCTGGCAAATAAAAAACCGCTTCTTTCAAAGCGGGTCTGCGTAAAGGATCGTGGCTTATGGTAACAACTTTAATAATAAATGGTTTTTAAATCCCTCTTATTTCTTCATTCGAACTACATGCATCATAAGTTTTCGCATAAGAGGTTACCCAGGCTGCAGGTGGTAGAACAATTCCTGTTCCATACAATCATATACCTGTCTGCTTTGATCACTTTTGTTGAAGTAGCGCGGGGGCGAGGTCAAGCGTAACGACGGGATCAATAGGCACATATTGCGGAGTAAGCTGAATAGCAAACTTGTACCCGCAGGGGCGACGGTGCCGTTATTGGTAAAAACTACCGTGGTCGTGTTATCATCCTCGCAATCGGGCCCGCCATCTTCACCTTTTTTACAACTAATAATGTAGAGGCGATAGCAAATAGCGAATAGTGTCAACTTAACTGATTTCATTGTCTATTTTTTTTAATGATGAGGGAAGATCGTTTTTGTGGGGTATTTACAAGTACATCGCCGGGAGGAGGAAAAGGTCATCAATGCGGGGTTGAGCCACCGATCATTTATCCATACAAGACATAAAAGAAATACAAGGGCTTCTTCATCTCATTGCCTTATATGTCTTGTATGGTTCAAAAGTCTTTGCGTGAAATACCAGGGATGCCGCGGAGTGTATAATAAATATTAATTATTGCTGAGACTTCATGCTGAGTAGAGAACAGGAAGATGAAGTGTGCGACCATTCGACTTCGCTCATGGTAAACTGCGACGCTATTGCTCAATAGGGAACAGGAAGATGAACGGAGCGTCGCAACAGGCGATGCTAGTAGCACTACAGCCGGGCAAATAAAAAACCCGCCTCTTTCGGAAGCGGGTCTATTTCTTACACCCCTTTAGGGGATGGGGGGTATTAATACCTGTAATGTTCAGCTTTGAACGGACCTTCTTTGCCAACACCTAAGTAAGAAGATTGCTCATCAGTTAGTATGTCTAACTCAACGCCGATCTTTTTCAAATGCAAACGTGCCACTTTTTCATCCAAATGTTTTGGCAGTACATACACTTTGTTCTCGTAGTTCTTGTGGTTCTTCCACAATTCTATTTGAGCAAGTGTCTGGTTGCTGAATGAATTACTCATTACAAATGATGGGTGACCGGTTGCACAACCGAGATTTACCAGGCGGCCTTCCGCTAAGATGATCACATCATGGCCATCTACATTATAAATATCAACCTGTGGTTTTACTGTATCTTTTGTATGACCATAGTTTTTATTCAACCATGCGATATCAATTTCGATATCGAAGTGGCCGATGTTACAAACGATGGCTTTATCTTTCATCAATTTGAAATGCGCACCAGTGATAAGATCACGGCAACCAGATGCGGTAACAACGATGTCAGCTTCTTTAACCGCATCGATCATTTTCTTTACTTCGTATCCGTCCATCGCGGCTTGCAATGCGCAGATCGGATCGATCTCGGTAACGATCACGCGGCAACCAGCGCCTGACAATGAAGCAGCAGAACCTTTACCCACATCACCATAACCACCAACAACTGCAATTTTACCAGCAAGCATCACATCCGTAGCACGGCGGATAGAATCTACCAATGATTCTTTACAACCATATTTGTTATCAAATTTAGATTTGGTAACAGAATCGTTTACATTGATAGCAGGCATTGGCAATGTACCTTTCGCTACTCTTTCATACAAACGGTGAACACCGGTTGTTGTTTCTTCAGAGATACCTTTCACATGCTGCACCAGTTCGGGATAAGTATCCAATACGATATTAGTAAGGTCACCGCCATCATCCAGGATCATGTTCAACGGACGTTCAGCGCTGCCAAAAAATAATGTTTGTTCGATACACCAGTCAGCTTCTTCCTGTGTCTGGCCTTTCCATGCGAATACACCGATACCCGAAGCGGCGATAGCGGCAGCGGCATGATCTTGTGTAGAAAATATATTACAGGAGCTCCATTTTACTTCAGCACCAAGCGCTGTTAATGTTTCAATTAATACAGCGGTTTGAATAGTCATGTGCAAGCAACCTGCTACTCTCGCACCTTTCAATGGTTGTGATGGGCCGTACTCTGCACGTATGCTCATCAGGCCTGGCATTTCTGCTTCGGCTAATCTTATTTCTTTGCGTCCCCACGCAGCGAGTGAAATATCAGCCACTTTGTAAGGCAATTTGAAATCAATGGATTTAGTTGTTGTAGACATAGATTTTTGTTTAGAAGACAAAATTATGCCTTCAGCATAAAATATCATACATTTAATTTTATTTAGAATAAAAGGTAAGTATTTTTGTTATATACAGAATAAATGACCTGAAAACTATGGCAAAAGCAAGTAAAACAGAAAAATCCACTATACCGGTAAAACTCGATCAGAAAGACATGGCCATTTTAAAATTGCTCCAGCAGAATGCGAGAATGACGGTGAAAGAGATATCGGGTAAAGTTGATTTAAGTACCACGCCGGTTTATGAACGTATCAAACGGATGGAAGAAGCAGGCGTCATCACGCAGTATGCCGCACTGGTAGATCATGCAAAAGTGAAAAAAGGATTGACGGTGATCTGTTATGTATCGCTGAAGCAGCATAATAAAACCGCCGGCGCCAAATTCATTAAAACGATACAGGAAATGCATGAAGTGATCGAATGTTATAACATCTCGGGTGAGTTTGATTTTATGTTGAAAGTAGTAGCGGAGAACATGAATGATTATTACGACTTTCATGTAAACCGCTTAAGCGAAGCGGAGAACATCGGCAATGTGCAAAGTATTTTTGTGATGGGTGTCATTAAACAAACGCATTTGATGGTGCATTGATTTCGGGCTTTATTTTTTGGAAACCAGCTTCGGTTTTTCATGGCATCGCCTGTTGCGTCGCACTCTTGTACTTCCTGTTCGCTATTGAGCAAAGCCTCATCCCTCTTTCCCTTCTCCTTCAGAGAAGGGACGGCGCTGCATATCTATAATGATCTTCATAACTACCACATCAGCTTCAGATCTCTATTCAACATTTTAGAAGGGTTCTATTAAATAATACTTTCCGAAAAGCGAGGGCTGTGCGCTGATGGCCTTCCCTGCCAGGGGAAGGTCGGGATGGGGCTTAAGCTTTCTTTCTTAATTTTGTACAAACATTTCTTTATGCATGCATACGACACTGTTACCGCCGCCGTGAACGGATTGAAGAAAAGAGGTTACACCCTTGATTTTAATTTAAAAGAAAATTGCATCATTTGTCACGAAGATAAATTTCACCCGGAAGATTTCGAGATCACCGAAGTCTATCGCTTTGAAGGCAACTCCGATCCTGCGGATGAAGCGATAGTATATGCTATCGAAAGCAACAAAGGCCACAAAGGCGTATTAGTAAATGGCTACGGAATTTCGAGTGATGCGATGACAAGTGAAATGGCGAAGAAATTAACGATGCACCATGAATAGTTAAGAGTTCATAGTTGTGAGTTCAGAATTGGGAAAAGGTTGATGGAATAAAGATGTTTCGCAAATGCACAATAGCGAACAGAACGATGAACGGAGCGTCGCAACAGACGATGCTAGTAGCACTGCAGCCGGGTAAATAAAAAATAATCGTTCGTTCAGACAACTCCGAACTCTTAACTCAGATCTTTTTCTCCATCACATAATCATTCATCGCATAACCGCCGCCGATATCAATGTCTTCTTCCTTAATAACGGCGAAGCCCATCTTTTCATAAAAATCTTTGGCATTGTTCTGCCGGTTCACATTCAGTTGCAACGCCGTGCCCCCCGCTGTTTTTAATGTCTTAATGATTTGGTCAATTGTAAAAGCGCCGAGCCCCTTGCCCTGGAGTTGAGGAAGAAAATATATTTTATATAATTTACAGATGCCCGGCGATGTCCAGCCATAAGCGGCGAAACCAACGGGTACTTTACTGTCACTGATCATTAAATAATCAATATTGTTCTTCATGTCTTTTTGTAACGCCTCTTCGCTGTACATCAGTTTCATCATATAATCAATCTGCTCTTTTGGTAAAATCGCGGCATAAGTCACCGGCCATATTTTATCCGTCAGGTTCCTGATCAATGGTATATCGGTTGGTGATGCTTTACGCATCGTCAATTTTTCCGTGGGTTTATACGTTCGTTGTGAAAGGTGCCGGTGTACTTTAATATGTTTAAAGCTTAGAACAAGCGCTACTATCAGCGATACAACCGCACCAAGAAAAAGCAAGCCATCCGCGGTTTGATGATCAACTATATCCGGTGATTCTTGCAGAAAAAGGAAAAAATCATAGGCGCCATGAAAGAACACCGCCCAGAAAAACCCCGTTAATAAAAGACTGGCGCTTTTAGCAGGATTGAATTTTGCTTTACCTGCAAAATAACCCATCACTACACCGAATGTTGCATGCGCCGGTACTGCCAGGAGCATGCGCATTACCGCTAACTGGTAAGGATTAGTCTGCGAGCCGGGTTGGTTCGCTCCCCATACATACAATATATTTTCAGCGGTTGCAAAACCCATGCTGGCCATTACTGCATACACAATTCCGTCAAGTGGCTCATCAAAGCTTTTTCTTGGATAGGCATAGAGCCGGAGTGCTGCGAATTTTCCCGCTTCTTCTACCAGCGCTACCATCAGGAAAGCACGGACGGCCATGCTTACTATGCTTTTTTGAGTTTCATCGATGAGCTCCCGTTCTATAAAAAAAGCGGTAATAACACTTGCCGCCCCTAAAAGAAAAGTGATCAGCAGGTTCATTTTAGGTTCCCGGTTATAAGCATCGCGGTGAAAAATAAAAAGACAAATGGCAATGCCCGGGGCAGCAGCTAACGCAATCAGGTCCATGGTGGTTCGGTTTTGATAAGGGAAGATAAGAAATCTAATGGAAGAGGGAGAGTACTTAATTTGATGTACCAGCGAATAGTTAGTGGTGAATGCGGAGTGGCAAGTGGGAAGATAATATACGATAGGTAATTAGAAAGTTGAGAAGGGAAACGATACAACGAAAAATCCCTGTAAAAATTCTATTTAGAAATTTTACAGGGAAAATAATAAATGTTCAAAATTATTGACTATTCAATCCCACTCGCCACTAGTTACTTCCCACTTACTTATTGACCCATCTTTTTCTTCAAATTGCTGTCAATAGCATCGAGGAATTCTTCGGTATATAAATAATCTTTTCCGTGTTCCACTTTTGATTTGATCGTCATGGCAAGGTCTTTTGTCATCTTCCCTTCTTCCACCGTTTCGATACAAACCTGTTCCAATGCATTGGCGAAATCTATCAACGGCTGGTTGTTGTCTGTTTTTCCACGGAAAGCCAGACCTCTTGTCCACGCAAAGATGGAAGCAATAGGATTGGTCGATGTTGGTTTGCCTTTTTGATGTTCACGATAGTGTCTTGTTACGGTACCATGCGCCGCTTCCGCTTCCATTGTTTTGCCATCGGGTGTTACCAATACAGAAGTCATTAACCCGAGTGAGCCGAAGCCCTGTGCTACGGAATCACTCTGCACGTCACCATCATAATTTTTACAAGCCCATACAAAACCGCCATTCCATTTTAAAGCGCTGGCGACCATGTCATCAATCAAACGATGCTCGTAGGTGATGCCTGCTTTTTCATATTCCGCCCTGAATTCATTTTCAAATATTTCCTGGAAAATATCTTTGAAACGGCCGTCGTATTTTTTAAGGATCGTATTTTTTGTAGAAAGATAAAGCGGCCATCCTTTTTGCAACGCCATGTTCATACAGCTTCTCGCAAAACCTTTGATGCTCTCATCCGTATTATACATGGATAAAGAAACACCAGCGCCTTTAAATTGGTACACTTCATGTTCGATCACTTTTCCATCTTCACCTTCAAACTTTATCGTGAGTTTTCCTTTTCCCGGCACCACGAAATCCGTTGCACGGTACTGATCACCGAAAGCATGACGACCAACAATGATCGGCCTGTCCCACGTAGTAACAAGGCGGGGAATATTTTTAATAACAATGGGCTCACGGAATACGGTACCATCAAGAATATTGCGGATCGTGCCGTTCGGGCTCTTCCACATTTGTTTTAACTTAAATTCTTTCACCCTGTCTTCATCAGGTGTGATGGTGGCGCATTTAATTCCCACGCCGTATTGTTTGATCGCATTGGCTGCATCTATCGTTACCTGGTCGTTGGTTTCATCACGATACTCAACACCAAGGTCAAAATATTTAATATCGAGATCAACATAGGGAAGGATCAATTTGTCCTTAATAAATTTCCAGATGATTCTTGTCATTTCATCTCCATCGAGTTCAACTACGGGATTTGCAACTTTGATCTTTTGGGCCATAAAACGTCTTATTTTGAGTTAATATTTTGGGTAAAATTGGTGAGCGTAGGGACGCAAAGCTAAATTGTTTTGAGCAAAAATTACGCTTGTATTTGATTTGGATCAATTATTGTCGTAACTTTTTCATGTTATTGACTCTGATGGATAATTATACAAGGCCCTTCTTCGGCTACCTCAAAAAATTTGTCGAACTCACAGAAGATGAGTTTGCGTACAGCATCGAACCCTTTATTAAAATAAGGCGTTTCGGGAAAAAGGAATATCTCACGAAAGCAGGTGAATTAGAAAATTATTTCAACTTTATTTCTAAAGGCCTGGTCCGTAAATTTTATAAAAAGGCAAGTGCGGAAATCAATACACAGATATCAATGGAAGGGCATATTATTTTAAGCCAGGAATCTTTTCATGGCAGAATACCCTCGGAATACAGTATAGAAACGATTGAACCTTCTATCGTTATTTCTATTCATCACGATGACCTGGAAAAAGTGTATTCGCAATCACAAAAAATGGAACACCTCGGCCGTTTGATTATTACGCATACGATGGTAATAAAAGATAAGTGGCAAATGCAAATGGTAAAAATGACACCGCGGGAACGGTTCTTAAATTTTGTAATGAAGAACCCCGACCTGATGCAACGGGTGCCCCAAAAGTTCCTCGCCAGTTACCTGAACATAAAACCGGAAACATTCAGCCGCTTCAAACATTTATTGCGCAGCAATTCTAAAAATGCGGCAGATAATTAATAGCAATTATTTTACAGGTTCACGATCAATACAGGAATTTTTAATTCATGCCGTACGCTGTTGATCGTTTCACCATAAATAAAATCTTTGATGCCGCTGTGGCCATGCGCCCCGATCACCAGCATATCCGCACCGGATTCAGTAACGATACGAACAATTTCTTTCGCCCTGTTTCCAAAACCGATCATGGCTTCGGCGTTAAAACCTCTTTCCTTTAATTGCTCCGCATAAAAAATAAGATGTTCTTTATCTTTTTCCGTTTCCAGGTCATCGCTTTCATTTTCATAAATCCTCGCCGGCACACTCTCTACAACATGGAGTAGTATAAAATCTGTATTATTATTTCCTTGTCCCAATGCATGTGATAATATTTTCTGGTCATTCTCACTGAAGTCGAGTGCGATAGCGATTTTAGTATGAGAAGGAATGGCCAGGGGAATGAAGCGCTGTTGCCTCCGGGTGCATTTGTACCTGTACACGCTGCCATTTTTTTCTTAATAATGGATATACAATCGCAATGATGAGTAAGGCGATGAATGAAATGCCTGCAAGGACTACGATGATCTTCCAGAACAAATTGCCCGGGGTTTTAAAAAAATCGGCGGCTTCGCCTGCTACCATGTTGAGATTAAGATAAACCAATATCGCCGTAATGAGCCACGCCACAACCTGCACGATAGGTTTTATAGCAAAGCTGCCCATCGTTTTTTTGTCACTTACAAAATGAATTAATGGTATAATGGCGAAACCCAATTGCAAGCTGAGGATTACCTGGCTTAATATCAACAGTGAATCAATATTGTCTTCTCCATTGATAAGGATAACAACAACAGCAGGAATAATAGCGATCAGCCTTGTTAGCAACCTGCGCACCCATGGATTGATACGGAGATGTAAATATCCTTCCATTACGATTTGTCCTGCTAATGTACCAGTGACGGTAGAACTTTGGCCGGCTGCGATTAATGCAATTGCAAAAAGCGTAGGGGCTAATTTTGTTCCTAATAATTTATCCAGTAAATGATGGGCGTCTTTTATTTCGGCTACATGTATTCCCGCTTCAAAAAAAACTTTTGCAGCCAATATAAGAATAGCCGCATTTACAAAGAAGGCGAGATTGAGCGCAATAGCGCTATCAATAAAATTTAATTTCAGGGCTCTTTTGATTCCTTCTTTATCCCGTTTTATTTTTCTTGTTTGCACCAGTGCGGAATGGAGATATAAATTATGGGGCATGACTGTCGCACCGATAATACCAATAGCAATGTACAAGGCTATATCATTCATGCGGGTGGGAATAAATCCTTTTGCAATTTGGCCCAAATCAGGTTTTGCCAAAACGATTTCAATAAGAAAGGACATGCCGATGATGAATACAAGCCCGATAATAAAGGCTTCCATTTTTCGCATGCCTAACCTTTGCAGCAACAATAAAAGAAAAGTATCAAGTACGGTAATAAGAACTCCCCAGATCAGAGGTATGCCCGTAAGTAATTGTAACCCGATAGCCATACCCAGCACTTCCGCCAGATCACAGGCGGCGATAGCTATTTCAGCAAGTACATATAAAGAAAGATTGATTGGACGTGGATATACTTCCCTGTTGGCCTGGGCGAGGTCCCTTCTTCGTACGATGCCCAGCCTTGCAGACAGGCTTTGTAATAACAATGCCATCAGGTTACTCATGAATAAAACCCATATCAATGTATAACCAAACTGGCTTCCGCCGGCAAGATCAGTTGCCCAGTTGCCCGGGTCCATATAACCTACGCTTACGAGGTAAGCAGGCCCGAAGAAAGAGAGGACACGTCTCCACACCGATTTGTGTGTTACCGTAGTATCAATGGTTTCATGTACTTCACTCAATGAAACATGGTCATGTTTTTCAGTCATCATATCTCACATAAATATTTTTAGCCAGTTCGCCGCTGATATTGGAAGGGGCTTGCTGACGTATTTTAATTTCTAAGGAGTGGTCAAAATTGAATTTCTTTTTCACTTCCAACTTAGTGCCGATGCCGATCTTTTTATGTCCCAGCAATTCCAGCATCTCAGTTGATTGATCGCTGACATGGCAAACGGTGGATGTTTTATTTAAGGGCAACTCAGTTAAACAAACCTGTTTGCTGGTTTCTATTTTACCATTGCTGTCCGGTATCGGGTCGCCATGCGGATCGAAACGGGGAAAGCCAAGAAATTCATCCAGCTTGTCTATTAATTTTTTGTTGCTGACATGCTCAAGGTCTTCCGCAACGATATGCACTTCGTCCCAATTGAATTTTAGTTTTTCCGCTAAAAAAAATTCCCAGAGCCGGTGGCGGCGGATAATGAGCAGCGCTACTTTCTTGCCATCATTGCTCAATTTAAAGCCATGGTACGCCTGGTAATGAACGAGCTTTTTGTCCCGCAACTTTTTCATCATATCCGTAACGGAAGCGGGTTTGGTCTTCAATTCCGCTGATAGCTCATTAGTAGTGACGATTCCATCCTTTTGCAGGTGGAAGATCGCCTTGATATAGTTTTCTTCACTGGTAGAATAATTCAACACAACTAAAATTATTTTTAGACAAACCTAAAATATTTCATTCACTTGTCAAAATAAAGTATTGATGGTAAGACGGGAAACCCTTAATTTGCCCTACCAACTACAGATCATGACGGCTTTCAGCAAATTCTGTCTCTTTATTTTTTTAACAACGCTATTGATTGGCTGCAAATCAAAAAAGAAAGCTTCTTTGGCAGGCGAAGATCCTGTGGAAGTGACTGACTTTATTGATTTCTTCCCGGCTGTAAAGTTGCCTTACGCAATAACGGATACTTCTTTATTAAAAAAGGATAAAGATTCGTTGCTCATCAGCTATAAAGTATTTACACAGTTTGTTCCTGATTCGGTGATCAGCAAAGTTTTTGGCAAAGGCATTAAGCCCAAAATTTACCCGATGGGAAAAGTGGAAGGGGAGGAAACTTATCTTTTCGCAAAAGCCGTAGCAGGCGCCAAACGAACGGCTTTTGTAATAACCTTTGATGGCAAGGACAATCTTATTACCGCCATGCCATTTTTAACGCCTGATCAAAACTCTGCGACACAACAAACAGCCAGCCTTGACAGCCGCTACACGTTGTATAAAAATATGTCGCGGAAAAATAGTGATGGCACTACCAGCGAAGGCAAGGATGTATATGTACTGAACAGCGATGCGAAAAACTTTACGCTGATCATGACGGATGCGCTGGATGATAAAATAACGGAACTCATTAACCCCATTGATACTTTTTCACGCAAGCAAAAGAACGCGGCGGACTATGGCAGTGGTAAAATGAATATTGTCTCTATAAGGGATGGAAGGAAAAAAGGATTGCTTACCTTTTTTATTCATTTTGAAAAAAGCAATGGCGCCTGCACCGGCGAATTAAAAGGTGACGCCATTATAAAATCCGCTACCCAGGCGGAATACCGCGAAGCTGGTGATCCCTGCTCCTTACAATTTACCTTTACTTCATCTGGTGTAACCTTAAAAGAAATAGAAGGTTGCGGTTCCCGCAGGGGATTGCGCTGTTCCTTTGATGGCTTTTACCCAAGAAAGAAAGAGGCAAAGTCAAAGCCTGTTGCTAAAAAATCTTAGAGCCATGATTGCTACGGAAGCACGGAATTGTTCCGTGTAATAATTATTTGCCCGGCTGCATTGCTACTATATCACCTGTTGCGTCGCTCCCGATAGCTATCGGGACTTCATCTTTCTGTTCTCTACTGGGCCACAAAAAATATTATTGCACAATAACTTTTTATTTTCTCTAATAATACATGTGCAGGCGGGCATTATAACTTTTCCGATTTTCCGACTATCTTGTGCCCTTGCGTAAAAGAAAATAATACAATGAGTTTTACAAATTACAGTGTTCCGTACCCCGTTGAACAAAACTATTCTAAGAAAGTGGCTTATTTCTCGATGGAGTTCGCCATTCACCAGCCACTGAAAATTTATAGTGGCGGCCTTGGCTTTCTCGCCGGTTCGCATTTGCGCAGCGCTTATGAGTTAAAGCAAAATATGATCGGCATCGGCATCCTGTGGAAGTATGGTTATTATGACCAGGCAAGAAACCAGGACCAAACGCTGAACGTGACCTGGAATGAAAAGCAGTATAGTTTTTTAGAAGATACCGGTGTTAAATTCCAGATCAATGTGCATGAGCACCCGGTATGGATAAAAGTGTATTACCTGAACCCCGAAACATTTAAGTCCGCACCATTATTTTTATTGAGTACGGATGTTCCGGAAAATGATTATGTCTCCCAGACCATCACGCACCGTTTGTACGATGCGAATGTGGCTACGAAAGTGGCCCAGTTTATTTTGCTGGGTGTGGGCGGCGCCAAACTGATGGATATTATCGGTTTCAATCCTGAGTTATATCATATGAATGAAGCGCATGCATTGTCGGCTGCATTTTATCTCTATACAAAATTCAACCGCAACATCGATGAAGTGAAGAAGCGGTTGGTGTTTACAACACATACGCCGGAAGAAGCGGGCAATGAAAAGCATGATATTTATCTCTGTCATAAGATGAGCTACTTCTGCGGCTTAAGCGTGGATGAAGTAAAAAAGCTGACAGGCAATAATGATGATGCGTTCAATCACTCGCTGGTCGCATTGCGGTTTGCACATATAGCAAATGCTGTATCTCAATTGCACGGCAAAGTGGCGAGGATCATGTGGAGCCGCTACGAGGGTATATGCCCGATCATTTCAATTACTAATTCACAGAATTATACTTACTGGGCGGACAAACAATTGTACCGCTTTAAAGAAGCTGGTGATGATTACGGAATAGATGACCGCAAAAAATATTTGAAGAAAAGGGCGTTTGAAATTGTAGCAGATCAAACTGGAAAATTGTTTAACCCGGATGTATTTACCATCGTATGGGCAAGACGTTTCGCCGGGTACAAACGTGCAGGATTAATTACTTCTGACGAAGACCGGTTTGAAAAGTTAATGACCAATAAAAAATATCCCGTGCAGGTGATCTGGGGTGGTAAACCTTACCCGGTAGATCACCCGGCGATCAGTGAGTTTAATCAACTGGTTCACTTAAGCAAGCGCTATAAAAATATGGCGGTGATGATCGGGTATGAACTTGGATTATCCAAACGGTTAAAACAAGCATCTGATTGCTGGTTAAATAATCCCCGTGTGCCAAGAGAAGCGTCGGGCACCAGCGGTATGACAGCGGCGATGAATGGCGCTGTTAACTTTTCTACAGATGATGGATGGATCCCTGAGTTTATCAATCATGGACATAATGGTTTTGTTGTTCCGATGGTAGATTATGGCAGCATGTCCGTACACGACCAGGATATGTATGACCTGAATTATTTATACGAGATACTGGAGAAAGAAATCTTACCGCTTTATTACGAGAATTATTCTACATGGAGGCAGATTATTAAGAACAGTATGCAGGATGTGCGTTTCCAGTTTGAGAGTAACAGGATGGCGCATGAATATTATACGCAGTTGTATAAATAGAAGTAAGAGGTAGCTACTTATAAATGATTATGCCACGGTTCAAAACCGTGGCATAATCATTTTACTGAAACCGTGTTCCTATTTCTTCAATCGTTTTTGATCTGGGATAAAAACTTGCCATTTTGGTAATTACATTTTCCACAATCGCATCCGGGCAAGAGGCCCCGCTCGTCATCAAAATTTTCACCGGTTCTTTCGCCGCTAAATAATTCGCCGTGAGAATTTCCTGTTTTGTGTAAAAATTATAATGCAGTATTTCTTTTTCAGAAAGAATTTTTTCTTCGCTGCTGATATAATACGTCGGTAATTTCTCTTCGCATAATTCAACAAGGTGCGAAGTGTTGGATGAATTATAACCACCCACTACCACGGCAAGGTCAGCATTCGTTTCCAGCATGCCGGTCACAGCGCTTTGGTTATCGTTGGTGGCGTAGCATAATGTATCCCGTGTATCGGCAAAACGTTCATTCACGTTTTCTGTTGTAAGATTATATTTCTCCGTCATTATTTGTTTTAAGAAATCAGCAATGGCCTGCGTATCGCTGGCGAGCATGGTAGTTTGGTTAACCACGCCGATGCGGTGCAAATCATTCTTTACATCAAACCCTGCGGAGTATTGGTCTTTAAATTCATTGTAAAATAAAGAGGGGTCTTTCTCCCCGGTTATGTATTTCGCTAATTCTTTTGTTTGCTCCATATTTTCCACAACAACCGACGGCGCATTAAAAGCCGCATGGGAAAAAGTGGCCCTTGTTTCTTCATGCTTTGGCTTGCCATGAATGATAATTGTATAGTCCTTCTTCGCAATCTGTTCGCTCCGGTTCCATACTTTTTCTACGAAAGG
Organism: Chitinophagaceae bacterium; assembly: GCA_037200685.1. GTDB lineage: Bacteria > Bacteroidota > Bacteroidia > Chitinophagales > Chitinophagaceae > JAJKIP01. The sequence goes on from JBBCIG010000018.1 coordinate 94,165, forward strand.
GCAAGTGGTATTATATTTTTCAGTCTGGATGCCGATGTTGTTTAATTTTTTTTCTATTTCCAGCGTGGTGCCAAAGGCAGGGATGATCACCACATCGTCCTTCGTTATGTCTTCAAAAGGAATGATTTGTTTGCCATAGGTATCCTGCAGGAAAGTGACGCCATGTGCTTGCAGGTCGGCATTGACCTGCGGGTTGTGGATCATTTCACTTAATAGAAAAATTCGTTTACCGGGATTTTCTTCTACCGTTCTGAAAGCGATCTCGATCGCATTTTCCACACCATAGCAAAAACCAAAATGACGGGCGAGGTAAATTTGAAGAGGCCCAAAATCCAACAGGGTGGGAGAGAAGTCCTTTTTTAATTTGTCCATTTCCTTCCGCTTCTTTTTGATGGCGGTGATCAACGGGCTGCGGTAAATAATAGGGACATCGAAACTCTTCATGCTGCAAAGATACGAAGGCGGAGGCTGGAGGAATGAGGATGGAAACTGGAAGTCAGAATTAGTCTTATACAATCAAAGGCTATACTGTGTTGAGAAATTTCTTTGCTATTTCTTGCTTCAGACTTCAGACTTCCGAACTATATTACAGGCATGACAAACGGATTTAAACCGCTGGATTGGGTGCACAGCACCAATATTTACGAAGTGAATGTGCGGCAATATACCGCTGAAGGAACTTTCAACGCCTTTGCAAAAGAATTACCACGACTAATAGATATGGGCGTGCAGGTATTATGGTTCATGCCCATTTATCCCATTGGTGAAGTAAACCGCAAAGGAACAATAGGCAGCTATTATTCTATCAGCGATTATAAAAAAGTCAGCAGCGATTACGGAACGTTTGATGATTTTAAAAACCTCGTGAACCAGGCGCATGCATTAGGTTTCAAAATAATTTTGGATTGGGTGGCGAACCATACAGCATGGGACCATGTATGGACAAAATCACATCCCGATTTTTTTACAAAAGATCATGCTGGTAATTTTCGTCCGCCTTTTCCAGATTGGGCGGATGTCATTGATTTGAATTTTGATAATAAAGAATTGTGGAGTGAAATGATCAGTGACATGAAATTCTGGATCACTGCGGTTGGTATCGATGGTTTCCGTTGTGACATGGCGCATTTGGTCCCTCTTGATTTTTGGAAAGAAGCAAGGAAACAATTAGATGAAATAAAACCATTGTTCTGGCTGGCCGAAACAGAGGAAGCGAATTATCATACGGTATTCGATGCTACCTATACATGGGAATTCCTGCATAAAATGGAAGCCTTCTGGCGAAAGGAAACGATCATGGAAGGATTGGACAGCGTGTTGATCAAGTACGACACTATTTTTCCACCCAATGCATTGCGGGCATTTTTTACCAGCAATCATGATGAAAATTCTCATAGCGGAAGTGAGTACGAAAGGATGGGCGACCTCGCCAAAGCATTCGCTGTTCTTTGCGCTACCTGGAATGCCATTCCTTTAATATACAGCGGGCAGGAATTACCGAATAAAAAAAGGTTGCGTTTTTTTGAGAAAGATGAAATAGAATGGACAAGCACCGTCGAATTACATGATTTTTATAAAACGTTATTGAACCTTCACGCCACACATCCCGCACTGCGTGCCGGAGATCCGGCTGTTATCACTTACCGCATCACCACCAACGAGGATAAAAATGTATTTTCTTTTCTTCGGAAAAATGGGGAGAAGGAAGTGCTGGTGATAATAAACCTCTTTTCAGCGGATGCTCTTTCTGTTTCAATCACAGATGAAAAAGTAAACGGAAACTTTAGAAACGTTTTTTCAGGCGATAGTGTTGATATAAGTTCGAATAAAACGTTTGATTTACCAGCCTCTGGTTTTCTTGTTTTTGAAAAATAAAAAAAGAAAAAGCCCCGATATTTCGGGGCCTTTCTATAATAATTCAATCATCAATCCTTAATTATCTTCTTCACCCAAATTAATCTGGTAAGAATAAACACCATCATAATTAGGGTAGATTCCTTCAAATTTTATTTTTCCATACCCTGAACCAAGCGCCTGCGCCAGTTGGTCAATGTTCTTTATATCTTTTCCATTCACACTGGTGATAATAAAGTTTTCTTCCATCCTGGTGCGGCTGAATGGGCTATTGGCATTTATCTTTTTCACAATCACACCGCCTTCTACATCATATTTAGTGATCTGCTCTTTAGTCAGTGCCTGCAATTCCACACCAAGCCTGTCACCAATAAGTTCCGTAGCGCTGACATCCACTTTGCTTATCTCTCCTTTTAATGTAATATCAGAAGTATATTCTTTGCCTTCACGCAGGTAAGTCACTTTCACTTTATCGCCTGGTTTGTAGCTGGCAATCTGCCCGCTCATTTGTAAACCGGATGTTACATACGAACCATTTATTTTAGTAATTACATCACCTTTTTTCAACCCGGCTTTGTAGGCAGCTCCATCAGTAGGCACTGCCAATGCATATACACCCTGACCATCTTTTACGCCGGCCCTTTTCACCCAACCTTCATTGTCGCTGGTAGGATAAGAGATACCAAGATAACCTCTCTTCACATCACCGAATTCAATCAGGTCATTCACGATTTTCTTTACAATATTCACAGGTATTGCAAACGAGTAACCAGCATACGTACCACTTGGTGCCAGGATCGCAGAGTTAATACCGATCAGTTGCCCATCTGTATTGATCAAAGCTCCACCGCTGTTACCCTGGTTCACCGCCGCATCTGTTTGGATGAATGATTCAATCGGGGACTGGCTTTGGCGGCTGTTGATACCAATTTGTCTTCCCTTAGCGCTGATGATACCTGCGGTCACAGTCGCTTCCAATGTCAGCGGGTAACCAACGGCTAATACCCATTGGCCAAGACTTGCGTTATCAGAATTGCCATAGATCATGTAAGGCAAACCTGTTGCATCCACTTTCAATACAGCGATATCACTGCTCGGGTCACGGCCGATCACTTTCGCCTTAAACGTCTTTTTATTTTCATTTAATGTAACAGTGATTTCTTCCGCTACACCATTACCACCATCAGAAACAACGTGGTTATTAGTTACGATATATCCATCATCACTGATGATCACGCCACTGCCGGATGCTCTTTGTTCAGGTTGTATGCCACCATTCGGGTCCATATCAAAAAATCGCCTGAACCAACCGTCCATATCATCATTACCACCGCCGCCCCTGCTGTTCGGCAATTCATTGCTGATTTTACGTGCAGCAATTTTTGTTTTTATATGCACTACCGCAGGCACCGCAGCATTCGCCGCCTTACTGAAATCCACAGGCTCTACACCACCCGTTGCGATCGCATTGTCATAAAAGCCAGCATAATTCACAGGCAGCTTACTATTATTAGTAGATTGAGCAAAGACAGTTTTCGCAGGATTTACTTTACTATACACCCACACACTGCCAATAGCTGATGAAGCGCTTACGGCAACGATCAGCAAGAGTTGTTTCCATTTCATATTCTTTAATCGAGGTTTTTATTGTATCCTAAAAATTGTTATTCAGGTTCAGCGTAAATTTATTAGCCCGGCTGCATTGCTATGCGCAGCATCCCGTGGACTATCATCGCCTGTTGCGTCGCACTCTTCATCTTTCTGTCCGCTATTCAGCATAATTGATCTCTCCTCAATAATTATTAATTAATAATTAGTAATTATTCCGCCCTCTATTCAAATTTCATCTTACTACACAAAATAACAACTGTCATAACAGTTTCGTTTTCCGTTGGTTCAGTTTAACAAATCATTTACTAAGCCCTTCGTAGGTTACTGTAAATTTATTAAAGAATTACGACAAATCCGATGCCCCTTCCGCAAGCTTTTTCAAAAAGCTGATCGTATCAACACCATCCGCATAATCCCCGATCGCCGGGTATTGCGCTTGCCCAAAAGGAATAAACTCCCGTCCAACAATGCATTGCAGCTCAGATTTGCCTTCCAAAGATTTGTGCAACTTGTCTTTGTCCTTGTAAAATTCATAATTGAGCTGGCTGATGGGTGAGTAAGGAGACGCTTCTTCAATTAGGAGGATAGAGTCATTACTCATGTAGAATTTTTTATTCAATAAATGAATGGCGAGGTTATAATCGTAGTTGTTTTTGTATTTGGAATGATCGGCCATGTAGTTATATTTTTTAAAAGCCGATAATAAAGGAACAAAATCATATTCTTCGGGCACAAAAATTTTAGTCACGTTGCGGCAACCTAACCCAAAGTACAAATACACATCATCTGCCAGTAACTCCAGTTCTTCTTTTGTTTCTTCGCCACTGAGGATGGCCACCGATGTCCTGTTACGACGAATGATATGCGGGTATTTCCTGAAATAATATTCAAAATGGGCAGCAGAGTTATTACTGCCGGTAGCGATATAAGCGTCGCATCCCTTCAGCATATCACCAAAACGGATCAGTTCATTTATTTCATCATTCCATTTCGCCATTACCTCTACCAGGTGTTTGATCAAAACCTTGTCTTTCGAAGAAGGTTTGATAAAAGCTATATGACCTGTAATGAATACGCAAAGCATATCATGGAAACCTACCAATGGTATATTCCCTGCCATTACTATCCCGACCGTTTGCGGCTTATCGTTTATGGCTTTTAGATGATAGTTGGCTAACCAACGTTCAATTATTTCTTTTTGCAAAAAATTTTCAGCAATGCTGTTGGTAGCAAGATCAACAAATTGGGGAATAAACCAGCCATTCTCATAGCCAGCCCTCTCTTTTACCTGTTGCCATTCAGCATTGCCGGATAAAATATATTTACCTAATTGATCTAATAAATCTATTCTCTGTTGTAAATTCATGCGCAAATATTAAATTTGTTCTCTGGAAACTAACGATTAGCAAAATTATTTCAACCCATTAACTCGAACTAGCCCATGGCAATTAAAATAACAGAAGAATGTATCAACTGCGGTGCCTGCGAACCGGAATGTCCCAATAATGCAATATATGAAGGCGGCGTTGAATGGGCCATATCAGATGGCACTTCCGTAAAAGGATCCTTTACATTAGTAGATGGCAGCGTTGTAGATGCAGACCAAAAGAATGCTCCAGTAAGTACAGATACCTATTATATTACCCCTAATAAATGCACGGAATGCCAGGGTTTTCATGAAGAGCCCCAATGTGCAGCTGTTTGTCCTGTAGACTGTTGCGTTCCGGACGAGATGTACCAGGAAACAGTAGAAGAACTGATGGCGAAGAAAGAGAAGCTGCATATGTAACAATGTGCATAAAATTCTCTCTCAAAAATTAGATTATAGCACGATTTTTTCTATCTTACTTGTAGTTAATAAAGCAGTTCTGCTGCTAAATTGTTGGCGGGTGATATTTCCCGTCGTAAAGAGGTGAAGGGCAATTATGGCCTTCACCTTTCTTATTTTAAGTAATATTCATCCTGTATTCAGATGTTATTCCCTTTGTAACAGAATTTTATTTCATTCAATACAATTTTTCTTCAATATTTGCGCTTCAAATGCAATCATGAAGAAGAACATTGCCCTCGTCACAGGTGGTTTTTCCGGTGAAGCGGTCATCTCCTATAAAAGTGCTGTTACAATAGATACTAATCTTAGCAGGAAACTTTTCAATGTCTATAAGATTGATATTAATCCCAAAGGCTGGTTTTATGAAATGACGGATGGCCGGAAAGTGGAAGTTGATAAGAACGATTTTTCATTACAACTCGACAACCGCAAAGTCCGGTTCGACGCTGTCTTTATCGGCATGCACGGCACTCCGGGTGAAGACGGTAAGTTGCAGGGATATTTTGATACATTAAGAATAAGCTATACAGGCTGCGATGCTGCTTCCTCATCCCTCACTTTTAATAAGCGTTATACCGTAGCAGTCGCAAAAATGGCGGGCATCGCTGTCGCCAATTCCGTATTATTAATTAAAAATAATTTTATAAGCCCGGATGAAATAGCTTCCCAGCTTAAATTCCCAGTTTTTGTAAAACCGAATAACGGCGGCTCCAGCATTGGTATGTCGAAAGTGAACAATGCTTCCGATGAATTAGGGGTAGCTATTGAAAAAGCATTTCGTGAAGACGAACAGGTGTTGATAGAAGAATTCATCAGCGGCCGTGAGTTTACCATCGGTGTTTTTAAAAGTAAAGGAGAAGTCATTACATTGCCGATAACAGAGATCATCAGCAAAAAAGAATTTTTTGATTACGAAGCAAAATACGAAGGCGCTTCTACGGAAGTAACGCCTGCACAGGTGGATGATGCCGTAGCAGATAAAATAAGAGAAGCGGCAAAAAGGATATACAGTATTTTTAATTGCCGTGGTATTGTTCGGATTGATTTTATCTATGATGAAAGCACGGGTCAGCCATTTATGCTGGAAGTAAACACCGTTCCCGGTCAAAGTGAAGCCAGCATCGTGCCGCAGCAGGTGAAAGCGATGGGCTGGAGCCTTGAAGAATTTTATACCAGACTGGTAGAAGAAGCGTTAAGTACTGTTAAGTGAAAGAAAGCGGTCTCGTTTTAAGACGCCATGGAAACGGAAGGATCAACGGAGCGTCGCAACAGACGATGCAATGATACTTCGACTTCGCTCAGTACTGAAGCTGGCATCATATAATTTTAATTAAAAGCGCAGATAGAGGATCAATAAGCAATCCCGGCCTGATATCCAGCATCTCGTATCTTTATTTATTAAACGATAAAACCTGGCATGTTTAAGTTCGTCACACACCGGCCTTTATGGCTGAATATTCTCACAGGGATTGCTTTGGCATTCATCCTCTTTTTCATCTTTGTTTTTTCATTGAAGTGGTGTACCCATCACAATCAATCAAAAACAATTCCTTCCGTAGTGGGAAAGTCATTTGATGATGCGGAGAAATTATTGGAAGACGCCGGTTTTGAAGTGCAGGTGCAGGACTCGATTTATGTAGATACTACTAAACCATTGACGGTATTGAAGCAGGTGCCCGACGCTGATGAAGTCGTGAAAGTGAACCGTACTGTTTATCTCACGATCAACCGTGCCATACCACCTGTTGTGGAAATGCCTAATCTTGTTGGGTTCAGTTTTCGAAGTGCTGAGATGGCGCTCAAGAGTGCTAACCTTCGGGTGGGTGATACTACTTATAAACCTGACTTTGCCAATAATGCTGTGCTCGAACAAGTATATAAAGGCAGCCCGATTCCACCAGGTACAAAGATCCGGATGGGAAGCGTGATATCGCTGGTGCTGGGCGATGGTGTGGGTGACAGGAAGTTTGTAGTGCCTTCTTTGATTGGCATGACCTATTGCGCTGCTAAATCAAAACTGGAAGAGAATGGAATTACTTTCGGCTCTGTAATCGCTGATGATATAAGTGATACCTGCAGCGCATATATCTATAAACAAAGCCCGCAACGTTTTAATGACGATAGAGAATTTCAATACATCCGTTCTGGCCAATTGATGGATGTGTGGCTGCAACGTGAAAAACCGGCAATAGATACTTTTACAGTACCCAAGCCAGTAGAAAATCAATAATATTATTTTAAAAAGTAAGTATGGAGAATATAACCATTGAAGAAGTAAAAAAACGGCTTGATGCGGGAGAGAAGCTGAACATCGTGGATGTAAGAGAACCACATGAGCATGCTGATTTTAATATTGGCGGAACATTGTATCCATTGGGACAAGTGCAAACGATGCAGGTGGATGAACTGGAAGAATATAAAGATGAAGAACTCATTGTATACTGCCGGAGTGGTAACCGCAGCGGTCAGGCCTGTATGATACTGGATACATTAGGTTTTAAGAATACAAAAAATCTTGTGGGTGGTATGCTGGCATGGCAGGAAAAATTTGGAAGCGAAAAATAGGAAACCGGAACTCCAGTTCCGATCATTGATTAAAAGTAAGAAGCCGGAACTTTAGTTCCGGCCTCGGTCTGTTTCTCCTACAATCTTATATTCAGCCCAATCATATAATTCGTTCCCGCCATCGGGAAATAATAATTATCGGCGGTAATAGTTCCATCGTACACATAACTGTACGTGTAGCCGTTAGGCTCATATTTTTTGTTGAAAATATTATTTACCTGCCCGATCAATTTACAATCTTTTAAAAGCTTATTTCCAAAACTGAAAATAACCCTTGTATCCTGCGTATAAAAAGCATCGAGCTTCCTGCTTTCATTTTGTGTATTATCCAGGTATTGTTTACCAACATATTTACTCAATAAACTCAATTCAATATTCTTTACCGGTAAAAAATTAATTGTCAACCCGCCAATGACCGAAGGCGCAAAAGCGATATCGGTATTTTTATGTGGAATGTCTTGCTGCCCAATCCAATCAAAGCTGGCATCATAATTATCAAGAAATTCGGTGAACGTTTTTATTTTATTGCGGCTGAAAGTAAGGTTGGCCGCAACATTCACCCATTTTGAAAATGTGTAACCACCCTGCAATTCAATACCTGCACGGTAACTATTGGGTACATTAATTCTTGTATAAGCTCCCACATCATTGATCATGCCGGTGAGTACCAGTTGATCTTTATACAACATGTAATAGAGAGTAGCGCTGGCATAAGATGTTGCCGTTCTTTTTTCAATACCTGCTTCAAAATCGTGCAGTGTTTCTTTTTTCGGCTGGTTCATCGGGCTGGCTTCAAAATCATCCCGGTTCGGTTCTTTGCCGGCCATGGCATAGCTGAAATAAGTTTGCCATCCATTCCTGCTGTAGCTGATACCCGCTTTCGGGTTTACGAAATGAAATTTTCTATTGATCAATAAAGAAGGGTTATTGGCGAAGCCATTCATCTTATGCTGTACTTGTCGATATTGCAGATCGGTAAATAAACTCCAGTATGCCGATAAATCGTATTGCCATTTGCCATACACATTGATATCTGATTTCAATGCATCCACATCATAGTACTGGTAGTCTTTATTAATGCCATACTGCGCCCAGATGATATTACCATGGTGATTGCCATCGTACACGGTCCAGCCACTGCCGATAGTGATGGCGTTTTTACCCTTTTTATATTGCGCTGAAAATACCTGTCCATAAAAATAATTGTCCAGCCATTTTTGCCTGATCAAATCAGTTTTGGTAATAGTAGTTCCGCCGATTACAACATTCGGAAGATTATAGCTTGAAAATTTTTGCCCCCCTTTATAGTTCTCATAATAACCAAGGCCACGGGTAAGAAATGCCGCCGTATTAAAACTCCAGTTATCGTTGCATTGTGTATTAAAGAATAACTGGTAATGCGTTTGCCTGTAATTATCTGTTTCGTTATCGTAAGGTTCACCGGGTTTATCCGTTCCGCTTGAATTGAAAGTCCTGTTTGTTTTCAATAAATTTTCCGGTACGCCGTTCCATGCCTGGTAGGTTTTTTCTTTTCCTGAAAAAACATTGAAACGCAGTGCTGATTTATTAGCGGTATAAACGCCGGATAAATAAAAAGATTGCAGGTTGCTTTTCGACCTGTCGATATAACCATCGCTTGTTACCTGGCTCAATCTTGCATCTACCGTAAAATGATTGTTGATCAAACCCGTGCCTGCTTTCACCGTATTCTTCCATGTGTTGAAAGAGCCATAACTGTTATTGATTTCCGCATAGGTCTTGGGATTAAATTCATTAGTCGATAAACTAACTGTTGCACCGAATGCACCGGTACCATTGGAAGAAGTACCCACACCACGTTGTATTTGTATAGAATTCACTGAAGAAGCAATATCCGGCAGGTCAACAAAAAATGTTCCCTGGCTTTCCGCATCATTGTAAGGGATGCCGTTCACGGTTACGTTTATCCTTGTCGCATCGCTGCCGCGGATGCGGATACCTGTATAGCCAATACCATTACCGGCATCTGAATTGATCACCACTGAAGGTGTTTGGTTCAGCAGGAAGGGCACATCCTGGCCCAGGTTGTTTTTTTCAATTTCTTTTTTACCAATATTGGTTTTGGTAAATGGCGCTTTATCTCCGGCACGAATGGCTTTTACTTCTACGGGAGAAAGCAAATAAAAACTGTCTGTAGCAGTGTTCTTTTCCTGCGCCATTAATTGCTGGCATAGAAAAAATGAAATAACGGGAACTGCAATCCTCTTCATCTTTTTAAATTTTTAAGGTTAAAAGAAGGAGAGGGAAATGCTGTGGTGAAGAAAGGGGAAAATGGAACCTCCTTCCCTGCGCAGGCATTACCCTGATCAGGTTTTACGGGTATTATCTCAGCCCAGCATATACTTTGTTGCATATCTGTAGCACCCCGGGAAACGCTGTTGAATTACTAAAGAACTGGATGCAAAGCTAAGGAAGTGTGGAGATATCAGTAAAATAATCTGAACCACGATTTGGGTAGATTAATGGATTCAAAGATTTGTTCTTATAATCTTATAAATCCACCCAAATCGTGTTTCGGGCAAATGTTTAGTAGCGAACAGAACCCTGATCCCGATAGCTATCGGGAGTGCGACGCCCCGATATGCATCGGGGTTTCGCTTCGCTCAACAACAGGCGACAATAGTCCGCAGGATGCTGCGCATAACACCACAGCCCGGCCCATAAAATTTTAAAAAAATTGTAACTTTTCAACGACCTGCTTCGTACCACACCAAACCATAGTTTATGAAGAAGTTATTTCTTTCTGTTTTAATACTTTCAGCCAGCGCCAGCTTTTGCGTGGCCCAAAAGACAATACAGGACTTAAATGTTGAAAAAAGGACTGTTGGCAGCTTTCACGGGATTACGGTTGCCACGGGTGTTGAACTGGTGCTAACGCAGGGTAATGTGGAGGAAGTGGCGGTTAGCGCTTCAAAAACGGAGTACCGTGACCATATCATCACCGAAGTGGTGGATGGAGTTTTGAAAATTCATTACGAGACAAAAACCGGCGCTATTAACCGGAAGGGCGAAGACAAAAATTTAAAAGCTTATGTTTCCTGCAAAACGCTGGATAAACTGAATGTAGAAACCGGCGCAACGGTTGAAATAGATGGTGTGCTCAGTTCTGCAAATTTAGATCTGAAAGCAAACACAGGCGGCATTGTAAATGGTAAAATAAATATCACGACTTTAAAAGTAGACCAGTCTACCGGCTCAAAAATTACATTGACGGGAACAGCAGATAACGTGGATGTTGCTGGTAACACAGGAAGTAAATTTATGAGCGAAGAATTGAAAACCGTTCAATGCAGCGCTAATGTAAACACCGGCGCTAAAATATTTATTACGGTGGAAAAAGAACTGAATGTAAAGGCAAACACCGGAGGTGAAGTAAAATATAAAGGTGGCGCTGGCATCCGCGATGTGAAAACACGTACCGGCGGCTCGGTATCGAAAATATAAAACGGAATTTTAATAAACAAAGACTAATGAAAAAGTTAACGTTATTGTTTGCAGGATTAATGCTCTCTGTTGCGATATATGCGCAGCAGATAAAAGACCCGAATGTGCAACCACGGGACGTCAAGAGTTTTCATGCTATCAAATTATCCAGTGCGTTTGATGTGTTGCTTACGCAATCAAATGAAGAGTCGGTGGCCGTTAGCGCCACCGATCCTAAATACCTGGATGGGATAAAAGTGGAAGTGAGAGATGGAACATTGTATATCGATTACGATGGAAAAGGCAAATGGAACTCCGGCAATAAAAAACTCAAAGCCTATGTTTCATTTAAGCAGTTGGATAAACTGGAAGCGGGCGGCGCTTGCGATGTTGACATCGTGGGAGAGTGGAAAGCAAATGAAACAACCATTCATTTATCCGGCGCCAGTGATCTGAAAGGAAAAGTAAGTGCAAAGAAAATTTCACTTGATCTCAGTGGCGCTTCTGATATGAAAGTAAGCGGCAGTGCGGTGGAGTTAAATATAGAAGCCAGCGGCGCCAGCAAATTCCAGGGGCTGGAACTGGAAGCGGATTATTGTAATGCGAAAGCGTCTGGCGCCAGCGAGATCCGCATCAACATCAATAAAGAAATGTCTGTGCATGCCAGCGGTGCGAGTGATATTGATTACAAGGGCAAAGGCGTGATCCGCGATTTAAAAACAAGTGGCGCCAGCAGCATCTCAAGGATTGGCTCATAAAGCAAGTAGTTCATACATTTTTGAAATTTTCGCCGCTCCGTTCCCGGGGTGGCGATTTTTTTTTAATTCTTTTATTAGCCCGGCTGTAGTGCTACTATCATCGCCTGTTGCGTCGCACTCTTCAGGGTTCTGTTCGCTACTCAGCAAAGCGGCGTCATAACTATGAATAATAACATTTTTAAATAAGTATTAAATTTATAGGGTATAATTGTCGAATGAATTAAAACCTTAAAAATGAAAGTTCTGTTCTTATTAATCTGTTTAGTATGTCATATCAATTCCTTTTCTCAAAAAAGAAATAATTTTTTAAAAGACGATACTACAGCTATAATCGGCTTACTTAAACCGAAAATTACTTTACATCAAAACGATCTTTCGTGTTCTTATTATGTTGAAGAATTGCCTGCTCTAACCAAGATTCTTATTTATGCGATTAAGAAATGTTCAATATATGGGTTTGATAACTATTATTCCGCAGTATATCGTGGTAATACGATAGCGGTTGATACTGCGGATGTTTATACTGCTTCAAATATTTATGATAGTTTAAAGCGAATGGACAAGGCTTCGTTAGATAGGCTATATTATAAAGCTTTCTATGCTGATACATTAGTTAATAGAAAGGATAACTCTAAATTGTTAGCTGAAATAGATAAGTATAAAAATTATGGTATTATAATTTTAAACTCTCAATTGAAAGATGAAAGTGAATACACTGATGGCACAGGATATTCGATTGAGGTTTATAATATCGGAGTCAAGACCATAAAATATATTACTATAAATGTTGTTGCTTATAATCCAGTAAAGGATAAAGTATTCAGTTCGAAATACAAGTCGTATACAGCTACTTTAAGAGGTGTTGGGCCGATTAACCCAAGTAGTACAGGAAGTTACTCTTTTGATTATGTTTGGTTTTCAGATCTGCCAGAAACTTCAAAAATCATTTCTATCAAATTACAATTCATGGATAACACCGTAAAAACGATAACAGATATAGAAAGGATTAAACTGGGTGGTGATATAAAAAGCCACTTAGAATCCCGTTTTTAACTTGCAGATTTGCAATTCTAGTACCTAATAATGGAAAATAAAAAGAGACCGGCTAAAGTCTCTTTTGTTGCGAAGGGGAGGATCGAACTCCCGACCTTTGGGTTATGAGCCCAACGAGCTACCGCTGCTCTACTTCGCGATGTGGGCAGCAAAGATAGTCCTGATATACTTACCGCCCAAACAATTTAATCAATTACCTTTGCCAACCGAATTAAGAAATTTGACATTTTTGGGGTGACAATGAAAGCCGGTTTTGTAAACATATTTGGTAAGCCCAACGCTGGCAAAAGCACCCTCCTCAATGCATTGATGGGTGAGAAGATGGCTATTGTTTCATCAAAAATGCAAACGACGCGGCACCGCATCAAGGCCATATTGAACGAGAAGGATTATCAAATTGTTTTTTCCGATACGCCGGGTATCATTGAACCAAAATATAAGCTGCACGAAAAAATGATGCAGGCGGTGAAGGGTGCGCTGGAAGATGCCGATATCGCTTTGCTGATTGTGGATGTTAACGAAAACTGGGAAGAAGCCAATGCGATTTTTGAAGCGCTGAAATTAAAAGTACCGGCTATCCTGGTGCTTAATAAAATCGACAGGGCGAGTGAAGAAAAGATAAACGAGGCGAAGGTTTTTTTTGAAAGCAAAAAATATTGCAAAAGTATTATCACGATTTCAGCTACCAGCGGTATTAATATCAAAAAATTTTTAAAGCCCATCCTTGAATTGTTGCCGGAAGGCGAACCGTTTTATGCCGGTGATGATATCAGCGATTTGCCAACAAAATTTTTTGTAAGTGAGTTGATCCGTGAAAAGATCTACCAGATGGCGCAGGATGAAATTCCTTATCATACAGCCGTACTGGTAAGGGAATATTCGGAGAAAACAACGCTGGTGAAAATAGTGGCGGACATTATTGTTCACCGCGAAACGCAGAAAATGATATTGATCGGTGAAAAAGGAAGCATGATCAAAAAGATCGGCACCGAATCAAGAAAAGATATTGAAGCATTTTTGCAGCAGAAAGTTTTCCTGGAATTGTTTGTGAAAGTGAAACCGAAGTGGAGAGAGAATGATTTGCAGTTGAAGGAATACGGGTATTAAACCCCTGTCCTTCCTACCCCGATTGTTATCGGGGCTAAAAGGGGGACTTAGGTTATATAGCCATTATTCTTTGATACACATTTATAGATGAAGTTTGGAAATAATTATTAAGTAACATTTTTGAAAATTGAATTTTCAAATTCAGAAGAAGAAAATCAATTTCAGAGTATAAAAGTCCCTTTAGGGATTTAGGGTATGAGTTTTACAGTCGCAATAGTTGGTCGTCCTAATGTTGGCAAAAGCACTTTGTTCAATCGTTTATTGGAACAACGGAAAGCTATTGTAGACGACGAAAGCGGCGTGACGAGGGACAGGCAGTATGGCGTGGCCGATTGGAATGGCAAAACATTTAATGTAATTGATACCGGTGGCTTTGTTGCGGGAAGTGAAGACGTGTTTGAAAAAGAAATTGCCAAACAGGTGTTGATCGCTGTGGAAGAAGCAGACGCCATTATATTTTTAGTGGATGCGCATACGGGCATGACCAGCCTTGATGATGATATGGCGCATGTGTTACGTCGCAGCACCAAGCCGGTTTTCCTTACGGTAAATAAAGTAGATAATAATGACAGGTTTCTCGAAGCATCTGAATTTTATAGTTTAGGTTTTGAGAGAGTTTTTTTTCTCGCGGCAGCCAGTGGTAGTGGTACTGGTGAATTGCTGGATGATATCGCTGCCTTGATCATCGATGATTCTTCCGAAGAAACAGAAGCGATGGAGGGCCTGCCCAAATTTGCGATCATCGGGCAACCGAACGTGGGAAAATCTTCTTTACTTAATTCATTGGTCGGTGAAGAAAGAACGATTGTGAGTGAGATTGCCGGTACGACAAGAGATACTATTCATACGCATTATAAATTATTCCAGAAAGAATTTGTATTGATTGATACAGCGGGTATTCGTCGTAAAACGAAAGTGCATGAAGACCTGGAGTTTTATTCCGTGATCCGTGCCATTAAAGCATTGGATGAAGCTGATGTTTGTTTGTTGCTGATAGATGCAGAGAAAGGAATTGGTCAACAGGACCTGAATATATTCAGCCTGGCGACACGCAAAGGAAAAGGTGTCGTGGTATTGGTGAACAAATGGGATTTAATGACCAAAGAAACCAACACGGCGAAGGAATATGAAACGAAATTGAAAGAACGGTTAGCGCCATTCTCCGACGTGCCCGTACTTTTTATTTCCGCAACAGAAAAGACCCGCATTTTTAAAGCGATTGAAATAGCATTGGAGGTATACGATAATCGCCAGCGAAAAGTTTCTACATCGGAACTGAACAAAGTCATGCTCAAAGCCATGGAAACTTATCATGCGCCGGTGGTAAGAGGGCATCCGGTAAAAATTAAATATGTTACCCAGTTGCCAACGGCGGTGCCATCATTCGCTTTTTTCTGCAATTTTCCCGACGATATAAAAGCGCCGTATAAAAATTACCTCGAGAATCAATTGCGCAAGAATTTTCATTTTACCGGCGTGCCTGTGCGCCTGTTTTTCCGTAAAAAATAGACAGTCTTCTATTTTTCCGCCTTTACATATCCTTTAATTTCCCCTGCATAAACCTTATTCCATTTTTCCAGGAAGCATTTTTTATAATTAAAATGGTTGGGATGAAAAAGTGGATATGCAGCTTGCTTGTATTTGTAATTGCTTTTCAATATTCTCATGCGCAGGCACGATGGGATGGTGAAGCTAATGACGGGTTATGGAATACAGCTTCTAATTGGGTGGGTAATATTGTGCCTGCAAGTACTGATGATGTTGTTCTTGATAATACATTCTTCGCATCACCTGTTAGTATTACGTTGCCGGCCGGCGCTGTGACTGTAACTGTTAACACACTTGTGATACATCCCGGAGGTTCATTTACAATCACTTTAATTTTACCTTCATCTAACACCGCTAATCCCGGCCTGAACATTACAGGGAGTGGCGACGCATTAGTGCTTTATAATAATGCGATTATAAAAAATTCATCGGGTGGATCTGCCGGGTCAGGCATTGATATAGTGAATACATTTAGGATAAATAATGGCGGCAGGTATATTCATAATACCAGTCGCGGCAATGCCGCTATTGTTTCCCGTCTTTCAACTGTTGCGGGGACCGAGCTGGGAGTTTTTGAGTATGATGTGCCAGGTGCAAGTACAATAGCATCTTTAAGTAACAGAACATATGGAACACTGGAATTTTCTGCAGCGGCTAATGGAGCTAATGCAACTTATATCGGGAGTGGCGCCAATCCCTTAAACGTCAACGGGCATCTTTATATCAATTCCGGCGTTACATTAAGCATCAGCATGTCCGCCAATTTTATTGTCCATCAAAATTACCAGCAAGCTTCTTCGTCGATCTTTAATCTTCAAAGTTCTTCTAATAATAATATTGTAAACATCAATGGTAATTTAACAACGCAGGGCATAATAACTGAATCCGGCAGCGGGTCACCTGTTTTAGAACTCAATGGATCAACTAATCAAAATATTTCAGTGACAGGTGCAGGGGCAATTACAAACAGTGTTGAATTAAAAATGAATAATGCTGCCGGGGCGACATTGCTTTCACCTCTTATTCTTCCTGCTAATCTTACATTAACAACTGGCAAGATCAAAACAGATGCAATCAATGTTTTGTCAATGGCGGATAATAGTGTTGTATCAGGAGGTTCTATCAATAGTTTTATTTCAGGACCAATGAAGAAAATAGGAGATGATAATTTTATTTTCCCGGTAGGGCTTACCGATGCGGTCGGGAGTATTTACGCACCTATTGGGATTTCTGGAACAGGTGGTAGTGTAACTGATGAATTTATTGCTGAATATAAACGAGCAAACCCACAAAGTACATCTCCTTATACTGCCACACATGTTGCTACCTTAGATCACATCAGTTACGTGGAATATTGGACACTGAAACAAAATAATGGCGCAAGTGCAAAGAAAGTTTCACTCGAAGTTAATCTCACCAGTTTTTGCAGGGACCTTGCTCATACCTATGTCAGCCGTTGGGATGGTTCATTGTGGACGAACGAAGGATCAACTGTTACAAGCGGCCCTGTTGTTTCAGGAATTTATGAAACAGGAAGAATTGAAAGCGTTAATAACATTTCCGGTTTAATATCTCCTGCTATTGGTTTTACGCTGGCAACCGATCTTCCTTATACCGGCAACCCGCTTCCTGTAGGTCTTATTTCCTTTAATGCAGTAAAAATAAACACGAAGCAATCTTCATTAACGTGGGAACTGGCTGCCTGCTGCTCCAAAGATGCAAAATTTGAAATACAAAGGGCCGGAGATGATCTGAATTTTAATACAATCGCTGTTATCAATGGCAATGAAACCAGTCGCTTTTATTCGTTTGATGACAAGAATTTAAAAACCGGAACAAATTATTATCGCCTTGAGATAACAGATGCCGATGGAAGTGTCGTGTATAGTCGTATTGCGATTGTATTGAATGGTATCGAAGGATTGTTTGTATCGATGTCTCCAACGGTTGTTATTACGGATGCTGTTCTTTCTTTTGTTTCTTCTTCGGAACAACAGTTGGGGTTGGTGATTATAGATATGCAGGGAAGAGTGGTTAGAAGATTACAACAACGTACACCTACAGGAAAGAGTGCCATCACTTTTTTATTAAATGACATCAAGGCCGGCGTTTACCAATTAATCATTAATAATTCAGAGGGGCAAAGAGAAGTGATCAGGTTTGTTAAGCAATAATTTTTAATCACTCTTGGTATCCAGGCACGATTAACGAAGTTTCGAATCAATCATTCTTTTCCTTGTCACCCCGAGGCACGAGGGGCCTGCATAAAGACATTGTGAATTATGGCCATAAAAAATATTACGTTTATATTCTGACTAATTATACAAAAACGGTTTTATATACCGGTGTTACTGATAATCTTGAGCAGCGAATAATAGAGCATTATATTGATAGAGGTAGTGCTAAGTCTTTCACAGGAAATATCATGTATTTTATTTACTTTTTTATGAATCTTCTTTTTATGTCAATAATTCAATAGCCAGGGAAAAAGAGGTAAAAGGCTGGCGGAGAAACAAAAAAGAAGAATTGATTAGGGCATTTAATCCGGAATGGAAGTTTTTAAATGAAGAACTATTAGCCAAATGGCCGCCGGATGAATTATTTCATCGGCGAGATCTTTAAGCAGATGGCTCGTTCCTCGCCATGACAAGGAAAAGGGTTTACAATTAGGGTTAACCTTTATGCGTGGTAGAAGTTTGCATCAGTATTCAAACTGTTTGGCAATTGCCAACACCTGGCTCTTAAATTTCTTCAATTCCTCCTGCTGCTGTAATATGAACGAATTATCTTTCAATTTTCCAATCACAGTTTCCATCTCTTTTTTTGAGTCATATACCATTTGCCGGAATGGGTTGTCATAATCTTTTGCCCGGGATTCATAAATTCCTTTCATCATCCATTCTTTAGTAGTGACGGCCTGCTGTAATAAAGTTGTAAATATTTTTTTATTGAATTTATCGGGGGATAGTTTTAGAACTTCCAACATGGAAGCAACTGCATGTTGTAATTTCTGCCGTGAATAGTTATCGCTGCATTCTTTATAAAATGCATGCACTTCCTCCCAGCTGTTTATTTTGTTTTGATGGATATTGCGGATTAATTTATTGACGGCTGACGAAGCGATCAGTTGCCCGCCAATATTCATCCATTCGCCGCGGGTAGTTTTACCGGCAGCTTTTAATAATTGATCAAAAGAATTTATTTTTTCTTTTTCAATAAACTGTATCAGTTGCGACATGCCATAATACACAATCAGTTCTTTAAAAAGATGATAGGCTTCCGTTACTTTTATCAGCTGCACTTTCCGGGCGCTGTTTTCAATTCCTTCTGCTACAATTTCTATGTCATTCAATTTTGTTTTCTGTTCTAATAATTTTTCTCCCAGTTTCAAAGCCTGCTCATCGGTGCTGTTTTTTTTATGACTTTTCCCAACCGCAATTTTCATTGTTTCCAATGCATCAAACATTTCATTCACCGTATCGGGAGCGAGGTAATCGTATTCTAAATATTGTGTTTTATCCACCCGCCGGTCACGGCTTTCGTACTTGCCGGAATTACGGGCCAGCGCATACATATTATACATAAACCAATACCCCGGCATGATAAGCAACTTATCATTGCTTACATCATTGCTCACTAAAGAAAAGGGAATTGGAATATTCAGTTCAGCAGGAAAATCTCCTTTTGCAATTAATGTATAGCTCGCAAATTTTGAATTATGTTTTAAGCTCACACATAATCCCGGCCAGAAACCACGGCCTGCAATCAATTCACCATCGGCCCCTCTGGAATTATGATTCGATCCGATCGTAGCGCCGGCGGCCATATTGCTTTGCCCCATCACCAATGCGGCGCATAAAAATGAATTGTTGTGATGTTGCTCATGTGCGGGAAAGATCAGCGAGTTCAATACCTCGCAGCAGGATATCGTAGAATTTTCACCGAGATAAGAATTAATCAATCTCGCTCCATATTTCAGTTGTGAATGAGATGCCAATACAAAGCGAACGGCTTTCACCCCATAAAATATACGGCAACCATAACCAATGATGCCGTTTACGAGTTCGCATCCTTCACCGATTTGCGTAGCCGCACCGGGAGAAGAATTGATCGTCAGGTTTTTTATTTTATTCGCCCCTTTAATATACACATCGCTCCCCATCCAGGTATCTTTAATGATGCGTGTATTTTTTATCACAGACCTGTCGCCGATCATTCCATAATAACCTCTTTTGTTATCAAATTTTTTTTCTGTAAATAATTTAAATTTTTCCATCAACGCTTCATCGCCACGGTATCGTGTCCATAAATGAGCGTCGCCGGGCAAGATGCCATCAAATGGAAGAATACTGCGGCCGGCGTTTTCATTGCAAAGCTCCAGCCAGATGCGCACCGGTTCTTTCTCACCTTTCTTTATAATACCATTACCGAATTTTGAATGATTGGAGACTTCTATTTCATTCACGTTCGTAATGATCACTTCGCTGCCGATAATATAATGACTGAGATAATTTACATTTTCAAGTACTACATTATTTCCTAAATCGCAACTGATGATGCAGCTATTATAAATCCCAACAGTAAAACGGATATCATGAAATTCCAGGTAAATATTTTCCAGCTTGCCAATGCGTACCCATCCGTAAAATTTACTGTTGTGGATTAATTGCGGGTTAAAAGGATCTGCCACCTGCACTTTCGCCCAATTGTCCGACAAATTATTATTAGCGATGAGTTCTATTACTTCTTTCGATGAAAGGCTGCGGTATTCAATGCCGCTTTTATTTTGTTTCAGCCGCAAATAATATTCATCTTTTCCTTTGGGAATAAATTCTTCCGTTATAAAATCGTACCCCAATGTGGAGATAGGCTTCTTATTGATATGGTTCATTCCGGTAAGTTAGGGAATTTTAAATTTTAGTTCCGGAGTTGGCAGCCGCGGAAATTTTTGACAGTATAAATTTTAAAATTGAAATTATTTTTTGTCCCAGCTTCAGTGCTACTATCATCGCCTGTTGCGTCGCACTCTTGTACGTTCGGTAATTCTATTCAGCATTTTCGAGGAGTACAATAACTTTTGGAGAGTTTTAAAACTCTCCAAAAGTTTGCTCGCAATTTCGTCATCACCCTCAATACTCAACTACTCTACGGTAACTGACTTCGCCAGATTTCTTGGTTTGTCCACATCGCAACCTCTTGCTATACCTATATAATATGCCAGCAGTTGCAACGGCACTACATTTATCATTGGTGCGATGATCTCGTTGGCTTCGGGAATAACCATGATATCATCAGAGAGCCCGGCGGAATGTTCATCTCCTTCCGTAATAACGGAAATCACTTTTCCTTTGCGGGCTTTTATCTCCTGCATATTGCTTACCACTTTTTCATGGTAAGGATCTTTGGTAGCTATAAATACTACTGGTAATGTTTCGTCAACCAATGCAATAGGCCCGTGCTTCATTTCCGCGGCGGGGTAACCTTCCGCATGTATATAAGAAATCTCTTTGAGTTTTAATGCCCCTTCCAGCGCCACGGGAAAATTATAACCACGACCGAGATAAAGAAAATCTTCAGCGTTTTTATATTTTTCCGCTAATGCTTTGATGTGATCACTGTTCTTCAACACCCATGCTACTTTCTCCGGCACTTCATTCAGTTCTTTTAGCAATAACATATACCGCTCGTGGGTAATCGTTTTCTTTTCATAAGCGATCTTCAATGCGATCATCGTTAATACAGCGAGCTGGCCGGTGAATGCCTTGGTACTTGCTACACCAATTTCCGGCCCGGCATGTGTATAAGCGCCGCCATGTGATGCACGGGCGATGGATGAACCTACTACATTCACGACGCCTAATATAATTGCGCCTTTTGCTTTAGCGGTTTCAATAGCGACCAGTGTGTCCGCTGTTTCACCGCTTTGAGAAATAGCGATGATAACATCTCCTTCATCAATAACCGGGTTCCTGTACCGGAATTCAGAAGCATATTCTACTTCTACATTAATGCGGCAGAGTTCTTCAAAAATATATTCGGCTACTAACCCCGCATGCCAGCTTGTTCCGCAGGCGATCATCACGATGCGTTTGGCTTTTTTTATCTGCTCGGCATATTGCTCGATGCCACTCATCGTGATCGTACCGGCGTCAGCATCCAGTCTTCCACGCAGGCAATCATATATGGTTTGCGGCTGTTCAAATATTTCCTTCAGCATGAAATGATCGTAACCACCTTTTTCAATCGCTGCGAGTTCTATATCCAGTTTCTGTATATAAGGCGTTAGTTTTTCATTGCCAAGGTTCTTTAATACCAGTTCATCAGGTTTGATGATCGCCAGTTCATAATCGTTTACATACACCACTTCTTTTGTGTATTCCAGCATCGGCGACGCATCGGAACCTAAGAAATGTTCGCCTTTGCCAACGCCGATCACCAAAGGGCTGCCTTTTCTTGCGGCGATGATCGTTTGCGGATCGTCTGTATCCAATATTAAAATAACATAAGCACCGACTACTCTTTTTAATGCTACTCTTACCGCTTCTTCCAGCGAACAATTATTATTGATCTTGATCTCTTCAATAAAATTCAACAATACTTCTGTATCAGTTTCGCTTTTGAACGTATACCCTTTCTTCAGCAATTCGCTTTTTAATTGCGAATAGTTTTCAATAATACCGTTATGGATCAATGCAAGTTTGCCGCTGAATGATTGATGGGGATGCGCATTCAGGTCGGATGGTTCACCATGCGTGGCCCAGCGGGTATGCCCGATGCCTGCATTCGCATGAAGGTCTTTGCCAACAATGGCATCTTCCAGCTCCGCCACTTTGCCTTTCTTTTTATAAATTTTTATACCACCATTTTGCAAAGCAACGCCTGTGCTGTCATAGCCACGGTATTCCAGTCTTTTCAACCCTTTAATAATAATAGGATATGCTTCTCTTGGTCCTGTATATCCAACAATTCCGCACATAGTGTATAGATTTTGTGCGCAAAGGTATAGATTAGTCGGGAGTTGTGAGTTCGGAGTTGAGGTAAGTGGGTAGTAGTGAGTGGGGAGTGGGAGCGACCTACGTTAATAATGAACAAGGGCAATTGGCAAAAGATAAGTGGTTAGTGAGAGTATTCGCAAATGTTGAATAGAATTACAGAACCCTGAAGAGTGCGACGCAACGAAGATGATCAGGGAACCGAAGCCGGGCTCAAAAATATTTCTCAATAAAAAGTTAAATGCAATTATAGCAGGCTTCCGCTAAGAAGCATGAAGGCGACTGAAAAATAAATGACGAGACCGGTGACGTCGACCAGCGTGGCGACAAACGGTGCGGAACTGACGGCAGGATCGGCGCCGAGACGTTTTAATATCATGGGCAGCATGCTGCCGGCTAATGTACCCCAGAGTACGACGCCTAATAATGTGATGCCGACGGTCATGCCGATAGCGAACCAATGTATGCCGTATAGTTCAGGTGCGAAGGAATGCCATGCGAAAATCCGTAAGAAACCGATGATGCCTAAAATGGAGCCGAGCAGGAGACCCGAAATAATTTCTCTTCGCATGACCCGCCACCAATCCTTTAATGTGATCTCGCCAACGGCCATCGCCTGGATGATAAGTGTGGATGCCTGCGAACCGCTGTTACCGCCGCTGGAAATAATTAAGGGGACGAATAAGGCAAGTACGACCGCTTTTTTTATTTCATCTTCAAAGAAGGCCATCGCAGTGGCGGTGAGTAATTCACCGAAAAATAATACAACCAGCCACACTACTCTTTTTTTAAAAAGTTTGAAGATCGGTATCTCGAGGTACGGTTCATTTAATGCGGCGGTACCACCGATCTTTTGAATGTCTTCGCTGAATTCTTCACTCGCTACCCATAGTATATCATCAATAGTAACGATGCCCAATAATTTATTACTGTTGCTGACAACCGGCAAGGCCACCCGGTTATTCATTTTAAACACTTCGCTGGCTGTTTCCTGGTCGGCATAGGCATGTAAAGAAATCACCCGGCTGTCCATCAACTCAGATACTTTTTTCTCCGGCGTATTCAAAATAAATTCCTGGATGCGGATATCATCGAGCAGTTCCCCTTTTTCATTGATCACATAAATAACGTTGATGGTTTCGCTGTCTTTACCGTATTTACGGATCGTAGCGAATACTTCTTCAATCGTGTTGTGGGGATAAACGTATACATAATCCGGCGTCATTAAACGGCCGATGCTGTTTTCGGGATAACCGAGTAATGATAAAGTGATCTTTCTTTCTTCAGGGTCGAGCAGTTTAATCAATTCCCGCAGCACATTGCTCGGCAGCTCTTCCAAAAAATCCGTACGGTCATCCGCAGGCAGTTCATTCAGCAGCGATGCGGTTGTATTGGGAGGAAGGTCGTGAATGATCCTTTTCTGTGTGGGAAGATCAAGGATTTTAAAAACACTCGCCGCCCGGTGCACCGACATATTGGCGATGATCTGGCTGTCGTAATCCGTAAATTCATACACGAGGTCGGCAACATCACTGATATTCTGGTGATCGAGAAAATCCTTTACCTGCAACCGGTCTTCGGTTTTGATGACGGTTTCAAATTGCTCTTTCAGCGAAGGACTATCTTCATACACTTCGGGCATGCGTCAAAA
Organism: Chitinophagaceae bacterium; assembly: GCA_037200685.1. Classification (GTDB taxonomy): domain Bacteria; phylum Bacteroidota; class Bacteroidia; order Chitinophagales; family Chitinophagaceae; genus JAJKIP01. The sequence goes on from JBBCIG010000018.1 coordinate 118,597, forward strand.
ATACGAAGCGAAAGTTTAGAATAAGGGAATAGCAATAAAACTTCTTTATTAAATAAATCAGCATCTTCGTGGATATGATATTGCCTTTTTTATATATCGCACCTTCTGGACAAATGGGCCGTGGCGTGTTTACATCAGAAAATATTGAAAAGGGCACGATCGTTGAAATATCACCGGTGATCGTAATGAGCGGGGAAGAAAGAAAATTAATAGATCAAACATTGCTGCACGATTATATTTTTGAATGGGGAGGTACGAAAGATCAGTGTTGCATGGCGATGGGCTATGTGCCCTTGTATAACCATTCCTACAAATCCAATTGTGAATACGAAATGGATTTTGAAAATGCAACGATGAGCATCAAAACAGTCCGTTATATAAAAGCGGGAGAGGAATTATTTATTAATTACAACGGCGACTGGAACAATGCCAAGCCACTTTGGTTTGAAGCAAAATAAAAATCCCATCCTGTTTGCAAGATGGGATCTCGATTTTTTTATCGAAAATTTTATTGAAATTTTATCTGCGCCCTTATCTCACCTGCGGGATACATGGCAGTAGAAATTCTTACGTAATAAAGATAATTGAGAAGGTCTTGTTCTTTATACAGGAAATTATCAAAGGTTAATATACCCGATGTTTTGCCAGTCGCTGTAAAACCAGTGGTAGGTATCGAAAACAATGCTGGTGCAAGTCCCGATGTTGTTATAGCAGCATAACCAGCAGGGGCGGGGCCATAAATGCCGATGGCTGTAGGGGCGCCGCTTAAATTGTTCCACTCAATTGAATAGGTGAGCATTTTGTATCTCGTATCGTACGATACAGCGAGTGAGCCTGTCGCAGCGGAAGCGGAAGCCGGTACTGATTGTGCGCCTGTGATTGCCAGCCCGGATTTTTCGTATAAGTAAGCCTTTCTTTTTTCTGATTCTTTTTCGCAAGAACCGATCATTAATAAAAATGAAAACAGAAGGGTGGTGAATGCAGTTAGTTTAAGCAGTCTCATGTTGTGTGATTTACGGTAAAAATAAGAAGTTTTCGTATTCGGCGAAATCATTCTGTTTTTTGGGGAAAACGGGCTTTATTTTTTGCAAAAACCGGGTATAGTAAGGAATAATAATGAGCCGGGCTGCATTGCTACTATGATCGTCTGTTGCGTCGCACTCTTCAGGGTTCTGTTCGCTATTCAGCATTTGCGTCGCTCCCGATAGCTATCGGGACTTCATCTTCCTGTTCTTTACTCAGCAATTGTCGAAGACCCCGATGTTTGTCGGGGCGACGCTTCAGATGGCAATCGGGATTTCATCCACTATTCAACTTTGGCCTCATCCCTCTTTCCCTTCTCCTTCAGAGAAGGGACGGTGCTGCATTGATGATCCAAATGATATAACTATCACATCAACTTTATATCGCTATTCAACATTTCAGAAATGTCTTATTTCAATTATACTTTTCAAAAGGCTAGGATTGTGTGTTGATGGCCTTCCCTGATAGGGGAAGGTCGGGATGGGGCTTCACGGGCTGTATGTTGATAGTCCCGCAAATGCGGGATCAAGAAGGGACTGGAGACCGGCTAAGGTTTTACTTCAACTTATTTTTTATTTCCTGCAGTTTTAATAATGCTTCAACAGGTGTCAGGCGGTTGATATCAATATCATTCAGCAACTTCCGTATTTCATCAAAAGTTTGGCTGTGTGCATCAAAAATGGAAAGTTGAAATTCCGGTGCTGTAATCTTCTTTAATTTTTCTTTCGGGCTTTCCGGTTTGCCGTCTTCAGGGCTTACGACGTGTTTGCTTTCCAGTTGTTTCAATATATCATTGGCCCTGTCAATTAATGATGGGGGCATGCCGGCCATTTTTGCTACATGTATCCCGAAGCTATGCGTGCTGCCACCTCTTGCTAATTTTCGAAGAAAGATGACTTTATTGCCCACCTCTTTATTCGTGATATGATAATTCTTCGCACGGGGAAATTTTTCTTCCAGTTCATTTAATTCATGGTAATGCGTAGCGAATAATGTTTTTGGCTGGTGCGGGGAATTATGCAAATGCTCGGCGATACTCCATGCAATGGAAATACCATCATACGTGGAAGTGCCCCTGCCTATTTCATCCAGCAAGATCAGGCTGCGGGATGTAATATTATTAATGATAGAAGCGGTTTCATTCATTTCAACCATGAATGTTGATTCCCCACCACTCAGGTTATCCGAAGCGCCAACCCTTGTAAAGATTTTATCTGTTAAGGAGATATTCGCTTCCGCGGCGGGAACAAACGAACCGATATGCGCCATTAAGGTGATCAGCGCTGTTTGTCGCAGTAAGGCTGATTTACCACTCATGTTCGGCCCGGTAAGAATGATGAGCTGTTGTTCTGTTTTATTTAACTCAAGATCATTGCTGATATAAGTTTCGCCGATTGGTAAGTTTCTTTCGATAACTGGATGTCGCCCTTCTTTCACGATCCATTCTTCGCCATCATGCAGTTTTGGTTTTTTGTATTGGTATTGTATCGCATTATAAGCAAAACAAACAAGGCAATCCAGTATCGCTACGATATTACCATTTGTTTGCACCGGCGACAGGTAATCCATCAGTTCATTTACCAGAGATTCGTATAATTCCAGTTCAAGCTTAAATATTTTTTCTTCAGCGCCGATTATTTTTTCTTCATAATCTTTTAGTTCAGGTGTGATGTAGCGTTCCGCATTTGTCAGCGTTTGTTTCCGCATCCATTCCCCAGGCACTTTGTTCTTGTGCGAATTGGTTACTTCTAAATAATAACCAAATACATTATTAAACCCAATCTTCAATGAACTGATGCCGGTGTTTTCTGCTTCCTTCTGCTGCAGCTTCGCTAAATATTCTTTTCCATGATGGGCGATCTTTCTTAGATCATCTAATTCTGTATTTACATCACTGTTGATCATTCCACCTTTTATAGCAAGTGCCGGTGGGTTTTCCACGATCTCCGCGAATATTTTATCAGCGATATAGGGGCAGGGGTTTAATGCATCGCCTAATCGTTTTAAATATTCATTAGAAGAGGAAATGCAGAGTTGTTTGATTATTTCTATTTGCTTCAATCCCCGGGCCAGTTGCAATACTTCTCTCGGGTTAATTTTTTTCAACGGAATTTTTGAGACCAACCTTTCAATATCACCGCAATGTTTTACCGCCTGTGCTATTTTATTCCGCAGGTCTGTTTCCTTAATGAAGAGTTCAACGAGATCGAGCCGCTCATTTATTTTATGAATATCCTTTAGCGGAAAAATGATCCAGCGTTTTAATAATCTCGCTCCCATCGGGGAAACGGTATTATCCAAAACGCCTAACAACGTATGATTGCCATCAGAATTGCCGTAAACCAATTCCAGGTTTCTTATGGTAAACCTGTCCATCCATAAGAAATCATCTTTGTCAATCCGTTGCAGGGAAGTAATATGCTGCAGGTTGGGATGCTCTGTATCCTTTAAATAATGAATGATAGCGCCGGCGGCGATCAAACCATTTTTAAGATCATCAACCCCAAAGCCTTTTAATGAATGCGTTTGAAAATGTTTCAGCAACGTATCTTCCGCATATACAGGATCGAAAATCCATTCATCCAGCGTATACGTGTACATCTTGCCGCCAAAATTTTCTTTAAAACTTTTTTGTTTATGCCTTTGAAAAACTATTTCCGCGGGTTTAAAACTTTGTAATAATTTATCAGCGTATTCCCGGTCGCCTTCCGCAATTAAAAATTCCCCTGTTGAGATATCAAGAAAAAGCAATCCGTAATGATCGTTATCAGCAAAATGAACACCGGCTAAAAAATTATTGCTATGATGATCGAGTAATTTATCATTGACCGCTGTTCCCGGCGTTACCATTTCTGTTACGCCCCTTTTTACAATGCCTTTTGCGAGTTTGGGATCTTCCAGTTGATCGCAGATCGCCACACGATAACCGGCTTTTACTAATTTATGTAAATAGGTATCTAACGCATGATGGGGAAAACCCGCAAGCTCCGATGAAGAAGGGGCGCCATTATTTCTTTTTGTTAAAGTAATCCCAAGTATCTGCGAAGTAGTGATCGCATCCTGTCCGAAAGTTTCGTAAAAATCCCCTACACGAAACAGCAGGATAGCATCAGGGTATTTCTGCTTAATCGCCTTATGCTGCTGCATTAACGGTGTATCATTGGTCGCTGTCTTCGCCATAGTTTGCCCCCGGTTTACCGGGAGCGACAAAAATAAGGAACTGTTTATGTAACTATTCTTTCTTCCGCATCTGGTGAATAAATAATAGTTATGCAGAAGATTTTCTTAGCTGTGGGATTGTTTTTAACCGTCCTTACCCATGCACAAAACACAGATACCGTTCGTACCGACGCCACTATTTCCAATGCGACTGTTTATTTTGGTTACGCGCGCGAATTGACACATGAATCGAAAGTAAAGATTACCAGTAATACAAGGATCATTGTCATTAACCAGCTCAGCACAAGCGTGGATGTAAACAGTTTCCAGATCAGTTGCCCGGAAGATGTAGCCTTATTATCTCACCGGTATTCTATTTTTTATCCCACTGTTCCTGTTATTGCGAAAGCAGGGAAGTAGAAATACTTGAAGACAGTATAGAACGCTTGCAAAAAGATATCAGCAAAACAGACAACCTTATCGCTATTGATCAGGAAGTATTAGCTAAAACAGGACTTTTAATCGAAGCCGCCGTTAATGCAGAAGGGAATAAAACAGTTACCAGCGCTGAAGTGCTGAAGCTGGTAGAATATTACAACGCAAAAATCGAAAAAAGCGAAAACGAATATTTTTTAATTACCGGCAAAACAGCAAACAATTAAATTTTAGAATTGAAGCGCTTAAAAAAAGAATCGCTTTACTTGGTACTACCGGGATCGCAAAACCTAAACCTTACGGCCAGCTTATTTTACAGGTAATTTGTAAAAAGGAACAGGAAATTACCAGTGTCGTTATCTTATTATACCAATAATGCCGGCTGGACGCCTGTATATGATATACGGGTAAATTCAAAAACGAATAAAGTGAAACTGGTTTACAAAGCATCGCTTACTCAAACTACGGGCATCGACTGGAAGAAGACGAAATTGACCTTGAGTACAGGAACGCCAAACTTTGGTGTAGCTGCTCCTGTATATCACCCTGGTATCTTCAATTGTATGTGCCGGGATTATATACAGATTTACAACGCCGTGCTGTTATGGGTAATGCGTCCCGCAATACGATACAATCTTACAGAGATGACAAAGAGCTACAGGAAGTGATTGTCACTGGCTATGGTAATGAACTTAAACTTCAGGGTAAAGTTGCGGGAGTTACTACTATTGATCCAAGTACTTTACAGCAATACACTTCATTAAACGAAGGGCAATTGAACACCAATTTTGAAATCGACCTGCCTTATGATATCGAAAGCGACGGTCAATTGCACAGCGTAACCATAAAAAATGAAGAGATCGCCTGCACGTTGAAAAATTATGCCGTACCAAGAGCGGATAAAGACGCTTATTTACTGGCGGAAGTAGCCGACTGCAAAAACCTTGACCTGCTGCCCGGCGATGCGAATATCATTATGGATGATACGTATATCGGTAAATCCATTATTGATCCCAACACGACAGCCGATACATTAAACCTTTCATTGGGCAGGGATAAAAGAATAGCCGTAAAACGTTCGCTGGTAAAAGAATTAAGCAGCCTTAAAACAAGCGGTAAAGACAGCCGACAATTATTTACTTATGAATACTTATGAAATAATAGTAAAGAATAACAAGCTGACAGATGTCAATCTGTTATTGAAAGATCAATATCCACTGAGTACTATTAAAGAAGTGGAAGTAAAACTGGAGGATGGCGGTGAAGCCATAATAAATGAAGAAACCGGCGTACTGACTTGGAAAGTTGATTTGAAGCCTGGGGAAAGTAAAAAGTTCAGGTTTTCGTATACTGTTAAATATCCTAAGGATAAGAGATCGTAAACTTGAAATAAAGCTAAGAGGTCAAAAGAGGAAAAGGAGAGAAGGAGGGAAAAGTTGAATGTTATCAGGCCTCTTTTTCTCTTTTGACCTCTTAGCCTCTTAGCATACCTTTGCCGCCATGCGAAAATTAAGTATGGAAGAGCTGGGCCGGAAGTCGGTAGATGAGTTCAGGCAGTCTGATAAATTTCCCATTATTATAGTATTGGAAAATATCCGCAGCGCTTATAATGTTGGCAGTGTATTTCGCACTTCCGATGCGTTTTTAATTGAAGCCATTTATATCTGCGGTTATACCTCCAAACCTCCGCATAAAGAAATAAAAAAGACGGCGCTGGGTGCGGAAGAAACAGTTAGCTGGAAGCATTTTGAAACTTCAGCGGAAGCGATTGAAGAATTAAAAAGTAAAAAGTATAAAGTATTCGCTGTCGAGCAGGCAATGGATAGCCACCCGCTTCAGCGGGTGGAAGTAAGGGCGAATGAAAAGATCGCCGTTGTTTTTGGCAACGAAGTAGCCGGTGTAGAACAATCTACTATTCATTTTTGCGACGGGTGCATTGAAATCCCTCAATTAGGGATGAAACATTCATTGAATATTGCGACAGCGGCGGGAGTGGTGTTATGGGAGCTGGTAAGGAGCAGAATACCTTCTTCCGGTGGAGGGGAGTCTTGAAAACAGGCTTAAATTTGCAGGATGTCCAAAGTAAAAAGTTATCTCTCTCTTATAAAGTTTTCTCATACGATTTTTGCAATGCCTTTTGCATTGATTGGTTTTTTCATAGGGTTGAATACAATAGGGCTTTTACATATTGAAATTACGTATGGAGTTGAACAATGGAATTTAAATGAAACAATAGGATGGGAGAAAAGCGCTCCAATAGAAAAAATTAATATAAATAGTGGTCTGGTTGATGATTTATTGAAGGGGAAAAGCTTACTACTTATTATTTCAAAATATTTAGGCTTAGTTATTCTCTGCATGATCTTCGCCAGAAGCGCCGCCATGGCCTTCAATCGTTATCTCGACAGAAGATTTGATGCAAAAAACCCCCGTACAGCAGTAAGGAAATACCGGCAGGAGTTATTTCTGCCAACAACGCTTTAGCATTTACAATCGCTTCTTGTGCCTTGTTCCTTGTTACTTGTTTCTTTATCAACAGGCTTTGTTTTTATTTATCACCCGTTGCTTTATTTGTGATATTAGGATATAGTTACACCAAACGCTTCACCCCGCTTTGCCATTTGATACTGGGGCTTGGTCTTTCATTGGCACCTATAGGAGCTTACTTAGCTGTCACCGGCAAATTCGATTTATTACCCATCCTTTTTTCACTCGCTGTTATTTTCTGGGTTAGCGGTTTTGATATAATCTATGCCTTGCAGGATGAAGAATTTGATAAATCACAAAAACTATATTCCATACCTGCATGGCTGGGAAAATCAAAAGCATTGCGTGTTTCTGAATTATTGCATCTCATTAGCGCCGCATGTGTAATTGTTGCGGGCTGGTATGGAAATTTTGGATGGTTGTATTGGGGAGGAACAGCAGTATTCACCGGTATGCTCATTTACCAGCATTCAATCGTAAAATCGACTGACCTTCGCAAAGTAAACCTGGCGTTTATGACCGCAAACGGAATTGCATCAGTTGTTTTCGCCATCTTTGTAATTGCTGATCTTTTTTTCATTTTAATTTTTATTTTTTAATTGGCCAGGATACTTTCAATAGATTATGGACTTAAAAGAACCGGCATCGCCGTCACTGATCCATTGCAGATCATCGCAACCGGATTGACGACAGTTGAATCCAAACAACTTATTCCTTTTCTCAAAGACTATTTTAATAAAGAACAGGTAGAGCTTATCATCATTGGTGAACCTAAAAATTGGGATGATACAGATACACATGCCACGCCCCTTGTAGAAAAATGTATCAAAGACCTGCAAAAGAATTTTCCCCAAATGCCTGTTAAAAAAGTAGATGAACGTTTCACTTCTAAAATGGCGAAAGATGCCATGCTGGAAATGGGAATGAAAAGATGCAACGGAGAAATAAGGCATTGGTGGATGAAATTGCCGCTACTATCATGCTGCAGGAGTATATGCGGTCGGTCGGCTGACCTGATTAATTCATTAATTAAGATTATTTTTGCAGTTGAAAAATTCATTCACTAAGCGTAATTGAATTGTAATGATTCTTCCAATAGTAGCATACGGACATCCCGTATTAAGAAAAGTAGCCAGTGAGGTAATGCCTGATTATCCTAACCTGGATAAATTAATTGATGATATGTGGGAAACCATGTACGCCAGCAGCGGTGTTGGCCTTGCGGCGCCGCAGGTCAACAGGGATATACGTCTTTTTGTGATGGACTCGGAGCAGATGTTCACCAATATGGAAGATGAAGAAAAAGAAGAATATCCGGACGCCCCGGGCTATAAAGGTGTTTTTATCAATGCACATATTGTCGAATCAAATGGTGGATCGTGGTCATATAACGAAGGTTGTTTAAGTATTCCAAAGATCAGGGAAGATATCAGCCGGCATAAAGTAGTAACGCTGCAGTTCAGGGATGAAAAATTTGAATCGCATATCAAAACATTTACGGCCTCACCGCAAGGGTTATTTTACATGAATACGATCATATAGAAGGAAAATTATTTATTGACCATATTTCTGCGCTCAAGCGCAAACTGATGAAGGGCAAACTCACCGATATTTCCAAGGGCAAAATCAAGGTTGATTATAAAATGTCGTTCCCGGATAAATAAGAATATGCACAAGCTTTCGCTTTTTATTCTTTCTCTTTTTTTTATCGTTGTTTCTTCCGCACAGGAAGACTCGCTGGATAATGAACGGCTGGCGAGAATGATCAATCTTTCTGAAGTGGTCGTCCGGACTGATATCAATGTTCCCAAATTTATTGACCGGGTAAAGAACGATACTACATTTTATAAAGCTTTTAAAAATCTTCGGGTACTCGGCTTTACGTCTTTGAATGATATCCGCATCGTGGATAAGAACGGAAAACAGAAAGCAGGCATGCAAAGCAAAACAAGACAAAACCATTCCGCCGGTTGCCGCACCATGGATGTGCTTTCAGAAACCACGCAGGGAGATTTTTATGATAAGGATAAAAACTATAATTATTATACCGCCGAATTGTATGCAGGCTTGTTTTTTACCAATGGAAAAATTTGCGGGTGAAAACAATATTGTAAAAGGCGCTTCCTTTGATGTCAGGATAAAAAAGGAATGGCGAAGCATAAGGAACAATTAAAAATGCTGTTCTTTAACCCCGGTAAAAAATTCCAGGCATTCCGTTTATCGGTAGTAAAATAGACATCTTCGATCCCGATGTCGCCGAGTATTATGATTTCGCCATTGACCAGGAAGAGTACAGCGGTCGTTCCTGTTATATATTTTCTGTAAAAGCGAAAGAAGACCTTTCGGGTAGTCAAAGAAATAAAATTGTAATTGATAACCTCATCACCTGGTTTGATGCGAAAACTATGGAAGTGTTGAAGCGAAATTATCGTCTCAGTTATGATGCCGGCGTTTATGAGTTTGATGTGGCAGATGGAAGTGGAGATGACGAAATTCGGTGATTACCTCGTTCCTAAAACGCTGCGATATAATGGTAACTGGGATGTTGTTCTTAAAAAAAGAGAAAGAGGCGTCTTCACCGCGACACTGTTTGATTTTAATCAGTAATTACTAACTATTTGCCCATTGCCAATTACTTATTGTTTCCTCCTACACTCGTACTATAAGCCCGCCATTTTTCAATCACCAGTCTTATATCATCCGGCAATTCTGATTCAAAAAATAATCTTCTCCCGTAACAGGATGTTTAAAGCCCAATGTTTTTGCATGCAGCGCATGCCGTGGGCAGATCGCAAAACAATTATCTACAAACTGTTTGTACTTCGCATACACGTTCCCTTCACAATTTTATCACCGCCGTAAAAATCATCATTGAACAAAGGGTGCCCGAGATATTTCATATGCACACGTATCTGGTGTGTTCTTCCCGTTTCCAGTTTGCATTCCATCAGCGTTACATAACCAAACGTTCCTTCACTTTATAATGTGTGATCGCTTCTTTGCCATGATCTTTTTCCGGGTAGGCTTCAAATAATTTACGGAAGCGTTGGTTTCTTCCCACGTTAGCGATGATTGTTCCTTCATCTTTTTCTACATCGCCCCACACCAGCGCCACGTATTTTCTTTCAATCGTATGATCAAAAAATTGTTTGGCCAGTGTTCGCATCGCCACATCTGTTTTTGCTAATACCAGCAAGCCGCTTGTATTTTTATCAATGCGGTGCACCAGTCCAAATCGTGGCAACGTTTCTTCCGATATCGTTGGATTTTGTTGTTGCAAATAATAAGCGACGCCATTTAATAATGTACCGGTATAATTTCCACTGCCGGGATGTACCACCATGCCCGCGGGTTTATTGATCAGCATCAGGTCGGCGTCTTCATAAGCGATGTTCAACGGCATATATTCCGGTACCACATCAGTTTCTTCCGGGTTCATGTCGGAATAAACAACACTTCATCCAGCGCTTTTATTTTATAATTCGGCCGCACTTCTTTTCCATTCACCAGCACCATCGCATTGTTAATTGATTGTTGCAGTTTATTGCGGGTAGCGCCTTCAATGCGGCTCATCAAATATTTATCAATGCGAAGCGGTTCCTGTCCCTTATCGATTTTGAAACTAAACCGTTCATACAGGTCATCATTAATTTCCTGCGCAGCCTGTTCTTCTTTATTCGTCTCGTTCAATTTTGTTTTTTTATTTGTTTATCAACTGCATTGCTACTATCATCTTCGTTGCGTCGCACTCTTCATCTTCCTGTTCGCTATTCAGCATTTGCCAACTGTCCTGGTTTGCCTTGTCATAGTTTATCCCGCTTGCAGTACTGAGGTACGAAGCATCTGCATTATATTCCTCACTTGTCCCGATAATTATCGGGGCAGGGGAATGACAAACAGAGAGACTGCTCAATTCCGCAAAAATAACACATGTCGCCACCAATTGATAAATTTGTATAATAATGAGTGTACAGCAAGTCATATTTCAAGACCTCGGTGTGATGGATTATAAAACCGCCTGGGAATACCAGGAGCAGTTATTGCAGGAAAATGTAAGAAGAAAGACAGAAGCAAGAAGTCAGAAGCCGGAAATGGAAGCCTTCGCTATAAATTCGGCATCTTCCGTTTCAGACCTACAACCTCTGATCTCCGACCTCACGACTCACCACTCACCACTCGCTACTGAACACCACCTTCTCTTCGTCGAGCACCCACCTGTTTATACTTTAGGCAAAAGCGGCAACATTGATCATGTATTATTAAGCGAAGAAAACCTGAAAGCAAGGGGTATAGATTTTTTCCGCACCAACAGGGGAGGGGATATCACTTTTCATGGCCCGCAGCAAATAGTAGGCTATCCCATTCTCGATCTGGAAAAATTTTATACTGATATTGGAAAATACCTGCGGAATATTGAAGAAGTCATCATTCAAACACTGGCCGAGTATGGAATAAAAGGAGATCGATCACCCGGCGAAACAGGTGTATGGATTGATCCCGAAATAAAAGGAAAAGAAAGAAAGATATGCGCCATCGGCGTCCGCAGCAGCCGCTGGATTACTATGCATGGCTTTGCATTGAATGTAAACACCGATCTGGATTATTTTAATTTTATCATTCCCTGCGGCATCCCATCCAAACAGGTTACATCTATTGAAAAAGAACTAGGGCATAAAGTTGACTTTGAAGAGGCGAAAGAAAAAGTGAAAAGGAATTTTGAGAAGGTTTTCAATGCAGAGCTAATAAGCTAAGAGGATAAAAGAGAAAAGGGGCTAAGAGATAAAAGAGAAAAGAAGGAAAAGAGTAATTCGCAAATCATTCTTGCTTTTCTTTGTCACCCCGGGGAACGAGGGGTCTGCGATTATAAACAAGAAACAAAAATGTAAGACACTTTGAAAATGCTGAATAGGGAAGAGGAAGATGAAGTCCCGATAGCTATCGGGAGCGACGCAAGTGTTGAATAAAGAACAGAAAGATGAAGGGAGCGTCGCAACGAAGATGATCAGGGAACCGCAGCTGGTTAAAAAAATATTATTCGTATAAAAAAGAAATCAAATTCAAATAAGACTTTTCAATCTTCTCTTTCTCTCTTTTCACCTCTTAGCCTAGAATTCCTTAGGCAAATAAAATTTATTCTTCTCTTTCAATTCTCCATCCTGGTACAGCTCAAACTTAAACCAGCCTGCATGATAGAAATTCGCTTTATCAATTTTAAAACTTTTTTCCTTCACGTCTTTTAGTTCAAACAGCAATTCATCTTCCGCAGTAAAAAATTTGATATTGTATTTTTTTTCATCTTCCGGCAGCGTGATGCGGATGTAGCCATCTTTAAAAGTGTAAACATATTTCGAAGGTAGCCATGCCTCTACTTTTGGTTTGTAAGAAATAGATGGCCCGCTGTTGTTGTCAGTGGGTATGGTTTGCACCAGCGTCGGGTTGTCCGGTTTTACCATAGCGCCTCTTTTCGCCGCGGCGGTATCGAACAACGGCCTTTTCGTATTGCTGAATACATAATATCCTTTATCCAATAAAATATAAAGGCGATAAAACATGCGATCGTTATCTGCCTTTGTATCGAGGTAACCATTTTCCGGCAATGAAGGATCTGCTATCGTCAAAATTGTTTTGAAATTCCTGACGCTGTCGAATGAGCGTTGAATACTGATTTGTTTTACCGTTGCAAACTTGTTCACCCAGCTGACAACGATGCGTTTGTTTCCAACATTTTTTAATGAGAAATCGGGCAAGGTATCCTGTGCGCACAGGGATATTGTTAACGAGAGGAACAGAACGGATAGGGGGAGCGGTTTTTTCATAATCAAAAAACGAAAAAGGGACAGAATTCTTTTATCATCCTGTCGCAAAGATAACAGGATACTTTAATAAATCAGAAGATTAACGTTCCCTTAGGCAGCGAATCATTTCCCTGCAATCCGCCGCTATGAATAATTAATAAATTACTGTTAGCCGGAAAAAAATTCTTTTCTATAAGATCGTTTATCGCATAAAAAAGCTTCCCGGTATAAACAAAATCCGACGGGATTTTAGTTTGGGTGTAGAATTGATTCATAAATGCTAACAACGAAGGCTGGTGCTTCGCATATCCGCCGAAATGATAATCATGCAAAAGCTGCCAATTAGTATTGTCTTTGTGAATAAGCGATCGGATATCGTCTTCCAGGCCGGTATTATTTTTCATCACACTGATACCAATAACAGTTTGACCTGTATTGACTGCATTAATAATGCCGGCCATCATCGTTCCGGTGCCCACAGCACAGCAATAATGCGTATAATTTTTTTCGCAATAATCCAATATCGTTGTTGCTCCTTTAGCTCCCATTTCACCAGCCCCGCCTTCATTTATAATATAGTATTGGCTGGATGTAAATTGCTCGGGAACGATCTTGTCTTTATACTCTTCACGGGAAATAAAAATAAACTCCATCCCCAATTCTTTTGCTTTTAGCAATGTTGGCGAATAATTGGCTGGTTCTTCTCCACGGATAATACCGGTAGCTTTCAATCCATTCATCTTACAGGCTGCAGCGGTAGCAACGATATGATTTGACCAGGCCCCGCCGAATGTTATGATATGATTTTTGCCCTGCGCTTTTGCATCTTCCATATAATAACGCAGCTTAAACCATTTGTTTCCGGAAATAACCGGGTGAAGTTTATCTAACCGCAGCACGGCGACTTGCATTTCATTATTAAATAAATAAGAAATGTCATCCGTCATTATTTCATCAAAAGATAAATGGCCCAACATGCAGTATTGCTATTAATCTTGGTGAAATTAAATTAATTTCGCAGCTCAAAAACGATATCA
>JBBCIG010000019.1:0-393879 GCA_037200685.1 Chitinophagaceae bacterium
ATGTGCGGCATCGCCGGCTCTATTAACCAGCCCCTAAATATCCCGGTACTTACGCAATGTCTCTTTCATCGTGGGCCTGATGAGCAAACTACTTTTACCGTGGATAACCTCATCTTGCACCATCACCGCTTATCGATAGTGGATATTGCGGGTGGCAAACAACCTATGCAGTTTGGGCACCTTACTATTATTTTTAATGGAGAAATTTATAATCATAAAAAAGTAAGGGTAAAGTATAATTTTAATTGCAAGACGAATTCCGATACTGAAACTATTTTGCATGCATACGCAAAATTAGGCCCTGCTTGCCTGGATGATTTCGATGGTATGTTTGCATTGGTTATTTATGATCAAAATAAAAAAGAATTGTTCCTGGCAAGGGATAGGGCGGGGAAAAAGCCGTTATATTATTATACAGAAGATAATAAATTTGTTTTTGCCAGTGAGCTGAATGCTTTAAAAAGCCAGTTATCTTTAACTATTAATGAAGAACATATTCAGCAATACCTTCGCATGGGTTATTTTTATAAATCATCTACGCCTTATAAGAATGTGTTTGAATTGCCAGCCGGGACCTATGCAAATGTTTCATTGACCAGACCTTCCGTACAGATCACAAAATGGTGGGATATTGGCACTTTTTACAAAGAAAAATCCACTGATGACTTTCAAACAGCTCTTAAAAAGGTTGATAAACTACTGCATGAAGCTGTGAAGGAAAGGGTTGAGTCATCGGACCTTGAAGTTGGCTCTTTCTTAAGTGGTGGTATCGACAGTGGGCTAGTGTCTGCTGTTGCTAAGGAATACAATTCGTCATTAAAAACATTTACTGTATCATTTGAAGGGGAATATGACGAGGCCCCGCTTGCGAAGCTGGTAGCCAATCGTTATGGTACAGCGCACCATGAAATAAAAATATCGTTTCAGCATTTATTAAACGATGTAGAAAATATCTTGGCAAACTATGGTGAACCTTTCTTTGATAGTTCCGCTATTCCAAGTTATTACGTAAGCCGGGAAGCAAAAAAATATCTTACAGTTATTTTAAACGGCGATGGGGGTGATGAATTATTTGGGGGCTACCGCCGGTATGTCCCCTTTGCGAGGTATGATTTTTTCAATCCCGGGTTAATAATAAAAAGTATAGCCTCAGTTGCTAATGCAGTACTACCTGTACCTCACGACAAAAAAAGCAAATATAATTATCTATACAGGTTAACTGATTTTGCAAAGAAAAGCGGGCTTAATACTTATTTATCGGCTACGATTGACAGCTTTGAAGGCTTTGAGAAATTTTTAACCGGTGATAGGGATGTTTTACAAAAGGTGCAAAATGATTTTATTAAAATCAACAGGACAAATCTTACTGGACTTCAAAAAATCATGAACCTCGATTTTGATAATATTCTTGCGGGAAATTTATTGGTGAAGATGGACATCGCGACTATGGCGCACTCTCTTGAAGGCAGAAGCCCTTTGCTGGCAAAAGGATTGCTCGAATACGTTCCATCTCTGCCTGATAGCTATAAAATAAATGGAAGCCAGACAAAATTCCTGTTACGAAAGCTGGCGGAAAAATATCTTCCTTCCGAAATAATTTATCAACCTAAAAGGGGCTTTGAAATACCTTTAAAAAAATGGATAGATGGTACGCTCAAAAGTATGATCGCTGATTATATTTTAAACCCCGCAGCTTATTGTAGATATTTTGTGCGTCCTGCTTTTATTGAAGGTTTATGGAATAGAAAAATTAAAATAGGCGATGAGAAGAGGGCCAAAATATTATGGAGTTTATTTGCTCTCGAAGTATGGCACAGGAAAAATTATTTAGGGAAATAAATAAAACCGAAACCGGTATTCATTGGTTATGAAAAAGGAGTATGTCACGTTACCGAAAGAAATTATTAAAGCCCCTTATGGAGATATAAGCTCTTTCATTACTCACACAGAGAATGATAATATAGATCATTCCGTAGTAAAGTCTTTTGGTGAAGAATGGCAAAAATTTCATGAATTCAGCGATGCGGAATTAACAGATATAGGGGATAAATATTTCGATATTGTTGATAATGCTATTGTAAACAATTTTTCATATTGTATTGATGTAGGTTGTGGAACAGGCCGATGGTCGAAATATTTATCAAATAGGGCTGGATTTATTGAAGCGGTTGATCCCAGTAATGCTTTGCTTGTGGCTGGAAAAGTCCTTGAAGGGGTTTCTAATGTCAGGCTTACAAAAGCATCAACCGATACTATCCCTTTCCCGGATGAAACCTTTGATTTTGGTATGAGCATTGGCGTATTGCACCATATCCCCAATACACCGAGGGCATTGGCAGATTGCGTTAGAAAAATTAAGAAAGGGGGACATTTTTACGTCTACCTATATTACTCCCTCGATAATCGCGGGCCGTTCTTCAAATTCATCTTCTTCCTCGTGGACCTTATACGAAAAATTATAAGCTCTTTTCCTTCCGGCATTAAAAAATTTTTTTGTGATATGATGGCTGTGTTGTTATACATGCCTGTTGTATTAGCAGGAAGGTTGATAAAATGGATGGGTTTTAAAAAACTCGCTGCTAAAATGCCGCTCAGCAGCTATCATGATCGCTCTTTTTTTATTATTAGAAATGATGCGTTGGACAGGTTTGGTACAAAGCTGGAACAGCGATTTTCCAGGACACAAATCACAGCTATGATGCAAAACGCCGGTTTGGAAGAAGTAAAGATTTCAGATAAACCTCCCTACTGGCATGCCATAGGCAAACGAGTTCGTTAGTATGCCAAAACTCATCCGTATCACCACCGTTCCGCTTTCATTAAATGTATTATTACCAAATCAGATGCGGTACATGCACAAAAATGGTTTTCAAGTGATAATGGTGAGCAGTGATGGGCCAGAGCTAAAAACTGTTCTGCAAAGAGAAGGATGCAGGCACCAGGTTATTCCTATGACAAGAAAAATAACACCTCTTGCCGACTTACGTTCTTTATGGACGTTGTATCGTTTTTTCAAAAAAGAAAAGCCTGATATTGTTCACTCACATACACCCAAAGCGGGATTACTCGCTATGCAGGCGGCAAAATTTGCAGGAATAAAAATTCGTGTACATACGATAGCGGGCTTACGATTCATGACGGCAAAGGGTTTTACACGTAAAATACTTGTTGCGATGGAAAAGCTAACAGGTAAAGCAGCGACGAATGTTTGGCCTAACAGTTTTTCTCTTTTAAAGTATATAAAAGAAAATAAGCTCGTAAAAGAAAAAAAGTTGGAAGTCATCGGGCTCGGTTCCAGCAATGGAATCGATCTGAAGCGTTATTCGCCAGCTGCTTTGAAAGAAGATAAGCTTCAGGAAATAAAACAGCTTATTAATTATAATGACAAATTGATTTATTTTTTGTCTGTTGGTAGAATAGTACAGGATAAAGGGATTGATGAATTATTAAAATCATTTATAGGAATAAATAAAAAATATCCGCAGACGAGATTGATATTGGTGGGCGGTTTTGAAGATGATCTTGATCCTATCAGCGATGAAGCAAGAGCCATTTTAAAAAAAAATCCGGCTATTATACAAGCAGGCTGGAGTAATGCGGTAGAATATTTCATGCATTTGTCTTTCGCCCTGGTTCATCCTTCTCACCGGGAAGGTTTTCCCAATGTGTTATTACAGGCAGGCGCCATGAATTGTCCCGTTATCTGCTCTGCTATAGAAGGCAATATAGATATAGTGGATAATAAAAAAACAGGATTGCTTTTTGAAGTAAAAAATGAAAAAGAACTGCAGGAAAAACTCGAGTGGGCATTAAATAATATTTCGCAAATAAAGCAGTTCGCAGTCAGCCTTCGTCAGAAAATTGAGCAAAACTTTGATCAGCCATTAGTACATAAACAACTTCTTCTTCGCTATCATCAATTATTGGAGAATGTTGCACTGGAATAATAATAATCGAAAAATTACGAAAAGGGTGCTAGTACTATTACCTGATCTTGTTGATTAGTCTTTCAATTGTTTTGGATTTTAGGGGCTTGTACTTATTTTTAAGCCATCCAAAATCCAGATCAATGAAAACCACATTGAAAAGGCCAGTTGCCATTATCGGCTACTCTGGCCACGCATATGTAATCATCGATATTCTTCTCAATGCCGGTCGGCTTGTTACCGCTTATTGCGACCAGGAAGAAAAAGAAAGCAATCCCTATCATCTTACTTATCTCGGTAAAGAATCAGAAGTGATCAACAAATTAAAGAAGTTTGATTATTTTGCTTGCGTAGGGCATAATGCCATTCGGGAAAAGATACATATGCAAATGAGCCATTTTCTCGGAAACCCGATCAACGCCATTCATCCCAGCGCTGTTATCTCAGCTTCTGCCAGGATGGGTGATGGTATTATGATCGCAGCCAATGCGACGATCAACCCGATGGTAGAATTAGGAAGAGGTGTCATCTGTAATACTTCTTCAAGCATTGATCATGAATGTTTGATTGGAGATTTTACACACATTGCACCGGGTGCGGTTCTTTGTGGTAATGTAAAAGTTGGACGTAATACATTTATTGGTGCTAACTCTGTAATACGCCAGGGAATTGTTATCGGAAATAATGTAACAATTGGCGCCGGCACCGTTGTAGTTAAAGATATTCCTGACAACGCAACAGTAGTAGGCAATCCTGCAAAGAGATTGGTAAAAAATCCTGCAAGGTTAGCAGCCGCCTAAATTTATTAGTTGAATAAATAAATTATAACAGCATTTGAATATTCAAATGCTGTTTTGTTATTTAAGAGCATGAAAGATTAGAAGAAGATGAAAGTTTTATTTTTAAGTAAAAAAGATAATGAGTACGCACAGCGGGCCGCGGATTTTATCAAAAAGAATTTTACTGATCCGCTTATTTTCTTTGGCGACAGGAAAGAATCATTACCTTATGAGGTGATTAACTGGAAAGGCGGCCTGTTGATTTCTTTTATTTCTTCCTGGATATACCCCAAACAATTACTGGAGAGCGCCGCGTATGCTGCTATCAATTTTCACCCGGGAAGCCCTGAATATCCCGGGACTGGTTGCACTAACTTTGCTATTTATAATGAAGAAAAGGAATATGGTGTTACCTGCCACCATATGAAAGCAAGTGTAGACACGGGTAATATTATTGCGGTAAAACGTTTCCCGTTAAAACAAAAAGATACTGTTTATGACGTTACGCAGCATTGCTATCAATTAATTGAAGAACTGTTTTATGAAATAATGGATTGTATCTTGCAGGGCAATCCGCTTCCCACTTCTGGTGAAAAGTGGCAAAGAAAACCGTATACCCGTAAACAACTTGATGAGTTGTGCGAGATAAAGCCAGACATGAGTGAGGAAGAAATTGAAAAAAGAATAAAAGCGACAACTTATAAATATCCCTGGGCCTTTACGAAAATTGGTAACAGGATATTTAAACTGGAACCCTAACCCCAAGTGCAAATGATAAAAGAAGCTATTGAGAAAAAATCTGTCAGCCCTTTAACGGGTAAAGAATATAGTATTCCCTCTTCACCTGATGATAAAAACGGAATCGATGCGTTCATTGCCGCCCATCCCAATAAAAAAGTAGTCGTAGTACAAGGCTTAGGCTTTGTTGGTTCGGTGATGAGCCTTGTTGTGGCTAACGCTTTGACTGAAGAATATGCGGTTATGGGTATCGACTTGCCAACACCTGCATCCTGGTGGAAAATACAATCTATTAACGAAGGCATTTTTCCCGTAGTGGCAGATGATCCAAAGATCGGCCAGTTTTACAGGCAGGCGAGAGAAAAGAAAAACCTTTATGCAACTTGTGATTCCTATGCATACAGTAAAGCCGATGTGATTGTAGTGGATATTAATTTAGATGTTCAAAAGAAATCAAATGGAAACGGGCAATTGAATGGTTACAATGTTGACCTTACTCCGTTCAAGAAAGCAATCGAAAGCATCGGCACATTTTGCAAACCTAATGTTTTAGTATTAGTGGAAACAACAGTTCCACCTGGTACTTCGGCCAAGATAGTGAAACCGCTTTTAGAAGAATATTTAAAGAAAAGAGATTTACCAACTGATCAATTGAAAGTCGGTCATTCTTATGAAAGGGTAATGCCCGGGCCAAAATATATTGATTCGATTCAGAATTTTTATCGTGTCTTTTCAGGTGTGGATGAAAAAAGTGCAATAGCAACTGAAATTTTTTTACGCACAGTTATTAAGACGGATGAGTACCCATTGACAAGATTGGGAAATACACAGGCCACGGAAATGGCTAAGGTGCTAGAGAATTCTTACCGTGCGATGAATATTGCATTCATGGTAGAATGGAGCCGCTTCGCTGAAGAAGCCGGCGTAGATATTTATGAAGTAGTGAATGCGATTCGGATGCGGCCAACGCATAAAAATATTATGTTACCGGGTTTGGGAGTGGGCGGGTATTGTTTAACTAAAGATCCGCTGCTGGCCAGTTGGGCGAGAATGAATTTGTTTGGCAGTGAAGAAAAATTGCATCAAAGTGAAACCGGTGTTCATATCAATGATAAGATGCCGTACTATGCTTTTGACTTTTTGCAATCGCAGTATAAGGAACCATTGAAAGAAAAGAAAGTATTGTTGCTGGGTGTAAGTTATTTAAATGATGTTGGCGATACCCGCTATACTCCTGTTCAAGGATTTTATGAGCAATTAGTGGAAGCTGGTTGTGCCGTTACATTGCATGATCCGCATGTAGTGTATTGGGAAGAAAAAGAAATGAAAGTAAATAATGACCTGGCGCCTTTGCTGGACCAGGCTTATGATGTTGTCATTATTACCACGGGGCACAAAGACTACCGGAATAATAGTTCATTTATAAATAAATTAAACGATCATAAGACTTCGTTTATCTATGACACGATTGGTGTTTTAACAAACGAGGAAATAAAAAAACTTTCTGTCAATCATATTGTAAAAGTGATTGGAAGGGGTGATCTATAACCTTTTCCTGGCAAATATCAGTGAAACAAAATATTTCAAATAAAAGAGAAAATTAGAACATGACGAATAATAATTCCCCTTCAGGGGATAGGGGCGGTAAAAAAGTTTTATTATTAGGCGGCGCAGGTTTCATTGGATTCAATATCACAAAATACCTTGCAGAGAACCGGGATTATAAATTAACCATTGCGGATAATTTCGCAAGAGGAAAACAGGATGATTTGTTTAACGAACTGGTCAGTAAACATAATGTGAAGGTTATCCCCGGTGATTATACCGATCCGAAAACATTTGACCAGTTGGATAGCGAGTACGACCAGGTATATATGCTGGCATCTGTTGTCGGAGTTGATAATGCGAATTCTATTCCTCATGAAATCATTCGGATCAACACGGCGCTTATTTATAATACATTAGAATGGATTCGTCGCAGTAAGGTTGGTAAAGCATTATTCACTTCCACCAGCGAATGTTACGCCGGAACTGTTGATGCATTTGGTTACACGATTCCTACACCGGAGGAAGTCCCTCTTTGTATAGAAGATATCGGCCATCCACGGTTTACATATGCCGTTACAAAAATGCTGGGTGAGTCAGGCTTCCTGAATTATTCCCGCATCCTTGGTTTTGAAACAACGATAGTCCGTTATCACAATGTATATGGCCCTCGAATGGGTTTCAAACATGTACTGCCGCATTTGGTTGTTCGTTTTAGAAAAGGCGAAGAACCTTTTAAAGTTTATGGCCATGACCAGACCCGTGCATTTTGCTATATCACAGATGCGGTAAAAGGAACCGTGCTGGCGATGGAGCAACCCAATACGAATGGGCAGATATATCATATAGGGACACAAGAAGAAATTACGATTGGTGATTTAATTCATTACACTGGAGAGTTAATGAATTTTAAAGGGACTTATGAAAATGCACCTACTTACCCCGGATCAGTATCACGACGCTGCCCGGATATAACGAAAGCGAAGACGCAATTAGGATTTAAACCGGAAGTAAATTGGAAAGAAGGGGTGAAGCGATCAGTAGAATGGTATAATCAATATTTAGAAGCAGGAAATAAAGTATATGAGTAACCAGCAAATCATTCCGTTGAGTGTGCCGAACATGGCGGGCAACGAATGGAAATATGTGAAAGATTGCCTTGATACCGGTTGGATTTCATCCGTTGGTTCTTATGTGAACCAGTTTGAACAAATGGTGGCCGATTTTGCGGGAGCAAAGTATGGTGTGGCTGCGGTAAATGGAACAGCGGCGTTGCATATCGCTTTATTATTATCAGGTGTAAAACAGGATGATTATGTGCTATTGCCCAATCTTACTTTTGTCGCTTCTGCTAACTCTATCAAATATCTTGGCGCCGATCCCTTATTAATAGATGCCGATCCTGACCTCTGGCAAATGGATCTCGATTTATTGGAAGAGTTTTTTGAAAATGAAACCGATGAAAGAGACGGTGAGCTGATTTACATACAGGATGGTCGTCGCATCAGCGCTATCATGCCCGTACATATTTTGGGAAACATGTGTGACATGGACCGCTTTCTTTCTATTATAAAAAAATACCCGATTGCTGTGGTCGAAGATTCTACAGAAGCATTGGGCACCAGTTATAAAAAACAACATGCCGGAACATTCAGCCCGATGGGATGTTTTAGTTTTAATGGAAATAAGATTATCTCAACAGGTGGAGGCGGCGTGATTGTTACCAATGATGAGGCGCTGGCCAAAAAAGCAAAACATATCACGAGCACTGCCAAAGCAAGTGCGGATGAATATTATCATGATGAAATCGGTTATAATTACCGATTGGTAAATATATTAGCTGCTGTAGGTGTGGCGCAGATGGAATTACTCCCTTCTTTTATCAAAAGAAAAAAAGAAGCCGTTGCTTTTTATAAAAAAGAACTGACCGGCGTTGGTGATATCCGTTTTCAAAAAGAATTACCAGATGTGGAAACAAATGGCTGGCTATTCACTATTCAAACAGATCAGCAGAAAAAAGTACTGGATCACTTAAACGCCAATAAAATTCTCAGTCGCCGGTTCTGGATGCCCATGAATAAATTACCAATGTATAAAGATTGTCCGTACATCCAGAAAAAAGACAATGCGGACTATATATATAATACCTGTCTTAGTATTCCCTGCTCTACCAGCATCACGGATGAAGAATTGGTAATTGTTGCGAAAGAAGTAAAAGCCGCCCTAGCCTGATGTACCTGTTCATTAAACGATTTTTTGATATCGTATTTTCTTTGCTTGCCCTGGTCATTCTATTACCCATCTTTATTCCTATTGTTATTTTATTATTACTGACGGGGGAGCATGAAGTTTTTTTCCGCCAGGACAGGGTTGGGCATAAAAATAAAATTTTCCAGATATGGAAGTTTGCCACCATGCTGAAGAATAGTCCAAACATGGGACATGGTGATATGACGGTACGAAAAGATCCGAGAATTACTTTTATGGGCAGGTTTCTTCGTATCAGTAAATTAAATGAGCTTCCGCAACTGATAAATATAGTAACAGGGGATATGTCATTTGTCGGGCCGAGGCCATTAATGAAAGTTGGGTTTGACCGGTATACTGATGAGATGAAAGAAAAAGTGTACCGTGTAAAACCTGGGTTAACCGGTATCGGAAGTATTGCATTTCGGGATGAAGAATTAATTATCACGAAAAGTGAACTGCCACCACAGGAATGTTACCGACAGGTTATTCTTCCGTACAAAGGCGCTGTTGAAGTTTGGTACCAGCAGCATATTTCTTTTTATACTGACTTCATGATCCTGTTCTTAACGGCATGGTATATTGTTTTTTCCAACAGTAAGCTGATGTATAAAGTTTTTCCATCGCTCCCAAAACGGAGCTTTTAATAAGGCTGAAGAAAGAATTAACTTCGGCAGGTTGTTTTTGTTATACTACTATGTTCGGTCTCTTTTCAAAATCTAAAGGTGATAAATTTGATTTCTCCGCATTAGGCGTGGATATGCATTCTCATATTCTCCCGGGTATTGACGATGGCGCTGCTACTATTGAAACGTCCCTCGAACTGATCCGAGGCATGAAAGCATTAGGTTATCGCAAACTCATCGCTTCTCCTCACATCATGTGGGATATGTATAAGAATACCCCGGAAATAATTAACCGCCAATTAGACTTAGTGAGAAATGCAGTTAGTAAAGAAGGCATTGACATCGAAATAAATGCCGCCGCGGAATATTTTCTTGATGACCATGTGGAAGAGTTGCTGAAGAAAAAGGAACCATTGCTCACCATCAGCGGTAATAAAGTGTTGGTTGAATTTTCGCTGGCATTTCCTGCGATGAACATTAAAGAGATTTTATTTGAGATGCAAATGCAGGGTTACCAACCCGTCGTTGCGCATCCTGAACGTTATATTTACCTGCAGGGCAATAAAGAATTTTATGATGAGCTAAAAGATGCAGGCTGTCTTTTTCAATTAAATATTCTTTCTGTCACCGGGCACTATGGACGCTCTGTCACCGAACTGGCGCAATATCTTTTAAAAAATAATTTTTATTCGCTCGCAGGAACAGACCTTCACCATGTTGGACATATGGAAGAGTTAGGCAGCGCAAAATTAGCCGCTGCATTCAATAAGTTAGTGGACATGACGAAGATCAATAACAAAGAATTGTAATTCAATGATATTGCAGAAGAGAAACTCCGAACTTTTTCCCCTTATAATTGTAATAGTAGGGTATGAATGATTTCACGATCAAAGATCTTGAAAACCTTTCGGGGATAAAAGCCCATACGATACGTATATGGGAGCAGCGCTATAATTTTCTCCGGCCGCAGCGTACGGATACCAATATCCGTTACTACAGCAATGAAGAATTAAAAACATTGCTCAACATTTCTCTTTTAACTAAATACGGGTTCAAACTTTGTCACATCGACAGGATGGAACCAACCGAAATCTGTTCTTTGGTTTTATCATTAAAAAGTGATGAAGCGATACCGGAAAGAGTGGTGAATGATTTGGTGAGGGAAATGATTGATTTGGAAACAGACAAGTTTGAAGCAACGCTCAATAATTATATTCTTGAGAATGGCATCGACAAAGCGATGAAACAAATCGTTTTTTCTTTCCTGGAAAAAATTGGTATTCTCTGGCAAACCGGACATATCATGCCGGCTCAGGAACATTTCGTCAGCAATCTCATTCGCCAGAAATTAATTGTAGCCATAGACGCGGCTGTACCGGAAAAACAAATCAATAAAACTGTTTTACTTTTTCTTCCCGAAGGCGAGCACCATGAATTGGGCTTGCTGTATTTATCTTATTTATTAAAACGCCGCGGCGCCAAAGTCATTTATCTCGGCGCTAATGTTCCCATAAAAGATGTGGAGAATGTAGTGCAGGTACGAAAGCCTGATCTTGCATTTATCCATCTCACCAGTTGTTGCCCCAGCTTCAACTTCGAAAAACTTCTTCAAACTATTCCTTCCCGTTTGAATCATCTCACCACCGTCATCTCCGGTTACCCTACCCATCACTATCACAAAAAATTACCCGATTCTATTTCATTTAAGAAAACGCTTCCTGAAGTGCTGGATCTTATTTCAGCGATCTAATATTTTTTTTAGCCCAACTGCATTACTACTATCATCGCCTGTTGCGACGCTCCGTTCATCTTCCTGTTCTTTACTCAGCAATTGCGTTCGTCCCGATTACTATCGGGAAGCGAAGTCGAAGTGTCGCACTCTTCAACGTTCTGTAATTCTATTGAGCATATTTGTGACACCCGATGAACATTGGTGCATTAGATATTCTGGAACGAGTAAAAACAGCGCTGTAAAAAAATTGTTTTAATGTCACCCCTTCGGGGTTTTGAAAACCCTTGGGTGTATTTTCCTATATGAATGTCATCCCTTCGGGATTTTAATAGTTGAACGATTAATATAAATAGATAGCGATGAGTTAGGTAGAATATAAAAAATCCAGAAGGGGTGACATTATTTTCGGCATGGCAATCAAAACCAATTATTAAAAGCGATTTCAAAACACGATGAATAGCGAACAGGAAGTACAAGAGTGCGACGCAACGAAGCTGACCAGGGAACCTAAGCCCGGCTCAAAATCATTTTAACAGCTTTTAACAGTTTGGAAATCAGTAAGAATTTAATTTTTTCCCTATTCGTATTTTGTTTAACTTTGACTACTTAAAGATTAAACAGAAGAACTATGACAGACTTTGATAAAGTGTTATTGCAGAATGCAGATTTCCTAAAACCCTTTGCCATCAATCTGACAAGAGATACGGAAGCAGCCAATGACCTGTACCAGGAGACAATGTATAAGGCACTCGCCAATCATGAAAAATATAATGCAGGAACAAACATAAAAGCATGGTTGTTCACCATCATGCGTAATATTTTTATAAATGATTACCGCAGGAAGGCCAAGCAGAAAACTATTTTTGATAGTTCCGCCAGCGAATTTTTGATCAATAGCAAACAGGCTGCTGTCAGCAATGCGGCGGAAAGTGGTTTGCGTATGAAAGAAATATCAGCAGCGGTGCATCAACTGCCTGAAATTTTTAAAACTCCTTTTCAATTGTATTTCGACGGGTATAAATACCAGGAGATCGCCGATGTATTGAACGAGCCATTGGGCACGGTAAAGAGCCGGATACATTTTGCCCGCAAATTGCTGAAGGAGCGTCTTACCAGGAATTAAGAATGGGGTTACCCAAAAAAGTTATTGTTATCGGCAGCGGTTTTGCCGGCTTGTCAACTGCTTCTTTTATGGCAAAGCAAGGATGGAACGTAACAGTGATGGAGAAAAACGCCACTCCCGGTGGCCGTGCCCGGCAATTAAAAGAAAATGGTTTTGTGTTTGACATGGGCCCGAGCTTTTACTGGATGCCTGATGTGTTTGAAAGGTATTTCGCACAATTTGGCAAAAAAGTAACCGACTATTACCAACTTCATCGCCTCGATCCTTCTTATCGTATTTACTGGAACGATGGTTTTACGGATATTCCCGCAGACCTTGATGAATTAAAATTTCTTTTTGAATCATTGGAACCCGGCAGTGCTGCTAAACTGGACGAGTATTTAAAAGGAGCAGCTTATAAGTATAATGTCGGGATGAATAACCTGGTGTATAAACCCGCCCGTTCGATAACAGAGTTTATGGAATGGGAAACGATCAAAGGTATTTTTAAACTGGATGTCTTTACTTCTATCAAAAAGCATATTCATAAGTATTTTAAGCATCCGAAGATCCGCCAGTTGATGGAGTTCCCGGTTTTGTTTCTCGGCGCTTTGCCGGAAAACACACCTGCAATGTATAGCCTGATGAACTATGCGGATATAAAAGGCGGAACATGGTACCCGGAAGGCGGTATGTATTCTGTGGTGGATGGTATGTATAAACTTGCAAAAGAATTGGGGGTGACTTTTCATTTTTCTGAAAATGTAAAAGAAATAGCAATTGAAAAAGGTGTCGCCAAAAAAGTAGTAACGGATAAAAATATTTATGAAGCTGACGTGGTGATCAGCGGGGCGGATTACCAGTTTACCGAAACTTCTTTGCTGCCGCCTGAATACAGGAGCTATTCAGCAACCTATTGGGAGAAAAAGGTAATGGCGCCATCCTGCCTTTTATATTATGTGGGGTTAAATAAAAAATTAAAGAACGTTCCACACCATTCTCTTTTCTTTGATGTGCCCTTTGAGCAGCACGGAAAAGAAATATATGATAAACCGAAATGGCCCGCTAATCCTTTATTTTATGTAAGTGTGTCTTCCGTTTCCGATGCATCGGTAGCGCCGTCGGGTTGCGAAAGTCTTGTTTTCCTTATCCCGGTAGCTTCGGGATTGACAGGTGATACAGAAGAACTAAGAGAAAAATATTACAAAAAGATTGAAAAACGGATGGAAGCGCACCTGGGCGAATCATTTTCAGAAAATATGATCTATAAAAAATCCTATTCTGTCAGTGACTTCGTACATGATTATAATTCTTTTCGCGGCAATGCGTATGGGCTGGCCAATACATTAAAACAGACAGCTATTTTCAGGCCATCCTGCCGGAGTAAAAAAGTGAAGAACCTTTTTTATACAGGGCAATTAACCGTGCCGGGGCGGGTGTACAGCCTTATCAGTGGAGAAGTAACAGCGAAGCAAGTAATGAAAGCATTTGGATAAGAACTAACTTAATAGCATGATGATCGAATTGTTTCATACTGTTAGTGAAGATTGCAGCCGTATTGTAACCCGAGAGGTACAGTACTTCTTTTGCGTCTGCTATCCGGTTGTTGCATAAGGATCTTCAATCTCCTGTTTTTAGTATTTACGGTTTTGTTCGCCTGGCTGATGAAATTGTTGACAACCTTTCATGAACATGATAAGAATATATTATTGAAGGAATTCAGGAAAGAAACATTTGATTCGATTGACCGGCAAATTAGTTTGAACCCCATCCTGCACAGTTTTCAGCGAACAGTCCATGACTATGCGATCGACCGTCAGTTGATCGGAGATTTTTTTTACCAGTATGGAAAAAGATCTTTTGCAAACAGCATTATACAGAAGAAGAATACAGGGAATACATTTACGGTTCAGCAGAAGTGGTGGGCCTGATGTGCCTTCATGTTTTTTGCGAGGGCAGAAAAGAATTGTATAACAAATTAAAGGCGCAGGCCCGTTCGCATTGGCGCCGCATTTCAAAAAGTGAATTTCCTCCGTTGATATCAAAGCGGATTTTAATGGACTCTCCCGGGTGTATTTTCCCTGCTGTGATTTTAATAATTTTACAGAAGAACAAAAGCAGGCGATTGAAGCCGATATCGAAAATGATTTTAAGGAAGCGTATCACGGCATAATAAAATTGCCGACCAAAGCAAGGTTTGGTGTATATGTTGCTTATAAATATTACCTGTCTTTGTTTAAAAAAATAAAAAGTTTAGAACCTGAGAAAGTGGTGGAGCAACGAATCCGCATTCCAAATTACAGGAAAGCGATGATTATTTTCAGAGCGGGAGTTAAAAACCAGCTTCGGCTTATTTAATTTATGGAAGAGCAAGTAATAGTAGTAAATGAAGCGGATGAACCGATAGGAGTGGCTGGCAAGATGGAAGCGCACCGGAAAGGAATTCTTCACCGGGCATTCAGCATTTTTATTTTTAATAGCAAGGGCGAAATGTTATTGCAGCAGAGAGCTTTGAATAAATACCACAGCGGTAGTTTATGGACAAACGCATGTTGCAGTCACCCAAAGCCTGAAGAAGATACAACGGTAGCAGCTGAGAGAAGGTTGAAAGAAGAAATGGGATTTGATACGCCCATTGAAAAGGTTTTTGATTTTGTATACCGTGCTGAATTTGAAAATGGATTGACGGAGCATGAATTCGATCATGTATATGCAGGGGAGTATAATGGTGAGATTAATTTTAATAAAGAGGAAGTGATGGATTGTTGTTTTTAAGAGTATGGATGAATTAAAAGAATCGCTACAAGATTACCCATCAAAATATACAAAATGGTTCCAGTTAGCATTTCCCAAAATGCAGCATTGGTGGAGCCAGCGTTATAAAAATGTAGTTGTATAATGATTGTTGTTTATATATATAGTATTATTCCTGGCGACATTTATTATTATGGAAGAGCATTACATGGATCACACATAAATATGTGATGCATGGTTTTTTATGGTACCTGCACAAAGATCATCACCAGCCGGAACCGGGTTTTTTTGAAAAGAACGATGCTTTCTTTATCATCTTTGCTGTCCCTACCATCGTACTGATCTTTTTTGGAACATATAGTCATACTGGTGGCTGCAGGCTGTTGGTTTTGGTATTATGGCGTATGGCTTTGCTTATTTTTTAGTACACGATGTAATCATTCACCAACGGTTCAAATGGTTTAGCCGCAGCAACAATAGCTATGTAAAGGGCCATCCGCTGGGCGCATAAAATGCACCACACGCCACCGCGACAGGTTGAAGGTGAAAGTTTTGGCATGCTGTACGTGGCAAAAAAGATATTGGGATAAAATCCGCCGTGATAAAAAAATAATGGCGGAGAATAAGAGAGTAGAATATGTTCCCGAATCATAAAATTTCCGTTTAACTCCTCCTGCTGAATTCCTCTTCCAAATATGATTATATTATTACCGGCGCTGGGTGCGCCGGCTTGAGTCTTATCATGCACATGATAGAATCAGGAAATTTCAATGATAAAAAAATATTACTTGCTGATAAGGAAGAAAAAAATAAGAACGATCACACCTGGTGTTTTTGGGAAACCGGCGAAGGGTTATTTGAAAAAATAGTTCATCAAAGTTGGGAAGAGGTTTGGTTTCATAGTGATCATTTTTCCAGGTTACTTTCCTTATCCCCTTACACTTACAAATTAATCCGGAGTATTGAGTTTTTACAATTACTGTTTTGAACGCATTCGCCAACAACCAAATATTAGTGTTGCGTTCGGGGAAATCAAAAAAATAGAGAGTAATGAAAAGGAAACATTTATTGAATTAGATAACCAGGAAATACATGCTGATTATATTTTCAACAGTATCCTTTTTGAAAAGCCCACCCTGAAGAAAAATGAATACTATTTGCTGCAGCATTTTAAAGGATGGATGATTGAAACAAAGGAGCCAGTATTTAAAGTAGATGAAGCAACATTAATGGACTTCCGGGTGAGCCAGCAGCACGGGACAACCTTTGTGTATGTGATGCCTTTTTCTGAAACCAAAGCGTTGGTAGAGTATAACCTTGTTTACTGATAAATTGTTGGTGCAGGAAGAATATGATGAAGGATTACGGAAATACATTCAAGAATATCTTTTTAATGTTGATATATACAATAGAGGAACAGGAGTTTGGTATTATACCGATGACCAATTTTAAATTTCCTTCGGCAAAAAATAATATTATCAATATCGGAACCCGCCGGCGGACAAACAAAAGGCTCGAGCGGGTATACATTCCAGTTTATTCAAAAACACTCCGCTGCTATTGTTGAACAGTTGGCAAAAGCTGGGAGGCCGTTTATCTTACCTAAGAATAGCAAAAAGCGCTTCCAATTTTTCGACAGTGTGTTTCTTGATGTTTTGCATCATAAGAAAGTACCCGGGGATAAAATTTTCACAGACCTGTTTTCAAAAAATAAACCCCAGCAGGTGCTGAGGTTTTTAGATAACGAAAGTTCTTTTGGTGATGAGCTAAAAATATATTTCTTCACTCCCCACCTGGCCATTTTTAAAAGCGGCCATCCGGCAATTATAATCTTTATTGATCGGGATCGAGCTGCATAAATTCTCTTTTCACCGCCTTCAGCATACTGAACAGTTGAGCTACCTGTATCAGTAACATCACCACCAATGCCAGTAGCACATACCAGGGCAGTCTTATCTTATCTATGTTTATCACGTTCTGGAATTTTTCCAGGTGCCAGCCTGCAAGCGCAGCGCCAAAAGCTAAGCCCACGAGTAAAAAAGAAAGTAAAGAATAAATTACTTTCATAAACATGATCCGCATAGTGGAATAACCCACTTTAAAATTTTCGAAAATCGCCGCAGGTATTATTAATACCAGGGTAATCCAGCTCCAGTTATTTCTAAACCAGCCCGTCACTTAGTGTAAGGTTCAGTAAAAGGATCAGGAAAATAGACATAAGCCCCCAGGGAAATAAAAGAAAGGTGGAGGGTCTGCCGGGAGACGTAGGTGCCATAATTAGTTCGTTTTATTTAACAGGAAGATAGAGAATTTTTTTAAAATGAAAAAAGCAATCCAATAAGGCGTCTTGGGATTGTAATTTATAAATCACGGCGCTAAAAAAATGAAAGGGCTTCTTAACCGGAAGCCCTTTCATTTTTTTAATTTTAATCCTGTATAAATATTTACGACGGAATCTGTGTATCCGTAGAATGAGGGGTAGGGGCGGGCTCATAATACCAGTTCCTCTTTCTTTCTTCTTTTAAATATTTTAGCGATGAAACCCCCCGATACCTGCAATAGCCAGTAAAATAAGCTTCCAGAATTTTGCAAAGAAGCCAATCTTCAACAAAATTTTTCCTGCTACAAGTCCTCCTACTGTATAAGCAGCTACCTTGTCTGTATTATCATTAAAATCAGCATAGCGGTTACCATCTGTAAACTCTGCTATTGCCAATACCTGGTTAATATCATTTTTTAACCTTCGGGAGTTGATCTATCGTCGCCACCGCATTTAATGAAAGAATTCCTTTGCGGCCAAGAAAACGTACATCATAGTTCAACGTGTTTAAATCTTCTCCTCCAAACTGCAGTTCCTTCGCCCAGTGCAACACTTTATTTTTTGAATCATAAAAAGGAGGTTGCGCCCAGCCAACCATATGTATTGGAAGGATATCCTAGTTTTTGTCTTTCTGCATTCATGGCAGGTTCTTCCTTCTGTGTTTCATCCAATAATTCCTTGTAATCTATTTTGTCCGCATCATTATCTTTCACATAGCCCATATATCATCAAAGCTGATGACAAAAAGCATAACTGTCGTCAACCAGCGGTCCGCCGTTTTCAGGAAATATCATTCCCAGTATATCATAATTTTTAGGGTTGCCCCATACTTCTGTTACCACGTAATTGCTTTGTTCAACGCCGAGATATTTAAAACCCCTTGGTATATTCAATTTGGCCATTCCGCCATTCAATGTGATGGCACCTGTTTCATAATGCATCGCATTATTAACAGAGTCCTTGTATTGTTTGAATTCCTGCATAAGCTTTATAGAATCGGGATCTTCTTTTGCAAATGCAATGATGGAGAAGGAAAGAAAAAGAGGAATAAGGAAAAAGATTTTTTTCATGTTTTATAGTTTTGGCGCTTGAAATATAAAACTTTTTATTAAAAAAGAGGAGCAATGAACTTTTCTCTTTTCGGATAGAATATACTGTAAGTGCTGTCCGGGTTGGTTTTCAGTAACCTATGTATTAGCAGTGATTCATGAATGGTGAATGTAATTTTGAACCCGGCGATAGTAACACGGATGATCGTCCCTTGCGACGCTCCGTTCAACTTTCTGTTCTTTGTTCAGCTTTGATTGGATGAAGTTCCTGGTAATTGCTTTTCCCTGATCTTAAATTGTTCAAGGTCTATTAAAGAAAGATATTTCCGGATCAACTCTTCATCGAATTCAGAATGGCTGTTCATTTTTGCATACGATGATTATTCTGTAAAAATAATGAAAGCCCGAGATCGGGCTTTATCCGGTACGCTTCAATGTTTTTATGGCGGTTAGTTATTAACCAGGCTGTAGTGCTACCTGCCTGCCCCTGCAGGTAGCACTACAGCCAGTTATTTACACTTGTCTCTTTTTGATTATCTTGACTATTCAAAATAGCACATGAAACCAAGAAATTTTAGTGTCCCGATACTGGCATTCATTTTTGCAGTGAATTGCTCTGCGCAGGATACAACTGTGATTTTAATTCCCGCGGGAAGCTCAATTTCAGATATCCGGAATTCAGACCTTGGAAAGGTTGTGTTTAAAGATGGGTCCATCGCACCAGCCCCAGCTTAATTATAGTTTTCTAAGCGGGGGAAGTGGAGTTTATAGACCCGGCAAACGATACATTAGCTATTTCTGATGACAAGGTCGCTTTGATTAAAGGAGATATGGATTGACAGCACTGTTTTTTTTTATGAGAAGGAGTATTTTGAACAAATAGCCAGTCATCCGGAAAACAGGCCGGTTGGTAAAAAAGCAATTATATATAGAAATGATCAGAGAAAAAAGATCGGGGGTTATGGCATGATCGCCCCTAATTCTGCTATTCAAACTTATGGTTCGGTCGGCAGCAATAGGGTAAATTCATTCCGCACCGGCTTAGTAGCTAATGAAAATCTTTTTATTAAGTTAGCAATAGATTATTTTATTGAAAACAAGGATGGCGAAATGCGTGCCGGTGAGCAAGAAAAATTTACTCAAATTTTTTCTTCCAGGAGAAAAGCAATAAATGATTACCTGGATAAAAACCAGGTAAATTTTAATCGTGGAAGATGATTTGAAACGATTGTTCCTTGCTATCATAATTCAAGCAGCCTAATGGGACGCAATAGTCGATGATAGTCCACGGGACTCTGTGAGCTGCGCATAGCAATATCGTTGGTTACAAAAAAGTCTTAAGAAATATTTTTATTCCCCAACGTGTCTACTTTAAATTTCCTGGCCTGTGTATACCGGTTGGTATTGTGTGCAGGGTGGCAATACGGCGCCTGTTATTTGATAAGTTTTTAAATAAGTTGAAGTTTTGTGGCCGCTTGAAAAGCGGCCTTTTTGTATTGATGTACCAGGTTAGTATATAAATATGGACTGTAAATTTTAAGATTCTTCTCAAATGCTGAATAGAGAACAGAACGTTGAAGAGTGCGACGCAACAGACGATGATAGTAGCACTACAGCCCGGTAAATAATTATATCGCCTCTTTTATTCTGAAATAAGACAGCCTACTCCCCAACACCTCCTACTGCACAACAAATTTTTCAATGGTTTGTAGCACTGTTCTGTATCACCTTTACAATATAAATTCCCTTCGGAAGATTACCCGTTTCAATTTTGCAGGTAATCACCTGTTGCCTTTGTCCATTCCTGTATCACCTGGCCGGATGGATTATACATCCTGCAGGTATAAGTCTTTTCGTTATTGGACACCGTGGTATATACCGTCACTGGCTGACGCGGCAGTTACCAATGTAGGCCGCACTGTTGTTGCAAGATGTTTTTCAAAATCCACGACAGTGACCGGGCTATACTTAAACCGTCCCATCATTGTCAATTATCTTCAGGCGGTAAAATCCTTTTTGCATTTGAACGCCGGCATTTATATCGGTAAATGAATAAGTGCCCGCTGCAGCGTTATTCACCGGCACAGTTCCCACGATAGCAAACGACGAGGGAGATGAAGGCGAACCGTTCAATCTCGAAACGGTTTACATTATCCTGGTTCGCTGTTACCCACGTAAGTTTTGCATTTACACGATCAGCAACCGCGGTAAATGAAATAAGGTCAAGCGGCAATGTAGATGATGGAAATATCAGCAGGTACAGGGTAGCATCCGTAGAAGCTGCGGGAGATCCGTTGTCCGTTGTCTGGTAAGGAAAATTCACAGGGCCGCTATATCCTGAAAACGGTTGTGAATGTATAACTACCGTTGCGGCAAGCGTCAACGTTCCTCTGCTGGCAACAGTAGTACTGGACTGTATCGTGACCGTCTGTGAATTGCCCTCAGGGTCAATATCATTATTTTTCACATTTCCGGATACGGGGGGTATTCAATCTAGTACTATTATAATCATCCGATGCGAGAGTGCTGTTGGTGCTCGATAAAGGTAGTATCGTTATGATCTGGTAAGCGCTGGCAACATTTCGGGTGTGGGGGTAGACAGGTCGCATACCTGGTAGGTTAGTGTATCATAACCTGTATATCCTGTTGTTGGTGCTAAAAGTGATGGAACCGGTACCCGGTATTTACAGAAGTAAGTACCATGCAGCGGCGCGGCGGGTAACACTCACCGAAGCAGGGTTCAATGTCACACTTGTATTATTACCAGTTTTATCATTGGCTAATGTGTTTAAGGTTACCGCCGTGTTGATCGGTTGTGGTAGCCATATCAGTATTGGCGAATGGTTTATTCGTACTGGCGGTAGCATTGCTCACTGTTATAATCAAATCCACATTCGCACAATCGGGAACTGTTACACTTCCGGGACACATCGGTACGGTAAATTTAAAAACGCGCGTTACCGCGGAGGGTAAAAGTGTAACTACCCGTTTGAACTAACAGTAGGAACAGCTGATCCCGGGTTTCCCGGTAGTGCGGTCGCTGTGCCATAGGTTGTTCCGGTTGGTTTCACATCATTGGTACCCACATTGCCGGTCACTGCTGTATTCACGAATGTGGCGTTGATATCCGGCGGCACTTTACGCAACGGGTTATAGGAGAACGAAGTAAACCCGAGGGTAACCGTACTATTATTATTATCACCTTTCCCGCTGTACATCACAATAGTCGTTACAGGGCCCGGTATCGTCAATGTTATCCGGTTAGTGTGGTAACAGAAGTGCCCCCCGAAGTGTTATTCCCGGTCACCGTCATTGAAGGACCAAGTTGCCCGAAACCACAATAACTCACCGTTCCCTGGGTCGGCTACATTGTCGCTGAAATTTGCAGCCGAAAGGCTTAACAGGTGTCGCCCCGTTAAAAGCGGTGATCCGCAACTGGTCAGTGTTATTAAGACCGGCGCAACGCAGGCTGAAATTCGTTACCGGTTCGGCAAACTGTATCGTATACGTAGCGATATTAGCAGTCGTGGCGTTATTTGTATTGTTGGGCTGCACATAAATATAGTTTCCTACAGTCACATCGTTTTCGATCCGCACCCCGTTCAGCCATGTAGCAGTGCCACCCACAATGCCGGGTGAAACTAAACATGCCGCTGCTGAGATTACTGATAAGACCCGGGGCGGTTTGTACTTGCATTAAAGCTTGTGCCGAGGGTATAATTGGGGTGTGTTGATGTTTGTTGCTTTTACAGTGGCGGGAGAGTACATTGTGAAAAGGCCATGTAATTACAAAAAATAACGAACAGGAGGGTGGGGGTACAGGTTTTTCATGCTCAAATTTTGGTGGATACTCTTATTTTAACTACCGGTAAACGTGGCATGGGCGACAATTTATTTTACAAAATATTGCTGCGTTCAAAAATGAATGTTGACGAATCTTGACCTAACAGGCCGCAGGTAATGAAAGGTTGATATTTTTATTTTACAAGTAGTGAGCGGAGCCGAACTAAGGTTCCCTGATCATCTTAGTTGCGACGCTCCGTTCATCCCTGCCTGCCGGTAGGCAGGTTTCTGTCCTTTACTGAGCAATTGTCGAAGACCCGATGTTTGTCGGGGCGACGCTTCCGATTATTATTGTGATACGATGCGGCAGAAAATAGAAACTCCTGGAGGGTTTTAAACGCTGCAAGAGTTATGATGACTTCAACGTTCTGTTCTATATGGAAGCTGAAATAAAATAGTTAG
The DNA here is from genome assembly GCA_037200685.1 of Chitinophagaceae bacterium. Lineage (GTDB taxonomy): Bacteria > Bacteroidota > Bacteroidia > Chitinophagales > Chitinophagaceae > JAJKIP01. The sequence continues at coordinate 23,064 of JBBCIG010000019.1, forward strand.
TTCATGGAGGCGCAACAGAAGACGTTGTAATATTGCTTCAAGGAACAAAATGGCTGACTATGTTTTTAAATGTTATACCGAATTGGAAGCCAATAGTGAAAGAGGCCGGATGGTCATTTCCGAACCTGACCGGAAGGGGCAGGGCTATGAAATAACCACTGGTTTTATTTTTTATCACAACTTTATTGATCACGGGTGTCACGCCGTACCTGCCCGATGTTTCAAAGGCTGCACGCCCTGCGAAAGTCCATCCTTTACCTAAAGCAACCAGCACACCCGGGTGAAAACAGGAAATTATTCATTTTACTTATACCTTTTTCCGCACGTATATACGGTACGAATTCGACAGAGAATCCAATTTTTGAAGATTTCCAAATATTAATACCTGTTGGTAACCCGGCAATGTAATAATCTTTAAAATTAACCGTCGTGCCTTCTTTGCTGAAAGATACCAACGGGTGAACGATACCAACATAACCAGCAATTTTCGGGTAGGTGGTTGGAGATGGTTGCGCTATCAGCGTATTCGCTGCCATTGAAAAAAGTAATACCAAAAGAAAATAACCAGAATGCATATGTTTCATAATATTCCTGTGCGATTTAACAGGCAATCTATGCAGTGGTCACTCGCTGAAATAGAATAAAAATGAACTTTTTGTACAGGCGTTACTTTTTCTGTAATTTTTTTCGATAAACTGAAGGGTTCTGCCCCGTGTTCTTTTTAAAAATGCGGGTAAAATGGCTCTGATCGGAAAATCCGGTCAGATAGGCGATTGCCGTTAGCGAATAGGATTTGTTGTGCATGAGTTCAATCGCTTTTTCTATTCTTTGTTTACGGATGTAATCACCAAAAGAAAGGTCTTCAAAATATTTTGAAAATTCCCTGGATAAATAAGACGGGCTGATATCAAGCCCTTTGGAGATTTCTTTTAAGCTCAAACTCGTATCAATGCTATCTTGTATAATTTCCTTTAATTCTTTTGCCCATACGGGTATTTTTTTACCAGGCTTTTCCTTTAAATAGTTAGTAAACACATTCACCAGCAGGTTTTCAAAAGGTTGCTGCAAATGTTTTTCTTTCTGTAAATACTTCGCCCAGCTATACAATGCATCATATAACAGCATTCCTTTTTCTAATAACTCCTGATCATTTTTATAATTATGCGCCAGCCCGGCTGAAATGGCCCATAAGCCGGAACATTGAGAGGCGAGATCGTGGCGGTCGGTATCGGCGCCTCTTACAATTGCCGCTATAGTATGTATTGCCGCATCGTTTATTTTATACTCTTTGATCAGTGCGTCGAACGTACACATACTTCCATTATGAGAGAATTTTACATCCGGCACATCAAAAGGAATGGCATTTAACTTTTTTGCTTTAGCCATCACTTCCTTAAAAGGCACATAAATAAATTCCGGTTCTTTATCAATGAAATTCCTGATAAGCCAGGGGCAGGCTATCCGGTCAATCTTTGGCCGTTCGCGGGTGATCCATTTCATACATGCTAATTTAGTCCATTCGGGCCTTCTGTGATTTTCAATAGTAAGCGCATTGTCAGTCGAGCTTTATCCTTTGAGAATAAGTCTCGTCTGATTTTAAAAGGTTAGGAGCTTTCCACTTGCTCCAAGTCATATAATATTCTTTTTGTCGCAGAACAGCTCCAGTCTCCGGATGTATGTAGCAGAGTGCTTTGCCTTTCCAATACAGTTTCTTCGGTCGAATATTGTAACCATTAAAGTCACCTTTTACTTCGTCTGTTGCATAATTTAAAAAAATAGTGTCATTAATAATCCCGTACGTTCCATAGCTTGAATCAGAAAAGACATAGCTGTCGGTTGTCCTTAAGATTGTACCATATTGAGCAGGCTCTGTTATTGTAACGGTACCGGCGTTAGTTCTTTCTTTATACTCAAAAGTTGAATCAACTTTTAATACAAACATTGGCCCCCAGTATCGCCATTTGTTAAAGTAATTTCCAAAGTGTCTTTTTTGAGCAACACCAACAACTGCAATTAGCAGAAAAACAATCGTCAAGTTTAAAGATGTTTGTATTTGATTGCGCATACGTTAAGGCTTTGCGTTCGAGGGGCATTTGGAAAACTGACCAGTTATTAATAATAATCCTGCTCTTGCCAATGTCCTGTTAGCGGTTCAGACTTTTCTATTCGTACAAATAAGGTTCATTGTTATAAGCTAGTTGTCTTATATTTTCTAACACTCTCTTCATGTAAGCTTTCCAGAATGTCTTTGCAAAGAGCCAGTTTAAAGGATAGAGCAAGGCGATGTCTGAATGCAGGGTGTAAGTGTATTCCACCAATACTTTATCCTTTTCAATTTCACTTGTTTTCCATTCTCCTGTGAATTTTGAAAATCCCAACATCCAGGACTGAAATTGACTTACTTCAATTTTCCAATATTTATTTTCAATCCGCTCTATTACTTTGTCCTCAGAAGCCCAACCACCTTTTTGGGTAAATGACTTAGCGACAAATACTTTTTTACTAAAACCGGGTTGACCCCAGTTTTTGTCATCTGTGCAATGGGTTACCCTGGGCATAATACCATAGCCCGTGTGAACTTTAGAAACGTCGCATAGTATCGGTGTCTTAAATGCTTTTTCTAATGAACAGTTGTATATGGTTTTGATTGAAACGACTGTTTTCATAATTTCAATTTCTCAATGTGCTGCTTAAATTTAATCTCAAATTCACTCATCTTTTTTTATTAGGTTGTCGCTATTGCCTATTGGGGTTTGTTTTTGTCATACTTCCACAAACCATAATTTTTTTTCCAACCATCAGTTTTGTACCTGTACCAGAAATGCAAAAGCATTGCAAGAGCTAACAGGATAAGTAAAATAATCCAAAGTAATTGGGTCCCCCAAAAGAAGTAGATAATAGAAATCAATAAAATATATTTGAGGATCCTAAACCAGGCGGGTTGAGAATGTTTTGAAAATGCCACCTCCATTTCTCTTTTTATGATTTTATTAGGGGCCATTTTCTAATGATTAGATCAATTGTAAACTCGGATCATAAATTGCTACCAATGAACATGCACATTAATTAATAGCTCTTAGGTCTTTTAATTTCCATCTGCCATTTTCTTTAACCCAGACATCTGTCCAAAACCAGGTGTATAACTGATCTTTACCAAATTCATCTTTCTCCTTTACCTTGTTCCTGTATGTTAATACTCCGTAACCATCGAAAAATTCCAATACAAGGTTTTCATACTGAACGTCGGAAATTGACCATTTGCCGGTTACCCTGTCTTTAATATATTCAGCCCGGTTAAAAAAGGCTTCTTCTCCCTGGTAAATGAAATCTGCAGTTAAAGTGCTGTCGAATAATTTAAAATCATGTTTTTGCATAGCAAGCGGAAGAATCACTTTTGCATTCAGTAGCTGCCTGGCCTCTATGCTATCTTTTTCTAAGTTTTTGGTGATTAGTGTGTAGGTTGTAATTCCAACTGTAGGGGCATCAATATCAATGGCGTACTTTACTTGCACATATTTTTTTGTACTATCAGCAATAGTAAGCTCGGCCGAATCATTTTGGTGATGATGGCAGGAAATAATTGTAACGGCGATTAATAACGGGTTGAGTAAATATCTCATTCTCTTTTGTATTTATGCTGCTTGAGTAGCATGACGCATAACGTATAGGGCTTGCTGCTATGCACGAATTTATAATGTCCAGCCCTTAACTAAAGCTCAATAAAAATTACTGATGATGAAGTTAAGAACAAAAACTCACTAGAATTAACTTCTGACCGAACCGCTGCCGGTAGCGAATAAAAAGATGAGGATTTATTCGTCCGCCGGCATAGCAGCAAACCGCACGTTGGCAGCAGGCATTCTTCAAGCGTAGTCTCAATGTTATTTCTTTTTTGTCTTAGCTGCTTTCTTCACTTTGCCTGGTCGCTTCTTGTCGGAAACCGATTTTACAATGGTCTGTCCGCTGATGATTTGTCTTGGGTCTTTAACTTTTGCAACAGAGTTTGCGTAAGCTTCGTTTACAAGTTTCTTAATATAAGCTTTTGGAAATTTCTTTTTGTCTGTCACAAGGATGTAACGGTACTGATTACCTTGTCCTAAAAGAATTTTGCCTGGGTCTGAAATTTCGTTCCCCCAATAAAAGCCGAAATGAACATTTTTGCTAGAACGTCCAACTGCGATGGAGCAAATAGTGTGTCCGACTTTATCTGTCGGGCTCCAACCAAAGGCAACAGCATTATAATTGTCGTAAATTAATTCGTTAGCTTTTGGGCATAAGTCCCAGGCAAAGTCTCTAAGCCACATAACTAAATCTGTTATGTCGTCGCCAAACGGTTTAAGAAACTTCAAAAGATCTTTTGTTTGTTCTTTACTCATTTGTCAAAAAGTTTGATGTCTGCTCTGCTTGCTGCCAACGGTAGATGATAGCGAACGGGTCGATCAGTATATGTTCTTCAGCCAGCATAGCAAAACCCCCATGTTGCCCGCACTTTATTTAGGGGATATTAGATTGGCAATTTTTTGTCCTGATTGATTACCGAGGATAATAAGCTCTCTTTTTTTATTATCTCGAGTCCTTATATAAACTTTCCCATCATGGGGATAATAACCCATTCCCCATTTCTTACTCGAGTCGTAAGTAGAACTTAGTATGTTTCCTCTTTCAATAAGGAAATTGGATTTATTTTTGGTCAAAATACTTCCATCAAATAAGTTATCATTTTCAATTGAGCGGATGTATTTTTCTTTTAAATAAGAGTGCGGATTTGATAAGTCTCCTCGAATTGCAAGGTTAGCAGTAATTTTTTTTGTAAAAATATCTCCACCGCTTTCAATGCTTACTATTCCATTTCCAACTATTCCAACCAAGCAGTCTTTGGTCAGAAGAACTAAATAAGTTCTATTCAGTAACAACATATAATATTCCATCGCCACGAAATGATTGTCATCAGTCAGTTCAAACTCTTTTAATGTCATAGATAATCATCATGGTTTGTTGTTAGAATTGTCATTCAATGAGTGTCTCCGAAAATTGCAGGCAACGGGCAGGGCTGTATGCAGGTTGGGAATTAGTATTCCGTCTGCCCATAACCGCTCCTAATTGAAAATATATTGATGAAGTTAAGTACAAAAGCCGATAGATATTCGTCGGCTGGAACTGAAGCTGGGATTTGCAATTAGCTGCTGTTACAATGTCGGGCCCAACTCTTGCCATCGTTGGCTTCCAAACTTTGAGCGGCCGTTCTTGCCATAGTTGGTGTTCCAACTTTAAGCGGCCTTTGTTGCGTGTTGCGTGATAGCCTTGTGCAGCCAGCTAAAACACCAACAAACGAATTAAGTAAGCCAACATGTTCTTATCTCAATCTGCTGAATGCGTAAGAAATCTCCAGTTGTCATTTCCTGTTTCGTAAAACAGGGCGGATGAATATTTATATTCTTCAGGCAGTTTGCAAATCCCTGCTTTTTCGTCCTTGCGGGGTCTTCTGTAAACTTCAATAATCAGCCAGTGTCCCGCCGGGGTTTGGCCTAAGCCAACCCCGGCGTATAGGAAATCTTCTCTAAGAAATCATATTCCCAATACTTGCCCCCCCAATTTCGAAACCTTTCCACTCCCTTTCATTCATTATCTATCCCTCCATAAGAATTTTCTTATTTACTTACTCTTCTTTAACCTTTAAAACAAACACCTATGGCATCAACATCAGAAACCGGCCATGCTAAAAACATCGCCAACTTCGAAGACCTCATTTCATTTTGCACCGGCTACGGCGCTGCATATAATCCCGGGAGAGAAAATCTTACACTTATAAAACTCCAGGGGTTATACGGCGCCGCTCAAAATGTATTGCAGGATACGAAGTCAGCGAAAACAGCATTTGATAATGCTACCAATAACAGGCGTATCGGATTCGCGGACTTACAGCCCTTTGCTGCCAGGTTAGTCAATGCACTCACTGCTTTCGGTGCATCAGAACTTGTCATTGCGGATGCGAAAGCAATCAATAAAAAGATTCAGGGTGCAAGGGCGAAAGAGAAACCAGCGCCGCCACCCGCAGGCGCTGCTGCAAGCCCTGCTCCCAAAACCATTTCCACCAGCCAGCAGAGTTACGATAGCATGGTAGATCATTTTACAAAAATGGTAGAAATCGCCACACAGGAAAGCAGTTACACTCCCAACGAACCGGAACTGAAAATAACCGGCCTGCAAACAAAACTTAATGGATTAAAAGCAGCCAACACCGCCGTATCCAATACCTATACAGCATGGAGTAATGCAAGAATAACGAGGGACAATACATTATATAATATAATCACCGGCCTCGTGCCCGTCGCACTGGATGTAAAAAAATACATCAAATCAATATTCGGCCCCGGCAGCCCGCAAGCAAAACAATTAACGGCGCTTGATTTTAAAGTAATTGCTAATAACGATTAATAAGAAGCTGCACATCAAATACCACCATTTTTTCCTAAGCAATTTACTTTTCTTTATACTTTCTCTTCCGCTACCGTGGTTGGAGCGACTTCTTTTGTGGTTTTCGTAACTGCGGCGGTGGTAGAAGCTACTGCGATTGTGGTATTCGTTACTGCGAAAATGGTAGAGGCTACTGCGCTTGTGGTATTCGTTACTGCGAAAGTGGTATAGGCTACTGCATTTTTGGTATTCGAAACTGCTCTAGTGGCATTAGCGACTGCTCTTGTGGTATTCGTTACTGCACCAGTGGTATTAGTGACTGATCCAGTGGTAGAAGCTACTGCGTTTGTGGTTCTTGCAACTGCGCTGGCGGTGGGAGCTACTGCGTTTTTGGTTTTCAGAACTGCAGTGTAGCCTCCACAGGGCTAAATTTTTTTCTGATTGTCAATTTATTATAAAATAGGATAAAACATTTCGAAATCCTGCCCCGGTCATAACAGGAGTTATTTTATGCTTGCATCAGTGGCTTATCAGCTACCGTGAAAATCACAGTCAGTATACATCCTTTGCCGGGTTGCGAATCAAAATCAGCCTTACCATTTAACGCCGCGGCCCGGCTCCTGATATTATCAACCCCTATCCCTTTTCTTTTGACGTTCACATCAAATCCCACACCATTGTCTGCAATGATCAGGATAACCGTTTCTTTAGTTTGGGATAAATTGATGGTCACATTTGCGGCATGAGCATGTTTTAAAATATTATTTAATTGTTCCTGGACTATCCTGAAAATATTCAATTTGAATTTATCATCTACCCGGCTTTCAATAAGTGGATCAAATGACCAAATGATTTTTACCGGGTTCACCTGCATGGTGTCTATCGTAAGTTTTTCAATAGCATGGCCAAGCCCCAGGTTCTGTATACTTTCAGTAGCCAGGCCTTTTGTTAATTTCCTGATTTCTTCGATAGCATTCATGGTGTATTCTGATGAACGGCTTAAATGCATTTCGCTGTTTGTCCCGCCTTGTTTTGCCATTTCCAGGTACAGCCGTGACGCACCCAGCAACTGGTTTACATTATCATGCAGTTCTTTTCCCAAATCAGAACGTTCCGCTTCTTTAGCGTCCTGCATCGCATCCGCGATCTGTTTTTCCTTTAATTTTATTTCATGCGCTAATTTTTCTTCCAGTACTGTTTGTTTACTTATATCCTGCATGGAACCTATCATACGGTAAGGTATTCCATCACTGTTGCGCAGGATGATGCGGCTGCTCAGTATATTAGCCACTGAACCATCGGCTTTTAAAAACCGGTAGCTGCATTTCCATGATGTTTCTTTTGAGGCCAGCATGCGATGATAATCCTCCAATACCCTTTCCTTGTCTTCGGGATGTAAATGGCTGCCCCATACTACTGAGCTCTTCATGAACGGTGTAATTGGATGACCGAACTCTTTCTCATAACCATCACTAAGTACGATATCGTCCGTTATAAGATCTATATCATATAGTATATCAGAAGAGGAATTGAACATCAGCCGGAAACTTTCATTATACTCTAAACGTAATTTGCTGGTACCTGCAATTTCCTTTTCCAGTTTATCTTCCAATTCCTTTTGCCGGCTCAGGTCATGTATAACGCCGATCATCCGGCATGCTTTTCCTTCCGTATCCCTGATGATCGTTGCCCTGCCAAATACATTGGCAACCGAACCGTTGGCCCTGACAAAGCGATAAGCAAGTTCCCACCTGGTAGCTGAAGAGGCGAGTACTTCCTCTATACTTTTTTCAACAGCTTCTTTATCACCAGGATGAAGAAAATCCGCCCAGTTGAATGCTTCTTTGTGATCGTTTATAAAAGCATAGCCAAACAGATCTTTAAATCCTTCTCCCAAAAAAAACTCATTGGTCAGTATATTCCAGTCCCATATTCCGTCATAAGAAAGTTTGGCGGCGAGGTAAAATATATCATCATTGTCTTTTTTTATAATTGACTGCTGCTCTACCTTATTTTCTAATTCCTGTAGCTTGCTTACGTCTTGCGTAGCGCCGATGAGCCGCAATGCCTTGCCATTTATATCTCTTATAATAGCCGCACGGCTGTTCACTGAAGCGACCGATCCGTCCTTGCGCCTTATTTTATAAGACTCACTCCAGCTCCTGGAAGTAGAGGCAAGTATTTTTTTAAAAATTTCTTTAACCGGCTTATTTTTCTCTGGGATAAAATATTTCTCCAGGTCCGAAAAACGAATACTGTTGTTCTTCAACTTATATCCAAACAATTCTTTGATGCTTTCCCCGATATAGACCAGGCCTGTGACAAGGTCCCAGTCCCACATGACATCGTAGGATGCTTTAGCGATATGCGTTATCCATTTTTTATTTTCAGCGATGCCGGCGTTGGATCTTTCCAGCGCCATGGCGATATCGCCGGCAACGATTGAATTGGCCACGACAATATTATCAGCAACTATCTTATCTTTATTTATATCGATCGTTTTTTGAACCGCCTTGGCAAGTATTATATTATCAGCTACAACTTTCTCTTTTTCTTTGTCAATTACTTTTTGCGCCAGTACCTTCTTGCTAATATCTGTAATACTGGTCGTTGATCTTTCAATTCCTTCGTCATCCGTAAAGACGGTCGACATGATCTCGCAGGAAATAGCCTTGCCGCTCTTTTTAAGGACAGTGACAATGGCAACGGAGTTACCTTCTGTGGTTCGCTGCTCAAGCATTTTTTTAAAACCCGCTTCCTTTATATCAAAAATGTTTCTCCGGCTTTTGGTCAATAATTCTTTTTTTGAATAGCCAAGTAGCTTGCAGGCGGCGGCGTTGGTAATAACAATTTTACCGGTACTGACAATGCTGATGATGTTGGCTTGTGCGGAATTATTAAAAGCAAGGCGAAGAAGGGCTTCATCTGTGGCAGCCGCATTAGGCCCTTTCACAAGAGGTTTTACAGGAATAAGGTTCATATAAGTAAGGTAACCTTTATTTATACGTATAAACACGATGATGATTCAAATCATTTCTATTGTTGGTAATAGCTACTATTTAGCGAACATCTTTTCAGTAACTAAGGGTAAACTCTTTTTATGATAATGGATTTATATGCAGGGTTAATTTTTATGTACGGGGAAAACAGCTTTAAGTTCATATCCTCTCCATGGGTGTGAATTAATAGTAAGGTTCCCATGACAGAGTTCCACCCTGCTTTTGATATTGATGATGCCCACTCCCTTGTTTTCTTTCAACATGTCATGCCCTTTACCGTTATCTGCTATCGTAAGTATTATTTCATTTTTATACTGGCTTAACGTTATGCTGGCACGGGAAGCTTCTGAATGCTTAAGGATATTGTTTATTTGCTCCTGGATGATCCGGAAAATATTCACTTGTAAATCATCAGTAAGTTCTTCTTCAATAACACCAATTTCATGAACTTCAATTTTTATAGTATGGACTGCCATCACATCAGCTATTAGAATTTTTATATTATTAAACAAGCTGATAATATGCGGCGGGGGAATGATTAAAGTTTTCGATATTTTCCGGATCACCTCGATCACTTCTTGTATAAAGCCTAACGATTTTTCCAAATTTGCTTCCCTGTTTACTTCGGACTTCTTCGCCATTTGAACATACATCTTGGCGACCACCATTACCTGGCCCAGGTTATCATGAATTTCCTTGCCTATGCTGGCCCTGTCATTTTCAAGTGCCGTCAATACGGCCTTCGTGATCTCCCGTTGCTGTTCTATTTTTTGTGAAACGAGTTCTTTTTCCAGTAAAACCCTTTTATTGATATCCTGGGTCGCACCAATTATCCGGGTAGCATTATTCTTTTCATCGTACACGATATGTCCCCGGTCATGCACATAGATATATTCTCCATCCGTTTTTTTAAACCTGTATTCATCTTCCCATGTGCTTTCATTTCCTTCACTGATAATTCTATTGAATTTGGATAATATACGGTCTTTGTCTTCGGGATGAATACAATTTTTCCAAAAGCTTGCAGGCACCAGTGTATTTTCAACCGGGTAACCAAAAACCCTTTTATGCCCTCCGTCTATCCAGAATATTTCATTAGCGTTAAGGTCCCATTCCCATAAACAATCATTAGTAATTTCTGTTACAAACCTGTACAGTTCAGTCAGGGTGTTTAGTCGTCCTTGCGGATTATCAGGAGTATCAGAATAGGGCAGTGTGCTACTTTTAAAAGAAACACACAAAGCATCTTCGGCATACCATGTTGTAACGTCAAACCAGGCGCCCATTTCCACCCAGTATTCCCGGAAGTGAAGGGGAATATCCTCAAGGAAAGCTTTTTGATAAACAGCATAAAATTCTACCGGGATATAATCTGCGAATTGTTCCCAGAGATTTTTACCTATTATATCTGTTTCAGCGATGCGGAGTAATTTTTCAGCCGCCTTGTTCCAGTATTTTACGGTCCATTTGCGGTCTACGATAAAATACCCATTTGTCATTGTTTCTATGACAGGCTTACCTCTATAGGGGTTAATATTTTTTTGAATGATACTATTTGGTTTTAAAAGAAGTTGAGCTGACATGTGTATTCTTTACTGTTAAGGTTTAATCATCGCTGCCTTTAATAATTGTCAGGATCATTTTAAAACGCCCATTCGGTTTTATAAAATTGGATGCATGCGCCGGTATAACGATGCCTTCTCCTGACTTAAGAATAGAAGCTACTTTATTAATAACTATCTCCGCCTGTCCATCAATAATCTGCGCAAACGTGTCGAAGGGAGAAGTCTTTTCAGTCAGCCCTTCACCTGTATCAAAAGACATGACACTTATATTGCCCGTTGACTTTTTGATAATAGTTTTTATAACAACAGCATTGGCCATATATTCTATAATTTCTACTATAATATGGGCTTTGGCTTTTTCAAGGTCCGCATTATTACTATTTTCTTCAACTCCAATGTTTCCGCTTAATAGGTCTTTTTTTTTCATAGTATAATTATTAACTGTAATCGATTATATTCTTTGAATCTTTATTTTCTATTACATTCATGTCAATACACAGGCGATCTGCCTTCTGTAAGAAGTTAACTCTTTATATTCTTAATTCTTGGTTGATGATTAGCAGAGCCAATTTTGTCCGACACCTAAAATCACGGGGTATATAATATTAACGGACATTAAAGCCAGCCTAATGAAAGAATAGATGATCCAGCTGCCTGATGATATGAAGAGGCCCTGGTTTTAATAAAGCTCTGTTATTTGTACTTCATAAGTGTTATACTATTACACTTAATTGTTACATGATTCACACATCATCTTATTTCCTACCGCATATGGAAGTGAATAATAATGACATTAGAAGTAAACACCCAGGAAGATAAGGCTATGTTTCCGGGTTGCGATTTTGAATAAAAATTCGACCTTGGCTGGCATATACCTGGCCAAGTTAAAAAAAGGAAAAATCTTTATTTCCATCCAGAAATCCTTTCAGGTTATGCTTTTGTTGTTCTTGGAACTGCGCTGGTGGTTGGAGCGACTGTAATGTTTTTCAAAGTGAAAGTAGTAGGAGATTTTATGTTACTGTTGAATTTCTTCTATCGCTGTTATTGTAAATAACTCTATTTTTTCATCTCTTCCTTTCAACACATTTTCACCCAACGATCTTACTTGAAAGCCAGTGAGAAGATCAAGTCTTCTTACCAGGCTATCCGAAATTATTATGTCAACATCGTAACTATTACAAAGTCCTTGTATCCGTGCGGTAGTATTGAGTACGTCACCTGTAAAAATTATTTCTTTTTTTATAACGCCTATTTCTCCCGCCGTAACCTTACCAAGATGAAAACCTGCTTTAAATTCCGGTGATAAACCAAAACTGTCTTTGTACTTCCCGGCTTGTCTTTTGATGACCGCTTTTATATCAAAAAAACAGTTGATGCAGTTGCTGTTTTGCAACCCGCTTTTGAGGTTCCAGGATACGACGATCTCATCTCCTACGTATTGATAGATTTCTCCGGAATAATTAATGATCGGCCCTGAAAGATCGGAGTAATATTCTTTAAGCATTTCAAAATACCTGATATGCCCGATATGTTCTGCGATCGTGGTGGATGATTTCATATCCAAAAACATAAAAATCCGTTCCTCTTCCACCGGTTTATGATATTTACCTATAAAGAAATTTTGAAGAACGCCAGGACTTACGTTATCGCTTACCTCGGCGTAAAACAACGACACAAGGATGATCGCCGCTATATAAAAAACAATACTCAGAAAAGTGTACGTAAAGAAAAATGCCCAAACAAAATTCCAAAGCCGCCCGCTGAAAAAGCCGGTATCCAATTCAAAATAATTGGCCAGTGCTACAACGAAGATGAGAAACAGGCAAATAACCAGGAGATAGATGACTGATTTATAGAAAATCTTCCGGCCAAAGCTCATTTGCATGAACCATTTATTAATATACAGGATTTCAAGCGTACCAATACTGAGTCCCATGATGAAGGCGGCGAAAGGCGTTATGGCGATAGCATTTAGGAAATTATATGGATTACCCGTGGCCGGGTAGTAATTAAGCCGGCCAAGAAGGCCTTTTTCAAGAAGAGAATAAACAAGGCTAAATAGCAGCCATATAAAACCGAAAGGTAAAATCCGATAAATGTTCCGTTTGATTTTTGGTGATAACATGCGGGAATTTATATCAACCAGCAATTGATGAATGTTGGTTGGGCTCCTAAGTTACCATTTTTCATTTCCTGGCCGACTTATGAACCAGGTATTACCCTTGTGTCATCGACAAATCAGTCTTCAGCCCCGGGAAATTATCGCAATATTCTAGTGATAAAGTAACTTTAATTCCATAACAACTATTTATTTCGCATAAACGATGATGAACGGGTTATCACCACACATTGTGCGGGTAGCGCCTTGTACTGATGAATAGTTTGAATACCTGGGTCCATAAGCTTTTGTAATGATGCCTTACTACAACAAAACGGTGATTTCTTTACCTGTCATCATTATTAGTATGTTGACGGCCCCGTTATTTTCTTTTTCTCAATCCAGCGAAAGCGATCAATTATTAAAAGAACTTAGCAAAGCCCGTAATGACACAGGCCAGGTATTCCTCTTGCTTAAGCTGGGTCAGCATTATTTATCTAAAACCGGTAAATTAAGTAAAGAGGCCGATAGCGCTTTGTATTTCGCAGATAAAGCCTTTACGCTGAGCAACACATTGCATTTTGCAAAAGGAAAAAATGTAGCAGGGCTGCTGAAGGGAAAATCTCTTATTAGAAAGAATAGTATTAGTTCAGCCATTAGTTTATTAACTGTAGTTCACGATTCCTGCCAGTTTATACTATTGACGGAATTATGTAAATATTACCTGGTAAAAGAGACAAAGTCCGGGCAAAAGCTTGACAGCGCTACCCTTTTTTTTGAACGGGCATATCAAGTTGCAATTTCAGCAATGCCTGATAAATGGACGAAAAGAGGTGGTCATGCAAACCGGCTTTTTAATTTCGATACCGTGAGCATAGAGTTGGTAAAAAAATTATATGTTGAGACAACTGATAAAATAAGGAAAACCGGTAATGAAAATTCTGAAGCGATCCTTTGGCATGATCTTGCGCATATCATTCCAACCCGCGACACTATAGGAATAACCAGGTTATATTGTCTTGAAAAAGCTCTTTTCCTTTTTAGAAAGGCAGGCATGAAGATAGAGGAGATAGATCTTTTAAAATGCATTGCCGACTTAAACTTGCTACGGGGTAAATTAGACCTGGCCGAAAACCAATTACTGGATGTGCTGCAAAGGTATAAAGCGATCGGCTTTACCAACCTTCATTATACGTATGACTTATTGACTGTTACTTACCGGAATAAAGGAGAACTCAACAAGGCCCTTTTATATGGGTTAAAAGCTTTGGAAAGTATGGAGGCCACTCATGATTCCGCTTCGGCCAGAACTTTTTATCATCGTCTCGCTACAATTTACCGGGAGCTTGGTCAACCGGAAAAAAGTGTTGAGTGGTATCGAAAAGTACTCAGGGGCCAGACGTATTCGGGGCCCAATAATTTATACATGTTCAGGGATGCAGGTTTTTTTGCAAGAGAACTTATAAAACTCAAAAAGGGAGACGAAGCACTTCAATTTACTCTTAGCAATGAGGCGAGAACTGAGCCTATTGGCGTATATGCTGAAGCAAGCCTTCTATCTTCGCTGGCCTATTGCTATCATGCTTTGGGCCAGGATGAGATGGCAGAAAAATACTATCTTAAGTTAATAAAGTTGACGGACCATTTAGAGCAAGACAATGAAATAACTACGGATGTTCATTATGAACTTGGGCAATATTTCATGGACAAGCAACAGTATGAAAAAGCTTCGGTCAATTTGAATAAGGCATTAAATGCTTTTGCCGGTATTAATTCACTGTCTGTAACAAAAGATATTTACCTGATGCTCTACAAGTCGGATTCAGCAATGGGAAATTACCTTTCCGCGATCCGGCATTTAATGAAACACAAGATATTAAATGATTCCATTTTCAATGAGACGAAAAGCAGGCAAATAGAAGAACTACAGGTTCAATACGAAACCGCTAAAAAGCAAAAGGATATCGAGTCACTTAACAATCAAAACGAATTACAACAAATCAGGGTTGCGGAGGCTAACAAAGCAAAAAATATTACCCTGGCGGCTGTAGTATTATTGCTGGTTATTATCGGCCTGATGTTCAACCGTTACCTTATCAAGCAAAGGAGCAATCGTAAGCTTGAGGTTAATCAAAGGGAGTTGGACCAGAAAAATATTTTTTTAGAAACATTGAACGCAGAGCAGGATAAATTGCTCAAAGAAAAAGAATGGTTGATCAGGGAGGTGCATCACCGGGTCAAGAACAATCTCCAGATGGTAACAAGCCTTCTTAATACACAGACCAATTACCTGCAGGATGAAGCAGCTATCCTGGCAGTCAAGGACAGTCTTCGGCGAATGCAGGTAATGTCCCTGATTCATAAAAAACTTTACCAGGATGAAAATATCTCGTCCATAGGCATGCCTGATTATATTAATGAATTGGTTCGTTACCTGCATGAGAGTTTTAATACGGGCAACCGGATCGTCTTTGAACAAACTATCGAACCGTTAGATCTTGATGTGTCGCAGGCAATTCCGCTTGGGCTGATCATTAATGAAAGCATTGTTAATGCCATTAAATATGCATTCCCCGATGAACAGGCAGGAAAGGTGAGTATTAGTTTGCAACACGACGGGCCCGATCATTTATTACTCAGCATATCCGATAATGGTATTGGCTTGCCGGCAGGACTTGATATAGTGAAACATAATTCTTTGGGACTTGACCTGGTGCAGGGGTTGGCAAAACAATTAAATGGTAGTTTGCATATTGAAAATAATAAGGGGGTACATATAAAGGTTAAGTTTATCATTTTAAATAAATAATTTTCAAACCAGGCCTTACTTAATTTATCGTAACCAATTTGTATGAGCATCAAAACGCTAATTGTAGAAGATGAATTTATTGTAGCAAACGATCTGCGTTTAATATTAGAGCAGGCTGGCTATAAAGTGAATGGCATTGCCGCTTCCGTCGAAGCGGCCGAGGAGGATATTCAGAAGTTCAGACCGGATCTTGTATTACTGGATATCCGGTTAAATGGAAAACGATCGGGCATTGACCTTGGCAGGAAACTAAGAAATGAGAATATCGCCTTTATTTATTTATCCGCTAATTCAAGCCAAAAAGTATTGGAAGAAGCAAAGACAACAGAGCCTTATGGATTTCTTGTCAAGCCATTCAGGGAAAAGGACCTGCTGGTCATGCTGGATATTGCCTGGTATCGTCACAAACATAGTCTTGAATCAAAATTTCGGCAGGAACAACTTTTGCAGGAACAGTTGACTGAAATAAGCAATGATACGTTAGATGCTGAACAAAGATTATTGAAGGTTGCCCGGGTGATACGATCTTATATACCATTTGACCTTATTGTATCGGGGCCCAGGCCGCCTGGTGCTGCACACTTCAACGATACAGGATATTTGCGCATCGGGTTTGATGAATACCAGTTCATCGGGGAAAAAGAACTACTGACGATCGCGGGTTTAAAAGGAAATGCTCTTTCTGCAATGATTGAGAATAGTCATACATATCCAAGTGCGATCATTTATAATGATGAACAAGAGAATACTCCTGTCTCTCCGTTGACAAGAATAATGTTTGACTCTTTTAGGCTTCAGTCATGCCTGGTATCTCCTGTCACTCCGGGCAATGGATCACCGGTCCATTATTTTTTTTATAGTCATCAGCGGGATGTTTATACCAAAGATCATATTGCCTTATTGAACCGTTTGAAAGTTTGTTTGACAGGCATGGCAGAAAAGATGACCTGTTATACAACATCAACGACGGGTGTGCCCGGCTCGCCTCATAGAAAACAAAGTGACGTGGTGAACCATCCAGGATCCAAAAATATCATTGGAACCCATCCTCTTTTATTGGCTGCATTAGATCTTGCTGCGCAAGTGGCACCCTACAACACTTCGGTTTTAATATTGGGTGAAAGCGGGACCGGGAAAGAAAAAGTAGCTCAGTCCATTCACTCCCTTTCACCGGGGAAAAATGGCCCATTCATAAAGATAAATTGCGCGGCTATTCCAGCCACGTTGATAGAATCCGAGTTATTCGGTCATGAAAAGGGTGCGTTTACCGGCGCCCTTGAAAAAAGAAAAGGAAAATTTGAACAGGCTGATGGAGGAACTATTTTTTTAGATGAGATCGGGGAGCTACCGCTGGAGATGCAGGTGAAATTATTGCGTGTTTTACAGGAAAAAGAGATCGAATATGTAGGTGGCAGTTCACCTATGAAAATAAATGTTCGTATCGTAGCCGCCACCAATAGAAATCTTGAAAAAGAAGTAGCCGAAGGAAATTTCCGGCTGGACCTGTATTATCGCCTTAATGTTTTTCCTATTACATTACCACCTTTACGGGAACGGAAAAGTGATATAGAAGCATTGGCATTATTCTTTGCAAATAAGTTTTGCAAAGAATTCAGTAAACCATTCACTGGTATTGCTGTGCCGATGATGGAAGAAATGTTTGCTTATAATTGGCCGGGAAATATCCGGGAACTCGAGAATGTTTTGGAGCAGTCTGTTATTCTCAATGACGGCAAGTCACCATTAGCGTTAAAGCGAAGCCTTTCCTTTATGACTGCCGGGTCAGCTGGGAATGCAAATAGCAAAGCTCTCGGATACCTGAAGTATATTCAGAAGGAAACAGAAAGAGAATATATAATATCCATCCTTAAAAAAGCCAAAGGCCGCATACGTGGTGTCAATGGCGCTGCCGAATTATTAAATATCAAGCCAACCACTTTAGAAGCACAAATAGCCAAATTAAATATCAGCCGGGAAGATTTTATGAATGCGACAGGAAACTTATAGGCTTTACATATAGCGATTATTAAAAATCAAGCTCCAATATTTTTGGAGTTTATGATATTTAACTCCAATACTTTTGGAGCATTTTGCCTGTACTTTTTTTATTCTCCCTTGTAATAATTCTGCACAAAATTGTTTTTCAACCCATTGGGCAGTTACATTTTCATGCTTTTGATTTTATAATTAAATGGCATGTAAATAGCCTGCTTTAATTGTACAGCGAGCCGCAGTTGATAAAATTGATCTGTTGGTTTTGTCCATATTCTCCCTTAAGAAAACTAGCCAGTTCTTCAAAGTCTTCTTTCAATATATTCTTCAACCAAATAAATAAAAAAATGGAAAGGCAAAGATCAATTCTTATAACCGGTGCTGGCTCAGGATTTGGTGAAGGGGCTGCTATTGGGTTAGCCCAGGCCGGCCATAATGTTATTGCAGGTGTACAAATCGCTCCACAGGTAACGCCACTACGTGAAAAGGTGAAAGAGTTAGGCCTTGAAAAAAAACTACGTGTAGAAAAACTCGACATCCTCAGTTCTTTTGATGTGGACTTTGCATTGACATGGGACGTAGATATTTTATTCAGCAATGCAGGCATGGGTGAATCAGGGCCGCTATTTGAAATACCTCTTGAACTGGTAAAGTATAATTATGAAGTAAATGTTTTTGCGCCTTTATCACTGTCACAAAAATTCGCTGTAAAGTTTATCAACGAAAAAAAGAAAGGGAAGATCGTATTTAGTTCTTCGATGGCTGGCCTGATTACGCATGGTGGTTTTGGTTGTTATGCATCTACCAAGCATGCATTGGAAGCTATTGCCGAATCATTGCAACAGGAGCTAAAACCTTTTGGCATACAAGTACAAACTATTAATCCCGGCGCATACCTCACCGGGTTTAACGAAACGATGGCTGAATCTGTTTTCCGCTGGCTGGACGACAGCAAACATTTTACAAAACGTGCAGCGCTCAAAGCTGGTTTCGACGGCTTCCTGAAGACAGATGTGGCACGCCTCGATCCCCGTGAAATGATCGAAGCGATCATTCATATTGTACCCGCGGACACCGGGAAATTTCGCAATGTGGTTCCTCAATTTATTGAAGACATGTTGAAGCAACACCAGTTGCAGGCCTGGGAAAATACCATTTAATACAGGGTTTCTATTGAGTCAAGGATCTGTAACATTTAGATCAGTGCAGCACATCCTAAAGAAATATTTGTTGCCCGAAGCTGCGGAATTGTTTGAATAAAATACTGCTACCATGCAATCAAAACAAACGACATCAACTTTCAGTAACAATAAAGGACAGAACATTTTTTACAGAAACTGGAAAAATGGCGAGCCGAAAGGGATAGTCCTTATTGTTCATGGGCTCAATTCGCACAGCGGGTATTATGAGAATTTTGCCCTGCAGCTCAACGAAAATAATTTTGAAGTATATGCAATTGATCTTGCTGGCCGTGGACGATCTGATGGTGAACGGTACTACATCGGTGACTATAACGATATTGTTGCAGACATTGATCATTTATTAAACACTATAAAAGCAACACACCCGGCCGTACCCGTTTTTTTACTTGGTCATAGTGCAGGTAGTGTATTTGCTTCGGTCTATGCCGTACAATACCAGGATAAATTAAATGGGTTAATTTCTGAAAGTTTTGCATTCCAGCTTCCTGCGCCAGGGTTTGCCCTGGCCACTATAAAATTCCTGGCTCATATCATTCCACATGCAAGGCTTGTCAAGTTGAACAACGGGGATTTTTCCCGTGACAAAACTGTAGTGGACACGATGAATAATGACCCTTTGCTTACAAACGAAAAGCAACCGGCCAAAACCATGCAGCAACTTTTACTTGCGGCTGAATATTTAAAAAAGGCAATGCCTGGAATAAAGCTTCCATTGCTTATACTTCATGGTACGGCGGATAAAGCTACTAAGCCTGGCGGAAGCGAATACTTTATGGAGCATGCTTCATCTGCTGACAAGCAATTGAAGTTATATGAAGGGCATTACCACGACTTGTTAAATGATAAATACTATGGAATTGTTGTGAGGGATATACTGCGTTGGTTGAACGAACGGGTTTGATCTGCATGCGGTTCACCAAATTTTTAAAAATTTATATGAAAAATTATTTCATTTTAATTGCTTTAAGTATTTCCTGTGCGACTACAGTAGCACAGGTGTCGTCCGACACTGCACATTCTTCCAGGAAGATCATTTATATACTTCCTGATGGAAGCATTCTTGAAAATAATAAACTGGACAGTTTGTACAAGGCCTGGGGACAGGACAGGGTGGCTGTAGTACATACTAAAGAAGATGATGAAAAGGGTATTATTCACCTGGTCAGGATAACGGACGAAATGATGCAAAAAAGTAAAGCCGATGATGACAGAAGCAAAGAGATCTTTGATGCAATGCTTAACAAACCTGCGCCTGATTTTACATTAACGGATCTGCAAGGTGATCGCTGGTCTTTAAAAAAACTTCGGGGTAAGATAGTAGTACTTAATTTTTGGTTCACTACCTGTGGTCCATGTATCAGGGAAATGCCGGAGCTCAATAAACTGGTTGAGCTATACGATAACAAGAACTTTGTTTTCCTGGGGTTGACCTATAACAATGCGGAAGAGGCTAGGACATTTTTAGAGAAACGCAGTTTCCGTTATACGCTGTTACCAGGGTCGGGTAAAGTTGATGAAAAGTACCGGATCAGTTCATGGCCAACGAGTATTGTTATTGACAGGAACGGGTATGTAAAAATGATCATCAATTCGGATCCGAAGATCCGGGAAAAATTGGAAGCAGTTATTAATTCTCTAAAATGACCCCGATGAAAGCAAGCTTAACAGGTCAAAGGACGGCGGATAAAAAATACGGAGTGAGATACGCAGAAAATTTTTCAATTACCCTTCCGGCGGAACAAATAGATATGTACAAATGGATCACAGAAATGACCGAATCGGATTATCGGTCTTACTCGCGGGCCCACCTTGCAATGAATAGTTATTTTAAAAACGGGAAACTCTTCATGATCAATGTAGAGAACGTGGGCGCCGATATGATCGTGCAGCACTATGAACTTAAAGATCATTCGGCGGAACATATCCGGCTTTATTCGGCCAGGTCCGAAGCGTACGTTATGAGATGGTTTCCCGCTATTGTTGGAGTGCCATGGGAAATGCAGATCAGGCCAGTAACTAAAGAAACTTGCGAACTGGTATGCCTTATCGGCGCTGATTATCCAAACTTATTCTTAAAGGCGGCGGCATGGCTCAACGGATTGGGAGGTACTTTCCTTAAGAGGCATTTAAGGAAGGAGGGCAAAGCATTTGCAAAAGACATTGAAGAGAAATTCAGGCTCACCCCCGAAAATTATATCAATTAGACATTAAAATTATACTCTTCGGATTTGTTGAATAGCGAACAGGACGATGAAGAGTGCGGCCATTCGACTTCCCTCATGGTAAACTGCGACGCAAATGTTGAGTAAAGGACTGGAAGATGAACGGAGCGTCGCAAGGGACGATGATAGTAGTACTGAAGCTGGGTTCATAAATATTGTTTTAAAGTCTAAAAGGTATTAGACATACAAAGCTGAGTATCTATAATTTTTTTTATAACACAATTAAATCATCAAACTAAAATTTATGAAACAACAAACTAGCTGGGATGCACCTGCATCGATCGATCCAAGAAAAGGTTTTAGAATTCACCTCCTCGTTTTCCTTCTTGCCGTTCCCGCCATGTGGATCGTATGGTATTTTACCGACAGAACTTATCTATGGCCTCTATGGTCTACACCGGCCTGGGCAATAGGTGTGCTCTTTCATTACCTCGGCGTGTTTGTTTTTAGGAGATCAGGTAATAATTAAAATAATAATTATAAAAATGGACCAACAACAAAAAACATTCAGGCGCATTGTGACAGGTCATGATGCAGATAGGAAAGCGATTATCATATCCGATGCCTCACCAGATCGTACTTATATGATCGGGGGGCCTAAGGGAGCGAAGTTTCACGAAGTATGGAATACAAGACAATCACCGGCAATGATCGATAGTAATTCCGGAGAACCTGAAGAGACCAGCCTGGTATTAGCGCCACCTAAAGGCGGCACACGAATAAGAGTTATTGATTTTCCCCCGGAAGGAGAAGAGATTCGAAATCTTTCTAAAGATGAAGCAAGTAAACATTTTAAATCTATGGGAGGCGAAGATGCTTCAAAAGCAGGGCAGGGTGCACCCCATCCTTTGATGCACCGCACCGCAACCATTGATTATGGAATTGTCCTTGAAGGAGAAATGACGTTAATTGTTGACAAGGGAGAAACAACTATCAAAGCCGGTGATATTATTATACAGCGTGGTACTAACCATGCCTGGGCGAACCGGTCAGGTAAAATGTGCCGTATGGCATTTATCCTGGTTGACGGTCAATTTACCAATGAACTGCACTAACTCTTAAAACTTTTATTATGCGTATAAAACCATTGCCGCCAGGTACACTTAATCCCGAGCTTCGCTACGTTCATGATGAGATCGCTAACCTGATTACTAAAAGCCAGGGCCCGGTAGTAATGATAAATGCTGAAGGTGCATTACTTGGCCCTTTTCCTCCCATGTTGCATTTCCCGCAGTTTGGCGTACCGGCTTTAACTTTTCTCAGGTCGTTAGACAACCACGCAACACTTTCCAAAACAGTTCGTGAAGTAGCGATCCTTACTGTAGGCGGCGCCTTTGGTTCACGGTTCGAGCTATATGCACATGAGATAATGGCAAAGGCTTTTGGTCTTTCACCAAATATTATCGCATCACTTGCTGCCGGTAGTCATCCACATGGTTTAAGCGAAGAGGAAAGTATTGCGCATGACATGGCTTATTCATTGGTTAACGGCCATACTATTCCGGCCTCAACTTATAATCGTGCTGTTGATCTGCTTGGACAAAACGGTACGGGAGAACTCATATTTCTCATAAGCGGCTACTGTCTCATTGCAACAATATTGAATGGATTCGATATGCCGGCGCCGGAAAGCAATGGATAAAATAGCAAAAGGGTATAACTAAAAAATAGAGAAATTGACGTTACTAAAAATTTGAAGAACATAAAGCTGTAGTGAATACATTTGATATCAGGATGCTGGATATCTTAAATAAGATATGATAAGGCCCATAGGTAAATCGAAAATGGAATCTGGAACAGAAATATTTTTGAAATCGGTTAGGGTGATCTGCCCTAACCTCGCTGATGTTGAACTTTCTCAATTTGCTTCAAAACTCACTTTTAAAGAATTAAAAAAGAAAGAGATATTTCTTCAATCCGGTAAAGTGCAAAAAGCAATAGGGTTTATAGCAAAAGGATTAGTTCGTTCTTTTTTTATTGACGAGAACGGAAATGAAATAACGGTTGGTTTCTATGCAGAAGGCGATTATGTCACCCATTATCCTGCATTTATTACTCAGAAACCCAGCCGGTATTCTATCCAATGCCTGGAACCTGTTGCTATGGTTTGTTTTTCATTTGAAGACATGCAATTGAATTATCAACAGTCTCCGGGCTTTGAAAGATATGGGCGGTTAATCGCCGAAGAAATTTTAAAGCGACAACAGGCACGTATTGAGAGTTTCATATTTCAGATAGCAGAAGAACGTTACCTTGATTTTATTGAATATCATCCAACATTGTTCAACAGGATCTCACTATCTCACCTTTGCAGTTATCTTGGTATCGAACGACAAACGCTTACCCGCATTCGCCAGAAATTAGCCCACTGATAATTTTTGACGCATTTGCGTCAGGTGCGCCTTTCATTTACGTAGCAGCTTTGCAGTATCAAATTAAAACGATCTGCAATGACAAAGAACATATTACTTATACTCGGTCACCCTTCCAAAAACTCGTTTAATAAAGCATTGCTGGATGCCTATCAAACCGGGGCTGAAAGCAGCGGAGCCAATTGTAAAACCATTTACATCTCTGACTTAAACTTCGATGTAAATCTCGCCGACGGATATAAAACCGGTAAAGCTGATCAATTGGAGGAAGACCTGGTTACAGCACAGCAATTGTTTCAATGGGCCGACCATGTGGTAATGGCTTTTCCTAACTGGTGGGGAGCCATGCCTGCTATCACCAAAGGATTTATTGACAGGCTTTTTCTTCCCGGTTTTGCTTTTAAAAATCATTCCGGCCAAACATTCCCCGAAAAATTATTGAAAGGAAAAAGTATGAGGGTACTGGTAACAATGGATACGCCTAAATTCTGGTTCTACCTAGTACACCGGGCATCACTTTACCTGATTCTCAAAAAAGTTGTATTCGGCTATGTTGGTTTCAAACCGATCGGGTTTTCAACGTTCGGTTTTATGAGAAAATCAACCGGCAAGCAAAGAGATAAATGGCTGGGAAAAGTAGAAAAATTAGGTATTCAATTTAAATAACAAAAACGATCACATCAATAAAAATTAAATAAAATGAAAAAAACAATTTCAACGCTTTTAACAACAGCACTCGCCATCTCTGCATTCGCAGCGATTGACAAAAATGATAACAACAACCCTGTTAGTTCAAAAACGTATGTGCTGGTACATGGTGCATGGCAGGCGCCATACGTATGGGATGCTGTACGTAATGAACTGCTTAAAGAAGGTAACAAAGTAATTGTCGTCGAACTTCCCGGCCACGGTGCAGACAAAACACCTACACATACCCTGACTATAGATGTTTACCGTGATAAAGTGATCGAAGCAATTTCTACAGTAAATGAAAAAGTAATACTTGTAGGACACAGCATGGGTGGAATGGTTATCACCGCTGTGGCTGAGAAAATTCCTGCTAAAATCAGCAAGCTGGTTTATATCGGCGCTTTCCTTCCATCATCAGGGCAGGCGCTGACTGATCTTGCTTATTCAGATCCTGATTCAAAACTGGGTCCGCTGTTAACACCATCTGCCGATCAATTAACACTGGATGTAAAACGTGACAGCCTTACTTATCTTTTTATAAATGACGGTACCCAGGCTATTAAGCAAAACGTAATTGACAATTATCGTGCAGAGCCAGCCATTCCATTTGCCAACAAGGTTACGTTAACCAAAGAAGCGTTTGGTTCGGTGGAGAAAGTCTATATCAAAACGCTCGAGGATATTGTGATATCACCAGGCTTGCAGGATCGCATGATAGCGGGCGCCGGCATCAAAACTGTATACGGGGTAAAAACCAGTCACTCTCCTTTCCTGTCGCAACCGCATGAAGTATCAAATCTGTTGATCAGGATAGGTAAATAAAATAAAGAATATTATCCGCAGGATGCTGTGCATTAACCCGGCTTCAGTGCTACTATCATCTTCGTTGCGACGCTCCGTTCATCCCTGCCTGCCGGCAGGCAGGTTCCTGTTCTTTATTGAGCAATTGTCGAAGACCCCAAGGTTTGTCGGGGCGTTGCTCCCGCCAGCGATGTAGACTATTCAGCACAACAAAATTAATAACCTGTAAAAATTGAAAACGATGAAAGCAAAAACATCTTTATCGATTCTTCAAAAAACAATGGCCGTTTTTGCAATACTTATTTCACTGCGCAGTATATACGCTACGGCACAAAGTCAAGATAAGATAACAAGTAACGATCAGCAAGTAATAGCGAGACTGATGTGTTACGAGGTAAAACAGGAATATAAGGAGCAGCTTCAAAAAGCATTGAGTGATTATGGACTGCATTCGCTTTCCAGCGAAAGCAATATCATGACAGAAGCTTATTACGAAAGGGAAAATCCTGCTGTGCTTTGGTTAATCGAGCGGTGGAGCAGCAAAAATGAATTGGATAAGTTCGATAATAACTCTTATTCAAAAGCGGTACGGTCATTAACAGCATTAGCGTTATCGGCGCCTGTAAAAACAATTTATATCAAGGACCTGGAACCTATTTCAAAACAACAATGGCGTAAAACATCAAATAGAGCGGATAGCCAACTTACCATCATGCTATTTGTAGATGCAAAGGCAGGAACACAACAAATTTTCAGGGATGTATATCATGTAGCCATGCCTCAATTCCGAGGCGAGCCTGGTATAGTAACATATCAATTATCAGAACTTGAAGAAGATAATACACAATTCGTAACCTATGAAAAGTTCAGAAACAACGAAGCTTTTCAATATCATCTGAATTTTCCTCCCATTCAACCGGTAATTGATTATCTCAATTCGAGTATCAAAAAACAACCGTTCCAGGATGGCATTCATAACCTCATTGAATTTGCGCCACTTACCCGTGAATAACATAAAAAACAAAATTCAAACACAATCATTAATAATAATAAAAATTTAAAAAATGAGAAAGATCAGTAAGATCATAGTGGCTGGAGCCATTGGTTCATTGGCTTCAAATTATTCAGCCGCACAAACAAACAATGTACATGAACTGAGCGTCATCAACCAATTATCTACACAGCCTGCTGTTGTAAACATGCCGGTATCACAATTATTAAATGCGCCGGGCAATGAGGCATTAAAAGCGTTCTTTTTTACGCCTGTTAAAAATAAGGCTGGATTGAAAGGTAAAAAGATAGCTGTTCTTGCTGCGGATGGTTTCGAAGAAATTGAATTGACCGGCCCCGTATGGTATTTCAGGGAATTAGGAGCGGAAGTTGACATTGTTGCTCCTAAATACAACCCTGCTCCCGCACGATATGGACTTGCTTATCCTGAGATGTCAAAAACACATATCATGGCTATTCAATACTTACAACCTGTAGGCTGGATAAAATTTGACCGCACTGCGGATCAAATTAAAGTGAGTGATTATGATGCAGTGTTTATTCCAGGCGGCGCCTGGAACCCGGATAATCTTCGCTATGATAAAGATGTGATCAAATTCATCCAGGATTTCAACAAGTCAGGAAAACTTATAGCTGCCATCTGTCATGGTCCGGTAGTGCTGGCCTCTGCTGATATTTTAAAAGGTAAAAAACTTACTGGCTATTGGAATATACAGGTCGATCTGAAAAATGCTGGAGGAACTGTTTTGGAAGAAACAGTAGTAACAGATGGAAACCTGGTAACGAGCAGGCATCCTATCGATGTAGCGGACTTTTCAAGAGCAGTTGAGAACTGGTTGATGAAAAAATAATTTGTCTTTATCGATCAGGAAGATCAAATATAAAAGTGGGGATAGCATGATGATCTCCACTTTTAATATCATATAGATCAAAAGATATCAATTTTAAAAATTGATAAAGGGATGTGTTTTGATCATTCAGTAATTTTAAAAAAATAAATACATGAAAGCGCTTATCATCGGTGCTACCGGCGCTACCGGGAAAGATCTTGTGAATATTCTGCTGCAGGATCCGGCCTATACAGAAGTTGTGATATTTGTGCGTCGTTCCATTGGAATGCCACATCCCAAATTGTTAGAGATCGTAACTGATCTTAATAAACTGGAAGAGGTGTCCGCCCTCATCAAAGGCGATGTTTGGTTCTCTTGCCTGGGAACTACATTGAAAGCGGCAGGCTCAAAGGAAAAACAAAGACATATTGACTATGATATCCCTTTGAAATTTGCTGAGATCGCTAAAAGAAATGGAATTTACAGAACCGTTCTGTTATCTGCATATGGCGCTTCTGCTACAAGCAAAGTATTTTATTCCAGGATCAAAGGCCAGTTGGAAGAAAAGATCGACAGCCTTGCATTCGGTTCATATATTATATTCAAACCCGGAATGTTGCTTCGCAAGGATACCGACAGGGCGGGAGAACGTGTGATGGCAGGTGTATTAAAATTCCTGAATAGCCTCGGCCTGATCAGGAAATTCCAGCCAATACCCACTTCAATACTTGCTGAAAAATTGGCGAAGGCCCCTAAAATTCTCGCAAGTGGAAAGCACGTTATAGAGCTGGCTAAAATCTTCCGATTTTAGATTTGCATTCAGGGGTTACCGCCCGTCGGTTTAGTTGAACGGAGTTGAAGACGCAAAAAATATTTTATAAAAACATTTTCCGGAAATAGTAGCCTCGACAGGAATCGAACCTGTATCTGGGGCTTCGGAAACCCTTATACTATCCATTGTACTACGAGGCCTTGTTATCACTTAATCAATCCCGGCGCATTGGTGGCGAAGATCTTTACGGCGATGGCGAGCAAAATTACGCCAAAGAATTTTCTTACAGCTATTAATCCTGCGGGGCCGAGCAGCCTGGCGATCCTTCCTAATAATTTAAGCACTATATATATAATAATGAGGTTGATTAAAATGGCGATCAGCAAAGTTGTTTCTCCATACTGAGCGCCGCGTAAGGACATAATGGTGGTCAATGTTCCGGACCCTGCTATTAAAGGAAAGGCGATCGGGACAACAGTAGCAGCCTTTACATTGTTTTCTCCTTTAAAAAATTCAAGCCCTAATACCATCTCCAGGCCAAGAATAAAAATTACAATAGAACCACCCACGGCAAAGGCGCCGATGCCCACTCCTAATATATTAAGAAAGCTTTCTCCAACAAACATGAACAGGATCATCAAAGCGCCGGAAATAAGCGTTGCTTTCAATTCATTAATACCACCCATTTTTAGTTTCAGTGAAATAAGGATCGGGACCGATCCGAAAATATCAATCACCGCGAACAACGTGAAAGTGACCGTCAGCAGTTTGTTGAAGTCAATATTCATACATAGGTTTTGGCAAATGTATCTGTATTTTCCAGAATGCGGAACCTCACCTGGCCTCTCCTAAAGGAGAGGAACAATACACAGCCCTCGCTTTTCAAATAGTATGATATAATAGGAGTCTTCTAAAATGATGAACAAAGAATTAAAGCTTATGTGGTAGTTATATCGTTTGGATCAGCAATGCAGCACCGTCCTTCTCTTTTGGAGAAGGATAATCCGCAGGACTCTGTGACGAGGATGAGGCTATGCCGAGTAGCGAACAGAACCCTGAAGTGTGCGACGCAACGAAGATGATAGTAGCACAAAAGCTGGGAACAAAATTTCAAAATACCATTAACTTTACATCACTGACCCATTTATGTCCCCTCTGTACGAAATTTTATTGCTGGCAAGTTTTATATTAGGTATATACTTGTCTGTTATCCTGTTCGTCATCTCCAGGTACAATACATTGCTGAATAAATTGCTCGGCACTTTCACGTTTGCGATGTCTGTGTTTTTTCTCATTTATTATCTTACGAATAAAAAGTGGATACTTGATGTTCCGTTTTTTGCGGGCAGCTTCACGCCTGTTTATTATCTCACGCCGGCTGTTTGTTATTTATATGTACGATGTTTTATCAGGGATGAATACCGGTTGAAACGAAAAGATAGTATTCATTTCGTCCCTTTCGTTTTTCATTTGATCATCATGCTGCCGTACTTGTTTTCGCCTATGGAAAAGAAACTGGAACTGGCGCAGGCATTGGTGCAAAGCAGCGATAACTTTCAAAACTATAATACTAGCTTTATCCCGGAGAAATACCATCTGTGGGCCCGCATGTTTTTAACCATCATCTATTTGCTTTTAATATGGCGGCTGATGCTGGGAAAATATTATCGCTCTTTTATTAATAAGAACAAAGCGTTGTACTCGTATGCGGTGCGATGGATCCAGCTCTTCACTTTCTTTATTACGCTGATGACGATACTGGGAGTGGTTATTAAACTTCAATTATTTTCATCCGGTGCGAAAGCTCCTTTGTACCAGGGAAATTTGTCAATGATCGGGTTGTTGGTTTGTTATATCGGGTTACTGATGTATGCGATTGTGAACCCTGTCATATTATATGGCTTGCCGCAATTTGCGCAGTTTAAAACCGCAGCTTATACGGGGAAAGAAATGGATGTACAGAAAACGATGACGGATAATTATGCTGTAGAGAATAGACAGGAAAATGAAGTGCCGGATATTCCTTTTGAAAGAGAAAGAATTGAAGAATATGAACAACGGATTACACAATATATAAATGACAACCGGCCTTACCGCAACCCGGAATTTAATATCGCCACGTTGAGTAAAGCGCTGAACATACCGCAGCATCATTTATCTTATATATTCAAACATCACCTGAAACAATCCTTTGTTACCTATCGCAACACGTTGCGGGTGGAATATGTAAAACTGTCATTACAGCTGGGCAAAGGAAAAGAACTCACATTAGAAGCGATTGGCGAAAGCGCCGGCTTTTCTTCACGCAGTAATTTTTTCACCGTGTTCAAAAATATTACCGGGCTAAGTCCCGCACAGTATCTTGAATCGATAAGAATAAACTCTTAATTCATTATTGATCATCTTCTCTTCTTGTTCAGTTTCTTCATTTCTGAACATACACAGGCTATAATTCTTTTTATTCTTTTTCTCGTATCGTAGGTTTATAGCGATAGCCCAGTTTTTAAAATCCATTATCAATTTTTTAAAAGAAAACCATGAACCCTCAAGCCGTCACCCTGCTGACAAGATTGCAGCGATGCAGTACTCTTTTACTAATTACTTTTTTAATTTTTTCAAAAAGCCTTTTTAGCCAGGTAGCACCTCTAAGCTTACGTGCAGGACTGAAAGCATATTGGTCTTTTGATGACACATCAAAAGCAGATTTCGGGGGGCCGGGTTATGATCTTTTACGGCCGGGCACAGGCCCGGTTTTTTCCGGAGGTAAGGCTGTGTTCCAAAGATCACACAGCGATTACCTGAAAACAAAAGCCGGCGTTACTGTAAATGCGGATGCGAATTTCACTTATTTCGCCAGGTATAAATTGACTTCGGATGTAATTTATAGTGAACGATACTTTATTATGGAATCGTCGCAGGATGAGCATGCGATTTCATTAGGGTTGCGTTTTGATGCGCAGTCTAATAATAAACGATCTGCTGAAGTTTACAGTAAGAACTCTACAAATACTAACTCCCTTCATTTTCTAGTTTATAATACTGGCAATGACTCAGCCGCACTTAAAAACAACGTGTATAACCTGGTTGTTACATTTGACAGGGGAGCTAATAAATACGAAGCTTACCTGAACGGTGCGAAAGTGAGTGAAAATATTATACAGCCTGATCCTTTAAAACCAGGCGGCCTTGTCATTGGATCATTCCGGAACTTCAGCGACCGTTTTTGGGATGGTGAAATTGATGAAGTAGCTGTCTGGAGCCGTTTGCTTTCCAGTGGTGAGATTATGGATTTATCAACTAATCAATTAAAAATCTCTTTGGACAAAGCCAACGTCACTTCCTTAAACACAACAGGTGCGTCGTTTACATTGAGGTCTCACGAAAATCTTACCGCTTATTATAAAATTATTCCTGCTGCATCCACTTGCCCTAACCGGGACAACCTGGTAATTGATGCGCAGGCCATTACTGTTCCATTAAATAATACTTCTTCCGGCAGGGTTGTTTCTGGATTGACGGCAAATACAAGTTATAAAATATGTCATGTAGCAAAGGATGGAGCGGATAGCCTGGGCGCTGTGATGGAAACTTATTTCAGCACTGCCATTACACTGCCGCTTACCTGGAAATATTTTGTAGCGAATCAACACGATGATGCTGTATTGCTGCAATGGGAAACATTGAATGAAGAAAACACGGATCATTTTACCGTGCAACATAGTGGCAACGGAATTGATTTTATAAATATTGGTAATGTAGCCGCCGCAGGCAATACTACAAATACTGTTCATTATGAGTTTACCCATAGCACACCGGTGAACGGCGCTAACTTTTATCGTTTGCAACAAGTGGATAAAGACGGACGAAGCACTTACAGTTCTATTGTAAAAGTGATGGTTAATGAGAATGCAGCAGTACTTAAATTATTAGCTAATCCTGTGCAGGGAAAACAAATACGTTTCCAGTTAGCTGCTGCTGAAGAAGTGTCATTGTTTACACAGGAAGGTAAATTAGTATGGAAGAAAAAATTGGTAGCCGGTACTAATACAATAAATGCAAACCTTTTTGCGAGCGGTGTTTATATGCTGCAGGCGGGATCCATCACGAGAAAGGTTATACTGGAGTAGCATTTAGTGAAACGAAAAAACATCTCACAAAGACACTAAGCATTTTTTCATAAAGCCTTAGTGTCTTTGTGGGATAAAACTTATCGGAAAATAAATTTCTCTTTAAATAACTCCACTTCGTTTTGCAATGTTTGCAGGCAATTCCTGCACAGGCAATCATTGTACCGCTGCTCGATGTATGCTTTCTGTTCAATCGTAAGGTTCACGCCAAAGCATTGACATTGCGTAATATTTCCCGGCTTGCACTCAAATACACCGCGGCAGCGGGGGACATGTTTTGTTTTCATGCATGCACATAGCAGTCGAAGTTGAGTTGATATTTACCAGTTAAATGTTACCCCGGCGTTGACAAGAAGCGGGATCGCATTATATCCCCTGATGTCAAAAAACTTTTTATCGGTAAGGTTCTGTGCGTCCGCAAAGAATTTTACATGATCTTTTTAATTTATACTCTGCATAAGCACCGAGTAAGAAATAACTTTTCAATAATACATCATCCTGCTGATACCCGCCCGTATCTCTTCTCTTACCTACGGATTTGCCGCTTAGACTTGTATAAAAAGAAGGGGTGAATTGATAGCCGATGGATAAATTCACCATATTCTTCGGTCTGCGTAATAAATAATTGTAAGTAAAATCTTTGAAATCTTTGCGGCTCTGTGTTTTTTCTTCGGCGGAGATCATTGTGTAATTGGCTGTAATGTTCAATTCTTTTACCGGCCGTGCACTCACTTCCAGTTCAATACCGCTTACCGTTTGTTTTATAAAATTGAAATATTTAAAAGTGTTATAATTATAATCAATGCCGTTTTTAATAATCCTGTGAAAATAAACCAGGCGGCTGCTGATCTTTTCATGCAGTTGTTGGACGCCCACTTCGTAGTTCACTGATTTTTCTGGTAGTAAGTCGGTATTACCGCTGAATACATCATATACCTGGAAAATAGAAGGAGCTTTGAAGCCTGATGCAATACTGCCAAACACTCTTAAATTTTTTGTGATGCTATAAGAGGGATTGAAAGTATAGGTGCTGTTGGTTCCATAGCGGGAATGTTTGTTGATCCTTCCGCCAATTTCAACATTCAGTTTCTTGTTGGGATTACTGAAGAATAAGGACGAGTAATAAGAAGTTTGGTGCATCATACTGTCAAAAGGCAGAGGAGCATAAGGGCCGAAGCTGCTGATAGAAAAATATTGCTGGTCCATATGGCTCCAGCGGTAATCACTACCCACTAAAATGGTTAACCATTCTGTAACCTTGACATTGCCATACAGTTCAAAAAACTGCGTCCTTCCGCCATAGTGATTGCTTTCAAATTTTGTTGATCCCGGCCTGTGCAAACTATCATTCAAGTACTTCCTTGATAATTCACCATATTGATAATTACCGGTAACAGTTACAATTCCTTTCTTAAAATTCAATCCCGCACCGGAAGAAAGATTACTATTGCGAATAGTGTAATCTTTATCATCAGCAAATACACCCGCATCAATATCCGCTTTATACTGGCTGTGTTGAATAAATGCCCGGACAGATAACGCAGGAATGATTTGGTATTGCAAACTGGCATTCGCCACATTGCCATCGTAGCCGTCTTTATCAAAATGCCGGTTGCCTACATTATCGTTAGCGGAAGAAAAACCATCCGTACTCAGTTTGGCGAACCGTGTAGTATATGTAAGTTTATTGGCTTTGCCATACAACTGCACGTTGTTGCGCATCGTATTTTTATTGCCAAAGCTTGTCGTCGCTTTTACATTAAACGGCTTACTTATATCTTTTTTCACCGTGATGATATTGATCACACCGGCAATCGCATCACTGCCGTATAATGTAGATTGTGCGCCACGGCACACTTCAATGCGTTCCACATCATTGATAGAAAAAAGGTTCAGGTCAAATTCGTTGTTAATCATAGACGGGTCATTCGCAGGAATGCCATCCACCAATATCAATGTTCTGCCTGATGATGCGCCCCGCATAAAAACAGTTTGCACACTTCCCATCGCATTGTAAGCGCCGGCGATCGTAAGGCCCGCTTGTTCATTCAATACCTGTGCGATAGTTTTTGCCCGTACTTTTTTCCAATACATCTTTGGAAATAACCGTTACTACTTTACCCGTAGCACTTTGTTTTTGTTCAAACTTGCTTGCCGTTACAATGGCTTCATCTAATACCTTAACTGTGTCCTGTGCAATTAGCTGGCTGCCGATCATGATCGCAGCCACTACAAAAAGGTTCTTTTTCATTTTTTGAAAAGAGTTTTGTGTGACTGCTTCCGGAAAATAAAGAGATAGAAATATAAACGTCCGATGACTTTTACATTTCATGCCTTTCACCCGAAAGCTGAATGTTGTTTGTGACCTGGCAGGTCTTCTGGCTTACGATTTTCTCAACGCCTTCCCGTCTCTTTGAAGAAACAGTGGTCTGAAGTTTGAGAATTTTCCTTAAGCCCCTTTAGGGGTTTGGGGTATCGTTTACAGCTACGGGGATAGCTCCGGATTTTAACCGGATTCCCTTTTCATCCCGACAATGCGGGGAACCAAATCGATGCAAATGTAGGGGGATAGAAATAGTTTGCCCGCAAAGAGTTTTCAACAAAAGAGAATAAATAATTATCCGCAGGATGCTGTGCATGAAGCCGGCTGCATTGCTACTATCAGCTTCGTTGCGTCGCACTCTTCTGCTGCATGAATTCTACTCGGCATTTTAGCAGCATCCCGATGTATATCGGGAATCCTGTTCTCTACCGGGCAAGGTCGAAGTGGCAACAAGAATGTTTATTTCAATTGCTATCTAGAAAATCAAATAAAGTAATCGCATCTACAGGAAGATTCCTTAACTCCGAAGGAGTTATATGTTTATAGAAAAAATATCAACCAGGAACATGCGACCCCGTTGGGGTCGAACCGATTAAAGAATATGATACTATAAACGTTCAATCCCTTCGGGATTGTTACGCATGTTTGAAGTTAGGTTGTCCATAAGTTATAGATAGCATAAACAATTGCTGAATAGAATTACCGAACGTACAAGAGTGCGACGCAACAGACGATGATAGTAGCAATGCAGCTGGGCTAATAATACTACTCTTTTTAATACGAATGAATCTTTTTATGGGCCTTAAACTTTTTACTTTCGACTGGGTCAATGGAGGTTAATCATGCACATGAAACAACTTTAAAAATCTCCCCGGTCTTTTTTCTTAAATGATTTTAACAAAGATGGCTGAAATGAATTGAATGATTTTGCGTTCAATGAATACACCATCCCCCATTTTTCCTTCCTGAATTTTCGTAACAACCAACCTGCTGCTGTTTTTTAAACCGTAGGATATGATAACATATTCTCTAAAACCACATGCATGAATAACAACACAATTGCGGCAGTTATCGTTTTTAGTCTTTATCATTTTACGGCCGGTGCACAGCTGAATGTTCCGAAATATGAAATTGGCGCAGGCATTGGCGCATATGTTTACCAGGGAGACCTGACGCCATCCTTCTCAGGATCTTTTAGAACAATGCGGGTGGGAATAAATATACACGGCAGTAAAATAATGAGCCGGTCATTTATGGTGCGGGCCAATCTTGCGTTTGCGGGATTGCGCGGCGATGATGCGGGGTATGATGATCCTGAGTACCGCAAACAACGGGCTTTTAATTTTCGTTCACCTTTGTTTGAAGTGACCGGGCAACTGGTATGGAACCCGCTCGGAAAAAATTATGATGATAAAGGGTTCTCTCCTTATTTATTTGGCGGGGCGGGGTTTAGTTTTTTAAAAGTCAAAAGAGATTACAGCAATTTCAACGCCGCTTATTTTGGTGAAAGTAGTGATATCGGTGCAAGGTTGGCTGTAGATGAAACACAACGATTGCCCCGGGTGCAGCCTGTTGTTCCTGTTGGTATCGGTGTTCGCTATAATCTTTCTTCACGCATAGCAGTAAATGCGGAATCTTCCTATCGTTTTGTGTTCACGGATTATTTGGATGGGTTCAGTCAGTCGGTGAACCCGCAGAAAGATGATCATTACCACAGCACTTCGGTTGGTATTATATATAGGATAGGCAAGAAGAATTTATTGGATTGCCCGGTGATCCGGTATTAAAAATGATCAACGGTGCATTAGGTAGTATTTGAAATACTAATTAATTTACCTGTGAACGATTAACCCATTGAAATGCTAACCCTGCATAATAATTACGCCCCGGGGCCGCATTGTAATAGCGGTTGCCGGCGGCGTTAATGTCATTGCCGAGGCTGTAGCTTACATCAAAAAGATTATCTGCGCCAAAAAAGAAATTCAATCCCCAGGTTTCTTTTATTGTTTTTTTCCAGCCGATTTTTCCACCGAATAAATTGTAAGCAGAAGCATATGCGTTGTTCGCATCGTTCAATGCAATAGGATCGCTGTGGAAATAAGTGAGGTTTATATACAAGCCCGGTTTTGAAGTAATGTCAATTCCTGATGCGATAGTATGTTTGGCGACACTCGGTATCCGGTTGCCGCTGTAATCAGCCGTTCCCTGTTTAAAATCTTTATAATGAAAATCATTGAACGTATGGCTGATCCAAATCCTTCCGTCGCTGATGAATTTATTTTTATTTTGGAAAAGACGATAATAAGCCTGTGATTCAATTCCTTTTTGTTTGGTAGAACCTGCATTGGCGAAATAGTCAGCATTGCTCGCATCTTTCCGTTGAACGATCGCATTTTTTAACTGGTAAGAAAATAAATTTACTTCTACATATAAGCGTTGCTGAAACCAGCTGCTTTTAAAACCTGTTTCATAACTGATGCCATGTTCAGCTTCCAGTCCGGTGCTGATCACACTGGTAGAAGGCAATACTTCCTGCACGGTGGGGGGAGAAAAACCTTTGGAGACACTGGCGTACATCCATAAGCCTGCGAATAATTTTTTTGATACGGCGAGTCTTGGGGCCCATTCGTTACTATATGTTCTTTTTACAGGTACAAATAAGGGAACAGACAATCTTGTAATCGTAATCGAAGATTTATTGATACTTGCCCCGGCTGTAATATTCCAGTCGTGTAATAAATGAAGATCCGCTTGCGCAAATACGGAGTAAATCCAGTTATTGATATCATCATCTGTCATTACAGCGCCGGGATTGCCGTTTACGTTGACATATGTTTTTGTATTAAAAAATCCTTTCTGCGCTTCGCCGCCGAATAATAATTGTAAAGAACTATTGGAAAATGAATGATCGTATTTGAATAATGTTCGTCCGCCGAAGTGCGGCTCTGTTCTTCGTTCGTAATTCCTGAACGTTGGGTTTTTTATTTGCGAGAAAGCGCCGTATACTGTTGTGGTATTTTGAAAATGCTCACAGATTTTATATTCATTGGTAATGCCCGCTAAAAATGTTTTCTGGTAAATAGCGGCTTTGGCTGCATCGGCACTTGGGTTTACGCCGGCGGCCGGCCTTGCGGCTTTTGGATTAGCATCATACTCTGCCTGCGTTAAAGCGCCGGGAGTCTGGTAATATAAATCACCGTATAAAACGGAGGCGGTTAATTGCTGTTTATCGTTTGCTTTTATTTGAGTTTGATAGGTGACAATATCACGTCTCATGTTTGTATGATCCCGGTAGCCATCACTTGTCTGGTGTGTATAACCAATTATATTGCGGTGATCATCATTGCCTGCTTTGGCCTGTACATTCAGATTGCTCAGGTTATAACTCCCGATGGAATAATTTACACCAATGCCCTGCGACCATTGTTGCGGCTGGCCGCTGATTAAAATAACGCCACCGGTACCGGCACCGTACAAACTGCTGCCCGGGCCTTTGATAATTTCTATAGAATTAAAATCGTAATAGCTTAATTGGTTCAGGTAAGTGCTGCCACCGGGATCGGTAAAAGGAACGCCATTCCAATAAACTTTCACGTTCCTTACGCCGAATGGCGAACGCAGCGTACTGCCGCGGACATTCATCCGGTAACTGCCGGGCGAACGTTCTTCCATCCTTACACCGGGTGTATTATTCAAAGCCGGTAAAACGGAAGTGTTATTAAACCTTTCAAGTTGCGAATGATTAATATAATTGACGGCAACAGCGCTTTCTTTCAATTGACGGTTTTGTTCAAATGCTTTCAGCCTCACTTCACCGAGAGTGGAAGAATCCGCTGAAGGTTCATCCTGTGATAAACTGAATAAAGGAAAACAAAAGCACAGTGCGAAAGCGAAGGGTAATTTTTTTATAAACATAGACTTGAATCAAGGCGGTAAAGGTAGAATGTTTTTTCGCTAACTTCATCGAATGACGCCGAAGAATAAGCTTGGCTTGTTTGATTTTACGATGATCGTAGTGAGCCTGGTGATTGGCATGGGCATTTTCCGCACACCTGCTAATGTAGCGGCTGCATCACCAACTCCCGCCATTTTTTTTATCGCCTGGCTTGGGGGCGGTGTTGTCGCATTGTGCGGGGCGTTGACTTATGCAGAGATTGGGTCGCGGTTACCAGTGACCGGCGGTTATTATAAAGTTTTTTCTTACGCTTATCATCCTTCCATTGCTTTTGCTATTAATTGTATCATCCTGGTTTCAAATGCAGCGTCCGGTGCGGCAGTGGCATTAGTAGGCAGTGAATATATTACCGGCGTTATCATACCCAACGCAAAAGATGTAAGTTATATTCAAACAGTGCATATTAGCATTGCGCTGGCGGCGATCCTTATTTTTTATGGTATTAACATGCTGGGCCTTCGGCTAAGCGCCAAAACACAAACCGTTTTGACTGTTATAAAAATATCGCTTATTATTTTACTCATCACACCGCTTTTCTTTTCAACACATACGGCTTCCGCTGTTTCATTGGTCACTTCATCTATCGATCCCGGGTTTAAAGAATATATTAAAGCATTCGGTATTGGATTAGTGGCAGTAAGTTTCACCTATGGCGGTTACCAGCAAACGATCAATTTCGGTGCGGAGGTGGATAAACCCAACCGAAATATCCCAAGAGGGATTTTCATGGGTATATTTATTATTATCACGTTGTACCTCACCATTAATTATGCTTACGTACATGTTATCGGTTTTGAGGAATTAAAAACCAGTAAGAATATAGCAGCGATCATGGCCTCAAAAATTTTTGGTGTGGATGCGGAAAGGATATTATCTGTTTTACTTTTTTTAAGTGTCCTTGCTTATATCAATGTGCTTTTACTAAGCAACCCCCGGGTAATGTATGCTATGAGTGAGGATAAGATTTTGCCCAACGCATTTCAGCAAAGAAATAAACGTGGCGCTTTGCCATTGGCATTGTCTGTTTTTGCCGGATTAGCCGCATTAACTGTTTTCTGGGCTAAAGAATTTGATACGCTGTTAAGCTTCACTATTTTTTTAGATTGTTTTGGTATGGTGCTGTCCGCAGGCAGCATTTTTATTATCAGGAAAAGAACGGCGCATTTGAACGGGACTGGTATTTATAGCATGAAATTATATCCTTTGCTACCGCTTATTTTTATGGCGGCCTATTCTTTTGTTGCCATCAGTTTATTGATTAATGAGACAAAACTTTCACTGATAGGATTGGCTGTGCTGGCTGGTTTTATTATTCTTTATTTTATTGTAAAAGCAATTAAACCGGAAGAAAAGCAAAATGCCTGATATGGACATTTCCTATATATTAAATGAACTAGGTGAAGACAGGGAAAATTATTTCAATGCTGTGGCGCCGCCCATTATTCAATCCAGCAATTTTGTTTTTAAGAAAGTAGATGATCTTACCAAATTATTTGAAGATGAAATGAGTGGTTATATATATAGCCGCGGTTTAAATCCAACTGTTGATATTCTTCGGAAAAAATTAGCTGCGTTAGACGGGGCGGAAGATTGTCTTGTTTTTAATAATGGAGCTGCGGCGATCTTTGCTGCAGTATTGGCTAATGTAAAATCCGGTGATCATATAGTTTCTGTTGCCAAGCCTTATTCATGGGTACAAAAGATGTTGGATGTAATATTACCACGGTTCGGCATCACTACAACATATATCGACGGAACAATTATAAGTAACTGGGAACAGGCAACCAGGAACAATACTTCGTTCTACTATCTCGAATCGCCCAATAGCTGGGACTTTGCATTGCAGGATATAAAAGCAGTTGCCGCTTTTGCTAAAAGTAAAAACATTGTTACGCTTATTGATAACAGTTATTGTACGCCTTTGTATCAAAAACCAATTGAAATGGGAATTGATATGAGCATGCAAACAGCTACTAAATATATCGGCGGGCACAGCGATACATTGGGTGGTGTGCTGTGTGGCACACATGCCATGATGAAAAAAATATTCGACAGTGAATATTTAAATATTGGCAGTGGTATTCAACCCTTCAATGCATGGCTGTTGATAAGAGGATTAAGAACTTTAGCTGCAAGATTAGACCGCATTACTAAATCGACAGCTGAAGTGGTTCAGTTCATGAAGCAGCACCCGAAAGTGGAGTCTGTCATTTTCCCTTTTGACGAATCGTTCCCGCAATATCAATTAGCGAAGGAACAAATGAAGAACGCCTGCGGCTTATTTACATTTATCTTAAAAACAAAAAAACGGGAAGATATCGTGACATTCTGCGAATCATTGCAGCATATCATGATGGCGGTAAGCTGGGGCGGGCATGAAAGCTTGGTGATACCGAAATGTGCGGGGATAAAACCGGTTGATTTTAATGCTGGTAATAAAGAACATAGGTATGTGCGGATGTATGTGGGATTGGAAGAGCCTGGGTATCTTATTGCTGATTTGGAGCAGGCTGTAGTAAAAATTTCAGAATAAACTTTTCAATCGCAAAATAAAGAGGCTGTAAGATCGTTATTACTTTTCGTTTCTTAATAGAAATGTAGCTTCAAAACCACTATCCTCATGAATATAAACCTTTCTTTCCCTACATTTTTTCTTCTTTTTTCCCGGGGATAATCCTATTGCCTGATTAGTATAACCATTACTGATTCAATAAACCTATAAACCAGATCTATGAAAGTTGTAATCAATTTATTTTTTTTGGCGTTGCTATTTCCATTTTACTTAATAGCGCAGAAAGATGTTAATGATAAGTATAAGCAGGAAGCCGAAATGTTTCGCAAAGAAGTATGGGGCTGGGCGAAGCCAGAATTTGCTGTACGAACGATACCCACCGAATTTGCTAACTATTCAAAAGTCATTATTGGGCGACATGTTGAAATAAATGCGGACTCGAAGAAAAAATCATCTATTGCGACATGGGGATTTGCGATAAACAAGCAGGCCACGATGACACAGATTGTAAGAGAGGCTATAAAAATTAATGATAAAGTTGCCCTGGACGAGTATTCAGTGATAACTTATTCGCAACTCACCAGGAAAAGCAGTTATGTGTTTGATAATATCACTAAAGTGTATGTGGGAATAAGAGTGTATAAACAGGATGGCAACTTCAGGGAAGTAAATGCGGATGATATTATTCTTACCCGCGATGATAAAAACAATAAAGAGGCGAAGATTGCCGTGCCTGACCTGCAGGTAGGGGATATTATTGATTATTTTATTGCTTCCCAGGGAAGTATGGAAGCCAAAAATGCAGCGTTTCCTTCTTACGTGTTTACAGTATTTGATGATTGCCCGATCATGAGTTATTCCATTCATGCACAATTTGGATCAAAGTATGCGGTAGAATACCGGTCTTATAACAAGGCGCCGCAGTTTAAAGTAACCGAAAACGATGGTGATAATATCCTGGACATCCAGGAAAAAAATATACCCGCCTATACAGGATTGAACTTGTGGTCATCACCTTATCGTCAATTACCTATCATAAGGATGAATATTATGCTACCTTCACGGGGAGGCGGCCCATTATCGAACGAGAGGAAAAAAGGAGAGATTTACCGGGACCAGGGTATGGATGAATTTCTTGAAGATGAAAAAGTGGCTATTGGTTACCTGAAACTTCCTTATGCGAAGTCAATGTTTATGGTAAGAGATCAGTCTGGTGTACCTTCTATTGCAAAGAATTATTATAAAAAGATAACCAGGGATAAAAACATCTCACCGGATAGCCTTGCCGCAGAGCTTTTTTATTTATACCGTTTTTCCCGCTACCTTGATATTTGGGATGGATTTCTGCCTGAAACAGTGGTAGCAATGCCTGCAAAAGGAATTAACGAAAGGGAATACATGTATAGTTTTGGCGATTTCTTAAAGTTGGCTGACGTGGATAA
Source organism: Chitinophagaceae bacterium (assembly GCA_037200685.1). Lineage (GTDB taxonomy): Bacteria > Bacteroidota > Bacteroidia > Chitinophagales > Chitinophagaceae > JAJKIP01. The sequence continues at coordinate 65,200 of JBBCIG010000019.1, forward strand.
CCAGCTGGTGTTTGTTACGCACCGTTCAGGCCCGCTGTTGAAGGAGATAATGAGCAGGACTGATATGCAATACCTTCTGCAGGTGCAGAATGGTAAGCAAGGGGTATTTGGTATGGAAACCATATTCACTCCCCCTTATTATATTCCTTCTATGTATGAGGGTATAAAAGATGCAGTCACGCTGGACATTAAAGGGAGAAAAACTGTAAAGCCAAAAGACTTTGACCAGGGAGTGGTTTCTCTGCCCGTTACAAAAGCAGAAGAAAATGCCCGTGTGGAAAAAATGGTTGTTGCTATTCCCGGCACGGATGTAATACAGGTAAACAGGACCACCACTTTAAAAGGACATTATAGAGGAGAAGAACAAAAACAATTAATCCTGTTAGAAGATTATTGCAATGCCGAAAGAAAAATATACGGCGCTGATAAAACAATTGTTGAGGAATTAACGGGAAGTGAAAAAAACCGGAAGTATGGAGAAGAGTTAAAAGCTGCTTTTGATAAAGCCCGTTTAAAGCAAAAAGATGCCTTTGTAACCGAAGCAAAAGAATGGTTCGAGCAGGAAATAACGGAATTATCGGATAACAAAGTTCAGAACCTTGGCGTAAGGCACACCAGCCCTGATTTTATTTACAGTTCTAAATTCAAAATGGGAGGAGTTATTAAAAAGGCGGGTAATAATTATATACTGGAAATCGGCAAATTGCAGGGCTCACCATTGCAAATAGATCCGTCGCAACGTAAACGCAAATTGGATGTATATATGCCATTTGCACGTAGCATCAATACGGAAATAACAATAGAAATACCCCCCGGCTATACAGCGGAAGGATGGGAATCCCTAAATAGAAAAGTGGAGAACGAAACAGGACATTTTACAGTTACAACTTCGGTGGCAGCAAATAGTGTAACCATTAAAGTAAGCAAGTCTTATGATCATTCTTTTGAACCCGCGGCTAATTGGGATAAACTCTTGGCTTTTCTGGATGCAGCTAACGATTGGGCCGGCGCCAAGCTCTTAATCAAAAAGAAATAGCCAGTTCAGCAAAAGGGAACTCCCTGAGTTTAGATAAAAAAATTATACATCTTATATAAATCGACCGGCCTACGCCGGTTTCTTTTATTTTTGCTGTATGATGCTGCGATTTGTAAAACTGGTGACCTGCCTTTTAATTGTTTCATCCTCCTTTGCCCAGGACAAATGGGACTTGCGCAGGAGCGTAGAATACGCTTTGCAAAATAATATTTCGGTGAAGCAGGCCGACCTGCAAATTCGTTTTGCCCAACTCGATCTGAAACAAGCTAAACTTTCGCAATACCCGAATGCGAATTACAGCGCTAACGTAGGATACGGTTCCGGTCGTAACCAGGACCCGACAAACTTCTCTTTGATTACTACTGGTTATCTTTTTAGCAACCACTCTTTGCAAACAGGTGTGGATGTCTTCAACTGGTTTTCAAAAAGAAGCACCATACAGGCAAGGGCCCTGGATGCAGCGTCAGCAAAAGCAGGTTTTGAAAAAGCACAGAATGATGTGGCATTGAATGTGGCGGTCGCATACCTGCAGGCGCTTTTAGCAAATGAACAAATAAGGGTGGCTGGTGTGCAGGTGGAGCAAACCAAATCACAATTGGAAAGCACACGCAAACAAGTGGAAGCGGGTAACCTGCCGGAAATAAATGCGGCGCAGTTGGAAGCACAATTAGCTGCAGACAGCGCTACATTAATAACTGCGGAAACATCAGCAAGGCAGTCGGCATTGCAATTAAAAGCATTAATGAACCTTGATGCGGCCCTGCCGTTTGTGATAGATACGCCGCCTGTTGAATTAATACCAGTGGAAAGTATTGCAGACCTGCAACCTGAAACGGTTTATGGGCTCGCCACAGTTAATATGCCGCAACAAAAAGTAGACTTATTAAATATACATTCCGCCCAAAAATATGTGCAGGCCGCCAGGGCGGCCATGTACCCGACCTTTTCTTTGTTTGGAAGTTTGGGCTCTTCTTATAATAATAAGTCGCAACAGCTTCTCTCCGTGTCAGCCGTAAGCCTGCCAGTGGGAAAAGTAACAGTGGGCTCAACGACTTATGATGTTTTCGCTTCGCAACCGCGATATAATTATGGTGACTTTCCTTATTTCGACCAGTTAAATCAAAACTTCAGGCAATCAGTAGGATTAAGCCTCAGTGTTCCCATTTTCAATGGCGGCAATTTGCGTTCAGCATGGCAGCGTTCAAAATTAAATTTGCAACAAGCTGAATTAAATAAAGAACAAAACAGCCAAACATTAAAACAGGATATTTATACTGCGTATAACGACGCCACTGCCGCTTTACAAAAATTTAATGCGAATAAAAAAGCAGTAGAGACGGCGCAGAAAACGTATGATTTTGCTACAAAAAGATTTGAAGTAGGTTTATTGTCAACGTATGATCTGATCACCAGCCAGAATAACCTGACAAGGGCGAAATATGATATGTTGTCTTCTCAATACGATTATGTTTTTAAAATAAAATTGTTGGAATTTTATAAAGGGCAGGGATTGAAACTTTAACCTCCCCAACCCCTTCAGGGAGGGGCTTGCGGACATTCATTATAGTTTGAAGAGTTAAATAATTTGGAACAAATATTTTTAAATAAAAAAAATGACTTTCCGGAAAGCGGGGGCTGTGTGTTGGTGGTCCCGCCTTTTGCGGTATAGGGAGATATTATATGAAATAAAACACTCAAATGGATTTTAATCCTTGCGGGTATAGCCGTTGTTGTCGTTATTGTTTTAAAAATGCTGGGCGGCGGCGATAAAGGCGTGCAGGTAGCGACTGAAAAAGTAACGAAGAGAACGATCATTGAAACAGTTACCGCCAGCGGACAGATCTATCCTGAAGTAGAAGTAAAAATCAGTCCTGATATTTCCGGTGAGGTGACTGAGCTGACAGTGCAGGAAGGTGATAGCGTAAAAAGCGGGCAGGTGTTGGCACGCATCTATGCGGATATTTATGCATTGCAAAGGGACCAGGCTGCATCGCAGGTCAATCAATCGCAGGCGACTGTCGCCAACAGCGAAGCGGCATCCGACGCAGTAAATGCAAGCCTCGCCCAGGCGAAGCAAGCTTACGACAGGAATAAATCATTGTATGATCAAAAAGTAATTTCAAAAGCGGAGTTCGAGCAATATGAAACGACGCTTCGTTCCGCACAGGCGAATTTTAATGCAGCACAACAGAACATCAGAAGTTTGAAAGCAAATGCGCAGGCGGCGCAAACAGGATTAACAAAAGCGAATAAAGATCTTGGTCGTACAACATTAGTGGCGCCGATGGATGGCGTCATTTCATCGCTGCTGATAAAGAAAGGCGAACGTGTCGCCGGTAACAGTTTTAATATCGGTACGGAAATGATGACCGTCGCTGACATGAGTGTGCTGGAAGTAAGAGTGGATGTGGGTGAAAATGATATTGTGAAAGTGAACATCGGCGATTCCGCGGATGTGGAAGTGGATGCATATAATAACCGTAAGTTCAAAGGTATTGTTACACAAATCGCCAGCAGTACTAAATCGTCTTCTTCTTCTCTCGCTTCCGCTTCCAACGAAGTCACTAATTACGAAGTGCGGATAAGATTGAATCCCGATTCGTACCAGGATTTAAAAACGCAAACATTTCCTTTCCGTCCGGGCATGAATGCAAGCGCTGATATAAAAACAAAGCGCAAGGATAACACATTGGCTATACCGATAAGCTCCGTTACAGCGAGAGTGAAGGGCAGCGATCAAAGCATCGCTGATAAAAAGAAAGAAGTTGAAAGCAAGCAAAGCGACAACCAGGCCACCCAACCGGCGATCGTAAACAGTAGTGAGCTGGAAGAAGTGGTTTTTATTTTGCAAGCGGATGGCACGGTGAAAAGAGTGGTTGTAAAATCGGGCATACAGGATATAAATTATATTGAAGTAACCGGCTTGAGTGAAGGCGACCAGGTAGTAACGGACCCTTACACCGCTATCAGTAAAACATTGAAAGATGGTATGAAAGTGAAAGTGGTGGAGAAGGATAAATTGTTTGTGAAGAACTAAGGGACGGGTGATTTTTATTTACCAGTAGTGAGCGGAGCCGAACTGCGGTTCCCTGATCATCTTCGTTGTTGAGCGAAGCGAAATCCCGATGTATATCGGGACGTTACTTCATCTTCCTGTTCTCTACTCAGCATTGTCGAAGGGATCTCTTGTTAATCAAATAATCCAATCGTGGTTCAGCAATTCGGAATAATAGGCAGCGGCAGTTGGGCGACAGCTTTGACGAAAATTCTTACAGATAACAAGCACGCTATTAACTGGTGGATCCGCAACGAACAAAATATTCAGCACATCCAAAAGCAACGGCACAATCCATCTTATCTTTCTTCTGTCGAATTTGATGTTTCACTGTTAAAGATGTCATCAGACGTGAAAGAAGTAATCAAAAATTCTGACACAATCGTAGTTGCAGTTCCTTCCGCATTTATTGAAAGTAGCATCGGCCATTTGCAGGTGAAAGATTGGGAAAATAAGAAAGTCGTTTCCGCGGTAAAAGGCCTTTTACCCGAACAGAATATTTTATTGAACTATTACCTGCAGCAAAAATTTAATGTGCCTCTCGAAAATTATTTTGCCGTGCTTGGCCCTTGCCATTCAGAAGAAGTAGCGGAGGAAAAATTATCCTATCTCACTTTTTCTGGAACAGATACCACTACAGCTTCAGAGATCGCTTCGCATTTCGCCACGGATTATATTAATACAGTTATCAACCACGATATATTCGGTGTGCAGTATGCGGCCGTGCTAAAAAATATTTATGCCTTGGGCGCCGGCATTGCACATGGGCTAAACTATGGCGATAATTTTCTCAGCGTTTATATCGCCAATGCTGCTGATGAAATGGCTGTGTTCCTGCGAAAATTTGGGGCAGAACATATTGTTGTCGGCGAGCATGATGCTGAAGAAGATCCGATCACGCACCGTAAAACGCCCAACTATGCAGCATCTGTTTATTTAGGCGATTTGCTGGTAACCTGTTATTCATTGCACAGCCGCAACAGGATGTTTGGGGCGATGATTGGCAAAGGCTATTCTGTAAAGAATGCCCAAATGGAAATGAACATGGTAGCTGAAGGGTATAATGCGTCAAGGTGCATTCATAATATAAACAGCGCTGTCCAGGCATCCATTCCGATAGCCGAGACCGTCTACAAAATACTCTGGAAAAATGTTAAAGCAGCCGAAGGCTTTAAACAGATAGAGGGAGTGATGGTCTGATAAGTATAAAACTTTAAAAAAATGCCTTTCTCTTATCAAGGTTTTGGCCCCGCAGCGATACTGATTATGATTGTCTGCGTGGTGATTGCGGAAGGATATAAAAAATACAAACGCCGCCATCATCATTAATCGAGGAAAAGATCAGCGGCGATGCCATCCGCCATCAGTTTTCCTTCATTAGTAAGCGCCAGCCTGTTGTTTTTAAAAATCATTAAACCACTGTCAATATATTTTTTACTTTCCTTTAATAGCTTTACGACAATAGTTGTTTCATTTTCCCTGTTATCTTCCCGTTGACTATCGCTTGTGGCCGGTTGCTCATTGAATTGACCTGCTTTTCTTAAATCTAGTCCTTCCACAGTCCGCAACGAGATCATGATATATTCATTAAGTTGCTGTGTAGCGGTTAGCTCTTCTTTTTCCAGCGGGATAATTCCTTTTTCTATTGATTCTATATAAATAGTATTATTGGAAACATTCCACCATCTGGCTTTGCCGTCAAAGGAATGGGCGGAAGGCCCAAAGCCATAATATTTTTTTCCCTGCCAGTAAGAGGAATTATGCCTGCTACGAAAACCAGGTTTAGCAAAGTTGGATATTTCATAATGCTCATATCCTGCCTTATTCAGCCATTTCATTAATAATAAAAATTGTTCCGCTTGCTTGCCGGGGTCTATATTTTCTGATTTATGTTGCTGAATAAGTTTTTGCAAAGGAGTTTTAGGTTCAACCGTCAATGCATAGCAGGAGAGGTGTGGGACATGCAGGGAAATTGCTGTTTCAACGTTTTGTTCCCATTTATTATTCGTTAAAGAAGGTGTTCCATAAATCAGGTCTATCGTGATGTTGTCAAAATACAGTTTTGCCAATTGTACACAGATCAATGCGTCTTCAGCATTGTGCGCCCTGTTCATCCACTTAAGATCTTCCTCAAAAAAAACTTTGAACGCCAATGCTGAGGCGGTTAATACCGATTTCTTTCCAGTCTCTTAATCGTTGTTCCCGGATATCATCAGGATTGACCTCCATTGTAATTTCGGTAGTCGGAGAGACAGAAAATGACGAATGTATTTTTTTAAAATACTATCCAATTCATCCTTTGTACATAAGCTGGGCGTACCGCCCCCCGAAATAAATGGTTTCAATTTTTTCTTCAGAGGATTTTTCTTCAATTGAAAAAAAAGAGCGGTTGAGCTCAATTTCTTTCAATAAAGCAGCTATTAATTCGTTTTTTATAGCGCAATGACGTGGAAAAATGAAAATTACAATAATGGCAGGCTTGTTTGCAAAAAGGGATATGAATGTAAATGCCGGCCAATTGTTTATATTTTAATAGATTAATTTTAATTCCTGAATATCCCGGCGAAAAGCCGTATGCTGAAAACTAAACTGCAAATATCGGTTGTTGTTCTGTTGTTATGCCTGCATTCCTTTGGGCAAAAAACTTACCCACTTCATATATCCGGCGCAGATAAGGATTCTGTATTCATTGTTACACAATTGGGGGTCCCTGCCACATTTTGATACCAGGAACCAGTGCGTGGGCTATATCAATCAATTGCCCTGCCCTTTTACAGGCAAAAGGGATATGTAACGGCATCCGTCGATACCATTAAATATGATTCCGCATTCGCAAGGCTGGTATTATTCGTCGGCAATAAATATCAATGGGCTGAACTGGATACCAAAAATGTTGACCCCGCCATATTGGATGCGATTGGGTGGAGAGAAAAAACATTTTCAGACAAACCCATGGATTTTGGAGAAGTAAAGGAATGGCAGGATAAGATATTGACATATATGGAAAATAACGGCCACCCGTTTGCAAAAAATTTATTTAGATAGTTTACAAATTGATGGCGAAAAAGTTTCAGCACAGCTAAAACTTAATAAAGGTTATTTATATAAAATAGACAGCATTCGTGTGTACGGTAATGCGAAAATTTCTACTGATTTTTTACAACGCTACCTGGATATACGCAATGGTAGCATTTTTAATAAAGAAAAATTGCTTCGTATCACCAGGAGAATGCGGGAACTTCCTTACGTGGAAGAAGAATATCCTTCAAAATTAATATGGCTTGGTTCTGGTTCTGTTGTAGAAATGTACCTCAAGCAAAAAAGAAGCAGCCAGGTAAATGTATTAATCGGCTTTTTACCCAACACCGATCAACTTTCCTCGAAAAAATTATTGATAACAGGTGAAGCCAACCTGGAATTAAAAAATGCATTAGGCGCCGGCGAAACCATTGGATTAAACTGGCAACAGCTACAGGTAAAATCTCCGCGGTTAAATATTATTTACCAGCATCCGTATTTGTTTAACACGCCTGTTGGTCTCGATTTTTCTTTTAATATGTTTCGTAAAGACAGCACATTTTTAACATAAATTTTGAATTGGGCGCCAGGTATGTGTTAAATGCACACCAGTCAGGAAAATTATTCCTGCAGCGTTTTCAATCCGTGCTGAATGGTATTAATGAAAATTTTATTTTCAAAATTATCGTCTTCCTGACGAAGCGGATGTAAGTTCATTGAACGTAGGGGTGGATTATGAATTTAATAATACCAATTACCGCCTCAATCCTACACGAGGAAATGAATTAAGGATCATTACATCCGTCGGTACAAAAAAAATAAAAAAGAATGGCCAGGTAGCTGCCTTAAAAGATCCCGGCAATCCCGGCTTCGATTTTGGTTCTTTATATGATACAGTGAAATTGAAACCTACCAGCTCAGTGTTCGTGCATCTGCGGCAAAATATTTTCCGCTTGGAAAACAGGGCAGGACTACTTTCAAAACAGCTATAACCGGTGGCCTGCTCCAAAGTCAAAATATATTTCGCAATGAATTGTTCCAGATAGGAGGTTATAAGTTACTGCGTGGCTTCGATGAAGAAAGCCAGTATCTTTCCCAGTTTGTTATAGGCACGGCGGAGTTTCGTTATCTCGTCGGGCAGAATTCTTATTTCTATGTGTTTGGCGATGGCGGTTGGGGAAGGAACAACAGCCAGAATTATAGATGTCAGCTATACTTATTTAGGCACGGGGCTCGGTCTTGCTTTTGAAACAAAAGTTGGCATATTCAATCTTGCCTGGGCGTGGGTAAACGTAGTGATCTTGAATTCAATTTGCGGCAATCAAAGATTCACTTTGGTTTTTTAAGTTATTTTTAAAATGAGGTCAAGCCGGTTATTTTTGCAGCACAATCCATTTTATTTGCGCCGATTCTTTTGTTTATTTATTCTCATCTCTATTTTAGCTGTACCGGTTACGGCGCAGGTAGTTACAGATACCATTCCGCCCCCGCCAATCGATACATTGACTGTACCCGATAGTAGCATCAGCCAAACAGATACCATTGTAGTTGAACAAATTGTTGACCTTGTTTCCAAACGACCTTTACAGTTATTTCCCCAATGGAAAGTTGACCAGGGTATTTCTTTTTCATTACAGGTATTAAATCATCATCCCTATTTTAATTTTAATGCGGCGCCGGTAATACCTCATTCTGATTTTAAAAATTTTCGGGGAAAAGAAATATTGTTTTATGTATTGATAACACTGGTGCTGATCTTTGCTTTATTCAAACTTGCATTTGCGAAATATTTTAATGACCTCTTCCGTGTTTTTTTCCGCACTACCTTAAAGCAAAGGCAGATCAGGGAACAATTGATGCAGAGCCCTTTGCCTTCCCTGGCATTTAATATCTTTTTTGTTGCTACCACGGGTTTATACATTGCTTTTTTATTGTTTTATTATTTTAAAAAGAACCCGGTAGAAAATTTTTGGCTGCTCTACTTCTATTGCTCCGTTGGTATCTCTATTATTTACATTGTTAAGTTCGCCGGGCTAAAAATATTTGGCTGGCTTTTTAATATGAAACGGGCCACCGAAGCCTATACTTTTATCGTTTTTATTATCAATAAAGTCATCGGTATTTTCCTTTTACCCGTGGTTGTATTGCTGGCTGTCGCCGGGCACGAAGGGGCACGAAGTCTTTCTTGTCGTGCTTGTTTTGTCCTGGTGCGGCATCGGTATCCTCTTATTATATCGTCTTATTTTAGGTTATGCCGTCATTCGTAATGAAGTCAGGTTCAACCTTTTTTACTTCCTTTTATACATGGTTTCTTTCGAAATAGCGCCACTTATATTGATTTACAAGCTATTGGTATTAGTATTTTAAATATAAATACTTAGCTTTGCAGCCAATTTTTAGCCGAACAATATGGTAAAAAATGAGGGTAACAAGGCCGGCGGTTTGGCCACGATTCAAAAGATTTTGATAAGTCAACCGAGGCCGGAAAGTGAAAAGTCACCATACTTTGAGCTGGAAAGGAAGTACAATGTGAAACTTGAGTTTCAGCCATTGATACGTCTCGAAGGCATTCCTGCAAGAGATTTCCGCAAACAAAAGATCGAGATAGGCAATTTCACCGGTGTTATTTTCACCAGCCGCAATGCCATTGATCATTTCTTCCGCATCTGTGAAGAAATGAAAGTAAATGTTTCGCAGGATACAAAGTATTTCTGCATCACGGAAGCGGTCGCCTTATATCTCCAGAAATTTATTTTATACCGCAAGCGCAAAGTCTTTTATGGCGCTGATGGCACCAACAAAAGCATGTTTGATGCGATCAACAAGCACAAAGGCAACGAGAAATTTTTATACGTCTGTTCAGAAAATCAGCAGGACAATGAAATCGTAAGCTGGCTCAAAAGCAATAATTGCGAATTTGCATTGGGCTTCCTATACCGTACGCTCAGCACGGATGTGAAAGAGATCTTTTCAAAAAACGATTATGATATCATTTGCTTTTTTACACCCAGCGGCGTAAAAAGTTTATTCGATAACCTGCCGAAATACAAACAGAACGGAACGGTGATCGGTGCATTTGGCAGCAACACATTCCGTGCGGCGGAAGAAGCCGGCCTGAAATTAGAAATTAAAGCGCCATTGCCACAAGCCCCAAGCATGGTCGCAGCATTGGATAGATTTCTTGCAGAAACCACGAAGAAGAAATAATTTATTTTAATAAAGTTGAAAGAGGTTGTCCCGAAAGAGACAACCTTTTTTATTTACTTTTTAAAAATTTTTAGCCAGGCTGCATTGCTACTATCAGCTTCGTTGCGTCGCACTCTTGTACTACATGAATTCTATTCGGCATTTTTGAAGCTTCATAAATTATCGATCATTTCGTTAAGCGAGGGCTGTGTACTGTTCCTCTCCTTTAGGAGAGGTTAGGTGAGGTTTCCGTGTTTCCGTGGCAATATTTCAGCGAACTTTGTCTCAATGAATAAGCACACCAATCATCTCATCGAAGAAACAAGTCCTTACTTATTACAACATGCACATAATCCTGTCAATTGGTATCCCTGGGGAGAAGAAGCTTTGAACAGGGCGGTACAGGAAAACAAACCCATTTTGGTAAGCATTGGTTATGCCGCCTGTCATTGGTGCCATGTTATGGAAAAAGAAAGTTTTGAAAATGAAGCGACAGCGGCCATCATGAATGAACATTTTATCAATATAAAAATTGACAGGGAAGAGCGCCCCGATCTTGATCATATATATATGGATGCGGTGCAGGCAATGACGGGGAGCGGAGGCTGGCCATTGAATGTTTTTTTAACGCCGGATAAAAAGCCTTTTTACGGGGGAACTTATTTTCCGCCGCAGCGGGCTTTCAACCGTTCTTCCTGGACCGAAGTATTGCATGGAGTGTCGCAGGCATTCGTGGAAAGAAGACATGAGATAGATGCGCAGGCGGAAAATATGGCGGATCATCTCCTTCAATCCAATTCATTTGGCATACAAAAGAATGATGTCAATGAAGTGTTCATCAAAGAAAAAATAGATGAAGTTTTTGAAAACCTCATGAAAAGTGCTGATAAGGAATGGGGTGGTTTTGGAAAAGCACCGAAGTTTCCGCAGGTGTTTACGATCCAATTTTTATTGCGATATCATTATGTAAAAACATTCAATCTCCAGACTCTTCCAAAGCCCTCTCCGGGAGGAGAGGGGTGGGGGTGAGGCGCCTTACAACAAGCCCTGCTCAGTCTCGATAAAATGATCGAAGGTGGTATCTATGATCAGTTAGGCGGTGGCTTTGCCCGCTATTCCACCGATACCGAATGGCTCGCCCCGCATTTTGAAAAATGCTTTACGATAATGCTTTATTGGTAATGATATTAAGCGAAGCTTACCAATTAACAAAGAAAGAACGCTACAAAGAAGTAATCGAAGAAACCATCACATTTATTCAAAGAGAATTGCTGCATCCTCTAAATGGTTTTTATGCAGCATTGGATGCGGACAGCGAAGGAGAAGAAGGCCGTTTTTATGTATGGGAAAAAAGAGAAATAGATGAAGTGTTGGGCGATGATGCAAAATTATTTTGTAACTATTACGACGTCACAAATCATGGTAATTGGGAGGAACAAATATTTTACGGGTAAAGAAATCACTTCTGCAATTTGCAACAGCAAATACATTGATGAAAAATCATTGAAAACATTATTGCAAGAATGCAGGGAAAAATTAATGACTGCCCGCAATAAAAGAATTCGTGCACTGCTGGACGATAAAATTATCCTCGGCTGGAATGCGTTGATGAATACCGCTTGCAGCAAAGCGTTTGAAGCAACAGGAAATGAGCAATACCGGCAAATGGCGATAAACAATATGCGGTTTTTGTTCGAAAAATTTGCCATCAATAACACAAGTGAATTTCATCATACATGGAAAAATGATAAAGCAAAGTATCCCGCTTTTCTCGATGATTATGCTTTTTTGATACAGGCATTAATTCAACTATATGAAACCACTTCGGATACTAACTGGTTGTTGAAAGCGAAAGAAATAACGGCCTATGTGATTGATCATTTCTCAGAAACCGAAACGGGCTTTTTTTATTTTACAAAAGAAAACCAGCCGGACATTATCGTAAGGAAAAAAGAGATTTATGACAGCGCCGTTCCTTCCGGCAATTCTGTCATGGCGTATAACCTCTACAAGCTTTCTGTTTTTTTTGACCTGCCGGACTGGAAAAGAAGAAGCACAGACATGATTTCTTCCATCGCAAAGGTCATCACCCGTTATCCCACTTCTTTTGGCGTTTGGAATTGCTTGCTGATGGAAATTATAAGCGGGACCAGCGAGATCGCCATTGTTGGACAAAATGCAGGGGAGGTTCACAAGAAATTATTACAGGAATTTATCCCCCATCGTATCCTGATGGCATCCCTAACCGGGGAAAATGCGTTTCCGCTTTTGAGGGGGTAAAACGTCTGCAAACCGGGCATCTATTTACCTGTGTACGAATTTTACTTGCCTGGCTCCCGTTTATGAAATTGAGGCACTTATGTTGCTGATAAACAGGGGCGGAAAAGGCAAATAATTTTTCCTCAGAAACAATAAAAAATGATCAATATGCGTTAGAATCTTTACGTCGGAAAATACGCTTTGATTCCTAAAAAATAAATTGTAACGTTGTGGCAGCGAATAAACCTAAATATTATATTGCCCAATACCCTTTAAGTGTATGAAAATGAAAAACCCAAATTATGTCTTTTTCGCATTAGCCAGTATTGTCCTTCTGTCTGGCTGCGGAGTCCTGGGAAAAAAGAATAAAGGAAGTGCCCTTCCAAACGATGGCCAGTTACATGGCATATCGGCGGGGGAACAAGTATATTCTTCCCAAACCTCCTGGTATGGTCTACATTCCGCAAGGAACTTTCCATATGGGACCAAGCGATGAAGATCCCGCTTATGCCTTTAGTGCACGTAACCGTTCTGTTTCCATCAGCGGATTCTGGATGGATGCGACAGAAATCACCAACAACGAATATCGCCAGTTTGTATTCTGGGTACGCGACTCTGTAGCTGCCCGTAAATTAGGATTTGTGAAAGCAGGTTCTGATGGCGTTGAGAATGTTGATTGGGCGAAAATGAAAACCTTTAAATGGGACGACCCAAAAATATTGAAGCGCTGGGTAATACCGACCTGATCCTTCCTCCGGATGACAGGGTTTTCGGTAGAAAAGAAATTGATCCTTCCAAGATCGTTTACCAGGTTGAAAGATTTGACCTGAAAGAAGCGGCAAGAAGGGAAAACAAAGGCAAACCACGCTCAAAATTTATCGAAAAATTTCCAGTAGAAATTTATCCTGAACATTGGTTTGGATCCGCGACTTCTCTTATTCTTATATGAGCCGATGACCAAACGCTATTTCTCTCACCCTGCTTTGGAAATTATCCTGTAGTAGGCGTGAACTGGAAACAAGCGAAGCTTTTTGTAACTGGAGAACGCATTATCTGAATTCATGGCTGGATACCAAGAAAAGGGCGCAGGAATCTGACTTCCGCTTGCCTACTGAAGCACAATGGGAATATGCGGCACGTGGTGGCCGTTCACAATCGATGTTCCCCTGGGGTAATTATTATCTCCGCAATAAAAAAGGATGTTTGATGGCCAACTTCAAACCTGGTCGTGGTAACTATCCTGAAGATGGCGGTTTCTATACAGTAAGGGCGGATGCTTATTGGCCAAACGATTTCGGTCTTTATTGCATGTCTGGAAACGTGGCTGAATGGACATCTTCCATTTATTATGAAGGCCGCAACAATTTTCAGCATGATATGAACCCTGATGTTCGCTGGAATGCTAAAGATGATGATCCGCCGCTGATGAAGCGCAAAATAATTCGTGGAGGAAGCTGGAAAGATGTTGGATATTACCTGCAAACAGGTACCAGCACTTACGAATACCAGGATTCAACAAAATCTTATATTGGGTTCCGGACTGTAATTGATTTGCCAGCCGCTCCACAAAAAGGTCGCAGAGGATAATATTCTACAGAGGTCTTCTCTGCGACCTCTCTTTTTTAAAAATGCAATTTTTCCATACTTAACTGCGTTTTATTTAAAATTTAAATAATCTATAAAAACGAATCCTTTATGCTGTTCTTTAAAACCAACAAAGGTCAGGTAGTACTTAACTTTCTTTTTAGCTTTTTTTGCTGCGGTGGTAATTTTCGCCGCGATGATGAAAATCCTTCACTGGCAAGGCGCTGATTGAAGCGATCATGGTAGGGTTAATTGCGGAAGCGATTGTGTTCCTCGTGATGGCGTTCCTGGTTCCTCCTCCTGAAGAACCACATTGGCAGCGTTATTTTCCTGATATCAACCTGCATCCTGATTTGGACCCTAATTTAAAGCTACACCTCTTTCGCTGGGTTCTGCTAATAACGGAAACCCCGCTTTGAATAAATTAGAAGATATGCTGCGTGAAGCGGATATCACACCTGCTAACCTTGGCCGTTTGAGTGAAACTTCAAAAAGCTGGGTGGTACGGTAGATAAAATTGTCTGACATTACTGATGTAGTAGCTGCTACCGGCGACTATACGGCTAAAACTCGTGAAGCTTCTGTGGCATTAGGCGCTATGAAAGACGCTTATGTAGGAGCTGCGCAAAGTGTACAGCATTTTAATGCCGCTGCGGATGGTACTAAACAATTCCATGAGCAGGTGCAGGTAATGACAAAAAATCTGTCATCGCTTAATACTATTTATGAATTGGAATTGCAGGATACAACAATCACCTGAAAGCAATGAATAAATTCTATAGCAACCTTACACAGGCTTCAGAAGCTATGCAGGGAAGCGTGGATGATGCGAAAAAAGCGCATGATCAAATTGCTTTGTTAGCGAATAACCTGGGCCGCCTGAATAATATTTATGGCAACATGCTCAGCGCTATGCAAGGTGCCCGTAACTGATAACTAACAATGGATTCGTTTAAATTTTTAGAAATGTCCGTATCCTGTGATTTGATTTAAAAGTCACCATTACTCAAAATAAAAACCATAAATCGTCATGGCTTTACCTCGTGAGCCCAGGCAGAAAATGATCAACATGATGTATCTCGTTCTTACCGCCTTATTGGCGCTGAACGTGTCAGCAGAGATCTTAAATGCCTTTTAAAACGGTGAATAGAAGTCTGGAGAATACCAATAGTACTGTAGATATGTCTACAAACACTATTTTGACTTCTTTGCAGCAAAAAACTACTCAAGCAGAAACTGCTGAAAGAGCAAATATTTGGTATCCTAAAGCAAATAGTGCCCGGCAATATTCTTTAACTGTCTATAATTATATTCAGGGTTTAAAAGAGCGGATTTTACGGGAAGCCGATGGTGATCCTAATAATCCTGAGAAAAAATTTAAGGAAGAGAATTTGGATATAGCTACTCGTGTAATGGTCGAAAAGGGAGAAGGTAAAAAGCTTCAGGCAATGCTTGCTCAGTATAAAACCAATATGCTAGGCATTGATTCGCTTATCATACAAGTTTTGCTAACTCACTTTCAATAGATCTTACAGCTCCTAAAGGTCATAGCAAAGCAACAAGCACATGGGAAGGAGCTTATTTTCATATGGTTCCAACAGTAGCGCATTAACCATTTTAAGTAAATTTCAAAACGACGTAAGAACTTCTGAAAATAAAGTAATCGCTTTTTGTCATGAACAGGTTGGAAAAGTTGAAGTTCGCTTTGATACCTATGCGGCTATCGTTGGTCAAAACACTAATTATTTAATGCCAGGCCAGGAGTTAGAGATAAAAGCAGGAGTTGGCGCTTTCAGTAAAGCAGCATTACCGACCATTACTATTGGTGGTACAGTTCAGAAAATGACTGATAGTGGCTATGTGAGATATAAAACTACTGTAAATAGCTTAGGTCAGGGCAGTGTCCCTGTTCATATTGAGTATACGGATCAAATAATAAAAAGCAAACTATTGAAACCCGTGTTCCTTATACGGTAGGTCAGGCCAGCGCTTCTATCGCACTGGAGGATATGAACGTATTGTATATTGGTATCGACAACAAAGTAACTATTGCAGCCAGTGGCGCAGGGGACGATAAAGTTCAGGCATCTATAACTGGAGGTAGTTTGCAGAAATTAGGTGGCGGTAAATATATTGCCAAGGTTAATAGTATTACAGATGACTGTAAGATTAGTGTTGTTGTTGACGGTAAAGTAGTAGGGGTCTCTCAATTCCGGGTACGGACCATCCCTCAACCGGTTGGCACAATCGGTGGTTTTGCGAGTGGTGATAATATTCCTGCTGGTGCAATTAAGGCACAAACTGGGGTAGGCGCTTATATTAAAGATTTTCCGCTTAATTTAAAATATACTGTCACCAGTTTCACAATCACAGCCGACGATCCACAAAGCGGGGATATATTGGAAGAAAATTGTACAGGCAATCTTTGGAGTCCGCGGGCATTGAGTTTAGTAAAGAATTTATCATCTGGCAGAACTGTTACAATTGATAATCTTCGTGCACAAGGTCCTGATGGTCGTGTACAAAAATTGCCATCGTTGGTATATTACATAAAATAAATTTTTAAAGATGAAAAGCATTGTTGTAAAGAATGGGTTGCTTGTTGCGGTTACTGTGTTGTTGGTAATGAATGCTGCTGCTCAGCGTAATCCTACAAGAAGGAATAATACGCAGCAACCAACTAATACGCAGCCTCAGCAACAACAGCAGAATAATAATAATCAACAACCATCCGGCTACAATCCGTATGGCAACATACCTATTGTTGTTGATTCTTCATCTGTATCCGATACGATTGTAAGAAAATCCCTTCGCCCGGATAATGCTTATGATAAAAGCAGCGTGAATGCACGTACTCCGTTGCAATATGAGCACCTGAGATCTGATGATGCGCTGTATGCTGAGAAAGTGTGGCGTGAACTTGATCTTAGAGAAAAACTTAACCAGCCGTTTCGTTATGAAGCTGAAGGTGATAATGGCAGTGAGATGTTTGTTAATATGCTCCTGAGAGCTGTAAATACAGGCCAGGTGACAGCTTTTGCAGATGATAGGTTTACAACCCCAATGACTGTAGCCGAACTTCAACAGCTGACTGTTGGTTCAGCGGATACAGTAGGCCAGGTTGACCCTAATGATCCCAGCAAAGTTGTTCGCTATGTAGTAACAAGAGCAAGCTTCGATGCTAAGACTGTAGTAAAATTAAGGATCAAAGAAGAATGGGTGTTTGATCGTGAGGCAAGCCGTTTATTTTGCAGAATCCTCGGTATCGCACCACTTAAAACGCAATACTTTCCAAATGGCCAGGAAAGGCCGGGAAGCACACCGATGTTCTGGGTTTATTATCCTGATATGCGCCCAATACTTACAAAGTATGAAGTATATAATCCCAAAAATATGGGCAATAGCCGTATGACTTGGGAAGAATTATTCGAAAGCCGTATGTTTAGCAGCTATATTACTAAATCAACGATAGATAATGCCGCTAATAGAGTGATCAAGGGTTATATTAAAGATCCTATTCTCGCCCTCTTAGAAGGTGATAACATCAAAGAGAAAATCTTCAATTACGAACAAGATCTTTGGTCTTATTAAGACTATCAATATTTAACTTTTTTCAACATTATTAAAAGCCCCAATATATGGGGCTTTTTTGTTTAGCGTCTTCATTTATAATAACTTAAAAAAAGTTTCAAAAAAGGTAAAAGTCCTATAGGAAAATAAGATTATTGTTGTATTTTCGTCTCGGTTTTTCATAGGATATTGGATTTTAAAAACGGGGCTGGATTTCTATCCTGGCCCCATTTTTTTTAATACCAATTGAACTTTTCCGGTTCTATTTATTATCGAAGTATTTAATAACTATTCTCGCCTTTGCAGGGCCTATGAGTTTCTCAATTTCTTTCTGCCCCTGGGCTTCCCGAAGAGTTTCACGAATATTCTTTACAGACTTAAATTGCTTTAGTAGCATATCTGCTGTTGATTTGCCAATACCGGCTATATCTTCCAATTCATTTTTAAAAGTGCCTTTACTCCGTTTATCGCGGTGAAAGCTTATTCCAAAGCGGTGCACTTCATTCCTGATCTGCCGTACTAGTTTTAAGCTATTACCATTATAAGGCAACTTTAATGATTGCTTGTCCCCGGAAAAGAATATTTCTTCCTCGTTCTTGGCGAGCCCCACAAGGGTTGTTCTTCCTGCTGCGTTCAGCTCTTTCATTGCTTCTAGTGCGGCGCTTAACTGGCCCTTTCCGCCGTCGATGATCACTAACTGGGGAAATGGCTGGGTTTCTTCCGATAGTCGCTTATAACGCCTGTAAACGATCTCTTTCATGGAGGCGAAATCATTGATGCCTTCCACCGTTTTGATATTAAAATGCCGGTAATCTTTCTTGCTGGGCTCCCCGTTCTTAAAACAAACCATGGCTGCCACAGGGTAACTGCCCTGGAAATTTGAGTTATCAAAGCATTCGATATGCAAAGGCAGTTGGTTTAATTGCAAATCGGCCTGGAGCTCTTCCAATAGCTTTATTTTATCGGTATTTTTTGAAAGCTTCAGCCTCTCTTTGTTTTTTAATTCCTCAATAAAATAGTTGGCATTCTTTTCCGATAATTCCAGTAGCTTCTTTCTGTCTCCTCCTTTTGGAACAGAAATGATAATTTCATTTTGGGGGTAATCAATAGCAAAAGGCACTACAATTTCTTTAGCATCGCTATTAAACGTTTCCCTCATTTGGGCGATGGAGAAAGCTAAAATTTCCTCCGGTGTTTCATCTAAATGTGCCTGTACTTTGCTTGTTTGTGTCTGAACAATCGTACCGGTTCGTATCATCAGGTAGTTAACAAAAGCGATATCATTATCCTTTACCAAAGAAAATACATCAAGGTCCAGGGTATTCATGCCGGCTACAACAGATCTTGCCTGGTAGTTTTCAAGATATTCAATTTTCTTCCGTGTTATTTCCGCACGTTCAAAGGCCATATTACCGGCAAGTGTTTTCATTTCATCTTTAAAATGCCGAAGAACAGGAGAGAGGTTTCCACGCAGCAAATCTTTCAGGCGTTTCAGGTTTTCCCGGTAGTCCTCGGATGATTGCAAGCCTTCGCAGGGCCCTTTGCAATTACCTAAATGATATTCCAGGCATACTTTAAATTTTTTCTTAGTGATATTATTTTCTGTCAGGTTCAACGAGCAGTTTCGCAAAGGGATCGTTTGCCGGGTAAAATCAATCAGCTCCCTTACTTTTTTTACAGAGGTATAAGGCCCGAGGTATTCAGAACCATCATTTATTTTTCTTCGTGTCAAAAAAACACGTGGAAAGGGTTCATTTTTTATAACAATAAAAGGATAGCTTTTATCATCTTTTAAGTTGATATTAAAAATGGGTTGAAATTCTTTTATCAAAGAATTTTCCAGTAAAAAAGCATCTTGCTCGGAATTGACGATGGTAAATTCAATACGGTTAATGCGACGAACCAGCTCATGTGTTTTATAGTTGGTATAGGTTTTATTAAAATAAGAACTTACCCTTTTCCGGATATTCTTGGCCTTACCTACATAAATAAGGGAATTACCACCATCATAATACTTATAGATGCCGGGCTGCTGCGGAATGCCGGATATGATATGTTGAAATTCGGATGCCGTCATTGAAATTCATCTTCCCCCCAAATTAATTTATAAGTAGAAACTGTTTCAGGCTGCCTTGCTAATTGCCTGGTCACTGTTACCTGGAAGCTCTTATCCACCTGCCAGAGCATTCTTTTTTCAACAAGGCTGTCTTTTGTATTAACTACACTATTGATAATAATGCTTGATATTTTATCTCCGGAGACCTCATTATGTTTTATCAATACTTCCTGGCGTTGTATATCTTCTTTGCTGGGATCTACAGGTATATAGGTGATCAACACCCTGTTGATAGTTTCATCATAATTTTTAGTCTCGGTATACCTGTCGGCATATTCAGATAAAGAAATATCCGTCATCATTAAGAAGTCATGCGCTTCTTTTTTAAATTCCTCCCGTGGAATATAAGTCGTATCACTTCTCAAACTATCTACATACACTATTTTACGGATAGAATACAACGAGGTATCGACATTGGCCACCTGGCTTTGAATAAATGAAAGCACCGGGATAAATTTTTCCTTTGGCTCTTTTTTTTTCGAGCCGCATGCTGCGCTAAATAATGTTACGATCATAACAGCGGCCCCTATAAAACCTGGTTTCATTAAACTGGAAGATTGAAATGATATAAAATGTAAAATTAGCTGAAAACAAATATCCCATCTACCAAAGCAGATGGGATATCAATTATAAATTAAGTAAGATTTATTTTTCGTTCAGGAAGACGCCCAATTTTAAACCAAAATCAAACAGGTGCTCTTTAACAGGGTATTTGTTTTGAAAGCTGGAAAAAAGCTGGTAGCGTGCCTGCGGCCCGACCTGCCATCTTGTTTTTCCATTTGAATAGTTGACAAATGCCTCGAACCCTGCATTTGCATTCAGGTGCCTTACAAGAGAAGGAACTTTTGCATAATTCTTATAGTCCGTAGAGATCAGGTAAGCTTTGTCTTTAAGAATATAGGTTGGCTGGATCGTACTGGCGATGCCGAAACTTGTTTTCTTATTGCCTATTATTTTCATTTCAAGTCCTATCGGAACAGATACTGAGAAATAATAATTTTTTAACCAGTCAGATTTATAACCGCTGTTATTTCTATAATATGTCCATGCCCAAACCGCACTGGCGCCATTCGCATCATTTAAGCGGATAGTCGCTACTTCAGGATTGTAACTATATGCTTTTATATCGTAGCGGTTAATATTAAATTGCAAACCACCGCGGATTCTCAGGCTTTTTGTAAGCGGGTGGTGAAACGAAGTACCTATCTGCAATCCCAAATCAGCTTTGTGTGTAACCGCACTATTTACATTCGAAAGATTGGTATAAGGATAATTAGATGCAGCAGAACTATTAAAAGATTCCTTCGTATTCAGTTTTCTATAGCTTACTGTTGGTGTAATAAAGAATTGCCAGCTTGTTCTTTTGCCCGCCTTTTTAGGATGATAAGCATTGGTTATGCTTTCAATCGTCAACGGGTAATCAGCGATGTTTTCGCTGGTAATTTTTTTCTCAGCTACTACTGGGGATTTTTCTTCCACTGGATCATTATTATCTATAACGCTGAAAAATTCTTTTGTATCAGTTTTGCTGATAATGGCGTTAGATCTTACTTCATTCGTAACAGCGTTACGTTCCCTGTCGTGATTTACCAAATGAGTTTGTTCAACAAGAGGCACCGGTGCTACTTCATTTGTTTCTTCAGTATTCTGTTGCGCTACCGCAGAGCGGTCGACAGCAGAGGATGAACGTTCTGCAAAAAGAGGGTTATTACCGGAAGGCTCTACAAGCTGTCCATTAAACGGTAAAATGTTTTTATTGATTTCTTCTTTCGAAGTAGCAGGAACAATAGTGGCAGCAGGAGAGTTTTTTATTGTAGCCACTTCCTGTTTTTTAGAAACAGGATAGCTGATCATGACCAATGTGACTGCGGTGCCGGTAAGCAGCAGCAAAGCGGCAAGGCCCATGCCATACCACTTTCTTTTTGTATGTAAAGCATTATGGACGTTCTTCCATACTTTTTCTGATGGGAACATCCGGTGCTGGTCTGCATTCTGTTTTACATACTCTTCAAAATCACTATTTCTAAAATTGCTCTCCATAACCAGTTATAACTTATTTAGGATACGAACTACTACCTACCGCTGGCTAACTGCGGCAAGCCAATCGATGTCTTGTTTTGGTCTTTGCATGATCTTTTTACGGATCAATATATCTTCCAGCATCGCCTTCGCCCTTGTGTACTGGCTCCGGCTCGTACTTTCTTCTATGTCAAGCATGCCTGCAATCTCACGGTGACTGTATCCTTCCACGGCATATAAGTTCAACACGGTGCGGTAACCCAGGGGTAACAACCGAATACATTCTACCACTTGTTTGGCCTGGATAATGGCAGGAATACTTTCCTCTCTTACCTGTATGCCATTCGCATGAATGATGTCAACACTTTCATTGAACTTCTTATTCTTCTTCAGGATGTTGATACACGTATGAACGATTATTCGTCTCACCCATCCTTCAAAAGCCCCACGGTTCTCAAACGTATGCATTTGCAAAAAGACCTTGATAAAACCTTCCTGCAACATATCTTCCGCATCTTCCCGGTTGTGACCGTACCGATAACAAACCGCCAGCATTTTGGAGCTATACTTGTTGTACAGTTCCCGCTGAGCGGCAGCATCATTATTCAAACAACCTTTTAAGATGGCTTCCTCCGTCATATATACGTTTGGGTTGCCTGTAATTTAGACATTTTTCCTAAACAAATGCTGCACGGCAAAGTAAAATTTGGTCACAATTAAGTGGAATTACGGGCTTTTTTTCCGGACGAGGCTGTCCAGGGGATATTTCGCTTCCAGTTCATTCCGGATGCCATCCGCCCAACTGATCAATGTATTTTTTTCAGTTTCTGTAAGTATCGCATCCTTATGAATCCATGTATAAGAATCCAGCGGCATCTTTCCTTCCTTCACCAGTTCCGCTATTTCTTCCATTTTATGGTATTGATACCGAAGGTTGCGGTTGCTGTATTCATCCAGGTTTAAATCTTTTTTTCCATCCAGTACATGGTTGTTCATCCACCAATCGACAGGTTGTAGTTTGCTATACCACGGGTAACGGGTATTGTTGCTGTGGCAATCATTGCAGGCTTTTTCCAGTATTGCTTTTACATCCGCAGGTACGGTATACACATTGCCAATGTAATTAGCCTGTACGCCTTCGGCCTTATTCTTTTTCGGATGAATAAATTGAATAACAATCAACGCAAGTAAAAGAAAGATCAATATTTTTTTAAACATAGTAGATGAATTTTTAAGCAAATATTTTTGTTTACAAGTAGTGAGCGGAGCCGAACTACAGTTCCCTGATCATCTTCGTTGCGACGCTCCGTTCATCTTCCTGTTCTTTACTCGGCAATAGCGTCGCTCCCGATAACTATCGGGATTACCCTGAGCGAAGCCGAAGGGTCGCACTCTTATACTTCCTGTTCGCTATTCAGCATTTTCAAAGCGTCTTACATCTTTGTCTCTGTTTTATTATCGCAGACCCCTCGTTCCCTCGGGGTGACAAAGAAAAGCAGTATTGATTTGCAATTTCATTCAACAGGTAATTGCGATAATAAAAACCTTTTCCTTGTCATGGCGAGGAACGAGCCATCTGCCTGGTTGATTTTATTTTTCAATTGAATCAGCATTTGTAACGCAGCTTCCACAATGCTCAGTAGAATTACCGAACGATGAAGAGTGCGACGCAACAGGCGATGATAGTAGCAATGCAGCCGGGTCAAAATTTCTTAATCCTCTTTTTCTTCTTCACGTCTTAGCCAATCAACACATCACCCGTCATCTCCGCCGGCAACGGAATATTCATCATCGTTAAAATCGTTGGTGCGATATCACCCAGCTTTCCCGGTTTGATGGTGCCCCGCCATTCTTTATCAATAATAAAAAACGGAACGAGGTTTAATGTATGCGCTGTATTCGGCGAGCCATCGGCATTCATCATAAAGTCCGCATTGCCATGATCGGCCGTCAGGAAAATAGTATAACCATTTTCCAAACCAGTTGTTACAATTTGTTCAACGCATTTATCTACTGTTTCCACCGCTTTGATAGCTGCTGGCCAAATGCCGGTATGGCCCACCATATCCGCATTCGCATAATTGATGCAAACAAAATCAGCGGCTTTGTTTTTAAGTTGCGGCAACAATGCTTCTGTTAATTCAAAGGCGCTCATCTCTGGTTTCAAATCATAGGTCGCCACTTTTGGCGATGGCACCATGATCCTTGTTTCTCCATCAAAAGGCTTTTCACGGCCACCACTGAAAAAGAAACTGACATGTGGGTACTTTTCTGTTTCCGCAATGCGGATTTGTTTCAATCCCTGTTGCTCCAGTATTTCACCCAATGTATTTTTCAGGTCATCGTTTTCAAAAATCACATGCACGTTTTGATAAGAGTGATCGTATTGCGTCATCGTGGTATAATGCAAAGAGAGTTTGTGCATGCTAAACTCCGGCAAATCAATTTGCGTTAATACCTGAGTTATTTCCCTGCAGCGATCGGTTCTGAAATTAAAACACAAAGCCACATCTCCATCTTTAATAGAAGCAAGTGGCTGCTGGCCTTCATCAATTATCACAGTCGGTTTTATGAATTCATCCGTCAGGTTATGGGCATAAGAATTTTCAACAGCGGCGATAGCATCTGTTGCTTTATCACCCACACCATATACAAATGCATCGTAAGCCAGCTTTACTCTTTCCCAGCGTTTGTCCCTGTCCATGGCATAATAGCGGCCGCTTACTGTAGCGATTTTGCCAACTGTTTTATTTAAATGTTCCTGTAGTTCTATCATAAAACCCAAGCCGCTTTTGGGATCGCAATCACGTCCGTCTGTAAATGCATGGATAAATACATCTTTTAATCCTTCTGACTGGCAAACATCAACGATGGCTTTTAAATGATTGATATGTGAGTGCACGCCGCCGTTGCTAACGAGGCCGAGCAGGTGCAGTGGTTTTTTATTATCTCTTGCGTACCTGATCGACTTTAGTAATTCTTCATTTTTTGCAAAAGAGCCTGTTCTTACGGCGACATTTATTCGTTGTAATTCCTGGTAAACGATGCGGCCGGCGCCGAGATTAAGGTGACCAACTTCAGAATTTCCCATTTGCCCGTCCGGCAATCCTACATCTTCTCCGCAGGTAACTAAAGTAGAGTGGGGGTACGTCTTGTACAGAGAACTTACGAATGGCGCTTTGGCATGCTGGATAGCATCCGCAGATGCAACTTTACCTAATCCCCAGCCGTCCATAATGGCCAGAATTACTCTTTTTTTTGACATTAACTTATTCGTTTGTTTTTAGGTATAAATTCCTTCATTATCAGGGAACAATGCGTTGTAAAACTACATATCATTGGTTAGATTTGAGCCTTAAGGCTGTAAAACTCCCGGTTTTTGTTATTTTAGATGCCGGGTAATCCGTACACTATGGCACATTTTTCGATTTACCTTAATACCTGTGAAAATTAAATAATTATGAAAGCGATACTTTCTTCCATATTAATAATGTCGGTAGTAGCGTTGTCCGCATTTGGTCAGCAAAGCTCCGTTGACGAAGTAATCAGTGCATTCCGGTCGGGGAATGCGTCTGAATTATCAAAGCATTTTGACGAGACACTTGAACTGACGCTTCCTGTTAAAAGCAACAGCTACAGTAAGGCCCAGGCGCAACAGATGATGAAAGATTTTTTTGAAAATCAATGTAACGGGGTTAAAGGTTTTGAATTAATCCATAAGGGAACTTCCCCGGAAGGTTATTATTTCGTTGGTAACCTGGAAGGAAATTCCGGTAAATTCAGAACGAATGTGTACATGAAAACAAAGGGAAACAAAGAAGTGATCAAGAAAATCCGCTTTGAACCTGTTCAGTAAATAAATCATTTAAATAAATAGTTATAGCCTTCCTTATTAATTATGAGGAAGGCTTTTTTACTTTTGCTGCTATGGACTTTGATAAACAATTACATCATTTAATAGATGAAGCGCTGAAAGAAGATGTAGGAGATGGCGATCACTCCACGTTATCTTGCATCGAGGCCGGTGCAAAAGGAAAAGCTGTCTTGAAAATAAAACAGGAAGGTGTGCTGGCCGGCGTTGACGTAGCGAAAAAAATTTTTCAATACATAGAACCGCATTGCCTGTTTACTGCCTATAAAAAAGATGGCGATATCATGAAGGTTGGTGAAAAGGCTTTTGATGTGCAAGCCAATGTACAGGTTATTTTAAAATGTGAAAGACTGGTGTTGAATTGTATGCAACGGATGAGCGGTATTGCTACGCTGACTAAAAAATACACGGATAAATTAAAAGGATATAAAACAAAGTTGCTAGATACCCGTAAGACCACGCCAAATTTCCGGTTGCTGGAAAAAGAAGCGGTACGTATTGGCGGCGGGGTGAATCACCGTTTTGGCTTATATGATATGATCATGCTGAAGGATAACCATATTGATTACTGCGGAGGAATAGAAAAAGCTATTGCGAAGGCTGATGAATATGTAAAAACTAAAAAACCAACATTAAAAATTGAAGTAGAAACAAGAAGTATAGATGATGTGAAAAAAGTGATAGCTGTAGGTAAAGGAAAAGTGTTTCGCATCATGCTGGATAATTTTGAACCAAAACAAATAAAGGAGGCATTGCGTTTTATTAGTGGAGAGTTTGAAACGGAAGCGAGTGGCGGTATCAATTTGGATAATATTGAAGAATACGCAAAGACAGGTGTTGATTATGTAAGTGTGGGAGCATTAATACACCAGGCGCAGGGTTTAGATTTGAGTTTGAAAGCAGTAATTATTTAATAATTTTTATGGCAAAGAAAAATAAGCCTGACACCCGGGGATTTGTGTACAGTACTGATCCTGGTTTTAAGTTTGAAGAAGAACAAAATAATGGCGAAACGCTACAACCAGGGCAGCAAAAACTAAAAATAAGATTGGATACAAAGCACCGGGCGTGCAAAGCAGTAACACTAGTAGAAGGATTTATCGGGACAGATGATGACTTGCAGGAGTTAGGTAAAAAAATAAAATCATTTTGCGGTACGGGGGGCTCGGCGAAAGATGGTGAAATTATTGTGCAGGGTGATCAAAGAGATAAAGTGCTGCAATGGTTATTGAAGAATAATTTTAAACAATCCAGGAAAATATAAGTTGTGGACTTTGATGTTTTGTGGTGGTTGTGGATTGTTTTTATAACCCCTATCTTTTTGATAATAGGAGGAGGTTGTTTTATTTATCTTTTAATGGGAGTGCGCCAGCTTGTTATTGGTTATAAAGAGAAGAATAGCATTAAAACAAAGGCAGGCTGGATTACCACGTTCATTTCATTTGCCCTTTTGATAGCTGCTATTATTTACTATACCGACTTAATTTCTTTAAAATAAAAAAAGCCGTAGCGACACTCCGCTACGACTTGATACAAAGAACTATCTTAAATCTTATTAGTTTTTAATAAAAGGAACAGAACTGCTGTAATTATCCCCTTTCAATTCTATTATATATTGTCCAACGGGCAATTCTTTCAGCGATAATACCTGCTGAAATAAAGTATTCGACTTGGAATAATCAAATGTCTTAATAATTTTTCCCGACAGGTCAATAACTTTCGCCTGGAGTTTGCCTGAATAGCTATTATTGATTTTAAGCGTCACCTGGTCAATAACCGGGTTAGGGTAAATGTGAATTTTATCAGCAGTTGAACTCAGCGTAGCTTTTTTAATATCAAAGTAAACACGTCTTGTATCAATATCAGTTTGTGAGAGGCGATAAAAATTAACGCCGCTCACCGCGTTTTTATGAACGAATGAATATTTATCTCCTGACGAAATGTTCGTGCTTTTTACTTGTCCTACTTTTGTAAAATTTATTCCATCCACAGAATGTTCGATGGAAAAATATTCATTGCTGCTTTCAAAAGTTGTCGTCCAGGAAACAGTGACCTGTGATGGGCCTGAGACCGCTACTGAATAACTGCTGAGAGTAACAGGCAAAGGAGTGCCGTTTCTTTGGTATTGCAGCATCCATTCGAAAATATTCTTACCACCTTCTTGAAAACTCAGATCGTATGTAGCGGACCATGCATTATGAGAATCGAATGGATCATAGTCGGTAGTAAAGATTGTTTTTTTAGCAAGGGGATTAGGAGCAGGTGCTTTATTAATCTCTGTTATTAAATCATTTGTATACATCACAGGTACTGTATGATCGTCGTTATTGTGGGTAATCCAAACAGGCAAATTTGCTGCTGCGATAACACGACCCTGAGCCACGAAATTTGGCCAGGTGTCTGCGTTGTTTATAGCAGGACAAACCGGCAAAACAGCAGCTACGCGGTTTGCATTTGTATTGTTGAACCCTGCATAATCACGGATAAGCCCACCTCCCATACTAAGACCCGTGAGATATATCCTGTTTACATCTACATGATAATTCAGGATGCAGTAATCAATTATATCATTTATCTCCACTTCGGGGTCCAACGGCCAAATACTAAACTGCGGTGAAATAACAATAAAAGAAAAACTGTTTGAGCCAGCGGTAAATGAATTGGAGAAATGGCCCTGGTCTATCATATGGGGAGGACCAACTCTTTTTACAAGCGGAAGACCAGTACTACTATTGCTGGATCCATCACCAACATCACCAAATCCGTGAAGAAAGATCAACAAAGGAAATTGCTGAGAAATATTGAGAGCATCATAGCCTTGCGGCAGGTATTCATAAAAGCCGGTTGTATTCGTACTTATCGAAGTATCATACATCGCTGTTTGCACCTGCGCCTTCGCCGGGGAGAAAATGCCTAGACTTAAAATGCATACGAATATGCATGACCTTAACCAAACCATTTGTTTCATACAGGGTTAAATTATTATAATAAAAGATTTGAAATCTTACTTACATCAATGGCAATAAGTCTTTCTGTAGGGATAAAAAAATTCAATGTCAGGCGATTAGCCTTTAAAATGAAACAAGAATTTTAATTGGAGAGGTTGTTCAGGAATTGAAACAGAAAGATAGTAATAAGCGTTGATTTTTAAAACATTTGAGACGATATTTTAAAAGAAAATCTACGTGTAAGCATTAAATAAAAATTTGTACATATATATAATATAGCGGAGGTACTGCTACTTCCAGTCTCAAATACTAAAGATTATTTTTCATCTGCAATAGTAAAAGTTCGCATCTTCTTTTGGTGATGGGCCTAACCGGCAACTAAATACTATGATTATAAAAAAAAGCCGGCAATGAATGCCGGCTTTGTAAGTCACAGGATATAGATCAAGCGATATTCAATATGATATTATCATTATTGCTTTATCATTTTCAGCGTGGTGCTCCAGTTTTTCATTTGTATTTTAATGATATACATTCCCTGAGAAAGGCCGGCTACGGAAATAGAGGATTGGTGCATTCCTTTACTTTTAAAGAGCCTTACCTTTTTTGCCAATCTTGCATTCTGATCGAATATTTCAACGTTCATCTCGCCTTCCCTGTTGTTATTCACTTTTAATAAAAATTGGTTTTTCACTGGATTGGGAGAAATGTCCGTGGAAGCATTGGATAATTCTGTGGTATTTGTGATATTGGTTTGTTTATTCAATGTCTGCGCATTCGCCACGATATTGTCATTTCGTGTAAACTCTATCCAGTTCAGGTTACAGTTTTCATCATTAGTGGAAACAATTCTCAATACCTGGTTACCTGCTGTTAATGCTACATTATTTATGCTCGCAGTTTGCCAGTTATTCCATTCGCCTGTATTTGGGATTTTGATTGTTCCCAATACTGTATTGCCGGATTTTATCTGAAACGTTGCATTGTTTTTCGTAGTAGCCGCCCTGAAACTGACAGTATAAGTGCCCGCTTGTGTAACATTTACATTGTAATCCATCCAACTGCCATTGCTGATACCGACTACCTGTTGTCCGCCTCCCGCATCAACTGTTGCCATTGGATAGAAAGGGCCTGATTTAGCATCCCAGCTTTCCGCTTCTATTCTGCCGGGGATTGTTTTTCCACTTACAACAACAGCAGGATTTACTATAATCGTTACATCACTTGTTGCAGTTTGATTATCACTTTGTAAAACTGTAAGCCTGAATACATAAGTACCCGCAGCAAGATTCGTAACTGTTGAATTATAATTAGAAGGATCTGTAATCGTAGCCGTGCCCCCGCTCACTTTCGTCCATGTATGTGATGTGATTGTTCCATTATTCGCAGTACCACTTCCCGACAATGTGACCTGCGATGCAGGTAATGTAATCGTTTGCGATGTTCCTGCATTTACTGTAGGAGGCAGGTTTACATTTGCCCCGTCCAATACAAATTCCATCCAGTTAAAATTGCAATTTTCATTATTGGTAGAAACAATGCGCAAGGTTTGATTACCCGCAGGTATGATTAAATTACTTATGCTAAATGTTGACCAGATATTCCATTCACCTGTACCCGGTATATTGATCGTGCCGATTGTATTATTTCCCAGTTTGACCTGGAACTGAGTATTCAATTGAGGGGTAGCTACCCTGAATTTAGCAGTGTATGCGCCGGATTGTGTAACATTTACATTGTAATCCATTGTGCTGCCATTGTTGATCCCGATTACCTGTTGTCCACCGCCCGCATCAGTTGTAGCCACTGCATAGAATGGGCCTGATTTAACATCCCAGCTTTCCGCTTCAATTTTTCCGGGAATTGTTTTGCCATTTGTAACAACGGCAGGATTAACTGTAACTGTTACATCGCTTGTTGTGGTTTGATTATCATTTTGTGTAACCGTTAACCTGAATACATAAGTGCCTTCTATCAAACCGGTAACTGATGTACTCGCCGTAGTTGGTGATGCTATCGTGAGAGCAGGTGATGTGTTTGGCCCACTAACTCTTGTCCACGCATAGGTAATCGTTCCACCATTGCCGGCAGTGCCTGAACCATTCAATACAATTTGTCTTGTTGGTAATGTAATCGTTTGTGCTGTGCCTGCATTAACTAAAGGCGGGGCTTGCGCAACTACAATTATCGTTACATCGCTTGTTGCGGTTTGGTTATCATTTTGTGTAACAGTCAAACGAAATACATAAGTACCCTGCACCAAACCGGTAATAGAAGTGCTGGCCGTAGTTGGAGATACAATATTTAATACCGGTGTATTATTTGGCCCGCTGACTCTTGTCCATGCATAAGTAATTGTTCCGCCATTGCCTGAAGTACCCGAACCATTCAATGTAACCTGGCTGGTTGGCAAAGTAATCGTTTGTGTTGTACCTGCACTGGCTGTTGGCGCCGCTTGAGCAACAACATTAATTGTTACATTACTTGTGGCTGTTTGATTATCGTTTTGTGTAACCGTTAATTTAAATACATACGTACCCTGCACCAAACCAGTAACAGAAGTGCTGGCCGTAGCAGGTGATACTATATTAAGAGCAGGAGATGTGTTTGGACCGCTAACTCTTGTCCACGCATAAGTTATCGTTCCGCCACTGCTGGCAGTACCTGAACCACTTAATGTAACCTGGTTGGTTGGTAATGTAATCGTTTGTGTGGCGCCAGCATTAACTGTTGGTGCTGCTTGCGCAATTACATTGAGCGTTACATCACTTGTTGCGGTTTGGTTATCATTTTGTGTAACCGTTAACCTGAATACATAGGTTCCTGCCGAAAGATTGGTAATTGTTGTATTATAATTAGAAGCATCCGTAATGGTAGCTGCACCACCACTGACTTTCGTCCATGTATGAGAATTTATCGTTCCACCACTGGCAGCTGTACCATTACCTGCTAATGTAACCTGGCTTGTTGGTAATGTAATTGTTTGCGTTGTACCTGCAGTAGCTGTCGGAGGTAAAATGATTTCAGTACCGCTTTGTACAAATTCTACCCAGTTGAAATTGCAACTTTCATTATTAACAGATGTAAGGCGTAAGGTCTGCGTACCTGCTGGCATTACTAAACCGCTGATAGTAGCAGTGGACCATGCATTCCATTCACCCGTGCCGGGTATGTTGATCGTGCCCAATAGAGTATTGCCCAGCTTGATTTGAAACTGTGCATTTAACTGTGGTGTAGCAATCCTGAATTTAGCGGTATAGGTACCAGCTTGTGCAACGTTTACATTATAATCCATCGCACTGCCATTGCTTATCCCTATTACCTGCTGGCCACCCCCTGCATCTGTTGTAGCGACTGCATAGAAAGGGCCTGATTTAGCATCCCAGCTTTCCGCTTCAATTTTACCGGGAATATTTTTATAAATAATAGCAGGGTTAACAAATACAGAAACATCACTCATTCTTGTCTGGTTATCCGTTTGTGTAACAGAAAGCCTGAAAACATAAGTTCCTGCTGTAAGATTAGAAACTGTAGTGGTTAAAGCAGATGGATTTGCAATCGTAGCATTTCCGCCGCTGAGTTTAGTCCACGAAACAGAAGTGATATTGCCCGTGCCTGCGGTTGCTGTTCCGGTTAATGTAACCTGGCTAACAGGTAACGTAATGGTTTGAGCTGTACCAGCAAAAGAAGCAGGCCCGGGATTGGTGCTTGTGCTGCGACGATATTGCAACATCCATTCATAAATATTTAAACCATTTTCTTTGAATGCTGGATTATAAGTAGTGCTCCATGCATCATGGGATGTACTTTGAAAAATAGTTTTTTTCGCTAATGGATTGGGAGCCGGGGCGGCATTGATCTGTGTAATATAATCATTCGTATAATATGCCGGAACAGTTACATCTCCATCGTTATGCGTGGCCCATACGGGTAAGTTTGCCGTCGCAATTACACGGGCTCTCATATTTTCCGGCCATGATGCACCCGCAATAGGCACAATAGCAGCGATCCGGTTTGCATACGCACTGCTTCCGCCTGCATAATCCCAGGTAACGCCACCGCCCATGCTGAGACCAGTAATATATATTCTTCCGATATCAACATTATAACGCTGCACACAGTAATCAAGCACATTGCTTACATCCATAGGTGTAGGCCATCCTATAAATTGGGGAGTGATGACTATAAATGAAAATGTCTGGTTATTTACGGTAAAAGAAGCTGGAAATTTATTCTGCCTGATTACCCCGTTTATACCTTGCCATTCCAACGCACCGAGATTCGTTCCCAGTTCACCCATTCCGTGCAAAAAAAGTATTAATGGATATTTCTGGTTTGCATTTGCCGGGTTATATCCCAGTGGCAAATATTCATAATAACCATTTGAATTAGCCGTCATGGAGACGTTGGGCTTTGCAGTCAGCACCTGGGCAGTCAGTTGATAGAAAGAACCACTAACCAATAAGCATACAGCAATGCCTATTGATTTTAACCAATAGTTTTTTTTCATAAATTATAACAATAAATAAAGTGAATCCGTAACCGTTAAAAGAATGATTGATCAGTTGCGACTTTGCGAATTTTATGCCACGGTGTTGCTTTGGAGAATTTGTTGATTGCGGTTAAAATAAGAGGCGATGCTATTATGATTAATGATAATAACAAGGTTGGAAAATCGTATAAACACGATTATTGTATATAGAAATATCTATATAAATTTCTTTCTTACTTTATGAGTTTAATTGATTTGCTCCAATCTTTCATTTGCAGTTTGATCATGTAAACTCCTTTGGGAAGATCGGCAATGGAAATTCCTGACTGTGAAATTCCTTTTGATTTGAAAGATTTTATTTCCTTTTTCAATGTACCCGACTGGTCAAAGATTTGAATTTTCAAATCGCCTTCCAGTACGGTATTTATTTTTATGGTGAAATGATCAATAGCCGGGTTGGGAAATAATTCAATAGAATTAGTAAAAGTTTCCGGCTCAATAGCCTGTTGTGTAACTGTTCTTGCAGAAGTAACGGCATTAGCTGCCGGAGGGTTACCGGATACGAATTCTAACCAATTGAAATTACAGCTCTCGTTGTTACTAGATAATACACGCAAGGTTTGATTGCCGGCAGGTAATGAGATATTGTCAATCGTCACGGTTTTCCAATTGCTCCATTCGCCCGTATTAGGAATATTGATCGTACCCAACACGGTATTGCCTGATTTTATTTGAAATTGTGCATGTGCCTGGGTTGTAGCTACCCGAAAGCCTACGGTATAAATGCCCGCTTCTGTAACATTGACATTGTAATCCATCGCACTTCCATTGTTAATGCCAATGACTTGCTGTCCGCCACCTACATCATTCGTAGCCACTGCATAAAAAGGCCCTGACTTTGCATCCCATTTTTCCGCTTCTATTCTGCCGGGAATAGTTTTTCCGCTAACAACCGTAGCCGGGCTCACCGTAATGGTTACTTCACTGCTGGCTGTTAGGCCATCATCCTGCGTAACCATTAATTGAAATACATAAGTGCCTTCTGCAAGATTTGTGACTGTAGTGTTGTAGCTGGAAGGAACAGTAATAGTCGCTGTTCCGCCACTCACTTTTGTCCATACATGAGAAGTGATTGTTCCGCCATTATTAGCTGTTCCGTTTCCTGCTAATGTAATTTGATTGGCAGGTAAAGTAATATTTTGTGCAGTTCCTGCATTAGCAGTTGGCGGCGGAGTGGCGCTACCTCCATCCAATACAAATTCCATCCAGTTAAAATTGCAATTTTCATTATTAGTGGAAAGAATACTCAATGTTTGTGTACCGGCTGTTAAATACATATTACTTACAGCAACCGTAGCCCAATTATTCCATTCTCCTGTACTTGGTATATTGATCGTACCAACCAACGAAGTGCCTAGCCTGATCTGGAATTGCGTATGCGCCTGCGTTGTAGCTATCCTGAACTTCGCTGTGTAAGTACCAGCCTGTGTAACATTCACATTATAATCCATCCGGCTTCCATTGCTGATGCCAATGACTTGCTGACCGCCGCCTACATCGGTAGTGGCGACAGCATAAAAAGGTCCTGATTTAGCGTCCCAACTTTCCGCTTCGATTTTTCCAGGGATATTTTTACCACTGGCAACAATAGCAGGATTGACAGTTATGGTTACATCGCTTGTCGAAGTTTGATCATCATCCTGTACAACAGTTAAGCGAAATACATAAGTGCCTTCGGCAAGATTAGTAATCGTGGTAGTATAATTAGAAGAATTTGTAATAGTTGCTGCACCGCCACTCACTTTCGTCCATGTATGAGAAGTGATCGTTCCGCCATTATTAGCTGTTCCGCTTCCTGATAAAGTTATTTGGTTAGCAGGTAATGTAATATTTTGCGCAGCGCCTGCATTGGCGGTTGGTGGTGGAATGCCGCTGCCTCCATCCGATACAAATTCCATCCAGTTAAAATTGCAATTTTCATTATTAGCGGAAATAATACTCAATGTTTGTGTTCCGGCTGACAGGTAAACATTGCTAACAGCAACTGTAGCCCAGTTATTCCATTCGCCTGTGCTTGGTATATTGATTGTACCAACTAACGAAGTGCCTAGCTTGATCTGGAATTGTGTATGTACTTGCGTAGTCGCTATCCTGAACTTCACAGTATAAGTGCCAGCCTCTGTAATAGTTACATTATAATCCATCCGGCTTCCGTTGCTGATGCCAATGACTTGCTGGCCACCGCCAACATCGGTAGTAGCAACAGCATAAAAGGGCCCTGATTTAGCATCCCAACTTTCTGCTTCAATTTTTCCGGGAATAGTTTTTCCACTGACAATAACAGCGGGGTTAACCGTAATGGTTACATCGCTGGTTGCCGTTTGATTATCATTTTGCTTAACGGTGAGCCGGAATACATAAGTGCCGGCAGCAAGTCCTGTAACAGTTGTATTATAATTCGAAGGACCAGTAATTGTTGCAACACCACCACTGAACTTGCTCCATGTATGTTCAATGATAGAACCACCATTATTAGCTGTTCCACTTCCTGCAAGTGTCACCTGGCTGGTTGGTAATGTAATCGTTTGTGTGGTGCCAGCATTTGCTGTTGGCGGAGGAATAGCAGCAGCCGGATTAACCGTAATAGTTACATCATTGGTCGCTGTTTGATTATCATTTTGTGTAACCGTTAAACGGAACACATAGGTGCCAGCTGCAAGGCCGGTAACAGTTGTATTATAATCAGAAGGATCAGTAATTGTCGCAGCACCACCACTGAATTTGCTCCATGTATGATTAATAATAGAACCGCCGTTGTTGGCTGTTCCGCTTCCTGCTAATGTAACCTGGTTGGTTGGCAAAGTAATCGTTTGTGTGGTACCAGCATTTGCTGTTGGTGATGGGGTAGCAGCAGCCGGATTAACCGTAATGGTTACATCACTGGTCGCGGTTTGATTATCATTTTGTTTAACCGTTAAATGGAAAACATAAGTGCCAACGGCAAGCCCGGTAACAGTTGTATTATAATTTGAAGGATCAGTAATAGTCGCCGCGCCGCCAGTGAATTTGCTCCATGTATGTTCACTGATAGAACCACCATTATTAGCAGTTCCATTTCCTGTAAGTGTAACTTGGTTGGTTGGCAAAGTAATCGTTTGCGTTGTTCCTGCATTTGCTGTTGGCGGAGGAGTAGCAGCAGCCGGGTTAACCGTAATGGTTACATCGCTGGTTGCAGTTTGATTATCATTTTGCTTAACGGTGAGGCGGAATACATAAGTACCAACGACAAGCCCGGTAACAGTTGTATTGTAATTCGAAGGATCAGTAATAGTCGCCGCGCCGCCAGTGAATTTGCTCCATATATGTTCAATGATAGAACTACCATTAGTAACCGTAGCGCTACCAGCTAATGTAACCTCGCTGGCAGGAGAAGTAATTGTTTGGGTTGGTCCTGCATTCGCAACAGGAGGCGGATTGCTTCCTCCTGCATCCTGCGTAAATTCCATCCAGTTAAAATTACAGTTCTCTGTATTGGTGGAGAGGATACGTATTGTTTGCGTACCTGCAGTAAGGGATATATTATTTACAGAAACCGTGGCCCATGTATTCCATTCTCCTGTACTGGGAATACTAACAGTGCCAACTAAAGAGTTATTTAATTTAATTTGAAACTGCGCATGTTGTTGCGGAGTTGCTACCCTGAATTTTGCGGTATATGTTCCTGCTTGCGTGATATCCACATTATAATCCATCCAGCTTGCATTGCTGATACCGATGACTTGCTGCCCTCCGCCTACATCATTCGTAGTGACTGCATATTGAGGCCCTGATTTAGCGTCCCATGCTTCAGCCTGTATTCTTCCCGGGATTGTTTTACCACTTGATCCGATAGGAGGGTTAACAGTAACATTTACATCACTGGTCACAAATTGATCATCATTCTGCGTAACCGTTAACCGGAATGTATAAAATCCTTCGGTGAGATTGGTTATTGTGGTATTGTAAGCGGACGGATCAGTAATGGTAGCCGAACCGCCACTTACTTTTGTCCATATATGTGAAGTAATCGTTCCTCCATTATAAGGAGCGCCGCTTCCTGCCATTGTAACCTGGTTTACAGGGAGTGTAACTGACTGTTGAGCGCCAGCATTGGCAACAGGGGCCGGGTTGCCATTAAAATTGCGGTGATATTGCAGCATCCACTCGTAAACATTTAACCCATTTTCCCTGAAAGTGGGTTTATAAGTTGCTGACCAGGCATCATGTGTATTGCCTGAAAAAATTGTTTTCCTGGCCAATGGTGACGGAGCAGGAGCTGTATTAATATAGTCAATATAAGTATTAGTGCAATAAACAGGCACAGTAGGATCCCCGTCATTATGTGTAGCCCATACCGGCAAATTAGCCCCGGCAATCACCCGTGCCCTGTTATAATCAGGCCATGATGCTTCTGCTATAGGTACGACTGCGGCGATTCGGTTGGCATTAATATTATTGGCGCCGGTATATTCCAAAATCATCCCACCGCCCATGCTCAGGCCGGTAAGATAGATTCTGTTAATGTCCACGTTATAATTTTGTATGCAGTAATTAATTACATCTTCGATATCCTGCACCACAGGCCAGTTGACGAATTGAGGCGAGATAACGATAAAAGAAAAAGTGTGATTATTGACTGAGAAAAAAGTTGGAAAAGAATCCTTTGATATCAGCCGGGTAGGGCCAACTCTTTTTACCAATGGAAGGCCGGTAGTGGCTGAAGCCGTCCCATCACCAAGGTCACCTGCACCATGAATAAAAAGCAATAAAGGATATTTTTTACTGATATTATCGGAATCATATCCTTGCGGCAGATATTCATAAAAACCGTGAGAATTGCCGTTAATAGAAACATTGTATTTCGCTGTTTGAACCTGCGCCTGGGTTTGGTAAAACGAAAATAATGTGATAATGGACAAAATGGTAGTAAATAACCTGGGCTGGAAGGCTTTTCTCATCGGTGGGGGCAGTAAAAATGATGTTAATAATTAGAAAACTGAACTCACTATTATAGCTTATTTCATGCCAATATTTTTTTTCATATTGGCTTTTATTGTTGTATTTTTTCAGCCTGAAAAACTGAAATGTATTTGTAGTTTTTTGAAAAAAAGTTGCGGAGAAAGTTCCCCATTACATACATTTTCCTTATTAAAATTTAGACCTGTTAAAAACTGCGTTTACCGGGGAGTTAGGTAGCTGAGAACCTGGCTTTTGGCCAAACTGGATTTTTACTATAAATGACTTTTATGGTAAATTCCATTTTTCTGTCAGCCCGGACTGAATTTCCAATTCTTATTGATTTTAGAAATATTAAAACTGGGCGTTATAAAAAACGATAGTTATCAGGTTTTTATTCAAAAAAATAATTAAGCATTGTGGTCCAGAATAGCAAGCAAAAAAATATATGGGTACCTGTTTTTATTGATTTTAATCCTTCTGGCAACAGAGTTTTATTTTATATACAGTTCCTTCCGGGAAAATTTCAACCAGTTCGTTTACCCGTTGGATGACGCATATATTCACATGTCAATAGCTAAGAATTATGTGGTACATGGGGTATGGGGAACACACCCTGATTATTTTACGTCCAGCACTTCTTCGCCTTTATATACATTATTGATAAGCGTGATTTTTAAACTGGTAGGCGTAAATATATATGTTCCCTTGGTGTTGAATATTCTTTTCGGATGTTTATTAATGGCCTTTTCTTATTTTATCCTGATTAAATATAAAGTATCACATTTGCCCGCATTTTTAGTTTGCTTAGGTATTTTTTTTATTGCGCCGATCCCTTCTTTGATCTTTTCCGGTATGGAGCATATCTTACATATACTCATCACTCTTATTTACCTCTATTTATTTTTTGATTTTCTGGATAAAAAATCCACGCTAAAGAGAATTTTTTTTCTTGGATTGATCGGGTTCTTGTTATGCTCAATAAGGTATGAAGGTGTGTTTTTGGTTTTTATTTCCGCTTGCTTTTTAATTTATAAAAAACAATTCAGGGATAGTATTATACTTTTAATCTTCGCGGCCCTTCCTATTATTATATATGGTATTATTTCTTTAAAAAATGGGTGGTACTTTTTACCTAATTCCCTTTTACTAAAAGGGAATATGATTTCATTTTCATTAAAAGGGTTAAAAAAATTATTTAAGATTTTTCAAACCCTTTACCTGGATCCCCGTTTAATCAATATACTTTTAATCAACCTGTTTATTTTTATTTACTCCTACCGCAAAAACCTTAAAGAATGGATGGCCATTTCTTTTGTCCTTTTTGCCATATCGTTGTTTCATTTTGAATTTGCGGCTATAGGATGGTTTTACAGGTATGAAACCTATATTGTTTATTCTGTTTTTTTATTCGGCAGTATTTTCCTTATAAAATATATCATCCCGGCTTTAAAAGAAGTTCAACAAAGAACTTTAAAGTATGTCGTTGTTTATTCCTGTTGCGTGTTATTGGCATTTCCCTTTTTGCTCAGGGGTATCAGTTCATTTACAGAGTCTCCCAAAGCAAGTAGCGACAGGTATATGGAGCATATTTTAACGACAAATTTCCTGAATCGGTACTATTCGAATTCGGTGGTGGCCGTTAATGACATTGGAACAATATCCTTTTTTACTTCTGTTAAATACTATGATATTTTCGGGTTAGGAGATAAGGAACCCATGGCGTACCGGAAGTACAAGCAAGGATTTACCCGGGAAGACTTGTACAAATGGATGAAAGACAAAAATGTACAAATAGCTTTTCTTCAAACAGAATGGAATGAAATAAAAGACAGGATACCGCAGGAATGGGTGCTGGCGGCAAAATGGAAAACACCACAGAATGTAATTTTTGGAGATTTAGAAAGTAGTTTTTATGCAGTAAACCCGGAGCAAAAAGATCAACTGATAGAAAACCTAAAAGAATATTCAAAGGACATTCCGGGCGACATCCAGATTATTTATAATGAATAATAATCCCGGTACTTGTATATAAACCGATGCTGCAGTGAGTGGATAAAACAATAACAATATTTTCCTGCCTGTTATAAATAGAAGTAGAGGTCGGCTTCGCAAATAAATCTAACCATATACATTGCAATGTGACAACTTCAGTAATAACTTTTGATTTTAGAAATTGACACGGATAGTGCAGGTCATAAAGATGCTATCCGTGTCAATCTATAACTTCTACCTGGTAATTATATCCAAATTAAAACTTGCTAACTTTTAAAGTTTCACTCCATATACCCACCTTCACTCTCAACATATACACTCCCTGCGGAAGATCAGCAATGGAAACAGGGTATTGAAAACTGCCTTTGTTTTTAAATGATTGGATGCTTTTTTGCAACTTCCCGGTTTGATCAAAGATTTGGATTGTCATTTTTCCTTCACGGGTATCATTTAATTTTAAGGTGAAATGATCCGTGCCCGGATTAGGGAATACTTCGACCTTTGTTTGTAAGAAATTTTCTCCACCAGTTTGCTGCACTGTTATTGGATTAATACCCCTTGGAGCAGCCAATGAGAAGTCCATCCAGTTGAAATTGCAATTTTCGTTATTAGTAGAAAGTATCCGTATGGTTTGTGTACCGGCGGTTAATGCTATATTGGAAATGGAAGCCGTAACCCAATTATTCCAGTCGCCTGTATTCGGGATATTAATAGTTCCCAAAACTGTAGTGCCGGATTTGATCTGGAATTGCGCATTATTTTTTGTGGTCGCAATTCTGAATCCCACCGTATAATTTCCGGATTGTGTAACGTTGACATTGTAATCCATAAAGCTTCCGTTGGCGATACCGACTACCTGCTGTCCGCCGCCTGCATCAACAGTGGCTGTAGCATAGAAAGGGCCGGATTTAGCATCCCAGCTTTCT
The DNA here is from genome assembly GCA_037200685.1 of Chitinophagaceae bacterium. Classification (GTDB taxonomy): domain Bacteria; phylum Bacteroidota; class Bacteroidia; order Chitinophagales; family Chitinophagaceae; genus JAJKIP01. The sequence continues at coordinate 106,270 of JBBCIG010000019.1, forward strand.
GCTTCAATTCTGCCAGGAATATTTTTTCCGCTAACAACAGCCGGGTTAACAGTTATAGTTACATCACTTGTTGCTGTTTGATTATCATTTTGCTTAACAGTTAAGCGGAATACATAAGTGCCTGCGGCAAGACCTGTTACTGTTGTATTATAATTCAAAGGGTCAGTAATGTTTGCTGCACCACCGCTGAACTTACTCCATGTATGTTCAATAATAGAACCACCGTTGTTAGCAGTACCACTTCCAGCGAGTGTAACCTGGCTGGTTGGTAATGTGATCGTCTGTGTTGCTCCGGCATTTGCAGTTGGCGAAGGAGCTGAAGCTAATGTGAAACTGAACCAATTAATATCAAAACCAAAATCAGGATTAGTTGGATTACCTGTATTGATAAGAAAACGGAAAATATGATCGCCTGCGGTTAAGGATATTTTGGAAAGGGTGGAAGTTTGCCAGGTATTAAACCCACCTGTATTTATTACTGTCAATGTACCAACAGTCACATCATCCACCTCTAATTGAACAGATTTACCAGTATTAGGCGTGCCGGCTCTTACAGCAAAATCATAAGCGCCGGAAGTAGTTACGTTGACAGAATATTTCATCCACTCACCATCGGTTGTCCATCCAATAGCATAACCACCGCCTGCATCCGGGCAAGTGCGTACATCAACTGCTTCAGCAGTTCTGAAAGCACCGCCCAGGTTACTTGCCGTACCATCATTATAAGCAACATTCTGTCCGCCTAAATCATATTCTTCAGCTTCCAGTTTACCGGGAATAGATTTTCTTGTTCCACCGTATGGCGTAGAGCCGGATGGATTGGCAGGGTTAACAGTAATAGTTACATCACTGGTCGCAGTTTGATTATCATTTTGCTTGACAATGAGCCGGAATACATACGTACCAGCAGCAAGACCTGTAACTGTTGTATTGTAATTAGAAGGATCAGTAATGGTTGCAGCACCACCACTGAACTTACTCCATGTATGTTCAATAATAGAACCACCGTTGTTAGCAGTTCCGCTGCCTGCAAGTGTAATTTGGTTCGTCGGTAATGTGATTGTTTGCGTAACGCCTGCATTGGCACCTGGTGCCGGAGATGCAGAAGCTAATGTGAAGCTGAACCAGTTGATATCAAAACCAAAATCAGGATTAGATACATTGCCTGTATTAATAAAGAAACGGAAAGTGTGATCGCCTGCGGTTAAAGATATATTCGAAAGCGTGGACGTTTGCCAGTTATTAAACCCACCTGTATTAACGACCGTCAGCGTCCCGGCAGCAACGTCGTCAACTTGTAATTGAACAGATTTACCGCTATTAGGTGTGCCAGCTCTTACCGCAAAATCATAAATACCCGAAGTAGTTACATTGACAGAATATTTTATCCATTCGCCGTCAGTTGTCCAACCAATAGCATAACCACCGCCTGCATCCGGGCAGGTGCGTACATCAACTGCTTCAGCAGTCCTGAAAGCACCGCCCAGGTTACTTGCCGTGCCATCAGTATAAGCAACATTCTGTCCGCCTAAATCATATTCTTCAGCTTCCAGTTTACCGGGAATAGATTTTCTTGTTCCACTGTAAGGCGTAGGCCCCGATGCAACGGCAGGGTTAACTATAATAGTTACATCACTGGTAGCGGTTTGATTATCATTTTGCTTAACGGAGAGCCGGAATACATATGTACCAGCGGCAAGTCCTGTAACTGTTGTATTATAATTTGAAGGATCAGTAATATTTGCTGCGCCACCGCTGAACTTGCTCCATGTATGCTCAATGACAGAGCCACCATTATTTGCAGTTCCGCTTCCTGCAAGAGTTACCTGGCTGGTTGGTAAAGTAATCGTTTGTGTTGTTCCTGCATTCGCTGTTGGTGGGGGTGTTGCGCCACCTGCTAAAACGAATTCTACCCAATTAAGATTACAATTTTCCGTACTAGTAGAAATGATTCGCAAGATTTGAGTGCCTGCTGTTAAAGCGACATTACTCATAGGTATTGTCTGCCATGTATTCCAATCACCGGTATTGGGAATATTAACTGTCCCTAATACAGTATTTCCAAGTTTTAATTGAAACTGGGCGTGAAGTTGTGTAGTGGCTACCCTGAAGTTAACGGTGTAATTGCCGGTTTGGGCAACACTCACATTATAATCCATCCAACTGCCGTTAGCTATCCCGACTACTTGTTGCCCACCACCTGCATCATTTGTTGCTACTGCATAAAAGGGACCAGATTTGGCGTCCCAACTTTCCGCTTCAATTTTGCCAGGAATATTTTTAAGATTTGCGGCAGCATTTACATTAATGGCAACATCACTTGATGCGGTTTGATTGTCCCCGCTTTGTGTAACAGTGAGCCTGAAAATATAAGATCCCTGTATTAAACCGGTAACAACAGTACTGGGAGATGTGGGTGATACGATATTTAATTGCGGTGAATTATTCGGGCCGCTAACCCTTGTCCACGAATAGGTAACAGTTCCCCCATTACCGGCAGCACCGCTGCCCGATAATGTAACCTGGCTGGTTGGTAATAAAATATTTTGAGCCGGCCCTGCATTTGCAACAGGTGAATTTCCTCCCCCGGTAACTGTAATAGAAGTAACAGCACTTCCCGCAAAACCTCCATTGTCTATTACGCTTACCTGGAAACGATGAACACCCTGCGCTAAACCTGTGATACCCGTACTGGCACTGGAAGGACTGGTTATATTCGAAGAAGAGGAAATAGAATTACGGAAAATGTTAGCGCCTTTTACCAACTCAAATAAAACATTATGGCCGGCATCATTTGGATGGATACCATCGGCATAATACTCCGCTTTCATAATATTTCCATTCGTATTCAGCAACGGTGTCAGGAAATCCATGTAACGATCGCCAAAATTATTTCGCATCAGGTTATTCATCGTTATAAGGTTCGCCCTGTCCGCATCATTAAAATCATTTCTTGGCTGTGTTCCTGTGACGAACATTTGCATATTCCTGCTATTGCAGGCATTTTGAAATTCATTCAGGCGGTTAATGACGTTTCCATTATTTGATGCGGTATAACCATTCGATGGATAGGATACCAATAATATATCGCCGGGATATTGATCCAGTACATTATTTATATTAATATCAAAAGGAGAAGTACCTGCAACTGCAAGGTTCACAAAATCGCTTGCTATTCCTTCTGATTGATAATACGATCTTAACCTGTTTACAAATGCGTTATTGCCATTGGTGGCGCCGTTGCCTGCCGCAGTAGAGCTGCCGACTACAATTACTTTTTTTGCAGTTTGTCCTGGTACTGTGTACTTCGTCCATTTTACAGAAGCGATCCCGCTATTGCTGGAAGACGTTGAAGAGACCGTCGTACTGCTGCTGGAAATTGCCTGGGGGCCGCCGGCCGAAATAGTGATCGATTGTGAAAAAATTTGAGTGAGAATTACAAAGAGGCATAGTGATAATAGACAACTTTTCGCTGCAAAACTGTTTTCTCGCATATTGGGGGTTTATTCGTCTAAGCTAGATCAAAAGCAAATTAAAAAATCACAGATCATCGGAAATTGATTCCGATTTAGTCGATAGTTATTAACAAAAAAGCCAGCTTCGAAGCTGGCATTTTTTATTAAGCTGTTTTTAAGTTTTGAGCTATTTTTTATTCCAGCCTTATCATTTTTATTAATTCAATGCGATCACCGGACTGAAGTTTTATAATATAAAGGCCGGTAAACAGATCGTTTGTTGAAATAACAAGTTGTGACACACCTTTATTTTTAGTATGCTGAATTTGTTTTACTAATCTTCCAGCCTGGTCAAATAGCTGCACCTTCACAGGCCCGGTATAGTTATTATTCATTTTTAATGTAAACTTATCTTTTACCGGGTTCGGGAATATCGCTGCGTATGAATCTTCTATTAATTCTTCGGTAGCGGAACTTGCTGTCTGAACTATTGTTCTGGGCGAAGTAGTAGCTGGCGCGGAAGTTATTGCGAAATTCACCCAATTGAAATTGCAACTTTCTGTATTGGTAGAAATAATACGTAAAGTCTGAGCGCCTGCTGTCAATGCAACATTAGTTACAGTCAGAGTGGCCCAATTACCCCAATCACCTGTGTTTGGAACGTTTGCCGTTCCCAGCACCGTATTACCTAGTTTTAATTGGAACTGTGCATGCGCCTGTGTGGTTGCTACTCTGAAACCGACAGAATATGTTCCTGTCTGTGTGACATTAACATTGTAATCCATCCAGCTTCCGTTACTTATGCCAATTACCTGCTGACCACCGCCCACGTCTGCAGTAGCAACAGCATAGAAAGGACCGGATTTAGCATCCCAGCTTTCGGCCTCAATTTTACCGGGTATTGTCTTACCATTAGAAAGTGGATTGACATTTATTGTTACATCGCTGGTAGCGGTTTGCAAATCATTTTGCGTAACTGTTAACCTGAACACATAAGTGCCCTGTACCATTCCTGTTACCTGTGTGCTGGCAACAGATGGTGATACAATATTTAATGCCGGTGTATTGTTTGGCCCGCTTACTCTTGTCCAAGCATAAGTGATCGTTCCGCCATTACCTGCTGTACCGGTACCGGTTAATGTAACCTGGCTGGTAGGTAAGGTGATCGTTTGTGTTGATCCTGCGCTTGCAGTAGGTGGCCCGGGTTGCACAACGTTTATAGTTACATCACTGGTTGAGGTTTGATTATCATTTTGTGTAACAGTTAACCTGAACACATACGTTCCAAATACCAAACCTGTAACAGACGTACTGGCCAAAGTTGGCGATACAATACTCAACGCCGGTGTATTGTTTGGTCCGCTCACTCTTGTCCATACATAAGTAACAGTGCCACCATTACCAGGAATTCCACTTCCTGTTAATGTGACCTGGCTGGTTGGTAAGACAATAGTTTGTACAGGGCCTGCATTCGCAACAGGGGCAGTGCTTGCACTCAATACGAAGTTGAACCAGTTGATATCAAAACCAAAATCAGGGTTTGTTGTATTGCCCGAATTGATCAGGAACCGGAATGTATGATTACCTGATGTTAACGGAATACCTGTGAGTGTAGAAGTTTGCCAGTTATTGAAACCACCGCTATTGGCAACTGTCAATGTTCCGGCTGTTGCACCATCCACCTGGAATTGAATAGACTTACCTGTATTCGGTGAAGCAGCTCTTATGCTAAAGTCATATATACCTGAAGTAGTAACATTGACGGAGTATTTCATCCATTCTCCATCTGTTGTCCAACCAATAGCGTAACCACCGCCAACATCCGGGCAAGTACGTACGTCAACACCTTCTGTTAATCGGAATGCACTACCGCTGTTAATAGTTGTACCATCATTGTACGCTAAATTCTGACCACCGAGGTCATATTCTTCTGCTTCCAGTTTGCCTGGTATCGTTTTTCTTGTTCCACCATATGGTGTAGAAAGATTTTCAGGATTTACTGTGATAGTCACATCACTGGTAGCAGTCTGATCGTCATTTTGTGTAACCGTCAATCTGAATACATACGTACCCTGTACCATGCCTGTAACCAACGTAGTAGCGTTTGTTGGTGAAACGATGGAGAGGATAGGAGTATTATTAGGTCCGCTCACTCTTGTCCATCCATAAGTAAGTGTGCCGCCATTACCCGGAGTGCCGCTGCCTGATAAACTAATTTGATTTGTTGGTAACTGAATCGCTTGTGCTATACCTGCATTTGCAGTTGGTGGTCCGGGAGGAACTACATTGACAGTAACGTCGCTCGTTGCAGTCTGGTTATCATTTTGCGTAACGGTTAGCCTGAACACATATGTACCCTGTACCATTCCTGTCACCTGCGTACTGGCGGTGTTTGATGAAACGATAGAAAGAACAGGAGTGTTATTCGGTCCGCTGACTCTGGTCCATGCATAACCGGTAATTGTTTTATTGGTCGCAGCAGTACCAGTTCCTGATAAAGTAACCTGGCTGGCAGGAACTATTATGGTTTGTGTTGAACCAGCATTTGCTGTAGGAGCAGTTGTTGCAGTCAATATAAAGTTGAACCAGTTGATATCAAAACCAAAATCAGTATTAACCGCACTTCCTGTGTTAAGCAGGAAACGGAATATATGATATCCTTCGGTTAAAGATATATTGGATAATGTAACTGTTTGCCAGTTATTGAATCCGCCTGTGTTGGCGATATTCAATGTGCCTGTAGTGACACCATCTACCTGGAATTGAAGAGATTTACCCGTATTCGGGGAAGCTATCCTGGCTGCAAAATCATAAATACCTGAAGTAATTACGTTCACAGAAAATTTAACCCACTCTCCATCTGTTGTCCAGCCGATAGCATAACCGCCTCCAACATCAGGGCAGGTGCGGAGATCAACACCTTCCGTGGTCCTTAAAGCGCCGCCAAGGTTAGCGGCATTAGCATCATTATATGAAATACCCTGTCCTCCACCATCGTATTCTTCGGCTTCGAGTTTACCCGGTATCGGTCTTCTTGTACCCCCATAAGGTGTAGTTGGATCAAGCGGGTTAACATTAATAGTAACATCGCTGGTTGCACTGACCAGGTCATTATTAGTAACGGTGAGCCTGAATACATATACCCCCTGCACCATTCCTGTCACCAATGTAGTAGCGGAAGTAGGTGATACAATATTCAACACCGGTGTATTGTTAGGTCCGCTGACTCTTGTCCATGCGTAAGTGATTGTTCCGCCATTACCTGCAGTGCCATTTCCTGATAATGTAACCTGGTTCGTTGGTAAAGTAACTATTTGTGTTGCTCCTGCATTGGCTGTTGGCGCAGGATAAACAGTTACTGTTACATCACTTGTAACGCTCATCGCCACATTGTTAGAAACTGTCAGCCTGAATACATATACACCTTGTATCAAACCTGTTACCTGCGTATTCGCAGAAGAGGGAGATATAATAGAAAGAGCAGGAGTAGTATTCGGTCCGCTAACCCTTGTCCATGCATAAGTAATAGGTCCGCCATTTCCAGAAGTGCCGCTTCCTGATAATGAAACCTGCGAAACAGGTAATTGTATTGTTTGTGCGGCGCCTGCGTTGGCAGTAGGCGCTTGAATAACTGTAATAGTAACCTGGCTTGTTGCTGTACCACCATCATTGTTAGTAACAGTAAGTTTAAATATATACACACCTTCTATCAACCCGGTGACAGATGTACTTGCTGTTGTTGGCGATACAATAGTTAAATCGGGAGCATCATTTGGTCCGCTAACCCTTGTCCATGCATAAGTGATTGTTCCGCCATTGCCCGGTGTGCCGGTACCTGTTAAAGTAACTTGCGAAGCCGGCAATGCAATTGTTTGCGGCGTACCTGCATTAGCAGTGGGTGGAATTGGTGGAATAACATGAACTGTTACCTGGCTGCTGGCGGTTTGCGCATCATCCTGCGTAGCCAAAAGTTGGAATATATAATCACCCTGTACAAGACCATTAATCAATGTACTTGCAGTTGTTGGTGTTTCAATTGTAACATCGGGTGCCCCGGCCGGACCGCTTGTTTTTGTCCATGTATATCCTGTTATAGATCCTCCGTTGTTTGGAGTAGCTGTACCAGTCACTGTAACGGATGATGCGGGAAGTATAATTGTTTTTGTTGAACCGGCGCTGACTGTAGGTGGCCCGGGAGCAACTATAACTGATACATCGCTGGTAGCAGTAGCGCTATTAGTATTAGTGATAGTCAGCCGGAATACATAACTGCCCTGGATTAATCCCGTTACTAAAGTACTCGCAGCAGATGCTGATACAATATTTAGGTTAGGCGCATCATTCGGTCCGCTGACCCTTGTCCATGCGTAAGTGAGAGAACCTCCATTTCCTGAAGTGCCACTACCTGTTAAAAGAACTTGTGATAATGGTACCAGGATAGTTTGTGTTGTTCCCGCATCAGCGGTAGGCGGTTGATTAACCGTGATAGTTACATCAGCTATACCCGTACCTCCAAGATTATCTGTAACAGTTAAACGGAAAACATAAGTACCCTGTACTAACCCAGTAACAGAAGTGCTGGCAGTAGTGGGTGATACGATATTTAATGCAGGTGTATTATTCGGCCCACTGACCCTTGTCCATGCATACGAAGCGATGGTAGCGCCATTATTTCCGGTGCCCGTCCCTGTTAATGTAACTTCTGATACAGGTAGTGTGATAGTTTGCGGTAAACCTGCAGTAGCAGTAGGAGGAACATTAGTAGAAATGAATTCCATCCAGTTGAAATTGCAGCTTTCATTATTGGTAGAAAGGATCCGCAATGTTTGTGTGCCTGATGTTAATGCTACATTATTAACGGTGACAGTAGCCCAGTTAATCCAATCACCTGTACTTGGAATATTTACGGTTGCAAGAACGGTATTATCTTTTTTAACCTGGAACTGGGCATGTGCCTGTGAGGTAGCTACCCTGAAATTAACGGTATACATTCCGGTGAATGCCACATTCACATTATAATCCATCCAGCTTCCGTTGGTTATTCCAATTACCTGCTGAACACCTCCTGTAGGATCATTGGTAGCTACTGCATAAAAAGGCCCTGACTTAGTATTCCAGCTTTCTGCTTCTATTCTGCCCGGAATAGTTTTACCGTCAGAAACAGTATTAACAGTAATAGATACTGTTGCAGAAGCGGTGCCCCCCACATTATCAGTAACAGTCAAACGAAATATCCTTACACCAGCTGTGGTTAAACCGGTAACTGTTGTTGTAGCGCTGTTCGGGTTTGTTATGACAGCTGCAGTGCCATTTACCTGCGTCCACTCATAACCGGTTATCGATCCTCCATTATTAGCTGTTCCATTCCCGGTCAATGTAACTGTTGATACAGGTACAGAAATTGTTTGCTGGGTTCCGGCATTAGCTGTCGGTGGCGGGTTCGGTATATTAACAGTAACCTTTGCAATAGCACTGCCTGCGAATCCACGACTATCTATAATACTTACCTGGAACTGGTGAACACCAGTTGTCAAACCTGTAATATTCGTATTCAAACTAGTTGGACTGCCGATCACTGCCGTAGAAGTAAACTTGGTTTGAAAAATATTAGCCGCCCCTTACCAACTGGTACAATCTTTCATGCCCTGTATTATTCAAATGAATTCCATCGCCTGCACTGAATTCCGTTTTAATTGAATTATCAGTTGTATTAAGCGTTGCTGTGAGAAAATCAATAAATTTTGCCTCAAATTTTGTACGCAATGCCTCGTTAAGAACAATAAGATTTGCTCTGTCGGCAGCATTGAAATCATTTCTTGGTTGTGTACCGCTTATATAACAAGCGATACCCCTGTTAGTCGCACTGTCATATATTTCCTGGAACCGTGCAAGTACTGTTATATTGGTTGAAGCAGTATATAAATTTGACGGATAGCATACCAGCAGCACATCAGGCTGGGTGGTATTTAATGTCGTTGTTATATTCAAATCAAAAGGAGTACTACCGCTTTGTGCAAGGTTAGTAACAGTTGACAATATTCCCTGTGCCTGGTAATAGGCTTTTAAGCGGTTAACAAGGGTGCTGTCACCGGAAGTGGTGCCGTTTCCTGCCGCTGTAGAACTACCAATGACGGTAAGTTTTTTTAATCCTTGTCCCTGTACTGAGAACTTGGTCCATTTAGTAGAAACCAGGGGAACATTTCCACTGCTGGTAGAGGACAAAGCCACGTTGGTTGTAACAATAGTTTGAGGATCGTTGGTGGTGATGATAGGAAGTGTTGGTACCGGCACAACTGTAATGGTAACATCACTTGTTGCTACCTGGTTATCATTTTGTGTAACCGTCAACCTGAATACGTATACCCCTTCTGTCAATCCCGTTACCAGCGTACTTGCTGCATTCGGTATAGCTATTATTGGGTTAGGTGCGGAAACAGGACTTGTAATCTTTGTCCATGCGAAAGTAATAGTACCGCCATTACCCGGTGCACCGTTACCGGTTAACGTAACCTGGCTGGCAGGTAATTGCAATGTTTGAGCTGCTCCTGCGCTGGCGATCGGTGTGTTAGATGCTGTTAAAACAAAGTTGAACAGTTAACATCGAAACCAAAATCCGCATTCGTTGTACTGCCCGTATTAAACAGGAACCTGAATGTATGATTGCCCTGTGTTAATGGTATATTATTAAGCGTGAAAGTTTGCCAGGTATTAAAATTCCTGTATTACCTACAGACAATATTCCGGCAGTGCCACCATCTACCTGGAACTGGATAGATTTTCCAGTACTGTTGAAGCTATCCTTGCACTAAAATCATAAATGCCCGTAGTTGTTACAGTGACGGAAAACTGAGCCATTCACCATCTGTGGTCCATCCGGTACAAAAACCACCACCGGCATCGGTTGAGTTGCGTAAATCTACAGATTCAGTAGTGCGGGTGGCATTGCCACTATTGCCCGCCGTTCCGTCGTAGTAAGCGATGTTTTGTCCACCTGCATCAAAGTCTTCTGCTTCCAGTTTGCCGGTATGCTTCTGCGTGTGCCGCCATATGGAGTGGAGGGGTTCACTGCATTAACTACAATGGTTACATCACTGTAGCCGTGCTGTTATCGTTTTGTGTAACAGTTAAACGAAATATATAGGTTCCTTCCACTAAACCTGTCGCTAATGTGCTTGCAGTTGTAGCAGAAGTAAAAAACAGGTACGGGGGATGAAGCAGTTTGCTTGTATATGACCAGGCATAGGTAATTGTTCCACCATTACCTATCGTACCGCTTCCGGATAAACTTACCTGGCTTGGTAGGTAATTGAATCGTTTGCTGGGGGCCTGCATAAGCAGTAGGAGGGCCAGGGGGATTAACTGCGACATTTACTTCACTCGTTCCTATTTTATTTTCATTATCCGTAACAGTTAATTTGAATGTACGAATTCCTATAGTTGTTAAACCTGTAACAGTAGTTACTGGTAAAGTGGGATTCGTTATTGTAGCGGCATCGCCGCTTGTTTGTGTCCACAGGTAAGATGTAATCGTTCTTCCATTGTAAGCGTACCGCTTCCATTTAATGTTGTCGCAGAGGCAGGTGTAATAATTGTTTGTGGCGGGCCCGCATTAGCCGTAGGCGATTGATCAATCGCAATAAATTCCATCCAGTTTAAATTCCAGCTATTCGTATTTCCCGAATACACTCTTAATTTTTGCGGGCCTGATTGTAATTGAATGGTATCCGTTATGGTTGTCCATAACTGCCATTCACCTGTTTGTGGAACAGCGAATGATTTAATCAGCGTACCATTTGATTTAAGTTGTATTTCAGCCCCAGTTGGAAATGCAGCTACCCTAAACTTAACTACATATGGTCCGGCCGATGCAATATTTACATCATATTCCATCCAGTCCCCCATATCCAGTCCGCCTACGTCAATGCCCCCTGCTATATCAAGGCAGGTTTCTAATGTTACCCCGGACATGGTAGTATAATTTTCACCTTGTATTTTACCGGGTATGTTTTTTACAGCAGGATAAACATCTACTACTACACTGTCGGTACTCGCCGCACCGCCGTTGTCAGTTGCAGTAAGTTCAAAAACATATCTTCCTTCTACCAGGTTGGTCAAAAATGGTGAGGGAATTGCGGCGTTATTGATACTATATTGTGAAGGGCCCGATTTTTTTGTCCAGCTATATGTTGTAATAGTCCCATCCGGGTCCCATGATGCGCTTCCGTTTAATAAAGCGGAAGTGGTAGGGGAACTAATACTTATACTTCCACCGGCATATGTTATCGGTGGCTGATTGCCGATATTATTCCGATGAAACTGTAACATCCATTCATAAATGTTCTTTCCATTTTCCCTATAGTTAGGATCATAAGTAAACTGACCATGCATCGTGAGAACTGTTATTTTGAAAAACGGTTATTTTGGCAAGTGGATTAGGCAGCGGTACGGTATTGATCAGGTTGACCCATCCAATCGTGGATTGAACAGACCAGATTGGATCCAGGTCATTATGAGTCGCCCATACGGCTAAATTAGCATCGGCGATAATACGGGCCCTTTGCGCATTCGGCCATGTGGAACCGCAAATGGGAACAATTCCTGCAAGCCTGTTCGCATATGCTGGAGAAAAGCTTGCATATTCCCAGGAGCATCCACCCCCGTTACTTAAGCCTGTCATATAAATGCGGTTCGGATCAACACGAAATTCTGTATCGCATAATTCATAATAGTCTGCCAGTCATTTACTGAAGGTGCCTGGCGGAACTGGGGCGAAATGACAATAAAACTAAACGTTTCGTTATTCACAGTAAACGTAGCAGGAAAACCACCAGAAGAAAGAACACGGGGAAGCCCCACTTTTAAAATATCCGGCAGCATTGCAGGACTGCCATCACCTAACTCGCCTAATCCCTGGCTGAAAAGGATTAATGGATATTTTTTAGTATTCCCGGCAGCATTATAATTTACCGGCAAATATTCCCAATATCCCCCGGTGTTACCGACGATAGAAGTATACTTGGCTGTAAAAGTTTGTGCAAATGTTTTGGTAGTAAAAAGGCAGGCAAAAGCAATTACAAATGCTGCAAGCTGTGGGAGTCTTGGGATCTTCATTGAAGATTTTTATTATTGTCGAAATAGTGATAAATCAGGAGCAAATACGATTGCGAAAATCATAACTGGCCCTGTAAACATTTAGTTTTCACGAGAACGAATACTCAAATAAATTAAGAAAGGCAAAAGCATCAATCTTTGATATAGAATTTAATAGATAAATCTATTCGTAATTCTACGATTGATTTTTCAGAAGAATAAAAGGAAGAAAAAAATGTATTGTGGTTAATAGCGGTTTCTCGAATTGTCCGGCGAAGAATGAAGGTATGGAAATTCTCTGTATGGTTATTATTTTTTTACATAAAGTTTCCAACGTCGTTTCCCCGGCCGGGGTCTCTGTATTGAAGAAAAATTCAATGCGCCACTGGGGCATTTTTTTACCTGTTCAATAATCCTGTCAGTGCTAGCGCCATCTATTTTATCCATGGCCTTTCTTTTGGATTAAACACTTCAATCAACCCTTTCCCAGCATAATTTAGAATGAGTGCAAACATTTGGTTCCATACCACAGTGACTTCATTGTTTGTATAATGTCGTATTTCGTTTGACATAATAAGTTTATTGTTTTATCGTATTAGTTTGTAGTTTATTAAGAAAGGTACTGCCTTTCAAAAAAACCATAAACCAGGAACTCTTTATTGTCCCTGCGCTAAAACTATACGCTTTCTTATCTCCCCACATATTCAACAACTCCAATGAACATATTTTGAAATTTCCACTCAGGCTCACATAAAGCCCGATGATATCCTGTTGATTTAAGGAGATCCGTCAATACTTTCAAAGCGGACATTATATTGGTTAACAAGATTAGTATACACAGATCCCGTCGGCCACACTTGCGTGCCGCGATTACTCACATTAACCAAATTAATTTTACACCTCCGTGCCCGCTGGCATTTATGCGCAATGCTTTCCGGTTGCTCTTCGCTTTCATTAAACATATCGACGCCGCAAATTTTTTCTTTTTTCATTTCTAAGGAACAATGCATCGGGTTTTTTTCCAGTTTGAAAACGGTTTGTGTCGCGGGCATATTTGGCAGCAATGGTTTAGCATTCAACTTCGGTTGTTTACCAAAATTGCTGATGATCGCATCCGCAAACTGTGTGGTATTCAATGAAGTTTTTGTTTTGTCGCCAAAATCCGCGGTAGGAATGCCTTGTTCCAAAGGATACAGTAGTGCATTTTCATCTCCGCAGCATTTTTCATGTATCCTAAATGACGCAGCATGGCAATGCCACTTAACAATTATGCAGTAGGGTTCGCAATATTTTTTCCGGCAATGTCCGGCGCTGGTACATGCACCGCTTCGAAAATGCAAATGTGATCACCATATTTCCCGAAGGGGGCGAACCCAAACCACCGACGAGTCCGGGCGTCACATAATCAGAAACATATTCGCCCTGCTAATTAGTAAGCTTCACTACATCAAATGTATCAGCCTATTTACCAATTTTCATGCACAGTCATCTACGATTATCATCATCCGCTTTTAATTCAGGATACTCTTTCGCTACTTCATAAAAACATTCAAGGAACAAACCGTCCGTTATCTTCATGATGTTTGCTTTGTGGCCGCAGGTAATACGTTTGGCGTTTTTCTTTTTCGCCATTTCAAAAGCATATTTAATCACTTGTAAACTTCCGGGGCGGGTAATAAAGCGACGGCTTAACGCTACATCCTGCGTAAGCATATGTTCAATGCCACCATACGTGTCTTCAATGTTTTCTCTTACAATAGTAATGTCAATGATAATTCCCGCTTTGCTGAAAACAGTATCAACACCATGCAGTGTTTGAAAAATTCTTTTGTTAGCGTAAGTGTTCCATGTTTTTCTCGCCGTTACATTAATACTTTTTACGCCTTTGCCTTTTGGCGTTTCATCGGGCCTTTAAAAAGTATTCCCAGGTTTTCAATTGTCACTTTTGCCTCTGCCGTCATTCCATTTGAAAATCCTTTATCAAAAACCCATTTCCCCCATGTCTACAAATTCATATTCAATAGGAACTTGATTTGTATCAAAAATTTTAAGTACAGCATCCATTATTCCGGCCAATGCCATCGCCTTTCGCTACAGCTATCTTCATATTGATGAAAAGATTATGAGTGTGAGTTTTGAAATAGCAAATTTACGTATTGAAAAGTAAAACTTTGGAAGCACAACTTCCTCATTCTTTTTCATTATTTTTACTGAAAACTGATTGGTATGAACAGCATGATCTCGAAGGCGTTGAAGTGAGTGTTGAAACATTCTATCAGCCGGATTACAGTAACCCGGTCCAGTCAGAATTTATGTTCGCTTATCGCATCACGTTAGAAAATCATAATTCATTTCCCGTAAAATTACATCGCCGCAAACTGGATGATATTTGACAGCAATGGAAGTCATCGTGAAGTGGAAGGCGAAGGTGTAGTTGGTGTGCAACCGACCATTCAACCGGGAGAAACGTATCAATATGTAAGCGGTTGTAATCTTCGTTCAGAAATGGGAAAGATGAATGGCACTTACCAGATGGAAAACCTGCATGCAAAAACAATGTTTGATGTAAACATTCCTTCTTTCGAGATGATCGTTCCGATGAAAATAATTAACCCCTGTCCTTCCTACCCCGATTTTCATCGGGCTAAAAGGGGAACTTAGGTCAAATTTTTCTTACTTATATCAATTGATTTATTCAGAAGTATTTATTGTTTACCAGCTTCAGTACTGAGCGAAGTCGAAGTATTCATGGCATCGCCTGTTGCGACGCTCCGTTCATCTTTCTGTTCTCTATTCAGCAATTGCGTCGCACCCGATAGTTATCGAAACTTCATCATTTCGTACAGAGCCTGTCGAAGTATCATGGCCTCTTTTTCTCCTTTTCCCTCTTAGCTCTACTTGGGTTTGTATTTGCTTCGTCCAGAATTTTATTTGCAGCGGTCTGCATAATCTCTTCTGGTTTTAATGACGGATTTTTATCAGCGAATTTTTTTACGATCTGCCAGCCGATCCATGGACCCAGGTTGCCCGGAGAATCTTCCTGCGAAAACCCTTGTGTAAACGGCGCTTCGCCAATATAATTTTGAATCGTAGCGGGATTAATAGAATGCAATTCTTCATTTTTAATAAGATAACTCCAGATCAAACCTTCATTTTCTTTGCACCAGTCCAGTTGATGCTGCGTATAACCTGTTTTAATGGAATCAGATGATCCAGGTAAAAATTTATCCAGCAACCACCATTGTTTTCCTTTTTCAATCATCTGTTCTATCAAGGGCTTCGTACTGCTTTTACCCGAGAATAAGTCATCAACAATCATTTTCATTGCATCGGCGACGATATATTCTTTAGCGAACCGCTTGCTCCGGTACAAAGGGGCTACATTATTAATAAAATATTCTGTGTTATATAAAGAGAAATTTTCTCCCAATAAAATTGAAGACTTATTCCCAGGAAATCAGGGCCGATAAAATTCGGCGTGTATTCACCATTGGCCATCCGTGCAAGGTCTTCTTTGGAATTCATGGGCCCGATCACGGGCATGATAACCGCAGGTGTTTTGTAAGCAGGAAAATAATATTTTACATATTAAAGCCTTCCTGTATTTGTTTTTCAACCGGGCTGAAATTTTTATAAATAACCTGCGAGCTGTCAAACACGGGTTTGTATAAACGATAAAAGTTTTTATACCTGTCTCATCATTTACCCCTACTATATTTTGTAAAAAGAGAGATAGAAAGGCGGGTATTGCGTTCCCAGTTTGGAAAGACTTTTTTCAATACCAATAGTATCAAGAGAGAAAAAATCTTTATCAAATCTTTTAACAGCCACATCCGCTTTTATAGCTGATACGTCAGGCGCATTTTTTTTATCATTGCATGCGATTAAAAGACCGGTCAGTAACAAAAAAGTAAAAATCGTTTTCATTGCTGTAGTTAACGATACAGGATATAAATGTTGTGTACGAAGGTAGACAGAGGTGACGGATATTGGACAGCGGTCATCAACGAACGGTCATCGGCCCTCCTTCCTTAACTTTGAACCATGAAAATCGCTTTAGCGCAGCAGAATTATCATATTGGCAATTTTGAAGAGAATACCCGCAAGATCATTGAAGGGATTCAATGGGCGAAAGGACAGAAAGCTGACCTGGTCATATTTTCAGAGCTATGCATCTGCGGCTACCCGCCACGGGATTTTTTAGAATTCCATGATTTTATTAATAAATGTTATGAGTCGCTGAATATAATAAAGGAACATGCGGATACTATCGGCGTACTCGTTGGCAGCCCGGCAAGAAATATTTTAGCAGAAGGAAAAGATCTTTTTAACGCTGTTTTTTTATTGCATGAAAAAGAAATAAAGCAAGAGATACATAAAACACTGCTGCCTAATTACGATGTGTTTGATGAATACCGCTATTTCGAACCGGCTTTTGAATGGAATGTGATGGAATTTAAAGGAAAGAAACTGGCCGTCACATTTGCGAAGACATCTGGAATATGGGCGATAACCCGCTGTACCGCATCACCCCGATGAAAAGCTCATGCCAATGCAGCCGGACGTAATGATCAATCTTTCAGCTTCCCCCTATAATTATGCGCAGGATGTCGTTCGCAACAGTATTGTAAAAGCACATACGGTTAAATATAAATTGCCGATGCTGTATTGCAATACCGTTGGTTCGCAAACGGAAATAGTTTTTGATGGCGGTAGCCTCGTCTATGATATAAATGGCAATAAGATAAAGGAGATGAAGTATTTTGAAGAAGATTATGCTGTGTTTGACCTGGAAGATTTATGGAAAAAAATAAATCTTCGAAGACTTCTTCGACAGTAGGCATGCGAGACACAGAAGCTTCAGATATTTATTATTACTCTGCTGCCGAAGTTGGAATCGGAAACGATACATTAAAATACTCACCAATGAAAAAAATATAGATGAAATATACCATGCTTTGGTATTAGGCATCCGGGATATTTTAAAAAATGGGATTTACCAAAGCGATCCTTGGTTCATCAGGTGGTATTGACAGCGCTGTCACACAAGCGTTGGCCGTTGCTGCATTGGGTAAAGAAAATGTAAGGGCTGTTTTAATGCCTTCGCAGTATTCTACTTCCATTCGGTGACGGATGCTGAGATTTTAAGTAAGAATCTTGACAATCCTTATGATATAATCGCTATAAAAAATATTTACGATTCTTTTCTTTCAGAATTGAAACCGGTTTTTAAAGACCTGCCATTTAGTATTTGCTGAAGAAAATATTCAAAGCCGTACCAGGGGAAACCTATTGATGGCTATTGCAAATAAGTTCAGCTATATTTTACTGAATACTTCCAATAAAAGTGAATTAGCCACAGGATACGGTACATTATACGGAGATATGGCCGGTGGTCTTGGTGTATTAGGGGATCTTTATAAATGCAGGTATATGCGTTGGCAAAATATATTAATAGCGCCAAAGAAATTATTCCGTCCAATATTATTACAAAAGCGCCGTCAGCAGAGTTAAGGCCTGATCAGAAAGACAGCGACAGTCTTCCGGATATGATATACTTGACCGTGTATTGTATGAGTATATTGAATTGCGCAAAGGCCCCAAAGAAATTATTGCAAAAGGTTTGAACCAGCATTGGTCGCAAGATATTAAAAAATGGTAAACACCAACGAGTATAAACGAAACCAGTTTTGCCCATCATCCGTATCAGCACCAAAGCATTTGATAGGAAGAAGAATGCCGATAGTAGGGAAATATCTTTCCTGATCTTAGTGAATAAAAGTGACGACTGCCATCTGGCTGCTGCCGCCCACTGTGACGTTTTGCGATGCTACTAATTGCGTTCCCGATAAACTAACCAGTGTAAAATCGTTGCTGCCTCCGGAAAATAATATGGTTGATATGTGCAGGATAGCTTCATTGCTTGCAAAGTTCCAGGTAAATGAATTTGTTTGCGGGTCACCGGAATTGCACTTACTGGTTCCTTCATCTAATGAACCGTTTCCACTTGCTTGCAAAGTAACGATGTTATCTTTCTGACAGGTTTGTAGAAAAGCAGCTACGTCAGCGCCACCAACGGTTGCCGTACTGAATTTCCAGGAGCCGGTGGATATAAGTTCTGTTTTTGTTTTTTCCCTTTGTACCGGAATTTTTTGAACAACCGGGAAGTAATAACCATGCAGCGGCTATTGCTAAGAAGACTATTTTACTTTTCATAATGCTGGATTAGGTGATTAAAGTACTCATTCTTTTTCAGGATTAAAAGAAATACGAAAAAATGTACCATATTTCCTTGCCGATCGTATAACGGCAGGCAATTTGCTAAAATCAAGTTCGTAATTTGTGTACTATTAAATCAAACCAATGTTTAAAACCGCAGATGATATCCGTCAGCTCAACGATAAGATCAGCCAGGCTGGTCAGTTTACCGATAAATTAAAAGAAGAAGTCGCTCATGTCATCATCGGGCAAAGTCATATGCTCGACAGGTTATTGATCGGCTGTTGGCCAACGGCCACGTACTGCTCGAAGGTGTTCCCGGTTTGGCGAAAACATTAGCGATCAAATCACTTTCGCAGGGCCATTCATGCGAAGTTCAGCCGCATACAATTTACCCCTGACTTATTACCAGCAGATGTGATCGGTACATTGATCTATAACCAGCAGCGCAGTGATTTCGTGGTGCGCAAAGGCCCTATCTTCGCCAATTTTGTTTTGGCGGATGAAATCAACCGGGCGCCGGCCAAAGTGCAATCGGCTTTAATGGAAGCGATGCAGGAAAAACAAGTGACCATGGCGACACAACTTATAAACTGGATGAACCTTTTTTAGTCTTAGCTACGCAAAAATCCATTGGAACAGGAAGGAACTTATCCTTTGCCGGAAGCGCAAGTGGATAGGTTCATTATGAAAGTGGTGGTTACTTATCCAAAGATGCACGAAGAGCAGATGATCGTCCGCAGCAATGTGCAGGGATTAACATTGCCACCGATAAAACAAGTGGTTTCTATACAGGAAGTACTGAATGCAAGAGAGCTGACCCGCCAAATATACATGGATGAAAAAATCGAGCAGTATATTTTGGATATTGTATTTGCAACAAGAACGCCTGATAAGTATCAATTGGAAAAATTAAAACCGCTCATTTCTTATGGCGGTTCGCCGAGGGCCAGTATCAGTCTTGCCGTTGCGGCAAAAGCACAGGCATTTTTAAATAAAAGGGGTTTTGTAATTCCCGAAGATGTAAGAAGTATCTGCAATGATGTGTTACGCCACCGCATTGGCCTCACCTACGAAGCCGAAGCGGAGAATGTGAATGTGGAAGATGTGATAGAAGAAATTTTGAAAAAGATAAATGTGCCATAAATGGGTTACTGGTTGCAAGTTACTTGTTACCAGAAACTAGAAATCAGAAACTCTCTTCATGCTCACCACAACCGAAATATTAAAAAAAGTCCGCGAACTGGAAATCAAAAGTAAAAAGATCACCACCGATCTTTTTACAGGTGAATACCATAGCGCTTTTAAAGGAAAAGGAATGTCTTTTAAGGAAGTGCGGGAGTATTCAGCGGGTGATGATATTAGGTTTATTGATTGGAATGTATCGGCAAGATTCGGCCCATCCGTTTAGTAAAATATTTGAGGAAGAAAGAGAATTAACGGTAATGCTATTGGTGGATATCAGCGCCAGCTCCTTGTTTGGGACTACGTATGCAAGAAAAAGGGATATCATCACAGAAGTGGCGGCGGGTACTAAGTTTTTCTGCTGTCAACAATGCTGATAAAATAGGCGTGATTTTTTACAGTGATAAAGTGGAAGCTTATATTCCGCCGAAGAAAGGGAGACAGCATGCATTATATATTGTAAGAGAGTTGCTGAGTAAATCGCCCAAAGGCAAAGGCACGGAAGTGAGTAAAGCCCTTCGTTACTTTAGTAATACCACAAGGCAAAAAAGTATTGCTTTTATATTAAGCGATTTTCTCGATGCGAATTATGAAGATGCCCTGCGCATCGCAGCCAAGAAGCATGATGTGATCGGCATTAAGATTTATGATAAAATGGATATGACATTGCCTAATGCAGGTTTGCTGCAGGTACAGGATGCTGAATCGGGCCAAACGAAATGGGGTGGACAGCAGTAATGCTTTTGTACGAAACAGTTACCAGCAGGAATTTTTTCGTGTGACAGAATACAGCACCCAAACGTTTAAAAAAGCCGGCTCTGATCTCTTGCATATCCGCACGGGGCGATGATTATGTAAAAGTGCTGCAGCGATTTTTTCTCAGCCGTAACAAATGAAATTGATCCCAATACTGAATGAAGAACAAAAATTTTTATAAAGGCTCTTTCCTCCTTGCATTGTTATTGTCTTCTTTGTTCATTGCCGCGCAAAATACTACTACTGTCAAAGCAACAGTTGATAAACCCAAAATCTTTATCGGCGAACAGATCAATTTAAAACTGGAAGCGGATATTCCCGAAAATCAGCCTATCCATTTTTTTGGAATTGATTCATTACCGCATTTTGAAATACTGAATAAAGGCAAGATTGATACATCCAATACAAACAAAGGAACTGTTTTAGCGCAGACAATACTTATCACCAGTTTCGATTCCGGCCATTGGGTAATCCCTGCTTTTGTTTTTTCTGATAAACTTGTTACGGATACATTGCCGGTAGATGTTGGTTATTCATCTTTTGATCCGGCACAGCCTTATCATGATATCAAAGACATTATTGAGGTGACGCCGGCGGAAGAAAAAAAGAAAGAGTGGTGGGTGGTATGCTGCGGGCGGCGCTCTTTTATTATTACTAATCTTATTTGTTGTTTTCAGGAAAAAGAAAAAACCGGTTGTTCAGCAGGTAAAACTTACGGTTGATCCTTATACGGAAAGCTATGAACCAATTGGAAAAATTGCAGACGGGGAGAAACCGGAGACCAAACAATATTATTCAAGACTCGTTGATATTTTCCGTGTGTATGTCTCTGGGAAGAAAGGAATTCATTCGTTACAAAAAACAACGGATGATTTGGTAGTACAATTGAAAGGACTGAGCATCCCGAAAGATCAATTTGATAAACTGTCGCAATCATTACGGTTGAGCGATTTTGTAAAATTTGCGAAATATATTCCATCTGCGGAAGATGATGTAAGTACACTTGACGCTATTAAAAAATCAATCGGAAGTATCGAACAAATTCAATAATGCTGTACGACTGGATTAAAAATATGGACTTTGCTTATCCCGCGATTTTCGGGTTGTTCATTTTATTGCCATTTATGATCTGGTGGCATTTGAAAAAGAACGACCGCAGGCAGGCCAGTATCAAAATGTCAACGGCTAATGCATTTAATGTTACATCAGCAAAAGCGTATTTCAGGCACCTGCCTTTTGTATTGCGGCTACTTGCTTTATCAGCATTGATCATTGCGCTGGCGAGGCCGCAGCAAAGAAATGACCAGCAACATATACAGGGAGAAGGCATTGACATTGTTCTTTGCATGGATGTAAGTGGTAGCATGGGATCGAGGGATATTTTGCCATCAAGAATGGATGTAGCCAAAGAAGTAGCCGAACAGTTTGTGATGGGCCGTCCTGTTGATCGTATCGGCCTGGTTATATTTTCCGGTGAAAGCTTTACGCAATGTCCTTTAACTACAGATAGAAACACATTGATCACACAGATACAAACCCTGGAAAGCCGCCGGTATTTAAAAGATGGTACCGTAATAGGTGAAGGTTTAGCAACCGCTGTAGATCGTTTATCCGAAAGCGAGGCAAAAAGCAAAGTCATCATTTTACTGACCGATGGAAAAGAAGATCCGCCGGAAACGAGATTGATTGATCCGTTAACGGCTTTGGAAGTAGCAAAAGCAAGAGGCGTGAAAGTGTATGCGATTGGTATGGGCGCTGTCCGTACCAGTATTGTCGAAATAGAAGGACATAAAGAACAAAAGAACCCCGCCGTGGATTTTATCGATGAACAACTGCTGCGCAAAATAGCTGAAGAAACAGGAGGCCGCTATTTCCGGGCGAAGGATAAAGAAGGCTTGGAAAATATTTACAAGCAAATTGACCAGATGGAAAAAATCAAAAGTGGAGCTTACTTCTTATAAACGTTATAAAGAATTGTTTCCGCCATTTGTTTTGGCGGCGCTTGCATTTTTGTTTTTAGAAATTCTGCTGCGGTACACTTTATTTAGAAAATTTCCATAAGAAAATAAGCCACAGATTACACGAATTTCCACGGATTATAATTTTTTCTGTGTTAATCCGTGTAATCTGTGGCTGATGTTTTCTAAAGTTTATCAAAGTAATTCGGGCCAATTAGTGAAATTCGTGTTTCAATGAAAGCAACAGTTTACAAATCAACCGGCAGCTGGTACACCATAAAAGATGAAGCGGGCAATTGGCACAATGCCCGTATGAAAGGGATTTTTAAAATTGACGATATCACCAGCACCAACCCGATAGCGGTGGGTGATAAAGTGGAAGTGGATGTAGAGGATGAAGCGGAGAACACGGCCATCATCACGAAAATTATTGACCGGAGAAATTATATCAACCGCCAATCGCCGCGGATGAAGCACCAGCATCATATCGTGGCTTCCAATCTCGACCATTCATTTCTTATCGCTACGTTGAAAGAACCGAAGACCTCGCAAGGATTTATCGACAGGTTTCTTGTTGCCTCGGAAATGTACCATGTTCCGGCTGCTATTATTTTTAATAAATCCGACTTATATAAAAAGAAAGAGCAGGAAAAATTTGAAGAATGGAAAGCGATGTATGAAGCAGTTGGCTACAAGGTTTTTTCTCGCCAGCGCAACGAATAAAGAAGGCATTGATGCCATACTGGAGGAAATAGCCGGACGAACAACGTTGTTCAGCGGGCATAGCGGCGTTGGTAAATCTTCTTTATTGAATGTGATACTTCCTGAACTGGAATTAAAAACACAAGGCGTAAGCGGGTGGAGCGGAAAAGGCCAGCACACTACCACGTTTGCTGAAATGCATGATCTTCCTTCCGGCGGCGCTATTATCGATACACCTGGTATGCGGGAATTTGGATTAGTGGATATTTCAAAACAGGAACTGTCTCATTATTTCCCGGAAATGCGGACACGGCTGAATGATTGCCAGTTCAACAATTGCCTGCATGTGAATGAACCGGATTGCGCTATTAAAGATGCCGTAGTGAATGGGGCTATACACGAGGACAGGTATGTGAGTTATGTGAATATTTTGGATTCTATAGAAGAGAAGAGCTACTGAGGTTAAGAGATTAAGGAGAAAGGAGAGAAAGAGGAGTTTGCAAATCAATCATACTTTTCCTTGTCACCCCGAGGAACGAGGGGTCTGCGACCATAAAACAGAAACAAAGCTGTAACACACTACGAAAATGCTGAATAGAGACCAGGAAGATGAAGTGTGCGACGCAACGAAGATGATAGTAGCAATACAGCCGGGCAAATAATAATACTTCTAATATGCGCCGCCCCGATATACATCGGGGTTTCAATTCGCTCAACAACAAAGATGATCAGGGAACTTAAGCTGGTAACAATAATTTAATATAAAGGTTTAAGCGATATTTCTTTCCAATACACGGCCCATCAACTTTCCTTCGATGAGGTTAGCGAGTTTTACCACCGCCAGGTTATCCTTGCTTTGCGCAAAACGTGTCTTTGTCGGAAAAACAGAAATACCATTATAGATACTGTAGTGCAACGTGAGGGGATGTCCTTTGTATTTAAAATTCCAGTTGATGGAATCAAATTCATCTTCTTTGTTTACAAACTTAAGACGGAGATCGCCGTTGATAATGCCGGCTATATCGTAGAAGAGATTTAGTGTACCGCTATCAGCGATGACAGCTTCAGTGCATCCAAGGGAGGTTCGCAGGGCCAGACTCATAGTAAAATTTTTTGAAAGGTTAATAGCGGCTTACTATAAGACATGGATTGTTGCGCAATAGCTGCAAGAACCGGGCTAACTTTTAAACTTTTTTGCTTTTCGGGCCGCCCTCGTTGCTTCGGGATCGCCATTGGCGAGTTTTCCCGCATCTACATTCTTACCATTCGACGGGCAACCATACTTTGGTTTGAATAAACTGCATGATACAGTCATCGTCGTCAGCAAAAAACATTAAAGCAACTATTGTTAAAGCGTTTTTCATGGTCGCATTTATTGGTAAAACGAAAATACCTTTTATTCATTGCCGGTGAAATAGGAAAACTACGAACAATTCCAATAGGCAATGAGCAATAGGCAATTAGAGTTTTCGATTCGGGGCAATCATTACAAATCAGATGCATTTCCGGGTTGCTTATTGCAAATTGCCTATTGCTAGGTGTCTATTGTTCCCTGAACCAACCCGCATACTTTATATAATTGTTAGCGATCCGGTTGATCTCGCCATGGATCATTTCCTCCGAAATATCTTTCACTTTTTTAGCCGGCATACCGGCGTAAATGCTGCCCCGCTTCGCAAATCGTATTTTCCAATACCACCGCACCGGCGGCGATGATCGTATTGCTATGCACAACGGCTTTGTCCATAATAATCGCCCCCATTCCCACCAGCACATTATCGTGCAGCGTACATCCATGCACGATCGCATTATGACCAATCGAAACATTATTGCCAATGGTTGTTCCGCACTTCTGATAGGTGCAATGAATACAAGCGCCGTCCTGTATATTCACTTTATTCCCGATGCGGATAAAATTCACATCGCCCCGCACCACGGTATTAAACCATACGCTGCAGTCGTCGCCCATCACCACGTCGCCCACCACCGTAGCATTTGGCGCTATAAAATTGTTCTTACCAAATTGCGGGTATTTATCTTCTACCGGGAGTATTACAGGCATGTGTATGTTTTATAGTTTGATGTTTTATTTTTTGCCCAACTGCATTGCTACTATCATCTTCGTTGCGACGCTCCGTTCATCTTCCTGTTCTTTACTCAGTAATTGCGTTCGTCCCGATTACTATCGGGAAGCGAAGCCGAAGGGTCGCACTCTTCAACGTTCTGTTCGCTACTCATCATTTTCGTAGTGTCTTGCATCTTTGTTTCTGTTTATGATCGCAGACCCCTCGTTCCTCGGGGGTGACAAAGAAAAGTATGATTGATTTGTAAACTCCTCTTTCACTCCTTTTCTCCTTCAATCTCTTAGCTAAATTAGAGATTTTCTTTGCGCCTTTGCCCCCCTTTGCGTTCTTTGTAAGGCCGGTACGGTCATCGGTCATCCAACAACGGTTATCTTTTATGAATCAGCGGGAACTATTTCTTACACATATCGCCCAAACATCCCCCGCACCTTTAGCGCTGGAAATAGTAAAGGCCGAAGGTGCATTATTATATGACTCCAATGGAAAAGAATACATCGACCTCATCGGCGGCATCAGTGTCGCCAATATCGGCCACCGGCATCCGGACGTCATTGAAGCCATCCATAAACAACTCGACGCTTACCTGCACATCATGGTATACGGTGAATTCATCGAATCACCACAGGTGCAATACGCTAAACTATTAACCGATCATTTACCCGCTTCACTCAACTCGGTTTACTTCACCAACTCCGGTGCGGAAGCGGTAGAAGGCGCTATGAAACTTGCCAAAAGAGTAAGCAATCGTACACAAATAATTGCTTTCAATAATTCTTATCACGGTTCCACGCAAGGTGCATTGAGTTTGATCGGTGATGAATACTGGCGCAATGCTTTCCGTCCATTATTACCGGATGTATTGCACCTTGAGTATAATTCCTTAGAATCATTAAATGAGGATAACAGAACAAACTGCTTGTGTCATCGCCGAAACCGTGCAGGGCGAAGCGGGTATTATTGTTCCTTCCCGTGAATGGATGCAGGCCTTGAGAAAAAAATGTACCGATACAGGCACATTATTAATATTGGATGAGATACAAACCGGCTTTGGCAGAAACCGGTAAAGCCTGTCCCGACTCTTCGGGGCTCTGGGGCTTTGAGCATTTTGATATCGTTCCTGATATTTTATTATTGGGAAAAGCATTGGGTGGTGGCATGCCGCTCGGCGCTTTTATCGCGGATAAAAAATTGATGCAGGCGTTGAGCGAAAACCCGGTGCTTGGTCATATCACTACTTACGGTGGTCATCCTGTTTGCTGTGCGGCGGGTATGGCAGCGATTGAAGGTGTTGCTAGGAGGCCGGAACTCTGTTCCGGCTAACGAACGGAACGAAATTTCATTAAAGGAACGAAACAGCGTTTCGGTAAGTGAACGGAACGGAGTTCCGTTTTCCGGGGAGGAACGAAACAGCCCCGATAGCTATCGGGATACGTTATCCAAAGAGAAACTCTTTCATTCCTTATTAATTCATCCCAAAATAAAAACCATCCGCTCTTTTGGATTATGGATGGCGATAGAATTTGATTCTTTTGAAACCAATAAAAAGTAATTGATCATTGCATTGCGCAGGGAGTGCTTACCGATTGGTTTTTATTTGCACCAAATTGTTTGCGTATTTCACCGCCGCTGATAATTAGTGAAGAGCAGATTACAGTAGCGTGTAAAAAACTATTGAGTGGTTTGTAATTGTTTTATAAACCCAGCACCGACTTCAACTTTCCATAGCCACCCCTGCTTACGGGCACTTTTACTCCCGAGCGAAGCACAGCGACATGGTTATCCTTTTCGTAAGGATCAATTCTTGTGATCTGCTGTACGTTGATGATATACGAACGGTGCGAACGGACAAAAAGCTGGCCATCCAATACCTGTTCAAAATGGCTCATGGTTTTATTTTTCAGGAAATAGCCTTCGGCTGTATGAATTTTTACATAATCATCCGCCGCCTCTAAATAAAATACATCCTGTACCGGGAATGATCTTGATCTTGCTGCCATTCTTTACAACTATCCGGTGGCTTTGCGCCGGGGATTGCGAAGCGGTTTCCAATAACTCTTCCGTCCTGCTTTCCACGGAAGTATTCTTTTTTTTCCATCCATTTTGCAATGGCTTTTATCAAAACGCTCCTGGTTAAATGGTTTTAATAAATAATCTATCGCATGCGCTTCAAATGCTTTGATGGCGAAATCATCAAAGGCGGGTAGCGAAAAATTACAGCCGGCGGTTGTTCGATCAGTTCCAGCATTTCAAAGCCATTGATCTTGGGCATTTGAATATCCAGGAAGATGAGGTCGGGTTCGTGTTGCTGAATGGCTTTCACCCCTTCAAAACCGTCGTTGCATTCCTGCACCAGTTCAAGTTGCGGGTGCTTTTGTAAATATTCTTTTACAATACTTCTTGCCAGCGGTTCGTCGTCTATAATAATTACTTTACTCATTAGTTCAGCTATTAGGTATTTTGAAAACGACAACAAAAGCGTTTTCGGTTTTATTAATTTGTACCAGTCGCTTCTGCCAAATAAAAGGTACAACCTTCTTCTCACAGATTTTAGACCAAAGCCTGTTCCTTCCGGCATTTGCATATCAGAATCGAAAGGGTTTACGATCGTTATAACCAAATGATCATTTGCTACAATCGCCTGCAAACTTATCAATACTTCGCCGGTAGTGCCGTAGAGGCCAAACTTAATGGCGTTTTCCATTAACGGTTGTACAAGAAGGGCGGGCATCTTCCATTTCATCGCTTCTTCAGAGATATCCATCTCTGTTTTTAATCGATAGCCAAACCTTACTTTTTCAATCTCCAGGTATAGTTTTAAATATTCCAGTTCTTCCGCGAAGGTGATGAATTGATTTTCTTCTTTGCGTATCGTGCCCCGTAAAAAATCAGAAAGTTGCTGCACCATTCTTCTTGCTTCCTCCGGGCCGTGCGCCGATCAGTGCATTGATAGAATTTAAAACTGTTGAATAAAAAATGTGGTTGCAATTGCTGGCGCAGCTTAAACAGTTCCGCTTCTTTGGTGAGTTTTTTCCGCTTCCACTTCACGCTTTTCACTTTTTTGCTGCTCCTGCCAGTTGTACCAGATCATAGATGTAGTGGTGGTAATACCTACAATCAGGAATGCGATGCTGAAGCGTATGACCAATGAACGACTGAGAAACGAAGAATAGTTTTCATACCCGCTTAATGAAACTCCCAGCAGCCATTTAATAATGACCAGCCAGATGATGGTAAGTACAATACACATGGCGATGATGTTGGTGTATTGTTCCCTCTTTGGTAAATAATACCGGATGGTATTGATGACCAGCAGGCAAATGCCCAGCAACAAAATATTACTGATTATGCTGTCAAGGATAGAAGCCTGCAGGGGAAAGTCGTACCAGAAAAGTAACATGGCATGATCTGCCATGAGCACAAACCAGGCAATGCTGAAAATGACTACAAACCGTCTGACTGAAAAAGGTGATGCAGGCATGATCGGCTAAGCCAGGTTTAAAAGTTGACTGCTGCGGGGTGAAGAATATATTTTCCGCTTTCTGGTTTACCGTATAGACGTAAGCGTCCGCATTTTCTTTTTCCTCGATGCGGGAATACAGTTCAGCGCCATCTATCAGCTCGCTGAGCAAATACAATTCGCTGATATTAATAAAACTGCCATTGTACGAGTTGCTGCTTGCGGTTAAAAAAAGTTTCTTCTTCTTTCTTTCCCATTTCCTGCGCTTTGCGGAAAGCTTCCTGTTTATCAGCAGCCTGTACTAAACGCAACTGCTCATCAAATTGCGGGCTGTGGTTGCCTTCGCCGCAGATGATACGAAAAACAAATTTTGCCATGTACCAGTTCATAAAAAATAAGTTTTAGTGTTTGGTTTGTTGTTTATCGTTAGGGGCAGTTGCAACCGTAAATCAAAAGACACTTCTAAAATGCTGAGTAGAACCTCACCTGGCCTCTCCTAAAGGAGAGGAACCGCACACACCCCCCGCTTTTAGAAAAGTATAATTGAAAAAGATATTTTCTAAAATGCTGAGTAGTCCCGATAGCTATCGGGATACCGAACGTACAAGTGCGACCATTCGACTTCGCTCATGGTAATCCCGATAACTATCGGGAGCGACGCTTTTGCTCAATAATGAACCGAAAGATGAACGGAGCGTCGCAACGGAAGTTGATAGTAGCACTGCAGCCGGGCTAATAACTTTTTATTTCAATTCCACCGAATACCACTGTTCCTTTTAATATTAATTTCTTTCCTGGTTTGTCAGATAGGGCGGGCATTTTTCTTTTATCATTGATGCCACCAAAAATGGTGACAATGGTTGATTTCACTTCCCAGTTGGATGGAACAATTAATGTAGCGCCTCCAAACATAGCCGTGATTTCGATAGTGGCCGCATCGGTGAGGTCGGCTTGTGTAAGGTCTACCTCGGAACCTCCAAAAATATTGACGAGGTCGCCGCCTTTGAAATTTTTAGATAATACTACTTTTTTTGAGCTGCCGAAAATACAAGTGGTGTTGACGAAATCATCTTCGCTGTAGGTTTCCTCACTCTCCAGTGCTATAGTTTCCCTCTCCATTCCAGCATTTTTTTTTTCACTCCATCTTTGTTGCTGCCCCGGCCTTCTGAAGGAGCGGAAGATGAAGGCCACACCTACAATGACCAATACCAGCGGCCACATATGCCGGTGCAACTGTCCGTCGAGAAAATATTCATTGACGAGGAAAGCGCCACCTATAAGAATGGGAACAAACCATCCGCCGGTATCGAACCCTTTGCGGAAGCCAATGAATAAACCGATACCGATGAGCAACATCTGCCAACTGAATAACCAATCGGGAACGGGCACTCCAAAACTCCTGACCAATGCAAGACCACCCACTATCAAAAGAAATAATCCCGTCCACACATGGCCATGACCATGGCGCTGGTCCATACGGTCGGCCCATTTTCTTCTTCTTTCTCTTCTCTCTTCATATCGGTTGTAATCGCTCATGTTCTTTTCATATTTTATGTAAAACTAAAGGGTGAATGTGCAATGAGCAACAGGCATTGGGCAATGGGTTGGGAAAACTCGGTGAATGGGGGGAAAGGAGGGGTGAATGACGATGGGCAATGAGCAATAAGCAAAGGCCAATTGGCAAAAGGGGATGAAGTATTAATTATTGAGCTGTATTCAAGCCGGGAATTTACACTATTCCATTTTTGAAAGGCTGTCAATTGAAACCTGGATATTTATTAACCGGGCATGAACGGCACCAAGTTTATTTTTTTGAACCTCTGCGCTGTCGTAAACCCCTTTATCTGTGCAGCTACCTATCCTTTCGGTTATATTATTAGCACTATCCTTTAAAAACTTTTGTTCGTTCAGAAGTTCTGTCATCACATCCTTGCGATTAGATTGGCAAGCTGTTAGAAGTAGAAAGCATACAATTACTAAGTATTTCATAAAAGAATTTTTAATTGAAGCAGGGAAAAGTCAAAATGAGAATGGTGCGCAAATTTAATGCTTTTAGTCACTGGGTTAAAATCAACTTGTTCATTTGTATTCAGATACGATAAGTACTATGACAGGGACAATAAGCAATAAGCAATGAGCAATAGGCAAAAGGGCAGGAGCCTTAACTATTGAACTGTATTAGGTGGGGAACGATACTTTCAATTCACATCCTTGTCCCGGTGCTGAATGAATAGAAACCGTGCCGCCGAAGATCTCTGAACGGCTGATGATATTTCGTAAACCTACGCCATTTCGCTTTTGTGCGGGGTTGAAGCCTTTGCCATTATCTTTTATAAGCAGCTCTACGATTTTATTTTCACCACGGTACACCTGGTGCAAGGTAAGCGTAACATTTTTTGCTTCGGCGTGTTTGATGATGTTGTTCAGTTGCTCTTGGACGATGCGGTATACTGTTAGCTTCTGGTCTTTCTGCAACACTTTTTCTTCAAAACCTTCCCATTCTTTTTCTATTTTGAATTTGCCGGTGATGGAAATGGTACTAATCAATTCATCCAATGCGGGGATCAAACCGAATTCATCTAAAGAAGGTGGCAATAATGCTTTGGATAAACGCCTGATCTCTTCCGTAGCCTGCGAAATAAATTCTTTTCCTTTCATCACACTTTCTTTATCAATAGGCGACATAGTCATCGCATAGTCGAGATATAATTTGGAAGTCGCTAGTATCTGGTTGATATTATCATGCAGCTCTTTGCCCAACTCTTCTCTTTCATTTTCCTGGCCTTTGATCGTGGCTTCGGTAAGTGCCCGTTGCTGCTGCAATTGAGATTCACGCAATTCCGCTTCTAATTTTAATTTTTCAGTAATGTCCTGCGCAGCGCCGATCAACCGCAGGGCCTTGCCTTCCGCATTTCTTACTACATAACCCCTGTCATAGATATATTTATAAATATTGCTGGAGTCGAGGACACGGTATTCCAGTTCAAAAGAATCCTGGGTGGATATTTTTATTTCTTCTATCGTTTTAATCCAGCGCTCTGCATCATCCGGGTGGATTCTTTTTTTCCAGCTATCCATATTATGAATGATCCTGTAGGATGAAGCGCCGTTTTCATCTTTCAAGGTTCGTCCATCACGGTACACTTCATTGGTCAGGAGGTCCCAATCCCAGATAAGATCATGCGTAGCTTTTGTAACGAGACTATATCTTTCGTTGGCCTGGCGTAGTATTTCTAAATTTCGTTTACGTTCGATACTATAGGTGATGGTTTTCTCCAACAGCTTTTCATCAAACTCGCCTTTGGCGAGATAATCCTGTGCGCCGAGTGAAATAGCTTCCAGGGCGGCTTTTGTATCCGATAAGCCCGAAAGAATAATAACGGCTGAGCCGGTTACGTATTCCTGCAATTGACTGAAAGAATTCAGCCCGTTGCTGTCGGGAAGATAAAGATCGAGGAAAACAATGTCAGGTTTGCTTTGCTTTAATTGCTCAATAGCCGACGCCAGCGTTTCCGCCAATTGTATATCCGCGACAGGTATCTTAGAGAGATAAATGTTTTCCTTCAACAGAAGAAAGTCACCAAAATTATCTTCTATTACAAGAATATTCAGCGAATTGGCTTGTGTGAACGGCGCCATTAATATTGATTTTGTGGCAATTTGACTATGCTTATCCAAAAATCTTCAATCGTTTTTACTACACCAATAAATTTAGCGAGATCAACCGGCTTGGTGATAAAGCAATTCGCATAATTATTATACGATGCTGAAATATCACTTTCGGCGGAGGATGTGCTTAATACAATGACGGGTATCCTTTTTAAACGATCATCCTTTTTAATAGTGGCCAATACTTCCAGCCCATCAATTTTCGGAAGATTAATATCCAGCAATATCAGGTCGGGCAATTCATCGCCACTAAGAATATCCAATGCTTCCTGGCCATCCATCGCAACACGGATCTCGTTTTTAATTCTCGCTTCTTTCAACGCCTCCCGGGTAAGAAGAATGTCTCCTTCATTATCTTCTACCAACAGGATTTTTACTTCTTTCATAGGTGGGGGTAGGATTAAAATTTACTTTTTTATAGTAAAATAAAATGTGCTGCCATCGGCTCCGGCGGATTCTATCCAGATGCTGCCGCCGTGCTTCTCTATAATTTTTTTACATATGGCCAGGCCAATGCCTGTACCGGAAAACTGGTTCTTATTATGTAATCGCTGGAAAATGATAAAGACTTTATCAAAAAATTTGGGGTCAATGCCTATGCCATTATCTTTTACAAAGAATTCCCATGCGTCCTCTTTTTCTTCGCAGCCGATACTGATAGCGGGAACAGGGGAAGCGTTGTATTTAAAAGCGTTACCCACCAGGTTTTGAACCAGCTGCAACATTTGTGTTTTATTGGCCTTTACCACCGGCATGGATTGCACTTTAATACTAGCATCTGTTTCCTGTATTTTACTGGTAAATGTTCCCAATACCTGGTTAACTACTTCATTCATATTCGTATCAACAAGGGTATCGCGGTTGGTGCCAACTCTTGAATATTCCAGCAGGTCCATGATCAATCGTTTCATCCTGTCTGATCCGTCTACGGCATACGAGATGTATTGATTGGCCGTTTCATCAAGCTGATTATTATATTTTTTCTGCAGCAACTGTAAAAAACTGCTCACCATACGCAAAGGTTCCTGTAGGTCATGTGATGCTACATAAGCAAACCTTTCCAGTTCAGTGTTGGAGGCCGTTAGTTCCAGTGCTCTTTTGCTGAGCTGTATATTTAATTCTTCTATCGCCACTTCATATTTCTTCCGTTCGGTGATGTCCTGGTTCACGCCATACGTTTTGATCGTATTGCCCTTATCATCTTTTATAATATAAAAATTGACGGAGACATACCCGGTTTCGCCATTTCCAAATATCACCCGGTGTTCTATCTGCCGGCTGAAATTGGGATCAGTAGTTGTAATAGCGAGCCCTACTTCTGCACCAATAAGTGCCTGGTCTTCCGGGTAAACAAAAAGCCCTGCATATTTTTCCGGAGTAAGTGTATAGCCTCCCACTTCTTCAACAGTTGTATTTAACATGGCATAAAACTGGTCATTGAAAGTGAAAAGGCCTTCCACAACATCAAATTCCCAGTAAGCAAGCCGTGCAATTCGCATAGCGATTGAAAGTTGCCTTTCATGGTCCTTCAGCGATTCTTCAGCTTTCATACGATCTAAAATATCGTATGCCATAAGGATGAGGTGTTTTTTGCCTTTGAACTGTACAGCTGTGAGGAACGAATCAAGCCACACCTCTTTGTTATAAGAGTTGATAAAATGAATTTCTTTCTTTACTGTTTTCCCGGATTGAAGGGCTTCTATCGCCGCATCATACATGCCTGATTGTTTCCACAGCGGAATGTTTTTAAAATTTAATTGCAGTAGTTCATCCATCGTCGTACCGCTTATAGTAACGGCGGCACGGTTAGTGGAAATGGTTTGCCCGGATTCATCATATATCCATATTCCTACCGGCGATGTGTCAATAATGGTTTGATTAAAACTATAAGCGTCTTTTAACTGTTGCTCTATGAATTTTCTTTCAGTAATATCCTGGATAATACCAATGGAGGCAATGGGTGTTTTATTTTCATCATACTCAATATGCGCTCTTTCCCGCACCCATTTTGTTTTTCCATATATATTTATCCGGTGCTCGATATCCAATACACCAAAACGGTGCGAATTTTCAATTTCCCAGGCAAGTGATAAAATATCTTCTTCGGGGAGAAATTTTTTATAGCTCTCCCAGTTATGCGGAATGTCTTTTTCCTTGTAACCAATTACATCCACGGCGCTTCGCGACCATTCGTAGCGGTCATTCTTTATATCATATTTCCAGGAGCCTATCGCGGCGATGTCAAAAGCTTTTTGCAGGTCCGCTTCGTTCTTCTGTATCTGTTCTTCCATCAGCTTTCGTTCGGTAATATCATAACTGATACCCACCAGGCCCGCTATTTCATTGTTTTCTTTTTTCAATGGAATCTTTGATATCAGGAACCAGATATCGCTGCCATCTTTTTTAATGTGGTGCTCTTCTTTGCCGATGATACTTTTGCCTGTTGTAAATATGTATTTATCTTCTTCTATTGTATTTTTTGCGGATTCTTCGGAGAAAAGTTCGGAATCGTCTTTTCCTAAAATGCCCTGCTCGCTGCTGAAGCCGGCATATTCATAATCCATTTTATTCGCCAGCGTTTTCCTGGATTGAAGGTCTTTTGTATATACGTTGATAGGAAGGTTATCAATTAATGCCCGGAGCAGCATCCGTTCCTGACGGAATAATTTTTCCGCTTTTTTTGTTTCTGTAACGTCTGCGATATTTACAAAAACGCCGGTTATAGTATTATTTTCATCACGCACCGGTTTAAATTTATTAACGAAAATGCGGATCGATTGGTCAGGATGAGGTACTTCTATTTCTGATTCTATCGTTTCGCCTGCTAAAGCCCGTGTATAGATTTCTCTCACAATTTCCCTTCGACCAG
Source organism: Chitinophagaceae bacterium (assembly GCA_037200685.1). GTDB lineage: Bacteria > Bacteroidota > Bacteroidia > Chitinophagales > Chitinophagaceae > JAJKIP01. The sequence continues at coordinate 141,714 of JBBCIG010000019.1, forward strand.
TCTGCGCATAATCGAGAATAGAATCGCCTTTCGCAATATCTTTTCCAAAATATTCTTTATATAAATCGTGGAAACGTTTATTAAATAAAATGACGGTAAGCTGCGTATCTATCAATAAAAAACTTTCTTCCGTGTTATTCAGCAGCAAAGTTAAGTCAGGGGAAGTGATAGCGGCGTTATCTTTTGAAGAGGAAGCTGTTGTATGGTTTTCGTTTTTACCCGTGCCCGATGTTTTAATCGCTATAGAATCTTTTTTCCTTCCGGAATTGTTGGTCCCGGCAATAGTTGTTGTCCTGTCAAATTTTTTCATATGGATAGGTAATTCGAAAAGCCTTATCAAATTTTATTGGATGCGGCCTGCTGTTCAAAGGTAGGCAACTACTCATCCTTTTGCAAGTTGATATATTCACAATTTGGCGTAGATCAATTCGATGCCATTGTAAAGGTTTACTCTTAGCGCAGGTAAAGCGAATAATGAATTGCATTTATGAGTTATTTTTTACACCAGCTTTGGTTTCCTGATCATCTTCGTTGTTGAGCGAAGCGAAACCCCGATGTATATCGGGGCGGGCGCATATTAGAAATATTATTATTTGCCCGGCTGTATTGCTACTATCATCTTCGTTGCGTCGCTCCGTTCATCTTCCTGTTCTTTACTCAGCAATTGTCGAAGACCCCCGAAGTTGTCGGGCGTCGCTCCCGATAGCTATCGGGACTTCATCTTCCTGTTCTCTATTCAGCATTTTTGTCGTCACCAGGTAAAGTAGAATTTATTTTATGATCGATCTAAAGGAATGCTGCTGTTAGCAAAGTCTTTGCCTTGTCATAGTTTATCCCGCTTGCGGGAGCGAGGAACGAGCCATCTACAAAAATCACCTTTTATCCGTTCATCCGTAAGCGACGTAGGGATGAAACTTTTTTATTTATCTTCATTCCCAAACACACTTACATGCACCGCCAAAAACTAATTGCAGCGAGTCTCCTCTTTATTACTATTCTCACCAACGCCCAGGAAAAAAAAGATCCCAAAAAATGGGACGTCAGTAATCCCGAAGGGCCCTACAAAGAAGTTGCCTTCACCGTCAACGAAGGCACATGGATGAACCTTGACCTCTCCCCGGATGGAAAAGAAATCACTTTTGATTTGCTGGGAGATATTTATAGTATGCCTGTCTCCGGCGGGCAGGCAAAATTGTTACGGGGCGGCCATGCTTTTTGAAGTACAGCCACGCTTCAGTCCCGACGGGAAAAAGATATTGTTCACTTCGGATGCAGGCGGCGGTGATAATATCTGGTATATGAACAGTGACGGCAGCGATGCCAAACAAATTACAAAAGAGAGTTTCCGTTTATTAAACAATGCCACCTGGTCACCGGACGGGCAATACATTGTCGCTAAAAAACATTTCACGTCAACAAGGTCATTAGGCGCGGGTGAAATGTGGTTATACCATATCAGTGGTGGCGGTGGTTTGCAATTAACCACAAGAAAAAATGATCAGCAAGATGTGAATGAACCGGTCGTTTCACCCGACGGACGGTATGTTTATTTCAGTGAGGATATGTACCCCGGTGGTTCTTTTCAATACAATAAAGACCCCAACAACGAGATATTTGTTATCAGGCGCTTTGACAGGGAAAAGGAATTACGGAAGATGTAACCGGTGGACCCGGTGGCGCTGCAAGGCCACAAATTTCTCATGACGGAAAATTCTTGTCTTTTGTAAGAAGGATAAGAACAAAAACCGTTTTGTATCTCCGCAATTTAGAAACAGCGGAAGAGTGGCCTATCTATGATAAGTTGTCAAAGGACCAGCAGGAAGCATGGACGGTGTTTGGTATTTATACCGGCTATGCGTGGACGCCGGATGATAAACAAATCGTCATCTGGAGCAATGGAAAGATCATCAAAGTGGATGTGAACGGTGTCAACAAATCAACGGAAATACCTTTTACCTGTAATGTAAAACAACGCATTTATGATGCGCCGCGTTTTCAACAAGAAATTAATCCCGATACATTTAATGTGAATGTGATACGCCAGGCCATTACATCACCGGATGGAAAATGGCTGGTGTTCAGCGCCATTGGTCATTTATGGAAAAAAGAATTGCCGGCTGGTAAACCGCAACGTATTACCACGGCCATTGACTACGAGTTTGAACCATCTTTCTCCGCTGATGGGAAAACGTTATTATATATTACATGGAATGATACTACATCCGGCGGTTTGTGGAAAGTGAATATGGTTGGTGTAGCAAAACCTGTTAAGATCAATAGACAAAAGCGATTTACCGCATGCCCTCTTTTTCTCCCGATGGCAAATGGATCGTATTTCGCAAAGAAGGCGGCAGCGATGTATTAGGCCCGTCTTATACCGCTGATCCCGGTATATATGTAATGGCAGCTGATGGCAGCAATGAAAAATTAGTAACGGAAAGAGGAGATCAGCCACGATTTAATAAAACCGGCGATAGAATTTTTTATCAAATTGGTGGCGGCATGAACAGGACTTATGCCAGTTGCAAATTAGATGGCTTAGAGCAACGCATTCATTTGAAGAGTACGTATGGCAACCAGTTCATTGTTTCTCCGGATGAAAACTGGATCGCTTTTGTTGATTTGTGGGAAGTATATGTCGCCGCATTTCCGAAAACAGGAAAGACAATTGACATTGGTAGTGGCACCAAAGATTTTCCTGTAAAAATTGTTTCCAAAGATGCGGGGATCAATTTGCATTGGTCGGCGGACAGCAAACAATTGCATTATATATTAGGCAGTCAATATTACAGCATCAACCTGGATGAACGTTTTGATTTCATCGCCAATAAACCTGATTCATTGTTCAAAGTGCCGGAAAAAGGGATTGAAGTTGGATTGACAGCAGAGACAGATAAGCCGAAAGGAATGATCGCATTTACCAATGCGAGAATCATCACGATGAAGGGAAGTGAAATCATTGAGAACGGGACTGTATTGGTGGAAGGAAATATTATTAAAGCCGTGGGAAGAGATATCGCTATTCCCGCAGGTGCCAAACAAATTGATTGCAACGGTAAAACTATTTTACCGGGTTTCATTGATGCACATGCGCATGGCGATCATTTCCGCACGGTATCACACCGCAAAAGCATTGGCCGTATTATACCAATCTTGCTTATGGCGTTACTACCATGCATGATCCATCCGCCAATAGTGAAATGGTGTTTGGGCAAAGCGAATTAATTAAAGCTGGTTTGATGGTAGGGCCGAGGGTTTTTTCTACCGGAACTGTTTTATATGGTGCTGACGGCGATTTTAAAGCCGTGATCAATTCGATTGATGATGCCCGCAGCACTTTACGAAGAACAAAAGCCTATGGCGCTTTCTCCGTAAAAAGTTATAACCAACCACGAAGAGAGCAACGCCAAATGATTATACAAGCGGCAAGGGAATTAAATATGGAGGTAGTACCTGAAGGAGGATCCTTCTTTTATCACAACCTCACGATGATACTTGACGGGCATACAACGATCGAGCATAATATGCCTGTTGCCCCCCTTATTTAATGACGTAGTACAACTTTGGAAAAATTCAAAAACAGCATATACACCAACCTTGATTGTAAGTTATGCGGCCGTGAGCGGTGAATACTATTGGTACCAGCATACCAATGTGTGGGAAAATGAAAGATTGCTTCGCTTCACCCCACGTTCCGTGATTGATACACGCAGCCGTCACCGCACCATGTTACCGGAAGAAGAATATGAGAACGGGCATATATTAATTTCAAAGAGTGTAAAGAAATTAATGGATGCAGGTGTGAAAGTAAACATGGGGGCACATGGACAAATACAGGGTATTGGCGCTCATTGGGAAATATGGATGATGCAGCAGGGCGGTATGGCCAATCACCAGGCGTTACAAACAGCCACGATCAACGCGGCGTTCAGTTTGGGATTAGATAAATGGATCGGTTCATTAGAGCCCGGCAAGCTGGCTGATCTAATCGTGATGGATAAAAAATCCATTGGAAAATATCCGCAATACAGAGAGTATTAAATACACGATGGTGAACGGAAGATTATTTTGATGCGGAACAAATGAACGAGATTGGCAACTACAATAAAATGAGGACTAAGTTTTATTGGGAGTTAAACAGGAATGCGGATAGTTTCCAGATTCATGATCATACGGAAGAAGAGGACATGGAAAATGACAGGAACTAATGATTGACTATATAGTCCATTCATCATGTACAATAGCGATGAGCCATGGTCTATTGTTTTCTGTTTTGAAAACAAGGCGTAATGTACGCCAGTCCATTCCCTCGTATTTTGGGTCAAAGCCGGGGAAATAGAATTCAGTAAAATCGGAGCCCGGGAAAACTTCTCTTAAATTATTTAATGAATTGCCTGAGCCCAGGAATTCATTGATTGATTTTTGTTTGGCATTTAAAAAATCTTCATCATAAACAAACTTGCCAAAATAATTTTTGATGCTCATCCTGATTTTTTGTTCTTTAGCATCATATTGGCCCCATGTCAGCACCTTGTTGCTGTTGCCATAAGAAATAAGGTCAGCGGGAGCTAATAATTGACCGTCTGTTGTATCTATATAGGCATAAGGAGAAAAGCGAATACCCCATTTAGGATGAATGAAAGAAGAAAGCCCAGTAAAAATCTTTTGCTTTTAACGTAATTAAAATTTCTTCTGATAAATGTATAAGGGATGTATCATGTTTGTTTAACGTATCTTTTCCTGTTGTATCAATAGCAGGAGCTGCCGGTTTGTTTACATGGGTTGTATCGGGAGCGGGTTCAGTCTTTTTATCCCTTTGATTGCATGCGATTAGCAAAACAATCAAACCAACACCAATTACTGAATATTTCATTCTAACGATTTTATTTTTACAAACTCAAACTTATCACCGTCAAACAAACCGAGGTCACTGAGTTTTAAATGCGGTATTACCAATAACGCCATAAAAGATAAGGTCATAAATGGAGACGCAAGCGTCGAGCCTGCTTCTTTCGCCATTTTATCTATCAGCGAATATTGCTCGGCTACTTTATAACCATCTTCGTTACTCATTAACCCGCAACAGGCAACGGTACGATCAGTTCAGCATTTTCTTTTACGCAACTTACACCACCTGTATGTTCGATAACAAGGTTGACCGCCTTGCAAATGCTTTCATCATCCACACCAATTGCAACGATATTGTGGCTGTCATGTGCAACGGATGAAGCTAATGCACCCCTGCTTCAATCCAAAATTTTTGATGAATGATTTTGCTATGGGTGCATTTGTATAACGGTTTACAACAACTATTTTAAGTATGTCTTTTTCGGGATTACTGATTATTTGATTATTGATTATTGCCGGCTGTACTGATAGTTTGTTAGTGATCAGTTGTCCATCCAATGCTTCAATAACAGGAATGGTGGATATTGTAGCTTCGGCTTCTATTTTAAAGTCATTTATTTCCTTTTTGTCGCATGAAAAAATTGTTGATCACTTTTGACTTTTTACTTTTGATTTTTGATTTTCCATCCTCCGCTACCAATTCTCCATCAATAAACGTTTTTACTACCTCAAAATCTTTCAGGTCTCTTAGCAGTATAAAATCAGCAGCATCGCCTTTTCTTAATAATCCTACGTCCAACTTATAATGCAGCACGGGATTTACGCAGGCCGCTTTTATTATTTTAAAAATATCAATTCCTTTGGCTACGGCCCTTGCGCAAAGTTGATTGATATGCCCGAGCACTAAACTATCCGGGTGTTTGTCATCGCTGCAAAACATGATCATATCCGGGTAATCATTGAGTAACTCAATTAATGCTTCGAAATTTTTCGCAGCGCTTCCTTCCCGGATCAGGATTTTCATGCCGTATTTTAATTTATCCAGCGCTTCTTCTTTGGTGAAGCATTCATGATCAGTATAGATACCGGCGTCAATGTATTTTTTTGCATCATCACCTCAATCCCGGCGCATGACCATCCACCGGTTTGTTTAATTTATGTGCCGCGGCGATCTTCTTCATCACTTCTTCATCCTTAAATAAAACACCGGGAAAATTCATCATCTCGCTCAGGTATTTATTTCATCACGCTGTAATAATTTTTCTACATCAGTTGCATCTAGTGCAGCGCCGGCTGTTTCAAAAATCGTGGCGGGTACACAACTCGGAGCACCGAAATTGAATTTAAATGGAACTGTCTTTCCATTTTCTATCATAAACTCTACGCCTGCCATGCCGCAAACATTCGCTATCTCATGCGGATCGCTGACGGTAGCAACAGTGCCATGCACAACGGCAAGTCTTGCAAACTCTGATGGAACGAGCATAGAGCTTTCGATGTGAACGTGGCTGTCTATAAAACCGGAAGAAGGTAGTGGTGAGTGGCGAGTGGGGTGGGGGATATTTCTTTGATTGAAATTATTTTTCCTTTTTCAACAGTTATTTCCGCAAGATAAATTCTTTGTTGAGGAACATCAACGAGATTGCCGGTGATAGAGAAAGAATGCATAGACTAATTACATTTTGTAATGCGATAAAGGTAAGATGAATAACCTCACCCTTTATCCCTCTCCACAAGTGGAGAGGGAAACTTCGCACAGCCCTGTTATGAGACGATTATGGTAGTATTGAATAGTCGCCGAAAGGTAAAACCCTATAATTATAAGAAGCTACTTAATTGCTGAGCGGTGAACAGAACGATGAAGAGTGCGACGCAACAGGCGATGCCATGAAAAACTAAAGCTGGGTAAATAAAAAAAATCAAATAGTAGATTCTGCTACCCTGCGGGGAGGAAGCATTTCTATAATATCAGCTCCGTGCGGTTCGGTGATAATTATTTTTCTTGATCTTTCTTTCATCAACGCAATGGCTTCTTCTTCGCTGCTGAAAGTATTACCGTTGATGTTCACAAGATGACTCGCCAGTTTATCATAGCGCTTTGTCATGAGGTAAATAAAAACATGCAGATAATGAATGCCGTCGAAAACAAATGTTTTTTTCTCGGCAAACTGGTCTTTTAATTTCAGGAATTCGCCGGGAATTTCAAGGTAGTGAAGACCGGGACGTAAATGATGCACCGTATGATAACCATCATTCCAGCAGGCATGATTGTATTTGGTATTGATCACATTGATAGCACTGGTGAAATTATTTTCAGGATCATTTTTATCAACGAAAGAATGCTGCGCCCAGTTGCCGAGCATCATCACGATGCGGGCAAACACAAACGGTATAATAAATATCCAGAGTGTCGCCTGCAGGTTGACGAAACACATCCCCACGCAAAAAAGATAAAAGAAATTTCCGCCATAGCTGAGGCGCATGTATAATTTTTTACGTTTGCGGCTGAAGAGGTACATGAATGTATCGCGGAAGCCAAGAAATAAAAAACGCAACACGTAACGGATGAAACCGCCAACACTGTCACGGTTATACTTCAACGTACTGCTCGCATCATCGGGCATATTATTTTCTACATGGTGCATGGCCATGTGATGAACAAAGTATGTTTCAGGCGTATGACCGAAAAAAGGACAAACACCCCAGATGGTCCAATGATACAACCAGGTATATCCTTTTTTAAAAAGTTTGCGGTGACTGATGCAATGCAGCATCAAACCGAAACGGCCTTTGAAATATAATTGAGAAAAATAGAAATAGGGAAGATAAGCCAGCCACCAATACCATCCTTGCAAAAGGGGTGTATACAAAATGACAGCGATCGGGATAACAAGAATATGAATGGCGGTGAGCAGGTGAATGAACGGCAGGTCTCTTTTATCATTGATATACTTCAGCCAGAATTTTTCATAGCGACTGAATTTTTCTTTTGTAAAAGACATTGGATCGGTGATCGTGGTAAGAGCCTTCATTCGTTGTTAATCAATTTATTTACAGCATCTGCCGGGCTTGCAAAGCAGGTGGTATTCTTAAAAATAGCTGTTTTTTTTAAATGATAAAAGCTAACGCCGTGAAATTACATTTTACCCGCAACAAACGTTACTTAATTTGGGAAATATTCACCTGCAAAACGGTTAAATCACATCAAAAGTATTGCATGCAGTGTTAAATTATCCGGACTTTTGTCATGACCGGTTGCCTAACAGCTTGCTAAAGAAGGGTAAAAGTTCATTGGCTAACACTTGATGGTCGTCAATATCGGGATGAGAACCGCATCCTTTCGGCACCATCGGCTTGAATTTAAAAATTTCAATAACAGGTTTACCCGCATAAAGGGCTTTACTTTTTTCTTTGACGCTTTGCAAACATGCCAGCAGCAATTCACCACTGCTTCCTGCGATCATCGGGCTTGTCAGCAGCGCTATTTGCGTGGATGGATAATGTCTATAGATCGTTCCGATAAATTCAACATAAGTTTTTATGTATGCGGATGAATCGAATGGCAATCTTTCTTTCTTGCCATCGCCGTTGGAAAGATCATTGGTGCCCAAACAAATGCTTACCACATCGGGAATGTAATTATTGAAATTCCATCGTTGTGCGCTGTCAATATCTAGGTAGGCAGATTCATATACCTGCGGCATCGTTGGCGACAATGAGTTCCAGTTGCGGTACATGCCAATGCCCGAAACAGCACTCAATAAAAAATCAGCATTCAATGTTCTTGCTACTCTCGGCCCATAAGCCCAATAGGCGTTGTGTTGATCGTACCACTTACCGGTGCCACAGGGAATTTCTTTGGTGTCATTGCTCATGCCGCAGGTGATGGAGTTGCCAATGAATTCAATTTTTTTCTTCACAGTGTGTTCGGTCACTTTTATATTTCCTTTCACTGCTGTTAAAGCGACCTGGCCGTTTAAGCGCTTCAGTTGCTTTATACAGACGAAGTAAATGAGAAGTAGTATTCGTCGTTGCTTTGATAGTATATGGTTTCGGTTCATTGCCATCCACTTTCAATCGTTTGATGTATTGATTATCCAGTTCAATGGATAAATAATTATAATCTCCCGGGTAAGTTATATTCTTTAAGAAAATCACACAGGAATCGCCGGTAAAAATAAATTCGGCATAAGAAGCGGAGCCGATCAGGATAAGATCATTGTTTTTATCAAACACAGTTCTTCCGGAATGCCCGATGATCGGATCATTTGCATGTATTTGAATTGTCTTCCCATTACTGCAGGAAATAATAACCAGGGCTAAAAATGCAGGTAAATAATTCTTCATTGATAAAACGGTTGATAAGGTATTTTTTTATGAGGTCATCGGCATTGCTACTATCAGCTTCGTTGCGACGCTCCGTTCATCTTCCTGTTCTCTACTGAGCAATGTCGAAGTATCAGCATTTTCGAAGCGCCGGTAATAGTATTGAATTTTTTTGAAGACGAATTTAATTCTACATTATCAATGCATACAACCGACATACACTTTTGTTCTTTTAGAATAAGCGTCTTTGTAAATTTTTTTCGCATTGGTTAATGCTGATTTTACTTCTTTGCTACCTCTTTCACCGCCAGCCACGATGACGATATAATAACCTTCCCTGAAGCCGGTATAGGCGTTGGAATATTCTATGCTCACGTAGTTGCCATCATCATATCGTCCCCTTGCCACATAACAGGGAAATTCGCCCCATTCATCTTCGCAGGTTTGTTTGCTCCATGTTAATCCCGTCGCCGTATTCTTTTTCAGTTCACGCAAATCGAGTTTGAGCTGAAGTTTTGTTGCCGCCAGTTTCGCTGTTTGCAACGCATCTTCATATTTCGGGGCGGATTTTATGATAACGAATTCTTTTTCTACATACGCATCAACGGTATCCTGCGCCTTTGTGGCGGTAAAAATTAATAACAAACATATTGTTGTCAGTATACGATTAAACATGAGCGGTATTCTAATAATAATTTAAACTGTCCCGGTGATAGCTTTCCTGCTTTCAGGATTGGTCTTCGTATTCTCGGCAACAGTATTTAAAAATGAAACGGATACTTTATTGCCATCAAAAGTACACGTGACTTTATCACCATGCATCGCTTCGGTAAACCGTAAATTTAATTGCAATGTATTTTCATTAACCCATGTGGCGGTGCCGGCGATTTTTGACGGCATGTGAAGTCGGCCCGGCGCCGGGAATGCATATTTCGCTGTATCATTATTTGACTGCCATTTTTCCCAACCAGCTTTAATAGTAGAATCTCCCGTCGCTGTTTTTATCGTCCATGTGCAGCCATCATTTGAAAATTTAAACTGGATAGATTCCGCACCATAATCATTAGCATCCATCTTAATTTTTTTACCATTATACTTTGATGCGGCTGATGATTGTGTCGAACCTTTCACTACAGGCAGTACGAGATTTTTTAAATCTTTCTTCAATTCACTTAACTCATTTGCATTTTCACTTAATGAGCCATCATGCATACCGGGCAATAAATTATCCCACATCGTTGTCATTTGCTGTTGCATATTCCAGCTTTCAGCTGTTACGGCAAGCACTGCATCGTGTTGCGGCATCACGATACAATATTGACCAAAGGCGCCATCGCCGCGGAAGAAACCGGGCTTGCATCTCCAGAACTGGTAACCATATCCCTGCGACCAATCGCCATTTCCTTCCTGCGAGCTGGTTTGGTATTTCGTCGCTTCTTCTACCCAGGCAGCCGGTAAAATTTGTTTATTGTTCCATTGGCCTTTTTGCAAATACATCTGGCCAAACTTCGCAATGTCTTCTGTTCTTACACGCAGGCCATAACCTGCGGTGTTCAATCCTTGTGGCGACACTTCCCAATCGAAACCTGTTATTTCTAATGGATCGAATAAACGGGGCTTTAAATAAGCCGCTAATGTTTGCCCTGTTACTTTATGTACGATAGCGCCGAGCATGTAGGTAGCGCCGGTATTATATAAGAAATGAGAACCGGGTTCAAACTCTACCGGTTGTGCGAGGAATGTTTTTGTCCATGTTGCATTTCCCTCTCTCATCTTGGGCATTGTATCATCTTTATGTCCCGTGTTCATCGTCAGCAAATTTTTGATCTTCATCTTCGCAAGGTTCCCACTCACTGTAGCCGGCAATTCGTCTTTGAAAAATGAAGTCACTAAATCATTCACCGTGATCTTTCCTTCGGTTACCAATAAACCAATAGCAGTACTGGTAAAACTTTTCGATAAGGAATATAATGTATGCTTGTATTGCGGTTCAAATGGTTTCCACCAACCTTCGGCCACTACGTTGCCATGGCGCATCAGCATAAAACTGTGCAGGCCGATAGCTGATTCATTCGCTGCTTTTATAAAATTGCGTACCGCTGCGGAAGAAATCCCCTGCGCTTCCGGGCTTGTACGTGGTAATGCTATCGGTGCGCCGAAACCAAATATACTTTCCAGGTTATTGAAAGCGGGTAATAACCCGAGGCCAATGGCGCCTGCGCCTGTAGTTTTAATAAATTTTCTTCTGCTGTTCATACGACAAGAGTTGTTAAGATGAAGAAAGATGGAGCGGTTATAAAAATAAGTAATTTACCAATACGCTTTTCGCAGCGATTTTACCCCGGGGATAAACATGCGTTCGTTGTAGTAATCCTATTCAAAAACAAAGGCATTGGCATAATTTTTCGCCCTTTTCATAAACCAATATTTATGAAAAAAACCATACTTATCAACCTGCTTGTTATTCTCCTTTATTATGCGGTGGTAACGGTGATCGGGATGTTTTAGGAAAACAAATCATCGGGTAGTATTGATAAATAATAGTATGAGAAACTGCTGGTAAATTTTATTCGTTCAGCAGATCAGGTCTTCTTTCGTTCGTTCGTTGCAGCGATTGTTCATGCCGCCACTCATCAATCTTTTTATGATCGCCGCTCATTAAAATATCCGGCACTTTCCAACCACGAAAATCTTCCGGTCTTGTATAAACAGGCGGCGCTAATAAATTATCCTGGAATGAATCAAATAAAGCGGACGTTTCATCATTTAATACGCCGGGCAATAACCTGCCAATAGCATCAACAAGTATCGCTGCAGGTAATTCTCCACCACTTAATACATAATCGCCAATGGAAATTTCTTTGGTTACAAAATGCTCTCGTATTCTTTCATCAATACCTTTATAATGACCACAGATCAGTAATAAATTTTCTTTTAAAGAAAGTGAATTGGCGATTTTCTGTGTCAATCTTTCTCCGTCAGGCGTTAAAAAAATAATCTCGTCATATTTCCTTTGCGCCGATAATTCTTCAATCGCTTTTATTAACGGTTCGCACATCATCACCATACCGGCGCCCCCGCCATATTGATAATCGTCTACCTGGCCATAATCATTCACCGCCCATTTGCGCAGTTGATGAACCTGCACTTCCAGCAAACCTTTTTCCTGCGCCCTTTTCATGATGCTGTGTTGCAGCGGGCTTTCTAATAGTTCAGGTAAAACGGTAATGATGTCTATTCGCATGCATCAAAGATAGGACAGGTGAATTACCTATTTATAAGGAATAAACAGAAGCCTCTTCTGGATTATTTTTTAGTCGAACAAATCTCCTGCTAAATATTTCATCCCGGTATCTAGGTTTCGGCTGTTGTCACCACTTTTTTGTTGCAGCTATGGTCAATTAACCAATATCGTCACCGTTTGTGTTTCGTGGTTGCCTGATGTATCGATAGCGAGCACACGGATGGTATAATTAATACCCGCCTGTACCTGGAAGGTTTCATTGAGTGTATAAACAGATGCGTTTGGATAACGATGTATATCCGCTACCAGTTGTCCTGTGGCGTTGTTAGAAATATGGACATGGATCTCTGCCAGTTTGTTGTTATCTGAAATAGCTGCAACGATGTTGATAGTAGTGCCTGCTGTAAATGTTTGCCCGTTTGTTGGCGAACTAAGCGTAATCACCGGCAAAACTTTATCATCTGTTTTCCCGTTATTTTTAGAACAGGATAACAATGAAATGGTAGATAACAGCAGTAAGAAATATTTTATCATTTATACGATAAAGATAAATAAAGCAAAGCAGCGATGCTAGTCGTCAAGAAAGTCATCCAAAGTCCTCCGCTCTTTTTTAGTAGGCCTTCCTATTTTACTTTGCCGTTTACCGGTATGGAAGCTGGCGGCCTGGTATTGTAAGCGCTGTATTTCCTCTTCAGGGGTGATGTCAATATAATTTTTTATCGCTTCGGGGGCGGCCACCCGTTTTTGTAATAACCCCGTCACTTTTATACGCCATCTTTTCGCTTCTGTTTTCACTTCATATTCATCACCGATGTTAACTTGTTTGGACGCTTTTGCTTGCGAACTATCAAATTTTACTTTGCCGGTATCACAGGCCACCGCAGCCAATGTCCTTGTTTTGAACAAACGGATTGCCCAGAGATATTTATCCAAACGGAGTTTTTCTTTTTCAGCCATACGCAAAATTAAAAAAGCCGGGATGAATGCCCGGCTTTAAAATATATTTCAAGAAATCATTTCACCAGCGGCGACCGTAAAATGGAATAACTTTTTCCCAGCCGCGCCAGCGCCCTGTCTTTTTCAAAAGGTGTTATCGTATAAAGTTTGGAAGGGATAATAACCTTACCGGTTTTATCCATAATGCCCCAGCCATTGTCATAAAAAATAAAGATGCCGTTTTCCCCGCTTAAGATGTTTTCATATTTAGCTTCTGTTACTTCTTTTCCAGTTTTGTCCAGTAACCCCCATTTGCTATTCATTCTATATCGTCCGTAACCATATTTAAACACTTCGCAACTGTCATATTTAGACGGGATAACTGTTGTTCCTTTATCATCAATATATCCCCATTTACCGTTTTCTTTTACAGCCAGCATACCATCGGAACAAAACTTAAGCGTTGAAATACCGGTTAATGTTTTGAACACTTCTCCTTTTTTATTCATCAATTCATAATCTTTCTCTCTTTTCACCACCGCTACATTTTCCCAAAAAAGATAACCTTCTTTTGCAGTGATGTTGAATTCTTCTTTCAGGTCAGTATTAATATAATAATAGGTTTTTGTGCTGTTAGTGCCATTCACTGTTCCCATGGCAAATCCTGACCTGAATTCATACAGTTCATCATATTTACGTGCAGGATCTTTTAAGTTTCCTGTTTTATCAACGAAATAATAATTGCCGTCTTTTTTTGCCACGCCCCATCCGTTGCGATAGACGCTGAGGATATCGTATTCAACCGGCACCACTACTTCGCCTTTTGTATTGATATACCCATATTTTGTTTTCGAATCCACTTTCTTTTCCACTCTCGATATGCCGTCATTGAAACCGCTGAATCCATCATAGTTGCAGGAACTGATGATCTTGCCCGTGTAATCAATAAAACCGTATTTGGAATTGGATTTACATTTATAACCGGCAATTCCTTCAGAAAAAGTGTAAATGGCGTCGCAATCCTCTAAAACTTTAATTGTTTTTCCTGTTTTGTCAATTAATACAAAAGGGTTATCGGTATGTTCATACAACGCATAGCCGTCTGTTGAAAAATTTTTATAACTGTTTTCCATTGCACCTAAATCTTTCCCCGCCTTATTAATATAATGATACTTCGCATCCGTCATTTTCACCCAGGCCCCGCCTGCAGCATCAAATGCCAACGCTTCTAAATATGTAGGTTGAATAACCCATTTGCCTGTTTTATCAAGATACCCGTAGCGGTTGGTTTCTCCATCCTTAGCGTACACTAAACCGTTACTGAAACTTCCCAGCGTTTCATATACCAATGGAATTACTTCTGTTCCTTTTTTATCAATATACCCATATTTAGTGTAGCTTGACCCGGAAGTTTTTCTTCCCACTTTTCCAAGGCCATTGCTTTCGAAATTATAAGCATAATCATATTTAGTGATGATCACTTCATCTCCTTTTAAATCAAGATAACCGTATTTGTTGTTGACAATAGCCACCAACATACCCTGCGATGGCCCATTAAGCGTATAAACATTTTTCACTTTTTCAAAAAGTGTTTTACCTGAAAGATCCAGCAAAATAATTTTACCATCCTTTTCCGTCTTCACCGTTTTTTCTTTGGCGTATAAGGTTAAAGAAGCATATTCAGCAGGCAACAATTTTTTACCGGTGATGTCCATCACTCCCCATTTACCATTTTCTTTTACACTCACCAGGTTACTGTCTGCAATTATATCTTCATAAATAAGTGGAATGACCGCTTTGTTTTGTCCATTCACCAGGCCATATACATTTTTACCACTCTCCTTTTTACTGACGGTTGCATAATTGCCAAGAGTTGTGACAGGGGTCAACGTTTCATAGTCAAAAGGGATCACTACTTTTCCTGTTTTATCCAGCAGCCCGTATTTCCCGTCTTTTTTTCAACTTCACATATCCTTTGTTGAAAGATGGGATGGTTTTATACGTACCATCATACAAATAATCGGCGGGAATAATCACCTTTTCATTTTTATCTATGTAACCGAATTTGCCATTTTCTTCAAAACCAAACATACCATCGCTTGATACTTCGAGTTTGGTATAACTGAGGTTCGGTTTAAAAACAAATGCAGGATTAATTTGCGCAGCGGCAACAAAAGGGAAGAGAAGGATTAAAAATAGTGATCGCATAGCACGGGTTTTGGTTGAAAGATACGTTTCGTGCTATAACGGTAAATACCCTGTAAACGGTATTTAGAAGCGGAGATTTTTTATATTTTTCCGTGCCTCCGTGGCAATAACTGCCGTAGCTTATTCTTCCGCAAAAAATTGATGGAAATACGGTATCGTTTCTATTCCTTTATAATAATTCTCGATATTGTATTTTTCATTGGGTGAATGAAGGTTGTCATTATCCAAACCGAAGCCCATGAAAATAATTTTTACACCTAATTCTTTTTCCAAAATAGAGCATATCGGGATACTGCCACCACCACGAACGGGAATAGGATTTTTCTTAAATGTTTTTTTCACCGCTTTGGCTGCTGCCTGGTAGCCTTTGCTTTCCACCGGTGTCATGTAAGGTTCGCCACCATGATGCTCAAATGCTTTTACTGTGACAGATGGCGGCGCAATGGATTTAAAATAATTCAACAATAACTCTGTAATTTTTTTAGAAGATTGATTAGGAACTAATCTTGCGGAGATCTTCGCGGTTGCTTTCGAAGGCAATACTGTCTTCGCTCCTTCACCCTGGTAGCCGCCCCAGATACCATTCAATTCTAATGTTGGACGAACGCCGGTCCTTTCATTCGTCGTAAATCCTTTTTCACCCCACAATTCTTTTACACCCAGTTCATCTTTGTATTCTTGTTCATTGAAGGGCGCCTTTCTCAATAATTTTTTTTCTTCTTTTGTAGAAACAAGCACATCATCATAAAAACCGGGAATGGTAATGTGATTTTTTTTATCATGACAGGAAGCGATCATTTGTGCAAGTATAGTAATCGGGTTCGCTACCGCTCCGCCATAGGTACCACTGTGCAGGTCACGGTTAGCCCCGGTTACTTCCACTTCGATATAGCTTAAGCCACGAACTCCGATATCCAGCGAAGGCGTTTCCATACTCAGCATGGAACTATCGCTGATTAAAATAACATCCGCTTTCAATAAGTCTTTATGCGCCGCGACAAATTTTCCAAGATTAGGTGAACCTATTTCTTCTTCCCCTTCAATTAAAAATTTTATGTTGGTGCTCATACTGTTTGTCTTTACCATTGTTTCCAATGCTTTCACGTGCATATAGAATTGTCCCTTATCATCCGCGGAACCTCTTGCATACACTTTGCCATCTTTTATCACGGGATCAAAAGGGCCGCTGTGCCAAAGCTCTAATGGATCGGGAGGTTGTACATCATAGTGACCATATACCAACACGGTTGGTTTAGAAGAATCAATAATTTTTTCTCCATAAACGGCGGGATAACCATCTGTAGACATCACTTCGGCTTTATCACAACCTGAATCCAGTAAACTTTTCTTTACGGCTTCAGCACATTTCAGCATATCTTCTTTGTGTTCGCTTTTAGCGCTGACGGACGGGATGCGTAACAACTCGATCATTTCATTTAGAAAACGATCTTTATTTTTCTCCTGGTAAGTGCTCCATGCTTTTGACATAGGGAAATATTTTTTTTGGAAAGGCGAAGATACTGAATCTGTAAATGGAGATTTCGAGGGTATATAATAGACTCTTATTTTTTTTCTTTAGCCAATGTAACCAGTATCACCCCGCCGAGTATTACCGCTAATGCAATGGCCTGTCTGATGACTAATGGTTCACCTGCAATAAGCCAGCCTAAGAAAAGGGCGACAACAGGATTTACATAAGCATAAGTGCCTATCAACGCTGCGGAACGTACACTGAGCAACCAGACATAAGACATATACCCAACCAGTGATCCAAATATCACCAGGTAGATAATAGCGAATATGGAACTCTGTGAAATATGTTGCCATTGCGTATGCTGAAATTCACCATGGATAATGCTTATAATAAAAAAAACAAGTCCCGCCGCAATCATTTGAACCGCTGCTTTCATACCGGTAGTGCCTTCAATGGTTTTATATTTTATAAATAAAGAACCAATCGCCCAGCAAATCGCCCCGCCTATCATCACGAAAAAAACTAACCAGTTTCATTTTATCACCGGAAAAATCGAGTGTTTTTTTATCAGCAAATAAAATAAATACACCGGCGAAGCCAATGACAATACCGGCAATAATCAGCTTGTTGGAAAAATTAAATCTCCATTGACGTTTATCCAGCAGGACAAACCATAGCGGAACAGTGGCTACAATGATAGCGGCAAGGCCACTGGAAATATATTGCTCCACCCAGGCCACGGCGCCTGTTCCAAAAAATAACATCAGGATACCACTGAAAGAAAGATTAACGACAGATCGTAATCCCGGCAGTGATTCATCGCGGGCCATAGAAAATGTAAATAATAAAACGCCGGCGATCATGAAACGAAGACCGGTTATTAAAAAAGGCGGAATATCTTTTAATGCGATGAGGACGGCAATGTAAGTTGATCCCCATACAATGTAAATCGCCGCGAAGGCGCCGATGATTAGTAATTGCGACGGAGTTTTTTGCACGGGCATGTTTTGCATAGTGTATTCATTAATACGGATCACCCATCATCATTGATTATTCCGCTTCTTTCTTTTTATTGTCTTTTGTTGTGTGCTTATTGTTTCCTTCAGTCAGTTTGGAAGTAACAGCTTTTACCACTGCTTTGCTTCCGAACCTGTCTTTAATGTCATCCACCGCTTTGAAAAGATTTAACTTCTCCACGTTGTTATCAAACAAACTCATTTGCATGGTGATCGGTATGAACTGGCTGAAACGAACGCCGAGCAATCTTACCGGTCTTCCTTTCTGGTAGCTTTTATTAAAAAGATCTTTTACTTTGGCGATGAGTGAATCATCCAATGCTGTGTAATCAATTGTTTCCTGCCTTGATGTAGTTTCAAAATCCGAATAACGGATCTTGACAGTAATACATCCTGTCATCAATTCATCCTGTCTTAATGAATAAGCTGTCTTTTCCGTAAGCCGCACCAGCTCACCATGAAGGAATTCTACATCTGTATAATCTTTATCAAACGTGTTTTCATGGCTCATGCTTTTTTGTTCCCAATCCGTATTAATGGTCGAGCTGCCAATGCCCTGTGCTTTATTCCATAATGATTCGCCCCATTTGCCCACGTACCTTTCTATTACTTCCAATGGTGTTTTGGCGATGTCTTCAATTTTATAAAGACCAAGACTTTTTAATTGTAGTTCTGTTTGTTTACCTACACCATTTATTTTTTCAATACCCAGCGGCCAGAGAAATTCTTTTTCTTTTCCCCGCGGTATTTCCAGAAAGCCATTGGGCTTAGCTTCGTTCGTCGCCATCTTGCTGATAAATTTTGCGGATGACAACCCGCAGGAAATAGGAAGGCCGGTTTCTTTCATGATCTGTTGCCGCAGTTCTTTGGTATATTTTGTTACGCCAAAGAATTTATCCATCCCCGTTAAGTCAATATAAAATTCATCAATAGATGCTTTTTCAAACAACGGCACTTTGGAAGCGATGATTTCCGTTACCCATCTTGAATATTTGCTGTAATCCGCACGGCTGGCATTGGTAACAATGGCATGCGGACAAAGCTGCATCGCTTTTTTCATCGGCATCGCTGAGTGAATGCCAAATTTTCTTGCTTCGTAACTGCATGCGGCGACAACGCCTCTTTCATAACCGCCTACAAGAACAGGTTTTCCTTTTAAATTAGGATTATTAATAATTTCTACGGAAACAAAAAAAGAATCGAGGTCGAAATGGGCAATATGTTGTAGCTTAGAATTATTCATCCGTCCGCCTCAAAATTACATCTTATCAACCTGCACCCTTCTATGAATTTTCCTAAACAACTGCTTTGCATTGCTGCATAAGCCTG
The DNA here is from genome assembly GCA_037200685.1 of Chitinophagaceae bacterium. Lineage (GTDB taxonomy): Bacteria > Bacteroidota > Bacteroidia > Chitinophagales > Chitinophagaceae > JAJKIP01. The sequence goes on from JBBCIG010000019.1 coordinate 161,095, forward strand.
CTTGTTTAAAAAATGATATCCTCCTAAAAAACTGGTTACAACAAATACGCTGACCCTTTAAAGGTTTGCTATAACCTGCTGCCATCTTTTAAAAACTAGGCTTAATTAAAATTCTTTTATATGGAACACCCAAAAGTATCAAGAAGAAAATTTTTTGCATCACTGCGCCAGAAACAAAAAGCTGAATTAGCCGGTGATTTTTCCACTAATGACTACGACAGCGATGATCCGTTGTTTGATAAGTATGCAAGAAAAACACTGGGACCCCGTGAGTACAGTACGGAGATGAAAGAATATGATCCTGCTGCACGTATAGCGGATGAAGTAAGAGTCGGAAATGTTACCAGTGGTCTTACACCCTATACAGGCGCCTGGACTGAATGGGAAGCGTTGCACCTTTTACGCCGCACAGGATTTGGTTTCAAAAAAACTTTTGTTGATACTTTATTACCCATGACTTCTGCCGCGGCGGTGGACTACGTGATGAATATTAATACAGCCGTTCCTGCACCACCGGTAAACTGGTACAACCTTGTGGGAGCAGATGAAAATGCAATACCGTACGGAGCGGATTGGACAACAAACCCTTTTCCTACTGGATCTGTCGGGCAAACTACAAACTCATATCGTGCACAAGCAATGAGACGCTGGCTGTTTGGCCAGGCGCTGAACAGTGATGATAAGATCCGTGAAAAGATGGTGTGGTTCTGGTATCATTTTATACCAATTGATTTCCAGTTTATTTCTGAATCTTCCAACTCTTATATTAATACCAACTGCGCCCGCATTTTTTATTCTTATTTTAAATTGTTGCGGGATAATTCACTGGGTAATTTTAAAACACTGATCCGCAAGATCTGTACAGAGCCTGCGATGATGTATTACCTGAATAACCAGGCCAATTCAGCTACAGCCCCCGATGAAAATTTTGCAAGAGAATTAATGGAGCTGTTCACGCTGGGAAAAGATCCCGCAAGTCAATACACACAAAGTGATGTAATAGCGGCAGCTAAAGTGCTGACCGGGTGGAGGGTGCAGGGTTTGAATACGGCAACTATTGCTACTAATTTTGTACCCGGCTCTCATAGTACTTCGAATAAACAGTTCTCTTCTTTTTTTGGTAATGCGGTAATCAATTATCAATCGGGGGCTAATGGCGCTAATGAACTGAATCAATTGATCGACCTCATATTCAGTAAATCCGAAGTGGTTTCCCAATACATCTGCCGTAAGCTGTACCGTTATTTTGTTTACTATGATATTGATGCGAACATTGAAGCCAATGTGATTGCTCCCCTGGCACAAACATTTGTCAACAGTAACTGGGAAATTCTTCCCGTGCTGAAACAACTTTTTAAAAGCGAACATTTCTTTGATATGGCCAACCGCGGCGTATATATTAAAACGCCGTTTGACCTGGTGGTTGGTACATTAAGAACTTTTAATATTACGACCAATGTTGCTGATCCAACGAATTACCAGGCGCAGTACCAGGTATGGAGTTATTACAATGATAATATCACCCTGAATATGGAACAGCAAATGGGCACTATTCCCAATGTATCGGGCTGGAACCCATTTTACCAAACACCGGCCTATCATGAATACTGGATAAATACCAACACCATTCAAAAGCGGTTCAAATTTTTGCAGGATTTGTTTAACGGGTATAACCTTACTTACAACAGCCTCACCACTGCTAATAAGGTAAGCAATGTCGCATTTGCACAGCAATTCGGCAATACTATATGTGCTGATCCTAACCTGCTGATAGCAGCTTGTATAAAATATTTAATACCGAATGACCTGAGCGCAGCGCAGAAATCAAGTATTAAACTCGCTACATTATTAAGCGGACAAACAACAGACAGTTATTGGACAACGGCATGGAACACGTTTATTGCCACACCCACTACCGCTAATACGAATGTGGTGGAGACAAGGCTTAAATCATTACTGACAACAATTGTTCAGTTGGCGGAGTACCAGTTAATGTAAACCGGCGAATATATTTTCCCTTGCCTGCAACCCGATCTTTTTACTTTTTAGAAAATAATTTATGAAGCGTAGTACATTTATTAAAACAGGTTCTCTGGCTGCTGCCCCTCTTCTTATAAATGGGGTACCTATTTATGCCAATCCAAGTACAGGTAATGCGTTTTTTGATTACCTGGCGCAAACAACATACGGCTGTGGTAAAATCCTTGTGATCATTCAAATGAACGGGGGCAATGATGGCCTTAATACTATTATACCAAAAGATAAATATACTAATCTGGTGAATGCAAGGCCTAACCTTGTATTGCCGCTGGCATCCATTCTTCCGCTTAATAATAATGCTACGACCGGTATGCACCCCGCCCTTACGGAATTGAGGGACTTATATAATAATGGCAAGATGGTAATTGTGCAGGGAGTTTCTTATCCCAATCCTAATTTCAGTCATTTCCGTGCTACGGATATATGGTTTTCCGGGTCCGCCAGTAATGTAGACTTGGATACTGGTTGGCTGGGCCGCTCGCTGGATATACAATACCCAAGCTATCCCGCAGCTTATCCCAACACGAATATGCAGGACCCGCTAGCGATACAAATCGGTTCTACACTTCCTTTCTCTTTACAGGGGCCGGCAGTGAACATGGGTTATAATGTATCTAACCCGACTGCTTTATTAAATATTATCAATGCCACTACCGATCCCGCGCCAAATAATGATTATGGAAGAGAGCTGACTTTTTTGCGCCTCATGAAAGATCAGAGCAATGCATACAGGGTAGGAATACAAAATGCGTATGCGGCGCAGGCAACCCAATCAACTCTATATCCCGCCTCAGGAAACTCATTAGCAGACCAGTTAAAAATAGTAGCCCGCTTGATCGGCGGCGGATTGCACACTCCCATTTATATAGTCAATCACCCCAACTCACATGATACCCATGTAGACCAAGTGGTAGCCGGCGCTACTACTACCGGTAATCATGCAAATATTTTATCCATACTTTCCAAAGCGATTAATGCCTTTCAGAATGATATACAATTGATGGGCAAGGCGCCGAATGTAACAGGTATGACCTTTAGTGAATTTGGAAGGCGCATTATCAGCAATGCAAGTGTAGGCACTGATCATGGCGTAGGGGCGCCTGTATTATTTTTCGGCGCCGCATTGAACGGTGGCATGATCGGTTCATCGCCAAATATTCCGCTGACACCCACAGTGAATGACCAGGTCCCGATGCAGTATGATTTCAGGCAACTGTATTCAACAGTAATGCAAGACTGGCTTTGTATGTCTGCTACTGAAACACAAACAGTCCTCGGCAGCAACTTTACCAAAGTGCCCATTTTTGCCAGTGCCAATATTCCACTTCCGCTGGAAGATATTACGCTTACAGGCCAATATTTCAACGGGCAATCACAATTGAACTTTAAGGTGGAAGATAACCCGCATTATGAAAAATTCACGATTGAATTCTCTGCCGATGGAATTACTTATAATGAATTGCAAAGAATAAATAATACCAGTTCAACTCTTATTGAGAACTATTCTTATACCCACCAGGTAACCGCACCGAAAATGTTTTACAGGATTAAAGGGCAGTTGCTGCAAGGCGGAAGGATCAAATATTCAAACATCATATTGTTACGGTCAAATGACAAACAGCAGTTGATCAGTGTCTACCCTAATCCTGTAGTCAATAACCAGGTCAACATTAAATTATTTGAAAACACAACGGCGCCGGTTGATGTAACCATTTATGATCTGATAGGCGCTAAGGTATATTATAACCGGTTTAACAATGGTATGTCACCTATCAGTTTCAAAGTGCCGCCGTCTTTTTCCAGGAATGCACATTATATTATTGAGGTCCAATATGGGTCTACGGTAACAAGGGAGCAAATTATGTTCAGGTAAGTAAAAAGTAAAAAATCAAAAGTCAAAAAGGGAAACAGCTAACCAGGATGAAAACCAGGTAATAAAGGGTTTTTAATTTTGATTTTTTACTTTTTAATTTAATTGCAATTTGCTTCTTTTATATTTGATAGTATGGATTTAGATTGGCTCAAAACCGGTATCGGCCCGCTAAAAGACTTGCTTGCTTTTTTAAATAAAGAAAGCAAGACAAGTGATATTGTCCGGAAACAAGTGATCCGTGAACTACGGAATAACCTTAACATTTTTCATAATGCCTATTTGAATAATGTATCGCCGGACGTGATGATTGACATGCTGAAGAATGAAGCGATTAACGATGCGATTAAGCAGAATTTTAAATTTAAAAAATTAAAGCCGGGCAGTATCGAACCCTATCATGTGTCGGATGACAGGAATAAAAAATACATTGGCTGGGATGCGGAAAAGATCACGGACAAAATAGATGAAAAAATAGAAGAGCTGAAGAACATAAAAAAAATGAATGCCAACAGCGTAGAGAAAGCGAAGAACAATGTGTCGCTGATGCTAAGCAATCTTTATTACCGGATGAAACTGCTGGCTGATTTTATACTCTCTGATATGAAATAAAATGACGGATATTGATCTCCTGAAACAATTTCTTTTTGCAGCTTATCCTTTAAAGGAAGAGGAGTGGGAGAAGATGTCGCAGATATGGCAGCCGTTTGAATGCAAACGAAAAACAATTTTGACCACGGCGGGAGAAACGGAACGTTATTTATATTTTGTACTGGAAGGCGTACAGCGTGGTTTTTTTATTGGTGATGATAAACAGGAAGCGACGATTGTTTTCATGTACGCCCCTTCTTTTTCAGGTATCGCTGATTCTTTTCTTACGCAAACCCCTTCTAAGTTTTTCCTGGAGACATTGACTGCCAGCAAATTTTTACGGACTACCTACAAACAGATTGAAGAATTAATGAACCAATACCCGAATATCCAGCGGATGGTATTACAACTAACTGCGTTCGTTTTAAAAGGTGTGTTGGAAAGACAAGTCGAGATTCAATGTTTCAGCGCTGAAGAAAAATTCAAGACGCTGTTGAAGCGTAGCCCGCATGTGCTTCAAATTATTCCTCATAAATACCTTGCTTCTTATCTTGGTATTGATGCCACTACTTTCAGCAAATTGCTGGGTTCTGTAAGATTGTAAAGCATACTTTGTCATTCCGAGGAACGAGGAATCTACTTAGATGCTTCGTGCCTCAGCATGACAAGGCAACTGTTCAACAATCAGAAAATCTTGGTCTGCGCCAAGATTTCTGAAAAACGCCGGCTGTAGGTTTGTTTTAAATTTAAAAACCATGAAACAAATTAAAAGTACAGACCTGGTTGATAACCTGCAGGCTGATATACGTAGGATCATTCTTGCAGCTAACCAATTATCAGCAACCGACCCTGAAATATTACTTACGCAACCTGAGCCGGACAAATGGTGCGTGGCACAAGTACTGGAACACCTGAACAGTTATGGAAATTATTATTTACCAGCATTGCAAAAAGCATTGCAATCCAATAAAACCGCTGTTCAATTTTTTAAACCCGGGTGGCTGGGTGGTTATTTTACCAAACTGATGAGGCCTGATAAAAAAGGGAAAATCGCCAATAAAATGAAATCACCGAAGGATCACCGGCCTTCAGCGGACCTTGATATAAAACCTGTGATGGATGTCTTTTTAAAACAGCAACAAGCATTGCTTGACCTGCTGGAACTGGCGAAGACAAAAAATATTAATGCGATACGTGTGCCTGTTTCTATTTCAAGATTTATAAAATTAAAAGCAGGAGATGTGTTTGGATTTTTAATTGCGCATGAACAACGGCATTTTGTACAAGTAGTAAATACAATCGCCGCATTGAAAGATGTTACAGGTAGATTTCCAGCAATCCGTCAGGTAGCGTAACAAGGACTTGTTTCTTTTTATGATCTATCCGTTCGATGGTGCTTTCATTCAACGGGATCAATACTTCCTTATCTTTTATGGAAAGGCGGCAAAGCAATTGGTGTGGTTGTTCTATCACTTCAAGAATTTCACCCAGCGGTTCTTCTTCGTTGATGACGGTATAACCTAATAGATTAGCCGGCGCTGTTTTCGCGGTGAATTTTTGAAAATCATCTTCTGGTATCCATATTTCTTTTTGAGAAAGTTTCATAGCGGCTTCTCTTGTGTCTATGCCTTCGAGCTTAATATAAACTTCTTCGGCTGTTTTAATTTTTGTTGTTTCGAGGAACCAGGGAATGAATGAGTCTTTTTTTTCTTCAATGAAAATCGCTTGCAAACCTTTGAGTGAAGTTTTTTTGCCGAGAGAATGTTTTAATAGCAGTTCGCCTTTTAATCCGTGGATGGTGACGAGCTTGCCGATGTTGAAATATTTCATAAAGCCCCCATCCCCTAAAGGGGTGTATTTGTTAATGAAAAAGGTTTCAGTATTGCTGAATAGCGAACAAGGCGTACCACCGATACATATCGGGGTGCTGCGATAATGCTCAATAGAATTACCGCAGCACAAGAGTGCGACGCAACGAAGCTGATAGTAGCAATACAGCCCGGCAAATATATAATATGCAAATGGGTATATGCAAGTTGCTGCATTCCCCTTTAGGGGATAGGGGTATAAAAAAAATCCCGTCTCATTTTTGAAACGGGATTGATAATTTTTGGGTGTATTATTATAAGTTACCCTTCTCTTCCACCTTCAGACCTTCTTTCAGGTCTGCGTCCTGGCATCGGCCTTCTCGACCTTTTCTGGCGATTGGCGTCGTCCTGGCGTTTTTTGATCTGGGCATCATGTTCTGTGCTCCATTTGGTGAATTTTTCCATGGCGGTTGCTTCGTCAAACAAACCAAGACCTACTCCGCGAAGTAAGTGCTTAAGGTATAAAACACCTTTGAAACTGAGGATGCGGCGAACAGTATCTGTTGGCGTAGCACCTTTGTTCAACCATTCCAACGCTTTCTGACGATCGAGCTGGATAGTAGCAGGAACAGTGAGGGGGTTATAAGTACCTAATTTTTGAATGAATTTCCCGTCTCTCGGAGCACGGGCATCAGCAATAACAATGAAGTAGAAGGGTCTCTTTTTTGACCCATGACGTTGCAGTCGGATTTTTGCGGCCATTTTAAATAGACATTTAAAGGCGTTAAGTAATAAAGGTTAATCCCGATTAATAGCGGGACTGCGAAGATAAGGCCGCAATGGTAAATGCCCAAAAGAGATATGTCAAATTTTTGCGGAAATATTACCTTTTCATGCCGGGCATCATGCGGCCGAGCATGTTCATTTTGTTCATGCCTTTCATCATGCCCCGCATTTGCTCAAATTGCTTGATAAATGCGTTTAATTCACTTAGATCTTTGCCGGCGCCTTTGGCGATGCGTTTTTTGCGGCTGCCGTCGATGAGGTCGGGGTTGGCCCTTTCTTCCGGCGTCATGGAGTTGATCATGGCTTCGATGCCTTTGAACGAATCGTCGTTAAGGTCCACGTCTTTCATCTTGTTACCCATGCCAGGGATCATGCTCATCAGGTCTTTCATGTTGCCCATCTTTTTGATCTGCTCGAGCTGCATTTTAAAATCGGCGAAGTCAAATTTGTTCTTGCGGATCTTGCTTTCGAGCTTTTTAGCCTGTTCTTCATCAAATTGTTCCTGGGCTTTTTCAACTAAAGTGGTGATGTCGCCCATGCCGAGGATACGTTGCGCCATCCTTTCTGGATAGAAAACATCCAGTGTATCCATCTTTTCGCCGCTGCTGACAAACTTGATGGGTTTATTAACCGTGTATTTAATAGATAAAGCGGCGCCACCTCTTGTATCACCATCGAGTTTGGTGAGTACAACGCCGGTAAAATTCAAACGTTCGTTAAATGATTTGGCGGTATTGACTGCATCCTGGCCGGTCATGCTATCTACTACGAATAATATTTCGGTGGGGTTGACTGCATTTTTAATATTCGCCACTTCGGTCATCATCACTTCATCAATAGCCAAACGACCGGCGGTATCTATGATAACGACATTTTTGTTTTTGCTTTTTGCTTCTTTGATGGCATTTTGCGCAATGGCGACAGCGTCTTTACTCTCCAGTTCAATATGTACATCCACTCCAATCTGCTCACCCAATACTCTCAATTGTTCCATCGCCGCGGGGCGATAAATATCGGCGGCGACTAAAAGCGGGGAGAGATTTTTTCTTGTTTTAAGATAGTTGGCGAGTTTACCACTGAAGGTGGTTTTACCGCTACCTTGTAAGCCGGCGATTAAGATAACAGCGGGGTTGCCTTTTGAATTGAAAACGGATTCCTCGCCGCCCATCAGTTCCGCCATTTCATCCTTCACGATCTTGATCATCAACTGGCTGGGGCTGATGGCATTGATGACCTTTTCACCAACGGCTTTGTCTTTTATTTTATCGGTGAATTCTTTGGCTATTTTATAATTCACGTCCGCATCTACCAATGCACGGCGGATTTCTTTTACCGTAGCGGCGATATTAATATCGGTAATTCTTCCCTGGCCTTTGAGATTTTTAAAGGCGCTTTCTAATTTTTCCTGAAGTGAGTTGAACATAATGGTGCAAAGATAAGTTGAGGCAGGTCAAAAGTAAAAAGTCAAAACTCAAAAGCACTACAATTTTTACTTTTGAATTTTGACTTTTATAAAAAGGTATAAGGAGAGATAGAAGAGTAAAGTTTATTTCATTAGCCTAAATAAGTTCTTAAAAGTTTACAACGGTTAGTCGTTCTTAATTTGGTGATCGCTTTGTCTTTGATCTGGCGGACCCTTTCCCTTGTGAGGTTGAATTTTTCGCCGATGTCTTCCAGGCTCATCGGGTGGTCTACACCAATACCGAAGAAATAACAGATTACTTCTTTTTGCCTTTCAGTCAGCGTTTTCAGGGAACGATCAATTTCTGTCTTTAAAGACTCTTTGTGGTCCAGGTCGCCATCCGTTTTTTCCGCATTGGGGTTTTCCAATACATCTAATAATGTACTGTCTTCACCTTCCGACATCGGGGTATCTACACTTACGTGCGTGCAGAAATACCGAGTGTAGCGGAAACTTCTTCCAGGTCCATGTCCAGCAACTCAGCGAGTTCTTCCGCAGAAGGTTCTCTTTCAAATTGCTGTTCAAGCGTGGAGAAAGCTTTTTGAATCCGGTTGGTCAGTCCCACTTTATTAAGCGGAAGACGAACAATACGGGATTGCTCTGCTAAAGCCTGCAAAATGCTCTGACGGATCCACCAAACGGCGTAAGAAATGAACTTAAAACCAGCGGTTTCATCAAAACGCTGTGCGGCTTTGATCAATCCGAGGTTTCCTTCGTTGATCAGGTCAGGCAACGAAAGTCCCTGGTTCTGGTACTGTTTTGCAACAGAAACAACGAAACGGAGATTTGCTTTGGTAAGTCTGTCGAGAGAAGGTTGGCATCCTTGCCGGATGCGGGCTGCCAGGCGAACTTCTTCTTCCGGGCTGATTAGTTCTACTTTTCCGATCTCCTGGAGATATTTTTCCAGGCTTTGAGATTCACGGTTTGTAATAGATTTCGTGATCTTCAACTGTCGCATGCTCATAGGTATGGGCTTTAAACGGGTTATTTTAAGGGTTTAGATCCAGTTTTGGTAATAGGTTAGCCTTTAAAAAATACCCCAGCACTTTGGTACTGGTTCTTCAGAAAATATTGGGTCTCAAGGCAAATTAAGCTTTTGCTTAAAATGTGCCAAAATTATTTTTATCTAACGGCGATTTATTGGATTTATTTTGTATATAGCCCTTTTTACAAATAATAGTGGGAAAATAAACCAAGATTTATTTTGATACGAATATTAATTATTTATTATTGCAGCCACAGATTTGATTAACCATGAAGATGAGCAAACAATTATACATGCTGGAGTTCCCGGTAAGGTGTTCCCCCTCCATTCTCTATGAATTTCTTTCCACCCCCGCCGGGCTGGGCGAATGGTTTGCCGATAAGGTAGACGAAAGAGATAATATTTTTTATTTTGGCTGGAATGGATCCTTTGATAAAGCGGAATTAATGGAAAGTGAAACGGATAAATATATTCGCTTTCATTGGCTGGAAGCACCCAAAGAAGAATACTTTGAATTCCGGATAGAAAAATCCGAGATCACGAATCAAACGATTCTTATCATCAGGGATTTTGCGGAAAAGAAAGATATAAAGGACCAAAGTCTTTTATGGGACCACCAGGTAAAGGAGCTTTTTCACCGCCTCGGTAATTAAGTTGCGAGTATCGACAGGTATTGCCTGGAAGTTCCCGTTAATTTTTCCTGCACTTTATCCCATTCTTTTAAAGAAACTTTTTTTGAGAGTTTAATAAAAGTATTGCCGAGAATAATTTCTTCAAATTGTTCTGCGGTTAATTTATTTATAGGCACAAAATTATCTTCTTCAAAATGATGGTGCCATTGATCGGGGTGAATGCAAACAAAGAAATCATCTTCGCTCAATGAACTGAATGCTTGAATAATTTTCTTTTGATAGGTCTCTTTATATTTTCCCGATAAATGAAATGTGCTACTGAAAAAATTTCCCCACCAGAATAAATGGCGGATAGCGAAAACATTTTCTTTATTAAAAAATCGCGGCTGGTCAAGAATAAGATAGGGCAGGCCCTGGTAATTTTCTCCTTTTGATATTTTAGCTGATGTTTGAATAACTTCTTTTGGCAGGGAAGAAGAATCAGTTGTAAAAAAATCCTGCTGTTCTGCCTGGACCGCTCCCAGCAAATCAATCACCTTTTTAATAATATTGTTCTTTGTTAAAATCCAATTTGTATTTGTGATGAGTTCCATCTCCAAAGATGAAAGCTGTATTTTTGCGGGAGTCTTCATTCATCAAAAATAACCATAAACTCCCCTTTTGGGGATGGGGTACATGTTCAAAAAATTAGATAAGCTTATTGTCAAAGCCTTCATCGGCCCTTTCATCGCTACGTTTTTTATTACGTTGCTGGTGTTGCTGATGCAATTTTTCTGGCTCTACATTGATGACTTTGTTGGCAAGGGATTGGGCGTAAATATTGTTTTGAAATTTATCTGGTACCAAAGCGCTGTATTGGTAACGATGGCGCTGCCTCTTGCTATTTTATTATCTTCTTTGATGACCTTCGGCAATTTGGGCGAAAGTTTCGAACTGGTGGCCATCAAATCATCCGGTATTTCTTTATTGCGTTTCATGCGGCCACTGTTCTTTATCGCAATATTACTGAGCGGCGTGGCTTTTTTGTTTTCCAATTATATTATACCGGTCGCTTACCTCAAGTCACGAACATTATTGTCAGATATTGTTTACGCCAAGCCGGCATTTAATATCAAGGAAGGCGTTTTTTATGACGGCATTGATGGCTTTGCGATAAAAATAGGTAAGAAAGAGGCCAACGACAGCGTTATTCGCGATGTGATTGTATATGAAAGGAACAATAGCATGCAGGATAATTTTATCATTGCGGAAAAAGGCGTCATGAAAGCGTCGGCTAATAAACGCTACATGGATTTTAACCTCGAAAATGGCTGGCACTACCAGGAAAAAGGACCGGGATACGGTGATACAAAATCTGATTACATCCGGCTTGGATTTAAAGAATATAAAAAGCAATTCGATCTTACTGCTTACCAGTTCACCGAATCTCCTGATAGTTTAAACAAGAATAATGAAAGGGTGTATAGTATGCGGCAGCTCGATAAAGCGATTGATTCTTTGACAAAAGAAAACAAGCTGGTTAAAACCCAGTTGAAGATAAATATGTATTCGGCGCTCCTTTTTACCAGGTATTTAGACAGTGCGGTTACTAAAAAAGCAAATACAGATAGTGCATGGATGGCTGCGAAAACAATTGACCAGCTTATTCCTGATTCGGCGAAGTCCAGCGTTAATCAGCGGGCGGGCGTCCAGGTCAGTTCATTGAAAACAAGTATGACCTCGATGGAAGAGACTATGAAGGACAAAGAAAAAGTTTTACGCAAGCATAAAATAGAATGGCACCGTAAACTCATTTACTCCATTTCCTGTGTATTATTATTTCTCGTAGGAGCGCCGTTGGGTTCCATTATTCGTAAAGGTGGATTAGGTACGCCGCTTATTGCCGCGATCATTTTCTTCATGGTATTTTATTTTTCTACGGGCACCGGCGAAAAAATGGCGAAAGAAGGTACACTCACTCCTTTCACAGGCATGTGGCTCGCTGCATTTGTATTGTTACCTATCGGCATATTCCTTACTTATAAAGCCATGCGTGATTCACAACTCTTCAATAAAGAATGGTACCACCGGATGGCCAAATCATTCCGAAAATTTATAGGTAAGTCCAAAGTAACACAAGCCTGATTCTTTTTTAACAAGTATTTTTTATTAGCCCAGCTTCAGTGCTACTATCATCGCCTGTTGCGTCGCACTCTTCAGCGTTCGGTAATTCTATTGGGCATTTTCGAAATGTTTTACAATTAACGATCATAGCTCTTCGAACGTAATGATTCGCCAATACCTGCGTTCGGCTAGGAACGCTTTATGCTTTAATTGAAAGAAGGGTGCATAAAACGTTCCGATGGAACGTTAACCGCTTTCATTAAATGAGCCTGCCTATAAGATGTCCCTACGGGACAAGAGAATATTTGATTATTAAAACCACTTCGCAATTGATGAATAGCGAACAGGAAGTACCGCCGATATTCATCGGGGTGCTGCCGTAATGCTGAATAGAATTCATGCAGCACAAGAGTGCGACCATTCGACTCCGCTTATGGTAATCCCGATAGCATCGGGAGCGACGCAATTGTTGATTAGAGAACAGAAAGATGAACGGAGCGTCGCAATGAAGATGATCAGGGAACTGCAGTCGGCTACGCTCACTACAGGGTAAAAAAATCAGCGAATCTTATCCCGCTTGAAGGAGCGGGGAACGGGCCATCTGTACCTCAAAGTCTTTTTGTTTATTTGATATTAAGCCCCAACTAACAACTTTCTCTCACTTGTTTTCTATAATTTGCCGCCATTGAAAACCGCAGATCAGAATATCCTCGTGCAAAAATGGGTGGCCGGCATTTCGGTTGTGCTGTTGCTTGCCAAATTCATTGCCTATTATCTCACGCATTCTGTAGCAATTCTTACTGATGCATTGGAAAGTATCGTAAATGTTGCGGCGGGTTTCATTGGTTTATATAGTTTATATGTCGCCGCCAAGCCGCGGGACAGGGACCATCCCTATGGGCATGGCAAAGCTGAATTTATTTCCGCCGCTGTGGAAGGAACAATGATAGGGGCGGCCGGGGCTATAATATTATACAAATCCATTCAGCATTTGATATTTCCTGCTCCATTGCAGCAGATTGACCTGGGAATAGTCCTCGTCGCAGGCACTGCTGTTATCAATTTCATCGTTAGTTTGTATTGTATAAAAACAGGAAGAAAAAATAATTCACTGGCATTGATCGCAAGTGGTAAACATTTGCAGACGGATACTATTTCCACGGTGGGCATTATTGCCGGTCTGGTATTTCTTTCTTTCACAGGATATAAATGGATAGATAGTGCGGTGGCCATGCTTTTTTCCGTCTATATCATTTACACGGCTTATAAAATTATCCGCCGTTCTCTCGCAGGCATTATGGATGAAGCCGATGAACAATTGCTCGCAGAACTGGTGGCGATATTAAATAAAAACCGCCGCGAAAATTGGGTAGATCTGCATAACCTGCGGGTGATAAAATATGGCAGCGTCTTGCATCTCGATTGTCACTTTACCGTTCCCTGGTACCTGAATGTGCATGAGGCCCACAAGGAAATTGATGAATTGGCAAAATTAATCAGGGAAAAATTCGGGGAATCTTTGGAGTTGTTTGTACATTCAGACGGTTGTTTACCTTTTCAATGTCCTATTTGCAGTAAACATGATTGTCCCGTAAGGCAACACCCTTTTGAAAAACGAATAGACTGGACGCTGGAGAATGTTTCGCCAAACAAAAAACACGGACAACCCTGAGGCCGCTTATTTGTTATTATATTGAGTTATTGAAATAATATGTTATCCAAAAAATCCCAATACGCATTTAAAGCGTTGACTTACCTCAGCGATAAATACAATGAAGGGCCTGTACTCATTTCAGAAATTGCACGCAAGAAAAAAATTCCGTTAAAATTCCTGGAAAATATCCTGCTGGAATTAAAGAAAGCGGATATACTGGACAGCAAAAAAGGAAAAGGCGGCGGTTATTTTCTGAAAAAAAGTCCTGATAAAATTAAAGTGGCTTCGATCATCCGTTTGGTGAATGGCCCGATCGCCATGCTTCCCTGCGTAAGTCTTTATTTTTATGAACGTTGTAAGAACTGCAATGAAACCAATTGCGGCCTGCACGACATGATGGTGGAGGTCCGGGACGCTACACTCAACATCGTTGAAAACAGGACATTGAAAGACCTTAAAGACTTATAAAACAGCTTTTTCCCAACAATTGTTAAGGAATTTTGTAATGGCTAATATTAAGTCCACCAACTTGGTGGGCTGTTGATTAAACCGTATTTTTGAACCCACAAAAATTTTTCACTTATGTCACTTCGCCTCGGGGATGCTGCCCCCAATTTCAAAGCACAAACCACTGAAGGAGAAATAGATTTTTATGAATATCTCGGCAATAGCTGGGGTGTTTTATTTTCTCACCCCGCAGACTATACGCCTGTGTGTACGACGGAGCTGGGCAAAACAGCTTTATTAAATGAAGAGTTCGCAAAGCGTAATGTAAAAGTATTAGCAGTAAGTGTTGACCCGCTGGATAAACACGGCGGTTGGGTAAAAGATATAAATGAAACACAAAATACAACAGTGAATTTTCCATTGATCGCCGATCCGGAAAGAAATGTAGCGACATTGTATGATATGATTCATCCAAATGCTTCAGCTACCGCTACTGTTCGTTCATTGTTTATTATCGCCCCAGACAAAACAGTTAAGCTGATTATTACGTATCCTGCTTCTACAGGAAGAAATTTCGTAGAAGTATTGAGGGTGATTGATTCATTGCAATTAACCGCCAATCATAGTGTGGCCACACCGGCTGATTGGAAACAGGGTGAAGACGTTATCGTTGTTCCCGCCGTTTCCACAGAAGATGCAATAAAGAAATTTCCGAAAGGAGTGAAAGTGATAAAACCCTACCTGCGTTACACACCGCAGCCGAACCTTTAATGTTGACAGAGGAGCTGATACAGGAGATAGAGAATAGTTCGTTGCCGGAAGCGGTTCAACTCGTTGCTGAATTGTTTCCCGGCAAAGTTGTTTTTTCTTCATCGCTCGGCCAGGAAGACCAGGTGATTACTGATGTTATTTTTAAAAATGATATTCCTGTAAAAGTGTTTACGCTGGATACAGGAAGGCTCTTTAATGAAGCTTACGAATTATTGGATCGCATAACAGCACGCTACAAAAAGCAGGTGCAGGTTTATTTCCCAGACGCTAATGATGTGGAAGAATTTGTAAACACCAAAGGCATCAATAGTTTTTACGAATCAGTGGAGAACAGGAAAGGTTGTTGTTACATACGGAAAGTAAAACCATTGAACAGGGCGCTGGAAGGGGCGAAAGTTTGGATCACCGGGCTTCGTGCAGAACAATCCGATAACCGCCACGATATGAAAATGATCGAATGGCTGGAAGACCGGAAGATGTATAAGTTTAACCCGATGATACACTGGAGTTACGAAGACATGATGGGTTATATAAAAGAATTCAATGTGCCGTACAATCCTTTACATGATAAAGGATTTATCAGTATTGGTTGTGCACCGTGTACAAGGGCTATTGAACCCGGCGAAGATGCAAGAGCGGGAAGATGGTGGTGGGAAACTTCGCAAAAAGAATGTGGATTGCATACGGATGTAGCTCCTTTGCAAAACATAGAAAATAAAGAGAGTATTAAATTGTAAGTATGTATCGTGGCCTTGATTACCTGGAACAGTTAGAAGCAGAAAGTATTCATATTTTCCGTGAAATAGCGGCGCAGTTTGAAAAACCGGCGTTACTATTCAGTGGCGGTAAAGATTCAATTACATTGGTTCATTTGGCTAAGAAAGCATTTGCCCCCGGCAAAATTCCTTTTCCATTAGTACATATTGATACAGGCCATAATTTTCCCGAAGCCCTGCAATACCGTGATTGGCTCGCCAATGAAGTAGGCGCAACCTTAATTGTGAGAAAAGTGGAAGACACTATTAAGAAAAAAAATCTAACGGAACAGAAAGGAAAGTTTGCCAGCCGCAATTGGTTGCAGACTTATACATTATTAGATACGATTGAAGAATTCAAATTCGATTGCTGCATTGGCGGCGCAAGAAGAGATGAGGAGAAAGCAAGGGCGAAAGAAAGGATTTTTTCTGTTCGTGATGAATTTGGTCAATGGAACCCCAAATTGCAAAGGCCCGAATTATGGAATACTTACAACGGAAGAATTCATAAAGGAGAAAATGTAAGAGTATTCCCGATCAGCAACTGGACAGAACTTGACATCTGGAATTATATTAAAAAAGAAGAGATCGGTTTGCCTTCTATCTATTTCTCTCACGACCGGGAAGTAATAGAACACGAAGGACAGTTAGTGGCTGTTTCCGAGTTTATACAAATGGATGATACAGATGTGATATTGAAAAAAAGAGTTCGTTACCGCACCGTAGGCGACATGACATGTACCGCCGCGGTAGAATCAAACGCATCCACACTCGAAGAAGTGATCAACGAAATCATCGCGACAAGAATAAGTGAAAGAGGAGAAACAAGAATCGACGATAAAGTAACCGAAGCAGCGATGGAAGACAGGAAGAAGAATGGATATTTTTAAAACCCCAAACCCCTAAAGGGGCTTTGGAAGAGTTCTTACAAAATTGATCTTTAACTTTTTAGTCTTTGTAATAACGAGGACTGATACAAACTAAGTTCCCCCTTTTAGCCCCGATAACAATCGGGGCAGGAAGGGACAGGGGGTATGGATTTATTACGTTTTATAACCGCAGGCAGCGTCGACGATGGTAAAAGCACATTGATCGGCCGCTTATTGTACGATAGCAAGAACATTCTTGTCGATCAGTTGGAGGCATTGGAAAAGCAAACAAAGAACAAACAGGATGGTAGCATTGATCTTGCCTTACTAACTGATGGGCTTCGTGCAGAAAGAGAGCAGGGAATTACCATTGACGTAGCCTACCGTTATTTTTCCACGCCCAAAAGAAAATTCATTATCGCAGATGCTCCCGGTCATGTGCAGTACACGAGGAACATGATCACCGGCGCATCAAATGCCAATCTTATTATCATATTGGTTGATGCAAGACAAGGCGTGGTCGAACAAACCCGCCGTCATTCTATCATCGCATCACTATTAAAAATACCACACGTTGTTGTAGCCATTAATAAAATGGACCTCGTGGAATATTCGCAGAATATTTTCAATAACATCGTGATCGATTATGCTGAAGTAGCCAAACAATTAGGTTTAGAAGATATCACTTACGTTCCCATCAGTGCGTTGAAAGGGGATAATATTGTAGACAGGTCAGAAACGATCAAATGGTATGACGGAAAAACATTACTCGAATTATTAGAGACCGTAGTGATCGATCATGATATCAATCTCACCGATCCACGTTTCCAGGTGCAATTGGTTATCCGTCCACAAACAGAAGAGTTGCATGATTACCGCGGTTACGCCGGCAGGGTGATCAGCGGTGTTTATAAAAAAGGTGATAAGATAAAAGTTTTGCCTGCAGGCATTGATTCTTCTATCAGCAAACTGGAAGTAGCCGGCGAAGAAGTGGATGAAGTATTTGCACAACAAAGCGTGGTCATTCATTTGGCCGATGATATCGATATCAGCCGCGGCGATACGATTGTACGGGCGGACAATTTACCAGAAGTGAACAACCAGTTGGAAGTGTTGCTTTGCTGGATGGATGAAAAGCCGTTACAGGCGGGTAATAAATATTATTTGCAGCACAATAGCCGCCTCGTAAGGGCCATCGTTCAGCAGGTGCATTATAAATTAGATGTAAACAGTTTACAACAATTAGGAGTAGAAGGCGTTGTTAAATTGAACGAAGTCGTGAAAGCTACTATTAAAACAGCGTCACCGTTAGTTTACGATCCGTACGATCGTATCAGTTCCAACGGCAGCGCCATATTAATAGATGAAACAAGTAATAGTACGGTAGCCGCCGTGTTGTTGCAGCGGTCATGATGATTTGGTTGTCTTATATCCTATAAATTCTACTCTATGAGCGCAATTGACCCCAGTGGAAAAGTTATCCTCGCCGGCGCCGGCCCCGGAGATGCAGACCTCATAACCGTGAAGCTGCAAAAAAAATTATCAGAAGCCGATGTGATCATCACTGATCGGTTGGTAAATCCAGACATCATTTCTCAATATGCTAAAAAAGATGCGCTTGTTTTGCACGCTGGTAAACAAGGGTATAACGATGCATCTGTTTCCCAGGAAGAGATCAATCAATTAATTGTAGAGCATGCGTTGCAGGGGAAAATGGTATTGCGCCTCAAGGGCGGCGATGTTGCTTTCTTCAGTAATGTGCTCGATGAGTTGCTGACCCTGCAGGAAAATAATATTCCTTTCGAGATCATTCCCGGTATCACAGCCGCTTCTGGTGCTTCTGCGTATGCAGGCATACCACTTACGGCTAGAGGTTACTCGCAGGGTGTCCAGTTCATCACCTTCAATCCAAAAAGTTATTATAGTCCCGAGCGTTGGAAAGAGTTGGCAAAAACAACGGATACATTGGTATTTTATATGGCTGCTAAAAATGCAACCGATGTTGCCGAGTTGCTGTTACGGTATTCCCGCAAACCATTAACACCAATGGCCGTTATTGAACAGGCCACAACACCTTACCAGCAAATTCATACGACTACATTACAAAATTGTCCCAGCGATTTCGCCGGCAAAGAATTCAGTTCGCCATCATTGGTGATTGTTGGCGATGTCGTGAACCTTCACAAAGCATTCAATTGGTTCATCGCCACAGAGCAGGGAAGCATTTTTAAAGAATTAGCTGCCGAATAAATTTTAGTAACCCAACTGCATTGCTACTAGCATCGTCTGTTGCGACGCTCCGTTCATCTTCCTGTTCTTTACTCAGCATTTGCGTCGCTCCCGATAGCTATCGGGATTACCATGAGCGAAGTCGAATGGTCACACTCTTCTGCTGCATGAATTCTACTCGGCATTTTTGCAGCATCCCGATGTATATCGGGAACGTTCTGTAATTCTATTCAGCATTTTCGAAATATTCCTTTCAATTATACTTTACTAAAAGCTGGGGCTGTGTGTGGTTCCTCTCCTTTAGGAGAGGCTAGGTGAGGTTCTACTCATTTTCGAAAAGCATTTACGATATTCAATCTCTTCATGACTCATAACTCACAACTCCCGACTCACGAACTACTTCCCATACACCTCCAGCATCTTCTTCAAATCATCCAATGTATTTATTTCATCTGCTTTTTTTATCCCTGCGCCAGCGATTGATCCGCGGAAAGCGCAACGCCACACCTGATTTATGCCTGTTACTCGCAGCTATTCCTTCAAATGCAATTTCAAAAACCAGTTCAGGTTTCACCGTGCGAACAGGCCCAAATTTTTCTAATGAATTTCTTTTGATAAAATAATCTACTTCACCAAATTCTTTATCGGTCAATCCTGAGTAAGCTTTCGTAAATGTGACCAGCTTGCCCTCATCATCTTTTACCGCGAATGTATAATCAGTATATAAATTACTTCTTCTTCCGTGCCCTTTTTGTGCATATATCATCACCGCGTCGATCACCAGCGGATCGATCTTCCATTTCCACCAATCACCTGTTTTTCTTCTACCTGGTAAGTTGATGATCTTCTTTTCAGCATGATGCCTTCGGCGCCCATCTCTCTTGAACTGTGGCGTATTTGTGTCAACTGCTCCCACGAAGAAAAAGTAATAACCGGTGATAGAAGTAATACAGGATGTTCCGCACGGGCGACGATGGCTTCCAATAGTTTTCTTCTTTCTTCCCAGCGGTTGCTCACGGATATCTTTTCCTTCATACTCAACAGGTCATACGCAAAGAAAGCGATAGGTGCATCCTGTAAATGTTTCTTTGTCACATTTTTTCTGCCGATGCGTGTTTGCAATAAAGCAAAGGCAATGGTTTTTTATCAATACTGGGAATTATCTCGCCATCGAGTACAGTGCCGTTTGGTATAAGGTCTTTTAGTGCATCGTACTCCGGGAATTTTTCCGTCATCAATTCTTCGCCCCGGCTCCAGATAACAGTTCATCATTTCGTTTTTATCATTTGCCCGCGATGCCATCCCATTTCCATTTCTGCCTGCCATTCTTCTTCTTTCCTAATGAGATGAACATCATCACTCAATGCATACGCCTAAATAAAAAAGGATAGGGTTTGGAAACATCAGCTGCTGTCGCTTCTGCACTCCAGAGGTCTGTAAACGTTGTGGTGAAAGGGTCCCAGTTGCCACTGATGCGATGAGCGATAACGCTGGCGGTAAGCTCGGTTGTTTTTGCCAATGCGTTCACTATCATCTTTTGCGATACACCAATCCTGAAATTGCCGGTCAGTAATTTATTAAATACGAATCGTTCGTCCTTTCCCATCTGCATCCACGTGCAGGTAACGAATTCTTTTTTTATCGCTTCTTCCTGTTTATCTATAGCTGTAAACTTTTTATGATAGAGGAAAGGCTTGTATTCGTTAGTTGTTCTTTCCGTTCGGGTAAAAGTAAAGCGATGGTCTCCGCCAGGTCACCAACAGTATGATATGATTCTTCAAACAACCATGCGGGCAGGTTGGCGATTTCCATACACCACAATTGCAAAAAAGAAGAACTGATGATACGCTTTGGCCTTCTGCCGCTGAATAATGCAATGACCCATACCTTATCCGCATCATCGGCTGTAGCGAAATAGTGCGACAATGCCGCCAGCTTATCATTTGTTTTTGTGCTGGTGCCCAATTTTACGATGAGGTCGGCAAAGGCTTTCATTCGTTATTTTTATTATTTACTTCGGCTTCGTTTATCGATTCATCCTGTTCAATATTCGTTGATGGACTTTCCTGCTCTTCTTCTTCACCACCGTATTCTGTTTTTACTTCCGCGGATGAAATTCCATTCTCATTCAAATACCTGCTGAACGCTGCCTGGAAGCCATGCGTTACAAAAACTTTTTCGCTTGCGTTTCTTTTACAGTTTGTAAAAGACCATTCCAGTCAGCATGGTCGCTCAGTGCAAAGCCTGCATCAATGTTTCTTCGCCGCACATTTCCACGCACCTGCATCCAACCGCTGCAAACGGCTACGCTATAAGGATTGAACCGTTTCATCCACGGTGATTTATCTGCACTGGGTGGTGCAATGATGACGGATTTCTTCAATTCTTCTTTTGGTGTCTCAGGTGTTACACGCTGTACTATGGGTAATTTCCACCCGTTATTCAATAACGTTTCATGCACATTCCAGATAGCGCCGTGTACAAAAATGTTTATCCGTTATTTCCGCTACGCATTTTATTATTCGTTGCGCTTTGCCAAGACTATAACCAAGAATGACAGGCATTCTGCCTGCTTGCTGTGTTTCTTTTATCCACTGCTGCAGGTTGGTAAATATTTCCGCTTGTGGTTTCCATGTATAAATGGGAAGACCAAAAAGTAGATTCGGAAATGAATGTATGGCAACGTACAGGTTCAAACTCACCACTGATACCATCGTTCTCTAATTTATGGTCGCCGCCTACTACCCAAACTTCATTATTGTATTCCACCCGTATCTGCGCCGAACCGATGATATGGCCTGCGGGGTGCAGCGACACTTTTACATTATTTAATAAAAATGCTCTCGTGCCACTCCAGCGATTGAACATTGACATCACCCAACCGCAGTTTTAATAACGGTTTTGTAAAATGATGACACAGATACGACTTACTTCCCCAGCGGGCATGGTCGCTGTGCGCATGCGTGATGATGCTTTGTCTACCGTTTTCCACGGGTCGATATAAAAATTTCCCGTGCGACAATAAAGGCCTGAGTCGGTGAATTCGATTAATTGCATAGTGGTTGTAAAGAAAATAGTGTGCCGGGGAAAAGGGGCTAAGAGGTTAAGGAGAAAAGGAGAGAAAAGAGAAGGAAAGTTATGTTATAAGATTTAAGTGACAAGTTGGGACAGATGGCTCGTTCCCCGCTCCCGCAAGCGGATAAACTATGACAAAGAAAGAACTAAGGTTATGCATGTCATTTTAAATTAAGGTTTGGCATAAAAACCTTTCGTTGTGACCCCGAGGTACGAGGGGTCTGCGATATAAAACAAAAACAAAGATGAAAGACACTACGAAAATGCTGAATAGCGAACAGAACCCCGAAGAGTGCGACGCAACAGACGATGCTAGTAGTCCCGGACGTCCGGGACAGCCGGGCATAAAAAAAGCACCCAATTAATGAGTGCTTCTTTTATTATATAGAAAATTTATTCTTACGCTACTTTTTCCGCCAGCACCGTTTCTTCCCTGAATTTTTTTGCAAAAGCGGCAAACTCTTTTGATTCCGCTAAATAGCTTTTTGCAAATGCTTCGTTGGTTCGGCGTCGTTCATTTTTAATACTTCGTCTTTAAAGCTGGCGTATTTTGTAAACAAACCCTTTTGTACAAAATGCGTGTCGAAATCTTTCAGGATGCCGGGTTTGCGTATTGCATTGCACACCTTGCTGCAATAACAATGCTTTCGCCGTATGTACAAACGCAGCGTAGGCATGATAGATGCCATCTGCCCATGATTTGTTAGCAAGGCATTCTTCACTGTTGGCTAATTTTTCTTCGGCTTCCAGTATCAATGTAGCAACGAGGTCAATCATCACACCGGCGCATTCGCCCACACCGATAGCGGTAGAAAATTCTCTCTCCTGTCCCCAATCGATATAATCCTCGGCCTGCAATGTTTCTAAACTCGCCAAAGGTTTTAATAAATCATAATAATAACGGTCGCCTTTTTGCTGGCTGTAATTCAAAAATGATTCTTCACCGGCGTTGGCTTTAAAATCATTCAATACAGAACGCAATACATCCGTGCATCTTTTGCTCGGCACTTTCAATATTTTATCCGATACACGTCCGTTGCCGCTTCCCAATACACCTCCGCCAATCAATACTTGTAAAGCGGGTATCACCTGTCCTTTCGCTTTCAACGAACTTCCATGAAAACCAATAGAAGCCATACCGTGCTGACCGCATGAATTCATACAGCCGCTTATTTTTATAGCAACTTCTTTATTATATAAAAATTCAGGATACTCATCTTCTATCACTTGTGATAAAACCAGCGCTGTGCCGGTACTGTTGCTAATACCAAGGTTACAAGTATCTGTGCCGGGGCAGGATGTAACATCGGCCGTGCTGCCAAAACCCGCAACGGCGAGCCCTTCACTATCGAGTACATTATATATGTATTCAAAATGTTCCGGCTTTACATAACGGGAATTGCAATCCCTGGTTATCGTCACACGAATATCATCCGCGATAACATCTTTTAATTGTTCTAGCAGGCGACGGCTTACATCAGAGGCGATGTTTCCATTCGCTACACGAATATAAATGGCGAAATAACCTTCCTGTTTTTGTTTTACAACATTGGTATTTTTCCAAAGCTCGAATTTGTAAGGGTCTTTTATGCCAATTGCCCATTGCCTGTTGCCAATTGATAGCTAGGTAAAACAGCTTCAGCATAATTTGTTGTATCAACATGATACCGCTGGTATGTCAATGCCTTTTGTTCACCGCTACCAGTTCATTGAATGCATCGATACCAATTTTTTGCACTAAAAATTTGATACGGGCTTTATGACGGCTGTTGCGTTCGCCATGACGGTCGAACACACGCAATACCGCTTCGAGGTAAGGAATGAGCAGGTCTTCTTCTAAAAATTCATGCGTAGCGATGGCCAAATGAGGTTGTGCACCCAGGCCACCACCAATCAATGTTTTTAAAACCACGTACTTCTTTTTCCATCAACAACTTTTACTCTTGGAATAACGCCGAGGTCATGCATGAACGTAAGCGCTGTATCTTTTTCGCTGCTGGAAAATGCAATCTTGAATTTACGTCCCATCTCCTGGCACACCGGCTTACGTAAAAAATATTCGAACATCGCATGCGCATACGGCGTCACATCAAATGGGTTCATCGGGGTCGATACCCGCCTGGTCAGATGCCGTGATATTTCTTACCGTGTTACCGCAAGCTTCACGAATGGTCACACTGTCTTTTTCTAACTCCGCCCACATTTGCGGAGTACGGTCGAGGCTCACGAAATGTATTTGTATATCCTGTCTTGTTGTTAAGTGCAGGTTGCCTGTCGAATATTCATCCGATACATGCGAGATACGTTTCCATTGTGCGAATGTCATTTTACCATACGGCAATTTGATACGCACCATCTGCACGCCCTGCTGCCGTTGTCCGTATACACCACGGGCCAAACGCAGGCTGCGGAATTTTTCTTCCGGCATCGCTCCTTCGCGGAACTGCCGGATTTTTTTCTCCAGTTCAATGATATCTTTCTCTACAATGGGGTTCTCCAATTCTGTACGAAAACTTTGCATGTTGTACTGTTTATCTGGTTCGTTATCTCTCTGCACCGCCAGGCCGGAAAGAGGCGCAACGAGTTCAAAATCTACTGGTTTGGTAGACTATTAGCTGCTGCAAAAATAACTTAGGAAACGCTTTTATTCAAATATATTTAAACGGGACAAAGCGTTAAAAGTTGGCCACGAAACAAAATAAACGCTGTTGATGAACAAGTGTTAGTTCCTTAATGGAGTATAATGCTTTTGAACCCAACGATATTGCTACTATCATCTTCGTTGCGTCGCACTCTTGTGCTGCATGAATTCTACTCAGCATTATGGCAGCACCCCGATGAATATCGGCGGTACGTTCGGTAATTCTATTCAGCATTTAGAAGAGTCCTATGTGAATCGTACTTTTCAAAAGCCTGGGCTGTGTAATGTTCCTCTCCTTTGGAGAGGCTAGGTGAGGTTTCTACTGAAAGCCTCATCCCTCTTTCCTTCTCCAAAAGAGAAGGGACGGTGCTGCATTGCAATGCCAAACCTATAACTACCACATCAACTTTATATATCTATTCAGCATTTTAGAAGAGTCCTATGTGAATCGTACTTTTCTAAAAGCAAGGGCTGTGTGTGGTTCCTCTCCTTAGGAGAGGCTAGGTGAGGTTCTCCTTTTCTCTTTCCCTCTTAGCTCACTCACCATGATGCGGCTTGGTATCCGCATGCCCCAAAACTCTTGCCCGGCGCTACAATATCCCGCACCAATTGCTTCAGTTCTTTAATCTCGGGAACCCGCCATAATCCTTACGGTCAAATATCTTTTTATCATCCACATGAATATGAAAATTACCATTCACTTCGCTTGGTTTTAGGGACACCGCATTCAATTCATTTTCAAACGTAGTCAGGAATTCCTGCGCCATATAAGCGGAGCGTAAGAGCCAATGGCATTTCGGGCAATACTCAATAATAATGGTTGGTTTCATGGCAGTTGTTTTACAATGCTAAAATTCGGAAATAATTCAATGCCATTTGATTATTTCAACTTACAGCCGTTAGAAATGTTAGTATAAACCTATAATTATTATACGGTAGCAGCACAGGTAATTTAGTCTATCAGCCCGGTAGGAAATCGGTATGTTTGCAGTCCACAGAAAGAAGAAGAAATGTTCAATTACGAAAATTATTTAGCAGGTAAAATAGCTCAACTGAAAGAGGACGGTAACTACCGTTATTTTTTTAGAATGTAAATAAAAGCGCCCAGCACTTCCCGCATTTTCATTATAGCAATGATGAAGGCGTGCAGCGTTCGGCTATTAACTGGTGCAGCAATGATTATTTGTGCATGGAGTACGCATGAAGAAGTGATTGCCAAGCTCGGCTTTGTCACGCATCGCAGTGGCGCCGGCAGCAGTGGTACAAGAAATATTTCAGGAACACGACATTTCATAAAGAACTGGAAACAACATTGGCCAAATGGCATAAAAAAGAAGCGGGCCTTATTATTTAATGGCGCTTACCAGGCCAATGTGACCACGCTGCAAACATTAGCAAGACATATACCCGGTTTGGTTTTTATTTCTGATGAACGCAATCATGCTTCCATCATCGAAGGCATGCGTGGGTGCAGGAATGAAAAAAAGATATTCGGCATAATGATATGTCGCATCTTGAAGAAATATTACAAACCATTCCTGCTGACCAGCCCAAGCTTATCGTTTTTGAATCTGTTTACTCTATCAAAGGAACTATTGCACCGGTAAAAGCTATCATTGCGTTAGCAAAAAAATACAATGCACTTACTTACGTGGACGAAGTGCATGCAGTAGGATTATACGGCCCAACAGGTGCAGGTATATTCGGAACAGGAAAATATCCAGGAGCAGGTTGATATCGTTAATGGTACATTGTCAAAAGCCATTGGTGTATTCGGTGGTTATATCGCAGCATCGCAAACCCTTGTTGATTTTATCCGCAGCTTCGGCAGTGGTTTTATTTTTACCACCTCATTGCCACCGGCCCGTATGTGCCGCCGCGAACAAAAGCATTCATTTGATACAAGAAGATGCGGAATGGCGGAAAGCATTTCATGCTAATGTAAAAAATCTAAGAGAAGCGTTACATCAAATGATGTTGCTTTTAATCACAATGATTCACATATTACAAGTGTACCCGTTGGTGAAGCGACACGGTGCAGGGAAGTTGCTAAACGATTATTACAGGAACAGGGAATTTATCTTCAACCCATTAATCATCCCACGGTATTGAAAGGCGTGCGCTACCGCCCGATCGGCGCCGGCCCACTGCTGCAGCGCAATCTGCTGATCTACGGCCTCGGCGGCATCATCGTTCCGTTCGTGGGCATCAAGGTCATCGATCTCGCCGTCACGGCGCTGCATCTCGCGTAAGGAGAACGACCATGCTGAAAGATATCCGCCCTGCGATCGTGCTCGTCGTCGCACTCACCCCTGATCACCGGCCTCGTCTATCCATTGGCGATGACCGGCATCGCCGGCACGATCTTTCCGAGGCAGGCCCAGGGCAGCCTGATCGAGCGCGACGGCAAGGTCATCGGCTCCGCGCTGATCGGCCAGGAATTCACCAGCCCCGGCTACTTCCACGGCCGGCTCTCGCGACGACCGCCGCGGACCCCAATGATTCGACCAAAACCGTGCCGTCGCCCCTACAACGCCGCCAACTCGGCCGGGTCCATCTCGGACCCACCAACAAGGCGCTGATCGACCGCGTGAAGGGAGATGTCGAAAAGCTGCATGCCGAAAACCCCTCGGCCCAAGTCCCGATCGACCTGGTGACGACGACCGCCAGCGGTCTCGACCCGGATATCTCGCCGCAGGCGGCGCTCTTTCAGGTTCCGCGTGTTGCGAAGGAACGCAAGATGCCCGAAGATCGCGTCCGGCAGATCGTCAACGACAACACCGAGGCCGCACGTTCGGCCTGCTGGGCGAGCCGCGCGTGAATGTTCTGGCGCTCAATCTCGCCCTCGATCGCGCAACCACCAAGTAGGCCGACGCCACATGACGTCGGCCGCGGGAAAAAAGCATCTGATGGCTGACAGCCGGCGCAATTCCGATCAGCGACCCTCCCCGGAGGCCCTGCTGGAGGCTGCCCGACGCGAAGAACACCGCGTCGGGCATTTGCGTATTTTCGTCGGGGCGGCGCCGGGGGTCGGCAAGACCTATGCGATGCTGGAGAACGCGCGCGCCCGCCTGAAGGATGGTTACGACGTCATCGCGGGCATCGTGGAGACGCACGGCCGCAAGGAAACCGAAGCACTGCTGGAAGGGCTCGAAGTCGTTCCGCGCCGCCGCCTCGAATACAAGGGGCAATCGCTGGAGGAAATGGACCTCGATGCCATCCTCGCGCGGCGGCCGCAGATCGTGCTGGTCGATGAACTGGCGCATACCAACGCACCGGGAAGCCGCCATCCCAAGCGCCACCTCGATGTCGAGGAGTTGTTGAACAACGGCATCGACGTCTATTCGACCGTCAATATCCAGCACATCGAAAGTCTGAACGATGTCGTGGCGCAGATCACGGGCGTGCGGGTGCGCGAGACGGTGCCGGATTCCATCTTCGATCGCGCGGATGCGGTCGAACTGGTGGACCTGACGCCCGACGACCTGATCCAGCGCCTGAAGGAGGGCAAGGTCTACGTTCCCAAGCAGGCGGAGCGGGCGCTGGAACATTTCTTCCTGCCGGCGAATCTCACGGCGCTGCGCGAACTGGCGCTGCGGCGCACCGCCGACCGCGTCGACGATCAATTGCGCAGCGAGATGCAGGCGCGCGCCATTTCCGGACCGTGGGGCCGCCGGCGAGCGCATCCTGGTCTGCATTAGCGAGGACAAGCGGGCCGCCGGCCTGGTGCGCGCCACCAAGCGCATCGCCGACCGCCTGCATGCGCCGTGGACGGCGCTCAGCGTCGAGACGCCGCGAACCCTGCGGCTGAGCGAGGGAAGAGCGCGACCGCATCGCCGATACGCTCCGGCTGGCGGAAGGCCTTGGCGGCGAAGCCGTGACGGTGCCAAGCGTCACCGGCAGGATCGCCGACGATGCGCTCGACTACGCCCACGCACATAACGTCACGCAGATCGTCGTCGGCAAATCGTCCCGTTCGAAATGGTTTGAGCTGATTTACGGTTCCGTGGTTCATGACCTGGTACGAGGCGCCGGAAACCTCGGCGTCCATGTTATTCCCGGCGAAGAATCTTCCGAAGAGCCGGTGCGGAGGAAATTTGCTGAGGCATCCGGGCCGACGCCGCAGGACGCGACACCTTACGCCATAGCGCTGGCGGCGGTCGGCGTTGCGCTCGGCGCGGGCATCGTCATTCATCCGTTTCTTGGCGTCGAGAACGTCGATCTCATCCTGCTGGCGGCGATCGTCGGTATCGCCGTGCGCTATGGCCTGTGGCCGTCGCTGCTCGCGGTCGTGGCGGCATCGCTGTGCTACAATTTTTTTCTTCCTGCCGCCGTACTATACCTTCACCATCACGGCTCCCAACAATGTCGCGGCCTTCGTCTTCTTCACCGTGATGGCTGTCGTGATTTCGAACGTGGCGGCGCGGGTGCGCGCGCAGGGGCATCGTCGCAACCGAGCGCGCCCGCGCCAACGAGGCGCTCTACTCGTTCAGCCGCAAGCTCGCAGGGGTTGGCACGCTCGATGACGTGCTGTGGGCCACGGCCTATCAGACGGCGCTGATGCTCAAGGTCCGCGTGGTGCTGCTGTTGCCCGAAGCCGGTTCCATCGTCGTGGAAAGCGGGCTACCCGCCGGAGGATACGCTTGCAGATGCGGACATCGCGGCGGCGAAATGGGCATGGGAGCGCGACCACGCGGCGGGCCGTGGCTCCGACACCCTGCCGGGCGCGAAGCGCCTGTTTCTGCCGATGCGTACCGGCCGCGGGGCGATCGGCGTCGTCGGCATCGACAGCGACAAGCCGGGTCCGCTGCTCACGCCGGATCAGCGGGCGGTTGCTCGATGCGCTGATCGACCAGAGCGCGCTGGCGATCGAACGGGTGTTTCTGGTCGAGGAATTCGACCGCGCCAAGCGCAGCATCGAGGCCGACCGGTTGCGCTCGGCGCTGCTGACCTCGATTTCGCACGATCTCAAGACACCGCTGGCGTCGATCCTCGGCGCGGCGGGACGTTGCGCGATCTCGCGGTGGGACTGGATGAGGCGGCGAAGGCCGAACTGCTGACCACCATCGTCGACGAGTCCGAGCGACTGAACCGCTTCATCGCCAATCTTCTCGACATGACGCGGCTGGAATCGGGCGCGGTTGTGCCGCGAACCGCGCTTCACGATCTCGGCGAACTGGTCGGCAGCGCGCTGCAACGCGCCGCGAAAATTCTCGCGCGCCATCGCGTCGAACTAGACCTCGCGGCGGACCTGCCGATGCTGGAACTCGATGCGGTGCTGTTCGAGCAGGTGCTGTTCAATCTTCTCGACAACGCCTCCAAATACGCGCCGACGGGAACCGTTGTTCATATCGACAGCTGGCGCGAAACGGCGTCGGTCAGCCTGCGCATCATGGACGAGGGCGTCGGCATTCCGCCGGATGATCTGGAACATATCTTCGACAAGTTCTATCGCGTCGAGAAAGGCGATCAGGTGCGTGCCGGCACCGGCCT
Organism: Chitinophagaceae bacterium; assembly: GCA_037200685.1. Classification (GTDB taxonomy): domain Bacteria; phylum Bacteroidota; class Bacteroidia; order Chitinophagales; family Chitinophagaceae; genus JAJKIP01. Next base: position 191,306 of record JBBCIG010000019.1, read on the forward strand.
CGGGCTCGCGATCTCGCGCGGGTTCGTCGAGGCGCTCAAGGGCACTATCACCGCGGCGAACCGGACCGACAGGACGGGCGCGGTCTTCACCATCCGGCTGCCTATCCCTGTGCAGAACCATCAACTGGATACGGGCCGCATGAGCGCCCCCGCCCTCAAGGTGCTTATCGTCGACGACGAACCGCCGATCCGCAAGCTGTTGCGCATGGGCCTTGGCACGCAAGGCTACGAGGTTCTCGACGCGCCAAACGCAAGACGGCGCTGGAACTCCTGGAAAGCAAGCCGGATCTTGTCATCCTCGACCTCGGCCTGCCGGACATGCAGGGCCTCGATCTGCTGCGCCGCATGCGTGAACAGAACGACAGTGTGCCGATTGTCGTTCTCTCCAGCCGCGGCGACGAAGCGGCAAAAGTGGAGGCGCTCGACATCGGCGCCGACGACTATGTGACGAAGCCGTTCGGGATGGAGGAGTTGCTGGCCCGCATCCGTGCGGCGCTGCGCCACCAACTCCAGACCCAGGGCGAGCGGCCGGTGTTTCGCGCCGGCGAATTGTCGGTCGATCTGGTCCGCCGGATCGTCAAAGTCGGCGACAACGAGATAAAACTGTCGCCCGAAGGAATACGAACTGCTGCGCCTCCTGGTGCAGCACGCCGGGAAGGTTCTGACCCACAAGTTCCTGCTCAAGGAGCTGTGGGCGACGCCGACCGATGCGCAGTATCTGCGCGTCTATGTGCGCCAGCTTCGCCAGAAGATCGAAAAGGACTCCGAGCGCCCGCAGTTCATCCTCACCGAGACAGGCATCGGCTACCGGCTGCGCGCGCCGGATTAGGGAAGCGCGGTCATTGCGAGGAGCGCACGCGACGAAGCAATCTCCCCCTCCCTTTTTCCCTCCCCCGCAAGCGGGGGGAGGGTTAGGGGTGGGGGCCCGGGATTGCTTCGGCGCGTTATACGCGGTTCGCAATGACGTGCATCACCCCGCCAACTTCGCAAGCCTTGCCGCGATCGGCGGGGGGCGCCCACGCCGCGGCGATGCCGAGATCCGCAAGAATGACCTGCGCCGCATTGTAGCCGGGCAAGCCGGTGACATTGCCACCGGATGGCTGCTCGATCCGCACAGGGTAAAGTCCCGGCAAATGCGCGCGGTATGTCCCCGCGCCCGGAAACGGCCGGTCGTGACCGATTTGCCCGTTGGTGAACGACCCGACCAGCAGGTCGCCCTCGCGCATATTCGGCAGGCTGCGTTCGGTGTCGAGCGCGGTGCGGGTAAAACTGTCGATCACGTCGTCGCGCAGGTTCGGCGCGTGTTTCGACCAAAGATCGAGCATCGTCGCGCCGTGTTTCGCCGCGGCGCTGTCCCAGTTGTTCGGATCGCCGTGGAGGCGATACGGCAGCTTTTCCCACATGAAGGCGGTGTGGCCGTCGGCGGCGCCTGTGTGGGATCGAAAATCGTCGGAGATGCGCCCCACATCACCGTCGGCGGAATCGTGCCGGCTTCGTGATGGCGCACGATCTCCGGGAACTGGTCGACGTGGTCGAGACCGAGAATGACCATGAAAGCCTTCGCCAGTTCGGGATGCTTGTCCGTCGCGGCGTAGCGCGGTGGGGCGCGCAGATTGAGGTTCAGCGCGAACAGCGGCGCCAGCAGGTTGTATTCGAATGCCGCGGCACGGTCGCGGGATCTCGCGTGGCACGAGACTTTCGTCGAGCAAATCGAGGAATGTCTGCTGCGGGTTGAGCGAGGACACGACGAACTGGCGTGCCCGGAAAATTTCGCCGTCTGTCGATTCGACCCCGACCGCCTTGCCCTTCTCGATCAGGATTTTCCGCGGTTCGGTCAGCAGGCGAATCTCGCCGCCGCTTTCGCGTACCGAAGCTTCGAGCGCGCGAGCCAGCGCGGCCGTACCGCCTCGCGACATCTGCGCCTTCGCCGGGCTCGCGAGCAGCGCCGCGATGTGATGGCCGAAGCCGCGCACCCGCAGGTCGACCTCGCGCAGCCCGTTGAAGAACAGCAAGCCCGCCTGCACGGTCGGATTCTCGAATTCGCGGTGCACGAATTCGAGGGGCGACAGCGCGCTCACATCGAGGAGATATCGGCCGGCAGCACTCTTTTCCAACAGCGCGCGGCGTTCGCTCGCCGGCAGCGGCGGGGACCGGCTTTCCGGCGACAGAATGTTCTGCACGATCGGGACGAAGTCGCTTTGCCAGCGGCGCAGGGTCGCGGCGTCCTTGCGGCTGAAGGATTCGAACGAAGCAATGGTGCGCTCGATGTCGGTCCACCATTCGAGCGCGCGGCCGTCGCTGGCAATGAGTGCGACATTGAGTTCGGGCTCGATGTAGCGCAGTCCGTGACGTTCGAGTTCGAGGTCGGCGTACCACGGCATCGCCGTGATGGCGCGCTGGAAAAATGCGTGGGTGTTGTGCAGAAGCCGGGATGGCGCGGGTCTTCGAGCGTCGCAAGGCCGCCGCCGGCAACGGCCTTTCGCTCGATGACGAGGATTTTCAGCCCGCTTTGCCGAGATAGGCGGCGAGAACGAGCGCGTTGTGCCCACCGCCGATGATGATGCCGTCATATGTATTTGTCATTTGCTACACGCAGGCACGAAACCGCTCGATGCAGACTTTCAGCACCTCGTCGGGGTCGCGCTTCCACCAGTTGTTGGCCGAGAATATCTCCACATCGACCGCACCGGCATAGCCGGTCGCTTCCACCATCTGGCGCAGCGGCGCAGGTCGATAACGCCGTCGCCCATCATGCCGCGGTCGAGAAGCAGGTCGGTCGTCGGCACCAGCCAGTCGCAGACGTGCCAGGTGATGATGCGCTTGCCCGCGCGCGCGATCTGCCGCGGCAGGTCCGGGGTCCCACCACACATGATAGGCGTCGAGCGCGATGCCGAGGCCGTTGCCAAGCTGGTCACAGAGATCGGTGGCGTGCGCCAGCGTATTCACGCAGGCGCGGTCGGCGGCATACATCGGATGCAGGGGCTCAAGCGCGAGCGGTACGCCGGCGTCGTGCGCGTAGGGCAGCAACGCAGCAAGGCCGTCGCGAACCTGCGCATGCGCACCGGCGAGATCCTTCGATCCTTTCGGCAGGCCGCCGCCGATCAGCACCAGGCATTGCGCGCCGATGCCGGCGGCCTCATCGACGGCACGCTTGTTGTCGTCGAGCGCGGCGCGGCGGCCGGCCTCGTCCGCGGCGGGAAACAATCCGGACCGGCACAGGCACGAGACGGCGATGCCGGAGTCGCGCACGATCCGACCGGCTTGCGGAATGCCGACCGCCTGCACGAGATCGCGCCACGGCGCGATGGTGGTGACGCCAGCGCGCGCGCAGCCCGTCGACCAGCTGCTGCAGCGACCATGCCTTGACAGTGGCGCTGTTGATCGCGAGCGCAGAATGATCGGTCGAAAAATCGCGCATCAGTTCACGACGCCCCGCACCGCCATGACGCGCCGCATGCGCGCCGCGGCATCGTCCGGATCGCCAAACAGCCCGGCGGCATCGGCGAGCCGAAACAGTTCGGCGAGATGCAGGGGTCGAGCGCGTGCTTTCCTGCCGCCGATCATGGTGAAGTGGTCCTGCAGCCGTTGAGATAGGCCATGAACACGACGCCGGTCTTGTAGAAGCGGGTCGGCGCCTTGAAGATGTGGCGCGACAGCGCGACGGTCGGCGCGAGGATGTTGTGGAACGATGCCGTGTCGCCACGCGCTAGTTCGCCGAGCGCGGCGGAAGCGGCCGGTGCGATGGCGTCGAAAATCCCGAGCAGCGCGTCGGAATGGCCCTGCGCGTCGCCGGCGATGAGTTCGGCGTAGTTGAAGTCGTCGCCGGTATACATGCGCACGCCCTGCGGAATGCGTCGCCGCATGGCGATTTCCTTGTCCTTGTCCAGCAGCGAAATCTTCACGCCGTCGACCTTGTCGGCGGTTGTCGGTGATGACCGCGACGGCGACATCCATGGCGGCGGTGTGGTCGGCATATCCCCAGTAACCGGCGAGCGCGGGATCGAACATCTCGCCGAGCCAGTGGATGACGACCGGCTCCTTCACTGCGCCGAGAATGCGCGCATAGACCTTGGCGTAGTCGTCGGGCGAGCGGGCGGGCTTTCGCGAGCGCGCGGCTCGCCATCAGGATGATCCTGCCGCCGAGCTTTTCGACCGCTTCGCACTGCTCTTCGTAGGCGCGAATCACATCGTCGATGGTGACGCTCGCCGACGCTTCGAGATGATCGGTGGCCGGCGCCCGACGCGATCACGGCACCCGGCACGTCGCGCGCGGCATCAAGGCTGCGCCGGATCAGTTCGAGCGAGGTCTTCCAGTCGAGCCCCATGCCGCGCTGGGCGGTGTCCATCGCCTCCGCGACGCCGAGGCCGAGCGACCAGAGATATTTCCGGAACGCGATGGTGCGGTCCCAGTCGACCGCCACGTCGAGCCACGGATCGTTGTCGGCGAACGGATCGGCGACGACATGCGCGGCGGCGTAAGCAACACGGTTGAATGGGGTCTGCGGCGGCGCGAAGCTTTTCGGCGGCTGCAGGGTGTAGGCGGCGATTTTTCCGCCGGCCACGGGAAGATTAAGTGTCATCATTCTAAACCTCCACAACCGCGCACGGCCTCATGGTGAGGAGCCGCGCAACGCGCGGCGTCTCGAACCATGTGCCCGCCCTCGTCCCTTCGAGACGCCTGCTGCGCAGGCTCCTCAGGATGAGGGGCGAGAGAGGCCGCGCGCATCACACCTGCAACGCCGGAATGTCGATCCAGCGCCTTTTCCTTCCAGCTCTGCAATCCGGCTTCCGCGAGCTGCACGCCCTTGGCGCCTTCGAATAAGGTCCACGTGAACGGCGCGTCCTCGAACAGATGGCGAATGAACATTTCCCATTCGGTCTTGAAGCCGTTGTCGTAGCCGCCGGTGCCGGGCACTTCCGACCATGTCTCGAAGAAATCGATCGGCTGCGGCACGTCCGGATTCCACACCGGCCGCGGCGTGTTCACCCGCTGCTGGCTCCAGCATTTCTGCAAGCCGGCGACCGCCGAACCGAGCGTGCCGTCGACATGGAACGTCACGAGGTCGTCGCGCCGCACCCGCGTCGTCCACGACGAATTGATCTGCGCGATCACACCGCCGGCGAGCTGGAACGTGGCATAGGCGGCGTCATCGACATCGACATCGTAGGTCTTGCCGTCCTCGTCGACCCGCTTCGGGATATGCGTCGCGCCAAGACACGACACGCTCTCCACCGCGCCGAACAGATTGTCCATCACGTAGCGCCAGTGACAGAGCATATCGAGGATGATGCCGCCGCCGTCCTTCTTGCGGTAGTTCCACGACGGCCGCTGCGCCGGCGCCCAGTCGCCTTCGAACACCCAGTAGCCGAACTCGCCGCGCACCGAAAGGATGCGCCCGAAAAACCCGGAGTCGATCAGCAGTTTCAGTTTCAGCAGGCCCGGCAGAAACAGCTTGTCCTGCACCACGCCGTGTTTCACGCCGGCCTTTTTGGCGGCGCGCACGAGATCGAGCGCATCGTCGAGCGTTTCGGTGATCGGCTTTTCGCAGTAGATGTCCTTACCGGCGGCCATCGCCTGTTTCAGCAGCTTCGCGCGCAACTGCGTCGTCGCCGCGTCGAAGAACAGCGTGTCGTCCTTGTTCTGCAGCGCCTTGTCGAGATCGGTGGTCCAGCGTTCGATGCCGTGCGCCTTCGCGAGCGCCGCGACCCTTGTCGGCATTGCGGCCGACCAGGATCGGGTCTGGCATGACGCGGTCGCCGTTGGCGAGCGCAACCCCGCCCTGCGCGCGGATCGCGACAATCGAGCGGATGAGATGCTGGTTCATCCCCATGCGTCCGGTGACGCCGTTCATGATGATGCCGAGCCGCTGCTGCGCCATGTGTTACTCCATTCCCAGCAGGCGTAGATCCGCCGCGTGTACTCGCCGAATTTTTCCGAAGTCTTCATGTCGAGCGTGCGTGGATGCGGGAGGTCGACCATGAAATTGTCGGCCATACGCGCCGGCCCGGCCGTCAGCACAATCACGCGCGTGCCGAGGAACACCGCTTCGGTGATGCCGTGGGTGACGAACACAATGGTCTTTTTCGCTTCCTGCCAGATGCGCAAGAGTTCGATGTTCATCTTCTCGCGCGTCAGCGCGTCGAGCGCGCCGAACGGTTCGTCCATCAGAATGAGCTTGGGATCGTGCACGAGCGCGCGCGCAATCGCGGCGCGCTGCTGCATGCCGCCGGAAAGTTCATACGGATATTTGTCCTCGTTGCCCTTCAGCCGACGAGCGCGAGCAGGTCGCGGGCGCGGTTGCGGCTCGCTGCGAGCGGCAGGCCGAGAATTTCGGCCCGGCAGCAGCACGTTGTCGATGATACGCCGCCACTTCAGCAGCAGCGGCTGCTGAAATACCATGCCGATATCGCGCGACGGATCGAACGGCTTGCGCTGGCGTGCCGATGCGGACCTCGCCGGAATCATATGGGTGCAGCCCCGCGAGAATTTTCAGGAGCGTGGTCTTGCCGCAGCCGGAAGGCCCGACCAGCGAGACGAGTTCGCCTTCCTCGACGTCGAACGACGCTTCCGACACGGCCAGAAATTCCACGCCGCGGGTGCGGTAGTTTTTCCTGACACCGGCAAGATGGATGAACGGCTCGGCCATCACGACAGCCGCGCGTCGCGAACGACCATCAGCCGTTCGAGGAGCAGGACGAGCATGTAGAGCGCGCCGCCGATCAGGGTGATGAGGATGACCGCCATGAACATCGCCGCGGTGTCGAGCGTGACCTGCACCTGCAGCATCAGGTAGCCGAGCCGCGGTCGGAGCCGAGAAACTCGCCGACGATCGCGCCGGCGACCGCGAGAACGGCGGCGACCTTCATGCCGGAGAAAATATAAGGCAGCGCGCCGGGAAGCTGGATTTTTGTGAAAATCTGCCAGCGCGAGCCTTTCAGCGTGCGAACGAGATCAAGCAGTTCCGGCTCGACCTCGCGCAGGCCGCGCGCCGTCGTCAGCACGATCGACCCCCCGCACACGCTGATCGTTTGCCCGGTAATGTAAGCCCCCATATCAGAAGCAAGAAACAATGATGTATTAGCGATATCTTCCGTCGAAGCAAACCTTCCCAATGGAATACCCGCCTTATATTTATCCGCCGCTTCTCCTTGTTTTAAATAAGAAGTCATATCTGTTTCTACAAAACCAGGGGCAATAGCATTACAACGGATATTACGACTGCCCAATTCTTTCGCTACGCTTTTAGTAAAACCAATAATACCTGCTTTGGAGGCCGCATAACTGCTTTGTCCTCCATTTCCCATTTCGCCAATTACTGAACTCATATTGATAATAGATCCTTTCCTCGCTTTCATCATAGGTTTTATCACCTGCTTGGTCATATAGAATACGCTGTTTAAATTCACCTTAATCACATCATCCCATTGCTCAGGCGTCAGCCGCATTAATAAATTATCTTTTGAAATACCCGCATTGTTTACGCAGATATCAACTGTTTTATATTTATCTAGAACGTCAGTAACAAATGCTTCACATTGTGAAACGTCACCGGCGTTACTTTGATAAGCTTTTGCATCAACACCAAGGCTTTTTAATTTTTCTTCTAACACTGCTGCTTTCTCAGCGCTGCTGTCACTCACATAAGTAAAAGCAACAGTAGCGCCATGCTCCGCGAATTTCAATGCAATCGCTTCGCCGATGCCGCGGGCTGCTCCCGTTACAATGGCGACTTTTCCTTCCAGTAATTTCATTTTCAAAAATTTTATGAATGGGCAAATGTAGCAGTCATCTGCAGAATTTCATCGACTAAAGTTCTTTCATTGCTCAACCGCGGTACTTTATGTTGTCCCCCCAGTTTTCCTTTACTGTGCAGCCATTGATTAAATGCTCCTTTTTTCAATGAATGCACAAGCGGCAACCGCAACGCAATGTCTTTATATCGCTTCGCCTCATAATCACTGTTAATGCTTTTCAATGCTGTGTCCAGTTCTCTGGTAAAGTTGGCAAGATCGGATGGTTCATTATCAAATTCAATTAGCCACTCATGTCCGCCATTACTACTCTCAGAAAAATAAACCGGAGCGGCAGTGTAATCATTCACAACAGCCCCCGTTTTTTGCGAAGCGATAGCAATGGCTTTATCCGTATTGTCAACAATTACTTCTTCACCAAAAGCATTCATATAATGTTTCAAACGGCCGTAACTTTTATCCGAAAAGGTTGCTGCGAAGTAAACTGAATAGTATCTCCCAGCAAATAACGCCACAACCCACCATTGGTGCTGATGATCATCGCATAATTTTTTACCCGTTTCCACATCCTGCAGGCTCAGCGTTTGCGGATGTTTTTTTCCATATTCACTTACGGGCATAAATTCTAAAAAGATACCGTGATCTGTAAATAATAACATCCCGTCATCACCCGGTCTTTCCCTGCGCCGCGAAAAATCCTTCACTCGCATTATACATTTCCAGGTAATGAACTTTCTTGCCGATCAGTTTTTGAAACTGTTCATGATAAGGCGTGAAAGAAACACCGCCATGCATATATAGTTCCAATGAAGGCCACACTTCCCGCAATTGTTTTTCTTCCCGGTCATCTCCAGTATACGTTTGAACAAAACCAATGTCCATGTAGGCACCCCGGAAACAGAGGTCACATTTTCTTTAATAGTAGTAGCGGGCGAGTTTTTCAATTTTACTTTCCCATTCGTCCCATCAGTGCGATGCTGAGATCAGGTGTCCGTAACCAATGGCCCCAGAAAGGAGTGTTTTGCAACAGCACGGCGCTGAGGTCACCAACTGCGCTTCATTATTCATCGGGTTGATGTTATGACTGCCGCCAATTACCAACCCTTTCCTGTCAATAGCTCCGAATCAGGATTGAAATTGTAATACATTGTCAGCACATCTTTGGCCGCTTTAAAATGACAGTCCTGCAGGCTCTCATCACTCACTGGTATAAATTTACTTTTATCACTGGTCGTGCCGCCTGCTCTTCGCAAACCAATAGATCGGCGTATTCCATAAAATATTTTGCTCACCGTTCATGATCCGTTCGATGTATGGCTTCAGGTCATCGTATTCGTGAATAGGGACCGACTGTTTAAAAGCACGAACGTTGAATAATTCATGAAATTGGTACTTGCGGCCAAACTCGGTGTATTGTGCGGACGTCACCAAATCCTGCAGCACCTCCCGCTGCGAATCCAGCGGATTATTTTTCCACCCGTCAATACGCCAGAGGCGCATACGGGCAAGCGATGATATGGCGGGGCTCAGCAGGCTCATTGCAACAGGCAAAATAAAGCATTTGGAGCAATGAGAAAAAGAAGAAATCGGAACTATTTCTTAGACTGTAGTAGTTTTTTTTAGACCCGGCTGCATTGCTACTATCATCGTCTGTTGCGTCGCACACTTGTGCTGCATGATTCTACTCAGCATTATGGCAGCACCCCGATGAATATCGGCGGTACGTTCGGTAATTCTCTTCAGCATTTGCGAAGCACCCGATAAAATCGGACAGGTTCTGTTCGCTGATCAAAGCCTCATCCCTCTATCCCTTCTCCTACAGAGAAGGGACGGTGCTGTAAATCTTTAATCATCTTCATAACTACCACTTCAACTTTATATCTCTATTCATCATTTTTGAAGACCCTGTAATTATCGCATCTTCAAAAAGGCAAGGGCTGTGTGTTGATGGTCCCGCTAATGCGGGATCGGGATGGGGCTTTCAAGGGCTATGCGAAGTCCCTCTCCTTTGTCAAAGATTCCGATTACTTCGGGAGAGAGGTTAGGTGAGGCCACCTATTCAGCATTGAAAGTATTTTCTTCTTTAGGAATGCTACTCGTAACTCTTAACTCAAAACTCATAACTCTATCTCACAACTCTCTCTCAGAAGCTTCCCTTGCTTCATCATGCAACCAATCTTTCCGTTTCAATTCAAAATTACGTCCGAGATAAAGTTTTCTCACCTGTTCGTCATTGGCTAATTCTTCAGCGGTACCGGCTTTGAATATTTTTCCGTCTATCATTAAGTAAGCACGGTCGCAAATAGAGAGGGTTTCCGTTACGTTGTGATCGGTGATGAGGATACCGATATTTTTATATTTTCAATTTAGCTACGATGCCTTGTATATCTTCTACCGCAATAGGGTCAATGCCGGCGAACGGTTCATCAAGTAAAATAAATTTAGGGTCTACTGCTAAAGCTCTTGCTATTTCCGTTCTCCTTCTTTCACCACCGCTTAATACATCGCCGTTACTTTTTCGTACATGGTGCAGCCGGAATTCATCTAATAATGATTCCACTTTTTCTTTGCGTTGCTGTTTGGAAAGTTTTGTCATTTCCAGCACGGCCATGATATTATTTTCCACGCTCAGTTTACGGAATACCGAGGCTTCCTGCGGCAGGTAACCGATACCCATTTTCGCCCTTTTGTACATGGCAAGCGGCGTAATGTCTTCGTCATTCAGGAACACATGGCCTTCGTCAGGCCGCACCAGCCCGACCACCTGGTAAAATGAGTAGTCTTGCCGGCACCGTTAGGACCCAGCAAACCAACGATTTCCTCCTTGTTTTACTTCAAAGGAAACATTGTTGACGACCGTACGGCTGCCATAGCGTTTCACGAGGTTTTTAGCATAAATAGAAACAGACATGGGCTGCAAAAATAAGCTTTGGGGAATGGATAACTATATGCAATGCGATTTTTGTGATTTTGTTCCAAAACTGTAATTATAGCTTTCAAATGCTGCATTTCTGTATTAGATTTGCCGCCCAATGAAAGTTATTGACCATAATAATAATGCCAAAGGCACTTTGATATCTTTTGAAGTGCTGCCCCCTTTAAAAGGTAAAGGCATTGAAGCTTGTATAAGCACCTCGACCCGCTGATGGAGTTTAAGCCATCTTATATTAATGTCACCTACCACCGCAGCGAGCATGTTTTTAAGAAAAAAAACAGACGGGAAGTTTCGAAAAAGTGATCGTTCGCAAACGGCCCGGAACGGAAAGCATTTGCGCCGCAATCATGAATAAATATGATGTAGATACCGTTCCGCAACCTGATCTGCGGCGGCCTTCAGCATCATCGATACAGAAGATGCGTTGCTCAACCTGCAATACCTTGGTATTGACAATGTATTGGTGCTCCGCGGTGATGCGGCCAAGAACGAAACAGCTTTCGAACCCGAAGCTGGTGGCCACAAATATGCATCAGACCTGTTGAAGCAGGTTGTGAATATGAATGCGGGCATTTACCTCGAAGAAGATTTAAAAGCGACAAATAAAACGACTTTCTGCATTGGCGTTTGCCGGCTACCCGGAAAAACATTTTGAAGCGCCGAATATGCAAACCGATCTGCAATACCTGAAATCAAAAGTGGATGGTGGCGCTGATTATATCGTAACGCAAATGTTTTTCGACAATGAAAAATATTATGCATTTGTAAAGTCCTGCCGTGAGTTTGGTATCAATGTTCCTATCATACCGGGATTAAAACCGATCTACAATAAAAAGCAGGCTGACCATGCTGCCCAAAACATTTCATATTGATCTCCCTGCGGAACTCTCGAACGAATTAGTGAAATGCAAAACAGATGAAGAAGTGGAACAGGTGGGAACAGAATGGTTGTTACACCAGTCAAAGGACTTAAAGAAGAATGGGGTTCCTGTATTGCATTATTATACGCTGGGCAAACCGCTTATTGTGGCAAGTGTGGTGAAACAGCTCTAAGCTAAGAGATCAAAGGAGAAAAGGAGAGAAAGAGGTTAGTCTTATAGCTGAAGATTATTATGGTAATGATTCTTTCTTCTTATTTTGAAATGCCGGCAAGCACTTTCTCATCTATTTTCACCGGGTACTTCTCCCTTAATTTTTTCACCCATTGTTCTTCCAGCAATGCCTGGTAATCATTCATCACTAATCCCTTGGCCTGGTCAAATGTGCGTGGAGATGATTCAGTATAGACTTTTATGATGTAGGCCAAAGAAGCAGTATTGTCATTTGAGTTGATTGTTACAGAAGTTATAGTACCTGCCTTCGGAATTGTTTTATCAAGCCCCGGTACCTGCGACCATTCATAGCGGGCGGAATCAAGCACCACACGGTCATTCATCGTCTCTGCTATTTTTTTCCAGTTGGCAGGGTTCTTTTTCAATTGATCAGCTAATGATTTTGCAGTCGCTTCATCCGAACAAAAATAAATTACGGCCTCAGCGCTTTGCTTCCAGTCGTAATTGCCTTTGTTTTTTGTGATACAATGATAGCAACGCCGCGGAATCCGCCGATGCCTTATTCCACACTTCCTGTTGCATCACTTCAAAAAATAAATTACCGTCTTTGAATTCACTCATCTGGTTACGGAACTCTTCATTGAAATCTTCCAGGTGATCATGGTAATATGGTACATCGTATTTTTAGTAAACTCATCCATCAGTACAGGATAGGATTTTACACCGCTTCTGTCAGCTTTATACCGGTTCATTTGTCCATAGCGTATCCACTCGGCTACTGTAAATGTTGTATCTGCTATTTTAAATAATGAAGACTGGATGTTCATGCTTCTGCCGATACCCGCAGGTTTATAATCCAATAAACTATCGCTCAATGCCCACAGCACCGCATCATTGTTATAGAGTTTTGTAAACCCTGCTTTATTTTTTACTGCGGCATAAATAAAATCCCTCGCTGTTTTCCAGCGATCATCACCCATTACTTTTTGTTTTAAATCTTCCAGGTTGGTTTTATCTGCGGGATTAGTAACGATAGGTGTAACGCCAACCCTTTTTACAATATGATAACCATAAGTAGTAATAAAAGGCTTGCTGACTGCGCCATTTGTGGGCAATGACCAAATCATCTTTTCAAACGAAGGTTCATATTTGCCCAACTCGTATTTCCGGCACATTGCCGCTCGCATTAAGACTGATATTGTCATTGCTGAATGCCGCCGCCAATTTTCCAAAATCATCGCAGCTTGAATGCGGTTGTATAAAGAATCTGACAACTTACTGATGCGCTTAATACCTGCCTGGTCAATATCCGGTGGAAAAGCAAGCAGTATGTGCTGGATTTTAATTTTGCCCCATGCTTTTCTTTCACCTATATTTTTAAAAATATGATAGCCCGCTCTTGAATGATATGGTTTGGAATATTTACCAACAGGGGTTGTGTAAACTATAGTTTCAAATTCATAAGGCAGCGTAAAAACAGTGATGAAATTCAGGTCACCTTTGTTTTCTTTCGCTGATGGATCATCGGAAAATTTTTGCGCCACGCTAAGAAAATCTTCTCCTTTTTGCAAATGACCAATTACTTCATTTAATTTTTTTCGTGTTACAGTTGTATCGGCATTTTCAGCTATGAAAATATGAGCGGCGTGAATATCTTTTAAACTTCTTTGAAATGCTTCTTTCGTCAACTGATCTACCGCTTTCGGATCGCTCAGGTAATTTTCTATTACCTGGTTGCGCAAGTTTTCGACTTCACTCGTTACCTGCGGTAATGTATCATAACGAAGATCATAAGCCTGGCGGATCTTGAGCCGTGAATTTATATAGGCATCAGATAATTGCGCATGGCTTTGGCTTTATTGGCTGCAGGTTCCTGGGAATTTTTATTAAAAGCACGGATAAATTCTTTTGCATCCGCTTTATAATTGCCATAAGTAAAAAAGTGTTTGTGAAGATGCGAGAAGCGGGAGAAAGAAAAGAATAATAATCGCAGTAAGCTTGCTTTTTTTCATAGTATCAACTTTCAATATAGTTATAACGAACTTCAATATTGGTTTATTGAATGTTAATGACGTGAAATCAGGGATTTTTCATCTTTACATCCATTATTTCATCGGTTTGCTGCCAGGTCAGCTTCTTGGCCACGATCCGTTTATTCTTATCCAGCAAATACATGGTCGGAAAAGTCTGCACATCGTACAGTTGCGAATACCCAGGTACCCCGGCATCCACCCTTGTTTTTTCTTCCTGTTTGGAATAGTATACGTTTGTCCAATCGCCAATATTATGACTGCGAATGAAATCCAGCCAGTCTTTTTTAGAACCATCTGTTTCTTTGGCTACCGCAAATATTTTTCACGCCATTCGCTTTCCATTTCGCCCGGTAGATAGAATCTATCTTCGGCAACGTTTCTTTACAATGCCCGCAGGTGGGATCCCAAAAACATACCACTGTAAAGCGGGATGTGTCTGAATATAACATCTGCGTTTTTACCAGCAGTATCCGGCAGTATAATGTTCTCCGCAGGATTGCCCATGATGTTTGACATTAAGCTGTACGCCCTGTCGGTAATCGTTTTCTTTCCTTCGGGAGTGAGCCAGGGGTATTCTTTTTGCGAAAAAATTTTTCAAATAGATGAACGAACACTGCATCCTCCCACATGTACTTCAGGTTGAGGTAGCGGTTCACAAATTTTACCAATAAAAAACGGGTGAGTTCTTTACTAACACTCGCATAACCGAGCATCCAGTCAATCTCTTTGTTTACCGAATCAGCGGAAGGATATACCAGCGTATTAAAATATTTATCAACCCGGTCCTTCAAAAAGCACGGCGGGTGTACGGGAAATGCGGTCGTCCAGAAGGTTGATGCCTTTCCAGTAATTATCTTTAAAATAACGGAAGGCGAATGTGGAATCATATTTACCACCGGGTTGTTTTTCGGCCGGTGGAACTTGTGGTTCTTCCATCAGGCGTAGCAAAACACTGAGAATATTATCAGGATGTTTTGAAATAAAATCTTTACGATAATCAGATACATCCATATTCACTTTTTTCATCGCTTCATTCCATGCCGATGAATCTTTTGCATTCGTGGCGGATTGTACACCGCTTTTGATAGAATCAATCGCCCGCCCCTTTTACCGCCATGTATTGCTGGTACTGATCGAAAAAATCATTATCTGGTGAATTGATAAATGTTTTTGTTTTTAATAAAGTGGCTGTATCGGCGATAACGGAAGAGAAATGTTGTTGCTTGTCCACCAGCATTTCAAAAAAACGGTCGCGGGTGGGATATACGACAAATAAATACCGCGCGCCTAATTTCTGTGTTCCTTTTAAAAACGCCTTCGCTTTTACTGTTGAGTTTTACAGAATCAACAAGGGGATATTGCTTGCCTGAGTAATGACCAAGGTAGATGTACTGGTTTGTAATGGCTTGAGCGTAACTTTTATTTCGTAACCGGCCTGCGCAAAATTATTCCCGTGATAAAGAGAGCGGGAAAGAACAGCATTTTTTCATAAGTGGAATAATGGTGTAAAGTTATCTAAAAACCTGAAAAAGATGGAAAAAATTGGGTGGGATGGTTGCGGGGAGGAGCGAGTTAGGAGTTGTGAGTTAAGAGCTATGAGTAATACTCCGTAAAAGGAAAATACTTTCAATGCTGAACTAAAGCCTCACCTAGCCTCTCCATCCCGATAGCTATCGGGAGAGAGGACAGCGAAACAGCCCTTGCAGCCCCCATCCCGACCTTCCCCATCAGGGAAGGCCATCAACACATAGCCCTCGCTTTAGAAGAGTATAATATATAGGAGCCTTCTAATTGATGAACAAAGAACTAAAGTTGATGTGGCGGTTATGCAGTTTGGATTTGCAATGCAGCACCGTCCCTTCTCTGTAGGAGAAGGGAAAGAGGGATGAGGCTTTGAGCAGCAAATAGAGCATGTCCGATTTTATCGTGGGCTTCGAAATTGCTGAATAGAATTCCTACAGTACAAGAGTGCGACGCAACGGACGATGATAGTAGCACTGAAGCTGGCAAAATAACCATCTTCCACTCAAATAATAAGAGGCGCAGTAGCCTGATGCTTTTGGTTATTTTTGCGCAAAATGGGCAAAAAAAATAAGCATATTGTTTTAGAAAGGTGCTGGTGGAAGATTATGCCGCGGAGGGCAGGTCACTGGGCAGGGTGAATGGCAAGGTGATATTTATTGAAAACACGGTACCGGGCGACGTGGTAGATGTGCGGCTGGGCCGGAGTAAAAAAGATTGGGCCGAGGGCAGGCCTTTGCATTTTCATAGCTGGTCGAAGGACAGGGTGGTGCCTTTTTGTTCGCATTTTGGCGTGTGCGGTGGGTGTCAATGGCAGATGCTGCCGTACGAAAAGCAACTGGAATATAAGCAACGGCAGGTGAAAGATAATTTGCAACGCATTGGTAAAGTGCAAATGCCGGAGATGCTACCAATCGTTGGTGCGAAGGAAAGCATGTACTATAGAAATAAGATGGAGTACACGTTTGGCAACAAACGTTTTTTTGCGGACAGAAGAATTGAATGATGCTTCGATAAGCAGTGAGCAAAACGTAGCGGGCTTTCATGCAAAAGGGTTGTTTGATAAGCTGGTGGATATTGATGTTTGTTACCTGCAGGCGGAACCGACCAACGAAATAAGAAAAGCGATTAAAAATTTTGCGATAGCGAATGGTTATTCATTTTACGATATCCGCGGGCACCATGGTTTTTTGCGGACGATGCAGGTGCGGCTTTGTACTACGGGTGAGTTGATGATCATATTGTTTTTGGTGAAGACGATGAAGAGAAAAGAAATAAGTTGCTCGAATATGTATCTTCACAGTTTCCTGCTCTCACGACATTGCCTGTATACTATTAATACAAGAAGAAATGACAGCATGTATGACCTGGAGCCGGTGGTTTATCACGGCAAGGGTTATGTGATTGAAAAATTATCAACGGGAACGGGAGAAGAGTTTCAATTTAAGATCGGCCCGAAATCTTTTTTTCAAACCAATACCAAACAGGGCGAGCAACTATACAGGATAACAAAAGATTTTGCAGAGCTGAGCGGTAAGAGCGGTAAGGAGATTGTTTATGATCTCTATTGCGGCACCGGCAGCATCGGCATTTTTGTAAGCCGGCAGGCGAAGAAGATTATTGGCGTGGAAATGATTGAAGCCGCCATTGAAGATGCAAAAGAAAACGCCGCGTTGAACAATTTGGACACTGCCACGTTCTTTGCCGGTGATGTGATCGACATTTGCAATGATGATTTTTTCGCTACGCATGGCCGACCGGATGTCATCATCACCGATCCGCCCCGGGCGGGCATGCACGAAAAATTAGTTAAAAGATATTGGACATTGCCGCGCCGGTGGTGGTATACGTAAGTTGCAACCCGGCCACGCAGGCAAGGGACCTGAATTTGCTGGATGAAAAATATGCTGTGACTAAGATCCAGCCCGTGGATATGTTTCCGCATACATTGCTATATTGAAATATTGTTCAGTTGAAGTTGAAGAACAGATAGTTTAATTTTACAGCCATGAATTTTACACGTCCGAATAATTTTCCCCCGATTGTAAAGAACCCTTATTATTATTAATGTGCTTGTTTTTATTGCACAAATCATTTTGGATGATAAGTTTTCAATTGACCGAAAAACTTACTCTTCAACCGATTATTTCCGATCATTAAAGGAAGCATTAACACGAAATGCACCAATGTTGATATTCCGGCTTTTTCGCCCTACCAGCTTTTTACCCACATGTTCACGCATGCACCATGGCCTGACTTTTATCATATTTTATTAAACATGTTTGTCCTTTGGATGTTCGGGAGAATATTGGAGAATGTTTGGGGCGCAAAAAGATTTTTGACATTTTATCTTGCTTGTGGCCTGGCGCTGCTATAATTCATTTACTGGTTCAATATATTCGGTGCGAATATTTTTTACTTCCTGCTGTAGTTAATATCGACCAGGTCGCTTTTAATAAATATGGCGGGGCCCTGGCTGGTGTTGTTGGCGCTTCCGGCGCTATCATGGGTGTCATGGCTGCATTTGCTTATCTTTTTCCGAATACAGAGTTATATATATGGGGCGCTTTTCCTGTGAAAGCAAAATGGGCCGTACTTGGTTATGTTGCGATCGATTTGTTTGGAGGTTTTGGAAATATAAAAGGCGATAATGTAGCACACTTCGCCCATCTCGGCGGCGCAGTTACAGGTTTTATATTGTTTTTATATGGAACAAAACCAATCGAAAAACGTTGTATTAGCAAATTTTTTATCCGCAGGATGCTGTGCATTAGCCCAACTGTAGTGCTGCTAGCATCGCCTGTTGCGACGCTCCGTTCATCTTCCTGTTCTTTACTCAGCAAATAGCGTCGCAGTTTACCATGAGCGAAGTCGAATGTCGCACTCTTCAGGGTTCTGTTCGCTACTCATCATTTTTGAAGTACCTGTGATTATCTGAATTTTCAATAAGCGAGGGGCTGTGTGCAGTTCCTCTCCTTCAGGAGGAGGTTAGGTGAGGCTCCCTCATTTTCCTCAACCTTTTTAGCTTATTTTTACAACAGGAAATGTGTGCTATGAGTTACTCAGAAAGAAAATACAACCGTCCTTTATCATTCGGGCAAAGAAGCAATGCGTTGATACTGCTGATCTCTATCAACCTTGTCATCTTTGTGATACTTGCATTTGTCCGTGCGATTTTTTTTATGCGCTATGAAAACAATGTGGAAGCAGATTCCCTTTTTCAATCACAAGTGCTGAAGTGGTTTGTTCTTCCCGCGGATATTCATGAGATCGGTACAAGGCCATGGACTATCATCACTCATATGTTCACGCACAGTGATGTATGGCATGTATTGGGGAAATATGTTGTGGCTATGGGTTTTTGGTTACATCTTACAAGACCTCACGGCAATCGTAAAATATTCCCTGTTTTTTTATACGGAGCTTTTGGCGGTGCTATCGCTTATGTTTTAGCTATAAATTTTTTACCGGCGTTAGAAAAGAATTTGCCTTATGCCGTGGCGCTTGGCGCTTCGCGGGTGTTATGGCTATCGCAGTGGCGGCGACGACGATTACACCTGGTTATCGCATATTCCCCATGCTCAATGGGGGCATACCGATATGGATCATCACTGCATTTTATCTCATCATTGATTTGGCAAATATTCCTGACAGCAATCGGCGAGGCACTATGCACATTTAGGCGGTGGGTTAACCGGTTTTTTATTTATTGTTTCTTTCCGGCGGGGGTAACGATTGGGGCGGCTGGATGAACAGCGCTTATGATTGGGTAAACGATCTTTTTAATCCCGATAAACCTAAAAAAGGAAAAAGCGCAAAGGAGCAGTTATTTTATAATCATCCGGGAAGCCGTTTAAGAGAACGCCGAATCTTACGGAAAAACGAATTGACGAAATACTCGATAAGATCAATGAAGACGGATACGATTCATTGAGTGACGAAGAAAAAGAATTGCTGAAAAAAGCCAGTAAAGAGGATTTTTAGTATTACTCAGCGCTAATTATAACTAATTACACGAATTTTTACACGCAATCTGTTAATCTGTCGTTCTAATAAAGCATTATCTTTTTTAATTTGTATTAATTCGTGAAATTCGTGTACTATGGCGAGCAAGTTCCGTCTATTCACCAAGCGGTTTTTTGTTTTTACTAAATATTACTGTCGCTTTTTTTTTCCTGCTGGCATGCCTGGCTCCTATCTTAATCCCCATTCGTGGTGGTTCAATTTTTAGGCCTTGCGTTTCCTTTTTTATTATTAGTGGTGCTGGTGTTTATGATATGGTGGTTATTTGTAAAAAGAAAGTTTGCACTTATTTCGGCTATCAGCTTATTGATTGGTATTAAAAGTATCAGTGTTTTTTTTGCGTTTCATTCTTCTTCATTTAAAGCGGAGAAAAGATCCCAAGTCTATACGGATAGCTACATGGAATGTGGCCCGTTTTATTGAATTGGCGAAAAATAATAACCAGGGCAGTCATACAAGATTAAGAATGATGGAATTGATCCAGCAGCAAAACGCCGATGTGCTTTGCCTGCAGGAATTTCATACCTCTACCGATCCTTCTTATTATAATAATATCATTGCGGTAAAAAAGCTGGGCTATCCTTATTATTATTTTTCTTTTGATAACGATGGCGACAGGCATTATTACAGCTCCATTATTTTTTCAAATAATACCCAATCATTGACAGCGGCATTATCCGCTACCCACGGCCTACACTAAACGAAGTACTGCTGGAAGCGGACATAAAAATTAATAACGATACAGTCAGGGTGTATACCACGCACCTTCAATCCCTCCAGTTTGGAAAAGAAGATTATCAAAAGATCAATTGAAATAAAAAAAGTGGAGGACAGCCTGCTTTCCAATTCCCGCACTATTTTTTCCAAGGTAAAAAGAGGCATCGTGAACCGCAGCATAACAGGCTGATATTATCAACCAGGTGATCGGTGATTCACCCCATCCCGTTTTATTTTGCGCCGACCTGAACGATGTACCTAATTCTTATACTTATTACACGGTGAAAGGCGATATGCAGGATGCCTTTCTTAAAAAAGGATTTGGTATTGGCCGCACATTTTCAGCCTTATCACCCACACTTCGCATCGATTATATCTTTGCCGACGACAATTTTAAGATCAAGCAGTTCAAGCGCATCCTGAAGCGGTATTCAGACCATTATATGCTCGTGTCTGATATAGAACTGAAGAAATAAACGGGATTCTTTATTTTTGGAACTTTCCAATGAATATGAGTGAATTAAAGATCTACAATACTTTATCAAGACAGAAAGAACGTTTTGAACCGCTCGTTCCTAATCATGTGGGAGTATACGTCTGCGGCCCTACTGTTTACAGCGATGTGCATTTAGGTAATTGCCGCACTTTTATTTCATTTGATATTATCTATCGCTATCTCAGGTACCTTGGTTATAAAGTAAGGTATGTAAGAAACATTACCGATGCCGGTCACCTCGAAGGCGACAGAGATGAAGGTGATGATAAATTTTCCAAGAAAGCAAGGCTGGAACAATTGCAACCGATGGAAATCGTACAGCGTTATACCGTAGGTTTTCATAAAGTGATGGAATTATTTAATAACCTGCCGCCGACAATTGAACCAACGGCAACCGGCCATATCACCGAACAAATAAAAATGGCTCAGCAGATCATTGATAATGGTTATGCTTACGTAGTGAATGGTACCGTTTATTTTGATGTAGAAAAATATAATAAAGAAAAGCCTTACGGCATTCTTACGAACAGGGAAACTGGAAGACCTGCTGGAAGGAACAAGAGAATTGGGTGGACAAGATGAAAAAAAAGGAAGACTTGACTTCGCACTTTGGATAAAAGCGGGGCCTGAACATTTAATGCAATGGCCTTCACCCTGGGGCATGGGCTTTCCAGGCTGGCATATTGAATGTTCGGCAATGAGTGAAAAATATTTGGGAAAACAATTTGATATACACGGCGGCGGAATGGATTTAGCGGCGACGCATCATACGAATGAGATCGCCCAGTCGCAGGCTTGTTATCATGTTTCACCTGTACGCTATTGGGTACATACAAATATGCTGACGGTAAATGGTGTGCGGATGAGCAAGAGTGCTGGTAATGGATTTCTTCCCGAAGAATTATTCAGTGGCTCGCATCCATTATTGGCAAAAGCCTATTCGCCCATGAACGTCCGCTTCTTTATGTTGCAGACACATTACCGCAGCACATTGGATTTTAGTAACGATGCATTGCAGGCGGCGGAAAAAGGATTGAAAAGATTGTGGGAAGCTTATGAGAGCTTGAATAAATTGGCAATTGGCAACGGGCAATTAGCAATTGATGAAGAGCTGGATAATAAAATAAAAAAACTGGTGGCGGAATTTGATGAAAACATGAACGATGATTTCAACACCGCAAAAGTTTTAGCAAGCATGTTCGAATTAGTTCCCATTATTAATTCAATAAAAGATAAAACGATAAGCATAGCATCTGTTTCTGCGGAAACATTGGCGCTGATGAAATCTAAATTTAAAAGTTACCTGGAAGATGTATTTGGATTAAAAGCGGTTAACGAAGCTGATAATAAAAAGCTAGAAGGAATTATGCAATTGCTGATCGATATCCGCAAAGACGCTAAAGGAAAAAAAGATTTCGTTACTTCTGATAAAATAAGAAACCAGTTGTCGGAACTGGGCATTTCGCTTAAGGATGAAAAGGGCGGGGAAATGAGTTATTCATTTGAGTAAAGGCGGTCGGCGCTTCACAAATCAAGACACTACAAATGGAATATATCCTTCATCTTTCCAAAGATAAAAAACTGAAGAAGCTGGTAGAAGCAGGCAAAAAGCACAGTTTAAAAAAGCGTAAGAATATTTGTAACTATCTCTGCGCTTCCATCATGAGCCAACAACTTTCCACTAAAGTGGCGAAAGTGATCCATAACCGGTTTCTTGATTTATATGGCGGTAAAGAACCCACACCGCAACAGATACTTGATACTCCTTTCGAAAAATTAAGGGGAATCGGCTTATCAAACGCCAAAGCGAACTATGTAAAAAATGTAGCGCAGTTTGAAATCGAGTTTGGGATGGATCATAAGAAATTAAATAAAATGGAAAATGAACAGGTGATAGAATACCTGGTACAGATAAAAGGAGTGGGCCGGTGGACAGTGGAGATGCTGCTAATGTTTGCCCTGGGCCGGGAAGATGTTTTCGCCATTGATGATTGGGGCGTGCAAAATGCCATGATCAATTTATATAAACTTGACCGGGCGGATAAAAAGAAATTTCGTGAAGATTTGCTGCGTATTTCTCAAAAATGGAGCCCTTACAGAACCTATGCCTGCTTGCATTTGTGGAGATGGAAGGATAATACGCCTGTAGTAAAAGAAAAGAAGAAGGTTAAGAAGTAATTGCTAGTCCGTGTCAGCAGCTAAACGGTGTTGCCCGCAGTGTAAACATTGAAATAAATATCCCTGCATCGTTCCTTTATTAAGTAAACTTTCTTCCAGCTCTTTTTGTGTCAGCTCATATTCTTCTTTAATCTCATCGAGATCATCTTCCAGTTCATTTTTAAAATGCTTTATATCATCCCAACCGACATAATTTTGAAAAGCACAAAAGTCCCCGCAATGGCTTAGCCATTTTTCCTGTTGCCATCCTGTGTATCCCGGTGTTCTTGTTGTTAATTCTACAACGGCATCTTCGCTATCGACATCTTCACAAGAGGCGGTATCCTGGAATTCGCCTTCGTATTTTTTTGCCGCTTCACCATTTTTAATACACCAGGGACAAATGCCTTCTACTTCTTCTTCAGCATAAAACGGGCCTTCATACACGGCATCTCCTTTCCTGCATGCAACAGGGCATTTTGTTTTCTCCCTTTTTATAATTCCGAGCTTCTCCGCGTTGGGATTGTATTTAAATACAGTGATATCGCTCATGCTATTTTCTTTATTGAAAAGTATTTCCTTTTTTAAATTAAAAAAGTATCCTGAATCCCCAGATTCGCCGAAACGGTAAATGGCGCATCATTATTAATAAATAAATAATTGCTGGGATAGTTTGTTGTGGGGATCAACACCCGTCCTTCTCCATAAAAAAACACATCGCCGCCCAACTGTTTTTCATAGCCCAGCGCCAGGTCCAAGCGTCAATCGTTTAAAACTGGCTTTACCTGCCAGCACAGGTGTATTATATTTCGCTGTATCAACGAATGCGGAATGTGTATTTGTTATTCTTCCCATCATTAATCCAAAAACCTGCAAGGCCATACAAACTCCATTTATTTTCTTCATCAAAAGCCCCTCTTAAATAATGCTTCCATCCCCAGGGACAAATGTTTAAAATTCAGTTTCGCCTTATTGGTATAAGCTATTTGCTGCGGGGAAGTAGCCCCCTGCTTTAGCGGTTGCAGTTACTGCATTGCTGAATTTTCCATTGGAATAATAAGACAACCATATGTAAGCGCCGTCTTTGGGTGCCAGGTGAAAATGCCCGGCAATAGTTTGACCTATCGCCAAAAATTGCTGTTGCCTTTTTAAAGCTTTTTTAAAATGCTTAACATCGGTAGCAAGGCTAAAGCGTAGTGGCTGTTGTTGTGAAAACCCGGCAACACTTATTGTTACTATAAATAATATTGTAATAGCTTTCTTCAAGAGACAAATTAATTTGCAATGATACATAAATCGAAGTAAAAAAGCAGGAAACCATAGCTACCTCTAGCCCTTCCCAATCCCGCATGGGGAGCCCGTGAACATACAGCCCTCGCTTTTCGGAATGCATGACAATATCGACACTTCGAAAATGATGAACAGAGATATCGAGTTGATGTGGTAGTTATATCGTTTGGATTGCAATGCAGCACGTCCCTTCTCTGAAGGAGAAGGGAAAGAGGGTTGAGGCTTTGCCGAGTAGCGAGCAGAACGATGAAGTTCCGATAGCTATCGGAGCGACGCCCCGACAAACATCGGGGTCTTCGACAATTGTTGAGTAAAGAACAGAAAGATGAACGGAGCGTCGCAACAGACGATGATAGTAGTACTACAGCCCGGCAAAAAAACACTCACTCCAATAAAAAGGCCGCTTAACATAAGCGGCCTCATTGATCGGTCAAAAAAATATTTTTAATTATCTTCTTCTACCATTGCTTCTTCCACTTTGTTAGATACCTGCACTTTGCAAATCAGCTGCACATTGCTTTTTATGGGCTTCAGTAAGAAGGTTACTTTATCCGTATCTGTTAGCCGCGGCAAGCGTACTACCTTTCTTAATTTCTTTACAGAGTAATTATTTTGAAACAACACTTCGCCCGTTTCGCCCAATACCATTATTTTAAAATCGTTGCCCGATTCATTATTGTATTTCAGGTTAAAGAACAATGATTCATTATCGCCATTGAGGTATTTTACTTTTAAGTCCCTGGAATTTTCTTCAATTGTTGCGATCTGTGAAAAGCGCTGCCGGAAAATAATAAGAAGAACCAACGTGACCGGTACGGCCCAAACGTATTTTAGAAAAATGGTTTTTGGGAAATTCATTGTTATTGTCTTTTTAGTTTATCGTCACAGAATAATAGCGTCTGAAAAAAATATACCTGCTTCAAAGCAGGCATAGACGAATTTAGTTTTTTTTGAAATATGAACAATCACAATCTATCCCACTTTTTTATAGCGGGAATACAAATGGGATATTTACGATAGTGATTTATGCAAAGACATGAAGACAACATCAAGGCACATCGGCCGTCAATTGTTTTCCAAAGCCAGATCTTTCAATTCCACCAAACCCTTAGTAGTAGCGGAAGAATAAAAACATGCGGGATAGAATCCGGTAATTCTTTCTCAACAGCCGCACATCAGTTCACGGTCCAGCAAATCGCTTTTGCTGATGGCGATAAAGAATTGTTTATGCAGCATGCTCAGGGTTATACTTTTCCAGGTTCATTCACCAGTATTTCAATTTCCTTTTTATGATCAGCGCTGTCCGCCGGAATTAAAAAAAAGCAAAACGGAGTTTCTTTCAATATGCCGTAAAAAGCGGTAGCCCAAACCTTTGCCTTCCGCAGCCCCTTCGATAATGCCCGGCAAATCCGCCATACAAAAACTTCTTCCATCGCGGTATTCCACAATGCCGAGGTTAGGCGTGATCGTAGTGAAAGCATAATCTGCGATCTTCGGCCCTCGCCGCGGTGATCACCGATAACAAAGTCGACTTGCCCGCATTTGGAAAGGCCCACCAATCCTACATCCGCCAATACTTTCAACTCCAAAACTTTCCAGGCTTCCACTCCCGGCCCCAACCCCGGTTGTGCGTATTCAGGCGCCTGGTTCGTCCGGCGTTGCAAAATGACTGTTGCCCAACCCCCCGCCTTTGCCGCCCGGTATCCAAATCACTTCATGTCCATCTTCTAATATTTCCACTTCCTGCTTGCCCGTTTCTTCATCCGAGGCGATCGTTCCCAGCGGCAACTTCTATAATAATATCTTTTCCAAACCGCCCGGTTTTATTATTACCGCTTGCCGTCGGTGCCATCTTCTGCCAATACATTTTTATAATATCGTAAATGGAGCAATGTCCACAAATTGCTGTTGCCTTTCAAAATAATATGTGCGCCACGGCCGCCATCGCCACCATCGGGGCCGCCCATCGCCGTAAACTTATTGCGCATAAAATGCCTGCTGCCGGCGCCGCCATGCCCGCTCTTGCAAAAAATCCGAATCTGGTCAACAAAATTACTTTTCTCCAAAACCTTGTTTTTGTAAGCTGCAATTATACCATTGAAGCCCCCTGTTGATGCGGTTTAATTTTTTAGTAGGCCCAGCTGCATTACTACTATCATCGGCTGTTTGCGTCGCACTCTTCAACGTTCGGTAATTCTATTGAGCATTTGCGAAGAGCATTATATGGATGGCGGAACTCTGTTCCGTCCGATTTATAATTAGGGTTTTCTAGCCCACGGTTTTAACCGTGGGTGACGAGAATAATAAAAACACCATTAACCATTTTAATGGTTTGTGAAATACACATCAATTAGGAAGGAAATGGTTAAAAACCATTGCGTGAGATAGATTCGTGTCATATTGTACCCACGGTTAATAACCGTGGGCTTTAAAAATGTCACCCCTTTCGGGTGAATAACATCTCATTCAAATTTCGTATATAATAACACCACCTTCCCGGGGTTTAAAAATCCCGAAGGATGGTATTAATCAATTGGGTATTAAAATAATGATACAAGCATAACGTTAATTTTTTTCTCTCCAATATTTAATAAGCGGATTTTCTATAGATTAACCAAATTAATAACCCGTTATTCGCAATAACAAAAATCCCAACTCATGTTATATCCAATAATAAAATTTAAATTGAGCAAGGTTTTTCTTAATAAAAATTACTACTAACAGTGAAATATCTTTTATTGGTCCTTGCCATTCCTTTATTAAGTGAACAGTGCACCAAATCGAAAAATGGAATACCCGATTGCATTCAGCAAAAAATAAATGAGATCAAGGCCGAGCCAAAATGGAACCCGCCGGCGCAGGTAGATGAATACATCTACAACAAAAAGCATGTTTATCTTTTCTCCAGTAATTGCTGCGACCAGTTCAATATTGCATATGATGAAAATTGTAATGCCATCTGTGCACCGTCAGGCGGCATCGCCGGTCAGGGCGATCGTAAGTGTGCAGATTTTAATAAAGAAGCAAAATATGTACGCCTGGTCTGGAAAGACGAAAGATAATAAAAGGTATCCTCTTAAAGGGTTTTTATATTACATAAGTATCTTCGAAAAGCAAGGGCTGTGCATGGACTTCCTCTCCACTTGTGGAGAGGTAAGGTGAGGTTACCCATTCACTATCTCTCCCCCATTCGGATGTAAAAACTGTCCGGTCATATAACTGGAATCATTGCACGCTAAAAAAGATAACTCGGCGCCACTTCCACTGGCTGACCCGCTCTTTGCAATGGTGCATCGCTTCCATGCTGCGCCGCTTTTTTCGCTTTGAAACTTGCAGGTATCCAAAGGTGTCCATATCGGCCCTGGTGCTACGCCATTTACACGAATTCCTTTTTTGTGCAAGATTGGAGGAGAGACTTCTTGTAAAAGAAACGATCGCCCCTTTCGTAGAAGCATAATCTATTAATGCTGCGCTGCCACGGTAAGCTACCACTGAAGATGTATTAATAATACTGCATCCTTTTTTCATTGACGGCAGGGCGGCCTTTGTGATCCAGAAAAAAGAAAAAATATTCGTTTCGAACGTTTTCATTAATTCTTTTGTAGATAATTCTTCCAGTTCTTTATTTTCAAAATGAAGCGCTGCATTATTTACTAATATATCCAAGGCGTTTATATTCTTTAATTACTTTTTTTAACCGCATTGACACAATGCTTTTCTTTAGACAAATCGCCTTTGATCAATAAGCATCTGCGGCCATAAGTGTTTTCAATATTATCTTTTGTTTCTGTCGCATCGCTTGTTTCATTCAGGTAAGCAATCGCTACATCAGCGCCTTCTTTTTGCAAACAGCACCGCCACGGCTTTCCCGATGCCGCTGTCGCCGCCAGTAATGAAAGCTATTTTTCCTTTCAATTTATCACTGCCTTTCACATTAGGGTAATCAAATACCGGTTGCGGTTTCATGTTCTTTTCCAGCCCCGGCCTTTTTTGATGTGTGGCGGCCGTATTTCTTTTTTTGCTCCACCTTTTTGCATGCGGTAATTTATTTCTATATAAGAAAATTATTATACCACATAATGGCCTTAAAATTTAAATTGAAATCACTTATTGAAGGAAAAAATTCCACATAAATTCATTAACCATTTATTTTTTAAACATTTGGGTGTACGGCATGGATTTTTCAATGTATTTACTGAAGGAAGATATAATATGAAATACACTGCAGAAAAGATTGCCCCTGTTTTAAAGAATAATAATTTGGCTATCATTAAAAGGATAGATGAAGTGCCCCGTTGGGAAATGAAATTGAAACAAAAGCAAATGAAGCAACGGGTTGAAAATAAAAATCCCTCAAAGAATCCGTTTGAAAATTGGATAATGCCGGAAGAGCCGCATGGTTATATCAAAGCAAAGACAAACGATTTTTTGTAATTAAAACTTTAAGTTATGTTACGTTGGGACAGTTATTTTCCTTATAGTCGCTATTGTTGCTGCTGTATTTGGATTTGGTGGAATCGCAGCAGGCGCTGCCTCTATCGCTAAAATCCTCTTTTTCATCTTTATCGTTTTATTTTTAATATCATTGATAATGGGGCGTTCGATGAAGAGCAGGGATATTTAAAATTAATACAGGATACAGACACCACGCACAACCGGTTTGGCCACGAGCAAAACCGGTTTTTTTATTTAAAAGCAAGCATCCTTCCTTATTAAATCCGTTTGTGGCACAGGAATTTCATAGGTATAATAAATAAATGTTATGAGAGCAATCTGGTCAGGGGCTATTGTTTTGGCCTCGTCAACATCCCGATAAAATTATACAGCGCTGTCCAGGGAAGCGAAATCGACCTCGATATGCTGGATAAACGGGATCATTCCAATATTAAATTTAAACGGGTAATGAGATCACGGGAAAAGAAGTGGCCTGGGAAAATATAGTGCGGGGATATAAGAATAGATGATCGTTATGTAGTGGTGACAGAAGAGGATTTTTGAAAAAAGCAAGCCCGGAAAAATCAAAAATAATAGAGATTGAAGAATTTGTGGATGAAAAAGACATCGACAGCATTTATTACGAGAGCTTCTATTATTTGCAGCCGGAAAAATCTGGCGTGAAGCCTTATGGTGCTGTTGCGTGATGCATTGAAGAAAACAGGAAAAGTAGGTTTGGGCACTTATGTATTGCGCAACAGGGAAAGCCTGGTACTGATCAAACCGATTGATGACATACTGATATTAAATAAAATCCGTTTTCCAGCAGGAAATACGTGACCCGGAGGATTAAAGGGCACCTGCCGCAAAAAATAAACCTACCGAACTGAAGATGGCTGTGGAATTGATTAACCAATTGTCATCGGACTTCAATATTGCGAAATACAAAGACACCTACTCAGATAAATTATTGAAGCTGATAAAAGCTAAATCCAAAGGCAAAAAAATTAAGCAGCCGGAAATGCGTGTGGTACATTCCCGCAGCCGCGACCTGAAGGAACAAATTAAAAGCAAGCTTGCACCCTTCTAAGAAAAAAGCATCCTGATGTCATTAACGACTTATAATAAGAAAAGAAAATTTTAAAGAAACCGCCGAGCCGGAGGGCAAGGGCAAAGAGAAGAACCAATTTCGTTTCGTGGTGCAGCGCCGCCACCAGGCTTCCCGTTTGCATTATGATTTTCGGCTGGAGTTGGAAGGTGTATTAAAAAGCTGGGCTGTTCCCAAAGGGCCTTCTATGAACCCGGCTGATAAACGACTGGCGGTAATGGTGGAAGATCACCCGGTGAGCTATATAAATTTTAAAGGCAGAATACCGGAAGGTAATTATGGCGCAGGCACCGTGGAAGTGTGGGACAAAGGATTGTTTTTCCCTGTGAGTGAAGACCTGGAAAAAATGTCTGAGCGACAGGCATTGCTCGCTTTAAAAAAAGGCGAACTGAAGATTTTCCCTGAAAGGTGAAAAGCTGGAAGGTGGTTTGTGTTGGTAAGATTAAAAAAAGATGAAAAGAAACTGGCTCCTGATCAAGCATAAAGATGAATTTTCGGTAACGAAGAAATATGACAGTGAAAGTTTTCAGCTTCTTCAAAAGCACCGAAAAGAAGGCTGCAAAAAGAAAAAGCGCTGCTAAAAAATAATTTGCACCATGGCAAAAGATAAGCTGGGTACTTACCAACCTCCATAAAATTATACTGGCCGGATGAAAAATTAACGAAAGGAGACTTGATCAATTACTATGAAAAGGTCGCCCCTTTTATTCTTCCTTATTTAAAAAGGCAGGCCGCTTTCATTAAAACGAAATCCGAATGGAATAAAAGATGCAGGTTTTTACCATAAAGATGCGGGTGTATCGCCCCGGACTGGATGAAGACCGCCGATATTCATGCAGAGTCTACCAATAAGATCGTTCATTACCTGCTTTGTAATACAGTGAAGGATCTTAAGTTTATCGCTAACCTTGGTTGTATAGAAATGAACCCTTGGAATTCTGTTGTCGGTAAACTCGACAAACCTGATTACCTGGTGATGGATATCGACCCTTCTGATAAAAATACATTTGAACAAGTAATAGAGGTGGCGCTGGTAATAAAAGAAATTTTAAAGAAAGCTGGTATTACAGGATATTGTAAAACTTCCGGGGCCAGCGGCCTTCATATATACATTCCCTGCCATAAAAAATACAGCTATGATGAAAGTAAGGGACTTGCGAAAATAATAGCAATACTGGTAACTGAGCAGTTGCCGAAAATTACAACGATAGAAAGATTATTGAGCAAACGCAAAAAGAACGAAATCTATGTTGACTTTTTGCAAAATAGCAGGGGACAAACACTGGCTTCTGCATATAGCGTGAGGCCAAAGCCCGGTGCCATCTGTTTCCACTCCCTTAGATTGGAAAGAAGTGAAACGAGGCTTACATCCTTCTGACTTCACCATCAAAAACATTTTGAAACGGGTTTGAGAAAAAAGGTGATCTTTTTAAAGGCGTGTTGGGAAAAGGAATTAATATTCCTAAAGCATTAAAATTATTGGGAGAATAGATTTCGAATAAAATTGTTGAGTAAAGAACAGGGAAGTTGAAGAGTGCGACGCAACAGGCCGATGCCATGAAATACAAAAGTTGGGAAAATAAATTTTATCTCTAATAAAAGATCAATTCATAGAAAAAACGGTAAGATCCTTCATTTTATAAAGCACACAGCAAACAAACATCAGCGCATTCTTTTAAATCCGCATCGCCTGCATATTTTTTACATTCATGTGCGCATTGAAGGCAATCAAGCAAACAATTGAAAGGGAGATGTTCGAGATCTTCGGGATTACTGACAAGCCGCGTTACCACGGCGAAGCAAGCCTTAGCACATATCGTGCAAGCATCAATCAAATCCTCCCTGGGAGAAAAACTGTTTAATTCGCTATGAACACAAAGATTCACAGAGCAACCAGCCTTTCATACAGGCTTTGATATAACTATCCGTTTGCCTGCTGTATCATCTTTAGGCCGTTTTCTTCGTAATGTCTTCTACCCGTTGCATGAATGCATGAATTTATTCACTTTCAGATCGGCGTAAGGGCCATAAGCATCTACTAATGTTCCTTTTTCACCATCCGTTGTTTCTATTACATATACAATAGAATTATCTGCGGGATCGCTGGCGCCTTCGAAACGGAAAAAATTAACTACATGTATGTCTTCGGGTGGATACATTTTTTCTTTATGGAGGGCAAGCAGACCTGTGTCCGTTGCTTTAAAATCTTCTTCAAATCCATCCAGCACCAATTTGTTGAGACATAAAGCCATCGTCTTCATGTCTTCTGTATTTGCTACCTGTACCATAATGAACGTTTTTAATTTTACTGAGGATGAGAGAACAAGGCAATGAAAACTTCATTGCCTTGTTGTTTAATCTTTATGCAGGTTGCGCATCACGCATCCTTTTTATTTTATCATGCGATTTTCTGAGACTGCTTTTTTGTGTAGTGATCAATTCCCTAATTTCTGCAGGAAGATCATTTTCTTTCAATGCTTCGTCGTATGCTTTTTGAGCAGCGTCTTCGCCATACTCGCAGGCCGCTAAAATCGCCTTGCGGTCTTTACCGGTGAATGTTGCTTTTACATCCATCCATGTCCTGTATATTTTTCCTTTCAATGTAGTGCCTTCCGCAGCTTCTTCACCTTTGCGGTTAACATGCGTGGTGAGTTCAGACACATATTGATTGCTTTCCGAAGCCATATCAGTAAAGAGAGAACGGAGATCAGCATCTTTCGCACTTGTTTCATCAGCCGCTTTTTCATAACCCCTGATACGGTCATTGTTTATCTGGATCAGGTCATTCAGCACTTCCGCAGCTTTTTCGTTAGATGATTTCATAATTGTAAATTTTATGTTTAAACAATAGAATACTTATTGTCTTCACCCTTACAGTTTAAAAAACCGTACCACTTTGAAAAAAGTGCATTTCTTTTCTCAAATACAACGTTTTAGGATTTTCATTAAAAGTTGCTCATCCGGCGTAAGTCCCTTTGCTTCAATTTTTTGATGACTGGATTCGCCGATATATTTTATCAATTTGTTTTCTTCGTACAATTTTATAAGCTCAGGATGTATATAATATTTCCTGCAAATGTTGCGGGTATTGCCCAATTTGGCGCTGACGGCATCCAGCATGTTTGTAACATTTTTCTTTATTTCAGTTTTTGTTGTTGTTTCACCAATTGTTATAAAATTTTTTATCGCCTGCAGCGAACCTGCCCAGGTGCGGAAGTCTTTTGCTGAAAAATCATTACCGCCGGCTTCTCTTATGTATTGGTTCACCATCCCGGAATCAATGCTCTTTCTTTTTCCTTTGTCTGTATAATATTGAAATAGTTCTTTGCCGGGAATATCCCTGCATTCTTTCACAATGGCGGCCAGTTTTTTATTTTTCAGGTTGATGGTGTGGTCGACGCCCTTTTTTGCCTTTAAAAGAAAAAATGATCTTATCGCTTTTAATCATCACATGTTTATCCTTCAACGTGGTGAGGCCGTAAGAGCCGTATAATTTTTCATAGCCATTATTCCCAATGCGGATATAGGTTTGTTCCATCAGGTTAATAGCCGTGGCCAGTACTTTGTTTTCATGCAATTCTTTATCGGCGATATCTTTCCTGACTTTTTTTCTTAATTGCGGTAAGGCTTTTCCAAATTCAAACAGGCGATGAAATTTTGTTTCATTACGCAGTTTATCCCAATTAGTGTGGTAGCGGTATTGCTTGCGGTGATTCAGATCAGACCCTGTCGCCTGGATATGTCCATTGGCGGAAGGGCTGATCCATACATCGCTCCAGGATGGCGGGATCGCCAGTTTTCTTATGCGTTCCAATGTCGTGCCATCGGTGACCTTTTTATTTTTTAAAAAATAAGAATATGATTTCCCTTTTTTCATACGGGAAATGCCGGGCTTTTTATCAAGTACATAAATAAGATGCGCCGCCGCCGCCGCTTTCTTATGGTCTTTATCCATTCTTAAAATACCCTTGTGTGAAATTTTCTTTTGCTTCATACTTCACCAGTGTTATGCAAAAACTGAACAGGATTATTTTTTCTTTATCTGTAAGAGGTATTTTTAATGAGTTCTTCGAGAGAAAAAGGGGTTTCTACTACTATAGAAAAAATACTATTCAAAAACATGATATGGGATATTCACATCAACATGTTAATATAATTGGGGAATTAATTTCTCAGAAGATTACCTGTATCTATTGGCCGCTATCGTTTTATTCATTGGTATCACATTTGAATTATTGTTCTAAGTAAAAATTACCGACATGACAACCGAGATAACTACCACGCCAGACACCAATCTTTATTTCATCCGCGAAAAAATTTATAAGCTGCGCAATGCTATTATGTACAGCATGAGCAACGATCTCATCAAAATGCCTAATACTATCGTAACGGCGTTGAAAATCGATGATGAGGGTTGTTTATGGTTTGTATGCAAGGCGCCTGCGCATTATACGGACCAATATGAACAAAGTTTTCCCGCCCGGTTACATTTTTACAGGAAAGGCATTTTATATTATATGGAAGTGAGCGGAAAGGCCACGATTGTAAAAAATGAAGAAACAGGTGTGGAGGAAAATGAGTCAGTGTTATTAATAAAAATGAGCATTAACTGCGTGGAATACACTGAACCGCAAATAAGGAAAAAGACAAAGCTGGATTTGATAGCAGACAACGTTCAACAATGGATAATGCGTAATGCTGCTTTTTCACGCCACACGAAACCCGTACTTGCAAAACTTCAACAACATAACTCATGAACAAATCATTACACTATATTCAGCAAAAAAGCGAAGCAATCCAGGATGGACTATTACGTTTCCGTGACAAGCAAGGCGACCTCTCGTTGCTGGTGAAAACAAGTTCGAATGAAGAAGATTCGTCACTTAATTGTATCTTGACTGACCCTGCTGAATGCAAGAAACTAATGAACAGGAAAGTAAACCTGGTGCAAAAAAGGAATGATGATTATTTATATATTAGTGGTAAAGTTTCCGCTGAAGTGACAAAAGGATCTAAAATACTTTCCATCCATATTTTAAAAGCCTGCTGGTTTGAAAGAAAATCGAAAGGTGGCGTCTCCTGGTTGAGCGAAAAATATATTTATGAGAATATGGATGCACTCGCTACCGCCTAAAAGAAAAGATATTTTTATACGGGTTATTTTTTTTCAATAATTCAGCTCTTATTATTTCCGCGGCAATCACACTGAAGGTGATGCCATTTCCCCCAAAGCCTAAGGCAAAGAAAGTATTCGGACGTTGAGGAATACTGCCGATATAGGGTAATCCATCTTTTGTAGTTCCGAATGTTCCCGTCCAGGAGAAATCTGTTTTAAAACGAATAGAAGGAAAGAGTTGGGCAAATGATTTTTCCAATGCCCTTGCTTTTGTACTAATGAGTGCATCTCTTTTTACCGGGTTGGTGAAGTCAACATCTTTACCACCGATTATAATACGGTTATCGGAGGTAGTCCGGATATATAAATAAGGGTCCGCCGTTTCCCAGATCAATGAATTTTTATACCAAAAATCTTTCTGTTCAAATGTTTCACTGGCGATAGCGAATGTAGAATGCAGGTTTTCTATTTGTTGGGGAATATAGCGTTGCGATTCATAACCACAGGCGATAACCAGCCACCGGGCATGAACCTTATTGTTTTCCGCTGTAATTAACTCCACGCCTTTTTTATCATGCCTTATCTTTTCAATTCCGGTGTTATCATAAATCTCCATACCGCCACGCTTGCATTTTTGAAGCATCAGGTGCGTCATTTTATATACATCCAGCTCGGCGCCGTCCGCAGATAAAAGCCCAGCTGATTTTTTAAAACCATATTTTTTTTCAATTTGATCAGGCTCGAGCCACTGCAGCGATAAACCGTTTTTTTTCCGTATCAAATATTCCTCGTAAAGGGGCATCACATCTTTTTTGAAAGAGGCGAATTGGAAACTGGGTTTTTCCCGGTAAAGTGTTTTATCACGCAATTGATGGCATAGCTTGCCTATGGTATAAATAGATTCGCGGCAAAGTAAATAGCTTTCAATAGCATTTTTTTCACCTACTTTTTTTACTAATTCTCTTAAGGGAACATCAATCTCATATTGTAAAAGCGCCGTACTGGCGGCAGTGCTGCCCATGGCCGCATGGCGACGGTCAAGAACGACAACCTTAAAGCCAGCATGGTGTAAATACCAGGCAACTAATGCCCCACTGATGCCTGCTCCAATAATAGCGACTTCCGTTCTTATATCTTTTTTAAGGGAAGAAAAATTACTGACTATCCCGTGACGTAAGAGCGGGTAAGGGCTGTGCGAACGAAGATCCATATTGGTGAATAATACGAGAATAGTGCCCAATTTGTTTTTTATAAATCTTTTGCGGCAAAATGACTGCTGGCATTATTTTTTCAATACGAGCTATATAAGCTTAATGATATGAAAGTTATATTATTCCTTTTGGCAGGACTTTTAATGGCAGGTTGGTTACTGGGTTGTTTTGTATTTAAAGCAGGCTCCTTTATCCATCTTCTTGTAATAGTTTCTATTATTTTTTGGCTGCAGGCTATTATTCTCAGGCCAAAGACGCAGTCCTGATTTGTGCCGGGTGTTAACTCTTACTATGCATTGCGTGGGCAGACTTATTCCGCCTTTTTCAGGTAGTAAATGTATATTTAAGCAATCTTCAGATCGCAAAATCCGCTGTAGTACATGCCGTTAAAAGTAATTTTAAAAGTAAGATGGGGATATATTATAGCATTTATTATGTTGCTTGTTTCTTACTTTCTTGTTTTTTTCACTATCAAAAAATTAAGGACGGAAACCAACTGGATCACCCATTCTTACCAGGTGATCAACACACTTCATTCAATAAAAGGAGAATTAACGGGTGCAGAAACCGGTGTGCGGGGATATGTGATAACAAAAGACAAAGACTTTCTTAATTCATATAATTCCGGCTCTAAAAATGTTTTTCCTCATTTTAATCAATTGAAGAAGCTGACGGCTGATAATAAAGATTACAAAAATCATATCAACGCCCTGGAAGGTTTAATCGACCGCTGGATAAAAACATTGACCGCCGCTATTGCTTCCTTTGAGCAAAATAATTTTACTATTTCCCCTTATCTCGTTCAGAACGGCGAGACAAATAAAAGCCTGACGGATAGCCTTCACCTGGTGGTGGATGAATTGATAACCCGGGAGCAGGTCTTACGAAATGAGCGGACAGACAATCTCGATTCTTTTTTTATAAGTACGGAAATTATTACGATCGTTTCATTGCTGGTCGCATTTGTTACCGTGTTCTACTCTTTAGTAACCTATAGCCGGGAAAATAAAGCCAGGGAAGAAGCAGATTTCATTACAGATACTTACCGGAAAGAGTTAGAAAACCGCATCAACGAATTAAAAGATGTAAACAAAGAGCTGAAAGAATTAAAAAGCATAGAAAAATTCGCTTCTACCGGCCGTATCGCAAGAACGATAGCGCATGAAGTGAGAAACCCGCTTACCAATATTTCACTGGCCTCCGAACAATTGAAAGAAATGGCTACTGAAAATGCGGATGCGGGTATATTGCTCGAGATGATCAACCGCAATGCTGGCAGAATTAACCAACTGGTATCCGACCTGCTTCACTCCACCCGTTTCGCCCAATTAAATAACCAGCAAACAGATATTAACGACCTGATTGATGAAACGTTGATGCTGGCGCAGGACCGGATTGGGCTTAATAATATCAGTGTAGAAAAAGATTACGGCCTTGGTATATCATATGTAAATGTAGATCCCGAGAAAATGAAAGTGGCTTTTTTAAATATTATTGTAAATGCCATAGAAGCCATGGAAAAGGGCGTTGGTATATTACATATAAAGACCCGGAAGGAGAATGGTAAATGTATCATTGAGTTTAAAGACAATGGTACCGGGATGGATGAAGAAACATTGCAACGCCTTTTTGAACCTTATTTCACCAGTAAACAGAAAGGAAATGGATTGGGCCTTACCAATACACAGAATATTATTTTGAACCACCAGGGCAGTATTAATGCACATAGTAAGTCTGGCAAAGGGACCACATTTGTCGTCACGTTAAGCCTCTCGAATTAATAAGGGAATAAAAACGTAGAAAAATTTCTACACAGCTGCAAAAGATTATAAATTAATCTTTTCAATAGTAGTTAAGATAGCTTCTTTTGTAAATGGCTTGCCTATAAAGAAATCTACTCCTTCTTCATAAGCTTTTTGCCTGTCTGCGGGAGTATCGTGGGCTGTTATCATAATAATTTTACTTGTTGGATGCTCTTGCTTAATGCGACGGATGTGATTAATTCCAAATCCATCGGAAAGGCGGTTATCCAGGAATATTACGGGAGGATTATGCGATTGTAAAAATTTTTCCGCATCAGTAAGATTATTTACATAATCAGCGGCAATATTTTTATAACGTAAAATCCCTTTCAAGAGGTAACAAATATCCACCTCATCATCGACAATGAGGGCAGTCGTGCTATTTGCATCTTTTTCTTTCATTAACGACGAAGGAAAGTTAACAAGTGAAGAACGGGGGTTTACTATACCGCTATACATTTCCAAATTACTGAGGTTTTCATTTATACATTTATATAAAAACAATTTTACTGCCAAATGAAAAAAATCCTTGTTATACACGCCTTAAAATAACATTCCGGCACGATTTGGGTTTATCAAGAGTGTGTTTGGATGGGGAAAAAATGACTAACTTCAAAATCTTCAATTATAGTTTATGAGCAAGAAAATCCTCATTATCGATGATGATATTGACTTATGTACGCTTTTATCAAGGTTTCTTACAAAAAATGGTTACGAAACACAGATGGCCCACTCGGGCAGCAAAGGTTTAGCCAAATTTTCCGAAGATAAGTTTGATGCGGTGATTTGCGATTACCGCCTCGGAGATATGGAGGGTAGCGAAGTGTTGAAAAATTTGCGCAAAGAACACCCGGGATTAAAAGTATTGATGATTACCGGTTATTCAGATATAAAGACCGCCGTAGAAGTGATCAAGCTTGGTGCTTTTGATTATATCGTAAAGCCATTGATACCGGATGAAGTATTAAACGTATTAAAGAAAGCTATTGATCAGCCGTCTTCTCCTGCTACTACCCCGGGGGGGACAGAAGCGATGAAGCAGGATATCCGGTCAGGAAGTAAGACCGACGAATTCATGATTGGAAAATCCGCGGCTACCAAAGCATTGTATGACCAGATAGATGTGGTTGCAGGCACTAATTACAGCATTATATTATATGGAGAAAGCGGAACAGGAAAAGAAGTGATCGCTAAAACGATTCATAATCTCAGTGAACGAAGAGATAAGCCTTTCATAGCGATGGATTGTGGTACTTTATCAAAGGAATTAGCGGGCAGTGAACTATTCGGTCACGTGAAAGGCGCTTTTACCGGCGCTTTGCAGGATAAAGAAGGACATTTTGAATTAGCCAATGGAGGAACGCTGTTCCTGGATGAAGTAGGAAATCTTTCATTAGACGTGCAGGCCACTTTGTTGCGTGTGATACAGGAACGAAAGTTCAAAAGAGTAGGTGGCAATAAAGAAATGGGCACCGATGTACGAATTATTGTCGCTTCCAATGAAAATCTGCAGCAAGCTTATCGCAAAGGAAAATTCAGGGAAGATCTTTATCACCGCTTCAACGAATTTTCCATTAACCTGCCACCGTTGCGTTCACGCAAAGACGATATTTTATCTTTCGCTGAATTCTTTTTATCAAAAACAAATGCCGAGCTTGGGAAAAATGTGGCCGGCTTTGAAGAAGACATACTCAATACTTTTTTACAATATTCATGGCCCGGTAACCTGCGTGAATTCAGGAACGTAGTACGCCGCGCCGTCCTGTTAACGCCGCCCGGTGAAAAAATCACCAGCGCTTCTTTACCATGGGAAATCACCAATGGAAATATTCTTTCACATGCGACAGAGCAGGACCATCAACCGGAACAAAACCCGGCCCAGCCTGCGCCCCGCAAGAGAGAGTTAGACCTGAAAGATGCAGCCAGCCGTGCTGAATATGAAACCATCATGGCTGTATTGCAAAAAGTAAATTTCAATAAAAAGAAAGCGGCTGAAGTGCTGAACATTGACAGGAAGACATTGTATAATAAGATTAAGAACTTCCAGGATGAAGCATAGATATTGTCTTTAACAAGACAAAAATGCCGTCCCGATATACATCGGGATTTCGCTTCGCTCAACAACAGGAGATGATAGTAGTACAAAAGCCGGGAGATTAGACTTACATTCTTCTTTATCATGGCATAAAATTTATTGATTATTTTATAAAATCAATAAATATGGCAAAGTATTCAAAAGCTGCACAGAAGAAAGTTGAAAAGGTTATGCATGAAAAAAAGAAAGGGACACTGAAAAGTGGCAGTGGGAAAAAAGTAACCAGCCGTAAACAAGCTATTGCTATCGGTTTATCAGAGGCAAGAAAAGCGGGGGCGAAAGTGCCTAAGAAAAAATCATCCCCAAAAAAGAAAAGTGCAGCCAAGAAAACAGTAAGAAAAAAGTCTTCCAAATAAATCGCTATACCAACCGACTTCATTATCATTTGCTCTTTATAAGGGGAAACAATTAATCACGGAAAAAATTACTGTGGAAAATAGTTCCCTTCTTCAAATCCGCATTTTATATTAATAAAATACTTTACCGCTGTTTGAATTGGTTCATACTGACGGATAACTGTATCTTTACTTAATTTTTTTAATGAGGCATATTATTTGTTTCATTAAATCACTTACTACCCGGAGTTTTTAACCGATGTTCCTTAAAGCAAATGCTGAAAAATGAATAGCCCTGAAATCCTGGAGAATGTTACGATTCCGGTAACTGAATTATTGCCTGTTCCGGTTCCTGAACAACATAAGAAAAGATTCTTCAACAGCAATCAATTGAAACCGGTTTTATTGTTAATAGCTGTTTATTCCCTCATCTTTAACCAGGTGCAGCAAAATAAAAAGCAAGCTTCTATAAAAGGTATAAGCAGCATGGCTGCAATCGTGAAAGCTATAAAGAATATTCCCGCACAGGCGAAAGATGAAGAGTGGAAATATCAAACCGCCGTCTTCCAGTTAAAATAATTTATTCGTTACTCACCAGTTTCCATGTTAGGCGCATCCACCGGTTTTGATTGCGGCGACCCTTTCTGTCTTAAATAAATCGATAAAAATATAATGGCGAAGACCGAGAGAAATTCGCTTTGCCAGTTTTGAAATGATTCAAACCAGAACCTGGAACTTAACAGGTATTGATTAGCACTTTCGTTAACTAATCCTTTTGCGGATAAATGTTCATTCTCATCTTTTAGACTTCCATAAAAATGCAAAACGAAAGAAAGGATAAATAATAAAAAAAGACAGATACTGAGTGAGTGTTTATAAAGACCTAATATCCAGCCACCTTTTTTTACGGGCCATGGCGCATCTTTTTTTTTGGCTGATGGTTCACGATCGACTTCTTCCTCGCCTTCACATTTTTTAGATTCGGACGAACCTTTTTGCCTGAGAAAAATAGTGAACACGACAAACAAGGCCATTTGTAAAAATTCGCTTTCCCAGTTTTCAAAAGTAGATTCGATAAAGTGCCCGCTTTTAGTATAAGAAGAAAAATTTACTGCGGATTCGCCATCTTCTTTTCGTTCTTTATTATATTCTTTAAAACCGGTAAAGCCCTGTCCAATTATTGAAATCAGGAAAAGGAAAATGAAAGCTAATGACAGGCTGTTGTGTTTTAAGAAACGTTTCATTTTCATTTAAAGTTTTTAGCCCTGTAAATATTGGAGCGGGCTGTGATATACAGTTCGGAATAAAGATGACCGCCCCAGGCAATATTAGAAGGACTGTCGGGTAATTTTAGTAAAGCCAATTTTTGTCCTTTCGGAGAAACGATCAGGATACCATCATTGGTAGAGAGAAATAAATTGCCCTCGGGATCAGTAGCTATGCCATCAGCATTCTGCTCAATGAGAACGGATTTTTCAATGATATCGCCACTTACAGATAAAAGACATTTATATAATCTTGGTTCATCGCCGTGATTGCTGCTGATATATAAAATTTGCTCATCGGGTGAAAAACATACTCCGTTAGGGTATTTTAATTCATCAAAAATGCGTTTGGTTTTTCCTTCGAAATAGCGGTAGACGCCAGCCACCGGCTGAAATGCATCCGGGTCCGGTACCTGGTCTTTTAAACCATAGGGAGGATCGGAGAAATAAATACTTTCATCCGCTTTTATGATAAGATCGTTGGGGCTGTTAAATGGTTTTCCTTCATAACAATCCGTCAACACGGATAATTCCATATTCTTGTTCAAACAAGCTATAGCATGATCACCGTGCTGGCATATAATAATATTATCATCTTCCAGCGCCAGTCCGTTGGAGCCGATCATATCTGAAAGCATGCTGGTGTCCATTCCGATAAAACCACTTTTATCTAAAAAAACTTTGCTGCTGCCATCCGGAAAAAGCTGGTATATTTTATTGGCGGGTGTATCGCTGAAGAGAAGATAATTCCCGGGATGCCACAAAGGCCCTTCCGTAAATTGAAAACCGGATGCGACTTGTTCTATTTTTATTTCTGCGAAATCAGAACCACCTTCATATAGTATTACTTCACTCTCCATAGTTATTGAAATATTTTTGTTGCCTCTTCCTGGATCCATACAGACGCCGACCTTTCATTTACAAAAAATTCAGCCCAGCCATTTTCATCAATCATTACTTTTTCCTGGCGGTTTCCGCAAACATCCACAAACGTTTTGCCGCTGTGTCTTTTACCTACTTCCATTTTTTTATTTCCTTCCGCTCCGTTGCTGATGAGTACGGCGAAGCCTGAGATTGCATTGTCATCCATTCCTTCTTTCGTCCATCCCACGGTATTGCCATGATCAAAATAATCCCGTTGCATGCCGCTTAATAATTCCTTTCTCACTTTGAGCATATTTTCAACACAGGAAAGTGCGTTTAACTCGATGTATATTTCTTTGCCATCTTTCCAGTCAGCATATTTAGCTTCATATATAACAGGATAAAAAACACAGGGTATTCCCTGCTCCCGCAGCAGTATTAATGCATAGGCCAGTGGCTTGAACCAATAATCAACAGTGGATTGTAATGATTGCAATGGTTGTGTATCATGATTATCTACGAACGTGATGGAAAGCTGGGGCTTGATCTGCGTTAGCGAACCGTCAAAAATTTTTCTCAAATCATAATCGACTCCCTGCATGGAGGCTTCATAAAAATTAAAATGAAGGGGAACATCAAAGAGCTGTACCCGCCCTTCCGTGGCATCAATATATTTTTCCAAATGAGATACGTCGTGGCGCCAGTATTCGCCAATCGCCAGGAAATCTTTTTTAAAATAACCCCTGATATGATCCAGCCATTCTTTTATAAAATGAAAACTGATATGCTTAACGGCATCCAATCTTAGTGCATCTACTTTCGTTGTTTTGATATACCATTCTCCCCATTTTTTTAATTCCTCTCTTACATAAGGGTTTCGAAATTCTATATCGGAGGCCATGAGGTAATCAAAATTTCCTTTTTCTTCTTCTACCATTTCTTCCCATTGACCATTGGAATGTTCATTCAGTATTAAATAAATTTCATTCTCGCCTTTATCAATGCCGGTGAAACTTTGCCAGTTCCAGACAAATTCAGAATATTTTCCTTTGCGACCGGGAAAAGTGAATTTGGTAAATGCTTCTATGGTTTTTGGCCCACCGATATATTCTTTCCTGTTTTCGGGATTTACCTGCTGCACAGGCACCAACTCCATTTCATCGCCTCCATCTTTATGATTAAGAACGATATCGGCGATCACCTGTATTCCATTGTTATGAAAAGCTTTAATGCAGTTAAGGTATTCTTTCCTTGTTCCATATCTTGTCCGCACTGTTCCTTTCTGGTCAAATTGCCCGATGTCGTATAAATCATACACCGCATATCCAGGTTCGTTTACACCTCTTGCGGATTTATAGGCAGGCGGCAACCATACATGTGTAACGCCCAACGATGCTAAGCGTTGCGCCTGGTCAGCCGCATGTTGCCATAAGTTTCCTTCCGGTGAATAGTACCAATGGAAAAATTGAAATATTGTAAGGTTCGCCATGATAATTTTATTAGGTGGTAGTTCTCAGGTTTTGTAGTGATAGTGGGACAACAAGTGAAATATTTTTTTCTTTAAATGCCGTCATGATATTAAAAATAGCATCGTGCCGGGCCACCATATAGCCGGGTGGCTCATGATTATTGATCCAAAACCATACAGCCACTTTGATCGCATTATCTTTAAAGTCATTGAAATAAATTTCTATCGCTTTCCCAGGGTACAGGTAATTAAGTTTAGCCATAGCGCCAAATGCGGATGCATGAACTGTTTGCAAATCCGCTTCTGAGCTGATAAAAAATTCCAGTTCTATTCTCCTTTCCTGTGTCAGCGAATAATTGATGATGGGTTTCTGAATTATTTCCCGGTTAGGTATCATCAGGTGTAAACCGGAAAAGGTGCGTATCGTTGTTGATCGTAGTTGTATTTCTTCAATATGCCCGATGAAATCATTGGTCTTTACTGTGTGACCGACATCAAATGGTTTTTTAAAAGCGATATAAATACCTGCGATAAAATTTGAAGTAATATCCTGGAAAGCGAAGCCAAGAATGATACCTATTATTCCCGCGCCGGCCAATAAGGAGGAAAGCGCTTTGTTCAATTGTAAAATATCGAGTGCTATAAAAAGGCCGATAAATACGATAACAAGTTGCATAATAGTAGAAAACAGACTGGCAACAGATATCTTGGAAGAAATGCGCAGGATAATTTTAAAGAAAACTTTACGCACGAACTTTCCAGCCAGGATGCCGATAACAAAAATCAGCAGCGCCAATAATAAATTTGGAAGCAGCTTTACAAATGAAACTCCCCATGCATGTAATTTTTCAGAAAATATTTCCGTCCAGTCTTTCATTATCATTCATCCATTTCATAAATAACATGCACCTGGTTCCTTATTTTATCCATTAACATGATCAGGTCGAGGCTGAAGTGGTGAGGGAAGACATCACTTTCTATTTTATTTTCCTCTATACAGTTCAGCACTTCCTCTGTTTCAAAATGAAGGCCATGGCCTTCCCACCGGCAGGGTAAAATTATTTTTCCTTCATTATATACATTCAGTTCAAGGCCCGCCGCTTTTTCAAACCACGGGTTTAGAATTTTTATAATGCCTTTTTCGCCGATTATTTCCGCCGGCATTTCTGT
This sequence comes from Chitinophagaceae bacterium, assembly GCA_037200685.1. GTDB lineage: Bacteria > Bacteroidota > Bacteroidia > Chitinophagales > Chitinophagaceae > JAJKIP01. Next base: position 236,150 of record JBBCIG010000019.1, read on the forward strand.
TTGTGATATCAATGAAGATTCAAGGATGGCTTGCTGCCCGTTTTTATAATGAAATAACATAGAGCAGTTTTCATCTACTCCTTCTTCGGATAAAGAGCCAATCGCTTTTATCGTATCAGGTTTACCTAATAATAATAAAGCAAGAAAGACAGGATAAATGCCGAGGTCGAGCAATGAACCGCCACCCATTGCCGGATCAAAATACCTGCTTCCGGGATCATGCGGCGCTTTATACGAAATAGATGCTTTTACTGAAATGATATTCCCGATCTTTCCCGCATTGATCAGCTCCATCATCAGTTTTATACTGGGCAGAAAACGAAGCCACATGCCTTCCATTAAAAAAGTATTGTTGATCCTGGCAGTATCAATCAATTCCATACTTTGGTTAGCATTAATGGTCAACGGCTTTTCACATAAGACCGGTATTTTCTTTTTCAAACAGGCCAGCACCTGTTCATGATGTAATGCATGCGGCGAAGCGACATAGACGATATCTATGTCGGCCTTTTCAATAAAATCATCCAGCTCCATAAATACCTGCGGCACATTAAATTCTTTTGCGAATTGCAGTGTGTTTTTTTCAGTATGGCCCAGTACCGCCTGCACCAGTTGCGTTGAACTTATCAAGGACAGGTCTTTTACAAAATCACGGGCGATGCTACCGGGCCCGACAATGCCCCATTTAGTTATTTTCATTGGTGGTGTGTTTTAGGTTTTCAATAAATGCCTTGTTGTGCTATTCCATTTACATGCCACATTCCCGGAAGTTATAAAATGAAACCCGGGCTTAAGATTTATTTTTTATTATCCCTTTTACAAGGCTTTTCCATTGCGGTTTATTAAAGCCTGCGATGGCAGCGATCGCCACGATAGCGTTCCTGATCTTATGTAACAAATTTTTTGTCGCAGTGTTCGGAATTTCATTTCTTCCAATAACAGAAGCCGTAATCTTTTTTCCTTTTCTTTCTACTAAGAAACTACTGGTAGCATCCGGGGTAAAAAAATGAATTACTTCCCCATTTTTTTCAAATGGGGGAATGGCCGGCCTTACACGAATGGCCGCCCTGTCATAATCCTGTTGCTGTTCCGCTTCTGTTGCTTCTACCCTTACCCAATCATAGCCCGGGGCCGGTGGTATGTTAATGCGGAAATAATTTCCTTTTTCCGGATCAGTAAATATTTTCTCACCTTCTTTATTTACTAACTGAAAATCTGCGCTCAGCCGGCCAGCCAGTGAATGCCATTTATTTACATTCAACAAATTCAACTTTGCATTTTCAAATATTTTTTTCGCAGTTAGCATATCCTTCGCTTGAACGGAATAAGCCGATACAGACTTACCGCCTTTCAGTTGTTTGGGAACTATTGCTTTTCCTTTTTTCATAATTCTTATCGTGACTTTTTTTAAAGAACGGGGGAACCTTAATTTAGCAAAACCAAGGCCATCCAATCAGTATACAGGATAAGTGAGCAAGGCATAGAAGTAGTGTGAAACACATCGCTGTTTTTCTTATATTTATAAAGTGTAGAAATATTTCTACAATCGTAACAAACACAAAATTTAATTTTAACTATCAACGCTTAAAAATCATGTCGGTAGCGGGTTTCAGCGGCTGTTTTTAGAATCGATTTCCGGCATAATTTTAACCGGGTATTATTGGCTTAAAACGAATATTCCAGGTACGCTGCATTTCCTCTCTGATGCTTCTTTTAACCAAGCGACTTATTTTATCTGAAAGATCGGTACTGATATAATAAAGTAAGGATAGAAGTGTTTATGGGGTAGAAAAACCGTCCAGCAAAAGATTTTATTGTTGTGTCAAAAAACAATGTGATAGAAAAGGATTTTAAAGAATTATTGACTGCACAGGAAAAAGAAATAAAATTTCACCGGCGTTTTCTTTCCGATCTTTTCCTGCAGGCGCCAGTGGCTATCTGCATGCTTCGCGGACAGGCCCATGTGGTGGAAGTTATCAATGAAAGCATGCTTGAAATAATGGGCCGCACACTTGATCAACTGATCAATAAACCCATATTTGAAGCATTACCCGATGCAGTTAACCAGGGGTATGAACAAATACTGAACAGTGTTTACAAAACGGGACAGCGGTTTACAACAGGCGAATTACCTATAAATTTATACAGGAGTGGAAAAAAAGAAACGCTCTTTGTAAAATTTATATGCGAACCCTTTTATGAAAATGCCGTCGTTTCAGGTATCATCGTTATCGCAGATGAAATCACGGAATTGGTTAAAAGCCGGGAAAAGGCCAGGGAAAGTGAAGCAGAATATAAGCAGTTGATTGAAACGCTGCCTTTGGCGATGTACACTTGCGATAAAGAAGGGCGTATCACTCTTTTTAATGATGTAGCGGTGAAATTATGGGGCGAGAGGCCGACGCTTAATGATGATAATGTGAAGTATTGCGCTTGTTATAAAGTGTGGATGGAAGAAGGTGTATTTGTTTCTCCGGAAAAAACACCCATGGCCATCACATTGCAAACAGGACGGTCTTTTCGCAATGTAGAAGCATTAGTGGAGCGGAAGGATGGCGGAAAATTTTATGCGAGTGTGAATGTTGATCCATTATTTGACAGCCATGGAAATATAAAAGGGGCGATTAATATTTTCCAGGATATTAGTGACAGGAAAGCTATTGAATTGGCATTGCGTGAAAGTGAACAACGTTACCGTCACTTGCTGCAGGGATTACCCGCAGCCATTTATACTACTGATATCAATGGATATATAACATTATATAACGCCGCCGCGGCGAAACTATGGGGCAGGGAACCGGAGATAGGAAAAGATATGTGGTGCGGCTCCTGGAAAATTTATCAACCTGATGGCGTAACGCTTCTTCCTTTGGATGAATGCCCGATGGCCATTTTGCTGAAGGAACACCGAAAAGTTCCCGGTGTGGAAATTATTGTTGAGAATCCTGATGGCGAAAGGAGACATATTCTTCCACACCCAGAACCCATCTATGATTTTTCCGGTAAGATGATCGGCGCTGTAAATATGCTGGTAGATATCACTGAAAGGAAAATGGTGGAAGAACGGATGGCGAGGTTTGAAGCAATTGTACAGTCTTCAGAAGATGCCATCATTAGTAAAACATTGAACGGTGTTATCACAAGCTGGAACCCCGCTGCGGAAAGATTATTTGGCTATACCGAAAGCGAAATGCTCGGGGAACATATTTTTAAAATTATTCCTAAAGACCGGTTTGATGAAGAACCGAAAATAATTGAACGGCTTCGTAATGGAGAACGGGTAGAGCATTTTGAAACAAAGCGTATTACAAAAGACGGAATGCTGGTTGATATTTCTTTAACGATATCACCGGTAAAAGATTCACAGGGTAATATTATCGGCGCTTCAAAGATCGCAAGGGATATTACCAAACAAAAATTATTGAATGAAGCGTTGCGTGTCAGCGAAGAGCGTTTACGCATGGCCGGTGAATCCGCGAAATTAGGAACCTGGGAATTTCATCCGCTTACAAAGAAATTAATATGGTCTGCGGAATGTAAAAAGATTTATGGTTTCCCCGAAAATGAGGGAGTTGAAAGTAAGTATGTTGCTGAGCACACGTATCCTGATGATGCGGAACTCGTTAGTACCGAAGTGGAAAAAGTAATGTATCCTGGCAACAAAGAAAATTTTCAATTGGAGTATCGTATTATCAGGGAACCGGACAGGAAAGTGAGATGGGTGAGAGTGCATGGTAAAGTATTCTTTGATGATGAAAACAAACCTGATCGTTTCATCGGCACCATGCTGGATATCTCAGAAGAAAAGGAATCGGTACAACAAATAGAGGAAAAAGAAGATCGGCTGAGGATGGCGGTCGTGACCGCCAAGCTGGGAACCTGGGAATACAATCCGGTTACCAGTGAATTTTTCTGTTCTGAAGAAAGTAAAAGAATATGCGGTCTTCCTGAAAAGATACACCCGGATTTTCAAACGATAATAAATTATATACACGAAGAAGACAAAGATTATTTTGTTCAGAAAATAGAAAATGCGATTAATCCCGCTAACGGAAAATTTGATATGCAACTGCGTATCTACCGGTATGAAGATAAAGGCATGCGGTGGGTACGGGCGCAGGGGAAAGTATTTTTTGACGGCAACCAGCAACCTGAAAGATTGATAGGTACGATGCTGGATATTACAAGAGAAAAACTACAGGAACAGGAACTAAAAGAAAGCGTTGAGTTGTTTCAAACCATGGCTGATAATGTACCTGCTATGATCTGGATGTCAGGCTCTGATAAATTCAATGATTATTTTAATAAAACATGGCTGCAGTTTACAGGCCGCACTCCTGAAGAGGAAAGTAATGAAGGTTGGCTGGAAGGTGTGCATGCCGAAGACAGGCAAAAATGCGTGGATACCTATAATGAATCAGTGCAAACGCAAAAAGAGTTTTATACAGAATATCGTCTCAGGCGGCATGACGGCCAATATCGCTGGGTAGCTGATAAATCAGTTCCACGATTTTCAAGCGATGGCGAATTTCTTGGTTTCATCAGCGCCTGCATGGATATTGATGACCAGAAAAGGTTTAGGGAAAAAATAATGGCGAATGAGCTATTATTTAAAACAATTACTAATGCGCCGCCGGTTGGTTTGTGGATGACGGATGTGAATGCGCAAAACACATTTGTAAACGATACCTGGATACAATGGACAGGCATACCTTACGAACAACAAAAAGGTGTGGGTTGGCTGAGTAAAGTAATAGATGAAGATAAAAAAGAAGCGCCTGCAAAGTTTTGGGATGCAATGACAAGGCGTGTGGCATATAAAACAGAATTCAGGATTATAAGAAAAGATGGTGAAATGCGCTGGTGCCTTACAGAAGGATTTCCTTATTATGATATTGATGGTGAGTTTGCCGGCTACGCTGGGTCTGTAACCGATATTACAGATATGAAAAGGTTGGAACAGCGTAAAGATGATTTTATAAAAATGGCGAGCCATGAATTAAAAACGCCTGTTACCACTATCAAAGGTTATATACAGTTGATGCTTAAAATGTTTACAAGCGAAAAGAATATTTTTCTTTCGGAATCGCTTTTCACCATTGATAAGCAGGTTTCCAAACTTTCCAAGCTGATCGCTGACTTGCTGGATGCGACAAGAATTGAAACAGGGCAGCTGCTGATCAACCACGAGGTTGTCCGCCTTACGGAAATTATCCAGGATATAGTAAAAGATTTCCGTACAACATCGCTCACTCATACGGTTGTATTTAACAACCACTCAGATCCATTAATTTATGCCGACAGGGACCGCATCACGCAGGTGATCAGTAATTTGCTAAGCAATGCGATTAAATATTCGCCCAAGGCGTCTACTGTAGTGATAGAAACTCACCAGGATGAAAAAGAGGTAATTGTTTCTATTCGTGACTATGGAATAGGTATCGATGAAAAAGACCATCATAAAATCTTTGAACGGTTTTTTCGTGTTTCTGATAAACAGGAAAACACATTCCCGGGTTTTGGCATAGGCCTTTTCATTGTTAAAGAAATTGTTTCGTTGCACAAAGGAAAAGTGTGGGTGGAAAGCGCCAAAGGCAAAGGCGCTATATTTTATTTTTCGTTACCTGTTTATGAAGAGAAATAATACCCTCTCAAAACAAATAAGTCCAAATAAGATGTTATTGGATGAAAGAATTAAATAAGGCTTTGTTTTTGCTGTTACTTTACCTGTTACGATAAACTCATGAAAGAAAATGACGAACACTGCGCAAAAAATATTAGTAGTTGAGGACGATCCTGATATTGGGATGATGCTGAAGATGATGCTGGAGTATAAAGGTTATACTGTTACGGTGTCTGAAAGAGCTGAACAGGCGAATGATATTATCCGCAGTAATGCGGATCTTAATCTTATCATTATGGACATGCTGCTGTCCGGATCAAACGGTATTGATATTTGTGCCGGCCTTAAGCAGGACACTACTACTTCCCACTTACCTGTAATTATGATTTCGGCCCATCCTAATGCAAGAGAAATTTGTTTGCAGGCCGGCGCTGATGATTTTATAGAAAAGCCATTTGAAATGGATGCCTTGCTGAATAAAGTCAACAGCCTTATCATTAAACAATAATCATTTCCCGAAAATTATATTGGAGCAGATTGAATTCAATAAATCTCCGCTTGATAGTAATGGTCTAATCTGTATTTCACGAAGTGAAATAATCAGTATTCATTTATCCATCCGTGTTCAAAAAGTAACAGCCGTTAAGGAAAGGAACACGGATGCCACGGAGTAAACGAATACCCACGGATTTTTCTGCTTCGCAGAAATGTAGCATTATCAGTTAAGGTCTATATTTTTACTTTTTACTTTTGATTTTAAATTTGTATAATAAAAAAAACCCCTTCGCCATTGGGCCGAAGGGGCCAGGTAAAAAACCCTGAGCATGTCCGTTCTGGTTGTATCTTAAATCTATCTTACGACTGATAGCCTTGTACTTAAAATTTCGTCATCACTAATAACCTGTATCGTGTATATTCCTGATTGAATACGGTTAAGGCTATTATTAAATGAAATACTGTTGACACCCTGCACCAATTGGTTCTGTTGTTTCAGTACCACTCTTCCCGCAGCGTCTGTCACTCTTATTTCAACACTCTTTTTCGTATCCGATTTTACACGAATAGTCGCTATACCACCGCTGATCACCGGGTTAGGGCTTACTGTAATACCTGATACTGCATTTACATCTTTGCGTATCATGATAGTATTACTGTATTTATAATTACCATCGATATCTACCATTTTCAAGCGATAGAAGAAAATAGAACCGCTTTGTGAAGACAGGTCATCTGTATATTGATACTTAGCTGTAGTAGTGGCGTGTTGCGAAGCAACAGCGCCAATAGCTGTATAATAAGAATTATCAGTACTTCTTTCTATTTCAAAATGGTCAAAGTTTACTTCGTTCGCTGTTTCCCAGTTTAATAAAGAACTTCCGTTGCGATAGCTGCCGGAGAACGCTGTTAAATCAACAGGAAGCGTAATGTTCGAGCAAAAATTAATTACTGTTGCATCGTCAGGTGAGGCTGTGTTCGGGTCATTCGAAAGATCTTCCGTGCCGATACCAGCAGGTAAATTTGAAATCTTTGATTGAATGGAAATAGGTGTATAGGTTCCACCTGTTGTTACTAATTTTAATTTAATAGTGAACGTCTTAAGATTATTGTCAACATCTCCATATACGAAAGGTGATTTAAGGGATGTAATCGTTATTTTATTCAAAACAGATACAGGTGATACACCTGAGTTGGATAACGTTACCTGTGATGCGCTATTGGAAGGTAACAGGCCCAGGTTAAAAAGGCGTTGTGCGATCACTGTCGGAGTTTCAGTGATTGAAAAACGGTTACTTGGTATAGTGAACCCATACGTTAAACCGCTTTGGGCGATATTCGAACTGTTTTGCATTTTAACCGTGATATCAAATGTCGGATTAGGGTTTGCAGTTGTTGGGCAAATAGCGTTTGGAACAGTGAGTTCATGCGCTAAGCGGAAACTGCAACTGCAACCATCGGCAAGCTGGTAAGTTGGGCCCGTACCTGTAGCTGTAATTGCAGCAGTAGACTTATTGATAGAGTAAAAACCACCATCTGAACGGTAACCATACAACGTTCCATTTTCTGTAAAGAAAAGACCAGCCATAAAAATGGAATTATTGCCGCTGCCATAAGCGCCTACCAATGTCAAAGCACCTGTGCTTTTATTTATTTTATATAATCGCTTATTAGTCGAGTTAGTGGTGCCATACATTTGCCCGTCGGTAGGATCAACAGCTATATCAGCGAAATCTGCAAAAATAGCATTCGTACTTCCGACAATGTAAGCAGTAGGATTATTAACGATAGGGCTTGAAATTTTCATCAACCGGTCGTCATTTGTTGTAAAATAAAAAATCCCATCTGCATCAAAACAACCGGCATAGCTTTTTTCATTATTATTAGTACCACCGATTTCCCCTATATCATTGACGTTTGTTCCTCCCGAACCGATTTTCACCAGTTTTGGCTTCGCACCAGTGACAGGGTAGCGTACCGCATACATATACCCATCGGCGGGGTTAATACCAATAGCATTAAAACCAATGGTGTTAGGAGCTGTTACGAAAGCAGCAGGGTTCACATTGCTTCCGGTGAACGACAATTGTTTAATGCTGGTAGCCGAAGTAGAAGATTCAGCATCTCCATGGCTTACCAGGAATTTACCATTACAATAAATGGGTGTGTTTTGTGCCTGGGTTTCTGCATTTACCGCAAAAACCGCAAGGGTCAGGAAGAGTAAAAACTTCCTTAAAAGTGTAAAGTTTGACATGCTTCAGAATTTATATAATAAAAAAACTTCAGTTTGTATTTAAACTGGCTTCAAGGGGAGGATGATAATGCGGAAATAGCAAAGGATATAAAGGAAGGCCTATAGAAGATTGGTGGCACAAGCGTAATGCGATGTTGTCAATAATGTATAATGACAATGCATTAAACCTGCACGAAAAATAAACTCAGTCTTTTTGTAGGTATTGGGTACGGTAAGGGGTGGTAGGTTTCTTCAAGGAATAGACACGAGGTAAAACTAGTATTCAACTATGGATTATGCAAGCTTTTACTAAGAAAAATTTCTACTGTTTTTGTTAAAAGCTGAGTATGTTTCACTTGCGTTTCTATGTATAACTACGATATTTTTGTTTTAAATGAGTTATGTATATGATAAATCAAATATTTTTAGCCCGGCTTTTGTTTTTTATGGCATCGCCTGTTGCGACGCTCCGTTTATCTTTCGGTTTCCATGGCATCTTTCCCTTCCTAACGAAACTGAACAATTAACTCAAATCATTTTGAATTGTGAAAATAATAGTCGCTCCTGATAAATTTAAAGGCAGCCTTACCTGTTTTGAAGCAAGCAAATCCATTGCCGACGGCATTGCACATATATATAATGGTATAGATGTCCTGCAATTTCCCATGGCGGACGGTGGCGATGGTTTTTCTTCAGTCATGCAATATTATTTTAAGACGATTGATAACAAATGTGCTGCGCAAGACCCACTGGGACGAACGATGGAAGCGCATTATCAATGGAACAATGAGAATAAAACCGCGATTATTGAATTAGCTGTTACCAGCGGGTTGGTATTATTGAATAAGAAAGAACAAAATCCGCTGAACACTTCTACGTTTGGAACAGGATTGCAATTGCAGGATGCTATTAATAATGGAGCTGAAAAAATTATCCTCGGAATTGGTGGCAGCGCTACCAATGATGCCGGCATGGGAATATTATCTGCATTAGGATTTCAGTTTTTAGATTCAAATGAACACCTACTTTTGCCTTGCGGCAAAAATCTTTTATTAATAGAAAAAATTATTCTACCATCAACTATCCCTGCTATAAAAATTGAAATAGCCTGTGATGTACAAAATATAATGTATGGTCCGAATGGCGCCGCTTATATCTATGGCCCGCAAAAAGGAGCGAACGAACAAGAAGTGAAGCAACTGGATGAAGGATTGAAACATTTTGCTTCAGTATTATATAAACATACAGGAAGAAATATATCGCATATCCCGGGAACAGGTGCCGCCGGCGGCATTGCTGCGGGCCTTATGAGTTTTTTTGATGTATCATTAACCGAAGGAACAAAAATGATCATTGAAGCAAGCGGTATAAAAAATGAATTATCTAATACTGATTTGCTGATAACGGGTGAAGGAAAAATTGATCACCAGAGTAAAGAGGGAAAAGTAGTAGGCGAAATTGCGCAACTGGGGATTCAGCATAAAATTCCTGTTGTCGCTTATTGCGGAATAACAACTTTAAATCAGGAAGAGGCTAAAGAATTGGGATTAAATTTTACCTGGCCAATAGCGGATGATAAAAATGATATTGAGAGTTCAATAAAAAATGCAGGAGTTTTTTTGCAAAATAAAACCATGGCTACTCTTCCTTCAATAATGGCTTTGCTGTCCGGAAACAAGTCCCTTTAAAGAGAGCGACAATATGATCGTTCTGGTTGGTAATTGTAACATGATAAAGCCCCGTGCTTTTGCCGTTATGTAATTCCTTCGCTTCAGCAGTCAATACATCACCCACATGCACCGGTTTGGTAAAATTGATTGAAGTATCCAGTGCGACAGATAAATTATTCCGGTTATTACAAGCAAAAGCAAATGCGCTGTCCGCTAATGAAAAAGCGATACCGCCATGTACAATATCAAAACCATTGATCATTTCTTTTCTCACGGTCATTTTTAATTTGCTAAAACCTTCTTTTATTTCCAAGACTTCAATACCCAGCCATTGGGAGAAAAGGTCTTTGGACATCATGTGATTAACAACTTCTTGTGGTGTTTTCATAATAGTGAGTAATTAGTAGAACCAGGATGTGCGGGATTCATGTGATTTTTAGGAAATTAAAGTGATTGAATTTTATTATTGATTAATCTTTTGAATTGTAAACTTGAAGATCCAAGGTTTATCAATAAACCGATTTCAACTCCACCAGCTTCGAGATAATTTTTTGATTGGGCTAAATTTGTATCAGTCAATTCAGTAAGTGCCTTTATTTCAACAGGTATCTGATTTTCTATAAAAAAATCAACTCTTCTTAGGCCTACCTGGTCTCCTTTGTAATATATCTTAATCTCATATTCATCTTGAAACTGAACTCCCTGGAGTTTAAATTCTTTGGCTAAAGCATGGTGATAAATATACTCTTGAAAACCTGGGCCTAATTGTCGGTGCACTTCCATTGCGCAACCTATTATTTTGTGAGTAGTTGCTTCATGTTTCATTTTAATCGTTTTAATCCTGTCAATCCCGGTTCTTTATTGTCCTTTAAAGTCAGGACTCCGTTTTTCCAAAAACGCCTGAACTCCTTCTTTATAATCTTTTGTTTGCGCAGCCCGTTGCTGAAAAATATCTTCATCCTGCAATTGTTCTTCAAACGTATTATGGAAAGAAAGGTTCAATACTTGCTTTGTATAAGCTAATCCTTTGGTAGGCATTTGAGAGAGAGTCGTTGCAATTTTTATCGTTTCCGCTGAAAAATTTTCATCAGCAAAAACTTTATAGATCATTCCAAATCGTTCTGCATCTGTCGCTGCTACTTTTTCACCCAGCATCATTAATGCAGAAGCTTTTTGCCAGCCAACTAATCTTGGTAATGTATGCGTGCCGCCACTGTCAGGTATCAAACCAATTTTGGAAAACGCCTGGATAAAAGAAGCCGATTGTGCGGCAAGCACGATATCGCAACACAATGCAATATTGGCGCCGGCGCCTGCAGCTACGCCATTCACCGCAGCTACCACAGGTTTTTCTAATTTTCTTATTCTAGTTACAATAGGATTATAATGTTCAGAAAGAATTTTTCCCATGCCCGGCCCTGTGGGATCAGCGACTTCTGATAAATCTTGCCCCGCACTAAAACCTTTTCCTGCACCCGTAATATATACGCAACGTACTTCTTTGCTTTTGCAGTCATCCAATTTTTCCTGCAGTAGCAATGCCATTTCACGATTGAATGAATTGAGTTTATCCGGCCGGTTCAGCGTGATAAACCCAATGCTATCTTTTATTTCAAAAAGGATGGAAGTCATTTAAATGATATTGTATCAAATCTAAAATTTAAAATCCACAACCTGCCATTTCTCAATGACACTTAAAATAATCAAACGGTTCTTTACACTCATCACATTGGTACAAAGCTTTGCAGGCCGTGCTACCAAATTCACTGATGCGGTGTGTATGATAAGAGTTACAGTGCGGGCATTGCACCGATTCATCAGCAAATAAATCTTCACGGCACACCTGTTGTTTGGGGTTAGGCGGTGCAATGCCATACTCTTTCAACTTCTGTTTTCCCTGTTCCGTCATCCAGTCTGTTGTCCATGCCGGGGCAAGCACCGAAGTAATTTTTACATGCTGAAAGCCATTGGAAAGTAATTCCATTTTTATATTCGCACTGATCATATCCATTGCCGGGCATCCCGTGTAAGTAGGCGTTATGATTACTTCGACACCACCATTTCCATCAGGAGTAGTATAAAGTTGCACATCTCTTACAATCCCCAAATCAATAACAGAAAGTACAGGAACTTCCGGATCGGGTACCTGTTCCAGCAGTGACCATATTCTTTTTTGTACTAATGATAAAACTTTCATGATAGTTTTTCTTAAACTTCTGCAATATTAGTTTTATAAATAATGTTGTAAACCAGCAGTAAGTTTTGATAGCTTGTCCCCCGATGATTCGGGATCATCATCCCTTGTTGAGCGAAGCGAAATCCCGATGTATATCGGGACGACGCTCCCTGCCTACCGGCAGGCAGGCAGTTCAACTGCATATCCTTGGTCATCTTTTTTAAACCCTATAAAAGTTAATAACTTCTTTAATTCACCACTCACAACCGGGATACGTTCTTTGCAATGTTTGCAGGTCAGCTAAAATATCAGTAAGGTATTTGGAATGTTTGCCTTCTTTGCCCCCTGTTTGCATCTTACTATGTCCGGGAATAGCAAGCGTAGCTTTATCAAAAATTTCTTTTACTTTATTCATCCACGATTTACTCAATGAAGAAACATCCACGCCAATATTATCATTTGCACATGCTATCTCGTAGTTTGTATTTTCAAATAATTCTCCGGCAAAAGAACTTAAAAGGTTAATAGCATTTTCCATCCTGCGATGACTTTCTTCAGTTCCATCACCAAGCCTGATCACCCATTCGCTGCTCCATCTTAAATGATAAGTCACTTCTTTCAATGCCTTAGTTGCAATGGCAGCAAGCTGCTCATCCTTACTATGCTGTAATTTTTCATATAATAAATATTGATAGTTGCTAAATAAGAACTGTCGCAAAATAGTTTGTGCCCAATCACCGTTTGGCTGCTCTGTTAATAAACAATTTTTAAATTCATGCGCATCTCTTAAATAAGCAAGTGTATCTTCTGTTGAGCCGTCATCTTTCAGCAGCGCCACATATTGATAAAAATTTCTTGCCTGCCCGATAAGATCCAAAGAAATATTTGTGATAGCAATATCCTGTTCCAGCACGGGCCCATGCCCGCACCATTCACTGTTCCGGTGACCAAGTATTAAAGCGTTGTCAGCTAAATGAATCGTATAGTCAATTAAATGTTGCTTCATAAATCTTCGCCTCGGCGGGTAGGGTTTACATGTGATTCACTTCATCCGGCAAATCATAAAAAGTAGGATGGCGATATACTTTATCATTGGCAGGTTCATACAACGAAGCGCTTTCATCGGGGCTGGATGCATGAATGTGTTTTGATTCCACCGCCCAGATGCTTACCCCTTCCATTCTTCTTGTATAAACATCTCTCGCATTTTCAATCGCCATTTGTGCATCAGCGGCATGCAGGCTGCCCACATGTTTATGATCTAGTCCCTGCTTACTGCGAATAAAAATTTCCCAAAGTGGCCAATCATTCTTTGTGCCCCTATCCCCTAAAGGGGGATTAAGGTCGCCTCCTGTTTTATCTTCAGGTATATCGCCGTAATAAAATTTTCTGATAAATTTTTCCATTATTCAAAATTTTGAAACTGTTATACTGTTTCCAAAGCCCCTTTAGGGGATGGGGGTTTGTTTTTTCTTTTCGGCAAAGGCCTTCGCCGCTTCTCGCACCCACTCACCATCTTCCCATGCTTTTCTTCTTGTATCCAATCTTTCTTTATTGCAGGGGCCATTCCCTTTTACTACGTTCCAGAATTCATCCCAGTCAATTTCACCAAAGTCATATTGTTTTGTTTGTTCATTCCATTTAAGGTTAGTATCGGGTAATATCATTCCTAATACTTTCACCTGTTCGGCACACATGTTCACAAACTCCTGTCGCAGTTCATCATTGCTTTTTCTTTTGATCTTCCATTTCATACTTTGATCGCTGTTGGTGCTTTCGGTATCCTTTGGCCCAAACATCATCAACGATGGCCACCACCAGCGGTTGATCGCATCCTGGCACATTGCCTTTTGTTCTTTGCTTCCTTTACTTAGTGTCAATAAAATTTCGAAACCCTGCCGTTGATGAAAACTTTCTTCTTTGCAAATACGTACCATCGCCCTTGCATAAGGGCCATACGATGTTCTTGTCAGCATTACCTGGTTGAGTATAGCAGCGCCATCTACTAACCAGCCAATAGCGCCAATGTCCGCCCATGTTAATGTCGGATAATTAAAAATGGAAGAGTATTTCGCTTTGCCGCTATGCAGGTCGTTAATAGTTTGCTCTCTTGTTGTTCCTAAAGTTTCCGTCGCGGAGTATAAATACAATCCGTGTCCTGCTTCATCCTGAACTTTAGCAAGCAGTATCGCTTTACGTTTTAATGATGGGGCCCTTGTTATCCAGTTTCCTTCGGGAAGCATACCCACTATTTCGCTATGTGCATGCTGACTGATTTGGCGCACCAACGTTTTCCTGTATGCATCCGGCATCCAGTCTTTTGGTTCGATCTTTATTTCCGTATCAATATTTTGCTGGAATAACTTCTCAGGTTCATGAACAGGCATAGCAGAAAATTTATTAATGCAATTTACGAAATGAGGAACAGGCTATCTTTTCTAATAGAGTGCTTATAAAAACATAATTGTGCCCGTTTTTTATGCCTCTTTCAAAAACATTTTCCTGTATTTCATCGGGTTCATCTGGTATTGGTTTAAAAACTGCCGGTTGAAATTAGAAACGTTATTGTAGCCGCATTCATAACAAACCTGTGTGATGCTCATGTCATCTTCCACCAATAATTTCGCCGCCTTCTGTAAGCGTAATTCCTGCACAAACGCCGAAAACGTTTTTCTTGTTCTAAGCGAAAAGAAACGGGAGAAAGCATTTTCATTCATGCCGGCTATTTCCGCGGCTTCGGACAATCTTATTTCATTTTCAAAGTTGGAACTGACCCAATCAAATACTTTGCATAAACGGGATGATTCTTTTTCATTATACCCAACCTGTGTGGCTTTCGTTATTGGCAATAGATGTTTTGATTCTTCTATATCGAGTAACATCTCTATGAGGCAAAGCCATCTTTTCATGCCCGATAAGGAAACAATATCAAAAAGTCTTTTGCTGATCTTTTGAGCGGTTTCTCCGCGAATGTCCAGTCCATGCAATGAACGTTCAAATAGTTTATGTAACGAGCGGGCTTCGGGTAACTCTAAAAAATCATTGCCTAAAGATGCTTCTGTAAAATGAACGACAATTGATTTGGCCCGCAGATCAGAACCCTCTTCATAATATTTATCATCATTCTTAAATGTATGCGGAATATTAGGGCCGATAAAAGCGAGGTTGCCCGGCCGAAAGTCAGAAATATGGTCGCCGATAAAGCGTTTCCCTGTGCTTTCGGTTACGAGTACTATCTCATATTCCGGGTGATAATGCCATGGCGTGGGATAATAGTTATAGTCAAAAAATTTCACCACAAAGGAATGGTCCCTCTCCAGTGGCAAATGCTCCAATGCCGGTTTCATAGTTACATTGATCGTTTTATGTCCTGAAATTATTTAATTATAAATTCATTTTGCTAAAAAAGTATAAGTTTTTTTGGAAATACTGGTAGTTTCCACTTTACCAGGTCTTTAGTTTTGGTAGTTGACAAATGCAATGCCTCTCCCCTACACATTGCACCGGCTTTACTAGCCGGCCCTTTCCAAATATCTAATGATCTAAAAACTGCTTTATGAAACAATCCTTTTTCTACCCGTTCAAAACGGCGATCCTTCTTTTTATTTTCCTGGGGCTGCAATATGTTGCTTTTTCCAACGACCATTCTTTTTATCACACTGCTGAGGCCGCGGATATAACTGTACGTGGTACAGTAAAAGATCTTGACGGTACATCTTTACCCGGTGCATCCATTACAGAAAAAGGTACCAACAATACAGTGATAGCCGGTACGAGCGGCGATTTTTCCATTACTGTTAAAGAGGGTGCTACTCTTTCTATTTCTTATATAGGTTACGAGATACAGGAAATAGCGGCAATGGCCAGCCAGCCATTGAGTATTTCATTAGTGCGCCAGAGTATCAGTAATACAGAAGTGGTCGTTACTGCGCTGGGCATTCGAAAAGAAAAAGCAAAGATCTCTTATGCTACGCAGGAAGTAAAAGGCACCGCATTAGAAAAAGCGCCGGAGCCCAACGTAGTAAGCAACCTGGTGGGTAAGGTAGCTGGTTTAAATATCGTAACGAAGAGTAATCTTTTTGAGAACCCGGAGATATTATTAAGAGGGGCAGCAACATTGGTAGTGATAGATGGTGTGCCGACAGATAAAGACAATTTTGATTTTTGGAACCTTAACGCCAATGATATTGAGAATGTAAACGTATTGAAAGGAACTGCGGCGGCAGCGCTATATGGTACATTGGGTATTAATGGTGCTATTATGATCACTACCAAAAAAGGTAAAGCGGGAGTAAAGGGTGTTGAAGTATCTTATAACACCACTACGCAGTTTCAAACAGGGTTTTTGCGTGTTCCCAAAACGCAAGATCAGTATGGTATGGGATGGAGCGGTTACTATGCCTTCGTAAATGGTAAAGGTGGCGGCGGCTGGTATGATGATTATGGTTATGTATGGGGGCCAAAATTGAATGTACCGAATAGCGCCAATGCAAGCGGCTTTAATGAATACCCGCAGTACAACAGTCCGTTTGATCCGAACAATACTTTTTCTTTTACGCAAGCCGGCTTTACTGATCAAAGTCATTATAAGCCATTGCCTGCTATATCAAGAGGCAAAGACAACCTGAAGAATTTTTTAAACAATGAATTGTTTACGACGCACAGTGTAGCGGTGGCCGGTAAAAATGAAAATGCGGATTACCGTATTTCACTTACACATATGTACCAGAAGGGACAAGTACCGAATACCAAATTGAATTCTACCACGCTGAATCTTTCCGGGGGTTTAAAGGTTACTGATAAATTCAGGCTGGAATCAACTCTTTCTTATAATAAACAATACACACCCAACTATCCGCAAACAGGATATGGGGCTAATAACTTTTTTTACAACATCCTTTTGTGGATGGGGCCTGATGTTGATATAAGAGATTTAAGAAATTACTGGCAGCCCGGCGGTGGCCGTGATGAAGGAGGCAGTTTATACCAATATGGTGTGCAAAATCAGCAGCAATTCAATTACAATTACACCTGGTATAATAATCCATGGTACCTCGCCCATGAAACACTCAATGGGTATACCAACGATGTTATCACCGGACAGTTAAATGCCACTTATGATCTCACAAAAGACCTGTCTTTCTTTATAAGAAGCGGCATCATCACGAACAATGCTTTTTCCTCATTAAAAACACCGAAGAGTTATGTTTTTTATGGTAATACAGAGTTTGATGGTAATTACAGTGAAAGAAAATCAAGCAATTTTCAAATTGTTACCGATGCCTTACTGACGTATAAGAAAACTATTGCTAATGATTTCAGCTTTACCGCTTCACTCGGTGGCAGCACAAGATATACCAGCAGCAGCTATAGTTATTCAAGAACAAATGGTTTGAGCGTTCCGACTAATTATAATTTTGGAAACAGTACTAATGCGGTAATAACTACAAATGAGAAAAGAGAAAAAGCGGTAAAAAGCTTTTTTGGATATGTTGATATAGATTATAAAAGAATGATCTACCTGGGCGTTACTGCCAGAAATGATGTAACAACTTCCCTGAAAAAACCTAATAATACCTATGTTTATCCTTCTGTCTCGCTGGGAGCTGTTGTTTCCAATATGTTTAAAATGCCCGAATTCATTTCTTATGTAAAACTAAGAGGTGCATTTGCTAACGTATCTACAGATGTAATTAACCTGGGGCTCAACAATCTTTACAGGGATTGGTATGCAACTATACCCGTATATGCGACTGGCCCCCGCTGGAACAGCAGCAATACATCACTTGTTTTACCAGGCACATTGATACAGCAAGATATAAAACCCAATAGTACAATATCGCAGGAATATGGCGCGGAGTTGCGGTTTTTGAAAAACAGGTTGGGAGTTGATTTCACTTATTTCACTTACCTGGATAAAGATTTTGCAATTACCGCTCCTGTATCCTCTGCTTCAGGTTACAATTCATTATTGGTGAATGGAGATGAGATACAAAGAAAAGGGGTAGAGATAGTAGTGACAGCTACACCCATCAGAACAACAAATTTGAAATGGGATATCATCGCCAATTACAGCACGGCACATCGTTTTGTTAAAGAATATTATAATAATGAAACTATTCGTGATGGTATAAAAGTGGGCGACAGGATTGACCAGTTCCGCGGCTATGATTGGGAACGCAGTCCCGATGGCGATATCGTTTATAATTCAAACGGTACTCCTAAATACATTAATCAACTGGTGAACATGGGCCACACCGATCCTGATTTTATTGCTGGTCTTACAAATAGTTTCGCTTATAAAAATTTTACATTTAGTTTTTCTTTTGATGGCCGTATCGGCGGTGTCATGTATAATGCATTGGAACAAAAACTCTATGAGGGTGGCATGCATACAGCAACCGCTAATTCTTATCGTGATGATGCGTACCTGGGCAATGCAACTTATACCGGTAATGGCGTGGTAGTAACAAGCGGTGATGTGCAATATGATGTGCAGGGTAATATTACATCAGACACGAGAAAGTTTGCTCCCAATACTACCAAAGTAAATTATATAGACTGGGTGTTCTCCAGTTATGTAAATGGCGTGTCGGGTGCGGATATGTATAAAAAATCATTTGTAAAATTAAGAGAGGTGATCATTGGTTATAATGCAAAACCAGGACTGCTAAAGAAAACACCATTTACTGGGGCCAGTATAGCGGTAACAGGCAGGAATTTATTACTATTTACCAAAGTACCGGTGATGGACCCTGATGGATATAGCAACGGTAATGGCCTGGCAGAGCCAACCTATCGCAACATTGGTATCAACCTCAACTTAAAATTCTAATACACTGATTGTTTAATGCAGTTATAAAATATTTCATTATGAAAAAACTAACATATAAATATATAGCCGGGTTTGTTGTAATGCTGCTGTTATTGGGCTCTTGTAAAAAATACAGCGACTTTCAAACAAATCCGAATCTTCCCGCAACGGCTACGCCAGCATTGTTGCTCACCAATATTTGCTATAGCATTTTTTATTATGATAACACACAGGCGGCTTTTGCCTCCCGTCATCTCACTTATTATGAAAGAGGAAATTCCGCGGTAGATTATGGCTGGAACCAGGGTACTAATGATAATTACAGTTTTGATAATTATAATGTGCTTCGCCAGGTCATGCAAATGGATGCAATAGCAACACAAAGCGGCCAGTCGCAATACCTCGGTCTCACAAAATTTTTCCGTGCTTTATTATTCAGCCAGGTGACGGAGATCTATGGCGATATTCCTTTTACCAAAGCGTTGCAGGCCACTGCGGGAGGCTATAAACCGGAATACGATACACAGGAATCTATTTATAAAGCGATATTACAGGAGTTGGATGAAGCCAATACATTATTGGATGATGGCAAAGGGAAAATCAATGGAGATATTATTTATGATGGCAAAGCCAGCCAATGGAAAAAATTAGTAAATGCTTTCAAGCTACGGTTGTTAATTCACCTAAGTAAAAAAGAAACGAATACAAACTTAAATATTAAAACACAGTTCAGCTCTATCACCAGCAATCCATCAAAATATCCATTGTTTGGTAGCAATACGGATAATGCACAATTGGTATTTAATTCAACCGCCCCGGATAACTATTATCCTAATTACGGATATCTTTCATTGGCTACAGCCGTAAGTATGGAAAAAGGATTTGTAAAAATTTTAAAAGACCGCAGCGATCCCCGGTTGTTTGAAATCGCAGAACCGGTGAACGGGCCTGCCGGCGTTTTTACCAGTTATGAAGGAGTAGATGCGGGTCTCACGGTGAGCAATCAACAAACCGCTTCCGCCAACGCTTCGAGAATCAAAGCCCGGTATCACGACGATAAAATAAATGAACCCTGGATATTGATGGGTTATGCGGAACAGGAGTTTTTAATCGCGGAAGCGATCAGCCGTAATTGGATCACAGGTGCGGGTACTGCCAGGAGCCATTATGATAATGCTGTTACTGCATCTATGAATTTTTATGGCATCAACGGCGCAGCTGCTACTACTTATCTTGCCAGCCCCTTAGTTGTTTTTAATACAGGCACTGCATTAAACCAAATTGCTACGCAAAAATATATCGCCATGTTTATGAACAGCGGCTGGGAGCCTTTTCTTGAACAACGGAGAACAGGCATTCCCACGCTGAATGTTGGCCCCGGTACTATTAATAATATGATAGTACCGAAAAGATGGTTATACCCGCAAAGCGAACATGATTACAATGCGGATAACCTTGCTAAAGCATTACAGGCGCAATACAGCGGTAATGATAATGTCAACGGCGTTATGTGGCTGATTCAATAATAAGGCGGAGTCGCCATTAACATACAACGATGAAATATACATGTAGTATTTTATTATTTGCTATCCTGTTTTGTTCTTGCGATTACACTCACACCAATGAAAAAACAAAAAAAGCAATTTTTATCATCGTCGATGGCATCCCTGCGGATGTTATAGAAAGAATACATCCGCCGGTTCTATTTGACAGTATCGCAAAACAAGGTGGCTATGCAAGGGCCTATGTTGGCGGTGAAAAAGATGGTTATTCGCAAACGCCTACTATTTCGGCTGTAGGGTATAATAGTTTGCTGACAGGTACATGGGTAAATAAACATAACGTGTGGGATAATGATATCAAAGAGCCGAATTATCATTACCAGAATATTTTTCATTTGTTTAAAGCTCAATACCCGGATAAGAAGACCGCTGTTTTTTCTACATGGTTAGACAACCGTACGAAGCTGGTAGGCAGCGAGGCTAAAGAAGCCGGTAATCTTCAACCCGATTATTATTTTGACGGGTTGGAACTGGATACAATTAAATACCCGCATGATACAGTTTCAAATTATATCCATTTGATTGATGAGGCCGTCGCAGATACAGCGGCGGCCGTAATAAGGAGAGCGGCGCCCGATCTGTCATGGGTTTATCTTGAATATACGGATGATATGGGACATCGTTATGGCAATAGTCCCCAGCAGGAAAAAGCTATACAAATGATGGATGACCAGGTTCGCAGAATATGGCAGGCCATTCAATACCGGGAAAAAGATTCCAATGAAGAATGGGAAATTTATATCACAACCGATCATGGACGTGATGCTGGTGGTCACAACCATGGCGGCCAGTCCGAAAGAGAAAGAACTACCTGGATTGTTACGAATGCTAAAGATTTAAATGAACGTTTTCTAAAACAACAACCCGCCATCGTGGATATCATGCCTTCTATTGCATCTTTTTTAAATGTTACTATTCCAAAAGAAAATCTTGAAGAGATAGATGGCGTTTCATTGACCGGCAAATTATCGGCGACAGATGCAAAAGTGAAACTGGTAAATGATGCACTGGAAGTGACATGGAAAGCGATTGATAAAGAAGGAAGGGCGAAGATTTGGTTGTCAACGAGCAACAATTTTAGAATAGGCGGCAAGGATGAGTATAAAATGGTGGCTGAAGTAATGGTGGCTGATGGATCAGCGAAAATAGATGTAAAACAAAATCTGTCCGATTTTTATAAAATAGTTATTGAAACGCCCCGTAATTTTTTGAATACCTGGGGTATGATGAAAAAATGATTTAGCGAAAAATAAAACGCAATAATGAAACGATGGCTTTGCTTTCTTCCCGCATTATTAATGATCAGTTTTTCATTCGCCCAAATTTCTAAAAAAGGAAAATACGGTGATGGCCCGGACAATGTGCCTGTCGCTGGTATTATTAAAGGATTAAGTGATGAGCAATTGCTGGAAACAGTGCAGCGGCAAACCTTTCGTTTTTTCTGGGAAGGTGCGCATCCTGTAAACGGCCTCGCATTGGAAAGAAGTAATACGGTATTGGCTGAGCATTATTGGGATTATATCAATGAAGCCTGGGATGAACCAAATTTCAGCAAAACAAAATTTGGTCCTGATGCGGGTGCTATCGGTGGTACAGGCTTTGGTATCATGAGCATCATTGTCGCGGTGGAGCGGGGATGGATAGGAAGAGATACCGCTGTTCGTCGCTTGATGAAGATCGCTGACTTTCTCATTAATGCTGATTGTTATCACGGCATTTACCCGCACTTCATGAATGCAAGAACTGGCAAGACCATTAAGTTTGACAGGCTGGATGATGGTGCGGATATTGTAGAAACATCCTACTTATTGATGGGGTTTCTCTGTGCAAGGGAATATTTTAATAAAGAAATACCCAGGGAAATTTATTTGCGCAAACGCATTAACCAGATGTGGGGCGCCGCCAACTGGAACTGGCATACAAAAAATGAAAATAAACTATACTGGCACTGGAGCCCCAACAATGGTTTCGATATGAATTTCCCTGTATGGGGATGGAATGAATGCCTGATCACTTATATCATGTCAGCCTCTTCAGTGTATCATGCTATTTCAAAAGATGTGTATGATGGGACCTGGGTAGGAAGTTTTGGATTTAAAAACGGGAAAGAATATTATGGTTATAAATTACCCTTAGGAAATGATAAAGACAAAGGCGGCCCGCTGTTCTTTGAGCAATATACTTTCCAGGGTATTGATCCGAATGGGTTGACCGATTCGTTAGGTAATGATTATTTCCTGCAGGGAAAAAATCATACGCTGATCAACAGGGCTTACTGTATTGAAAATCCGAAACACTACACAGGCTATAGTGCTACCTGCTGGGGATTAACAGCCGGTGATAGTTACAGAGGTTATGTAGCGCATAGTCCCGAAGATGACAGGGGCGTTATTCAACCTACTGCTGCTATTTCTTCCATGCCTTATACACCCAAAGAAAGTATGGAAGCATTACGCTATTTCTATTATGAGTTAGGAAATAAGATCTGGAGCAAGTATGGTTTTGTGGATGGGTTCAGTATTCATCATAACTGGTATGCGAAAAGTCATTTGGCGATAGACCAGGGTCCGATCGTTGTGATGATCGAAAATTACCGTACAGGATTATTGTGGAAGTTGTTTATGAAAATACCCGATATACAAAAAGGGTTAAAAAAGTTAGGGTTCAACAGTCCGTGGTTTAATAAATAAGTAACCTACGTTTAAATCATACACAATTAATGAAAGAAACAATAGGCGTAGATCTGGGCGGCACACGAATAAAAGGCGTGGTTATAGATGCGGATGGAAACATACTGCATAAAATCTATACACCCACGCAGGATGGTGATGGTTCTACCTGGAAAGATGCGGTTGTAAAAACGGTAAATGAACTATTTCTAAAAGTGAGTAGTAAAAATAGCGTAATTGGTATTTCCGCACCTGGCTTACCGTCTGAGGACCATAGTAAAATTGTGAGTATGCCGGGCCGCATGCATGGATTAGAAAATTTTATATGGTCTGAATTTTTGCATCAGCAAGTTTATGTCGTTAATG
Organism: Chitinophagaceae bacterium; assembly: GCA_037200685.1. Classification (GTDB taxonomy): domain Bacteria; phylum Bacteroidota; class Bacteroidia; order Chitinophagales; family Chitinophagaceae; genus JAJKIP01. The sequence goes on from JBBCIG010000019.1 coordinate 259,758, forward strand.
ATGCCGTAGCGGCGTTGATTGCCGAAGCGAAATTGGGAGCGGCCAAAAATAAAAAACATGCGGTGATGCTAACATTAGGTACAGGAGTGGGTGGCGCTATATTAATAGATGGGAAACCTTATTACGGGGCTTTTAATAAAGCAGGCCACATCGGTCATATGGTGATAAATGATGAATGTGATTCTGATGTGACGGGTATGCCGGGGAGCCTGGAGGAAAGTATCGGCAACTGTACGATTGAAAAAAGAAGCAAAGGAAAGTTTTCTTCCACCCGGGAGATGTTGCGGGCATACAGGAATGGTGACACGGTTGCGAAAGAGATCTGGCTAAAATCAATAAGGCATTTGGCCCTCGGGTTGGCATCTGTTACGAATATTCTTTCACCTGAAATTATTGTATTGGGCGGCGGCATTGCTGAAGCCGGTGATCTTTTATTTGATCCGTTGCGGGAATATATAGCGGAGTTTGAATGGCGGGTAAATGGTAAAGTGGAAATAGTAAAAGCTGTTTATGGCGACCTGGCCGGGTCTGTAGGCGCCGCAAGTTTTGCAAAGGATAAAATGTTTTTATAAAACCGTATATAAGTTAGTAACAAAAAATTATTGGTAAATGAGTGAAAAAATAACGCTTACTGATACTTATTTACAAAAGTGTGAAGCGATCATTCACAAAATACGTCAACAGGGAAAACAAATAGAACAAACAGCGGCGTTGTTTGCTGAAAGCATTTTGGCAGGAAGGATGGTACATATGTTTGGCTCCGGGCATAGCAGGATAATGGTAGAAGAAATGTGGCCGCGGTATGGTTCTTTTCCCGGTTTCAATCCTATTGTTGAATTATCGCTGACATACCATAATAATGTAGTGGGTGCGAATGGACAACGCCAGGCTATGTATTTAGAAAATGTTCCGGGATTCGCGGAAAGGATTTTGAGAAATTTTAATTTAAGTGAAAAGGATACCGCATTTATTATTTCCTCCGGCGGGTGCAATATTGTTCCTGTGGAAATGGCGGAGCTTTTTCAAAAGAAAAAAATAAAAGTGATAGCGTTGATTACAAAAGAACATTCAGAAAAAAGTATAAGTAAAAGAAATGATGGAAAAAAGTTAACCGATTTTGCGGATATCATTTTACATAGCGGCGCACCCGCTGGTGATTCAATGATCCAAATTGATGGACTGGAAACACCCGTGTCGCCGGGCTCAACAGTAGGCGGCGTTATAATTATAAATAGTATAAAAGCGGAGCTGGCAAGATTGCTGACAGTGGCGGGACAACCACCGAAAGTTTTAACCGCCACTTTTCTTGTTGGTGATAAAAAAGCGAAACAACTTTTTGAAGATGCGTATGATGAGCATGGGCGGAGAATGGCGGAGTTGTATAGAGGCGTGAATCGTGAGTCGTGAAACAGGAATAGAGTTTTTAAATTAAATCTGTCTTTATCAATTTGATCAATACAGAGAGGATGGCGCTTTAAGATTGTTGAGTAAAGAACAGGAAGATGAACGGAGCGTCGCAAGGGACGATCATCCGTGTTAATGTCGATGGTAAATAAAAAATAGAAAACGGTGAAATGCTTATAATCACCTGATGTTATGAATAAACCTTTTTCTTCTTCCCCGATTTGGCTGAATACAGGACTTGCATTCGTAAGATGTGTGTTGGGTGGATTTCTTATTTATCATGGGCACGAAATTTTTAATGGTGAAGCGATGAACGGATACTTGCAATGGGACATGTTTAAAGATTCTTCGTCATCCAAAACAATGATATATGCAGGCAAAGCCGCTGAGTTGGTAGCCGGGATTCTTTTTGTTGTTGGTTTATTTACAAGAATAGCCGCTATCCTTACGATTGGTACATTAGGCTACATCGCATTTTTTGTTGGTAGTGGAAAAGTGTGGGCGGATGATCAGCATCCATTTTTATTTGTATTACTCGGATTAGTTTTCTTTTTTACAGGACCGGGAAAATGGAGCGTTGATCATTGTTTATTTAAGAAAAAGCCACTTTACAGGTAATGCCGGATAGTTTAAAAGTACATATTAATACGGACGGAAAAGAAGCGCATACCTATGATGCGATCATTATCGGTAGTGGTATCAGTGGTGGTTGGGCGGCTAAAGAACTTTGCGAAAAAGGATTGAAAACATTAGTACTCGAACGGGGAAGAAATATTGAGCATATCAAGGATTACCCGACAATGAATAAAGCGACATGGGAGTTGCCACACCGCGGTTCAATAACAAAGAAATTTTTAGATGAAAATCCGTTGATAACAAAAGCTGCTGGCTTTTCAGAAGACACTGCCCATTTTTTTGTAAAAGATAAAGATCATCCTTATATACAGGAAAAACCATTCGATTGGATCCGTGGCTACCAGGTAGGAGGTAAATCATTGATCTGGGGCAGGGCATGCGCAAGATGGAGTGAAACGGATTTTACCGCACCGCAGCGTTATGGTTATGCGGTTGACTGGCCGATTCGTTATAATGATATATCGCCATGGTATTCTCATGTTGAAAAATTTATTGGTGTGTGCGGATTTAAAGATGGTATTGAATCCATGCCCGATGGAGAATTTTTACCGGGATATGAATTGAATAGCGTGGAGCAACATTTAAAAGATGTATTGTGGAATAAATTTAAAAGGCATTATGCATCAGGTCGCTGGGCGCATGTGACCGAAGCCAATGATATACAAAAGCAGCAAGGACGTTATTGTTTAAACAGGAATGCCTGTATGAGAGGTTGTCCTTTTGGTGGTTACTTTAGTTCGGTTACTTCTACCTTGCCCTGGGCGAAACAGACAGGTAATTTAACGGTGCAGCCATTCGCTGTTGTTCATTCCATTATTTATGATAAAAGAAAAAGGAAAAGCGACTGGTGTAAGAGTGATTGACGCCAATACAATGAAAGCGACGGAATATTTCGCTGACATCATTTTTGTAAATGCATCCGCACTGAACAGTAATTTAATTTTATTGAATTCAACTTCTGATCGTTTTCCCAATGGATTGGGCAATGATAATGGCCTGATGGGAAAATATATATGTCACCATAACTACCGGGCTGGTACCGGCGCCGCGTTTGAAGGGTATCTTGATAAATATTATAAGTGGAAAACCCGCTGAATGTATCATTCCAAATTTCAGGAATATTCATAAACAGGATACGGATTTTTTAGGTGGCTATGTTATTTTCTCCGCTGCGTTTCGTGAAAGATTTAATGAAGAAAGAATTCCGCCCACCATTGGTGCGGATTTTAAAGAAGCGCTTAGCGAGCCGGGCGGCTGGGGTGCTTATATGTATATGCAGGGAGAAACGATTCCGAAAGAAGCTAATCATGTGCGATTAAGTAACGATCAAAAAGATCAATGGGGCATTCCTTTATTAATAACATCGGTAGGGTATGATGACAACGATGAAAAAATGGTGAAAGATTATTTGGAACAAAGTAAAGCGATGCTGGAAGCGGCAGGCGCTACCATTACTTATGAATATGATAATAAACAGGCGCCCGGTTTAGACATCCATGAAATGGGCGGTGTAAGAATGGGGCGTGATCCCAAAACATCTTTACTGAATGGATGGAACCAATTACACCAATGCAAAAATGTATTTGTAACGGATGGGGCCTGCATGACGAGTACAGGCAATCAAAGCCCTTCTATTTTATACATGGCGCTGACTGCGAGAGCGGTCAACTATGCAGTGGAAGAGTTGAAAAAAGGGAATTTGTAGAGAATAAATTTACATTTGAAAAGAAATATTTTTTTCCTGCATTGTATGCAATTATATTGCTGCAAGTACTGAATAAATTAAATCTTCCCGCCATGTTGAGATCAATCTTGCTTTCCTTGTTAGTTGCGTTTTCCATGTGCACATCGTCACAGAATACAAAGCCGCCGTTCTGGAACGAGATCCAATCATTTAAGAAACAAGACAGCGCCAGTTTTCCCGGCACTGGTAAAATATTATTCACCGGTAGTTCTTCTTTCACCTTATGGAAAGATGTACAAAATTATTTCCCCGCTTATCCCATCATTAACCGTGGCTTTGGTGGTTCATCATTGCCGGATGTGACCAGGTATGAAAACGATGTTATTTTTCCCTACCAGCCAAAACAAATTGTCATCTATTGCGGTGAGAATGATATAGCGGGATCGGACGATATTACAGGTGAAATAGTATTTGATCGTTTCAAGCAATTATTCACGGACATAAGAAATAAATTCCCGGATGTTCCTGTGGCATACGTATCGATGAAGCCGAGCCCTTCACGCTGGCACCTGAAAGAAAAAATGATAAAAGGAAATGAATTGATCAGCGATTTTTTATCAAAGCAAAAAAATACTGATTTTATAAATGTATGGCCCGCCATGTTAAAAGCTGATGGTACGCCAATGGATGATATTTTCAGGGAGGATAAACTGCACATGACGGAAAAAGGTTATGCTATCTGGCAGAAGATATTGAGCCCTATCTAAAAAAATGATTTTGTCGCTTAATGCTAAAAATATTATTTGCCCAACTATAGTTTTTCATGGCATCGTCCCTTGCGTCGCACTCTTCATCTTCCTGTTCTTTATTCAACAAGAGTGCGATAGTTTACCTGGAATAAACCGGGTGAGTTTATCATTATGATCGGAAGCAATTCCAAAGATGTGAAGCAAGCTAAAGTAAACTGGAGCAAATAATTATTTTATATCAAAATCCACAACAACTTTCTCCGTTTTCGGATGTGACTGGCAGGTAAGAATAAATCCTTTTTCAATTTCTTCTTCTTCCAGTCCCCAATGAACATCCATTTCCACTTCACCTTCCAAAAGTTTTGCTTTGCAGGTACAGCATACACCACCTTTGCAAGCGAATGGAAGATCAGCGCCTTGCTCTAGTGCAGCATCGAGTATCGTTGCATTACTCGTCAAGGAAAGATTAAAGGCAAAACTTCTTCCATCTATTTTAATCGTGATATTACTTTTTGGCCCGCTATCAGTAGTTGGCTGTTGCCCCGGGATAGATGACCTTTTTTCTCCCGGTATTGTAAATAATTCAAAATGGATTTTACTCTTATCAATGTCCTTTGCTTCTAAAAATCCTTTTATACAAAAAATCATTTCTTCCGGGCCGCAGATAAAAAATTCATCAATGGTATTATAATTAATCAGTTTGTTCAACTCCATTAATTTATCAACGGATAACCGGCCAAAATTTACAGGAGCGTCTGTCCTTTCACGGCTGAGAATATTAACAAGATTGAATCGGTCAATGTATTTATTTTTTAATCCTTCTAGTTCTTCAAAGAAAATGATGGAAGTACGGCTGCGGTTTCCATATACTAATGTGAATTCACTGTTTGGTTCTGACGCTAATGTTGTTTTAAAGAGTGACAGTACCGGAGTGATGCCGCTGCCTGCAGCGAAAGCGAGGTAATGTTTTTCATGTGCGGGATTTAATTCAGTATAAAATTTCCCGACAGGTGACATTACTTCTAACACATCACCTTTCTTTAATTGCTCATTGGCGAAAGAAGAAAATAATCCACCGCTCACTTTTTTTATGGCCACCCGCCACTCATTGTCTAAGGGTGAACTGCAAATAGAATAAGTACGACGAACTTCTTCACCATTTAGGGTAGTACGCATGGTGAGACTTTGTCCCTGCATGAATTTGAAATTTGATTTTAAATCTTCGGGAACTTCAAAAACAACGGAAACACATTCCGGCGTTTCTTCCCTGACTTCTTTTATACGGAGCGGATGAAAATGAATGGACATGAAAGACGAGTTACTATGATGAAAACATAAGTATCAAATACATAATGAATGGTTGAATGAAAATCAACCTTGCTAAGCAAATGTATTGAATTATTTAGACGGGAATGGTTCCGGGGATAGCTTAGTGTTTTCTTAAACCGTCTATCATGATCATCACCATATTATCTTCCAGCTCTTTTGCGTTGATCTTGGCGGTGCTGCGGTGCCATGATTCAATACCACTGACAGCGTGCAACATGATGAGTACAGAGGTAGGGGCATCTATTTTTCGTATTTCATTTTTCTGAATACCTTCTTCTACGATAGAAGCGAATTTTTTACGGTACGCTTTGCGCTGGTTTTGAAAATTGGAAAGATAAGGCTCATCCAAATGCTTCCATTCACGGTCGCTTACATATACTTCTTCATAACTTTCTACCATCTGGCGGATATGGAAGCGAAGCAGCGTGTCTAACTTGGCAATTGAATTTTGCTGGCTGCTTTCAATGATATCCATGTTCGTATTAAAACGGTTGGCCACTTCAAAACAAATTGCTTCGAGGATTTCGTTTTTAGAACGAATATGATTGTAAAGGCTGGCGGCTTCAATGCCGACTGTTTCAGCCAAATCCCTCATCGATGTGGCAGCGAATCCTTTTTCGCGGAACATACTGGCGGCCTTCAATAATATTAATTCTTTTTTGGAAGCCTTACGGCGTTGTGCTTTTGCCATGCTTCAAAGATAGGGAAGAGCAATAAATAACAATCTACAAGTTTAGTAGGATGCTGATCATATTTGTAATAGTAGTTTCATTCAAACAGTTGTTGGTATTGCAAAGGGTTGATACTTTGAACTTACTTAATAATTCAATAGCTATCGGGTACGTCGTAATTGCCCAGTAGAGAACAGGAAGATGAACGGAGCGTCGCAACAGACGATGATAGTAGCAATGCAGCCGGGTTCAAAAAAACCTTTTTAAGTAATTGGTTTAGTTAAACTTTCGAACTTCATCATGGTCTCAAAACAAAACATTCCGGATGTCGCTGTCTAATCAAATTAAGAATCAGCATTTAATGTGGCGGGCTGGATTTGGCCCTGCTGTGGAGCAGTTTCATGACCTTTCGGATTTTTCTCCCAAACAATTTTACAAGGCTTTATTGGATGCTTCGGCTAAAAAGCCTGATTATATAAATGTAGTGGATAATTATATGCAGGGGCTGACAATGGGTTTCCAGGAATTGGGTCGCCAGCAACGCCAGGAACTTTCTGCCGAAGAACGAAAAGCATTACAACAAAAAAACAGGGAAGGTATACGCAGCCTTAATCTTTATTGGTTGAAAGAAATGGTGAACAGCGGTGCGCAGTTGCGGGAAAAGATGGCGTTCTTCTGGCACGGGCATTTTGCCTGCCGCAACCTAAATGTTTTTTACCAGCAAGGTTTATTGGATGTGGTTCGTCGCAATGCACTCGGCAATTTCAGGACCTTGTTAAAAGAAGTTTCAAAGACAGCGGCGATGCTGAATTTTTTAAATAACCAGCAAAACAGGAAGGATCACCCTAATGAAAATTTTGCAAGAGAAGTGATGGAGTTATTTACACTTGGCAGGGGAAATTATACGGAGAATGATGTGAAGGAAGCGGCAAGGGCGTTTACCGGCTGGGCTGCCAATGTAAAAGGTGAATTTATTTTTCGCCGTGGTCAGCATGATGATAATAATAAAACAGTACTGGGAGAGAAGGGAAATTTTGATGGTGACGCGGTGCTGGATATTTTATTAAAACAAAAGCAAACGGCGAGATTTGTTTCGCAGAAAATCTATAAATTTTTTGTGAGTGATAACCCTGACAAAGAAAAGATTGAATGGCTGGCTGACAGGTTTTATAAAAGTGATTATGATATCGCTAAACTGATGGAAGATATTTTTACCAGCGATTGGTTTTACGAAGAGAAAAATATAGGGGCTAAAATAAAATCTCCTGTGGAATTATTGGTGGGTATTCAGCGTATGTTGCCTATGACACTGGAAAATGAAGAAGCATTACTTCTTTTACAAAGATTGCTGGGACAAGTATTATTCTATCCGCCAAATGTGGCGGGGTGGCCCGGTGGTAAAACCTGGATCGACAGCAGCACGCTGATGATGCGTATGCGTATACCGCAATTGATAAATGACGAAGACGAATTGAACGTAAAACCGAAAGATGATGATGACCAGATGATGGGGCGTCCTTCGCCGGAGCTAAAGATGGAGGAAAAAAGAACTACTTCCGGCAAAGCGAATGCGGGCAGGATGGGTGCACGGTCTATCAACGCTAATATTGACTGGAAAAGTTTCGTCCATCATTTTGAAAAAACAGAAAGAGAGAAATTGGTGAATGCATTATCCGGTGTGTTATTGCAAACAAAAACGGGAGTGGATGCAGCAATAATAAAAACATTTTCAGATGAAACAAGCCGGGATAATTTTATTAAAACGGCTACGGTGCAGATAATGAGTACGCCGGAGTATCAATTGTGTTGAACCCTGTCCCTAAAGGGAACTTAGGTTGTACATCACGTTATTATATATAAGTTCTTTAAAGAGTAGTTGTAATTGTGTTACCAGCAGCGGTTTTTCATGGCATCTTCGTTGCGACGCTCCGTTCAACGTTCTGTTCTTTAATGAACAATTGCGTCGCAGTTTACCATGAACGAAGTCGAATGGTCGCACACTTCAACTTCCTGTTCTCTACTCAGCTTTTTAAACTGCGACATTCAGTAAATGAATGTTGCTTAACTCCCCTTTTGGGGTGGAGGTATTATGCTTATAAAACGTAAAGAATTTATACAAGTTGGTTCGCTGGCAACAGCCTCCCTTATGCTTCCTAAATTTTTGAAAGCATTTGAAGGAAAAGCGATGGTGCCGGCGGGCAATAAAGTGGTGGTGGTATTGCAATTCAGCGGAGGCAACGATGGATTGAACACGGTAATACCGGTAAGAAATGATTTGTATTATAAAGCAAGGCCGCGGTTGGGCATTGAAAAAGAAAAAGCATTAGTGCTGACTGATGAAGTTGGACTGCATCCTTCCCTGCTTTCTTTTAAAGAATTGTATGATGAGGGAAGCCTCGGTATTATTAACAGCGTTGGCTACCCGAATCCTGATCGTTCGCACTTTCGCAGCATGGATATCTGGCAAACTGCCAGCCAGAGTAATGAGTATTTATCATCGGGATGGCTGGGCCGTTATTTGGATGCGCAATGCAGCGGTTGTGATAAGCCGACACAGGCAATAGAAATAGATGATGTGCTCAGCCTCTCCATGAAAGGAGAAAACATGAATGGCATTGCGGTAAAAGACCCGCGGAGATTATATGGCACGGCCAATGAAAAATTTTTCCGTGATGTAATGAAAAACCATAAAGCGGATGATAGCGAACAGCCAGTTGATTATTTATATAAAACTATGTCCGAAACTTTGTCTTCTGCTGATTATATTTTTAAACAAAGCCGCCTGCATCCTACAGCGGCGGAATACCCGAAAACGAATTTGGGCAACAGCATGAAGACGATCGCTTCATTGATCTTCTCTGATATCAATACGAAAGTATATTATGTTTCACTCGGAAGTTTTGATACGCATATCAACCAGCAATTCCAGCAGCAGCGTTTGTTTACGGAATTGAACGATGCCATAAAATCATTTACAAAAGACCTGAAAGACAATCACCGTTTTGATGATGTATTGTTATTTACTTTTTCTGAATTTGGAAGGCGGGTGTCGCAAAATGCCAGCGGTGGTACCGATCATGGCACAGCCAATAATATGTTCCTGGTAAGCGGCGGGCTGAAACAAAAAGGAATGATCAATGCGTTGCCTGATCTTGGCGACCTGAACGAAGGAGATTTAAAACATAAAGTTGATTTCAAAAATGTATATGCGACAATTTTGAACAAATGGCTGAATGCAGATGATCAAAAAATATTGAACGGGAAATATAATTACCTCGATTTTATTTAGCCCTGTGGACGGCTATGGAAACTAGAAGGTCTCGTGAAGAACGAGACCTTTGTTAATTTATCAGGAGTTTTTTCCTTTTTTGGTTGCAATTCGGTAAAGCACAAATCCCATCAATGCGAAGAAGCCAACACCCAGCCATTTATAGCCCTCTTCCCCGAGAAATCCCGGCGACGATAATGCATGCTCCGCATTTACATTTTCCAATTTGGTATTAACACTATCAATAGATGAAAGAATAGCTACCAGCACACCAGCCAAAGCTCCGCCCGCTACTAATCCTGTAGCAAATAAATTCCCTTTGCCCAGGTCTTCTTCTTCAGGTGATACATGGATGTTTTTCTTTTTCTGCCTCCATTCTACCAGGCCACGAATAGCACCACCAATAAAAATGGGTAAAGTAGTCGATAAAGGCAGATAGATACCGATGGCAAAACTTAATGCTTTTATACCGCATAGTTCCATTACGATGGCGATGAATACGCCTACTAATACAAATTGCCAGTCAAGGTTAAAAGAAAGAATGCCTTTTATTAATGTGGCCATTAATGTTCCTTGCGGTGCAGGATAGAGATCAGTTCCAATTGCATGTTCAATTCCTTGTGCCGCCATGGCTGCTGTAGGTTGATCAAGTATTTTGATCGTAGCGCCGATAGCTAAGGATGAAACAATGGCGCCTACGAATAAAGCGATCTGCTGGTATTTAGGAGTTGCGCCTACTAAATAACCTGTTTTTAAATCTTGTGAGGTAGCTCCAGCGTTTGCGGCAGCGATACATATCATACCACCAACAACCAGGGCCATGGGTTCATATACATGCCCTGTCCATTTTACTGCAATAAAAATCAGGCAGGTTCCCATCAACGTTGCAATGGTCATACCACTGATAGGGCTGTTGGAAGAACCTATCAAACCCACAATACGGGACGCAACGGTTACAAAGAAAGCTCCGAAAATAATAACAAGCAATCCCAATAATAATTTACTGCCAATATTGGTTCCCGGTATCAATGTATTGGGCATTAATGCAATTACCAATAGTAAAACAATACTTCCAATGCCAACCACTTTGATAGAAAGGTCTCTTTCTGTTCTCGGAATAACTGCTGCGGCATTACCTGTCCCGTCTTTTTTCAAAGAACCAATGCTTCCTTTGAAAGAAGAAATGATAGTAGGTATTGTTTTAATCAAAGTAATAAAACCACCAGCGGCGACCGCACCTGCACCGATCTGTCGTATATATGCACGATAGATCGCAGTTGACCAATCAGCAAATCCCTGTGTCGCCGGGTTCCATCCCCCTGGGCCGCCATTTGTATTAAGATCTTTTAAATAACCAAGCTTTACTAATTGCGCAGCAATAATGCTCCCATGATCATTTAATAAACTGGCAAGTAATGGTGTAAATACAAACCAGCTTAATACACCACCTGCTACCAACACTCCTCCGATCTTTGGGCCAATGATATAACCGACTCCTAAATATTCAGGAGTGATTTCACCGCTTACACGGGCAGAAGGGAAAATTTTATTCGCCTGCCTAGTAGCGAAATCCGGTACTTCTTTTATTACGTGAAATATTTTTTGCAATAGCGCATAGGCGAATGCAAAACCCAATCCCATGAAAGCGGTTTTTGCGAAATCGCCTCCTTTCTCACCTGCTTTTAAGACTGAAGCGCAGGCCGTTCCTTCAGGATAAGGTAAAGTGCCGTGTTCTTTTACGATTAATGAACGCCGGAGAGGGATCATCATCAGGGTACCAAGAATACCACCGAAAATGGCCAGTACAAGAATAGTGAAGTAATTAAAAAAATTAGCGCTGCTGGGTTCGCTTAAAAATAAAAAACCCGGCAAAGTAAATACAACTCCTGCTGCTATACTTTCACCGGCAGAGCCTGTTGTTTGAATAATATTATTTTCAAGAATTGTAGTTTTTAAAAACCTTCTGCCAAGTGTAATAGCAATAACTGCTATAGGAATAGATGCAGAAACAGTAAGACCTGCTTTCAATGCAAGATATACGGTGGATGCCCCGAATATAATACCAAAAATGGCGCCCGTGATAATAGACTTTACCGTCAACTCAGCCATTTTTGTTTCCGACGCAACAAATGGTTTGAAGTTAGGTTTCTGTTCAGGCATGTGAGTGTGTTTTAATAAAGGAAGATAAAGAAAATGAACTATACTGAACAAAAAAATAAGGAATGAGAATTTATCATCTCATTCCTTATATAACTACTTATTATTTTAAAAATCTTAGAACGCTTTTTTCTCTACTGGCTTGCCATCCACATCCAGTTCTATTATTTCATATCCGAATTTTTGTAAGCCTGCTAATATTTTGTCTTTATCACCTACGATCAGGATATTCATTTTTTCAGGATCAATCAACTTCTTCGCAATGGCATCTATTTCCGTTTTGGAAATGTTTTTCAGGATTTCATTTTGCTTGTCAACAAAATCCGCGGGAAGATTATATTCCAGTATGCGGCCAATGAAATCAGCTTTTTGAAAACCTGTTTCATATCTCAATGCATCAATTTGGCCTAAAGAACTTTTCGTGAAAACTAACTCATCCTGTTTGATACCATTCGCTGAATAATCTTTCAGTTCTTTCAATACTTCTGACAAAGCGCTGTCGGTTGCCGGCGCTTTTATCCCGGAACTGAAGGCGAACACCCCTGTGTATTTATCACTGCTGAATCCCGAACGGGCCCCATAGGTCCAGCCTTTATCTTCACGCAGGTTGATATTTACACGGGCATTAAATGCGCCACCGAATGGAAAATTGGTGATCATCGCTTTGTAATAGTCACCGGTCGCATCATATTTCAACCCGGTGAGATAACCTACACGGAATTCAGATTGTGCGGCGTTCTTTACATCTACCAAATAGATTTTTGTTTTTTGAACTGGTGCGGATGCGGCGATAGAAGTAGGAAGGTCAAGTTTCTTATTAGGTAATTTATTTAAAAAAGAAAGCTTTGGTAAGATCTCCTCTTCTTTGATATCGCCTACTACCACTACGTTCAGTCCGTTTGATGTCATGTAATTATCATAATAACCTTGTACATCTTCCAGTGTCAAGCCGGCTACTGTTTGCTCTGTACCATTTTGACTGATGCCAAAAATGTTGTTTGTTCCGTAATTAATTACACCAAAAACACTACTGGCGATAGCGGCAGGTTGTGATTTTGATTGTTTAAAACTTTCGATCCGTTGGCGCTTCAACCGGCTGAATGCATCTGCCGTGAATTTCGGGCTCAGTATTCTTTCTTCCAGCAAAGCCATTGTTGCATCCAGGTTCTTTTTTAATGTAAACACTTCGAATGTGATACCATCTGTTCCGCTGTACACCGAAATAGTACTGCCAAGTTTCTGTAACTCTTTCGCAAAGTCTTCCGCACTTCTTGTTTTAGTATCCTGGCCCATCATACCGGCATATAAAGAAGCAAGGCCGGCTTTGGATAAATTATTCGCTTGTGCCAGGTGGCCGCCCGGAACTTTGAGTGATAATGTAATAATTGGTAACTCATTATTCTCAGTACCGATCACTTTTACGCCACCGGTCAAATCTTTTTTCCAGAAAGCCGGAACTTTTACAACAGGGTTAGGGCCTGATGCAGGTATTGCGGCACGGTCGAAATTATCTTTTGCTTTTACGTATGTCAATCCATCATAGCCATAATTTGGCGGCGTGTAACCAGATGGATCTGGTTTAAAATTATCGGTGCCTACTATCTGGCCCTCTTGTCCTTTTGTAAGCACACTTACTACCACGCAATGTTGTTTTTTTACATACTGATAATAAACACGCATTACATCTTCTTTCGTAATAGATCGATAAGCTTGTATTTCTTTGCTGATCATATTAGGGTTACCGGCAAGCGTCTGGTAAGAAGCGAGCTGTGATACTTTACCGGAAACGCTTTGAAGGCCATCAATATAATCCGCTTCGATCTGCGCTTTGAATTTCGCAACATCTTCATCGGTCACGCCTCTTTTTTCAAAACTATCCAACGCATTATCGATAAGGTAAAACATACTTGCCAGTGATTTACCTGGATAAGGAACTACCTGTATAGAAAATTCACCGGCTAATTCAGAATTGGAATGATTAACCGTAGCCTGTAATGCCAACTGTTTTTTTACCAATTGCTGGTAGAAAACGGAATTGTTTCCTTGGCCTAATATCTCGGCGAGGCAATCCAATGGCGCCATGTCCTTATCATAGTTAGGGCCAGTCGGGAATACTTTGATCATCACCGGTACCCTTGCATAATTATCTGTGTAAGACACAAAACGGTGTTTATCCAGTTTCACTATCATCGGCTTCATGTTCTCTACTTTCGGTCCTGAAGGTATAGGGCCGAAATATTTTTCCGCTAAACGGATCACTTCTTTTGGGTTCACATCACCACCCACAGTAAGCGTGGCATTGTTAGGACCATACCAGCGCAAAAAGAAATTCTTCAGGTCATTTGCATTTACCCTGTTCAGGTCTTCTATATAACCGATCGTTAACCAGGAATAGGGGTGACCGTAGGGGTATAAATTTTTTGATATTACTTCTGATACCAGGCCATAAGGACGGTTATCATAGTTCTGTCCTCTTTCATTTTTTACAGTGGCTCTTTGTATTTCAAATTTCTGCTGCGTTACGGCATCCAGTAAGAAACCCATCCTGTCCGCTTCAAGCCACATTGTTTTTTCTAACTGGTTCACAGGAACTGTTTCAAAATAATTCGTACGGTCACGGTTGGTAGTACCATTTAATGTACCGCCGGATTCCGTTACTATTTTAAAATGCTGTTCATCGGCAACGTGGTCACTTCCCTGGAACATCATATGCTCAAAAAAGTGGGCGAAGCCGGATTTGCCGATCTCTTCGCGGGCGGAGCCTACATGGTAGGTTACGTCTGTACGTACGATCGGATCGCTGTGATCTTCATGTATAATCAGCGTAAGGCCATTGGATAACACATACTTTTCGTAAGGAATGATAAGTTCATTACCTTCTTTGGTCACTTTTTCAATAAGCTTGGTTTGACCATTGGCGACCAGGGCTCCCAATATTGCCAATGCGGGAACCAGTAACATTTTTTTTCTCATATATGATGTGATTTTTGTCGAGTGTTGGCAAAGTAAAGAAATCCCGCCTGTAAAACCGCACCATTTATCAATTTAATAGGGTTCTTCACTATGCCGGTTCATTAACTTTGACAAAAAATAGAAATTATGAATACCACAAGGACCAACCATGAAATTGATTATAAAATATATGGCGAAGAATTACAGTTTGTTGAGATAGAATTAGATCCCAACGAAACAGCGGTTGCTGAAAGCGGCGCTATGATGATGATGGAAGATGGCATCCAGATGCAAACGATTTTCGGCGATGGGTCGGCGCAACAATCTTCCGGTGGATTATTGGGTAAATTGATGAGTGCGGGAAAAAGAATTTTAACCGGTGAAAGTTTATTTATGACCGCATTTACTAATGCCGGCCAGGGCAAAAAGAAAGTGAGTTTCGCCGCACCATATACCGGCAAGATTATCCCGATGGACCTGCAACAACTCGGTGGAACGATCATTGCACAAAAAGATGCTTTTCTATGCGCAGCAAAAGGAGTAAGTGTCGGTATTCATTTTCAAAAAAAATTAGGCACGGGCATTTTTGGCGGTGAAGGATTTATTATGGAAAAAATTGAAGGTGATGGGATGGCCTTCATGCACGCAGGCGGTTTTGTAATAGAAAAAGAATTGAAAGCGGGTGAAATACTGAAAGTAGATACAGGTTGTGTAGTGGCTTATATGCCAACCATCGATTTTGATATTGAATTTGTACGCGGTGTAAAGAACTGGATGTTTGGCGGTGAAGGGCTGTTCTTTGCAAAATTGCAGGGCCCGGGCAAGGTTTGGATACAATCACTACCGATCAGTCGTTTGGCTGGCCGTATTGTTGAATACGGAACTTGGCACCGCAAAGAAGAAGGAAGTGTGTTGGGCGGACTGGGGAATTTGTTTGATGGAAGAGGATGACGACAATAGGCAATTGGCAACAGGCAATAGATACCTTTACAGCCACCAGGCGGCACATATAGCAATTAATTACCTCTTTTTCTTGCTAATAGCCGATTGCCAATTGCCCATTGCTTATTGCTCATTGCCTATTGATTTGTAGATTTGCCAACTAATTTTTAATCTAATGATTCGCAAGCAGGAAGTACTTAACGATGTTGTCATAAAATTCGCCGGTGATAGTGGAGATGGTATGCAGCTGACAGGCACGCAATTCACCAACAATACAGCTCTACTCGGTATTGATCTTTCTACATTCCCGGATTTCCCTGCGGAGATCAGGGCGCCGCAAGGAACATTGCCGGGTGTGAGTGGTTACCAGTTGCGGTTTTCATCAGACAGGGTGTATACTCCAGGTGATGCATGTGATGTATTGGTAGCGATGAATGCCGCCGCGTTAAAAACAAATCTTACTGCGTTGAAGAAAGGCGGTAAGATCATCGTGAATACGGATGGTTTTGATTCAAAGAACCTGCGCCTTGCTAATTATCCCGATGGTGAAAATCCATTGGAGAACGGAAGCCTTGAAAATTATGAAGTCATCAAAATGGATGTGACGAAGATGACAAGAGAGGCGTTGAAAGATTTCACGATGGGCATGAAAGAAAAGGACAGGGCCAAGAATATGTTTGTGCTCGGGTTCCTTTACTGGATGTATGGCCGCGATATGGAAAACACTACCAATTTTTTAAAAGAAAAATTCGGCAAAAAACAAGATATATTTGAAAGCAACCTGAAAGTATTACAGGCGGGATATAATTTCGGTGATACTACCGAAACATTTACAACAACGTATAAAGTTGAAAAAGCGAAGATGCCTGCGGGCTCTTATCGTTCTGTCATGGGCAACCAGGCGTTGTCGTATGGATTGATCGCCGCGGCGCAAAAAAGTGGTTTGCCGATGTTCCTCGGATCATACCCTATCACTCCCGCTTCTGATATATTGCATGAACTCAGCCGGCATAAAAATTTTGGAATAAGAACTTTCCAGGCCGAAGATGAAATTGCTGCTATCACTTCCGCTATAGGTGCGGCTTATGGCGGCGCATTGGGTGTTACCACTACTTCAGGCCCCGGCATGGCGTTAAAAGGAGAAGCAATGGGACTCGCAGTGATGCTCGAAATTCCTTTATTAATAATAGATGTACAAAGAGGCGGCCCTTCTACAGGATTACCAACAAAAACAGAACAGAGCGATTTGTTACAATCGTACTATGGCAGGAACGGTGAATGCCCGATGCCTGTTATTTCCGCGTCTACACCAGCAGATTGTTTTGATGCGGTATATGAAGCGGTAAGAATCGCGGTGCAGCACATGACGCCTGTTATTTTTTTAAGTGATGGTTATATTGCGAACGGTGCGGAGCCATGGAAGTTCCCCAAATCAGATGAGCTGCCACCGATTCATGTAAAGTTCAAAACAGAATTGGGCGACCACGAAGAAAAACTGCAACCCTATTTGCGTGATGAAAAGTTAGCTCGTCCCTGGGCGGTGCCCGGCACAGCAGGCCTGGAACATCGCATTGGTGGTTTGGAAAAACAAAACGTTACCGGCAATATCAGTTACGAACCGGAGAACCACCAGTTGATGGTGAAAATAAGACAAGAGAAAGTAGATAAGATCGCCGAATATATTCCCGAACAAAAAATAGACAACGGCCCCGATAAAGGAAAAGTATTGATACTCGGTTGGGGCTCTACTTATGGCGCTATCAAATCCGCGGTAACGGAGTTGCGGGCCGCCGGCCGTGAAGTGAGCCATGCACATCTTCGCTATGTTCGTCCCTTCCCCAAAAATCTCGGCAGCATTTTGAGAAATTTTGAAACAGTCCTTATTCCCGAGATCAACAACGGTCAATTAATAAAAATCATCCGTGACATTTATTTAATTGATGCGAAGGGATATAATAAAATAATGGGTGTGCCGATTACAAAAACTGAATTAGTAGAAGAGATCGGGAAATATTTATAAGCCCAGCGGTAGTGCTACTATCAGCTTCGTTGCGTCGCACTCTCCTATGTTTACAAAATAAACAGTAATAGTTCCTTCAGAGAAAGTTAAGATACCAATAGATTTGATTTTCATAAAGTGAAAAAAGGGTGAGAGCCAATCGCACATAAACAGCCTATAGGCATGTTGAGCTGAAGAAATAGCCTCGCTCTTTTTTATCTCTTCGAGTTTGAACAGAATGTAAGGAGTGCCGCCTTGCCGCACATCCAGGATAACCGTAAGGAGACAAAACGAAGGGAGATTTTCACTTTATATCATAAAAACAATTGGTATGAAAAGAATCTTAAAACAAGTAGTGGGCATAGATGTAGCCCAGGATGAATTAGTCGTTTGCTCAGGTCGTTTATATGAGGATTTATCCTGTGAGCTGTATGCTCACAAAATCTTTCCAAATACAGCAAAAGGGTTTGTCTCTCTTATAGAATGGGCGACAAAAAAGCAAGGAGAAATAGCTGTTCGTTTTGTAATGGAAGCAACGGGCGTTTATCATGAATCACTGGCTTATTTTTTAGCGGAAAGGCAAATGGATGTAAGCGTGGTATTGCCCAATAAGATCAGTAATTATGTAAGAACATTATCTGTTAAAACGATAACAGACAAAACAGCTTCTGAAGCGATCACTCAATTTGGATTGGAAAGAAATCTTGACAGCTGGCATCCGCCAAAGGGTATTTATAAGAAATTAAGGCAATTAACCAGGGAAAGAGACCAGCTGGTGGAAAGCAGAACAGCGGTCAAAAATCAATTACATGCAGAGACTGCCGAAGCCCAACCCAACAAAACAAGCGTAGCAAGAACAAAAAAACGTATTGCTTTTCTGGATAAACAAGAAGCAGAAATTAAAGAAGAGTTACGTGAATTGGTCGGCCAAGATGAAGAAATGAAAAAGCTCTTAATAATTATCTGTTCTATTCCAGGCGTGGGGTTATTAACAGCTGTAACAGTGCTGGCGGAAACCAATGGCTTTGACCTGATACGTAATAAAAAACAATTAACCAGCTACGCAGGTCTGGATGTAAGAGAAAAGCAGTCGGGTACCTCTGTAAAAGGCAAACCCAAAATATCCAAAAAAGGGAATAGATATTTAAGAAAAGCCATGCATTTCCCGGCACTCACAGCCATCCGTCACGATGAAAGGTTTAAAGCCATATTTGCACGGATGGTAGCAAAACACGGAATAAAAATGAAGGCTGCTGTAGCCATACAACGAAAACTACTGGAAATGATCTTTACAATTTATAAAAGCAAAATCGCCTATGACAAAGAATATTTTAAAAAATTAGAGAGCAGCCTAAGCCACTCTCTAAACAGGCTGGCTTAAGCCGCCTAAAGAACAAAAATATAAAATATCCTTTGGTATTTAACACAGAATCTTCAACGTTCTGTAATTCTACTGAGCACTGTCGAAGTTTCTGTACAAGAGCGATTTTCTTTAATGACAACAGACCCCTCGTTCCTCGGGGTGACAAGGAAACGTTTGACCGCTTAATACTTCCTTTATAAGAATATTCTATACTGTAGTTATTTTCTTTGTCATAGTTTATCCCGCTTGCGGGAGCGAGGAACGAACCATCTACTAATATCGTACTGATCGTTTTCTATGCTCATCCGTGTTACTGCAGTTGAAGAGTGCGACGCAAGGGACGATGCCATGAATACTTCGACTTCGCTCAGTACTAAAGTTATGGTAAATAAAAACTCACTTAATAAACGGTGTCGTCTCCACTGTCGTCTTCACAAAAAAAGCATCATAAGAAATCATAACAGCATAGAGGAACATGGCGATAATAAGACCGTACATGAATATATTATAAGAGATGCGTAGCAACTTATATTTCTTCGCCAATACCACGCCAAGGAAATAAAGATCTTTTACCATGCTGCTGTACAGGTAATCCTTATCATTCAGCATTTCTTTCATCGCCCAGTCATAATCAGGCAATGCCATGCTGTGAAAATTACCGAAGAAAAGCAGGTTGGTTTTTTTTAATTGTATATCTTCTTTTGTAAAAGTACCCTGCGATACATTGGGCCTTGTCGCCTTTACTGCATATATAATCGTACCTACGCAAACCAATACAAGCATAATAGTTGGAAGTATCAGGTATTTATTTTCATCCAGGTGGCGGATAAGAACAGAGACAACAACAGATAGTATAATCGAATTCACGGAGATCATGATATTCGCTTTGCTGTCGGCCATCTGGCTCAAGTTCGCATGGTTGCTCGCCATGATGCGGAACACAGTAGAGATACCTCTTTCTGTTTGGTTATCTTTTTCTTTTCGTTTTTTAGTTTCGGTTTCTTTTTTTAATTCTTCAGTAAAAACATTCAACATTTTATCTTCCTTCTTTTCTTTTTTGCCTTCCTTTTTCGAATCATTATTATTGTCATCGTGCTGTTTCAACTCCTCAATATGTCTTTCTTTTACAGGTTGTAATTTTCTTTTCCCGTAATCTGTAAAATATTTATGGTTTTCCATAAAAGCAATCGTCTTCCGCCGCCATTTCTTTTTCGAAAGATTTTCTTTTGAATGCTCCACCAGTTCCCGCATCAGCATCTCATTTCTTATTTTAAAATCTTCCGAACCAAGATGAAAAAGGTCCGCATCACATATAATCTGTTCAATAAGCGTAGTGGGTGATTGCGGCATTTTCGTAGCATCAATGCAAGCGCCTACTTTTTGAATAAGGGAAGCGTCCGCATTGCGTTCCTGTAAAAAAGAAGTGGCTAAACGTTTGCTCATTTCTTCATGGCCTTCCGCTCCGCTGCTGAAACCGGTGTCATGAAACCAGGCTGCTATTAAAACAGAAACCCTGTCTTCCGGTTGCAGGCTGTAATAATCCGCCAATTCTTCGCAGGCCAGTACCACTCTTTCTGTATGTTCGAGATTATGATACCTGACGCTTTTGTTAACTTTATTCAGAAATAGTTCGGTGGCGAATTCCCGGGCTTCGAAAAGTAGTTGTGATTGTGGGCCAGTCATACTTTAATTTTGGACATGCTAAATTTAGTCAAAAGCGATAATAACCACGTAAGGAATATTCAAAGAGCGGTTGGATATTTTATTTTATTGCTTTTTGTTTTACTAACGCTGGCCACCTGCGAATCCAAACATGTGATCTATACGCCTAAAGGGTATGACATTTCCAAAGCCCAGAAAACGGAACTTGGGCAGAAGCTTGATGAAATCTCCGGAATTTTTTGGGAAAATGACGACGTGATGCTGGCCAATGATGATGAAACGGGTAAAATCTTTTTTATTAATCTCAAAGACAAGAAAGATTTTAGCTATCATGCCCTCAGTTTTGGAAAGAAGAATGATTATGAAGACATCGTAAAAGCGGACACCGCCATTTATTTGTTGATCAGTGATGGCGAGATTGTTAAGGTAACAGGTTACCATGATGAAGACTCGGTTCAATCAACGGTTGTAGGTTCATTAAAAGGCGGTAACAATGAATTTGAAACCATCTATTACGATAAAGAAATAAATTCCATTATCCTGCTTTGTAAAGCTTGTCACAAGGAAAAAGATAAAATAAGAACCGCTTTCCGCTACGATATTGCCACGCAGGTTTTATCAGACACCCCTTACTATGAAATAAATATAGATGACATCAAGAAAGTGTTGAAGGATAACCGGGTGGAGTTCCGGCCTTCTGCCGCCGCTATTCATCCCATTGAAAAAAAGTTGTACATACTTTCCTCTGTCGGCAAATTGCTGGTGATAACCGATCGTTCCGGGAATGTGGAGCAGGCTATCCCGCTTTCGCCATCTATGTTTCCGCAACCCGAAGGAATTACATTTGCCAGCAATGGGGATATGTATATTTCCAATGAAGTGAATACAGGCGAGAGGGCTACGCTTTTAAAGTTTAAATACCAGCCATAAGCAATTTGTAATTAAATTACCGCGGTAAATATATTTGGCGGCCAAAACTACTCATCATGCGATTAAGAAAATTCTTATTCCTTCTTTTCTTTCCGGCTTCTTATTGCTTCTCCCAAACGGATAATGTAGCACAGCGCATCTTTTTGGTAGGTGATGCCGGTGAGATGAAAAAGGATGGTTCGCACCCGGTATGCGACTGGCTGAAACAACATATTGACTGGAATGATGCAAAGAATACCATTGTTTACCTCGGCGATAATATTTACCCGGAAGGAATGCCTGCGGAAGGAAGTAAAAATTATGACGCCGCGAAAAAAGTAATAGATTATCAAATCTCCGTGGTGCAGGGAAAAAACGCCAAAGCTTTTTTTGTTCCCGGCAATCATGATTGGGCGGAGGGAAGACCGGGCAGTTTACAGCAGTTACGTAATCAATCAAAATATATCACCGGGTTGCAGTTACCCAATGTGCAGGTATTACCGGCGAATGGTTGCCCGGGTCCTGTAGATGTACAGGTAGGTGATAAAGCGGTATTAATTTTTATGGATAGCCAATGGTGGCTGCAGCAAACGGAAAGACCGGGCATCGAATCAGATTGTGATTATAAAACAGAGGATGAAATTATCACCGCGTTAAAAGATATTATCAGTTCTTATCCTGATAAGCTTATCATCATTGCTATGCACCATCCTTTTTATACGCATGGTAAGCATGGCGGTTATTTTACACTCAAACAACATATTTTTCCCTTAACTGAAGCGAATAAATCATTGTATATCCCGTTGCCGGTGATTGGTTCCATTTATCCCATCGTGCGGGGCGTATTTGGAAATATACAGGATACAAAACATCCGCAGTATAAAAACATGATCAGCCGGATAGAAGAAGTGATGAAACAGCACCCGAATGTGGTACACGCAGCGGGGCATGAACATGCTTTACAATTTTTAAAACATGACAGCATCCCTTATATCGTCAGCGGCGCGGGTTCTAAAAGTACACTGGTAAAAGACGGACCCAATACAGTGTTCGCTGATAGTAAAAATGGTTTTGCCACCCTGGAGATTACAACTGACGGGCAAGTTTCTGTAAAATTTTATACATTAACCAGCAGTGGTTTGGCGCAGCCAATTTTTAATACGGCGTTAAACACTTTACAACCTGTAAAAGATGTTGCTGAAAAAATTCCATCTTTCCCAGATTCAGTTACAGTAATTGCTTCAGGTAAATTCAAATCAAGCGGCTTCCGGAATTTTTTATTGGGAAAAAATTATCGCAGGGAATGGAAGACACCATTGCGTGTACCGGTAATTGATATGGGAAAAGAATTCGGCGGCCTCACTCCTTTAAAAAGAGGTGGTGGTCATCAAACGAAATCATTACGGTTAGAAGATAAAAATGGTAAGCAATATGTTTTCAGGGCGATAGAAAAATCAGTTACGGATGCTGCGGTACCTCCTGAATTACGTGGCACTATTGCAAAGGATCTCATATCCGATGGTGTATCGGCATCTTATCCTTACGCTGCATTGTCTATACCGCCACTTGCTGCCGCAGTTAATGTTCCGCATGCCAATCCAAGATTGGTATACGTTCCTGATGATCCACGGCTGGGAAAATTCAGATCGGATTTTGCGAATACCTTTTGTTTAATAGAAGAAAGAGTGCCCGGCGCTGATAAATCATACAGTACGGATGAAATGGCCGATAAGCTGGAAGATGATAATGACAATATGCTTGATCAAAAAGCACTGTTGAGAGCAAGATTGCTCGATATGTTCGTCATGGACTTTGACCGGCATGAAGATCAATGGCGCTGGGCTGTTACTGATAATGGAAAAGGGAAAACATTTTACCCGATACCGAGAGATAGGGACCAGCCATTTTTTGTTAGTAAAGGATTGTTGCCATCTGTTGCCCGCAAACCTTGGATATCCCCGCAGGTGCAGGGGTTCCGTGCAAAAGCGATCAATATTAAAACATACAATTTCAATGGTAGGCATATTGATCGTGCCTTTATGAATGAATTGAATGAAGAGGATTGGAAAAAAGCGGTGGATGAATTTCTTCCAAGGATGACGGATGAATTGATCGAAACATCATTACACTTACAACCCGCCCCCATCCGTTCCTTACCGAGAAATGAAGAAATTATTCAAAAGTTAAAAGACCGCAGGAATTATTTCGCCAGCGAAATGAGGCAGTATTACCGCTTTATCTCAAAGATCGTTGACATAACAGGCAGCGATAAAAAAGAATTATTTGATATTACCCGTAACACGGACGGTTCCGTATTGATCAAGATGTTTAAGATTACAAAAGAAGGCGAACAGTCAACAAAACTCTATGAAAGAAAATTTGATCCTTCAATAACTAAAGAGATACGTCTATATGGCCGTGGCGGAGAAGATAAATTTTTAGTAAAAGGAAAAGACGACGGGCAAATAAAAATAAGAATGATCGGTGGCGGCGGCAATGATATGTTTGAGGACAATGCAGCATCACCCGCGGCAAAAAATATTGCATATGATGTAAATAACAAACCCAACCAGTTCAGCGGTAACCTGCAGCAAAAATTATCCGCTAGCCCGGCTGTCAATAAATATGAAAGGATGTATTATAAATACGATCAGAATATTCCTTTTGTGTCCATCAACTTTAATCCTGATGATGGATTGTTCCTCGGCGCTTCATTAAAAATGATCAGGCATGGTTTCCGCAAAACGCCTTATAAAGCGATGCACGAGTTTTCCATCAACCATGCATTGGCTACCAAAGCCTATAATTTTCATTGGTATTCGGAATTCATTGGTGCTTTAGGTAAAAAAACGGATTTACTTTTTGATGCGGATATTAAAGCGCCGCACAGTACCAGCAATTTTTTTGGATATGGCATGTCTTCGGTTTATGATAAAACCAAACCGGGAGAATTCCGCTATTACCGTGCCCGGTACCGGCTCGGAGATATCTCTCTTTTAGCAAGAAGTAATTTCAGTTCTGTTTTTAATATGACCGTTGGGCCTACATTTCAATTTTTCTCCCTGGATACTGACGATAATAAAAACCGGTTCATCGTTAATACAAATAATAATGGACTTGACCCGAATACACTTTATAAAACGCAGACTTTTATCGGTGGTATTGTAGGATTGAATATTGACAACCGGAATAACAAAGTGTTACCCACAAGAGGTATCAACTGGCAAACATCATTGAAAATGCTGAAGGGTATTTCAAGTGCCAGCAGCAATGTGTCTCAACTGAGTTCTAACATGTCACTTTTCACCAGCTTTAGCCAGCGGGCCGGGTTGGTCATTGCAACAAGGTTTGGCTTTGGTCATAACTTCGGGAATTTTGAATTTTACCAGGCACAATACCTTGGCGGTACAGATAATTTAAGGGGCTATCGCAAATACCGCTTCGCTGGCAAAACAATGGCGTATAATAATTTGGAGTTTCGCATCAAACTGGCTGATTTCAAAACATATCTTTTCCCTGGTTCACTTGGTTTGCTTTTCTTTCATGATATCGGCCGTGTCTGGATAAAGAATGATAACACGAACAAATGGCGGAATGGTTATGGCGGTGGCCTGTGGTTTTCTCCTTTGCGAAAAATTGTTATCACCGCTTGTTATACGATGTCGAAAGAAGATAAATTGCCATTGATTACGGCAGGATGGCAATTCTGAGAAACAACTAATGGTATTAAATAATAAAGCCGGTTCTTACAAACCGGCTTCTTTCTTATATAATCGATAGGGTTATTTACCAATCAATTGCTTTGAGGTGACAGACGATAATTCAACTTTTGCATTCGTCTTATTTTCTTCTTCAAAATTTACTTCAACTCTCAGTGCTTTTAAACCAACCACGCCCTGCAATTCTTCCAGTTCAAATTCTTCGATGCCCGGTTTCAGCAGACCCTGGTTCTGCATGAATTCGATATATTCTTTGTACTCTGATGCTTCCTTTGGCTGAGAGTATACAATCGCTACTTTACCCGGCTGTGTTAATCTTTCCATCGTTTCTTTGATGCGTACCTTATCAATTCTTTTCTTGATAATCTCGTAGCGGATATTATAAGCGCCGTCCACATCAAACTTTCTTTCGGCATTACGGAAGCTGATAGAAATAGGAAGACTATGCGCCAATATCAATTGAGTTGTATTCAATGGATGTGTCAGTTCCGTGGCTAACCGGTTAGTAAGGCGGGCCGCTTTCGTTAATACTGCCAATTGCCACATCTTCATATTGCGCAAATACAGTGTATCAAATTTGCGGCGGGGTACGATCGATTGCCCGATATATACATTGAATTCCACACCATCGGTGACATAGCGTTCAAAATAATGCGGGAATACTTTTTGCGCTTCTTCCTGCTCTTTATCAATAAAGCGGGCTACCGTATCATTCACCTTAGCGATGCTTTCTTCGTATTCTTTCCGATGGTGATAGATCATGTTCGCCTGCGGGTCCAGCGAAGAAAAATAGTCATCAATATCTTTTTTCAATGATGGCGTTACGGTGCGCAAATGATCAAACACATCAGCGATCTGGTTTTGCAAAAATTCATGTATCTGCAATTCGTTTTCTGATAACAAAATGTCTGATGCGGATGAAATATATTTATCGATCTTAAATTCTGTTTCCTTCAGCAGCGGGAAGAATATCTCGCCCTGCGCCTTCTTCACGATTTTTTTCGTCATTTCCAGTTGCTTGATAATATCCAGCTGTATGGAATGGGCCCTTTCGGTAGATGAATTACGAATGTCGATAGCGCCATACAAAGGATACACTTCATCAAAAACAATCCGCTCCATTTTAGCGCTTTCGTTTTGCTGCCTGTCTGCTATATAATTGAAAGCCGCTTCCGTAAACTTCCATTCAACAGCCGGCTGCACCGCCGTAAATTTTTCTTTGATCACTTTGTCAATCTGGTTATTCATACCCTCAGCACTTTTTTCCAGTGCCAATGTGAACAAAGGAATCGCTTTTTCAATTTTATGAATAAAAGAAGATTTTAAAGCGCCGGGCTCGTTGGAAATAATTTCCAGCATACCGATCAGTTCGCCATTATGTTTCAATGGGCTGATGATAAGGCTGCGGCCGCCATCATCGTAATAATATTTTAATTCATTTATTTCAGCCAATACTTTTTCATCCAGGTTTTCAAATACAACAGGGTTATCATCCTCATCAAAAATTTCTTTGCAGCAATCACCCATTTCATTTTTTTCATCCGCTTCTTTCAGGTGCTTGAAAAGCAAACTATGACTGTTATGTAATTCAGAATATACATAATGGCCATTCACTTTAAAGAAGGAAGTGACGCCAATGCGGATATTTTTTAAACCAATCAGGCTTTGCATATACGCTTGCAACTCTTTATAAATAGAAGTGTCGGAAAAAGCATTTGCATTCAGCAGGCTGTTCTTCATGCGGGAGATCGTTTCCTGCTCAGTCACATCATTGATGCGGATAACAGCGATACCTTCGAATACGAATTGATTAAGTGGCAAATGTTGTTGCAATTCGATCAGCGACATCATTTTGTTCGTCCGGGAACATACAGCGCCTTCTGGTAATGGTGGCATATCTCCCACAGGCCTTACGTCCACGAACCTTGCATCCACCTGCAGTTCCAAATATTTCACAAGCCCTGATCCGGGATCCTGGAAAGGATAAATGGTATGGGAGAAATCCGCCCCTGTATAACCATAATATTTTTTAAATATCATAGCATAAGCAAACTGCAGTTTTTCTTGCTGCAGGCTGAGGCCAATTTCATCAGCGGGCACATTTACTTCATTCGTACCCGGTTTTATAAATAACATTTGAAAAAGCGCCGAAGCATATACGATCTTGAATTGAAATGGTAATGAAACGGCGTAGAGATTTTCATTATCATAATTAGTTGGCGGAAACAAAGTGCTTAATAGCATTTCCACCAATTGCTTGTGCGGCTTTAATGTATTCAGATCGGCGATAGGTTTAAGCAACTCTGCGTTCGCTTCTATTTTTGCGATCAGGTCGCCATATAATGTTTGAGAGCCAGGCTTGCCATCTGCTATCGCTTTTTTCAAAGCATTTAGCAGCGGTAGTAGTGATAACCGGCTATTGAAGATTGATTGATCGAGATTTAAATTCCCCTGTTCCATATTCCCTCCTTATTATTTTAGCAGTTTTCCCAGGGATACGAGATATACGCAGGTATAAAAAATTTGGTTTCACTTTCCTTCTCCTGCACCAAAGGCAAAGCTAACACACACTGCAGTACCAAACCCATTCAAGATCGGCGAATTGTCGAAAAAGGCGGGCGGACTGCTGATTTCCCGTTATTCGGAAGTGGATGTATATGATAACCACTAAGGAAAAGGAAGGTTCAGGGGAAGGGCGGAATATTTTAGTAGCCCGGCTGCATTGCTACTATCATCGCCTGTTGCGTCGCACTCTTGTACTACATGAATTCTATTCAGCATTTTTGTAGCATTCTGGCGATATCGGTATTGCGTTCGGTATCACATGCGTAGAGACGTGGCATGCCACGTCTCTACAATCGTCGGACGGTTCGCAACCACGTTAAAAATGATCCCGGAGGGATCGCATGTTTATAGCACCAGGTTCATTAATCGGTTCGACCCCGTAGGGGTCGTATGTTCTTTGTTGTGTTTTTCTATAAACATGTAACTCCTTCGGAGTTAAAAATATTATGTCACGAAGACGGAAGATGATAAGAATCAACTAATGAATTTTCAAAACACGATGATTAGCGAACAGGAAGTTGAAGAGTGCGACCATTCGACTTCGCTCCCACGACATTCGTCGGGGCAAGCAGGGTAATCCCGATAGTTATCGGGAGCGACGCATTTGTTCATTAAAGAACAGAACGTTTAACGGAGCGTCACAACGAAGCTGACCAGGGAACCGCAGTTCGGCTCCGCTCACTACTGGTAACATAAATTTTTCTATGCTAATTGTTTAACGACTTTTTGAAAATAAAGACATGCCGGTCGCAAACCACAAATTTCGCAACGGGGATTGCGGGCGATGCAAACATAACGTCCATGCAGGATAAGCCAGTGATGCGCTTTATGAATCAATTCCTGCGGAATGTTTTTGATCAATTCTTTTTCAACAGCAAATGGAGTAGAAGCTGTTTGCGGCACCAGTCCTATTCTCCTGCTCACACGAAAAACATGCGTGTCCACCGCCATGTTCGGTTGTTCATCAATCACAGAAGTAATAACGTTTGCGGTTTTTCTTCCTACGCCGGGCAGTTGCATTAGTTCATCTACCGTCATGGGAATTTTTCCATCAAACTCATCCACCACTTTTTTCGCCATGCCGATGAGGTGCTTTGTTTTATTGTTGGGATAAGAAATGCTTTTGATGAAGGGAAAGAGTGTATCAATATCCGTTTTGCTTAATGCGTATACATCGGGATATTTTTCAAAGATGGCTGGTGTTGTCATGTTCACCCGCTTATCCGTGCATTGTGCGGAAAGTATAACGGCGACCAGCAATTGGTAAGGGTCATCATAAATCAATTCCGTTTCAGCCTGGGGAACATTCTTTTCAAAATAATCAATGACAAACTGGTAACGTTCTTTGCGGGTCATACTGCGAATGTAAGAAGAATAGCGAGTGCGAATAATTGTCAAGGGTCATATAAGTCATTGGGTCAAGTCGACAATAGGCAATGGGCAATAGGCAATGGGCAATAAGCAAAGGGCAATATGTAGCAGGTAAATAATTCGTGTAATTGTTTTTTAATTAGTGTTATCATTCCAGGCTAAAAAAAGAAAAGCATCCTGATGTATCAAGATGCTAATAATTTTTAAGTTGGTTGTTTGCTGTTAAACCTGCTCTGCCGACTTTTCGCGGGCATAATTAATAATATTCAAAACTATTTCTGTACGTGGAACTTCACGGATCTTGTCGAGTCTTTCCATAGAAGTTTGTAATACAGTGAGTTTTTCCCGCAAGGTCCAGTCTTGCTGCAAAGCTTGTTCAATAGCCAAAATTTGTTCAGGGGAAGACTCTTTATACAAATATTGTAAAAGATCCTCCGGGGTAAACGTAGTCATGCTAAACCGTTAATGTCCAATAAAAAAGGTGTCCAATAGAAATGTCCGTACTACAAACGGGCGAAGGGAAAGGATTATTGTACAATAGGGCTTAATTATTCTCTTTCGGCTGATTATCAGGTATTAAGAACAGGTCTTCGTTGTCCCTTTTCATCAGGTATTTTTCCCGGGCATACTTTTCGAGGGTGCCGTTATTTGCACGCAGGTTGTTCAGTTCTTTTTGCTCCGCATTGATGCTGTTGGTATAATATTCTTTGCTTTCCTGCAATTCTTTTAATTGTTTGGTACGGCTCAGCTGGCTAATGAAATCATTCTTGTCTAAAAAGAGTAACACAACTGCAAAAACGGTTATTGCAATTACATATTTGCTTTTCAGCCAGGCGGGGATATGGGTTAGAAGTTTGTTCATAGTTGATAGTTGATGGTTCATAGTTGGCAGTTCATCATTCATGAATGTTTTTCCATGAACGATGAACTATTTGCCATGAACTACTTGCCAAATTTAATCTTTCCTTTTGGATAAACAGCGGAACTTCCCAACTGCTCTTCGATCCTTAACAGTTGATTATACTTGGCCATGCGGTCTGTACGTGATGCGGAACCTGTTTTTATTTGTCCGCAATTCAATGCGACAGCAAGGTCTGCTATTGTTGTGTCTTCTGTTTCACCACTGCGATGGCTCATGATCGTATTGTATCCGTTGTGCTGCGCAAGCGTAACAGCGTTGATCGTTTCTGTTATCGTTCCTATCTGGTTTACTTTAACCAATAAACCATTGGCGATATTTTTATCAATCCCCTGTTGCAGGCGGGTAACATTTGTAACAAAGAGGTCATCGCCTACCAACTGGCATTTTTTACCAACGGCCTTTGTCAATGCAGCCCATCCATCCCAATCATCTTCGGCCATACCATCTTCAATAGAAGCGATGGGATATTGGCTCACCCATTTTTCCCAAAATTTAACGAGCTGATCGCTGCTCAATTCTTTACCACTGCTTTTATGAAATACATATTTTTTCTTTTTGCCGTCCCAGAGTTCGCTGTTGGCCGCATCCATAGCAATGACTATTTGCGAACCGGCTTTATAACCCGATGCCTGTATCGCTTCCATCACCGTGTCTATGGCTTCCTCATTACTTTGAATGTTGGGGGCGAAACCACCTTCGTCACCTACATTGGTGCTGAACCCTTTTTTCTTTAATACTGATTTCAATGCATGAAAAATTTCCACACCCCAGCGAAGTCCTTCACTGAAAGTGGAAGCGCCAACCGGCATCACCATAAATTCCTGGAAATCGATTTTATTATCCGCGTGTGCGCCGCCGTTCAGGATATTCATCATTGGTATCGGTAACACTTTCGCATTTGTTCCGCCGACGTAACGGTAAAGCGGGAGCGATGCTTCTTCCGCAGCGGCCTTTGCAACGGCCATACTTACGGCCAGTAATGCATTAGCGCCCAGCTTTCCTTTATTGGGAGTGCCATCCAGCTCGATCATCATTTGATCAATACCGGTTTGATCAGCTACATCATAACCAAGTAATACCGGGGCGACTGTTTTATTTACATTGCTTACCGCCTTCAACACGCCTTTGCCTACATATTTTTTCTTATCACCGTCACGCAGCTCTACCGCTTCGTGAATGCCGGTGCTGGCGCCACTCGGTACGGCCGCACGGCCCAAAGCGCCTTCATCTGTTAATACATCTACTTCTACGGTTGGGTTTCCTCTTGAATCTAAAATTTGCCGGGCGAAGATTTCAGCTATGTAGCTCATGGTTGGTTGGGATTTTAATAATTTAATGATTGAGTAATAAGTAATAAACCGGGTGGGTATTTAAAAATATCTTCCGGGTGGCAGGCTTTCGTTGTGCAAAGAAACGGTTTTCAAGTATGGTAACAAAAAAGATGCTTCGTCCCTAACAATCGTTTGAATCCGATTTATCAAATCCCTTACCTTTAAAACCAAAATTAACACTTATGAGAAAAGCTTTGCTGGCAATAAGCATTTGCCTGTTTTTATTATCTGCAAAAAATATTCAGGCGCAATCGGCTCCCAAATTAATAACAACCGTAGAAGGGATCAAAGAGTTTGAGTTAAGTAATGGTTTGCGTGTATTGCTGATTCCTGATGCTTCACAAACAAATGTCCTTGTCAATATCGTGTACAAAGTGGGCTCACGGCACGAAGGCTATGGTGAATCTGGTATGGCGCATTTGCTGGAGCACATGCTTTTCCAGGATTGCGAAAAATTTACTGATATTAAAAAAGCGATTGCTGACCGGGGCGCCAGTGCTAACGGCACCACGTATTATGATCGTACTAATTATTATGAAATTTTATCAGGTTCAGACGACAACCTGAAATGGGCGCTGGATATGGAATCAGACCGCATGGTTAATTCTAAAATATATCCTGAAGAATTAAAAAAAGAATTCAGCGTGGTAAGAAATGAATTTGAAATCGGGGAGAATTATCCCAGCAGCGTATTGACGGAGCGGATACTTTCTTCTATGTACCTCTGGCATAATTACGGTAAATCAACTATCGGCAGCAAAGAAGATATTGAAAGGGTAAAAGCGGAGAATCTTAAAGTATTTTATAAAAAATATTACCAGCCGGATAATGCTGTATTGATCATCGCCGGCAAATTTGATGAAACAAAAGCACTCGCCTATACACAGGAATTTTTTGGGCCAATACCAAAACCAACAAGAGTATTACAACCTACTTATACTGTAGAACCGGCACAGGATGGGGAAAGAAATGTGGAACTGCGGCGTGTAGGTGATATTCAATATGTGGCCATGGGTTATCATACCCCGTCGATGGCTGATAAAGATTATGCAGCCAACGATGCCCTGATGGAAGTACTCATCAATGACCCTTCAGGTGTTTTTTATAAAAAACTCGTGGAGACGAAATTGGCGACCAAAGTGTATGGTTATACATCCACTTCTTACGATCCGGGCTTTAGTTATTTTGAAATAGAAGTGCCAAAAGATAAAAATCTTGACAGCGCTAAACATACTTTATTAAGCGCCGCTGATGCGATACCTGTTATGAATATTACAGAAGAGGATTTGACCCGGGCAAAGAATACCAAGATAAAATTTCTCGAAAATATCATGAGCAAAACGATTGATCTCGGCATTACCATGACAGAAATTATCGGCGCCGGTGACTGGCGTTTATTATTCTGGTACCGTGACCAGGTCGAAAAACTTACCGTAAAAGACCTGCAGGACGTAGCCCGGAAATATTATAAAACATCCAACCGTACATACGGAACGTTTATCCCGGATACAAAAACACCTGAACGTACTGTTGTTAATGAAACGCCTGATATCGCCAAACTATTAGATGGCTATAAAGGAAAAGAAGTAGCCGCGAAGAAAGCAGATTTTGAAAGTAGTATTCCAAATATTAAAAAGAATACAGAGTATGGTAAACTATCCAATGGCGGTAAATACGCTTTGCTGGAAAAACCTACGAAAGGAGATAAAGTTACTGCCAGTCTTTCCCTGCGCATGGGTGATGAAAATAGTTTGATGAATAAAACCGAATTAGGAGGCATTGTATTCAGGATGCTGAAAAGTGGTACTACTACAAAATCTAAAAAACAAATAAGCGATGAACTTGACCGCCTTAAAACGGATATTTCTTTTAACGGAAGCCCGGGCGCAGTAGTAATAACGCTGAATACGGATAAACAAAATCTTCCTGCAGCCTTGAATTTACTCGATGACTTACTGCATCATCCAAAATTTGACCAGGCTGAATTTGAAAAAGTGATAATGGACAGGAAAGCGGATTTGCAGGCATCCAAAAACGAACCTTTCACAATATCATCGGAAAAGCTTTCCAAACTGAGCAGCAGGTACCCCAAAGGCCATCCTTTTTATGCATCGGACGTGGATGAAAAGATGGAAGATCTGGATAAAATAAAATTGGAAGATGTAAAAAAATATTACGCTGATTTCTACGGGGCGAACAATTCACTGGCCGCTTTTGTGGGCGAGATGGATAAGAAACAGGTTGTGACATTCCTGCAAAATTCATTTGGCAAATGGGACAGTAAAATTTCTTATAAACCAGTTGAACCGAAGTATTTTGATATACCAGCTACAACGGCGACCGTGAAAACACCGGATAAAACAAATGCGGCGATGCTGACGAATATCAATGTAAAAATTTCTGAAAAGAGCCCTGAGTTCCCCGCGATGTATATCGCAAACGAATTATTGGGTGGCGGCGCTTTTCTTTCTTCCCGTATTCCAAAAAGATTAAGAGAAGATGAAGGCATGAGCTACGGTGCCGGCAGTTTTATGAATACTCAATATAAGTATGATGTGGGAAACTGGGGCGTGTACGCCGCTTATAACCCGCTTTATAAAGGAAGAATTGATTCAGCTTTTCATGAAGAGATAACCAAGGCGCTGACTTCAGGTTTTACGCCGGATGAATTAAAGAAAACAGTAGACGCCTGGCTGGAACAAAACAGGACTTCGCTGGGTGAGAACAGTTATGTAGCGGATATGCTGCGCAGGTATATGCGTGATGAACGTGTGCTGGACGATTTCACCAGTTTTGAAACGAAAGTAAAAGGACTTGACCTGAACGCCGTTAATGCTGCGCTTCGCAAATATTTTGATCAATCAAAATTGATAACAGTATACAGTGGTGATTTTGATAAAGGTAAACCGGTGACTGAGACGGAAAAGAAAGCATTCTAATTCGTCAATGCCTTAAATATATCTTCCAAACTTTGATTTTCGCTTTGCAGTGAAACGATGTTCAGGTTTTGCTGCAAAGCGATTTCAAGAATTTGTTTGCGAACAGCTTCAGGGTTTGCAGTTTGCAGTTTGTAGTTTTTTGTTTGCGGTTCATCCACGCTTGTTACGTAGTTCAATTTTTCCAAAACACTTTTATCTATTGCTTCTTTGAACTGAACAACTACGATATGGTTGTCTTTATTTCCCCTTTGCAGGTTGCTTAGTTTATCATCCGCTACCAGGTTTCCTTTATTAATAATGATTACCCGGTCGCAGATCGCTTCTACTTCCTGTAAAATATGCGAGGAAAATAAAACTGTTTTATCAGCGCCTTGTTTTTTGATGACTTCCCTTATTTCAACAATTTGATTGGGATCAAGGCCGGATGTCGGTTCATCTAATATCAACACTTCCGGATCGTGAATTAATGCGGCTGCTAAACCCACTCTTTGTTTATAGCCTTTTGATAATTGCCCGATTTTTTTCTTGCTTTCAACAGTAAGGCCGGTAAGGGCTATGGCTTCCGCAATTTTTGATTTTTGGTTTTTGATTGTATGTATCTCCGCGATAAACCCTAAATATTCTTTCACATACATATCATAATACAGCGCATTTGCCTCGGCGAGATAACCTATTTTCTTTTTTGTAAGAAGCGGTTCATCGGATACGTTCATCCCACATACAACAGCATTGCCACCATCCGCCTGCAAATAACCTGTAATCATTTTCATCGTTGTTGATTTGCCTGCGCCATTCGGCCCGAGAAAACCAACGATCTCACCTTTATCAACTTTAAAAGAAATATTGTTGACGGCTTTTTGTTCACCATAAACTTTGAGAAGATTATTTACTTCGATAGACATACTACAAACCTGGTTAAAATAAGAAATGAATTATAGTCCCTGAAATTCATACAAAGGATCAATATCAGTACCCGCTTTTATTTCCGCAATAGGTTTTATTAATCCATCATGCAGGTCATATACCCAGCCGTGCAGGTCGGGCCGCTGCTCCGTACTCCATGCCCGTTGAATGATAGCGGTCTTTGCCAAATTAAACACCTGTTCTTTTACATTTAATTCCACCATGCGGTTTACCCTGTCTTCTTCAACAGGAATATTTTCTAATTCTTTCCTGTGAAAGCGATAGATATCTTTAATGTTGCGCAGCCACATATTAAGCACCTGGTTGAAATCATCATTTGACATGGCGGCCTTTATTCCCCCGCATCCATAATGCCCGCAAACCACTACATGTTTTATTTTTAAATGATTGACAGCATATTCTACTACGCTCATCAGGTTCACATCCGTATTTACTACCAGGTTCGCTACGTTGCGATGGATAAATATTTCTCCTGGTTCAGTTTGTGTGATCTGGTCAGGCGGCACACGACTGTCACTACAACCAATCCACAAGAATTCAGGAGTTTGTACATGTACGAGACGTTCAAAAAAGCCGGGATCATCCGAAAGTTTCTGGGCGGCCCAGCGTCTATTATCTTTTAGTAGTACTTCGTATGGTTTCATGGGAATAGTGCAATTGGTTTCAAAATTAGTTTTTAATAAGTTCAAAAGCGCAAACAACTGTTTGCATTTCATTAAAAAAACAAGGCGCTTTAAAATTTTTAATAAAAGAATAATGAAGTGTGAACCCGGCTTTTACCAATTTGTTATTCTATTCTTTTACAAACAGGTTGGATGTGCAGCGGTAAAACATTATCTTTGAACGGTTCGGTATGACGAAAAAAAGGAAAATATACAGTGCTTCTCAAATGGCTTCAGCTGCCTTCATGGTAATCACGCTGTTATGGCTTACTGTAAGCACTCCTTTTGTATACGCCAGCCAGCAACAACAGGCGAAGCAAGATAAGATGGCGAAGACAACCGCCCCGCTTGCTGATACCAATGAAGAAGAAACAGCCAATCCTTTTGGTAATACCACGGAAGAAAAAGCATCCGGCAACGGCACTTTCTCTGAAGAGTTTCTTCATGATCATCCCACTACAGATCATTTCTTTTCTATTATTTCGCAATACCACAAATGCGAAAATGCAGGCACCTATGTCGCTTTTCACGGTGAACTGCTCGTTCCTCCTCCAAACCAGGCATAATTTAAAATTCTTGTCTTACTAAGTTTAGTAAGCAGGGCGTATTGATTCATTGCGGCAATTTTACTATTGCTGATTGTACCAAATTTTTAAATTATGCATATAATGAGAAGGCATTCGAAAGAATTGTTAGAGAACCTGACACCATACCAGGGCTATGAGCTATTGGTGGAAGGCAATAAAAGATTTATTAATAATCTGAATACAGACCGTGATCATCTTGAAATGATCAATGAAACAAGGGAAGGACAATATCCTTTCGCAGTAATCCTAAGCTGCATGGACTCCCGCACATCCACAGAATTAATATTTGACCAGGGGCTGGGCGATCTTTTCGGCATCAGGGTGGCAGGTAATATTGTCAATGACGATATACTGGCGAGCATCGAGTATGCTATTAAATATGTAGGCTCTAAAGTATTGATGGTATTAGGACATACAGAATGTGGCGCTATCAAAAGCGCAAAACAGGGAGTTGCGGATGGTCATATCACCAACCTGCTGAAACGTATACACCCTTCTATCAATAAAGCTTTGCTTAAAGGAGATGATGATCACCTGTTTAGTGACAAAGTAGCTTACGCCAATGTAGAAAACAGCCTCGAAGAAATATTAACCCGCAGCCATATTGTAAAAGAGATGTTTGAAAATGGCCAGATCGGTATTGTAGGTGGGGTATATAATATTGAAAATGGTAAGGTGGATTTTTTTAAAAATTTAACCAAAAAGAAAAAAGAAGACAAACGGCTGGCGACTGTTTGAGATACTAATACCCAAACTATCTAAAAAATAAAGAACTATATAAGATGAAAATAAATACAAAATTTTTCAAGACCGACCTGCTATCAGGTATGGTAGTGTTTTTAGTGGCGTTGCCACTTTGTTTGGGTATTGCGGTTGCCAGTGGGGCTCCATCGGCCTTCGCAGGAATTATCACGGGGATAATCGGCGGTATCGTAGTTGGGTTTTTAAGCAATTCCAATGTAAGTGTTTCAGGCCCCGCAGCGGGGCTTATAGCCATTATATTGGTAGCAATTACTGACCTTGGGTATGAAACATTTTTGGTCGCTGTTGTTATCGCGGGATTGATACAATTTACAATGGGGCTTATAAAGGCGGGAACACTGTCCAGTTATTTTCCCACCAGTGTTATTGAAGGGATGCTGGCGGCGATAGGCATTATCATTATTAAAAAAGAATTACCGCATGCCATCGGTTACGATTTAGAGCATGAAGGTGATTTTTTTTCTTATGAATTGTTAGATACCGATAAAGGTTTTTTTTCTGAGCTTATTCATTCATTTAATTATGCGCATTTAGGCGCTATTATAGTTACGCTTGTTTCATTGGGTATATTAGTTTCTTTTAATAAAATTTCTTTCTTAAAAAAGATCAAGATTATTCCCGGTGCATTGATCGTCGTAATTGTAGGGATCATTATAAATGAATTATTTAAATCAACTGGCTCAAGCCTGGCTATCACGGGTGAACACCTGGTATCGCTTCCCGTAGCTTCTTCTTTTAATGAATTTATCGGTCAGTTTAGTACTCCCAATCTTTCCGGGTTTACTAATCCTAACGTATGGATAGTGGGGGTGACTATTGCCATTGTGGCAAGTATTGAAACATTGTTGTGCCTGGAAGCTGGCGACAAGATGGATCCATTGAAACGTTATTCCAGCGCCAATAGAGAATTAAAAGCGCAGGGTATCGGTAATATACTGGCGGGTTTTATCGGCGGTTTGCCAATGACTTCCGTAATAGTAAGAACAACAGCTAATATTAATGCAGGCGCTAAAACCAAATTGTCCGCGATAGCACACGGTATTTTTCTTTTATTAGCCGTTATAGTTATTCCTGGTTTATTGAATAAAATACCAATGGCATGCCTGGCTGCTATATTAATTATGATCGGTTTAAAATTGGCGAGCCCCAAAGTATTTAAACATATATGGCGTACAGGCAAACACCAGTTCATACCTTTCATTGTCACGGTTATGGCGGTGGTGTTAACTGATTTATTAAAAGGAGTGGGGATTGGTTTGGCCGTAAGTATTATTTTCATCCTTAGAGGAAATATGAAGCTTGCTTATTTCTTTAAAAAAGAAAAGCACCACGAAGGAGAAACGATACATATTGATCTTGCACAGGAAGTGTCTTTCTTAAATAAAGCCGCCATCAAGCAAACGCTTGCCCATTTACCCGCCAACAGTAAAGTTGTCATCGATGCGGCCAATACGGTATATATTGATTATGATGTGTTGGAGTTGCTCAGGGATTTTTTAAACTTTGGATCAAAAGACAAGAATATAAAGGTGTATCTTAAAAATTTTAAGAAGGCTTATCAAATGGAAGATGCTGTCCGTGTGCATTCTGAGAAAAATGGTATACCGATAGGAGAAGAATTACTGGTAACTGAAAACAATTGATCAGCATGAGTACTACTTTAACACAAGTTGCGGAGCCGGTTCATCAACCCAAAAACCCGGAAACACATTTTGATGAGAAACATGTGTTGCACGAGTTGAAACATTTTTTGCCTTCCCAGCAGGCATTGAAAGATTTTATTCATCATAACTCACTGCATGCTTTTCAGCACATGAAATTTTATGATGCCATTTTTAAAGCATCTAAAATTTTTGGCTTCCAGGTTAGTTTGCAATTACCGGAATTCAGGCAGTTATATGCAAATGGCAGGATAAGAGAAGATATACTTCAGCAAGTAATTGCTGGTAAAAAAGGGAACGCAGCCGTGAAAGAATGGAGGGATAAATTAATCAATAAAGAGTTTGATACTATTAACTATCCACGTATTGGCCAATTACGGCATCATTGGAAAGATAAATATGCGATAGACCTGGATAATAAAGTACATCCTTTATTATTTCGTATACTCTGCAGTTTTTTAGACCAGGGCATTGCCATTGAAAGTTTTCCTGTTGACGCCAAATCATTCACCGAGAGTATCACGACGATCGAACAAAACAGTTTCGCCAGTTTTTTTAAAACAAAAAAAATAAGACAGCAATTTATCAATGGCGATTATACCATTCCAGGTCTGCTTAAAACCATTGTTGGTAAAGAAGAATATTTTGAACAATATCTTTTTGACCAGCAATTTGCCCATCATGGCTGGAGTGGTTTTGTTTCGGCTGTAGAAGATAACCCGCAAACATTGCTGGACAGGAAAAAGATTACACTGAAAGAATTGATAGCATTTGAATTACTGCTGGAACTGGATGTATTGAACCATCAATTCGGTGATAAATGGCAACCGTTGGCTAATAGTGTTACTGCGCCACCAGTTGATCTCGTGGCTGATGTGCCTAAAACGGAATTAGCGGACGTAATAGAACTATGGCAGGATGCATTTGAATGGAGTTATTATGATAGTGTGTTGGGTGGTATACATCTTTCGCAAAAAAATAAAACGATACCGGTTGCCCCTTCTTTCCAGGCTATTTTTTGTATTGATGAAAGAGAATGTTCCATTAGAAGGCATATCGAAGCGACGGATACAAATTGCGAGACATTTGGTGCACCAGGTTTTTTTGGCGTAGAATTTTACTTTCAGCAATATGGCAGCAAGTTTTATGACAAGCTTTGCCCCGCACCTGTTACACCAAAATATTTAATAAAAGAATTTGAGGTAAATGAAAAGCGAAAAGGTGAATTGCTTTATACGAAACATACGCATGGCTTTTTGAATGGTTTTTTTCTGAGCATCACTTTCGGATTTTGGGCACTGGTAAAAAAAATGCAGATGATGTTTTTGCCAAAAATGAGCCCTGCTATTTCAAATGCATATGGGCACATGACAAAGAGTTCTGTGCTATCGATTGAAAATAAAAATACGGATGATGTAGAAAATGGGTTGCAGGTTGGATACACTGTTGATGAAATGACAGCAAGAGCGGAAGGTTTTTTAAAAGGCATTGGGCTGTTAAAAACATTTGCGCCTATTGTGTATGTAGTGGCGCATGGCAGCAGCAGTGCGAACAACCCGCATCACGGCGCACATGATTGCGGCGCTTGCAGCGGCCGTCCCGGCGCTACGAATGCGAGAGTGATGTCATTTATTTTAAATCACCCGGAAGTACGACAAGCGTTGGGGGCAAAAGGAATAAATATTCCGGTGCAAACACAGTTTATCGGAAGTATGCATGATACGGCTGCGGATGTTATTGGTTATTATGATGAACAAAATTTGAATACTGAAAATGCAGCGCAGCACCTGTTCAATAAACAGTCCTTCGAAAACGCATTAGACCTTAACGCCAAAGAACGCAGCAGGCGGTTCGCATCTATTAATACAAAGAAAGAGCTTAAGAATGTCCGTAAAGAAATTTTAAACCGTTCTGTTTCTTTATTTGAACCAAGGCCTGAGTTGGGACATGGTACAAATACATTATGTGTTGTTGGAAGAAGAAGTATAACCAAAGGTTTGTTTTTGGACAGAAGGGCTTTTCTAAATTCTTATAATTACCAAACAGATCCTGAAGGAGCTGTATTAACGAACGTCATGAAACCGATAGGGCTGGTTTGCGGCGGTATCAACCTGGAATATTATTTTTCCCGGGTTGATAATATTAAGATGGGCGCCGGGACAAAACTGCCACACAACGTGATGGGCTTATTTGGCGTATCCAATAGCAGTGACGGTGATTTGCGACCCGGTTTACCCTGGCAGATGATTGAAGTGCATGATCCTGTTCGATTGTTAGTGATAGTCGAGCATCAGCCAGAAATCGTTTTGAAAGCCATCCAGTCTTCACCGGAAGTATTTGAATGGTATAAAAATGAGTGGGTGCATATTGTTGCATTGCATCCCGGGGAACAATGCTTTTATTATTTTAAAAATGGGTCATTTCAAAAATACCATCCGGTTACCACTGAATTAGATTATATCCATGACATGGAAATCTTTATCGAATCGGCGAAAGAAATGGAGACAAACCACATTACGGATGCGACGAAAGAAAATTTACCTGTACACCTGTTAAATTAAAATTTGAATGAGCCAGCTTCTTCCCTTGTTTATATTTCTTCCATTGTTTGCATTTGTTGCTTCTTTATTTTTTGTAAATAAAAAAGAAAAGCAAATTACTTTCATTGCGCAAACCGCAATGGCTCTCTACATCGCCGGTTCGATAATCTTTGCTGTGGTATGGTTTGCTGATGGCTATACGCCGGTTATCTATAAGCTGGTTACATTGTATGAAACGGATGGCTTTGTATTTATTATTCAATTTTATTACGATCATATTACCGCAGTGTACAGTGTTGTCGGCTCGCTGATCTTTTTCCTGGTAGCCAGCTTCAGCAAATTTTATATGCACCGGGATGAAGGTTTTAAAAGGTTCTTTAATACTTTATTGTTTTTTTCTTTAGGGTTTAATCTTATTATTTTCTCAGGAAATTTCGAAACGCTTTTTATTGGCTGGGAGTTTATCGGCCTCTCTTCTTTTTTATTAATCGCATTTTACCGCAACCGTTATTTACCT
Organism: Chitinophagaceae bacterium; assembly: GCA_037200685.1. Lineage (GTDB taxonomy): Bacteria > Bacteroidota > Bacteroidia > Chitinophagales > Chitinophagaceae > JAJKIP01. The sequence goes on from JBBCIG010000019.1 coordinate 301,983, forward strand.
GTGAAAAATGGATTTAAAGTTTTATCCATTTACAGGCTGAGTGATATCGCATTGATCCTCGCCATGTGGATCTTGCATCATTTAACGCACCAGAATATCGGCTTTACTCAATTAGCGGAAGCAAAAGATATCGCTATTCAAAACCAGCATACAGGGATGGCTTTATTTATAACCTTGATGTTTGTATTAGCTGCCACCGCTAAGTCCGCACAAATTCCTTTTACTACCTGGCTGCCGAGGGCGATGGAAGGCCCTACATCCAGCAGCGCTATATTTTACGGTTCATTATCGGTACATATCGGCGTGTTTATTTTATTGCGTACGTATCCATTCTGGCAGGAAATGTTTGGGATAAAGCTTGTCATCATTATTATTGGTCTTGTAACAGGATTTGTGGCGAGCCTTATTGCGAGAAGACAACCAACTGTAAAAACACAGATTGCTTATGCTTCGGCAGCACAAATAGGATTGATTTTTATTGAAGTAGCACTAGGCTTACATTGGCTGGCGCTGATCCATTTTGCCGGTAATGCTTTTTTACGGACATATCAATTACTCGTGTCGCCATCGGTGTTAAATTATTTAATTCACCATCAATATTTTCATTATAAACCCGGCATTGCTGATGGTAAAAACAAACTGGTCAATACCCTTTATGTTCTAGCTATAAAAGAATGGAACTTAGATGGCTTTTTGTATAAATATTTTTGGATGCCGTTTAAATTAATCGGAAGGCAATTAAGATTTTTAGAAACTAAGGCGGCACAGGTCATCGTCGCGGGTTTAGTAATTGCAGCGGCTTTTTTAATGGGCCGTAGCAAAAGCATTATTGAATTACCAGCTAATGTTATTCCTGTTTTATTTGTAGGTATTGCGTTTGTACTTATCCTGTTTTCATTTTCTTCCAGGAAATCAGCGATCACCGCCTGGTTATACTTGTTGCCTGCTCATGCATTTATCATTTGCTGTATCTGGTATAATGCTGCGCATGTAGATTCCCTACAACTGTTGATGTACGGCAGCGGTGTATTACTGGCGGCTTTTATCGGTTTTGCCTGTTTGCAAAAGATTTATAGCATTGATAAAGACATCAGCCTTAATAAATTTCATGGTTACGTGTATGAGCAAAAGGGAACAGCGCTTTTATTTCTATTATCAGCGATCGGGTTGCTTGGATTTCCTATTACCGCCGCATTTATCGGCATTGATGTATTCTTCACACATATCGAATCAGGCCAATATGCCTTGATCACTTTAACAGGCCTGTGTTTTTTATTTATTGAATTAGCAGCTATCCGTATCTATTGCCGGGTATTTTTAGGGTTGCATAAGAAACTCAACCACGCTGTGGCATTCCGTTCTTCATAAAAGAATCAACTTATTTCATTGGAGCTTTCCGGCAGGTGATCATATTCACCTTTCAGCGCATACCAGCCAAAGATCATCAGGCCAATGGCGATAGGAGTGAATATCGCTATGATGATAATCCAGATCACAGGATTATTAATATCTTTTTTCCCGTTGGTATCAATATGCGTGATAGCGCCGCTCACTAAAAAGTAAATAACAACCGGCGCCAGGATCAACCATATTACTCCAAGGTATTTTTTTACACTATTCATTTTATAAATTTTTTATACCCCCCTTTAGGGGATGGGGGTTTAATCTGTTACGTCTTTATCAATCTTGTTTCTCAAATAAATCACTCCTATTATCAAGCATAGTGCCGCCACGCCGATCGGATACCACAGGCCTACCAATGGATCTGCAGGATATGTTGTTGTTAGTAATAAACCAATAAACGGAACAAGGCCACCGAATACGCCATTGCCGATATGATAAGGTAATGACATGGATGTGTAGCGGATTTTAGTCGGAAACATTTCAACCAGGAATGCGGCGATAGGGCCGTAGACCATCGTAACTAATAAAATCATTACAAAGACTAGAGCCACAAATTTCCAGTATGTTGAATTGTTTACTTTTAGAGAAGAATAAATTGGCTTTTTATCAAGTTTAACTGTTGCACCTTTTATTTCAGTTGGGCCTCCGGATAAAGGTGGATATAATGTCCATCCAGCACCCTTTAGTGTAGAAAAAATAGTATCACTTCTTTTTTCTATAAATGAGTTGTCATTAAAAGTCCATTTGTTTTCTGTTTGCCTGATAAACATAGTCGTATCCCCACTGAAGGGAATTCCTATAAGCGATGTGCCAGTATCTTTTGACAGTTTATTCTTTTTTGCTTCAGTATTTGTAATCCATGTTTTTACATTAGTATCTTTTAAAAAAGTTGAAAAAATCGGACGGTATAAAACAACGCCCAACAACAACCCCGTCATCATAATCCATTTCCTCCCTACTTTATCACTCAGCCATCCCCAAAAAAGAAAGAAAGGCGTAGCTCCTGCAATCGCCCAAAGCATGATCGTCCTGCTTTGTTCAAATTCTATATTACATTTTGTTTCTAAAAAATTCTGCGCATAGAATTGACCAGTGTACCAGATCACTCCCTGTCCCATCACGGCACCAAACAAGGCCAATAACACCATTTTGAAATTCGCCTTCTTGCGAAAACTTTCTTTTAAAGGATTGGTCGATATCTTACCTTCTGTTTTAAGTTTGGTAAACATCGGCGATTCTTTCATCTTCATTCTTATATAAACAGATACGATAACAAGAATGATAGATATCCAGAAAGGATAGCGCCATCCGCCCCATTCCGAATTGAATTGCGCATCGGACATGTTCAGTTTCACCAGCATAATAACGCCAAGCGCTACAAATAAACCAAGCGTTGCCGTGGTTTGTATCCAGCTTGTATAATAACCTCTTTTATTGGCAGGCGCATGTTCTGCTACATAGGTTGCAGCGCCGCCGTATTCGCCACCTAGTGCCAGGCCTTGCAATAATCTTAATAAAAGAACGAGTAATGGTGCGGCAATACCAATGGTTTTATAACCCGGAACCAATCCGATTAAAAAAGTGGAACCCCCCATCAATACAAGCGTTAACAGGAAAGTATGTTTTCTTCCGATCAGGTCGCCTAATCTTCCAAATACCAGTGCGCCAAAAGGCCGCACAATAAAACCTGCGGCGAATATGGCCAGGGTGCTGAGTAAAGCGGCTGTTGCATTGCCTTCAGGAAAAAATTCAGTCGAGATAGTTTTGGCCAGCATACCGAAAATGTAGAAGTCATACCATTCTATCATGGTGCCTACAGAAGAAGCGGCTATAACTTTGCGTATTGTTTTGGCGGAAAGCGTATCGTTCATCTTTATCTTTTGACGTCAATATGATCTAAAAAATTTCGGATCATTTCAGGCGATTAAAATACGAATAGATTTAATGCCATAAATAAAAATTTTGTCTTCGTACATTTAAGGCTCAAAAGAAGATTGTTTATGTCATATCCCTACCAGTTGCGCAGCATGGATGAATACGAAATGGCTTATCGTGTAAGCGTTAACCAACCGGAAGAATATTGGGCTTCAGTTGCGCAGCATTTTCAATGGAGAAAAAAATGGAATAAAGTCTCAGAGTGGAATTTTAAAGAGCCTAAAATAAAATGGTTCGAAGGCGCCAAACTGAATATTACAGAGAATTGTATTGATCGTCACCTGGAATCAATGGGCGATAAGCCCGCTATTATCTGGGAGCCGAATAATCCCGAAGAAAGGACACGGACCGTTACCTATAACCGTTTACACAAACGGGTTTGCCAGGTAGCGCAAATGCTAAAGAATAACGGCGTAAAAAAAGGCGACCGAGTTTGCATTTACATGGGGATGGTGCCGGAACTGGCTTATGCTGTGCTGGGCTGTGCAAGAATTGGAGCGATCCATAGCGTGATATTCGGTGGATTTTCCGCACAAAGTATTGCAGACAGGCTCGATGATGCGAAAGCGGAATTTATCATCACCTGCGATGGGGCTTATAGGGGTGCAAAAGATATTCCATTAAAAAGTGTGATTGATGATGCATTGGTTGGGAATAAATCAGTAAAACGAGTGATCGTTTATACAAGAACAAGAACGCCTGTTTCCATGCTGAAAGGAAGGGATGTGTGGTGGGAAGATGAAATGGAGCATGCAGAAACGCAAATCGAAAAAGATGGCGTTGTTAGTTTTCCTGCGGAGGAGATGGATGCAGAAGACCCCTTATTTATATTATATACATCTGGAAGTACAGGAAAACCCAAAGGTGTGGTGCATACTTGCGCTGGTTATATGGTGTGGACGACTTATACTTTTGTAAATGTATTTCAATACAAACCCGGCGATATTCATTTTTGCACGGCAGATATTGGTTGGATCACCGGCCATAGTTATATATTATATGGTCCATTGGGCGCAGGTGCAACATCATTAATGTTTGAAGGCATTCCTACCTGGCCGGATGCCGGGCGGTTTTGGGATATCGTTGATAAGCATAAAGTAAATATTTTATATACAGCCCCAACTGCTATCCGCTCATTAATGGGTTTTGGTTTGGAACCATTGAAGGGAAAAGATCTTTCTTCGTTAAAAACATTAGGAACTGTTGGTGAACCCATCAATGAAGAAGCATGGCATTGGTATGATGAAAATATTGGAAAGAAAAAATGCCCGATAGTTGATACCTGGTGGCAGACGGAAACAGGCGGCATTTTAATTTCAAATTTGGCCGGCATTACACCATCAAAACCATCGTGGGCAACATTACCATTACCGGGAGTGCAGCCTGTAATAGTTGATGAAAATGGAAAAGAAGTAACGCAACCAGATGAAGATGGTTTCCTGAAAGGAAATTTATGCATTAAAGCAGCATGGCCTTCTACTATACGAACGACTTATGGCGACCACGAACGTTGCCGCACTAATTATTTTGCTACCTATAAAGATTTATATTTTACCGGTGATGGCGCCATGAAAGATAAAAATGGTTTTTACCGCATAACGGGCAGGGTAGATGATGTATTAAATGTAAGTGGTCATCGCATCGGCACGGCGGAAGTAGAGAATGCGATTAACATGCATGCAGGCGTGGTGGAAAGTGCAGTGGTTGGCTACCCGCATGATATAAAAGGTCAGGGCATTTATGCTTATGTGATTTATAATCAAAAAAACAGTGATGAGGAGCTGGCAAGAAAAGATATCCTGCAAACTGTCAGCCGTATTATCGGCCCGATCGCCAAGCCGGATAAAATTCAATTTGTTTCCGGCTTGCCTAAAACAAGAAGCGGAAAGATCATGCGGAGAATATTAAGAAAGATAGCCGAAGGCGAAACATCTAACCTGGGCGATACAACCACATTGCTTGATCCGGGTGTAGTCGAGGAAATAAAGAATGGAAAAGTATAAAGTTCTTAAAATAAGTATTATTTTAAGCGGCTCAATATCTTATGTCAAAGCAAAAACCCAGGTCAGCATTCCGCAAAGTCCTTCGCTGGATAGCATGGGTATTGCTTGTGCAATTCATTCTCATCAATATCAGCGCTGCTTTATACGCTTATAAGTTCACTCACCTTTATTCCCCGGAGCAAAGAAAAATTGATATTGCTAAAAGTACTTCCAGGAATATTTTTATAAAAACATGGAAGCTTTTTTCGGGCCCGCGGTTTTATAAAGAACCGGAAATAGCGACGCCTGCTTTTAAGTATACTACCGTTGCTTTAAAAACAAAAAATAATCTCCCGCTTGAAGGCTGGTATGGTCGTGTTGATTCCGCATCAAAAGGAACTGTATTGTTATTTCATAATCTTACAGGAAACAAAGCCGTAATACTGGAACAAGCCAATGAATTTTTATCCTGGAATTATAACGTAATGCTCGTGGATGTAAGGGCACATGGAAACAGCGGAGGGTTCGCTACTACTATTGGATATAATGAAGCAGAAGAGGTAAAACTCGCTTACGAATATGTACAGCAACAAGGAGAAAAAAATATTTACCTGTGGGGTGCATCGCTGGGGGCGGTAGAAATTATAAAAGCCGTTGCTGATTATGATCTTCAGCCAAAAGCAATGATCGCGGAAATGCCTTTCCGTTCGTTGCAATCGCATTTACGTGGCCGTGTCAGGTTAGCCGGGTTCCCGGAACAACCATTTTCTTTCCTCGTTACTTTTTGGATAGGCGTTGAGCATGGTTTTAATGGCTATGGATTTAACTCAATAAAATATGCTAAGGAAATAACCTGTCCCATATTATTACAATACGGGGGAAAAGATCCGCTTGTTAATAAAAAAGAAGTGGAAGATATTTATGATGCATTGCCTGCTACTAATAAAAAATTAGTGTTGTACGAAGATGCGGCCCATCAATTCTTGCTGCAAAAAGACCCTGTTCGCTGGAAAAAAGAAGTAGGAGATTTTTTAACGAGAATCAGGTAAATTATTTCAGTACATCCTTAATTGGCTTCACGCAAAGCAGCAGGTGTAGAAAAGTTATTGTATCCGTGTTAACGGAGCGCAACTTTTCCTTGCTTCTTTGCGTGAAATATTTTTAAACTTATTGCCTGATCGTTACTCTTGTTCCTACCGGTGTGTAATTATAAACTTCCTGCACATCCGTATTCTTCATCGAGATACATCCCAGTGTCCAGTTCTTATACCGGTCCACCATCACATCATCATTCGGCCATGTGCCATGAATACCAATGGAGCCGCCGATACTTGCACTCGATGGTATTTCTCCCCGTTGTTTTCTTTTCTTAAATTTTTCCCAGCTTTCTTTTGTCGGGTAATCAATCGCCATAAAGCGGTACCATTTATCATGTATTTTTTTGCTGCTGATATGAAAAGTTCCTTCAGGCGTGTTTTTATCACCTTCCATTTTTTTATCCTCAAGGCTGTTATTACCAAATACAACGGGGTAAGTAGCATACCAGCCTTTGCTGTCGTATACGCTTAATTCGTAATCCGATTTATCAATGATGATGTAAACTGAGCCGATCGGTGCATTGCCGTTAAGCTCTCGTGTAAATGAGCGGGAAGAAGGAGTAGTTGAATGAGGTGCATCCGTCATCATCCATCCGCCTCCCAACAATATAGAAGCAAATAAAAAAATATTTTTCATGGTCTTTCCTTATCCGTCTTTTTAAAAACGGGATATTGGTGGATTTTATTTTTAATTCTAATTGCCTTTAACGATGTTTTATCAATCGCTATGCAGCAAAAATAATGCGTAAAAAATCCCCTCCTGCATATAGCGGGAGGGGATAACTTTTTTTTATCAACAATCAAGGTATTTCTACGAACCGTCGTGGTTATTACTAGGTAGTTTTTATATTACCAATTACTGAAACGGAAACCCACATTATAAGGAGTAACATCGAGGCCTTTTTCAAACATGCTCTTGAAAGCATAAGAACCATAGAGACGAATAGGGCCTAACGCTACTTCACCAACATAAGACAGTTTCCATTTGCGCAGGTCGAAGTTGTCTTTTGTTTTATCCACCTTGCCATCTTCTTTTATTTTCTGGCGGGCGCTGTAAAGATATCCCGCACTGATACCTGCGCTGAAGCCATAGTTTCTCTTATGTTTCTTTGGTGTAAAATTAAAGTTCAGCATAAAGGGCATGGTCAAATAATCCGCTGCCAGTTTATTTTTAGTAAGACCGGAATTCAAAAACCCTTCGTCTATTGTTGGGCTTATGTTCTTTTGAAAACGGATGGTTTTGTCATCGAAATGATAATTGTTCAGTTCCAACCCCAAACCATATTTAAAATTGACAACGTGTTTGATCATATTAATACGTTGCATAAAGAACCAGATATTCACGCTTCTTGATTTACCAGTACGCAGTTTTAAACTATTTTCATCGATGCCAGGCGCTACAAAATTTGAATTGCGGGCAGCAACATAATTTGAATTATCTACATAATTGGAAAACCCAAGGTCCAATATCCACCAATTCGTACTGATGTTAGAAGGCTTATCACCCCTGTGGCGGTTACTGATGGTCAGGCGTGAGTTTCCTTTTGTTTCTTTTGAATCATCATTGTTTTTTCCTTTTTCACGGATGATCACCATCCCGCCGATCTTAATGGTATCGGGTTTTGCTTTCGTTGTCGTGTCTGTTTGTCCAAAGCCAATCATCATGGAGCACAATGCGGCACACAGAATAAAAATCCTTTTCATATTTACTTTTTTAATTCGTTTTAAAATTTATAGTTTGATAGCCAGCCCGGCGATCAGCAAGCGGTCATCATCATCGGTTGCCTTAACACCTGTTGTTTTTTCAAACGTCCGTGTAACTTTCCGGAATAATCCACGAAGTTTGTTTTTCTTTTCGGGCTGCTCTGTATCAATCCCGTCGTCTGTTGGGTTTAACGCTTTAGTGTAGACAGGTGTTACAGTAGAAAGGGAGATATTTTCTTTCTGATTTGTTAATGCTTCTTTAGAAGGTGTATCATTAAATGCAATAGCACTATTTTCTTTTATGTTTCCCTTCATCTTCGCATCATACCCCGGCTGCGGAAGATCATTCTTGTTCTTTTCATCTTCTTTAGCAATAAAGTCCTCTTGTTTTTCCTGTACTTCTATATTCTCTTTCTTACTATCATTTGCCTTTTTAGTTGCAACAGCATTTTCGATTTTAATTTCCGTCTTTTCTTTTTCACTTTTTTCTTTCACTGCTATATCTCCGGTCGAAACATTATCGTCTTTTTGTGCAACAGGAATATTATTTTTAACCGGCGCTGTCAATTTCTTTTCACCAGTGGCAACAAGATCATTGCCCTGTTTCTTTTCCTGGTTTAATAAAACAAATGCCGTCACACTCACCCCCACTAACAACACAGCCGCCGCAGCTATTCTCCACCAGCGGATACCAATCACCCTAACCTTTTCTTCTCTTTTGTATAATATTTCTTTATCAGCAAAAACAATATTTTCTTCCGGCAGCACTTTCACTTTCTGCAAAAGTTCCAGTTCTGTTTTTGCCTGCGGATGCTGATCAACAAATTTTTCCACCGCTATTTTTTGCGCAGCGGTCAGTTCATTGTCATTATATAGTAGCAGCCATTCTTCATAATTATTCATATTAATCAAATCGACGCTTGCTGATTTCATTAATATTTCTTTGTCACCAAACCCAACAGCAGTATCAGCCACCAGCTTACTTTGCTGCAGCATAGCCAGTTCTTCTTCCAGGTCAGCATTTTGCTGCACAAAAAGTTCCACCTGCTTCCTGTCTTCACGGCCCAGCTCATTATCCATATACAGGATAAAAAACTCTTCGTAATTATGGCGATTGATCTTCATTTAAATTACATTTTCCACTTTCACTAAATAATCCTTCAATTGCACCCTTGCCCTGTGCAGGTATACTTTTACCTGGCTTTCGCTCAATCCTGTTATTTTTCCAATCTCTTCGTAACTATATCCTTCATAATCCTTCAGCAACACCAGCGACCGTTGTGTCTCGCTCAACCGGCTAAGCGCTTCTTCCAATACCTTTTTCAGGTTATTGGCCGGTTTGTCCTGCACTTTCAGATCAGCGCTGAAATCCTCTTTTAATTGTATCCGTTTCACTTTCCGAATGTGGTCAATCATCTGGTGATACGCCACCGTAAACAGGTAAGATTTAGACCGTTGTGCGTCCACGTCCGCCCGGTTGCGCCACATTTTTTCAAACGCCGTCTGCACCACATCCCGTGCGTCTTCCTCGTGGCGAAGGTTTTTCACGATGAACCGGTACACATTGTCTGCATACGTCGTAACACACTCATTATATTCCCTTTCAGTCATAAACAGCCGGTAAACTTTGAGGGCAAAATTAGCCCATGATCAATTGTTATACGCCCCTGCCTGCAAAATGTTACAGCCACGGGCAAAAAAATGGCCTTTCCAGGCCTGTCTTAAAGATTATTTTGAACCCAGCTTCGGTTCCCTGATCATCTTCGTTGCGTCGCACTCTTGTGCTGCATGAATTCTACTCAACATTATGGCAGCACCCCGATGAATATCGGTGGTACTTCCTGTTCGCTACTCAGCATTTGTGAAGATTCCCTCAAATCTGTTCTATCATTAAAACAGTATGAGATAAAAAAACCTGTTCGTAAGCCCCTTTAGGGGTTGGGGTTAAAAAAACTGTCTCGACAATCCTTCCCAGCCCATCCTGCCTTTTCCTTTCTGTTTGGGTGGATTTTCTGTAGCTTCTTTTTTGGAGTTTTCTTTAGAAGTTAACCTCCCAAATGAGTTGAAAGCCAAAAAAATTCCCGCCACGGCGATAGCCAGTGCAGCTATTTTTATGATATTTCTTGCCCTCATGGTTGTTGGTTGGTTGACCTATGTGACGACTCCAATTTGTAAAATGTTACATCAAAGGTAGAAATCCATGGCAGGCGGAAAAGGACTTTATGACGGGTAGTCAATTTTACCCAATGAAACGCCTGAAAAGGGCGGCGAACTGCATAACGTTATATCAGAATATAAAATCTGCCGACTTGTTTGATCCTTGTCCCTTGTCTCTTGTTCCTTGCTTCTTATACCTTTCTTCCATCAGCTTTACCTTAATATATTTGCGTTTCAAACACAGCACATGAATGAAAAATTTGCGCAGCGCATTGCTGCTGAAGTAGAGGATATCAAAACATCTGGCCTTTTTAAAAAAGAACGCATCATCAGCAGCCCGCAGGGAGCGGAAATAACGGTAGGTGGAAAAACGGTATTGAATTTCTGCGCCAATAATTATCTCGGCCTTTCTTCACATCCCAAAGTAATAGAAGCGGCGCACAAAGCGATTGAATCGCATGGCTATGGCATGAGCAGTGTTCGCTTTATCTGCGGTACGCAGGATATTCATAAACAATTGGAAGAAAAAATTTCGGCTTTTCTCGGCACAGAAGATACTATTCTATATGCAGCAGCCTTTGATGCAAACGGCGGTGTGTTTGAGCCATTATTAAATGAAGAAGACGCCATCATTTCCGATGCGCTAAACCATGCTTCTATTATCGATGGCGTTCGTTTGTGCAAAGCGCAACGTTTCCGTTACGAGCATAATAATATGACTGATCTCGAAACAAAACTGAAAGAAGCGGCTTCCTGCCGCAGCCGTATCATCGTCAGTGATGGTTCATTCAGCATGGACGGCACAATAGCGCAGTTGGATAAAATAGTGGAGCTGGCGGAAAAATATGATGCGATTATTATGATAGATGAATGTCATTCTTCCGGCTTTTTGGGAAAAACAGGAAGGGGTACGCATGAATACCGCGGCGTGATGGGAAAGATAGATATCATCACAGGCACATTGGGCAAGGCATTGGGCGGCGCTTCCGGCGGTTTCACTTCCGGTAAAAAGTCAGTGATAGAAATGCTGCGTCAAAAATCAAGGCCATATTTATTCAGCAATACATTGGCGCCTTCGATTGTCGGCGCTTCCATCGCAGTATTAGATATGCTGACGGAAACAACAGAACTAAGAGATAAACTTGAATACAATACAAAATACTTCCGCGATAAAATGACAGCAGCCGGTTTTGATATCAAGCCCGGCGACCACCCGATTGTTCCTATTATGCTGTATGATGCCGTACTGGCGCAAAATTTCGCCAGTAAATTATTGGAAGAAGGCATCTATGTGATTGGCTTTTTCTTTCCTGTCGTAGCAAAAGGCCAGGCGAGAATAAGGGTGCAGTTAAGTGCGGCGCATGAGCAACAGCATTTGGATAAAGCGATCGCTGCGTTTACGAAGATTGGGAGGGAGTTGAGGGTGTTGAAGTGAAGTTAAAGGAGTTTCTTTTATAGGAATAAAGAATTAAATTTACTAAAACATTGTGTAGCATGAATCCAGCAGATTCTATAAGAGATAAACTTCATCAGTATATCGATGTGGCGGATGAACAAAAATTACAGGCAATCTATGTATTGCTGGAAGATGAAATTGACAGACACTATACAAAAGAACAAATAGATGTATTTCACCAGCGCAGGGAAAACCACCAAAAAGGATTGAGCAGATCATGGACGGCTGAGGAATCGTTAAGCGATGTCCGCCGTCAAAAGAAATAGCATGTCATTTATTGTGATTGTTAAACAGGAAGCCCACCAGGATACTATCGATGCATATAATTATTACGAACAGAAACAACCCGAACTGGGAGAACGTTTCTTAAAAGCATTATTTAGCTGCTATCGTCTTCTCGCAGAACATCCATCTTAGTATAGCTATATCAATGAAGATCGGCTCAAAGTATTGCGTGATATTAAATTAGAAAATTTTCTTTTGTTGTTGTTTATGAAATTACTGGAGAAGAGGTTATAGTTTATGCAGTTCATAATACTTATAAATCGCCTGATGATAAATTGAGAAATAGGTAACAGATTTTTTATTTCAACTTCAATCCCCCCGCAATCTTTTTTAATCCTTCCACATCCAAACTCTCCGATTCCAGTGTTACCAAAAAACGGTCGGCTAAATAGGTGAAAGAAGAGCGGTAACTATTAGCATCATAATGTTCAATGGCTTTGCCGCCTTTATAATCAATCGTTTTATTCTCTTCTTCTTCAGTGGCTGCTGCGGCATCCAGCATATTTAAAAATTGAAACTTATAGAAACCTGAGCCTTCGCTGCCGCCGCAGTCGAACAGGCTTAGCTCGATCGTGGTGGAATCGTTTGGTGAATAGACGCCCCTGGCGTAGGCCGTACCCGTCGCTTTGCCGGAAGAAGTATCAGAGATTTTTGCTCCCGCTAATTCCTGGGGAAGCAAAGTCTCCATTTGCTCCGGCGTGTAGGCGGTTAATGATTGCAATTCCTCTTCTTTTTGCAATTGGTTGGCCGTTGTGGTTGAATCTGCGCCGGTTGTGGCCTCATTGCCATCCACCTTTTTATTGTTATTACAGGCGAGGGCTAGGGAGATTAGTAGTATCAGTAAGGGTTTCATATTAGTATGGTCTTAGTTTTTAGCGTTAAAGCTATTAAAATTCGTGTTTTTACTATTATATGGTTAAAAAAAATAAACGATTGCTATGAAAAACAATATGTGGTTATTATTTTCGTTTCTCCTCTGATGAACTAATTCTACCGATCCCCTTCCTTTGAATTTCCTTAATTAATTTAGTTGACCCTGTTAAAATTAAGTAATGAAAAAATTATTCATCTGCCTTATCGCAGTATCGGTATCAGTTTTTGTTCTCAGCTCATGCGCAGCCACTAAAAGAGATTGCCAGGGCAAGAAACACTACAAACAATCTGGCGGTTTTTATTTATAAATCCCCCGGTTTTCCTGAAAAAATATTGATCCCGTCTTTTAAGTAAGACGGGATTTTTTTGTGTTGGTGACTATGATTTGGGTCAGCAAAATAACCCTTGGAGAGTTTTAAACTCTCCAAGGGTTGGCTAGTTGATTAAAGAACAGGAAGATGAACGGAGCGTCGCAACAGGCGATGCTATGAAATACTAAAAGCCGGGAAAAAAAATTCATCTCATCAATTAAAAGTGATTAAAAAGCAGACAGCTACCTTTGCAAAAATTTTAGAACCCTAATGCGACTCATTGCTTATTGCTTATTGGTTATTGTTGTATTTGCCTCCTGCTCGCCCAATAATGTCAAAACAGATAACAGCCTCAAAAAATATTTTGATGAAAATAAAGTGGATGGCTGCTTTGCGCTCATGGACAATGGCACGGGGGAATTTACTGTCTATAATTTATCACGCTACCGCGACAGTAGTTATTTACCTGCATCTACTTTTAAAATCGTGAATTCATTAATTGGTTTGCAGACAGGCGCTATCAGTGGTGAAGGCATGGTCATTAAATGGGACAGTGTGAAAAGACGTGAGGCGTGGGACAAAGACCTGACGATGCGTGAAGCATTTCGTGTGTCTTCATTTCCTTATTACCAGGAAGTGGCGAGGCGTATTGGAAAAGACAGTATGGAAGCCAAGCTGAGCCTCATGCATTATGGTGCGAAAAATGATACGGATAAAGTTATTCTCCACTCGGCTGTTGATACTTTCTGGCTGGATAATTCGTTGAAGATAACACCGGATGAAGAGCTGGGCGTGGTGAAGCAATTGTATTTTGACCAGCTTCCTTTTTTTAAAACCTACCAGGAGGTGGTGAAAAGAACGATGTTGTTTGAAGAGAATTCCAATTACAGCCTGAGTTATAAAACCGGCTGGGGATTTACGGAAAACGGGCATGCGCTGGGATGGCTGGTGGGCTGGATCGAAGAAAATAAACACCCTTATTTCTTTGTGCTGAATATCGAATCGCCGGATCATAATTACGATATGACCAGCGTGCGGTTAGCCATGGTAAAAGATATTTTAAAGCAACTCGGCTTTTTGGAAGGAAGGATGTGATGATGGTCTGTTATTTGCAATGATGGAGTAACAGTTTGTTTAAAATAAATTATCTTATTAAAAATTCCTGCATTGGGCTTCCAGTTTCAATATATAGAATTTGTTTGGCTGTTTGCAGGTGTCCTTGTGCTCATCGCACTTTTTGTTTTTTTATTAAAATGGAAAACAAAAGTCATTAAAAGGATCGGCGACCTTCAATTGGTAAAATTGCTGATGGCCAATTATTCTTCTAAATTATTCACTTTAAAATTCGGGTTTCTCAGCCTGGCATTTGTTGCCGGTGTTGCTGCGGCGATGAATTTGCGCAAGCCCGGCGGCGATGGAGAAATTACACGCAACGGTATTGATGTGGTGATCGCATTGGATGTGAGCAAAAGCATGCTCGCTACGGATATGCAACCAAACCGGCTGGAAAGGGCCAAGCAACTTGTTATTAAATTAATGAATGCCATGCCGGATGACCGTATTGGATTAGTTGTATTTGCAGGAAGGGCTTATTTACAAATGCCATTAACAACTGATCATGGCGCCGCGAGAATATTTGTTTCTTCAGCAAGCACGGATGCGGTACCGCAACAAGGAACGGTGATCAGTGAAGCGCTACAAAGAAGTTCCAATGCATTTATCGCTGCGGAAAGAAGATTTAAAGCGGTGGTATTAATATCTGATGGAGAAGACCACGACCCGGAAGCAGTAAAGACAGCAAAGGAATTATCCGCACAGGGAATGATGATCAATACGGTGGGCATAGGTTCCGCGGAAGGATCAACTATACCTGAGCCGGGAACAGGTATGAATAAAAAAGATGAAACGGGAAATGATGTACTATCGAAATTAAATGAAGATGAATTAAAGCAAATAGCGGAAGGTACAAACGGCATTTATATACATTTAGAAAATAGTGATGCGGCTGTTCAGCAATTGGTGCAGCAGTTATCTAAAATTGAAAGCAAAGCGTTTGGCGATGTGTCACTGATGAATTTTAAAACGTATTACTGGTGTTTTGCGATCGCTATGTTTGTTTTACTGCTGGCAGAATATTTTATTCCTGAAACAAAAAAAGTGGCTGCATGAAAATATTTTCGATTATAGCTTTTTTATGTTTTACCTGCCTGTTTGCTCCTGCACAAGAAGCGGATAAGATCATTGAAAAAGGAAATGAACTATATAAACAAAAGCAATATGACAGGGCGGAACTGGCGTATAAAGAAGCATTAGATAAAGAAAAGGAAAATACAACTGCGAAATTTAACCAGGCGAACGCATTATACAGGCAGTCGAAGCAAGTGGAATCTGTAAAAGCCCTGGAGGAGTTGGTGATGAATGCCAAAGAAGCGGACTTAAAAGCAAAAGGCTATTATAATAAAGGTGTGATATTTTCCAGCCAGAAAAGACTGGAAGAAAGTATTGAAGCATATAAAAGCGCCTTGCGGCAAAACCCTGAGGATAAAGAGACCCGGGAAAACCTGCAAAAAGCATTGATGGAATTAAAAAAGAAAACGCCGCCACCGCCACCACCTCCTAAAAAAGATGATAAAAAGAAAGACCAGCAGAAGCAGCAACAAAAACAACAGCAACCGCAAATGAACCAGAAAGAAGCGGAACAACGGCTTAAGTTATTAGAGCAAAAAGAAAAAGAATTGCAGGAAAGACTACAGAAAGAAAAGTCAAAAGGTGGTGGTGGTGGACAGAAAGACTGGTAATGTAAATGTGCGGATGGCTGATTTGCAAATTTGCGAATGGGTAGTGGGAAAAATATTTTCACCCGGATATTGCTAACTTTCTATTCTACGTCTCCTTAAATTTTGTTTGTTAATTTTGCAGGGATTTAATCCGCAAATTCGCACATTCGCCGATTTGCATATTATTTATGCAGCTTTATACAGCCTCTCTCACAGAATATAAACGTCTTGCTACCCGGGAAGTAAAGATCGGCGATCTGTTGCTGGGTAATTTTCATCCTGTACGTGTGCAGACGATGACGACAACGGATACGATGGATACAATGGGTACCGTCGAGCAATCGATTCGTTGTATCGAAGCCGGATCGGAACTGGTGCGCATCACAGCGCCTTCCAAAAAAGAAGCGGAGAATTTATTGAATATAAAAAATGAATTGCACCGACGTGGTTATAAAACGCCGTTGGTAGCAGATATTCATTTTACACCAAATGCCGCAGAGATCGCCGCAAGGATAGTTGAAAAAGTGCGGGTGAACCCCGGTAATTATGTAGATAAGAAAAAATTTGAACTGATTGAATATACCGATGCTGATTATGCAGAAGAAATAGACCGTATTCGTGAACGGTTTACACCATTGGTAAAAATTTGCAAAGAATATGGAACGGCGATGCGTATCGGAACTAATCATGGTTCATTGAGCGACCGCATCATGAGCCGCTATGGCGATACGCCGATGGGAATGGTGGAAAGCGCCATGGAATTTTTAAGAATTGCGAGAAATGAAAGCTATCACAATATTGTGCTGAGCATGAAAAGCAGCAACCCGCAGGTGATGGTGCAGGCATACCGGTTGCTGGTCAAAACAATGTTTGATGAATTTAATGAATGCTATCCTTTGCACCTCGGCGTTACCGAAGCGGGGGATGGCGAAGATGGACGAATAAAATCCGCAATTGGTATTGGCTCATTGATGGAAGATGGTATTGGTGATACGATCCGTGTTTCGCTGACGGAAGACCCGGAATTCGAGATACCGGTGTGTAAAGATTTGGTGAAGAGATACGAGATTGACCGTGATCCGATGAGAGATGACCGCAAGGATGCAATTGCAAATGAAATTAAGGTCAATGGTCAACTGTCAACGATCAGCAGTCTTCCTTATTCCCCATTTGAATATAAAAGAAGAGAAACTTTTGTTGTGGATAATATTGGTGGCAAGCATGTGCCGGTAGTAGTTGCCGATTTTAGCAGGATTGAAAAAATTGATCCTTCGCATTTGCAGAGTATCGGCTATAGTTATAATGAGGCGACAGATAAATGGACGATCAATGATGCGGCGGCTGATTATGTGTTTATTGGAAATAAAATATTGGATTTCGCATTGCCGGGAACATTGAAGGTGATTGTTTATCCTGATGCATGGCAACAAGCGGAAGATAAGAACAAGTATTTTCCAATTTTCCAGGACAGCGGGTTTGCGGAAGCAAAAGTTGTAAGCGATAAGTTGAATTTTGTGATGGTGGATTGTTACAGCACCGAAGAAAGTGAAGCCTATTTAGATAAGCTAGCTAATGACCCAACTGTTGTTATTTGCCTCAGCAGTACCAATAAAAATGCGATGCAGTCTGTTCGCAGAATGTTTATTGAATTACAGAGTAGGGAAATTAAAAACCCTGTCATATTAATTACCGATAGTGGCTGGCAAACTCCTGATGAGCATCTTATCCATTTTGCAATTGAAACAGGCGCTTTATTTCTAGAAGGCTTTGGTGATGGCATTTGCATTGGATATAACAGCAAGGCGCAGATGCCCGCCCGGACGACCGGATCGGACGGGGAAAACATAAAAGCAACAGGCAGAACTTATTTAGAAGTAAAAGATATTTACCAGTTCACTAATAATACTGCTTTCAGCATTTTGCAGGCAACGAGAACAAGAATATCCAAAACTGAATATATCAGTTGCCCGAGTTGTGGCCGCACCTTGTTTGACCTCCAGGAAACAACGGGAAAGATCCGTTCGAGGACCAATCATTTAAAAGGTGTGAAGATCGCCATCATGGGCTGTATCGTAAATGGGCCGGGTGAAATGGCAGATGCGGATTTTGGTTATGTAGGCAGCGGGCCGGGCAAGATTACTTTATATAAAGGAAAAGAAATAGTAAAACGAAATGTGAACAGTGAAGTGGCGGTAGATGAATTGATCAACCTGCTGAAAGAAAGTGAAGCGTGGGTGGAACCATAGACTACCATGAATAAAAATCCCTGGATCATCTTCTTTGTTATAGCCCTTGCTGCGAATATCAGCGGAGTATTGCTGCATCATGAAACCGTACAGTTTGTTTCAAAGCCATTTATTATTATTACACTCGCCGGTTATTTTATTACCTCCATCAAAGGAATTAGCGATAAACTTACAACATGGGTATTGCTTGCGCTTTTATTTTCATGGTTGGGTGATGTATTGTTGTTGTTTGAAAGTAAAAATTCACTTTTCTTTTTGCTGGGCTTATCTGCTTTTTTATTAGCCCATATCTTTTATATCATCTTCTTCCATAAAATAAGGTTCAATGAAAGTATTGCGGGTAAATGGTGGTTGCTGCTGATCGTTGTAGTTTATTATGCTCTTCTTCTTTCTATTCTTTCTCCTTACCTGGGCAGTATGAAAATACCCGTAAGAATTTATGGAGTAGTTATCAGCTTTATGTTTATGCTGGCGATGCACATGTTATTTTTAAAAAATAAAAGAACTGGATTGTTGATGATGATCGGCGCCTTTTTATTTGTGGTGTCGGATTCGGTGCTGGCGATTAATAAATTTTATTACTCTTTTGAAATAGCTGGCGTGGTGATTATGCTGACATACGGAGCGGCGCAATTTTTTATCGTGGAAGGGGCGATAAAGTATATTAGTTCAAGAGATAAGGAATAATTTTGTCTGAACTGGGATTTATAGGATAAATGGGATTGCCAGGAAAAATTTTTCATTGATTCTTTTGCTTTATAAAGATAGTTCTGACAAATGCTGAATAGCGAAGAGGAAGTTGAAGTCCCGATAGCTATCGGGAGCGACGCCCCGACAAACATCGGGGTCTTCGACAAATGCTGAGTAGCGAACAGGAAGTACAAGAGTGCGACGCAACGAAGTTGATAGTAGCAATACAGCCGGGCTAAAAAAATTAAAACATGCAACAAACAGATTTTTTGGTAATAGGGTCAGGAATTGCGGGATTGACGTATGCGCTGAAAGTGGCGCAGCATTTTCCTGATAAGAAAGTAATGATCATTACAAAAGCCGCGGCGGATGAGACGAATACGAAATATGCACAGGGCGGTGTGGCGGTGGTGAATGATTTGGAGAATGATAGTTTTGCAAAACATATTGAAGATACATTGATCGCAGGTGATGGATTGTGTAATAAAGATGTAGTGGAAATTGTAGTGAAAGATGGCCCGGACAGGGTGCGGGAATTGATTGAATGGGGCGCAAGGTTTGATAAAGAAAAAGACGGCGATTATAAATTAGGTAAAGAAGGAGGGCACTCGGAGTTCCGGATCATTCATCATAAAGACATTACGGGTTGGGAAATGGAAAGGGCGTTGCTGGAAGCGGTCTCCCGGCAAAAAAATATTTCTATTGTTAAGCATTGTTTTGTTATTGATATTATCACGCAGCATCACCTGGGATATTTAATTACAAAAGCTTCGCCGGGTATTGAATGTTATGGTGTGTATGTGTTGAACCTGGAAACATCACGCATTGAAAAGATATTGGCGAAATCAACATTGCTGGCGACGGGTGGTAACGGACAAGTGTACCGTACTACGACCAATCCTTCTATTGCAACCGGCGACGGAGTAGCGATGGTGTACCGTGCAAAAGGAAGAATTGAAAATATGGAGTTCATACAATTTCATCCAACGGCATTGTATGAAGCGGGTTTACGTGGGCAGGCTTTTTTAATTACGGAAGCGGTGCGGGGTGATGGCGGCATATTGCGCAATAAAGATGGTGAGGCATTCATGGAAAGATATGATCCAAGAAAAGATTTAGCGCCCCGTGATATAGTCGCCCGTGCGATTGATAGCGAAATGAAGAGAACGGGTACGGAGCATGTGTGGCTGGATTGCCGTCATTTCAGTAAAGAAAAATTCACGGAGCATTTCCCTAATATTTATGAGAAATGTTTGTCGCTTGGTATTGATATTACGAAGCAAATGATACCGGTGGCGCCGGCGGCGCATTACAGTTGCGGTGGTATTAAAACAAATGAATGGGGCCAAACTTCTATTTCTAATTTGTATGCCTGCGGCGAATGTGCCAGCACAGGCTTGCACGGAGCGAACCGTTTAGCAAGTAATTCTTTGTTGGAAGCGATGGTGTTTGCACATCGTTGTTATATAGATGTGGTGGAAAAAATAAATGCACTGTCATTTATAAATGATATTCCCGATTGGAAAGTGGAAGGAACCAGTGAGCCAAAAGAAATGATCCTGATTACACAAAGCCTGAAAGAATTGCAACTGGTGATGAGTGATTATGTAGGTATCGTACGTAATAATGTTCGTTTGCAAAGAGCTTCGCGGCGATTGGATCTTTTATGGGAAGAGACGGAACAGTTGTATGAAAGTTCTTCTTTATCACCGCAATTGCTTGAGCTCAGAAATCTTATTACAGTAGGTTATCTTATTGTAAAAGGTGCATCCTTCCGCAAAGAAAGTCGCGGGCTTCATTTTAATACCGATTATCCATCTAAGAGTGAACTGGTACAAAACATCGTGCTGTAGAGTTATCTTTGCATATCATGTATTATATCGTTTACGGATTCTTTTGGTTGTTGTCCCTTCTCCCTTTGAGGGTATTGTATATTCTCTCTGATTGTATTTATGGATTTGTTTTTTACATTAAGAAATACCGCCGTGGTGTTGTGATGAGCAATTTGAAAATCGCTTTTCCTGAAAAAACAGAAAAAGAAAGATTGAAGATTGCCAAGCAGTTTTATCACAACATGATCGACACGTTTATCGAGACGATCAAAATGGTCAGCGCTTCTCAAAAATTTATTCAAAAACATTTTACCGGCAATTGGGAAGTCATCAATAATTTAAAGCCAACCGGTAGAAAAGTACAGGTGCATATCGGGCATAATTTTAACTGGGAATGGGGCAACGCGGCTGCGGCCAAACGAATGGAGCTTCCGTATGTCGGCGCTTATATGCCGTTGAAAAATAAAACGTTTAACAGATTTTTTTATAACCTGCGTTCTAAACACGGCACACTGCTGGTAAGCGCTACCAATATGCGGGAAGATATGCTACCGCACCACAATACGCAGTATATGATCGGCCTGGCGACCGATCAGAACCCCGGGCATCCGGCGAGTGCATTATGGTTTAATTTTTTCGGAAGGCCAACTCCTTTTATCAGCAAGACAGCTAAAAGCGCTATTGATTATAAGTGTGCTGTAGTATTTGGTTTTATTCATAAGAAAAAACGTGGCTATTATAATGTAGTGTTTACATTGGTAGAAGAAAACGCTGCTAACACAAACGAAGTGGAACTAACAAGAAAGTTTGTACGATATATGGAAGGTGTGATCCGTCAATACCCCGAGATGTGGCTATGGAGCCACAGGAGATGGAAGCATCAGTGGAAGGAAGAATATGGGCCGGTTAGAGAATAATTATTAATTCAATACACTTGTTTCTTTTACGATCTCAGCTTCTTTCTGTTCTTTTATTTTACCCCAGCCACCGGCTACATTTCTTAGGTTATGAATACCCTGTCTTTTTAAAAGAGAAGCGGCGATAACGCTGCGATAGCCGCCACCGCAATGAACATATAAGTTATGTGTGTCGTCAATGTTTGCCATGCTTGCGGGATCGATCATTTCATTCAACGGAAGATTAACAGCGTTTTTTAAATGACCTTCGGCGAATTCTGATGGTTTGCGGACATCAACGATAACAAGGTTTGGGTCAAAAGGAATATCCATCATTAATTCATCTGCTTCCACGTTTATAATAATATCGAATTGTTCATTGGTGCTTTTCCATGTAGCATAGCCGCCATCAAGATAACCCTGCACATTATCTAATCCCACTCTTGCCAAACGGATAATGCTTTCTTTTTCTTTTCCGGTTTCCGCTACTAAAACTATCGGCGTATCAAATGATAAAAGGCTTCCCGCCCATTCCGCAAAACGGCCATTCAATGCGATGCTGATGGAGCCGGGAATGAAACCTTCCATAAATTCTTCTATGTTGCGGGTATCAAGAATGATAGCATCGTCCGCTACCATTTTTTTAAATTTATCCAATGACAATTTTTTCATACCGGTTTCTAATACGGTATCAAGACTGTCATATCCTTCTTTATTGATCTTAGCATTGATAGAAAAATATTGCGGTGCCGGTGGTATACCGTCGGTTACGGTTTTAATAAACTCTTCTTTATTAGAAGCTTTTAATGCATAGTTGAATTTCTTTTCTTCACCGATGGTGCTATCAGTATCGGGCCCCAAATTTTTTCCGCAGGAGCTGCCGGGGCCATGTGCAGGATAAACAATTACTTCATCCGCCAACGGAACTATTTTTGATTGCAAACTATCATAGAGCATGCCTGCCAGGTCATTGACGGTTATTTCATTTCCTTTTTGCGCCAGGTCAGGCCGGCCTACATCGCCGACAAATAATGTATCGCCGGTGAAGATGCAATAGTCTTTACCATTTTCATCTTTTAATAAATAGCAGGTTGATTCTAATGTATGGCCGGGTGTGTGCAACACTTCAATAGTGAGTTTACCTATTTTAAATGTTTCACCATCATTAGCGATATGCGCCTGGAATTTTGTAACAGTTTCAGGGCCATAAATAATTGGCGCATGAGTGGCTTTAGCAAGATCGAGATGACCACTTACAAAGTCCGCATGAAAATGCGTTTCAAAAATATAATTGATCGTTGCTTTTCTTTCATCAGCCAGGGCCAGGTAAACATCTATATCACGCAAGGGATCAATAATAGCTGCTTCACCGTTACTTTCAATATAATAAGCCGCTTCACTGAGGCAGCCAGTGTATAATTGTTTAATGAACATAGCTGTAAGTTATATGCAAAAGTAAAATTTTTAAAATAAAAAAAAGGAAGCGATTAAGCTTCCTTTTAATCAGTTAATCGGCATTAATTCAATAACGATTCTACAAACTGGTTGAGCTCCTCGATCCGGGCTGAATTCACCGTATAATAAATGAATTTACCGTTCCTCTCTGTTTTCACAAATCCTGCTTTCCGGAGAATAGCAAGGTGTTGTGATGCAACAGATTGTTCCAACCTCAGTTTTACGTAGATTTCAGTAACTGTTATTTTACTGGTTTCGTCAATGAGCTTTAAAATTTGCTGTCTCAATTTGTGATTGATGGCCCGCAATATCAGCGACGCTTTCTTCACGTTCAGCAAATCTACTTTCAGAGAGCTTCCGCTGTCTGAAATGGTGTTCAATGTTAGCGCATAGTTGTTCATAGCAATAACCGGTGTTAAGTGTAATAATAGATAGCAAAAATACAATATGTATGCCTGTTTTAGTTAATGTAAAATGTTAAGAACCTGCTGATTGATCTAAATCATTAAAGTGTAGGAGAATAGAACTCTTTTATATAGAAAGGTTCTACATAAGCGGTATCCGCAAAGTTTTTTTCATCAAAATTTCTTTCGGATAGGTTGCACATATTGGCAGCGCTTGCTTTTATATCGGCAAATATTGCATGGGGATGCTGCACAATTGTCTTTATTTTATTAGCACCATTCCCGGAGAAAACAACCGTTTGAGAAGCGAGTAATTCATCAAAATTGCCGGGAACAACAATCATCGCTTTTGGTTCGATTATTTTCTTTAATTCTTTGTTATAGACAGCCATAAAAACTTCCATTCTTCTTGCATCAATTAGGGGGCATAGCAGGTCGCCTTCGATATCCTTTGTTGCATATGCCATCATTTCAAGTGTATTGATAGCGATTAATGGAATATTGAGTGCAAAGCATAAACCTTTTGCTGATGATAAGCAAACTCTTAATCCTGTATAGGAGCCAGGCCCGATGGTAACTGCTACAGCCTGTAGCTCATTCATTGAAGTTCCTGTATTCTTCATTATTGTTTGTATCGCAGGATGCAGCCAGGAAGCATGGTCTTTCTGGTTATCATTTACAGCAGCTTGCAAAATCTTTCCATCTTTTGCAAGGCAGAGAGAGGCTGTATCAACAGAAGTATCAATATTTAGAATAATTGCCATAATCAGGCCATTGCCTTTTGTTTTAATAAATCGCAGGGACGATAACGATCTTTTTGTTTGCTCAATGTATCCAGTAATGAATAAATATTTTTTAAACCAATTTTTTTACTCCATTCAAACGGGCCGTAAGGATAATTGGTGCCGAGCTTCATAGCGGTATCTATTTCTTCTTCTACGCTCACTTTTTCTTCGAGGGTAATAAATGCCTCATTGATGATGGCGGCAATAATTACCGGGGTAATAAATCCCGTGGTATCATTTACCCATTCTGTTTTTCTTCCTAATTGAAAAAATAGTTCTTCCGACTTTTGTTTCAACAGATCATTTTCGCCAGTAGCTTCTATAACAGGCCTTTTTAAAAAAGTCGGCCAGCCATTGATACGTATAAAATTTTCCTTTATTTCTTTCAGCGTAGTAACAACGGCATTAATAATGATTAAAGAAACGGGCAACTGCTTCAGCCAGTCAATTCGTTCTTTATTGTTTTCAAATAGTAAGTCGATGCAGGCTGCTGGTGTATCGTTGCTTTGGAAATCAGCGGGTTTAGTTATCCATTGCAATTCCAGGCCAGGGCTGATCGGGCAAGCCATCAGCTCTTCTTTTAATTCGTCGCTGGCAATCACAAGGACTTTCATTTGTATTTTTTGCAAAGAAAGAGTATAAAACTATATTCGTTATATCAATTTCTAAATAATAAAACATGACGCGACAAATTATTAATACCCCGGATGCCCCGGCACCGATCGGCCCTTATAACCAGGCGATATTGGCTGGTGATACCTTATATATAGCGGGCCAGGTCTGCATTGACCAACGGACCGGCGAAATGATGAACAAAGATGTGCAGGAAGAAACGCACCAGGTGATGCAAAACCTAAAAGCGATTTTAGTAGCGGCGGGCATGGACTTTAAAAATGTGGTAAAGACTACCATTTTTCTTACTGACATGAATGAATTTCCTGAGATGAATGAAGTGTATGGAAAATATTTCGAAGGCGATTTCCCCGCACGGGAAACAGTGCAGGTGAGTGCATTGCCTAAGTTTGTAAATGTAGAAATCAGTATGATCGCGGTGAAATGATAACGGCCGGGTTAATTTTTTTAAGCTCTGTTTCCCCCGATGTGAAACAGGGCTTTTTTATAAAATAATAAGCATGCGACGAGTGGTTCGTTTTATTTTATTAAAACCTGTGCTGTGGGCGGTGCAGAAATTTTCGTCGAAGCCTGACCGCAAACGGATTTTTAAAGCGCTTGATAAACTATATGCGGATATTATTATCGAACAGCATAAGAAAGGAATTGTGATTCCTTTTGAAGAGCATGCCGGGAAATTCATCATTTTTTCTGATCAGCATAAAGGGGCGAAGAACGGGGCGGATGATTTTATGACGTCGGAGCCTAATTACATGGCGGCGCTTGATTATTATTTGCAAAATAATTTTTGCTTTATTTCATTAGGTGATGGAGAAGAATTGTGGGAGAACAGCCTGGGTGATGTGAAAAAAAATTATGAAAATACGTTTGAGATAGAAAAGAAATTTTTACAGGAGAATGCTTTTGTAAAAATATTCGGCAACCACGATTTGTATTGGGGAAATGATCCTTTTGCCTGGTGGCAGGTAAAAAAAATATACGGCGAAGATTTGAAAATATATGAAGGGCTCGTGCTGGCGGTTAGCATTGGTGACAAACAGTTTCATATTTTTTGCACGCATGGCCACCAGGGCGATGCACAAAGTGATGGAAACTGGTTCAGTAAATTTTTTGTTTCAAAAATATGGGCGCCGCTGCAGGCCTACCTGCGCATTAACCCTAACACGCCTGCTTATAACAATGAAAAGAAAACATTGCATAACGAGATTATGTACGAATGGTCGGCGGCGCAGAAAGATATTTTACTGATTACGGGGCATACGCATCAGCCGGTGTTTAAATCCTTGACGCAAATTGAAAGGCTGTATAAGCAAATGGAAACAGCAATTGCTAATAAGGATGAAGCAGCCATGACGGAAACAAAAAAGCAAATTCAAAAAATAGAAAAGCATTTTACCGCTATATCGGTTGATTACCCTGTGATGAAACCTTCTTACTTTAATAGTGGTTGCTGTTGTTTTGATGATGGGGATATTACAGGTATTGAAATAGAGAAGGGGAGTATCAGGCTTATTAAATGGACGAAGGAAAATGAAGTGGCTAAAAGGGAAGTGTTGGAAGAGATTTTGTTGGGAGAGTTGATAAAGGAATTGTAAGAATGCAGTTGCGAGTAGTGAGTCGCTAGTTGCGAGTATTGGGTGTTCGAAAATGCTGAATGGTGAACAGAAACCTCACCTGGCCTCTCCTAAAGGAGAGGAACAGCACACAGCCCTCGCTTTTCGAGGAGTATGATGAATTAAGATATTTTCTAAAATGCTGAATAGCGAACAGAACGTTGAAGAGTGCGACGCAACGAAGCTGATAGTAGCAATGCAGCCGGGCTAATAAATAAAAAATCCCGCATGAAGCGGGATTGTATTTTAAAAAGGTTTTTTCCAACTATTATTACCACGGTTAACATCCGGGAGTTTTTTATCGGGATCGAGTGTTATTTCCTTTATCTCGCTGGTAGTGGGAACGGTGAATGTCCACTCCGAGCCACGCTGCCATACTTCAACAGGAAGATTAACCTTATGTTCTTTACCATTGCTTTCTTTTACCAGCACGGTGACAGGCATCGGCATTTTTCCTAAATTCTGAATTGTTATGTCGGCGCCATTTGCCGGAACGCTTCTTACATATTTTACAGCGGAGACTGTTTGATCGAGCTTCCATGTATTGAACACCCATGAACGCCAGAACCAACTAAGGTCTTCACCGGCGACATTTTCCATAGTATGAAAGAAGTCCCACGGTGTGGGATGTTTGAAAGCCCAGCGTGCAACATATTCACGCAGGGCTGCATTGAATCGATCGGGCCCAAGCACCGCATCACGCAAACTAGTCATCATCATCACGGTTTTGAAATAAGCGGCGCTCGCAAGATTGTTTTGCTGAATAACATCAGGCGTATTATTCAATCCATCCATTTCATCGCTGAAATTATATCTTATCGCAACATCAGAATTTATGTCAGCGAGATTGAACAACTGTACGAATTCGCCGTTTTTAAATTCCTTTGTTGACTGCTGGTTGATGAATTGATTGAAGCCTTCATCCATCCACGCATATTTTCTTTCATTGCTGCCGACAATCATCGGGAACCAGGTGTGACCGAATTCATGATCTACGACATCCCAAAGATCAGCGCCGTCGCTGCTGTAACTGCAAAACACAATGCCAGGATATTCCATCCCGCCAACAACACCTGCCACATTCGTAGCGGCGGGATAAGGAAATTCATACAATCTTTTTGAATAATGTTCGATCGAACCTTTTATCATTTCTGAAGACCTGCGCCAGTCATTTCCCTGCCTGTCCTTTGCACTTTCCGATGGGTAAGCGCTGATGGCCAATGATTTTTTACCACTTGGTAAATCGATCTTGGCCGCATCTATGATAAATCCTCTCGATGCACCCCATGCCGCGTCTCTTGTATTTTGTATTTTAAATTTCCAGGTGCAGGTTGGTTTATTTGGTCGTGAGTTTTTATCTGCTATTTCTTTTTCGCTGCGGATCACTACTGTTTTATCACTGTTCTTTGCATCGTTCCATCTCTTTTGCTGATCGGGGGTATAACAATCCTGCGGATTGAGCAACTCGCCTGAACCAACAACGATCAAATTAGCGGGAGCGGTAACACTGTATTCAATATCACCATACTCCAGGTAAAATTCACCAGCGCCTATATAGGGCAATACGTTCCATCCCTGTATGTCGTCATATACACACATGCGGGGAAACCATTGGCCAATCGTGTATAGCCAGCCATTTTTTGTATTCAATCTTCCCATACGGTCGCTGCCGTATTCAGGAACTTCAAATGCGAAATCAATTGTCAGCCTGATTTTTCCACCTGCGGATTTTACCGCATCCTGCAGCCATACCTGCATGCGGGTGTCTGTTACTTTCGGATCAACTTTATATTTTTTTCCATTGTATTCAACATTCACGGATTTGATCAGGTCGCCTTCGGTAAATTTTGCATTTGCATAACGACCGCCGGCTTGCGTAGTAGTGGCGGATGCACGGGAATCTTTACGATAAATATTCTGGTCCAGTTGCAGCCATAAAAATTTCAGGTTATCAGGACTGTTATTGGTATAATTTATTTCTACCGTACCACTCACTCCGTGTTTTAATGTATCGAGTGTGCAATTGATTGAATAGTCGGCTTTGTTTTGCCAGTATTTAGGGCCGGGTTCACCGCTGGCGCTTCGGTAATCATTTCCTGTATTGGGATAGAATTGGGGATTGAATGCTTCTTTAGCATCATAGGTGGATTGTTGGGCAAAAGAACTAATTGTTGCTATAGCAACGACAACCGTTAAAATATATCTCTTCATGTAGTATGATTTAGAAAGTGACGCAAGTTAAAATAAATGCTGGCAAGGCCTGTACCGTTTGGCTTGTATTTGTATTTTTTTGGCTAAAAAATGGATAAACGGTAGGAATATTACGGGAAGAGGGCTTCTGCAACGGCCACACTTTCAGGTTTTCCGACATCTGCAAACTTATCGCCGCTATGATCATAGCCAAGAATAAGATGATCCTTTGCTGCATGGAGGTACACTTCCACTAATGAAAACTTGCCGGTGAAAGGAATTGTTTTAAAAACATCGTATTCAAAAATGACGACGCAACTGTATGCTTTTTGTATAAGATTGGGTTTTTCAATGGAAATACGTTGTTCGCCTGTTTTATTATTGATCCATCCGCAAAGCCTGTTGTTGTTATCGAATAAAAAATTGCGGGAGGTTTTTCGATTCGTTACACCAAAGCTGATCAGTGGTTGGTATTTTTCATGAAATGAAATAAGATGATGGAGATTAAGATCAGTCAATATATCAACGTTGCAGGTGATGAATTTTTCGCCGGGTGTAAATAAATGTTTTGCTTTTAATAAACCGCCACCTGTTTCTAATACTTCATTTGTTTCATCGCTGAAAATGATATTGCTTCCCCAGCCCTTGTTTTCTTTTATAGCCGCAATGATTTGCTCCGCAAAATGATGAACGTTTACAATTACCTCTGTAATGCCATATTGTTGCAGGTATTCAATATTTCGTTGCAGCAATGATTTGCCATTCACCAATGCCAGCGCTTTTGGATGTTTATCCGTCCAGGGTTTGAAGCGGGTGCCGAGGCCGGCGGAAAAAATCAT
The DNA here is from genome assembly GCA_037200685.1 of Chitinophagaceae bacterium. GTDB lineage: Bacteria > Bacteroidota > Bacteroidia > Chitinophagales > Chitinophagaceae > JAJKIP01. The sequence continues at coordinate 331,547 of JBBCIG010000019.1, forward strand.
TGCTTTTTTTATCATGGCTTCAAAAGTACATTAATTGCATTTCTTCTTACTTTAGTGCTTATGATACTTAAGCCTGATCAACTGATAATTCCAGAAGAAAAGATTTTGGACTATCTTCTTATAAAGAAGGAGAAAAATGATAAGGCCGGCTTTTTAGGAAGTCTTGGATTACAAAATCTAACTATAAAGAATTAATAGAAGAAATCCGGCTGATTGCGACTACTAAAGAGGCTATATTGAGCCGGGAAAACAAATTTGGAGATTTGTACAAAGTAGAAGGTAAACTTAAAAATAGTTTAATTATCACTATCTGGATGGAACAGATTGAAAATAACAAATTTCGTTTTGTAACTTTATACCCGGTATGAACAGATTTAAATTATATAGCGAGGTCCAACTTGCTCAGAATTTGCCTGATTCGGCGTTTATCAAAGGTGATGTAGCAACGCTTGTTGATATAGTTGAAAAAAATGGGAAAAAGGGGTATTGCCTTGAATTTTTTGATAACCATGGAAATACTTTAGATGTAATTGTTGTAGAAGAAGAGGCTATTCAGGAACCGTTTGATCATGCTGTAGTGCATTACAGGGAATATATTCAATCGTAATAATTACGAACCAGGAAGTTCGTTAATCCAATTTTTCGCATCCTGTACATGGTGCTTCAAATCAATCTTCACTTTGAATTTATTTTTTAAATGCCTTGCCAATGCATCAGCAGCGTATACACTTCTGTGCTGACCACCGGTGCAGCCGAAGTTTACAGCTAAACTTTCAAAACCTCTTTTGATATAATCTTCCACGGAAATATCAACGATGTCAAAAACGCTGTTGAGGTATTCCTGCATTTTTGTTTGTTGTTCGAGGTAATCTTTCACTCCTTTATCACGGCCTGTTTGTGTTTTATATTCCTGTATCCTTCCCGGATTTAAAATCCCACGACAATCAAAAACAAAACCACCACCGTTTTCACTATCATCAACAGGGATACCTTTTTTATAGGAGAAGCTGCTAATCTTTACAACTAATGGCGTTTGTTCAGTCGCTTGTGTTGGTGTAAACTGCTGAATCACTTCATCGGCAACACAAATGTTCAATACTTTCCTGAATTCTGGAACCGTAATGCCAATACTTTGTGTTTGAAAAAATTCTTTCAGATTTTTTAAAGCTAACGGAATGCTGGTGAGGAATTGCGCCTTTCTTTCGAATAATCCCCGAAAGCCATAAGCGCCCAGCACTTGTAATAATCTTATTAATACATAGCCATTATATTGGCTTTTAAATGTATTCCTGTCAAGAGGAGTGGCGATTAATTTCTGAAAAACATTCATGTAATCTTCCAGCAAGTTATTTTTCCATTCAGCGGGAAGATCAGCCCTTGCCTGCCAAAGCATACTGGCGGCATCATATTGCGGAGCGCCCTTCATGCCGCCCTGGTAATCGATGAAATGAATAACCTCCCCAAGCCCATCCGAAGGAGTTGTTAAAATATTCCTGCTCTGGAAATCACGGAACATGAAATATTTATATTCGGTATGCGTGAGGTAATTACTCAATGCTTCAAAATCGTCAAGCAACTTTTGTTTATCGTAGGGTTTTCGTAATGCATCGAGAAAATAATATTTAAAATAAAGCAGGTCGGCCATAATGGCTTGTTTGCCGAACTCTGTATTAGTAAGACATAGATTATAATTCAACTCTTCATCGCCTTTTACCTGCAATGTGGCTAGCGCTTCTAAACTTTTTTTAAATAAATCATAAACGGGCTGTGAAAAGCCACCGGCTTCCAATTTGTTCAATAGCGAGGTATCTCCAAAATCTTCCTGTAAATAATATTCACCGTTCTCACTTACAGCGAATATTTCTGGGACGGCGAGATTTTTTTTCTTAAAATGTTTGGAGAAATAAATGAAGGTTTCATTTTCACGGATATTAGCGCCGTAAGTGCCGATTACTGTATGATCTTTTCCGTGCAAACGAAAATAACGACGTTCACTGCCGGCTTGCTGCAACAGGTCTACAGAAACAGGATCAACGCCTTTCCACTTTTTATATAATGAGGTAACAGAATCAATAATTGCCTGCATGGCGCAAAAGTAAGTTAAATGGGGTGCTTGTTCAAGATGTGTAGCCTGTGATCTTATCTAATTCATTCAAAATGGCTGAGTCAACTGCTGCATCGAATTTTCTTGCAAAGAATGCGGGACTTTGCTGAATAACGGCAAGGTCTTTTATACCAATAATGCCGGGGCTTTTATTTTCTTCCATCGAAGCTTCGTTCCAATGAATATAACGCAGGCTATTATTTACGCAGTTATTTTTGAAAGGCGAATTCAGTAATACAGTTTGGAAAAATAATTCATCAGTAAAATTGCTGCGTTTCATGAAGCTGACAAGTTCGGGATTTGCAGATGTGTATTTTAATATATAATCAAATGCCGCATACGAAATATTGAACCATTGCGAACCGGCCCAAACAGGAACCGGTGATTTTCTTTTTATTCCTGTTATTTTCATAAATGTGCGAACGACGGCAAAAAAAGCCCAGCCCCATACATTTTTATTTTTCCTGTAATAAAAATATTGATAACGGCTCATCGCGGCTTTCCATCCATCTTCAGTGACGGGGTGATGATCAATAAATTCACTGCCTTTATTCTGTTGTAAAAATTGTAGTAACGATTCTGTAGGCTTTATAGGATAATCCTGGCCGCTTAATAAAATGAAATAATCAAACACACCGAGTTTTTCACTAATCTCTTTCATCCCGTTTAAAGTGGCTTGCACGGGAGAAAAATCGCCCCAGAAAACAGGGATATTATTTTTAATTTGAGTTACCGGTGAAGAAAAAGAATGTTTTGATAGCGGTGATTTCTTATCGACATGAATGAACAAATGCAGGGAAGGATGCTGAAGGCGATTGATCAAACGTTCTGTTTGTGCAGCATCTTTATGGGCCAATATTAATACTGCAATTTTCATAGGCATTACTTTTTCATGCCCAGTTTATGCCGTATAAAATTCCCCGTTACTTTAAAAAGATCTTCCCATGATGCTTTGCCGCTTACAATTTTTTTCAACCGTGTCATTCTTTCTTCATACAATTCCGGGTGAATAAAAATCATGCTGTGCGGGTCTTGCTCCTTTTTCCGGAAAGCATCTACATCAACCTTTACATCTTTATGTGCTATCAAAAACATATTTTGTTTGTACCACCAAAACACCTCTTTGTTATTCCAGAAAATCAATCGTAACACATCGTAAGTGATATAATCATGTTTCGCAAATTTTTCCTTCCAGTAATCAATGTATTGCTCGTTCAAATGATTTTGTCCGCCCTGGAAAGGAATAGCGGCTGAGAATAAAACAGTATTGCTTAAGGAAACTAAACTTTCTACAATCGTATCAGCGCTTTTTGATGCGATATGTTCCGCGACTTCCAGGCAAATAGCCAAATCATATTTTTTATCCAGCCGGATCGGCTCATGCAGGTTTACTATTTTAAATGAATCGGCATCCAGGTATTGCGATAATTTTTCTTTGTTGATCCACGGCCCATCCAGGCCCATCACTTCTTTGGTGCCGCATTGTTTGAACGTATGTAAAAAGGTACCCAGGCCGCATCCAACATCCACCACGCTGGCAGGTTTGAGCACATCATAAATTACAGGAACGATGATACCGGGGGATTGCAGGTTATGCAATTCGGAAAAATGAACATATTTACGACGGGCCACTTTTATTGTTTTAACTTATCAATCGATGCGATTTTTCAAAAATACAAAAGATAATTCGTCAGCAGATAATGTAAAGAGCTACAGGAGGTTTTAGTAGCTTTGTGAACAATTGTTAGTGAATAGGTTTATGAGTTACATTCCCGCCAGCAAGGTTCGTATTGTTACCGCCGCATCATTGTTTGATGGGCATGATGTCGCTATTAATATTATGCGGCGCATCATGCAGGCCAAAGGCGCCGAGATTATTCACCTGGGACATAACCGATCAGTAAAAGAAATTGTAGAGACCGCAATTGAAGAAGATGTACAGGGCATTGCTGTTACGAGTTACCAGGGCGGGCATCTGGAGTTTTTTAAATACATGAAAGATTTACTGGATGAAAATGGGTGCGGCCATATAAAAATATTCGGTGGCGGCGGCGGTACGATTTTACCAAATGAAATAGAAGAATTGCATAAATACGGCATCACCAAAATTTATTCACCCGATGATGGAAGGAAGATGGGGTTGGAAGGGATGATTGAGGATGTAATAAAACAAAGCCTCCCCGAGCATTCCAAAGAAGGGGTTTTCGAAAACACAAGTTGGAATGGCAAACTTCCATTGGATGAAGTAAAAGATGTACGTCGAATCGCAAGAGCTATCACACTTGCAGAAAATAAATCTGATTATTCTTCGATACTTAAAGAAATCACCGAATCAAATGATTCTTCTAAAATCCATCCTTCCGGGACGGGGGCCGCAGTTCTTGGAATTACCGGTACCGGCGGCGCTGGTAAATCTTCGGTAACAGATGAAATCGTTCGCCGCTTTCTTCATCATTTTACGGTTAAAACAATCGCCGTTATTTCCGTTGATCCATCAAAGAAAAAAACAGGTGGCGCTTTATTGGGCGATAGAATAAGAATGAATGCTATTTCGCATCCGAGGGCTTATATGCGCAGCCTTGCCACGAGAGAAAGCGATAAAGCTTTGAGTGAATATGTACAGGAAGCGATTGATATCTGCAAAGCAGCCGGGTTTGATTTTATTATTTTGGAATCAGCTGGTGTTGGTCAAAGTGATGCTTCGATACTCGATTATTGTGATGTAAGTATGTATGTGATGACGCCGGAATATGGCGCTGCATCGCAACTGGAAAAAATCAACATGCTGGATTATGCGGATCTTATTTGCCTAAATAAATTTGATAAAGCCGGTGCATTGGATGCCTTGGCGGATGTAAAAAAACAATACAAACGTAACCATCAATTATTTACTGCAAAGGATGATGAATTGCCGGTGATCGGTACAATGGCCAGTAAATTTAATGACGAAGGAGTTAATCTTTTATTTGAATTGTTGCTAAAGAAAATTGAAACAAAGACAAAAGTGAAATTTGGTGAGTTTCATCCTTCGCCGGATGCGACAGCGAAAATTTCACAGTCAGTGATACCAGCTAAACGTGTTCGTTATCTTTCTGAAATTACTGAGAACAACCGTGGTTATGATAAATTGGTAGATGAGCAAGCTGGGATTGCTTCGAAATTGTACCAGTTGCACGGAACTTTAGAGATTTTAAAAAGTAAGGAATCTCAAACCCCTTCTTTGGAAGGGTTTGGGGAGACTATACAAAAACAAATTGACTTTTATTTTGACCAGTTAACGCCTGTCAGCCGGAAGCTTGTAACCAATTGGCCGGCGAAACTAAAAGAGTATGAAAAAGACTTTTATGAATATACAGTGAGGGACAAAGTGATTAAACAGGAAATGTCGGTGAAGAGTTTGTCCGGTACACGAATTCCAAAAGTTGTTTTACCAAAGTATAAAGACTGGGGTGATATATTAAAATGGGAAGCGCAGGAAAATGTACCCGGTCATTTTCCATTTACTGCCGGCGTGTTTCCGTTAAAGAGAGAAGGTGAAGATCCTACAAGAATGTTTGCTGGTGAAGGCGGCCCGGAGAGAACGAATAAGCGTTTTCATTATGTAAGTATGGATCAACCGGCGATAAGGTTGTCAACAGCGTTTGACAGTGTTACGTTGTATGGGGAAGATCCTGATCACCGTCCTGATATATATGGTAAAATAGGAAACAGCGGTGTAAGTATCGCAACTGTTGATGACGCTAAAAAATTATACAGCGGGTTTGATCTTTGCGATCCGAAAACATCGGTGAGTATGACGATCAATGGCCCGGCGCCGATGCTGCTGGCGTTTTTTATGAATGCGGCGATTGACCAGCAATGTGAGAAATGGATAGAAGCCAATGGTCAATGGTCAATGGTCAATGATGCATTTGCGAAGAAATATTCTTCTTTAACAAAACCAGTTTATAATAATTCTTCTTCTCCGGGTGTAATGCCTTCAGGAAATAATGGATTAGGTTTAAAATTATTGGGACTGTCTGGTGATGAAGTGTTGCCAAAAGAAATTTATGAGCAATGTAAACAAACAGCATTGCAGCAAGTGCGGGGAACTGTGCAGGCAGATATATTAAAAGAAGACCAGGCGCAGAACACTTGTATTTTTTCCACGGAGTTTGCATTGAAGCTGATGGGTGATGTACAGGAATATTTTATTGAAAAGAAGATCCGGAATTTTTACAGCGTTAGTATTTCTGGTTATCATATTGCGGAAGCGGGTGCGAACCCTATCACGCAGTTGGCTTTTACATTGTCAAACGGATTTACCTATGTAGAATATTATCTCAGCCGCGGTATGAGCATTGATGATTTTGCTCCCAATCTTTCTTTCTTTTTCAGTAATGGTATGGATGCAGAGTATAGTGTAATTGGCAGGGTGGCGAGAAGAATCTGGGCGAAGGCGATGAAATATAAATACAATGCTAACAAACGCAGCCAGATGCTGAAGTATCATATACAAACATCCGGCAGAAGTTTGCATGCGCAGGAAATTGATTTTAATGATATCAGGACAACGCTGCAGGCATTGTATGCTATTTATGATAATTGCAATTCGCTTCATACCAATGCATATGATGAAGCGATCACCACGCCAACAGAAGAAAGTGTACGCCGTGCGATGGCGATACAATTAATTATTAACCGTGAATTAGGTACTGCGAAGACGGAAAATTTTATACAGGGAAGTTTTGCGATTGAAGAATTAACTGCTTTGGTGGAAGAAGCGGTGCTAACGGAGTTTGACCGCATTACAGAACGAGGTGGTGTGCTGGGTGCGATGGAAAGAATGTACCAGCGCAATAAAATACAGGAAGAGAGTTTGTATTACGAGCACCAGAAACATACAGGAGAGTTGCCGTTGATTGGGGTGAATACTTTTTTAAATAAAAAAGGTAGCCCGACGATTATGCCTGTTGAAGTAATAAGGAGTACTATGGAAGAGAAAGAACAACAAATCGCTAATCTTCAAACATTCTGGAAAAGAAATGAAATGAAGATTGAAAAAGAGATAAAGAAATTAAAGGAGACAGCCATTAATAATGGAAATTTATTTGAGCAATTGATGGAGACGGTGAAATATTGTTCGCTGGGGCAGATCACTCATGCATTGTATGAGGTGGGCGGGCAATACAGGAGAAATATGTGAGCTAAGAGGATGAAAGAGAAAAGAAGGAAAAAGAGACAGGTATTTAAAAGGTAATTTATTTAAGTGTTCGATAGAGCGGATGATCAATAGCCGTGGATTATGTAAGTTGCACTATAATTATTTTTCATCGTGAGAGTTATTCTTTTTTTAGGGTTTGTTTTACTGCTGGTGTGGAGTTGTTCGCCTAAGCCTTATGCAAAAACAAATAAGTTTTATAAAAAGCAGGTAAAGGAATATGCAAAGTTGCTGATGCAATACCCCTTGAAAGATTCTGCTGGTTTATTATATGCGGATGCATGGGCGGGTACTACTAATTTTTCGATGCGCCGCCCGAATTTTGTTATCCTTCATCATACGGCGCAAAATAGTTGCGACCAGACATTAAAAACGTTTACACTAGCCAGTACACAAGTCAGCGCCCACTATGTAATATGCCGGGATGGGACAGTACACCACATGCTGAATGATTTATTGCGGGCACATCATGCCGGTGTGAGTAAGTGGGGTAATAATTCTGATCTTAACAGCAGCAGTATCGGCATTGAAATTGATAATAATGGATTTGAGCCTTTTACTGATGCACAGATCAATAGTTTGCAGGAATTGCTGGGCCGTTTAAAAAGGGCTTATAATATTCCTGCGACAAATTTTGTTGGGCATTCGGATGTAGCGCCGGGAAGAAAGGTGGACCCGAGCAGGTATTTTCCATGGAAACAATTAGCGGATAAGGGTTTTGGATTATGGTATGATACCGCTGCTGTAAAAGTGCCGCAAGATTTTAATGCGATGCAGGCGCTGCGGATTGTTGGGTATACTATTAAAGATAGTATCGCTGCGATACAATCTTTTAAAATTCATTTTGTACAAAATGATACGCTGAATATTTTAACGCAAGCCGATAAGAAAATCCTGGCTGATCTCGTTAAAAAATATCAATAATTATTTCAGGGTTTAATTAAGAGATTGACTGTTTATTGACTGCTATGCGTTAATTTCACAGGAGACGGCTACGAGTTAAGAGTGATGAGTAGAGAACAGGAAGATGAAGAGTGCGACGCAACGAAGATGATCAGGGAACTGAAGCCGGGTTAATAAAAATATTTCAGACTTACACTACCATTATAACAAACGACATGCTTGCCTGCATTTTTTGTTATAAAAAAACGGAATGACAGCAGAACATCAAAGACTCGCAGTGAATGCCACGAAGGCTGTTCCATTGGTACAGTGGGGGCCTTACCTGAGCGAACGTCAATGGGGCACGGTACGGGAAGATTATAGTGCGAATGGTGATGTGTGGCATTACTTTCCATTTGATGATGCCTATTGCAGGGCTTACAAATGGGGTGAAGATGGATTGGCAGGCATCACGGAATTTTTTGGAAACCTTTGTTTCGCTGTTGCATTGTGGAATGGAAAAGACCCGATATTGAAAGAACGTTTATTCGGTTTGAGCAATCCGCAGGGCAATCATGGTGAAGATGTAAAAGAACTTTATTACTACCTCGATAATATTCCGACGCATTACTACATGGAATATTTATATAAATATCCTCAGCAGGAATTTCCGTACGAACAGATAAGAAAAGAAAATCAAAAACGGGACAGGCTTGATACGGAATATGAAATACTCGATACGGGAGTATTTGATAACAATGAATATTTCGATGTGCTGATCACTTATGCGAAACAAAGTGCAAGGGACATTTTTATTAAGATTGATATTACGAACCGATATACGAAAGCGGCCGAAATAACAGTGTTGCCAACACTTTGGTTTTATAACCGGTGGCAGCATGGTGAGCCTGATAAAAAACCATCTATTACTTATGTAAATAAATCAACTGTAAAAGCAGACCATAAAAGACTTGGTGATTATTATTTTTATTTTTTCCCGCCGGATAAGTCAATGCTTACTGATAATGAAACCAATAATCAGAAGATAAAAGGCACACGCAATGAATCCATTTTTGTAAAAGACGCTTTTCATAATGCGATCATTAATGGGGAGAACATCCCGGAGCTTACGAAGAATAAAAAAGGAACAAAGTTTTCGCCTGTTTATAAAATGAAAGTAGCAGGTGGGGAAACCAAAACGATTTATTGCAGGCTGAGTGATAAGCTTACTGAATCACCTTTTGTGTCCGGCTTCAAAGATATTTTTATTACCCGCAAGCAAGAGGCGGATGAATTTTATGCAGCTATTCTTCCGAAGGGCATGGATGATGATATGGCGAAAATTCAGCGGCAGGCATTTGCAGGTTTGTTGTGGAGCAAACAGTATTATCATTTTGATGTGGAACGATGGTTGAATAATGATGACGGTATTACTCCTGTAAGTGTTAGTAAGCAAACCGGTCGCAACAGTGACTGGACGCATTTGAAAAACCAAGATATCATTATGATGCCGGATAAATGGGAGTATCCCTGGTATGCGGCATGGGACCTGGCTTTTCAATGTATACCTATAGCGCTGGTAGACCCGACGTTTGCGAAGCATCAATTATTATTAATGATGCGGGAGTGGTACATGAAACCGGATGGACAATTGCCATCTTACGAATGGAACTTTAGTGAAGTGAACCCGCCGGTACAGGCCTGGGCGGCGATGGAAGTGTATCATATTGAGAAAAAGCAAACCGGAAAAGGCGATATTGTATTTCTAAAAAAAATATTTCAAAAACTACTGATCAACTTTACCTGGTGGATCAACCGGAAAGATATAAGAGGTAATAATATATTTGAAGGTGGCTTTCTAGGATTAGATAATATTGGGGTGTTCAACAGGAGTTTTCATTTTCCCGGGGAAATACAATTGGAACAGGCCGATGGCACCAGCTGGATGGGTACCTATGCGCTGGACATGATGGACATGGCAATAGAGATTGCTATGAACGATGAATCATTTGAAGACACGGCGACAAAATTCTTTGAGCATTTTGTATTGATTGCGGAATCATTGAACGAGCACAGGTTATGGAATGAAGCGGACAGGTTTTTTTATGATGTATTATGTGTAGGAGATGCCGACCCGATCCCGTTGCGTATTCAATCTATTGTTGGCATCACTTCATTATATGCTGTTTCTAATATCAGCAAAAAGGTTTCTGATAAATTAAGAGATTTTAAAAAACGGATGACCTGGTTTGAAACATACCGGAAGAAGAATAAAAAATTCTGGCCCAATGAAGAACGAAGTGATGACGGCGAAATATTGTTATCGCTGGTGCCAAAAGACCGTTTGATAGATATTTTGAAAAGATTGCTGGATGAATCCGAGTTTTTATCTGATGGCGGCATTCGTGCATTATCAAAATATCATGAGAAAAATCCTTATTCTGTAACCGTGGAAGGTAATACGTACAGCATTCAATACGACCCGGGTGATTCTACATCTGATTTGTTTGGTGGTAATTCCAATTGGCGCGGGCCGGTGTGGATGCCGGTAAATTATTTAATCATACGTTCTATCCGCCATTATGGCGAATTTTATGGTGATAGCTTACTGGTGGAATATCCCAATGGTTCCGGTAATAAAATGAATTTGAAACAAGTAGCTGATCATTTATCCGAAAGAGTAATTAGCTTGTTTAAAAAAGATGAAGAAGGGAACAGACGATTGTACGGAGAGTATAATTGGTTTTATAAACAACCCGGTAATGAGCACCTTGTATTATTTTATGAATATTTTCATGGTACAAATGGCAGGGGATTAGGCGCTTGTCATCAAACAGGATGGACGGCGCTGGTAGCCGAGCTGATCAGTGAACAGAAAATTTCCGATGTCAAAATGCAGGACAAGGATTTATCATTACCTTAGATTCATGCTTACGAGACTTTTGCTTGTGGGTTTGTTATTACAAACATCTAGTTTATATGCCCAGGAATTCTCTGTTGATTCCAATGGGCTTTCTTCTGCTGAAAAGCACCTGCAAGATTTTTATTATTCCCAAAGGCGAAGTGAATCTTCCATCTACAGCGGAACGATGCATTACGGATACTCTTCAACGATAGAAGGTATACCTTATTTTCAATCAAACGATTGGCAAAATGGAAGTCTTGTCTATGAAAATGTGCTTTACAAGAATGTATTGATGAGGTATGATGAGGTAAAAGGAAAACTTATTGTTACTGAAAATCCAAATGGTGGTATAAGTATTTCGCTCTTTAGTCCAAGGGTTTCAGAGTTCAGCTTTGCGGGTTCAAGATTTGTTTATTTTAATAAAAAAAATGAAAAATCATCTTTGGCTGAAGGCTTTTACCGTCAAATAGTCGCAGGGAAAATAACTGCATACGCCAGAACTGTGAAAGAAATAATAGAAAAAATAGAAGGGAATACGTTGCTTAGAAAAATTGAAGCAAAAACAAAATATTATATTTTAAAAAATGGGGAATACTATTCCGTTACAAATAAAAAGAACCTTTTGAATATTTTAAAAGAACACAAAAAAGAAGTTCAACAGCAATTAAGTGCAAACGGGTTTAGATATCGTCTTGATCCTGAAAATTCAATTATTTCAGCTGTTCAAAAATATAACGAAACAGAAGATTAATTATTTATGTCAAAGCTGTCACCCCTGTTGCTGCTCCCTTTTTTTTTATTTGGGTTAAATGCGGCTGTTTACTCACAACAAACTGGTGGTGGTGAAAAAAAGATTAATGAGAATTTTGATAATGTTTCTTTAACTGATTTTTTAACCAGGCTCGAGAAGCAGCTTCCCTACAAATTTTATTATAATGCAAAGCAACTCGACTCATTCATTTTACAACTGAATGTAAAAGACCTTACGCTGAAGCAAACATTACAGGAGGCGTTTAAAGCTACTGATATACATTTCGCTATTGATAGTAGCAATAAAAATATTTTTATTACAAGAAGAGTTACAGTGGCAACGGAGTTGCCGAAGGGTTATTTCCGAAATACAAATAACCTTGCTATTGAAAATAACATGGCTGATTCTGTCGCGGAATATGATATAGAATCAAGAAAAGTGACAAAAGCCACTGTCGGTAAATTGTTTGAAATAGGAAAAAAGAGTGAGCAGGGTAAGGGTAATATTGTTTTAACAGGTTACATACGCAATGCAAGAACAGGAGAACCTTTAACCAATGTATCAGTATATACGGATAGTCTACACGCTACAACAACAGATGTTTACGGGCATTATTCATTGACTGTTCCTGTTGGTAACCGGGCATTGAATGTGCAGACAATTGGAATGAAAGATACACGACTTCAACTGGCTGTTTATTCCGATGGCAAACTGGATGTAGATTTGGAAGAACAGGTAAGAACACTGAAGGAAGTGGTGATATCTAACCGGAAGACAGCAAACATCAGAAATGTGCAGATGGGAGTTGAGAGATTAACGATTGCGAATATTAAAAATGTGCCGACTGTTTTTGGTGAATCGGATGTGCTGCGGGTGGTGACAAGTTTGCCAGGAGTAAAAACCGTAGGTGAAGCGAGCACAGGCTTCAATGTAAGGGGTGGATCGGCTGACCAAAACCTTATACTTTTTAATGATGCTACCATTTATAACCCTTCACACTTTTTTGGCTTGTTCTCCGCCTTCAATCCCGAAGTAGTACAGGGAATAGAATTATATAAAAGTAGTATACCGGCAAATTTTGGTGGCAGACTGGCATCTGTACTCGATATCACAAGCCGTGAAGGAAATAAAAAAGAACTAGCAGGCTCAGCCGGTATCGGTTTGGTTACCAGCCGTCTTCACCTGGAAGGGCCGATCACAAAAGATAAAACATCTTTTATATTAGGTGCAAGGACTACGTATGCAAATTGGCTGCTTAAACTATTGCCGGAAGAATATGAAGACAGCAAAGCTTCTTTCCAGGATATTGATTTTTCTATAAGTCATATGATTGACAGCAGCAATAATCTTTATTTCAATGGTTATTTCAGTACCGATAAATTCGCTTTAGGCAATGATACTACATACGGATATAGTAACCGTAACGTAAATATTAAATGGAAGCATAATTTTTCTAATAAATTCCGGGGAGTATTCCTGGCAGGGTATGATCAATATGCCTATAAAGTTACCAGTGATAAAAATAAAGTAAATGCATTTAAATTAGGCTTTGATATACAGCAATTCAATTTTAAAGCCAATTTTGATTATTATATAAATGCAATTCATGGAATTGATTTTGGTGTAAGTGCCATCCGCTATAAACTGAAGCCAGGTTATTTCGAGCCTAATGGCGGAGAATCTATAGTAAAAGCGGAAAAAGTGGAGGCAGAGCAGGCATGGGAAAGCGGTATTTATTTTACCCATCGTTTTTCTCCTACTCCGGATTTGTCGTTCAGCAGTGGATTACGTTATTCTATGTTTAATTATCTCGGGCCAAATGAAATAAGCACTTACACTCCTGGCATGCCTGTTACAGAATCCAACCGTACGGGGTCAATTAATTATGAAAAAGGAAAATTTATCAAAAACTATGATGGCCCGGAAATAAGAGTATCGGCACGATATGTTTTATCTCCTACTTTTTCAATAAAAGCTGCGTATAATTCATTACGTCAGTACATACATTTACTATCTAACACCACTATGGTGGCACCGACGGATATATGGAAGCTAAGCGATCCGAATATACGTCCACAGAAAGGCGACCAGGTATCATTTGGGTTGTATAAAAATTTTAAATCAAATACAATTGAGACATCAGTAGAAGTTTATTATAAAAAAATAAAAGACTACCTGGACTATAAACCGGGGGCTACTTTATTCTTAAATCATAATATTGAAACCGATGTCATTAATACCAAAGGGAAAGGATACGGAATAGAAGTATTATTTAAAAAAACCGCAGGGAAGTTGAGCGGTTGGGTTAGTTATACCTATTCCAGGATATTGCTGAAAGGGTATGATACTACACAGGGGGCTCTTATTAATAATGGAGAATACTACCCGGCCAATTATGATAAACCACATGATGTAACATTGACCGCCAATTTTAAAATAAACCATAGGTTCAGTATGTCGTTGAATTCTACCTATAGTACCGGCAGGCCGATCACTCTTCCTGTCGGCCGGTATTATTATGCAGGTTCACAGCGTGTCTTATATTCTGATAGAAACGCTTATCGTATTCCAGATTACTATCGTACTGATTTTGCTATGAATATTGAGGGCAATCACAAAGTCCGTCAAAAAACACATAATTCGTGGACGATTGGCGTATATAACTTGCTGGGAAGAAAAAATCCGTATTCCGTGTATTTCATTTCGCAAAATGGGATTATTAATGGATACAAATTATCCATTTTTGGAAGCGCCCTTCCATTTGTAAACTTTAATATTCGTTTTTAATGCGGTACTTAATAATTTTATTCATCTTACTTCTTTTCTTTGCCGGTTGCAGGGAAAAATATGATCCTCCTCTAACTGCTGCATCTGAATCACTTCTTGTGGTGGAAGGTAACCTGGATCCGACCGGAACTACCAGTATAAGGTTAACTAAGACAGTTCAACTGGGAAATCCAAATATTGAGTCTGTAAACAATGCGATTTTAATAATTGAAGGGAAAGATAATTCTATACGCCCGGTTCCATTTACAGGTAATGGTTATTATACATCTTCAAATCTTAATCTTCTGCCTGCTAACGAATACCGGTTGCGAATAAAAACTCAGGGAAAAGAATATCTTTCAGATTATGTGGTTGCAAAAATCACACCTCCCATTGACAGTATAAGCTGGGAAAAAAGTGATAAAGGGGTTACCATTTTTGCGAATACAAAGGATATGTCTAATGCAACAAAATACTACCGCTGGACCTATGAAGAAACCTGGGAATATAACACGTTCTTTTACTCTGACATTATTAATGTAACGGATACTACATTTCGGCCAAGAATATTTCCCCAGGAAGATGTCTCAAAATGCTGGACAACCAGGGTTTCATCCAACTTACTGCTTGCTAATTCTGTAAGGTTGCAATCAGATATAATCAGCAAAGCGCCAATTACATCTATTCCAACGGGCGATATCAAATTATTTGTGCGCTATAGCATATTAGTAAAGCAATATGCATTGGACAAGAATGGATATAATTTTTATGAATTATTAAAAGATTATACAGAAGGCATTGGTTCTTTTTTCGCTCCCATGCCTTCTGAAATAAAAGGAAATGTTTATTGCATTTCTAACCCGAAGGAGCCGGTAATAGGTAATGTCACCAGTTCTACAGTCACTGAAAAACGCATTTTTATTTTGAATGATCGGGTGCGCCCATGGCCAGAGGAATATAATTTTCCTTGTGTCCCAGATACAGTTTCAGTTTTCCCATTTTCTACAATTCTGGTTTCCCAAACTTCCTCCCTAGGAGCTAATCTCCGGTTGGCTGCTAGTATGGCTTTGTTGCCTGTAAAGGATTTAGTCACTCGGCCCCCAAGTTATATATATTCAAACCGGATATGTGTGGATTGCCGGGTAAGAGGAGGAACGACAACGAGACCATCTTTTTGGTAAAACATATAAGAATCTATGATCATGCCCATGCTTTTGTAAATTTTAATATTCGTTTTTGATGCGGTACTTAATAGTTTCAGTCATTTCATTTATTTTCTTATCGGGTTGCAGGGAAAAGTATGATCCGCCATTTAGCTCTTTACCAAAATCATTTCTTGTAGTGGAGGGTAATTTAAATACTGGGACCGGCCTTACTTCGATACGCCTTACTAAAACAGTGAAGCTGGGAGACCCTATAAAAATAATCGGAGAAACGAATGCTCAATTAACCGTGGAAGGAAAGGACAATTCCATCAGGGGCTTGACGGGGACAGGTAATGGTCTTTATACTTCGCCCTCTCTTAACCTTATCATTGGTAATGAATACAGGTTAAGAATAAAAACTTCTGCGGGTAAAGAATATTTATCAGATTATATAAAAGCGAAAGCTAATCCTGACATAGACAGTGTAAGCTGGGAGGAAGATAACGATGGGTTAAATATTTATGTAAATACTCACGACCCTTCTAATGCAACGAAATATTATCACTGGGAATACACTGAAACCTGGGAACAACGATCAACTTATTATTCATCTTATATTTATCAAAATGGGATAGTGAGACGCAGGAACTTCCCTGGCGAAGATGTAAGTGTTTGCTGGAGGTATGATACTTCTTCAACTATTTTCCTGGCGAACTCTACCCGTTTATTGGAAGATGTTATTTCCAAAAAATCTATTATAAAAATTCCCAAAGGAAATGAAAAGCTGGCGGTTCGTTATAGCGTTCTTGTTAAGCAATACGCATTAGAAAAAGAGGCTTATTCTTTTTATGAGTTAATGAAAAAAAATACAGAAGACCTCGGTTCTTTTTTCGACACGCAACCATCAGAGATAAGAGGGAATGTTCATAATACCAGCGACCCTAATGAATATGTGATTGGTTATGTTACAGCTTGTGCGGAAAAACAAAAAAGGGTGTTTATCACAATTCCCTGGCGACATGTTTTGCCGTGCGAAGTTGTAACCATACCAAATATACCTGACAGTATATATCAGGCATTTGGGCCTAGCGGCAGCTATATACCTTTAGATTTTAGTAACCCGCCAGGCGAATACACGGGAGCAACAAGAATTTGTGCGGATTGCAGGCTGAGAGGAGGATCAACAATAAAACCATCTTATTGGTAAAATTTATTTAAGCAATAGCAATTATGTACAGCACTATTTTCCGATATAATAAATGGTTAATTGCAATATTTTATATGTTCTATGGAAATGCTACTTTTTGCCAGCAACCTCTTATTGCTAGATTTAATTCTTATAATAGTATTGCTGTACAGGAAAAATTATTTCTCCATACTGATAAAGAATTTTATATAGCAGGAGAAATTTTATGGTTCAGGATTTACTATGTGGATGGAGCGACCCATAGGCCTTTACATTTAAGTAAAGTGGCCTACGTAGAAATAATAAATGAGAAAAATGAACCGGTATCACAGGCAAAAATTTCCCTGCAGCCTGGTGATAGTAAGGGTTCTTTTTATTTACCTACGTTATTGAATACAGGTAACTATACAATCCGGGCTTATACAAACTGGATGAAAAATTTTGATGATGGCTATTTCTTTCAGAAAAAGATTACGATTGTAAACACATTGAAGGCGCCGGAAGCCACTTCTTCCAGGCAATCCGACCCGGATATCGCTGTCAGTTTTTTTCCAGAAGGAGGTAACCTTGTAAGTAGCCTGGAAAGCAAAGTCGGTTTTATTGTGGCAAATGCTGAAGGGGGTATTAATGATTTTCAGGGATTTATTATTAGTAATAGCGGCGATACTATAACCAGGTTTTCTCCCTTGAAATTCGGTATTGGAAGTTTTGTTTTCAAGCCTCTCCCGGGTTATACTTATAAAGCGATTATTCTATTATCAAGGGGCGCTATAATTAATAAACCTCTCCCGGTAATTTATGACAATGGATATGTGATGCAGGTGAGAGATAATAACGAGGGAAAAATAGAAATAAAAGTGCAGCGAAAGAAAATGCAGGGGGAGGATAATGCTGAGCAGGTTTTGCTGGCCGCACATACAAGACAAGTATTAAATTTAGCAGAAAAAATTTCGATAAATGACAATGGTTCTGCTATTTTTTTAGTAGATAAAAATAAAATTGGTAAAGGAATAACGCATTTCACCCTTTTTAATAGTGATAATAAACCGCTGTGTGAAAGATTGATTTATATAAAACCGGGGCCCGGAATTTCAGTGAATGTAAAAAGTGATCAAACTTCTTACACTAACAGACAGCAAATTAATTTATCGTTAAGCACTCAATTCAATCAGCCGGGCAGTACCCCGCTTCACTTATCTGCTTCCGTATTTAAAATAGATTCATTGCAAAAGCATGATGAGTCAACTATCGTAGATTACATGTGGTTGACATCTGATATTGCCGGAAAGGTGGAATCACCATCTTATTATTTTTCCAACGATCCGGATATAAATGTCGCTACTGACAATCTTATGCTGACACATGGATGGCGAAGGTTTAAATGGAATGATATATTGGCCGGTGGAAATGGTTTTATAAAATACCTTCCAGAAGCGGGAGGGCAGCTTGTTCAGGGAAGATTGAAAGATAAAGATGATAAGCCAGTGGCCAACACAGATGCGTATTTATCTATACCAGGTCAGCCATTTGGATTTTATATTTCCAGGAGTGATAATAATGGGGGGGTTCAATTTGAAGTAAAAGATTACTATGGCAACAGGCAGGTGATCGTTCAGCCGGGTATTGAAACGGATACACTTTATAAAGTTGAGATAATAAAACCATTTCTTGAAGCGGACACGGGCAGGAAATATGCGACTTATCAGCTACCTGAAGATAATAAAGAACAACTTTTGCAAAAGAGTATTGCCATGCAGGTGCAAAATATTTATTCAGGCGATAGTATGCGAAATTTTGCTGCCCCCGTTCTTATAGATACTCTTCCTTTTTATGGCTACCCGGAAAAGCAATACCAATTGGATTTGTATAAACGGTTTACTACAATGGAAGAAATTTTAAGGGAATATGTTGTTGAAATAAATGTTGTAAACAGAGGTGGAAAGCTTGCATTAAAAATATTTAATCCTGACGCCTCAGATTTTTATACGGGTTATGCACTTGTTTTGCTTGATGGCGTTCCTTTACCGGATGTAAATAAAATATTCTCTTATGATCCGCTTAAGGTAAAGAAATTGGAGGTTATACAAGCACGTTATGTAATGGGGCAATCTATCTTCAATGGTGTTGCCAGTTTTTCAACATACGAGGGTGTATTTGATGGGTTTGAGTTGGATCCCAAACTTGTTGCTATTGATTATCCCGGGCTGCAATTAGAAAGAGATTTTTACTCACCTGTATATGAAACAAAAGCGCAAATAGAAAGCAGACTGCCAGATTTCAGAAACACTTTATTATGGGCGCCTGATATTACTACAGATAAAGAGGGAAAAGCCAGGCTTCAGTTCTATTCATCAGACAGGGTCGGTAAATACATAGTGGTCTTGCAGGGCATGAATGAAAGTGGTGATTTTGTTTCCAGCACCTCAACTATTGAGGTTAAATAGGCGGTTCAGATTATAAATAGATCTTTCAAAAATTTTACTTTCCCATTGTTATTTTTCACGGTTTTATTTATTGAATAGCTGAATGAACATTTCATTCGTAGTTTCGTACTACAATTAGCACATTATGGAATTTGGAAGAGTAGAGATAAAAGAATTAAATAAAGTTGACTTCTCATTACCTGCAGAACCTGCCTTTAATAAAAAAATATTAAAAAGCAAGCCGCTTAAAAACCCCAAAGTATATATCGGCTGCGCCAAATGGGGAAGAACCGAGTGGGTGGGAAAGATCTACCCGCCAAAAACAAAGGAAAAAGATTTTTTGCAACATTATGTAGAGCATTATAATTCCATTGAGTTAAATGCTACGCACTATAAAATATATGGCGAGAGTGGTATAAAAAAATGGGCGGAAAAGGCGAAGGGAAAAGATTTTCTTTTTTGTCCGAAGATGTACAAAGGGGTTACTCACTTCGGCAGCCTGAAGGGGAAAGATTTTATTACCAATGAATTCTTCAGGGGGATCACTGCATTTGAAAAACATCTCGGTCCCATCTTTGTTCAGGTAAGTGATAGTTTTTCTCCAAAAAGAAAAGAAGAATTGTTTACTTACCTGGCTACATTACCAAAAGATCTGCAATTTTTTTTAGAAGTTCGTCACCCTGATTGGTTTGCTAAAGAAGAAGAACGAAACGATATGTTCAATTTTTTGAAAGAACATGATATGGGCGCCGTAATCACAGACACGGCCGGCAGAAGGGATTGTGCTCATATGCACCTCACCGTTCCCAAAACGTTTATCCGTTATGTAGGAAATAGTTTACATAAAACAGACTTTACAAGAATTGATGCCTGGGTGAAAAGAATGAAGTATTGGCTGGACCATGGGATGAAAGAATTATATTTTTTCATGCACATGCATGATGAAGCTACTTCGCCTGAATTGACCGTTTACCTCGTTGATAAAATGAATAAAGAGTGCGGGCTGGACCTGATCAAACCAAAATTTATTGACAATAGCGCACCACCAAAACAAAAGCCTAAGCAAAAAGGTTTGTTTGATTAATGTACTTCGTAAAGTTCATCCCATCTTGTAGTATATCGCTGGCTTCTTAACTCCTGCCGCATTTTCCAGTCTCTTGCCGTTCCGCTGGCGGCGAATTTTAATACATCATCCCGCTGGCTAAAGTTGATATTGTCTATCATGTGCATTAATTTCCGTTCACAGTTTTTAGTTTCAGATAAAAATAAATTTCCCTGGATCGATTGATCCGGTACGATACCGCTTAACATCACACCTGCTTTTTTATAAAATGTTCCTTGTTTATATAATCCATCTACTAAGCCGACAGCCGGTTTTATCAACTCATGCGTATACGAAGTTGCCGTCGGCAAAGTGATGTAATCACTATGCGTAACTCCGCGGTTAAAAGTTACATTATGGTTTTCTCCCTTAGCTACTACAAATACACTGATAATTTTTGCAGCGCCATTTTGCCTGCGCAATTTTTCCGCAGCCCTTGATGTATAAGTAGCGACCGCTTCTTTTATATCTTCAATATTCCCGACCGGGCTGCCAAACATCCGGGTGGTGGCGATCATTTTTTTACTCACCAGTTCTTCTTCCATATCCTTTGCAGTTTCACCTCTGAGTTCTTTAACCAATCGTATTCCTGTTACACCACCTAGGTATATTCTTGCAAATTCCTCGCTTACATTTCTTAACTGCAATGCATCATAAATACTCCATTGCTCTTTTAATTTTAGCGCATATTGTCGGCCAACTCCCCAAATTTCACCCGCCGGAGTTTGTCGCAACGCATTGATAATTTTATCATCCGTATCCAGCACCGTTACACAGCCTGTTCTCTCTTTATCTTTTTTCGAAATACGGTTAGCCAGTTTCGCCAATACTTTAGTAGGGGCTATACCTACCGATACTTTAATGCCCGTCCACTGTTCAACGGTTTCTTTTATTTGTTTTCCGATAGCCTGCAATTCATTTTCGGGAAAAATGTCCAGGTCAATAAAAGCTTCATCCACGGAATAGACTTCTACATTTTTTTTGCCCAGTATAATGCGTAATGTCTCCATTACCCGCCAACTCAGGTCACCATATAAATTATAATTAGAAGAAAAAACGGAAATATTGTGTTTTTCAATCAATGGCTTCGCCATAAAATATGGCCCCGCCATTTCCACGCCGAATTTTTTCGCTTCGTCGCTACGGGACACGATGCATCCATCGTTGTTACTTAGTACAACGACGGGTTTGTTCCAAAGTTCAGGTTTAAATAACCTTTCGCAGGAACAATAGAAATTGTTACAGTCGACGATTGCTTTCATACCCCCCGGCCCCCTAAAGGGGGAGTATTACTCCGCCTTTTCCTGGAATTGTTCATGTAACGTCAGTTGAATTTTTTTAATTACATTTTGCGGATATTTCATCACTTCTTCATTTGTAAAACGAATTATTTTCAGGCCTGTTGACTCAATTATTTTTTGTCTCTCCTCATCATTCTTTCTTGCTTCTTCAGAATTATGTATCGGGCCGTCTATTTCAATAACAAGTTTTAGTTTAAAACAAAAGAAATCAGCTATGTAGTTCAGTAGGGGATGTTGTCTTCTGAATTTATAACCGCCTGGCTTTGTTTTTAAGTAACCCCATACTATCATTTCAGCATGCGTAACATTATTCCGAAGTTCTTTCGCCCTTTTGAATATCAACGGCCCGGCTTTATAAAACATTTCCTTTTCCACTTTCATTTTAAAAAACTTTTCAAGAAAAAAATAAATCTTCGATCTAAGTTCCCCCTTTAGGGGGACAGGGGGTGAATCGAATACACCACCACTCCCCACACCAAAAAATTAGTAAACTCCGACAGGTTAATATTCTTGTAACGATCATTCTCCGCAATTAAAAATGCGGAGGAGAAATTTTTATGAAACCTTCGCACCAGTAATTCTCCATTTAATATAGCGACGATAACTTTTCCTTCCGTCATTTTTAAGGAGCGGTCTACAATCAATGTATCCCCGTCAAATATTCCCGCATTCTGCATCGCATCCCCCTTCATTCGGAAAAAATAAGTGGCCGGTTTGTTTTTCACCAGTTCTTCATTCAGGTCAATCCCTCGTTCCATAAAGTCATCGGCCGCGGCGCCAAAGCCTGTTGCATTTGCTGTTTTTATTTCCTGTTGTGTAAACTGTTTGGAGCCTTTATAAGCACTGCCATAAAATTCTTCCCCATCCATAACTATAAAATTTAAAAATAAAGTTCATGAAAATAATTTGTAAAACTAAATATTTTAGTAAATTTATGCTAATAAAATAAGCGGACAAGGAATATCATTGCTGAATAAAGAACAGGAAGTTGAAGAGTGCGACGCAACAGGCGATGCCATGAAAAACTACAGCTGGTAACAAAAATAAAAACGTAAAAAATCAGGAGCATGAAAACAATCATCAACACCATCCCCGGCTACCGGGTGTACGAGTATTTACTCGTATTGAGTCCGCATGAAGAATTGTGGAACCGCATCATGAAAGTCAAAGAGGAGTTCGCCGAAAAATTCCAATCGGATCATGCCCGCTGGGGCAAACCGCACATTACGTTAACAAACTTCGTGCAATACGAAATGATGGAAGAGCGCATTCTCAACCGGCTGCGCATTGTAGCGATGGGCTCCACGCCCTTCAAAGTGGAGCTGAAAGATTTCGGCAGTTTCCCGTCGCACACGATATATATAAATGTACTCAGCAAAGTTCCTGTACAAACATTGATAAAAATAATTCGTAGCGACACACAAAAGTTGATGAAGCTGGATGATGAAAACAAACCACATTTTATAATGGAGCCGCATCTCACTATTGCAAGGAAGTTACAACCCTGGCAATATGAAAAAGGCTGGCTCGAATACAGTAATAAATATTTTACGGGCAGGTTCATCGCCGATAGTATGCTGTTATTAAGACGGCCGGTTGGCGAAATGAAATACCAAATAGTAAAGCGGTTCGAGTTTCAGAATATGCCGGTCACTACTAAACAGGGAGATTTATTTTGTTAACCAGCTGTAGTGCTACTAGCATCGACTGTTGCGACGCTCCGTTCATCTTTCTGTTCTCTATTGAGCAAATGCGTCGCTTCCGATAGCTATCGGAACTTCATCGTTCGGGAATTCTATTGAACATGAACTTGCTGAAGTATCGAATTTTAAAATTATAAGTGTAATGATGCAAAGTAATACAACGAAAAAATTCAGCTCATTAACTGATAGGGAAGAGTGGCTGGGAACGCAAGTAGTTGATATTGCAATCAATATTCATAAGGCATTAGGCCCGGGTTTACTGGAAGGAGTATATGAAAAATGCTTTTGTTACGAACTTGAGAAAAGAAATACTTCATTTCAAAGGCAAAAAATTGTCCAATTACAGTATGATAAGTTGGTGATTGATGAAGGGTTACGTATTGATATTCTTATTGACGACTTAATAGTGGTAGAGTTGAAGGCCCAGGAATATTATCATCCTGTATGGGATGCGCGGGTTTTGAGTTAATCTGAAGTTAGCTAATAAAAGATTGGGATATATTTTAAATTTTCATGTCCCCTTAATGAAAGAAGGTATTAAACGTGTTATAATGTAAATAAGATTTGGAACACTAAGCCACAAAGGCTCTGAGACAGGGAGTGTTTGGTACCAGGCATATTTTTTTCTTTGTGCCTCTGTGGCTTAGTGCCTTCGTGTTCCAAAGCAGCTTTCCGGGAATACAAAAACTAAACTTTATGTCAGAAAAATTAAAACAAGACCATTTTAAAGTAGCTCCTAAAAAGCATGATGCAAATAATGAAACGCCTGGTGAAGAAATAGCAAAGCCCGACAATTATCTCGCCGGCCGTGGCGCACAGTTTAATACAAAGAACCGTTTCTTAAAAGATGAACGAACAAAAGAACATATAGAAGGCATTGATGATTGGGAAGAATCCAATGTGCCTACACAGTACCTTGAACAGGAATCAAAAACCATCGTTAATAAAGTAGAAAGCCCTGATGTAGGAATGGGTTACAGCATGAACCCTTATGCAGGTTGTGAACATGGATGTATTTATTGCTATGCCCGCAATGTGCATGAATACTGGGGCTATAGCGCTGGCCTCGATTTTGAACAAAAGATCATTGTCAAAAAAAATGCGCCGCAACTGTTGCGAAAATTTTTAATGCATCCGAAATGGGATGCTACACCGATCATGCTAAGCGGTAATACGGATTGCTACCAGCCGGCGGAACAAAAATACCGGTTGACAAGAGGTTTACTGGAAGTATGCAACGAATTCAATCAACCGGTTGGTATTCTCACTAAGAACTCATGGATACTAAAAGATAAAGATGTGCTGCAGGAAATGGGAAAGAAACGATTAGTCTCCGCTATGGTTTCTATTACATCCTTCAACGAAGATTTAAGAAGGGTAATGGAGCCAAGAACAACAACAGCGAAGCAAAAACTAAAAGTAATTAATGAGCTCAGCAGCGCCGGTGTACGCATGGGTATTATGATGGGCCCGATGATACCGGGTTTGAACGAACACGAGATGCAACGCATTATGAAAGCGGCAAGAGACAACGGTGCTACTTTCACAGCCTATACATTCATTCGTTTGAATGGCGCTATCAAGTTTTTATTTCATGATTGGTTGTATAAAAATTTCCCTGATCGTGCTGATAAAATATGGCATCTCGTAGAGCAATCACATGATGGAAAAGTGAATGATACCCGCTGGGGCGTTCGTATGCGGGGCGAAGGAAATATTGCGCAGATGGTAGCGCAGCAATATAAAAAATATGGAAAGCTCTATGGAATGAATGCGGAAGAGTGGAGTTTGGACAGTAGTATTTTCAGGAGACCGGGAGAACAGGGGAGGTTGTTTTGAGTTTCAGAATTGTTTCATATTTTGTATTAAACCTTTTATATGAATCAATTCGGTGGGGACTGGACAGAACAAAAAATAGGAATAGTAGTTGCTTATGCAAAGGCATATTTAACTATAATGAATAAATATCCTCAGTTTAAATGTCTTTGATGGATTCGCAGGTTCGGGAGATATTTACAAAAACGATAATACAGATATAGAAATAATTAAGGGAGCAGCCATTAGAATATTAGAAATAGAAACTCCTAAAAGTTTTGATATGTATTATTTTGTTGAGCTTGATGAAGCCAATAAAAATGAGTTGGATAAAACTATTAGCGATAAATTTTCCGAAAAAAGAAGCAAAAGTTTTGTTGTAAAAGAAGATTGCAATGTGAAATTAACAAGTTTAGCTTCATTTCTTAAGAAGAATAAAGATTTTAGAGTTCTTGCATTTATCGATCCATATGGAATGTCATTAAACTGGTCTTCAATTCAAGTTTTAAAAAACTTGGGAATTGATTTGTGGATATTAGTTCCAACTGGAATTGGTATGAATCGGCTATTGACAAGGAACGGCGAAATCAGGGACTCTTGGCTCAAAAAATTGGAAATGACTTTGGGAATTGATCAATCAAGTATTAAAAATTATTTTTATAAAACTAAATCTGTTCAAACTCTTTTCGGTGAAGAAACTTTTATTGAAAAAGAAAAGAATGCAATTGAAAAAGCTGGAAAATTGTATCAACAACGATTGCGACAAATTTTTAAATATGTTTCTAATTCATTTCCTTTAAAAAATTCAACAGGATCAGTAATGTATCATTTCATGATGGCAAGTAATAATAAAGCTGCATTTAATATTGCGAACGATATAATTAAACCAAAGAAAAAATAGGATGGCTCAATCATCAATCGAGTGGACAGAAATGACTTGGAATCCAACAACAGGTTGTGATAAAATATCTGCTGGATGTAAATTCTGCTATGCAGAGGTAATGTCTCGTCGCCTGCAGGCAATGGGCATTGACAAATATAAAGCTGGCTTCAAGTTAAGAATTCATGAGGATGCGCTGCTAATTCCATACGGATGGAAGTCGCCAAAAATTGTTTTTGTGAATTCCATGAGTGATATGTTTCATAAGGATGTGCCGCTTTCGTTTATTCAAAAGGTTTTCAAAACAATGAATGAGAATCCGCAGCATACTTTCCAAGTGTTAACTAAACGTTCGGATGTATTGTTGAAGTATCATACAGAATTAAACTGGACGCATAATATCTGGATGGGAGTTTCTGTGGAAGATGAAAGAGTAAAGCATCGCATAGATGAACTACGGAAAACAAAAGCTAAAACCAAATTCCTTTCTCTCGAACCTCTAATAGGCCCATTGCATAAATTGAATTTGAAAAAAATTGATTGGGTGATTGTAGGTGGAGAAAGTGGCAGGAAGCCAAGGCCAATGAATGTAGATTGGGTATTGGATATTCAACAACAATGTGAAAAGGCTAAGGTGGCTTTCTTTTTTAAGCAGTGGGGTGGCACAAATAAAAAGAAAACAGGAAGAGTTCTTAATGGTCGAACCTATGATGAAATGCCGGTCTTCAATGGAGAAACTGAAATGGTTTCTTATTAAAACCACGCATGTCTTTCTCCCGGCACATCCAATTCTCTAATCGGAGAAACCGGGCTTTCACCATTCGTCTTTGTTTTATTTACCTGCAGTTCCGGCTTTTTATTAATAATTGTGTTCGTACCTGATTTGGTGATGAGCCCTTCTATGATCGTATCTTTTTCAATATGAATTTCAATCGTGTTAACATTACCCATAATGATTGCTCCCGACCGCACTGTCATTTTATTACATTTCCTTACATCACCATTTATTTTACCAAATACGATCAGTTCATCCGCGGAAATATCACCGTTGACAACAGCTTCTTTCAGGATCACCAGTTTGCTTTCCACGATTACATCGCCATTGATAGTTCCCGCTATTTGCCCGGAAGTATCCGCCTTGAATGATCCTGCAATGGTCATTTCCTTTGGAATAAAAAATGATTCCTTGCGGTTAGCACCCGGTAAAATGTTGTCAAACTTCATTTAGAATAAGTCTACTGGGGTTGAGAATTGTTATTTGTATTTTCAAAAAAGGATACTGCTGTTGTTGCATTGCCGAGGTCAATACCAATGCAACGCGAAGGTTTTGCATCGGAAATGCGTAATGAATTATAGAGATAACCGATACTCACAATATATTCCGGGTGCGGTACTACTTCTACAGGAATAAAGTCGGCGAATTCTTCTCTTATTGCTTCAAGCAATTCAGTATAGTTAGCGCCGCCGCCCATCAGGTATATCTTATCGCAACTTTCAAGATCAGCATCGGTGAAATGTTTGCGCAGCAAAGGAGAGACAACTTGTTTATAATATTGCGTCAGCAGGTCTTTTCTTAATTCCGTCAGGTCAATACGTTTCCGGTTGGTGAATAACGAACCTTTTATAAATGCTTCATCCAGCTGGTATTCATTTTTCATTTCTAAAAAATATTTCTGGCTCAGTTCCCGGGCGAGGTTACTGATGACATAGCGGATACCATGCGAACTGAAATTTGTTCTGTGCACCAGGCCATCGGAAGTTGCCAATGCACCTTCCATCGTACCGAAACCAAAACTCAATGCAATGAAATTTTGTTTTTCTGCTTGTGGAATCAATTTTTTTAAACCAATAATACCACCGACTATTTCCGGGATCACTTCATATTGATCGACGATGAATGTATTTTTCCGGATGCTTCCCTTCAGGTTGTAAGTGCGGGTATCATAATCCAGCATGAAATGACGCTTGCTTAAATAATGTTCCGCCGCTGCTTTATAAACATTGTAAGTAGAAAAAGGAAACCCCAATGTAATAACAAAAGGATGTTCAACTTTCTCGACCACGTTAGTGATAGCTGAACGGAACAGGATATCGAAATCTTCTTCAGTGGGTGCCGCATTTACTACACGGCCCGGATTGATGGCGCCTTTGCGGGCAAGGTTACCGACGAGGTACCATTTTTCACCTCTTTTTATTTTAAGACCGTTGAGCAGGTCTTTTGCTGAGTTTTCAGTATTTCCATAAGCGGTTTCAAAAATGCTGGGGAAATTAATGGTAGCGTTGTTCATGATTGCATTGATTTTAAAATGGTATGCTCAAATGAATGGTGGTGGTATAAATAAGGCAAAAAGGTAAAGAGTTTTTTAATACCAAAAAGGAATGGGTATAACTAATTATAAACAGCGCTTCCCGCCCTGAATGTCAGCGATATTAGGAATAAAATATTGTGAAGAACAGCTTACAAAAACGGCAAATAACAATATCCCGAAACTCATCAATTGCCGGTGCGTAAAATAAATAAGAGAAAAAATATTTTAAAATTTCTATACAAAAATTTGGCGGCAACAAAAAAATAGTTCAATCTTTGCATCCGCAAAACAAAAACATGCAACGCAAATTATCACATATTGAAACAGCGAACCGGTTTAGTCCCTTGGGTGACGGTACAGGTTGCGGGGCATGTAGTGCTGCTGGATAAGTTTAAAAACGAATTCGATATAATACAGGCCCCGCAAGAGATTGCGGGGTTTTTTTATTTGTAAAACAGGATTAAAAAAATATAAAATAAAAGAATATCGATTATGCAAAACGGGCATAATTGAATCTTAGTCGTCATAAAAAGAAAAATGCTGAAACAAGAACAACATAGACGATTTATAAAACGCAATGAACTATTATCATTAGGGTTGTGTCATTGGTATGCGCAGGCGGGTAGAAGTAGTGAGCCCACAGGCAATATGAATGATGATAGTTATCAGCGACCAGGTTGTGTCCATACGTAAACAATGTTTATGTATACAGGAAGCCCGGTCGCAAAAAACGACCGGGCTTTTTTATTGACATTAAAAAATAAAGTATGGAATGGTCAACTATAATTCACCTGGCAGGAATGCTGCTGCTGATGATTGCTAAAGAAATGGAAAAATATTCTAACAAGATGAAACGGTAAAAGGAGGCTGCTTTGAAATTTATACTTATTGTACTCGCTGTTCATTTCATTGGTGAAGTACTCAGCAATGAAAGGAAAAGCAAGAGACAAAAACAATGATAAATAATAAAATGCATTAGGTGCAGAAGGAGGAAATAAGCTGTTCCCCGTGAGATGCAGCGGGGACGCTTTTCCAAAAGTTCTTTTAAAATATAGCAGCATTCCAATTGGTTGGATACTCCGCCTGGAACGGAGAGGGTGCTGGTTCGAGTCCGGCCTGCTATACGGAATGGTTCGTTGGTGTAATGGTTAACATTACAGATTGTCGATCTGTCGCAATGGGTTCGATTCCCGTACGGACCGCAGAGATTGTTGAGTAGTGTAATGTCTAAGCATATCAGTCTTTGACACTGATGGTTTTGGTTCGAATCCAAACTCAATGACAAATGTTGGCTTTCGCTTAATTGGTAAAGCATCCGTCTGTGCAACGGAAGATCAGGGTTCGAACCCCAAAGTCAACCAATCAGTGGGAACGTTTGGCTTATAGTTCAATGGAAGAATGCTCCGCTTCGAACGGAGTGATGAGAGTTCGAATCTTTCTAAGCCAACCAGCAAGAATTGTGGTTTGGAGTAATGGTAAGCTCAGAAGTCTCATAAGCTTCAGATGTTGGTTCGAACCCAACAACCGCAACAAGATTGGTTCGTAGCTCAATTGGATTAGAGTATCCGGCTTTTACCCGGAGGGTTGTGAGTTCGAGTCTCACCGGGCCGACAAAAATAGTAACGATTGATTCGTAGCATAACGGAAGTGCATCGGTCTTCTAAACCGATAGATAAGAGTTCGAATCTCTTCGAATCAACAATTGGATGAATAGCTCAATGGAAGAGCTGCGGCTTGTTAGGCCGATGGTTGAAAGTTCAAGTCTTTCTTCATCCGCAATGGAGGGTTGGCAGAGTGGTATCGCATTGGCTTGCTAAGTCAAGGTTGGGCTAATACCCAGATAAGTTCGATTCTTACACTCTCCGCAACGTTTGTGATGAGTGAATTCGACGATGAGGAAAAGTGATCAGTCAATACTTGTTACAAACAAATGGTGCTTTGGCAGAAT
The DNA here is from genome assembly GCA_037200685.1 of Chitinophagaceae bacterium. Classification (GTDB taxonomy): domain Bacteria; phylum Bacteroidota; class Bacteroidia; order Chitinophagales; family Chitinophagaceae; genus JAJKIP01. The sequence goes on from JBBCIG010000019.1 coordinate 361,967, forward strand.
GGATATATGCACCGGAGTGAAATCCCGGGGATCGTGGTTCAATTCCACGGGGCACCACAAAGAATATAAAGATCAAAATTAAAAAGTAAGAAAATGAGAAAGACTTCACAGTTCATAATGAAAGCAAAAGAGCAAATGGTGCAATGGCACCGCAGTTTCCGAACGGAACAAAATAAAACATTATGGACAACAAACTTATTCAACAGTACGGAGAAGATATTCTTTGTTACCGCCTGCGTACTGCCAGGCAAAAAAAGAGAATGCAGTACAAAGATTTCGACAGGCAACTGATACAATTACACAAAGAGGCGAAAGTATTATATGAACAAAAATGGAATTTGGGGTGGGAGTCGATAATTCCACCAGTACAGAAAGGTTGGAAGCGGTTTTTTGTGCTGAGAGAGGACGTAGCAAGAAGCAGGCAAGCAGAATTTTTTGAAAAGATACTCCGGAAGATCAACACCTATGAGTGGAGCTATCGAAAGAATTTTGTTGTAAGCAAAAGAAAAAAGAGGCGAAGAATTCATGTAGTGAAAGAACAAAAATTGCTGGAACCATGCGAGTGGCATTTTGTAAAACTTGGTTTTAATGTAGCTGAACAGCAAATGTTCCGCGAAGAGTGGAGTTATGGAAAACAAAAAAAAGAGCCGGTGAAAAGGTATGTATTTAATGAACCATGGCGATTTGTATTGAGGGTAAGACCCAATATGATAACAAAAATGAGAATAAAAGACAGTGTACTGGAATCAAGAATGAATGAAATAAACAGTTACCTGGAAAGAAATGACCTGGAATGGAAACAACGGAAATTATTAGATGGTAATTGCAGATGGCGACACCGGGATTGGGAAAAGTATAATGAGGGTTATTATTATAAAAGCTGGCCCCTTCAAAAAATATTTGATCATTTAAAAGAGGAAATATAAGAATCGATAAAAACAAAACAATGGAACAGGAACAACAGCAATGGCGGAAATTATCGGGCGAACGAATTAGAATTCCTATTGCCGAAGAAGTAAGTAATGTATTGGTGAAAGAAAAAGCAATGGGATATAATCTGAAAGTTTGCATCGGTACCGACAGCCAGGTAAAAGGGAAAGAAACAGAATTCGCTACCGTGATTGTATTCATCCGGAAAGGGAAAGGTGGTTTCATGTATATACACAACGAGATCACCCGGCAAAAGATGAGCGTTAAACAACGGATGCTGATGGAAGTGAATAAGAGTGTGGAAGTGGCGTATGCTCTGTGCAATATTTTTTCACGCTATAGTGTGGATATGGAAGTGCATGCCGATATCAACACTAATCCGAACTTCAAAAGCAATGATGCCCTGAAAGAAGCAATGGGTTATATCGTGGGAATGGGTTTTGCTTTCAAAGCCAAACCGGAAGCGTTTGCAAGTTCGAATTGTGCGAATAAAGTGGTGCAGTAAAAGTTCTTTTAAATATTGTTGATATTTTGTGTCAACGGAAGAGTTCTGCTAACGCGGAAACGGGAAATGGCATGTTGACAGCAAACCGGGTTTGTGTTTCAAAGAAGCACAACAGTGCAGCGGTAGTAACTGGCTGTATGCTGTTGCATCAATGTGTATCTCCCGCTGTTTACCTGGCAACAGGTTTGTAGGTTCGAGTCCTACTCCCGGAAACGGGATGGCGAAAGGGTATACGCAAACACAAGCGCAGGTTCGAATCCTGCTCTGACTGTAACGTCGGATAGCTCAGGTGGTTAGAGCACTACACTGATAATGTAGAGGATCAAAGAAGTACATCGCTTCTATAAAAATGATGGTCAAATAAAAGTTGGTGTTGCTGACCGGCGAAGGCGATGTCATGTTGAGTTTGTCGAAACATGCACGCCGGGCAATCCGGTAAACACTTGCAGGCAGATCAGTCATCACAGGCATTGCATCATTTTATGATAAGAAACTATTAGACTTGTTTTGATAGCGGACGATTGGTAAACTGTTGGGATTAATATGCTGACAATCTGCTTCCGTGGATGCGGGATGGAAAGCAACACTGACTTTTCTAAAATGCTGAATAGAGAACAGAAAGATGAACGGAGCGTCGCAACGGAAGTTGATAGTAGCAATGCAGTTGGGGTAGATAATAAAAATTTTAAAAAATGAAAAAGGTAAAAGTAAATGCCTACCAGGTGGGTTTGGTATTTAAACGGGGCGAGTACCAGCGTATGTTGCTGGCGGGTACTTATTGGTTTTGGAAAAATGAATTGGTGCAGTTGTACGATATCACCAAACCATTCGTAGCGCCGATCGAATTGAACATCCTGTTGCAGGATGAAGCGCTGGCCGACATACTGCATGTGGTGGAAGTAAAAGATAATGAGATCGTGTTGCAATACGAGAATGGTTTGCTGAAGCAGGTATTGACTGCGGGCCGTTATACTTATTGGAAGAGTGTAGTGCGATATGATTTTGTTCGTGCTGATATCAGCAAGATCGATATCACTGAAAACATCGACCGTGCTACTTTGCTGAGCAAGCAAAGGATGATTGTGATTTGTGAGATTTTCCCAATCATCCTAAAAATCTCATAAATCCCAGTTCAGAAATTTATGAGCCCAGCGACAGTGCTACTGGCATCGTCTGTTGCGTCGCACACTTGTACGTTCGGTAATTCTATTGGGCGTTACTGGAAAAGTTTTAATATTTCTTAATTTCTCAAAAATTAAGTTTACGAACAGATTGAATAGTTTCATAGTTTTCAAGGAGGAGAAAAAATTAAAGATGGCATCAAAAAAGCAAACAGATTTAGAAAAAATTGGTAGGTCTATTGGATATTTAAGACAGTTTTCAACAAAACAAATTTTGTATAACCTGAGTTTTTTTACGAATATGCCTTTGCATATTAAGAAGGCATACAAAGCTGTATTGAAAGAAAGAAGAATTATTAATAAGCACTTTTAAAGAGAATGTTTTTATAAGAAAAGAGATTATGAGCAAATTAAAATTAACAGGAAAAGAATTACGCACCATCGGCTACCCGGAAGGACCGGTCATAAGCGTAGCTATGAACGTGATGCAAAAAAATTACAAGCATCACACGAAGGAGGAAGTAATGGAAATTTTACAAAAAGTATTGGCAAGCCCAATAGAATATAAAGGTGATGCGGTGCTGGCATTGATAGCAGAACAATTGTTGCCAAAGCCGTCAACTGAAGGTGCGGAGATTTCATTAAACCAAACCGGTATCCAGTTCAATGTATTCGGACAAGAACATATTGAAGAAGGCGCCATGCACCAAATGTACATGGCTGCAAAATTGCCGGTGGCAGTGGCGGGAGCATTGATGCCCGATGCACACAGCGGATATGGATTGCCGATTGGTGGTGTACTGGCAACAGAAAACGCCGTCATTCCTTATGGAGTGGGAGTGGATATCGGTTGTCGCATGTGCCTGAGCATTTTTGATATTGATTCAAAAGAACTGGTGCAAAAAGAATCGTATTTCGCAAGAGAGATCAATGAAGCTACGTTGTTTGGAAGCGGTCAGCAATTTGACCATGCATCAAACCATGAAGTAATGGAGAATGAATTATTTTATCAATTACCATTATTAAAAAATCTGCACGGCCGTGCCTGGAAACAATTAGGTTCATCCGGTTCAGGTAATCACTTTGTTGAGTTTGGTGTAGTAGAGATTGCGGAGAAAGATACAGTGCTGGGTATTAATGCCGGAAACTATGTAGGATTATTGTCTCACTCCGGTTCCCGTGCATTGGGCGCTAACATTGCAAACTATTATACCAAACTTGCGATCAGTAAAAGACGTTTGACACAGGAAGCAAAAAACCTGGCTTGGTTAACACTCGATGAAGAAGAAGGAATGGAATATTGGCTGGCGATGAACCTGGCCGGTGATTATGCCGCTGCCTGTCACCATATCATTCATGCAAAGATTGCAAAGCAGTTGGGGCGGAAACCAATAAAGATGGTAGAGAACCACCACAACTTTGCATGGAAAGAAAAATGGGAGGGTAAAGATGTGATCGTTCATCGTAAAGGTGCAACACCTGCCGGTCAGAATGTGTTAGGAATTATTCCCGGTTCTATGACGGCGGATGGATTTATTGTAAAAGGTAAAGGAGAACCAGCGGCTGTTAATTCCGCATCGCATGGTGCCGGAAGAAAGATGAGCCGTACAAGGGCCATCGCATCAGTGACAGATAAACAGTTTAAAGATGAGCTGAAAAAGTTTGGTATAAAGTTACTGGGCGGTGGATTGGATGAATCTCCTTTTGCGTATAAAGACATTCACGTAGTGATGCAATCACAAAAAGCATTAGTAGATGTGGTGGGAAAGTTTACGCCAAAGATTGTGAAGATGGATGGAGCGAAACATAAGAGTTGGGGAAAGAAGAGGGATGAAGTGGCTGGGGAATAACTATAATAAAATAGCTCATGGCTTATGTCATGAGCTATTTTTTATTTCAACTAATAATTATTTATCAGAAATTAAATCCAACCTTCGCAAACATCCGCATACCATTGCCACCCCATTTGCACTGCATCCCAGGGGCCGCCGGTTTCATTGTTGAAAGCCCAGCCTCTTGCTAATGGATTGATGCCGAGGTCAGGGTGTACGTTGAAAATATTATCAACACCAAGATTGAATGAGGTTTTTTTACTGCACTTAATGCCTACATACAGATCGGTGACCAGCTTACCACTATAATTATATTGATCGGGAACATATTTAGTGGCATCGGCGTCTGAAGGGACCATAGGATTAATACCGAGACCATCTTCACCATATCCTAATAAAGTTAATTTACCGAAGTAAGTGAGACGTGTGCCAATATTAAATTTATTGATCCCGTATTCTAAATTAAAAGCAAATTTCGTTTTAGGCGCTGATGCGAGTACAAAAGCTCTTTCCCTGTCACTGAAAAAAGTGGAACGGTGATCTTGCGAATCATCCAGCTTGTCAGGTGTATTCACTTTATTGATCTTCATCTCCTGGACATTACCAGTAAACAATGCTTTGAAATTATGTTTTCCAAAACGCTTATTGTATTCAACGACCAGGTCAATCCCTTTATTAGTAGTATTGACCGCATTGGAGAAAAATTGCGCAAGGCTTACGTTCAGGTTTCTCATCGCGGCGATCAGTACAGGATTTAATGAATTGTCATCTACGCTGAACTGGCCGGAAAGAACTATCCTGTCTTTTACTTTTACCCAATAACCGTCAACTGTAATACTCAATTCTCTTAGTGGCTTCCAAACAAATCCTAAACTTGCGTTCAATGATTTTTCCTGTTTCAGATCAGGAATGCCCGCAGCTTTGGTGATAGGACTATAATTCGGTGCGATTTTTACTTCCACAATATTGCCACCTTGTACCGTGGTGAATGTAGAACTGAAATTTATTTGAGCGAGTGATGGCGCCCTGAATCCCGTACTAAATGATCCACGGATATTCAATTTTTCGGATGCTTTAAAACGAGCGGCTAATTTTCCATTGAACGTAGATCCAAAATCACTGTAATGCTCATAGCGGAAAGCAAGATCGGCGAGAAATGATTTGGTAATATCCCATTCACCATCCGCATACAATCCAATCACGGAGCGATTATCGGTTACTTCATCATTGGGTTGATAGCCGGGGAAGCCCTGTGAGCCCGTGGCCTTGCCACCTGCGGGATTATAATTTTTATAAGATGCCGCTTCACCGGAAAAAAGTTTGTAACGTTCATAACGGAATTCACCACCCAACGCCAGGTTGAAATCATTGGTCAGCTCTTTGCTGACATTGAGGTTTGTTGTGTTTTGTAAGAAATTAAATCCGCCATCATCAAAATGTGTTTGAAAGTAGCCGAGTGATGCATTGTAGGTTTTATCACCATAAAAATGAAAACCGTTTCTTCCTGTTGCATTACTGACATCCCAGTTCCAGTCGTTTTGCATTTTGCCTTTAACGCCGGCGACAAATGATAGATCTTTTATCCTGGTTTGAATGTGGGGGTTATAAAATATTTCACCATCAGATGCTTTCCTCATAATATCCACATCATATATTAATGCACCGGAAGTTGTAGTGGGAAAGCGGTCAGGTCTTGCAGAAAAATTTCTTGTAAAGGCGTACGCATCTGAACCTTTCGCATTGAATCCACCAAAAGAATAAAAGCTGGTGCTGCCCGTTGTGAAAGGAATTTCCGCATTATACATTACACCACCGCCCATCAATGAACCATCACCATGGGCACGGCGATAAACATTGGTGTACATAAAATCATCTTTTGTATCATCGGTTTCCAATGCCTGGCGGTACGTTTTCATTTGGCGGATGAAATTGCCGGTGAAATTGATAAAGCCCCCTTTTTTACCAAGTGCTACACCGTAATTGCCATTAAAGTTGAACGTATTTCCATCGATGGCTTTACCATATATATACTGTCCTTGTTCTTTTTTAAAGAAAGGATTGTATTTATGATCATAATACCCGCTGTAGCCAATATCGCCGGTAAATTTATTGACCGACTTTTTCAATATAATATTGATAACACCGGCCATCGCATCAGAGCCATATTGAGCGGAGGCGCCATCACGTAATATTTCCACACGGTCAATAGCGCCGATAGGAATAGCGCTGAGATCGGTGCCGGAACTACCACGACCTCTTGTACCAAACACGGCGACAAAAGCAGTTTGATGCCTGCGCTTACCATTTATTAATACCAATGTTTGATCGGGGCCTAATCCACGAAGTGTAGCCAGGTCAATATGATCGGCGCCATCGCTGCCGCTTTGCTTATTATAATTAAATGAAGGAGCGGCATAATTCAATATCGAAGTAATATCCGATCTGCCTGTAGATATCGATGCCTGTGCGACGTTGACAACATCTACCGGTACCGCCGTTTCTGTTTTTACCCTTCCGCCGCGGCGGGAACCAATCACCACGATCTGGCTGAGTTCTTCAGCAGCAGGTTCAAAACTGATTTGAACAGAGCTGCGGTTATTAATATTAATTGTAAAAGTGGCATACCCGATACGGCTGATCATTAACATATCAGTTGGCCCGGCTTTGATAGAAAAGGAACCGTTTACATCTGTAACTGTTCCTACGCTGGTAGATTGAACCAGCACGGAAGCGCCAACTACGGGTTCGTTTGTTTTTGCATCCGTCACTTTACCAGTAACAGTTTGGGCAAATAAAAAATAGCTGACCGAAATGGCCACTATTGTCAATAGTGTTTTTTTCAGGTGTCTCATAAGTATTATTTGAATGGAAATTAATAAGTAATCTGATTGCTTCGATAAAATGAAGTGTATTTTTATTTCTACGGGAGAAAGCTGTAGTATAATCAAATGCACTTCAATATTGCTGAATAGCGAACAGGAAGATGAACGGAGCGTCGCAACGAAGCTGATAGTAGCAATGCAGTTGATATAAAAACTCATTGATATAATTGTTAAAGACAGGAATGATGAGAGAGTTATTCTCAATGATCCCGGCAAATAGTGAAGTAGGCGATGGTGTATCGACGGGTCGGACATGTCAATACCAGTTAGTTATCAACCCGTGGGGACAAATCATTCAAAATCTGCTTTTTTTATTGTTTTGCCACTCCCATTCTCCCCTTTATATTTGCATCCGGAAAAGCGGGTGGCCGCATCCTGATCCTCCATTTAGCCGGTCCTATTAAAAATGTTAATGTGACCGAGGTGGCGAAGCCTTCCAAAAAATCCTCGTATTGTCCCGTAAATGGTTAGCTGTATATAGTCGTCCCCGTTGGGAAAAAAAGGTAAACCAACTTCTTGCTGAGAAGGGATTGGAGAGCTATTGCCCGTTGAATAAAGTGCGTCGTAAATGGAGCGACCGGGTGAAAGTGGTGGAAGAACCGCTTTTTAAATCGTATGTTTTTGTAAAAGTGAGTGATGAAGACCGTACGGCTGTGCGGATGACGCCGGGGGTGATCAATTTTGTTTATTGGGGAGGGAAGCCGGCATTGATCAAAGAAAAAGAGATCAATGTGATCAAACGTTTTTTGGATGAATATGAAAATGTAGAACTGAGACCGATGAACCTGGAAGTGCACCAGCGGGTAAAAATAACCGCCGGGCCATTAATGGACCAGGAGGGAGAAGTAGTTGGCCTTGAACGAAAAATGGTAAAAGTGGCGATTGATAGCCTGGGATATGTGCTGGTGGCCTATATTGAAAGAACTAAATTAACTTCGACCCGCCCGGAACAAGGCTAATGCTTATTTTTGGCGGCCATTAAATTATTAAAGTCGTATAAATGAAAATCACCCAATCTGTTTTACTGGTTGCTCTTTCCTTATACCTTGTTTCATGTAAAACGCAGCAAAAACTGCCTAATTACCTACAGACTATTCATGATACTACAGGCAAAGGAACTGTAAAGGTTCCAGAACTGCGTATTGGCAAAAACGATCTTCTTTCCATACAAGTATATAGTGCCAGTACAGAACCGGCTGCGGATATTCCCTATAATTTGCCGGCGAGTGGTGGCGGTGCTTCAGGGCCGGGTAGTTCTACTTCAGGTGGATATTTAGTTGATGCGAAAGGTAATATTGAATATCCGAGGCTGGGCACATTTTATGTTGATGGCCTTACCAAAGATGAATTGGCTGCGCAAATAAAAAAGCGGCTTACCGAACCTGAAAAATTACTCGAAAACCCAACCGTTATCATCCGGTTCCTGAATTTAAAAATAACTGTAATAGGGGAAGTGAATACCCAGGGATCTTTTTCGATACCAGGTGAGAGGGTTACAGTGCTTGAAGCAATAGGCCTGGCCGGAGGAATAAATGATTACGGATTAAAAAATACGGTGAAAGTAATAAGAGAAACGGATGGCCAGCTTGAAATAGGAAAAATTGATTTGTCATCAGACTCCTTGTTTGTTTCAACTTACTATAACCTCAAACAAAACGATGTTATAGTGATTGATCCTATACCAAGAAAAGCGAAGAAAGCAGATCAGGATGTTATAATTCAGCGGGTGAGTTTTGGATTAAGTATTATTACCGCCGTTGCTTTATTGTACAATATTTTCCAATAACCGATCATTATAAAATTCATACCTGACCTTTAATGGAAGAACAGATCAAAAGTAATAAGAGCGAGCTCTGGAACCTTAGTGTGAGGGACCTCTTTTATAAGTATCTCCGGTTTTTGCCTTTATTTATTTTATCTATTGCATTTTCCTTATTAGCGGCCTGGGTTTATTTACGCTATACTACCCGTATTTATGGCGCCAGTGGTACTATGTCAATTAAAACCGACAAGCCTGCTATTAATAATGATAAAGTAGAAGATATTATTTCCGGTGGTAATAAGACGCAAAATATTCAAAGTGAAATAGAAATCCTTAAGTCCCGCCCTCTTATGGAGAGGGTTGTAAATAAGTTGCATTTACAATTCAGTTATACTGCTATTGGTAAAATCAAAGAATTCAATTCGTATAAGCAGAGCCCTTTTTTACTGGAAGCGCTTAATATTGTCGACTCTTCACGCACATTTTCTTTCAATATAAAATTTATAGATGGCAACCGTTTCCGTCTTAATAATGCGAATACTTTCGAACTGGGACAAGCTTTTGAAAATGAAAATGGCGTTTTCCGGCTTGTAAAAAAAGGGCCGGCTGCCCCTGGAGCTGAGTATAATGTTAAATGGCAGCCCACTGTTCTTGTTGCCGGCGCTTTAGCCAACAGCGTCGCTGTTCAGCCTAAGACACCCGGTACTGGTATATTGATAGTGAGTATGCAGACTACCAATGCGAGCATGTCTGCTGATGTCATTAATAACCTGATGGTGCAGTATGACTCTATGACGGTAGAGCAAAATAATTTTTCCAGGGACCAGATCATTCAATTTGTAGATGAACAATTAAAAATACTTACCGGGGAATTAGATAGTATCCAGTTAATCCTGCTGGCGTACCAGCAGAAGAATAACATTTTTGATGTGCAGTCGCAATCAAATTTTTATCTTGATAAAATGACGGAAGCCGACAAAGCAATAAATGAACAACAATTAAAATTGGCTTTTGCGGAAACAGTGGAAAATTATCTCAAGGATAAAAGTAATAAATATAACCAGGCTGTGGTCCCCTCTTCATTAGGATTAGAAGATATTACGCTGAATGAACTGGTAAGTGATTATAACAAAGCACAACTGAAACGACAAGCCCTTCTTGATGCAAAAGTGCCGCTTGCTAATCCGGCCGTCAAACAGGCGGAAGGCCAAATTGAAAAACTTCGGGAAAGCGTACTGGAAAACCTGAAAAATATCAAATCATCTTATGTAGATGTGATCGGGACATTGAATAAAAGAAGCAGTACGGAACAAGCCCAATTAAAAGTGCTTCCATATAAGTTAAAAGAATTTGTGGAAATACAGCGCCAGGTTGCTACAAGGCTGGCTTTAAAAAGCCTTTTGGAAAATAAACAAGTAGAAGCCGCCATTCAAAGAGCGGCCACTACCTCTAATTCTAAAGTCATCAACCTGGCAACGTCTTCTGATATCCCAGTAAAGCCCAATAAAAGAACGATTCAAATAATTGCTTTTCTTATTGGCCTGGGACTCCCTGCACTTTTTATTTTTATCAGTGAGGTAATTAATGATAAGATTACCACACGTTATGATATTGAAAAAATTACGGCCGCTCCGGTATTAGGTGAGGTAGGGCATTCTTATTCAGATAATACACTTGTTGTTAATAAAGTAAGCCGCAGCATGGTGGCGGAGCAATTCCGGATTATACGTTCCAATCTTCAGTATGTATTACCAGGCATCGAGAAACCTGTTATTATTGTAACCTCCTCTGTGAGTGGTGAGGGCAAATCTTTTATCAGTACCAATATGGGTGGTGTAATGGCGCTGACAGGAAAAAAGACAATTATACTTGAGTTTGATATACGCAAACCTAAAATATTGTCCGGGTTGAATATCCCTAAACGTTCTGGTATTAGCAATTTCCTGGTAGGAAAGGCGGAAGATCTGAGGGAATTAATTATACCCGTGCCAGGCCAGGAAAACCTTTTTATTCTTCCCTGCGGCCCCGTTCCGCCTAACCCTTCAGAGTTATTGTTAGATTCAAAAGTTACAGATTTGTTTACATGGTTACGCAGCCAGTTTGATGTTATATTTATTGATACTGCCCCTGTAGGCATGGTTAGCGATGCGATGACATTGGGAAAATTTGCTGATTGCACTTTGTACCTCGTCAGGCAAGGGCATACTTTCAAAAAACAGATTGGCTTAATAGATGAATTATACAGGGAAAAGAAATTGCCTAAAATTTCTATCATCATTAACGATGTAAAAATTAAACCTGGTTACGGTTATTATGGGTATGGCAGATATGGCTATGGCTATGGCTATGGCTATGGCCAAAAGGACGGCTATTACGAAGAAGAAACACCCCGTCCAGGATTGTTAGAAAGGATTTCCAAAAAACTGAACCCGCTAAACTGGTTTGGTAAAAAACGATAACCGTTGATTAACATGCGTATTTTAGTTACAGGTGGTGCTGGGTTTATCGGATCTAATCTTGTTAAAAAATTACTGGAAGATAAAAGGGTTAGTTCGGTAAGTGTTCTGGATAACCTCGCAACAGGTTCAAGGAAAAATCTTGATGAGTTTAGCGGTAATAGTAACTTTCATTTTATTGAAGGCGATATAAGAAGCTATGAAACATGCCTGCGTGCTTGCGAAGAAATTGATTGCATCTCGCACCAGGCGGCATTAGGTTCAGTGCCCCGCTCTGTTGCTGATCCGCTTACTACGAATGAAGTAAACATCACTGGTACATTAAATGTTTTCACTGCGGCAAAAGAAAGGAAAATTAAAAGAGTTATATACGCCGGTAGTTCATCAACATATGGAGATCATGGCGGTTTGCCAAAAGTAGAAGATAAAATAGGCGCCCCTCTTTCACCCTACGCCATTACCAAATACGTAGCGGAATTGTATGCAAAAGTGTACGCTTCTCTTTACAATATTGAATTTATCGGCTTACGATATTTTAATATTTTTGGACCGAAACAAAACCCGCAAGGGCCTTACGCAGCCGTGATCCCGCTTTTTATTAAAGCTTTTTTGGAAAATAAATCGCCTGTGATCAATGGAGATGGTGAGCATAGCCGGGATTTTACTTTTGTTGACAATGCTGTGCAGGCAAACATCAAAGCTATTTTTACAACTAATACTAATGCTGTAAACGAGGTTTATAATATTGCTTGCGGACAGCAAACTTCCTTATTACAGCTTTTTAATTTTTTTAAAAAAATATCAAATAGCGCTGTATCGCCGGTACATGAACCGCAGCGTGCGGGAGACGTGATGCATAGCTTAGCTGACATTTCAAAGGCAAAGACGTTATTGGATTATGAACCTGGAATATCTCTTCTGGATGGCCTGCAGGGTACTTTTGAGTGGTATAAAAACAATCCTGATCGTTTGTAATAAATATTATGAGTAAAACAATTATTATCACCGGCGGAGCAGGCTTTATCGGGTCGCACGTCATTCGATTATTTGTTACCAAATATCCTGAGTATAAAATCATTAACCTGGATGCGTTAACATATGCAGGCAATTTGGAAAATCTGCGGGATATTGAAAAAAGCCCCAATTACATTTTTGAAAAAGAAAATATCCTGGATGCATCAGGGATTGGCAATTTATTTGCAAAATACCAGCCAGATGGCATTATTCATCTTGCGGCGGAATCTCACGTAGATCGCTCCATCGTTTCACCACTTGACTTTGTTTATACCAATGTTATTGGCACAGTGAACCTGCTGAATGCCGCTAAAAAATTATGGAAGGGCAATTTTGAAGGAAAGCGCTTCTATCATGTTTCAACGGATGAAGTGTACGGCGCATTGGGCAGCACTGGTTTTTTCACGGAGCAGACAAAATATGACCCGCATTCACCTTACAGCGCTTCCAAAGCATCTTCGGATCATTTTGTAAGGGCTTATCACGATACGTACGAATTGCCTATTGTTGTCAGCAATTGCTCCAATAATTACGGGCCTTATCATTTCCCGGAGAAGCTAATACCTCTTTTCATCAATAATATTATAAATAAAAAGCCATTGCCCGTTTATGGAGATGGCCTTTATACAAGGGATTGGTTATTTGTAAAAGACCATGCAACTGCCATTGACCTCGTATTTCATAAAGGGAAAAATGGAGATACTTATAATATAGGTGGTTTTAATGAATGGAAAAATATTGACCTGGTGAAATTGCTTTGCTCACAAATGGATGAAAAAATAGGGAGGCAAAAAGGAGAAAGCGAGCAACTGATCACTTATGTGAAAGATCGTCCCGGCCATGACAGGCGTTATGCCATAGACGCCACAAAGATCAATAAAGAATTAGGATGGAAACCTTCTGTGACATTTGAAGAAGGTTTAAGTGAAACAATAGACTGGTTTCTCCAAAATACGGAATGGTTGAAAAATGTCACAAGTGGGGCGTACCAGCATTATTACGAAGAACAATATGCAAAAAGATAATTTATGAAGGGAATCATCTTAGCCGGGGGCAGCGGCACACGTTTATACCCAATAACCAAAGCGATCAGTAAACAACTGATGCCGATATATGATAAGCCAATGATCTATTACCCGCTTTCTGTTTTAATGATGGCGGGTATACGGGAAGTGTTGATCATTACCACGCCGGAAGACAATGCTTCTTTTAAAAGATTACTGGGTGATGGAAGCCATGTAGGTTGCCGGTTTGAATATGCGATACAGGAAGTACCGAACGGACTGGCGCGGGCGTTTGTAATCGGCGCCTCTTTCATCGGTAATGATACGGCAGCATTAATATTGGGGGATAATATTTTTTATGGCACAGGATTAGGAAGGCAACTCGAGACGCTGGCTGATATAAAAGGCGGTTATGTGTTTGCTTACCAGGTAAGTGATCCGGAACGTTATGGTGTCGTGGAGTTTGATAATGAAATGAAAGCAATATCTATAGAAGAAAAACCAGAAAAGCCTAAATCTAACTACGCAGTGCCTGGTTTATATTTTTATGATAATAATGTGGTTGATATAGCAAAGAATTTGAAACCTTCTCCCAGGGGGGAATATGAAATCACTGATGTAAACAGGGAATACCTGCGACAAGGTAAATTAAATGTCGCCATATTAGATCGCGGTACAGCATGGTTGGATACAGGTACTTTTGACTCTTTAAGTGATGCCAGCGAGTTTGTTCGGGTGATAGAAAAAAGACAGGGCACTAAAATAGGGTGCATAGAAGAAGTGGCTTATAGAAAAGAATTTATTACCAAAGAACAATTAGTAGAACAGGGCGAGAAGTTGAAGAAAAGCGGCTATGGCGAATATTTAATGCGCCTTGTTAAATAAAAAATGTATGTCCCGCAGCCATTATTAAAATAACCTGGTAATTAATACAATCGCATTAATCAATTTTCATAGAGCTTAGTAACCGTATTTCTTTTCCCATTTTAATTTGTATAAATGGAATATTTCATACATCCAACAGCTATTGTTGATGAAGAATGCCAGATAGGCAAGGGGACGAAAGTGTGGCATTTCAGTCATATTATGAAAGGCTGTATAATTGGTGAAAATTGCAACCTCGGACAAAATGTAGTTATATCCCCTCAGGTAATTTTAGGTAAAAACGTACGCATACAAAATAATGTCTCTGTTTATGAAGGTGTGATTTGCGAGGATGATGTTTTCCTTGGACCCTCTATGGTGTTTACAAATGTTATTAATCCCCGTAGTGCTGTTAGCCGCAAGCATCAATACATGAAAACACTTGTACGTAAAGGGGCGACAATTGGTGCTAATGCTACTATTGTATGCGGTAATGAAATTGGCGAGTATGGGTTTATAGGGGCGGGTTCGGTCATCACCAAACCTGTTCTTCCTTATGCGCTGGTAGTAGGAAACCCTGCAAAACAAATTGGCTGGATGAGTGAATATGGACACAGGTTACATTTTGACGAATATGGAAAAGCTTCTTGTCCCGAAAGTGGAGAGGAATACGAATTGAAAGATAAAAGGGTCTTTAAAAAAAGGATTTCTTAAAACTTGCAGGCATGAAAAATTTTGTTCTGATAGGTGCAGCTGGTTTTATAGCACCCAGACATATGCGGGCCATAAAAGAAACGGGTAATAACCTGTTGGCCGCATTAGATAAAAATGATTCAGTTGGGATCATTGATAGCTATTTTCCTGAAGCAGATTTTTTTACAGAATTTGAACGGTTTGACCGGCATGTAGAAATGCTGCGCAGAAAGGGAACGCATATTGATTATGTAGCGGTTTGTTCCCCAAATTACCTGCATGATGCGCATATTCGTTTTGGCTTGCGCATCGGTGCGGATGTAATCTGCGAAAAACCAGTTGTATTAAATCCGTGGAATATTGACGCACTAATTGATATTGAAAAAGAAACTGGGAAGAAAATTTATACTATTCTGCAACTACGGCTACATCCTGCCATCATTGCATTAAGAGATAAAATACAATTTGCATCAAAGGCTAAAAGATACATAGTAGACCTGCAATATATTACTTCCCGCGGCCATTGGTATCATACCAGTTGGAAAGGGGATATTCAGAAAAGCGGGGGTATTGCTACCAATATTGGAGTTCATTTCTTTGATATGTTATTATGGCTATTCGGAGATGCTAAGGAAAATATAGTTCATGAACATTCAGCAAATAAAGCTTCAGGAAAACTTGTTTTAGAAAAAGCGGATATCAATTGGATGCTTAGCATTGATGCGCAAACGTTGCCAGATCAAATAAAAAAAGAAGGGAAAAGAACTTTTCGCTCTTTAAATATTGACGGAGATGAATTTGAATTCAGCGATGGATTTACAGAATTGCATATCCGTTCTTATGAAGAGATTTTAAATGGGAATGGGTTTCAAATAACCGAAACAAAAAAAAGTATTCAGTTAGTACATGATGTGCGTAATTACAAGGTTTAATTATATTAGCTGCAGTGAGTTCTTCAAGTAACATCTCAAAAACTACTTATTTAGTATTTGGCCAGACACTTACAACCATCATTACTTTTGTACTAGCACCTTACCTTGCCAGGAAAATGTCATTGCATGAATATGGTACATTTTCCCAGGTTGTTTTAATATTTGATTTTGTAAATATTTTGATTGGGTTGGGCCTTGCCCAGGTTTTATATGTTTTTTTAGAAAAGCATAGCGATAATCCAGGCCCCTTACTTTCTACCTTATTAAGCGTACAGGTTTTCGCAGCGTGTGCAGGAAGCCTTATTGTTTATGTTATTTCGTTTTACATAGGCGAAATATTTAAAGAACCGGCCCTGAAAGAATACACCCGGGTGTATTTACCGAATTTGTGCGTAATGAGTTTTGTGAATATGTTCGGGCTAATCCTTGTTTATTTTAACAGGCACAGGACTTACATTCTTATAGCAGTTTTATTAAGCCTTTCAAAATTAGCAGCAGTCTTTTTGCTAAGTATAGGCGGGCTGCTGTCCGTTAGAAATATTCTTCTGGCTTACATTATTGCTAATTTTTTGGGGCTGATTGTTCTTTTTATTTTTCAACCTGTTCAATTTTTTCGCTTTCGGTTTTCAAAAAAGCTTTCAATTGAAATCCTGAAGCGTAGTTTGCCGCTTGGTATAACAGGAGTGCTGGGAAGTTCATATATATACATAGCGGGATTAATAATAAGTGCATATTTATCAGCCGCCCAGTATGCTATATACAGAAACGGTTCTTTCGAGATGCCTGTTTTAGGCACCTTGTATAGTTCGTTCTCATTGGTTTTTCTACCACAAATAAGCAGGCTAATCCTCCAGGACAATTACCAGCAGGTTATTTTTATTAAGCGGATGGTAATTAATTCCACGGTATCCATTATATATCCTGTTATTCTTTTTTTTCTTTTCTTTCATCATGAATTTATCACTTTATACCTGTCGGATAAGTATTCAGAAAGCGCCATTATCTTTTTAATTATAAACTGTGGGCTGTTGCTGCGTTTTCAGGATTACACAGACGTGTTGATATCTTTAAATAAAGGCTACTATGTTATGAAAGCGAATATCATTTTTTTCGTAAGTAATACTATTTTAAATATTGTTTTGATTAATTTTTTTGGTTATATCGGGTGTGCTATTTCCATTGTTATTTCAGTTGCCCTGTTGTCTGGCTTACTGCTCAATAAAACAGTAAAGCTGTTGAAAACTTCCCTGGCGTCCCTGCTGGATTACAAACTTATATTTAAAATATTAATAATTATAGCTGCAGTACTTTCAATAATAAAATTTTTTGTTTCTTATTTCGGTGCCTCTAGAATTTTTATTTTTTGCGGTATATTTCCTGCTTACTTGATTTTGATATACTTGTTGCTTTTGAAGACGAAATTGATTAATATGAATTATTTCATATCCTTTTTAGGAACAATGCCGTTAATTGGTAACCGGCTCGTTATTTTGACCAGGAAATTGTTTTGAAAATGAAGAGGGTTATTAAGCTTATTCTATATAAAATTTTCAATTTCTTTTTTCCTGGATATTATGTAACTATCCCAAGAGGTAAACTGTTAACTAACCTTTTCTTTCAAAAAATATTCCGTGTAAATTCCAAAGCTTCAGTCTGCGTTCATTTTACATCGCGGATTGATGGGTTTAAAAATATAAAGTTTAATCGTGATGACCGTAACATTCGGTTAAGCTTTGCCGTCAGCGGCGGTTGTTATTTTACTGTTTTTGATAATACAGTTTTAGAAATAGGTGATGGGACTATCTGGGCGAATAATATCAGCATACAAACTGGCAATCATGGATTATTACAACGGGACCAATATACATACGCTTCTGTTAAAATAGGCAAGAATTGTTGGCTTGGTTCCTCAGTTACTATTCTTCCGGGTGTAGAATTAGGTGATAATGTAACGGTGGGCGCAAATTGCGTTGTTACGAAGTCCTTTCCTTCTAATGTGGTAGTAGGGGGAGTACCCGCCAGAATTATTAAAGAATTATACTAGAATTATGTGTGGAATTGCAGGAGTTGTGTCAAAAAATAAGCAGGATGTTCAGGAACATACTATCCGTCGAATGACTGATAGTATCCGGCACAGGGGGCCTGATGGAGAAGGTATATGGATTTCTAATGATGCAGTTACAGGGTTGGGCCATCGCAGGCTTTCGATTATCGATTTATCGGAGGCTGGTAATCAACCAATGCATTATATGGGAAGATATAGCCTCGTCTTTAATGGCGAAATCTATAATTATCTTGAATTGCGGCAACTGCTGGAGCAAAAGGGATATTCATTCGTTTCAAAAACAGATACTGAAGTCATTATGGCTTTATATGACTGGAAGGGTGCAGAATGCCTGCAGTTTTTTGATGGTATGTTTTCGCTGGCGCTGTATGATGACGAACGAAAAGAACTTTTTTGTGCGAGGGACAGGTTTGGAGAGAAGCCGTTTTTTTATTTTTATGAGCCACAAAACGAAAGGTTTTTCTTCGCTTCTGAAATGAAAGCGCTTTGGGCAGCAGGTATTCCCAGGGAGGTGAATAATAAAATGGTGTACGGGTACCTCGCTTTTCAACAGGAGAGAAACCCCTGTGATAGCACTGCTACTTTTTTCAATAATATATATAAGTTACCGTTAGCCCATTCTTTAAAGCTTTCAATACCTGGTTTTAAATTGAATATTTCTAAATATTGGGATATTGAGATAAGCAATAAGAAAAATGAAATATCAGAAGTAGATGCGATTAATAGATTTACTGAATTGTTTTATGATGCTGTCAATAAAAGATTGAGGTCTGATGTTCCGGTGGGGACTTCTTTATCGGGTGGTTTAGACAGTTCTGTAATAATAAAAACAATACAGGAAATTGATGACGAAAGAAATACTGGTATAAACAGGAATTCTTTTTCCGCACAATTTCCGGAATATGAAAAGGACGAAAGTTATTATCAAAACCTGGTCGCAAAGGAAACAAATGTTATTCAACATATCGTCAGGCCTGATACAGAAAGCATGCTTGGAAATATTGATAAAATTTTCTTTCATCAGGAAGAGCCATTTGGTTCTAACAGTATCTGTGCCCAGTATGAAGTATATAAAATGGCGAGGGAGAATAATGTGATTGTTTTATTAGATGGACAGGGGGCCGATGAAATACTGGGGGGGTACCCCGGCGAATATTATTTACCTTTTTTTAAAGGCTTAAAAAATAAAAGGGTATTTATATCTCAGCTACATCAATACCGCAAACTCCATAAGAATAATAAAATTAACCCCTACTTCCCATTATTTGTGCAAGCGATATTGCCGCAGAAAGTAACTAATGTAATTAGAAAAGTAACAAAACCCGCTGAAGATTATACCTGGCTTAATAAAGACTTTATCACTGAATACAAATCTGAAGCCGGTGTTGAAAAGCGGCCCGGAAACCTTGATGCTGCATTGTATAAAAGTACTTTCAAAGGAGGATTGGAAACGTTGCTAAGATATGCAGACAGAAATTCTATGGCGAATAGTGTGGAAGTAAGGCTTCCTTTTTTAAGCCATCAACTGGCGGAGTTTGTATTTAGCCTGCCTGATACGATGAAGATTAATGCCGGGTGGACGAAATGGATCGCAAGAAAAGTCTTTGATAAGAAATTGCCTGAAGAGATAATATGGCGAAAGGAAAAAGTAGGATTTGAACCCCCGGATAGAAACCTTAGCAAGCTTGCAAACCATATGCCTTTAACCTATTATTTCCATGATAATAATGTAAAGCCGTTCCTGGCAAAAGAGACAATTGAAAAAATGCCATCTCATATCGCCTGGCGTATTATTATGCTCTGGCATTTATTAAACAATGCATCCTGATCTATTTTAAATAAGCTCAGTATTGTGGACCTGTTATTAATCACATTTTATTTTCCTCCCACGAATGCTATCGCAGCATTGCGACCCTACTCCTGGGTGAATGAATTTAAAAGATCCGGTATTAACCTGACGGTAGTAACGATTAATTTTAGTGGTAAAGAAGTTTCTTATCACGATTTTTTTAAGCCTGTTCTCACGCCGGTTCAGTTTGATGAGAGTAACGGATACCGGATTTATCGGCTTCCTTTCTATAATTCTTTTTACCATAGTTTACAACGATGGGGACTTTTTCGTTACCGTGTTATAAGATATTTCACATACATTACCTGTACTGCATTCGGGATTCTTAATATAACACAGCGTAACAACCGCATATTAAAAAAATTTTTACAAAAACATTTGCGGGAGAATAAATATGATTTGATATATGGTGTGACCCAGCCTGTCAATCTTATTCCACTGATAGCCTCCTGCGGTAAAAAATTTAATATTCCTTTTGCATTTGACTTTAAAGATTTTGTCGTTCAGGCAGAAAGTAAAAAAATAAATAAATCAGCACGGGAAAAATTTGAGATATGGCTGCATAAACTATACTTGTCACGTCATGTTAAAAAAGCTAAATTTTTAACAGCGGTATGCCAGCCTATCCTTGATGAACTACCATTTCACCCGTCAAAAAAAGTAATTTTTAATGGGTTTGAAGAATCACTTTTTGATAATATCCGGCCCATAGAAACGAAAGATTTTGTGGTAACGATTCTGGGTACATTGTTCCCGGGTAAACATATTGATGTAATGGTGGCCGGGTTTAAGAAATTTATTAACAATAATAGGAATGAAAAAATAAGAATTAACTTTTTGGGAACTGCTGCTATGGAGGCTGTTTGTTCAGAAATCAGGAATAATATACCGGCAGAGTATGTAAATATTACAGAAAGATTGCCCAGGCAGGAAGCCCTTTCAATTGTTAAAGGATCACAGGTATTATATTATCATGGATGGATAAATTACAAAGGAGTATATAGTGGTAAAATATTTGAATACCTGGGCGCAAAAAAGAATATCCTGATTGCGCCAAACGACCACGACGTATTGGAAACATTGATAAATGAAACGAAAGCTGGAAAGTTAGCAGAAGATGCGGATGAAATGGCCCAAATACTAAGCAACTGGTTGGGGGAATGGAAAAAGAATGACTTTTTGAAATATGAGGGGGACAGTAGTATTATAGAAAAATATACCCGTGAACAGCAGGCAAAGCAATTAACAGCTTATATAACTAAGCAATACACGGTTTTTTCAAAGACTGAAAAAAAGCCGTCACCTATTTTTAAATTATAAAATTAGTTTTTAATTATTTTAATGAACATTATGGTAAAGATCATTAATCCGGTTAATCAACAAGAGTTAAAAAAGCAGGGTGATAATTATATAGATGCGGCTGGTAATATTTTTCCGGTAGTAAATGGTGTGATAAGGATTGTAAACGAAGGTAATTATTCAGATAATTTCGGGTTCCAATGGAATAAATTTCAAAAGACACAAATTGACAGGGAAATACGGCAATCAAATTTTACAAAAAGCCGTTTTTTTAACGAGACTAACTGGCCGGAAGGCGGCTTGGAAAATATGGATGTCCTCGAAGCTGGCTGTGGGGCCGGAAGATTTACACAAGTCTTTCTGGATAGTACTAAAGGGACATTGTATAGTTATGATTATTCAGACTCTGTATCCGCTAATTACAGGAACAATGGTCATTATGGTGACAGGCTAAAGATATTCCAGGCAAGTATATATGAAATGCCCTTCGCTGACAATTCATTTGATAAAATTTTCTGCTTTGGTGTGTTACAATTTACCCCTGATTTTAAAAAATCTGTAAAAAGCCTGGTGGATAAAGCAAAGCCAGGGTCAGAAATTGTCGTTGACTTTTTTGCAGTTAATGGGTGGTGGACTAAAATACATGCGAAATATTTCTTGCAACCTATAACAAGTCGTATGTCACATGAGAAGTTGCTTAAAAAAATCGAGAAAAATATAGGCTGGCTCATGAAATTGCATTTTTTCTTTAATAAAATAGGTATTGGAAAACTCACCAATAGGTTTCTTCCCATTTGTGATATAAAAGGGACTTTCCCGGATGGTTTGACTAAAGAAGAACAAAGAGAATGGGCGATACTGGATACTTTTAATATGCTATCGCCGAAGCATGAACATCCCGAGCGCCCTGCGAAAGTTGTAAAATGGTTTAAGGAGTTTAATACTGAAGTCACATTCTCCGGCCTTGTTACTTATGCAAATGGTATTAAAGCAAATGTAATAAGAGCAGTAAAAAAATAATAAGGTAAGAGCGGTAAAAGAATTTATTTGAAAAAAATATTATTTATTTCTTATGATGGGATGACTGACCCTTTAGGCCAGTCACAAGTAATACCTTATCTCAGCGGTTTATCTGCCAAAGGATATAAGGTTACCTTATTAAGTTTTGAAAAAAAGGATAGGTATAACAAGTTTAAGGAGCATATTGAAGTATTACTGCAAAATAATAATATAGAATGGGCACCTCAGTTTTTCAGCAGCCGCCCGCCTTTTTTAAGTAAGCTGTATGATCAATGGAAAATGAAAAGGATAGCAAAGCGGCTTCATAAGCAAGAGAAGTTTGAGCTTATTCATTGTCGCAGTTATGTGGCAGCCGAAACGGGATTATACCTGAATAGTAAATACGGAATTCCTTTTTTATTTGATATGCGGGGTTTTTGGGTAGATGAAAGGGTAGATAATGGTCAATGGAAATTGAGTAACCCATTTTACAAAACACTTTATAAAAAATATAAAAAGAAAGAAAGCAAATATTTTGAAAAGTCGGCGCATATTATTTCACTGACACATACAGGGAAAGATGAGTTGGTAAATGCGTATAAAATACCGGCAGCGAAAGTAACGGTTATTCCTTGTTGCGTTGATTTGCAGCTTTTCAATTATGCTACTATTCAATATAATCAACAGGAGGAAAAAAGGAAATTATTGGGTTTATCAGGCCACGAAAAAGTACTTAGTTACCTCGGTTCTGTAGGCGGTTCCTATTTAACCGATGAAATGTTACAATTCTTTTTGGTACTAAAAGAAAAACACCGTGAAGCTAAATTCCTTTTTATAACTCAAAATAATAAAGAAGAAATCCTGTCAAAAGCCGCTGAAAAAGGGTTAACTCCATCTGAAATAATTATTCAACCCGCATCCCGGGAAAACGTTCCGCTATATCTTTCTTTAAGTGATTGGAGTATTTTTTTTTATAAAGATGCATATTCAAGAAAAGCTTGCTCCCCTACGAAATTGGGGGAAATTATGGCGATGGGGATACCTGTTATTTGTAATGATATCGGGGATACAGGTCAAATTGTAAAAGATGCACGGGCGGGTATAGTTGTAAACGGATTTACTGCTACAGGGTATGAGGAGGCATTGGCTTCTATGCAGCATTATCCTATCGAGAAAAATCTTATACGGGAAGAAGCTTATAAATATTTTGACCTGGTTGCCGGTATTAACCAGTATGCCAATGTTTATCATAATATATTATGAAGACGCAAGAAAAAGTGAGAAGATAAGCAGGGATTAAATTTTTTCTAAACCCTGCTACTAGGCCATATGCGATCAGAAAAAAAAGATAAATACCCGGTAAGTGCCTATTTCATCGTTCCCGCTCCTGAAGGAATATCACCAGGGCAACGATTCCGGTTCGAACATTATTTAAAATACATGCCGGAAAATAATATTCGCTATAAAATCAGCGCTTTTTATACCCTTACCGGATGGAAAAGCCTTTTTGTACCCGGTAATTATTTTAAAAAAACCCTTATAGTAATAAGAGGGTTTCTAAAAAGAATTATTGATTTATTAAGATTGGTAAGATATGATTACGTTTTTATTTACAGGGAAGCTGGCCCGGTTGGCCCGCCGGTAATAGAATGGATAGTTGCAAAGCTTTTCAGAAAAAAAATTATTTATGACTTTGACGATGCAATCTGGATACCTGCTTCTTCCCAATATAATAAAGTTGCCCGCTTTGTAAAGAACTTTGGTAAAGTAAAAGTTATTTGTAAATGGGCTCATAAAGTATCAGTAGGCAACGATTATCTTATGGAGTATGCAGCAAAATATAATAAACAGGTTACTGTTGTTCCAACAGTAGTAGACACAGAAGAAGTGCATAACCACTTGCAAAACCAACAAACATATTTTCCTGCTATCGGTTGGACGGGGACTTTCAGTACACTTAAATACCTGGATATTGTTTTGCCCGCTTTACAACGGTTGCAACAAAAATTTGATTTTACTTTTATAGTTATAGCTGATAGGGACCCTCAATTAAAGCTAAAAAACTACAGGTTTATTCCGTGGAAAAAAGGTTCGGAAACCGCAGATTTATTAACGATGCACATTGGGCTGATGCCTTTGTATGACGACGATTTGTCAAAGGGAAAATGCGGGTTTAAAGCTATTCAATATATGGCGTTGGGTATACCCGCTATAGCATCACCAGTTGGTGTAAACAGTATTATTGTTAAAGATGGTATCCACGGGTACATTTGTAAAGATGAGAAAGAATGGGAAGAAAAGATAACAGTTTTATTGAAAGACGTGGGTTTGCGAAAACAATTTGGGGTAGCAGCGAGAAAAAGAATCCAGGACCATTACTCGGTGCATGCCACGAAAAATATGTTTATTCAACTTTTTACATAAACCCAAAGCAACGTAAATGGAACATACGTCCTGTCTTATAAGCGGCTCTGTTAAATTAAAACCTTTAAAAGGATATGAACGGCATTACCTCGTAAAGAGTTATCCGCTTGGGTTTGTTTTTTGCTCGGAAATCCCTACAGAAGATGAATTGATAGCCCATTATCAAAAATATTCACGGATAGATTATTTGTCCCCCATTACTGTTAAAAGATATGAAGAAATATTGGATGCATTTGAACCCTTTCGCAGCACAGGCAATCTTCTGGACATTGGTTGTGGGACTGGTTTATTTCTTGAATCAGCGCTAAAACGAGGTTGGAAAGTGTATGGAACTGAATATACAGACAACGCAATTGAGATAGGCCGTTCCAAAGGCTTCATTATGAATAAAGGTAAGCTTAATACTTCCTGGTACCAACCGGGTATGTTTGATGTTATCACTTCATTCGAAGTGATAGAACATATAAATAACCCTGTAGAAGAAGTGCAGAATATTCATTTTCTATTGCGGAAGAAAGGGCTTTTTTATTTTACTACACCAAACTTCAACGCTATCGAGAGAAGGATGCTGAAGGCCGATTATAATGTAATAGAATATCCTGAACACTTATGTTATTATACCCCGCATACAGTCAATTTCCTGTTATCAAAAAACGGATTTAAGAAGAAGAAGCTTACTACTACGGGGGTAAGCCTGACAAGACTGCGTACAAGTAAAGATCTAAAAGAAGGGAAGCAAATGTCTCAAAGTCTTATCAGCGCTTCCTCGTCAGATGAAATAGTGAGAAATAAACTTGAATCAAATTGGCTCGGTCAAGCAGTAAAACAGTCTATTAATTTTTTCCTGAACTTATTCGGGCTTGGCAATTCGCTCAAGGGCTGGTATATAAAAAAATAGTTTTTTAAAGTTAAGGCAGTTAATGAAGTTTAGAAAAATTACCAGTTTTGATAAGACAGAAAGCAGTTTCTGTGAATATCAAAAACCTGATAAGTATAATGATTTATTCCGGTTGCTTCAAAAGCCGACTAGTATCCGGGGCGCAGGACTAAGTTACTGTAATGCATCAGTTAGTTCAGATAACATGTGCATTGACATGACTTCTTTTGACCGGATTCTTTCTTTTGATAGTGCGAATGGAAGCATTATGGCGGAAGCCGGGATAAGTGTAGGGAAATTGAATAATTTTTTAATAGATAATGGATGGCTTATGCCTGTATTGCCTGGATATCCATTAATTACCCTCGGAGGTTGCATTGCTTTTAATATACACGGAAAATCACAATATAAAATTGGCACATTTGGTGATTGGGTTGAAGAGCTTGTTATTTATCATCCGGATAATGGAGAAGTGATTTGCTCAAGAGATATAAATAATGACCTCTTTGAAATCACTATTGGGGGAATGGGTTTTACGGGAATTATCTTATCGGCCAGGCTTAGGCTAAAAAAGATAAACGGCAACCAGTTGCATATTAAAACTATCAGGACAGCTAACCTGTATGAAGCGGTAAGTATTATGAAAGATAATTCAGGGACATTTGAATATGTATATTCCTGGAACAATTTTAATTTGAAAGGAAACTCCTTTGGCAAAGGAATAGTTTACCTGGAAAAAGTTGGTAACGAGTTTCAAAGAAAGGCCCCCATACATTTTAAAAACAGGTTGTCTTTAAAAAAAACACCTTGCTTGTTGAATGATTTTACAATAGGAATAATGTGCAGGCTTTATCCCGTACTTGACCGGTTAAAACCACGGGTAAGAAAATCTGATCTTTATAAGGGAAGTTTTCCGATTTATGGAAAAGAAATTTATTATAAATTATTTGGAACGAAAGGGTTTAGGGAATACCAGGTATTATTCTCTGATGAAGCATGGCCTGAAGCTTCGAGAAAAATAGAGAATCTCATTGAAGAACAAAAAGTACCAATAACACTTGCATCTATAAAATTATTTAAAGGCAACACACATTATGTTAGTTTATCTGGCGATGGTGTTTGCCTGGCGATGGATGTAGTTAATAACCAAAAAGGCTTACGCTTTTTTGACCACTTAGATAATATTACCCTGCAATATAAAGGCATAATAAATTTGAGCAAGGATAGCCGGGCGAAAAAAGAATTTATAAAAAGGTCTTTTACGGGATTTGATTCTTTTAAAGAAAGTATAAGTAAAATTGACCCTCGCAGGTCTTTTGTTTCAAACCTTCGTAACAGAATGGAAGTTTAATGAAAAGTGCTGCAGTTATCATAGGGGCAAGCAGTGGGTTGGGCAAATCTTTAGCTGAAGAACTTGCGTCAAAAGGAAATAGTCTTGTACTTGCTGCCCGGCATGAGCGTGACCTTTCTGTGCTTGCCGCAGATCTTTCCATACGATATAATGTTTCTGTAAATTGGTTAGTAGTAGATCTCGGCAAAATCAATGAAGAAGAAGCCGGTTTTTTTACAAAAAAGTGCTTTGATTTTTTTGAAACAATTGATGCAGTATACATTACTGCGGCAATGATCCATGATGGTGATAATGGAATAGAAAGTGTAGTAAAACTCAGTGAAATAACTGCTGTTAACTATAGGGGCATTGCTTATTTAGTCGCGGATTTTTGTAAAAGATTGTCCGGTAAGAAAGCCACTATATCAATTATGTCATCTATCGCGGCTATCCGGCCAAGAGGGAATAATATAGCATATTCAGCTTCGAAGGCGGCACTTGAATATTTTATAAAAGGGTTACAGCATTTTTATAGCAATGATCTTTTGAAATTACAGATATATCGGCTGGGCTACATGGATACAGGTATGAGCCATGGCAAAAAACTTTTATTTCCCAAAGCGGCCCCTAAACGTGTAGCTAATTATATTCTTTCCCGAAAGAACAAACGCCTTCGGTTGGCTTATTATCCTCATTTTTGGGGAATTATAGCTTTATTACTAAAGTCAATGCCCTGGTTTATGTATAAAAGAATTAAATTTTGATTATGGACAGCACATCGGTTAAGCCGGGTATTTCAATTTTTTTTCCTGTTTATAATGATGAAAGAACTGTAAGAAATGTGGCAGAAAAGGCTTTGCGAATTGCGAAGGAGATTGCAGATAATTGCGAGGTTATTATTATTAATGATTGCAGCCCGGATAATTCAGGAAAAATCGCCGATGAACTGGCAGAAGAATATAAGCCATACATAAGGGTTATACATCATCCTAAAAACCTGGGATATGGCGCGGCTGTGAAATCGGGGTTTAGAAATTCCAATTATGAATGGATTTGCTTTACCGATGGTGATGATGAGTATGATCTTGAAGATTTAAAGAGAATGGTCAAGCTAAAAGATTTTTATGACCTTATCATTACATTCAGATATAAAAAAATCTACTCAAACAAGAGGATATTTATATCAAATATTTATAACCGGGTGCTTCGCTGGTTATTCAGGACAAAATATAGGGATATAAGTACTGGTCTGCGGTTAATGAGAAAATCCTTGTTGAGGGAAATTGAATTAACTTCAGACTCCCCTTTTATCGGGGCTGAAATAACTATTAAGACAATGCTGAAAGGCTATCGTGTAGGTGAAATGGGGATTCAAACCTTTCCCAGGGAGTTTGGAAAAGGCGCTTCTGTAAGTTTCAAAAATATTATGAAAACAGTAAAGGATATGCGCCGTATACGAAAAGAAATATTCTCAAACAATTATGACCTGCCCAAGGGTCGTAGACGGTCAAATTAATTCTCTTAATTATAAACGTTTTACAAGTGAATTACGATCGTATATATAAATACCGTTTCAAAGGAATTAACCAGGAAAAGAAAATTTTAACCTGGAAGATTATAGCTGATTTTTTATATAAAGAATTGGGTAAGCCCAAAAAAATATTGGACCCGGCTTGCGGTTTATGTGAGTTTATTAATGCAGTGCCATCTGAAGAAAAATGGGCTATTGATTTGAATGATGAATTTGTTAGTCAATATATTTCTAAGGACGTAAAAAAAATAATTGGCAATAGTTTAGAAGTAGAATTGCCGGAAAATTATTTTGATGCTGTTTTTATATCTAATTTTTTAGAGCATTTGCACTCCCAGGAAGAAGTTGCGGATTTTCTCCAAAAAATGTACAAAGCCATTAAGCCAGGTGGACGGATTGCAGTAATGGGCCCCAATTATAAATACATGACGAAGTATTATTTTGATTTTGCCGATCATACAGTTGTTTTATCAGAAACGGGAGTTGCTGAGCATTTGTATGGGGCCGGGTTTGATGACCTCAAAATTGTACCCAAATTTCTTCCCATGTCTTTTCGAAGCCGTTTCCCGGTTAGTAAATTTCTCGTTAATTTATATTTACGAATGCCCTTTGCATGGAAAATTGTCGGGAAACAGTTTTTATTGGTTGGTATAAAAAGTCAATCCTAAAATGGTTCTTTTCATAAGACCATGTAGGTACTTATCTTCAGCATTATTAAAGTAACCACAAAGAAATGATAAAACAATTGTTGCAAAAGCGCAGTGTTTATTACATGTTATTAGGATTAAACCTGGCAGTTATTTTAGCTGTATTTTATATGTCGGGTAAGGCGGAATTTCCTGATGAAAAAGGTTATATTAATATGGCCGACAGTTTCTCAAAAGGTACTTTTTCGTCCTGGTATTTTCTTCCTTATGAAATTCCTGAAACATTGCGTACCTGGGGATATCCCTTTTTTATCTTTCTCATACAATCTGTTTTTCATTCGATTATTGCCGTAAAAATTACGCAGCTACTCATGTATGCCGGGGCTTTGTTCCTTATTTTGGATTTGATGAAACGGTTTAATCCCGGTCTTGTGTACCGTAACGTTTTTCTGCTTATCATTCTTCCTAATTTTCAGCTTGCTTATTATACCGGTCAAATAGCAGCGGAATGTGTGAATATATTTTTCCTGGTCCTTTTTGCATACGTTTATTTTGTTCGGCCGGATACGTATAAGAAAATGTTATGGCTTACTTTGTTGGCTTTTATTATTTACCAGCTAAGGCCATCTTTTTTATTATTCCCCTTCTTCCTTTTAATGTATAAGCTCCTGTTCGAAAGAAAAAACATAGGACAATATATACTGTTTTCTTTTTTGTTTTCTCTTAGCTTATTGCCATTTGGTTTTTGGAACCTTAAACACCATGGTGTATTTAAAGTAACGCCACTGGAAGGAGGGGCTGGGGCGGCCCATTTAGGATATTGGTGTTTTAAGTTACCGGATAATTACATATCAAATTTTTATTGGGGCTCAATAGTTGTTCCTGATATTACTAAGCCTGCATTTTATTCTGGTGCCGAAAAGAACCAATGGTTGAAGGAATATGAAGAAGAGTGGGGGGAAATGAATAAAAAATTGAAACCTTTTTTTTCTGCTAAAGATTCCGTCATTGAGCAATCAATGGACTTGAGATACGGACAAGTAAGGCTTTACAATAGCGGGTATACCAAACTAAGAGAAAAACTTTTAACACAATCCCTTATTGCAAATATTAAAAAAGACCCATGGTTTTATTGTAAAACAAGAGTCTATACTTTAGGCCGGATGTGGTTTACTGGCATTAACCCGGATAAACTTGCCGCTGCACGGGGTACAATAGGCAAAATCCAGGTCATTTATCCCTTTGCCGTAAGTTTTGTCTTTATTTTTTTAGGATTAGTGCTTGTTTGTGCAGGGGTATGTTTTAAGTGGATACGTTGGAAAAAATATTCACTGCTTTTTTTACTGATATTATATTTTGCTCTCGCCCATCTTCCTTTTCTTGTTCAGGGTAGGTATACTGTTCCAGTACATATTTTTATATTGTTTTTACTTTCTGTTCTTATAAGCCAGAAGCTGTCACGTGATAAAAAGCAGGTTAACAGCGGAGCGGACCACTCAAAAATTAAAACATAAGTGTACACGCCGCCTTTCTTCAGGATAGAAGACATATATCTTGTTCCTTTTTGTGTAGCCATACTTTTTATGATTGGCAAAGCTGTGAGGAGGAAATATGCGAAGACAGATATCCGGCAATATTTTTACCCGGCAATGTTTTTAAGAATTCTTTTTTGCATTATCCAGGCGTTAATAATGAATTTCTATTACGGCGGGGGAGATACTTCCATGTATTACCAGGCAGTATTGGATATGCACAAAGCGATATCTAATGATTTTTCTTTTGTTTATGACATTTACGGAAATTTGAATGTACGCCCTGATGATCGTTTGTATTCTTATTTCTTGTATGATGAACTTGGATTTACTCATTATTTTATTCTGAACCCACAGAATTATATGGTCCCTAAGTTCGGGCTATTTTTTTCGTTTATTTTTTTTAAAAGCTATTTGTGTATATCTATTTGTATCAGTTTTTTTGCTTTTGCAGGTGCCTGGCGTTTATTTAAAATGTTTTATGATCTTTATCCCCACCTGCATAAAAAAATTGCAATTGCTATATTATTTCTTCCGTCTGTTTTATTTTGGGGTGTTTCATTGTTGAAGGATTCAATATGTATCGGCGCACTTGGTTTTTTTATTTATGCAGCCTACCAGGTTTTTTTTAAGAAGAGAAAAATAGCAGCATCCGTAGTTGTAATAATTATATCGGGATACTTGTTGTTTAATATTAAAGCATATATCTTCCTGTGTTTATTGCCTGCTTTTTTATTATGGCTTTTCCTGGATTTTAATAAAAAGATAAAAGATAAAACACTTCGTACGGCAGCTAAAGTTTTTATGACAATAGCATCAGTTTTTGCGGGTTTTTTTTTGGTTCAACAAATTACCTCTATAGAAGCTGCTAATAGCTTTTCAACAGATAATTTGTTTGATAGTATTGCAATGCAGCAAAAAAGCTTCAGCTATTTTGAAGGAACTGGTTCAAATTTTGAAGTATCCAAATTTGATAATTCTTTTGTAGGGTTGCTTCTCCTTTTTCCGCAAGGTATTGTTAACACTTTTTTCCGGCCATTTATTTGGGATGTTCGTTCACCTTTAATGATCTTAAGTGCTTTAGAAGCATTTGGATTTATTATCCTGACCCTCATGGCTTTTTTTAAGATAGGAATACTCAAAACTTTTGGGTCGATATTTTCCGACCCGGTCGCTCTTTTTTGTTTTGTTTTTGCCATAGTTTTCGGGGGAATTATTGGCTTTACTACGTATAATTTTGGCGCATTGGCACGATATAAAATACCTTGTCTGCCTTTTTATCTTATGATGCTTTTTATTATTATGGATAAATCCGGCAAGTTTTCTTCTCAGTATGTTTTCAGTAAAAGACTATTTTAATTTATT
>JBBCIG010000020.1:0-338599 GCA_037200685.1 Chitinophagaceae bacterium
ATGCTTGCAGCCATAAAAAACAGGATACCTGCCCTGCTGTATATTGTTTATTTTTTATCGCGGTATTCTTCTTCATTTTCCCAGGACATTCCTGTGTCTTTTTATTCATCGTTGGCGGAGAAAATTTATTTGCAATTGGATAACAACGTATATACGACAGACCAGGCGATCTGGTTTAAAGCAATTGTTGTAAATACAACAGATCATACTCCCACCAGGGTGAGCGGGATATTGTACGCAGAGCTGATAGATCCCGATGAAAATATTGTTGAAAGAAAAATGGTAAAACTCGACGGTGGCACGGGCGACGGTTTTTTCCAGTTGGGGCTCAATTATACATATGGGGTTTACCAGCTTCGTGCTTACACAACATGGAACCAGAATTTTGGGGAAAGCTTTTTCTTTAAGGACTATATCAGGGTATATGGACCGGAAAACAGGCAAAAAGAAAATCCCGTAAAAAAAATTACGATCATTGAAGAGACGAATTCAAACAGGAAAGTAAAAGTTCAATTGGACGCTCTCGCAGTTGACAGTATAGAGGGAAAAGGAATTACATTTATTGTAAGCAGCGATGCAAAAAGGGATACCCTGGTGATGAAAAAAAACCGGGACGACCAGTATTTTCTTGACTATCGCATCCCTTTACAAAGCAAGTTACTGACAGTGAATGTTCAGGCGGATAATGTTTTGAATTATTCAAAAACAATTGTACTGGATACTAATTACCTGGATGTGCAGTTTTTCCCGGAAGGAGGCGAACTGGTACAGGGCCTCCCCGTTTTATTAGGGATTAAAGTTTTGGATTATAAAGGAAAAGGAAAGCCGGCGCAGGGAGAAATCGTCAATAATAAAAATGAAGTTATAGCGACATTTAAAAGCAATGAACTGGGTATGGGTTTGATAAAATGGGATAAGGCAGACAGTGCTGCAGGATACAAAGCAAGAATTTTTTCCCCGTCCGTTTTAAAACAATACGTTCTCCCGGCGATTTCTCCCGCAGGAAATAATTTATCCGTAAGAAAAGCCGGGGATAAAATCCTGTTGAAAGCCGCATCCAATTACTTGTTAAACGATAGTATTGTCATCAGGGCTTCCTGCAGGGGGCAAATATATTTTGATTTCAAAGGGCAACTGAAAAATGGTATGATGGAATTTCCTGTTGCGTCCAAAATACTTCCCGAAGGAATTATTGACTTTACGTTATTAATACATGGAGAAATGCCGGTAGCCGAACGGCTTTATTTCAATGAAAGGCCGGAGACCAGGATGAACCTCGAAATTATTGCGGACAAGACGCAATACAATCAAAGAGAAAAAACAGAACTAAACATCAAAACAGGCGATAAGGATGGAAAGCCGGTAGCTGCTAATTTTTCGGTATTGGTTTTTAATAAAACACAGCAGGGAAATATGCTAAACCTTCGCCGGAATATTCTTTCCCATTTTCTATTGAGTTCCGACCTGAAAGGAGAAATTGAAAACCCATACATTTATTTTCAGGATGATACCAGCAGAACCAGCGACATTGACGTGTTGCTGTTAACACAGGGATGGAGAAAATATAATTATCAAAGAGATGAAGTGCTGCTTAATTTCCTTCCGGAAACCGGGCTTACTGTATCGGGGACAGTAAAAGGCGGGTTGTTTGGTAAAAAAGCAAAGAGCAGCGCTGAGTTGACGCTGGCGACTTTCAACAATCCCCCTTTTATTGATAAGCAGAAAACTGATAGCCTGGGCAGGTTCCGCTTTTTGCTGGATGACGAATATGGCGACAATATGAAAATTCTGATTCAAAGTGCCAATAAGTCAAGTAAGAAACAGGATTACCAGGTAACCCTTGATAAAAAACAATACCCCCCTGTTGAGTTTGAACACAAAAATTCCATTGATAAACCCGATAGCACGGTCCAGGCTTATATCCAAACTAATCTTGAGCGAAAGAAGACAGAAGACTCGGTAAGGGATGCAGCGGAGGGAAAAACACTGCAGGAAGTAATTGTAAAAAGCAGGATTTTATCTGATCAGCAAAAAGCTGTCACTGAAAAATATGGTGAAGCCGGTGTAATTATCGATGGCCACGCGATCCGGAAAAAAGAAGCCAAATGGTCTTTTGGATTATATAGTGTGCTCATGTTTAATTTTCCTGAACAGGTAAATGTGGTAAGGGGAAGAGATGGTGTACTGTATGCCTCTCTTTATAACAACCTGCCAACCCTTGTGATCGTTGACGGAATTCCCGTAATATATTACCAGTATAGTTCCATTCCCAGCATTCCACCCAGCGAAGTAAAGAGTTTTGAGATCATAGAATATGCGAAAAATTTCAGTTCCCTTTATTGCGAGGTAGCCCCGTCCTGCCTTATAGCACCCCCTGCCGGAAACGTTATAGCCATTTATACTTACGGCGGTCACGGCCTGACGGGACTACGTGCTACAATTGGGATGAACAACATGAGTGTTCCTGTATTTACAACACCACGGGAATTTTATGCGCCAAAATATATGCAGTTAAAAGAAGAAGATTGGGCTAAACCGGATCTGAGAACGCTTATTCACTGGCAACCGAACCTGCAAACGGATAGTTCCGGTAAAGCCAGTGTCTCTTTTTATAATTCAGATGTTACCGGTAATGTGCAGGTTGTTGTAGAAGCCATTTCCGCAAACGGCGAATTCGGATATCATGAATTATTTTTTGATGTAAAATCCGCCCGCAAAAAATAACCGTTAATTTGTATCTCCCAATCGCAGCAGCTCATTATCATGGATCTTTGGAAAACTACCGATTCAACTCCCCAACCGTAAAAGCCTTTTTCCTTCCCTTAAATTTATTTCTAACTTTATTTATATCGCTGGCAGTAACCCGCTGACTTTTATTATTCCATGAACTGCGGATGAAGTTGAGTATACCGGCGATATCTTCATCGTTAAATTCATCATTTTGTCCAATACCAGGCATATCGCCATTTATTTCCGGGGCTTTGTATAATTTTCCATTTACCTGCACAGGCCCTGTCAATCCAAAGAGCACTATTGGAATAAACTTATATTTATCTGCAACAAGTTCCGATTTGTTTAATGGAGGCGCCACTCCTGCTATCCCATTTCCATCTTTACCATGACAGGTCTGGCAAATCGATTCGAATAGCTGTGCGCCCCTTGGAAATTGTTTTTTTATCAGCTCCTGGTTACTGCTAAATTTGGCACTCGCAATATCGTCCATTACTTTTCTAAGTCTTTTGTTCAATACAAGCGATGTATCCGGATTGATACGGGTTATTTCCTCGTAAAACGCTTTTTCTTTGCTGTGCAGGTTACTGATAATAGCGTCGCTAACATAATCACTGTTGCCAAATTTTTTTGAGATCCCAATTAAGAGTTCATGAGCAGTCTTCTTATCAAATGATTGAATGCTATGTACCAGGAAAGCAACATAAGGTGCCGCAAGAGTATCTCCATTATCAACCATGGACCCCAGGCTCAATATTACTTCAGGGTAATTGCTTTGATTAATCACCGAGGGCAAAGCGCCCAGGGCTTGCATTCGAAGTGGC
The DNA here is from genome assembly GCA_037200685.1 of Chitinophagaceae bacterium. GTDB lineage: Bacteria > Bacteroidota > Bacteroidia > Chitinophagales > Chitinophagaceae > JAJKIP01. The sequence continues at coordinate 3,555 of JBBCIG010000020.1, forward strand.
CAGGAAAAATCGCCAAGTAAAGGCTTCACATCTTTCCATTCCAGTAAGTGGAGCCCTTCCAGCGTCCAAATGGCGTGGGCAGCTGCTAATATATTATCTCTTTGCTGTAGAATTTTTCGCAAAGGACCGGCGAGACCGGGACTCTTGCTATCCACCATCAACTGCTGCGCTTCATTACGCATCCATCCGTTATCATGATATAATAATCGCAGTAATGCAGCTGTATCACTCCCAACTTCAGGAAGCCGCACTTTGGCGGATACCGGCATTATCTTATAAATTCTTCCGGCATTAAGCGGTTGCGTTAGTTCCCGTGTTTTGATTTCATTTTTGAGATAGGGTGTGAGATATGTTTTGTGCTGGATGATTCCCCGGTACATATCCACAACGTACAAAGCTCCGTCAGGACCGGTGTACAAATTCACAGGACGGAACCGTTCATCTTCACTGGCTAAAAACTCTTTTTCTTTGTAAGCTTGCTTGCCATTTACTTTGTAACCATCCGCTGCAAGAATATTTCTCTTGATAAGATTCGCAGACGGTTCGGCAACAAAAGCATTTCCAAAATATTTTTTATCAAACAAATTTCCTGTATAGATAACGGGTCCGCATGCCGCTGTGAAATTTGTCAGTTTTTTCTTTTTATCCAGTACCCCTTCCATGTAGCCGCGGTTAACGCCGGGCGTGGGTCGTGCAGGATAAACTGAATTGTCAGGCACAATATTTTTATTGAATCCTGTTACACTTCTTTGATTTTCATTGTAAGCACCGGGTCCCGGAACAAATTCATCGCCCAATAAATTTTCAGAATTATTATTATAAAATAACCTGCCCCACTCATCCTGGGTGATGCCCCACTGCCCGCGGAAATGCGTTTTTTCAATCAGCCATTTGCTGCCCTGCTTTCTATAACGCCTGTCGGATTTGGCATTGTATATCCAGTTGTCCATCGCTCTTAATAAACCATTGGGCTGATGCTCAACATTGCCACCTTGCGCATATGCTGAATCTACTAGTATCTTGTCCGAAGGTTTATCGTTTATTATAGTATAATACCAGAGCGAAGGTGGCTCTGCAACCAGTATTCCGTCTTCAATAAGGCAAATAGCGCGGGGAAGAACGAGCGAATCCAAAAATACTTTGCGTTCATCCATTACTCCATCACTGTCCTTATCACTTAAAATAACAACCTTGCCGGTGGGTTTTTCTTCACCTGTGCCTGCAGTATCGGGCATATAATCATTCATCTGTACTACCCATATACGTCCGTGGCTATCGAAACTAATCGCAACCGGCGCCGCGATCAATGGCTCGGACGCTACTAACTTTACTTCAAACCCATCTTCCATATGCATTTTCTCAATAGCATTCTGCGGGGAAAGAACAGGAGAAGTTAAAAAAGCAAGGGAATCCAAATCAGCGCCGCTCTTACCGGGCTGAGAACAACCCTGCCCGGTTATTAGAACCGCCATGCAGGCGAAAAAAGAAATCGATAAAAAAGAAATAAAAACTTTCATTGTGACTACTTGAACGATTTCAAAATTATACTTCTTGATACCGTCAACAATACTTATAAAGTTGGGCGCTTCATCTACGCTTTTGACGAAAGGGAAAACGTGAAATTAGAACCCAGATTTATGAATGGAAGATATCTTCAAAACAGTAAATGAGAATATTGGAAATTGCACATAGCGGCTGCATACCTGAATTCTGATGACTTTGGATTGAGGTGATTTCTGAAAAAAATATTCTTAAATGAGCTACATAAAATTTACCGCCAACCTAATCCGGGTGCAACATGCTCCAAAATAGAAGATAGTATATGCACATTGTAATCAACTCCTAAAGTGTTTGGTATCGTCAAAAGTAGTGTGTCAGCTTCCCGGATAGCTTCGTCCTCCGCCAATTCTTTTATGAGCTGATCTGGCTCTGCAGCATAGCTTCTTCCAAAAATAGCCCGTCTGTCACGCTCAATGTTTCCTATTTTATCGCCCCGATTGGCTTCTTGCCCAAAAAAATAGTGATCTTGTTCGGTCACTAATGCGAAAATAGACCGGCTTACCGACACCCTAGGTTCACGGGGGTGGCCCGCTTTTTTCCACGCTTCTTTATACAACCTGATCTGCTCGGCTTGCTGGACATGAAAAGGCTTATCGCTTTCATCGAATTTTAAGGTAGAACTTTGAAGGTGCATTCCGTTTTCACCCGCCCAAACTGCGGTAGCGTTAGAAGCGGCTCCCCACCAGATACGTTCCCGCAATCCTTCAGAGTGCGGTTCCAAACGAAGCAAGCCTGGTGGATTTGGAAACATCGGGTTCGGGTTAGGCTCGGCAAATCCGGCACCTTTTAGTTTATCCAAAAATTCCAACGCATTCCGGCGTCCCATATCCGCGTCAGTTTCTTTTTCGGCCGGCTCATATCCAAAATAGCGCCACCCGTCGATTACCTGTTCGGGTGAACCCCTGCTGATTCCCAATTGCAACCGGCCCCTGGAAATTAAATCTGCCGCGCCGGCATCCTCCACCATATACAATGGATTTTCATAACGCATATCAATTACAGCCGTCCCAATCTCAATCTTGCTGGTTTTAGCACCGATGGCCGAAAGCAAGGGAAAAGGCGATGCTAACTGGGCTGCAAAATGATGCACGCGAAAATAAGCGCCGTCTAAACCGATTTCTTCGGCAGCAACAGCCAAATCAATAGACTGAAGCAACGTATCACTTGCCGTACGGGTTTTATAACCTGGATGGTTAGCCCAATGCCCAAACGATAAAAACCCTATTTTCTTCATAAATCATCTTTCAATTCTAACTTCTCAAATAAAAATTAAAATTATGCAGAATATCCTAAATCAAACTTTATGACTTTCCGAACTTACTTGAAAAGGTTTTCCAAAACCAACACCCTACTACCTGCTCCTCACCACTGGATAAAACGACGGCTCATATTTAATATATCCAAACTCTTCCAGCTCCCGGATGATCTTATGATTTTAGAAAGCAAACCACGAACATTAAATTCCAAATTACTTATTTTGATTTCACTTTCTTCGCCTTTAAATAATCCTCCCTAACTTTCTTCAGGTCAAACGGCGCACATTCTCTTATTAATTTTTCTATGATCGTCACCGGCATTTCTTCGGCGGATGTAAAATTGATACAGCCTTTTTGAAAAACGGCGCCGGGTAATAACCCTTTGTACTTTTCCAATATGAATTTGTTCATATACATGGGCAGGACATGGAGTGACATATAATTTTTCACGCTGGCCAGGCCGTATTTCATAGTGCCATGTTGATTATAAAGGATCATCGTTTTGCCCATCATTGATCCGATCGACGGTGTTACAGATTTATCTGCCTTGCAAATGATCGCATGAGTTTTTTTTAGCAGGGCTTGGCGGCCAGGCTCCTGCGATGAAAGGAAATTTTCAATGTCCATACGAAGGTTAATTTATATAGTCTGCTTTTCCAAGCTAAAGGCTAAAACTTTTAACACACCCAAACACACAGTCCAAGCTTTTCCTTATTTATTGCTTCACAAATACCAAACCCACCATCTGGCGTGGAGATTGAATAGTTAATAAATAAGGACCCGGTAAAAGGCCACTCAGATCTATATCCCAGTTGTTGACACCGGTAATCATGGAACGGGTATACGTTCTGACTGCGGTTCCATTTGAATTAATAATTTTTATAGTAACATTCTCTGTATAGGCGGACAGGAATGAAGCATGTAAAACATTCAACGCCGGGTTAGGCGATAATTGCAATACAGGCTGGTTAGCTAAATTTACTTTTACCGTGTTACATATTTTTGTTTCACATCGCGATTGGGTTAAAATAGTGAGGCAAACCCTGTGCTCCCCACCTGTGGTATATGTATGTGTAATTTCCTGGCCCTGGCCTGATGATCCATCACCAAACGTCCAACCGAAGCTCACTACAGGATCTGCGGGATTGTTAATAGCAAAAGCTTTAAACTTGATTGTTTGCGGGGAGATTAATGAATCCGTCATATAACCACCGCACAGCTGGGTATTACTTTTTATAACCACTTCCGTACATTCTTCCGCAATGCAACCGCCCCGGAAAAATACCTTTACGCAAGTTCTGTAGACACCGGCGCCGGGATAGGTATGACGAACCATTGTTGACGGTGCTGCAGCAGCAGTAGAAAGAATACAGGTATCTGTTCCATCTCCAAATGTCCAGCAGATACGTTCATATGAGCTGTTGGATGCGGAATGCGGGAAAGAATAAAATAACCGCTCACGTGACACGGAAGATGATGGTGTAAGTTGAATAATACCTACTGAACAAGGCCTGTTAGGAATTAGAACAGTCTTGCATGTCCTGGCTTCACAACCGCCATAGTAATTAATTTTCACGCAAACTTCATATTGACCCGGTTGCTGGTAATGATGATTAACAACATAAGGGCCTGTATAATCCTGCCCGTAATTAATACAGGTATCTTTATTATCGCCGAATGTCCAGCAAATCTTTGATGGCTTTTTGTTACTACTATTCCAGGGTAATGCACGGAAGCTGGTCCATAAAATATCATTAGTGTTAGCGGCAGGGATTCTTTCATAATCAGCCTTGCAACTATCGCCAGGCGCCTGTACTGTAATTGAATGACAATTTTGTGCTTCGCAGCCCCCGTCATAGAAAATTTTCACACATACATTATAAGTACCGGGCTGACCGTACAAATGACTGACCGAATAAGTTCCTGTGTAAGCAGTATTATATTGAATGCAGGTATCCCTGTTATCTCCAAATGTCCAGCAGATCTTAAGTGGCTTTTTATTCTGGTTATGCGATGGCTGGGCGATAAAATATTTTGCGGGTGCTGTGGGACTTACAGCGGGCGATTCAAAATTTGCATGGCAAACCGATTCTATTACAAGTGTTTTGCAGACCTGGCTCATTAGAACCGTATCATTTATATTGGGCCGGATGCGATAAATTTTTAAACAAACAGTATAGGTGCCTGCTGATGCATAATGATGCTCTGCGCCATCCATTCCACCTGTCCATAAGCCACTACCATCGCCGAAACTCCAGAAAGCGCGGCGTGTGCCCGGCTCATTTCCAATAGTAGAATGATTGACAAATACAGCATTGTTAGTGGAGGGATTAATTGTAAATGTAAAATCAGCAGCATCGGGAGTCTGGGGAGTGGCATTAGCTGGTAATGAAGCCAGCATGATCATAAGCCCGGCAAGCAAACCGTAAATCTTTCTCATAATTTAGTTTTAAATGACCGAATCAAAGCGAAATTAGCGGGAGGTCAGGTTGTTCATGTGATTCGGTTTAAGAGGGATAGTTTAAATCTACTAAAACATTTTCTTCGTAGCAACGAAGTGAGACAATAAATCTTTTTGGACAGGATTTGATGCATAATAACCTACTTTCATTAGGACATCCTAACTTCCTTACCCCCTGTTATTGAAGAAGAACGAATGTACCTGCCACAATTAGTAATCCGCCGGCAATCACTTTCAGGTCAACCGGCTCTTTCAGTATAAGAAATGAAAGGCCAATGGTAATGGCGACACTGAGTTTATCCAGCGGCGCTACTTTAGAGATAGGGCCGGTTTCCAATGCCTTGAAATAAAATAGCCAGGAAAGCCCGGTGGCAATGCCAGACAGAACGAGAAAGAAGATATTGGTCCTGCTTAATTCTCTTACACTTTTTATTTGACCCGTAGCCAGCACGATGCCCCATGCCATAAATAATATGATGACTGTCCGGATGGCCATTGCGATATTGGTATTGATACCTTTCACTCCGACCTTTGCAAGGATAGCCGTTGCCGCTGCAAAGACAGCCGATAATACGGCGTATAATTTCCACATAAGGTAATTGTTTTAATTATTGGGATTTTTTATAAAGCATCCTTAACATACTTGGCAATACAATTAATAATAACGGTAACGCAATTATAAATCCGCCGATAACGGCGATAGCTAGTGGTTGGTGCAGCTCGGCGCCTGTACCGATACCTAAAGCTAATGGCAGCAGTGCGATAATGGCTCCTAACGCCGTCATCAGTTTTGGTCTTAAGCGTGTGGAGATAGAATAAATGATTGATTCATCCACACTTTTTTCATGCAGTGATTCCCTGAATTGCAAAAAAGTAAATATTGAATTTTCACCAATGATACCGACGATCATGATAAGGCCTGTATAGCTTCCTACGTTAAGAGCTGTGCCGGTAAGAAATAAAGCAAGATAACTCCCTGCTATGCCAAGTATCGCCAGGAGCAGTATCAGCAATGCAACTTTAATCTCTTTGAAAAGAAAAAGGATAACAGAGAATACAAGCAGGCCGGCTGCAATAAGTATCAATAGTAGTTCCCTGAAAGATTTTTGTTGCTCCGCGTAAGATCCGCCATATTCAATATGATATCCCACGGGGAGATGAAGCTGGGATGTAATAGCTTGCTGTATGTCTTTCATGACACTGCCAAGGTCCCTGTTGTCAAGGTCCGCTGTCACGATACCCAGCGATTGAAGGTCCTCTCTTTGTATTTCCGCATCACCCGGTCGAATGGAAACAGTGGCTAATTCGGTAATAGGCTTTAGCCTTCCGTCCGGTAAAAACACCTGCAGGTTTTTGACACCTGCACTGCTTAGTTGCCTGCTTTGTGGATAGATCAACCTTACCTGTGAGTACTGTTCTGTTTCAAAAATATTTCCGACAACATTCCCTTCAAGAAAAGTCTGTACCTGGTATTGAAGATTGGCGGGTGTAACTCCATATTGGGCCAGTTTGGAATAATCGGGCAGTATAGTTAAAGACGGGCCTGCTATGACAATACCATCAAATACATCGGCTGTCCCCTGGACACTGGTAATAATCTCCGCTGCCTGTTTGGAAAGCTCCTGCAATTTTTCTTTATTATCACCATAAATTTTTACTTCAATGGGTTGAACCGAAGACATCAGGTCACCCAGCATATCGCCGATCACTTGCCCGAAATCAATACGCAACGCAGGCTGGGTACTTTCGATCCGCTGGCGCATATCTTCTATCACTTCATTGGTAGTTCTGCCGCGTTTCTTTTTTAACTGGATAAGATAATCACCACTATTAGGCTCGGTAATAAAAAAACCCATCTCTGTGCCGGTCCTTCTTGAATAAGCTGCCACTTCAGGCACGTTAACGATTATTTTTTCCGCTTCTTTTAATATCCTGTCCGTTTCTTCAAGACTGGTGCCCGGCGGGGAAGTGTAATCCAGTACAATACTTCCCTCATCCATTTCGGGCAAAAAACCTGTTTCCAGTTTTGGAGGGACTACGACAATAACGGCAATCAAACCAGCAATGATGACAAAGCTGATATAAGGTCTTACAATGAAAAACGAAACCCACCTTCGATTTTTCACAGGATGAGGTTTTTCTACCTTCTTTTCTTTTTGACGATTTTTTGTTTTAGAAAGCAACAAATACACTACGGGTAAGCCGATCCATGTGACGAAGAATGAACAAACCAGCGTAATGATCATCGTATTTGTCAAAACATTGAAATAAGAGCCGGCTACACCGGTCATCAGCAGGAAAGGAATGAAGATAACTATGGTACTGAGCGAAGAACCAACCATTGCGGGGAAAAGGTAATGAATAGCTTTTTGTACAAGACCGGGTGTGGGTTCGTCAGGGTGCTCCTCGTGGGTACGATGAATTTGTTCGACTACTACGATAGCATCATCAATAACTAATCCTATGGCGGCGGCTATTGCGCCAAGTGTCATAATATTGAATGTATAGCCTGTTGCATATAAAACGATGAGGGTAAGAAAAAGCGTTACCGGTATCGTAATCAGAATAGTCGCGCTGGCTTTTAAAGACCTCAAAAAAATAATGGCGACTACAATGGCAAGCGCCAAACCTATCCATAAACTATCTGTAACACTTTTTACGGATTGATTGACAAAGTCCGCCTGGATATAATAAGGCTTGATCCGTACATCTTTTGGAAGAATTTTTTTCAACTCTTCAATTTTTATCTCCATCTTTCCTGACAAGTCAACCAGGTTGGCGTTAGGTTGTTTTACAACCGCGATCAATAAGCCATCTTTTCCATTCGCATTGATCTTTATATATTCTATGCCTTCTTTTATTTCAACAGAGGCAATATCTTTTAACTGGACAATACGTTTGCCGTCATTTTTGATAACGATACTTTCCAGTTCATCTTTATTATGAACAGTGGCGTCCGTCACCGTCAGGTATAAGTAATTATAATCGGACAAAAATCCATTGGACTTAATAAAATTTGTTTGTCCTAGTGCAGTATTGATAAGGTCGGGTGTTATTGATAATGAACTCATTTTTTGCAGGTCCAGCTGCAACCAGTATTCTTTGCTTCTTCCACCGGTAATACGGATTTCAGAAACGCCTTCTACCTGTGATAAAAATGGTGTGATGGTATAGGCGGCAAGTTGTTTTAATTCAATAGGTGATTTCGTGTTGCTTTCAACCGAATATCCTATCACCGGCAAAATCGACGGGTTCATCTTTGCCACCGTAATATTTGTTTCAGGAGGAAGAAGGTTTCTTATCTCACTGATCTTTGATTCAATATGCTGCTGGTTGACGTCTATATCACTGTTCCAGCTCATGTACGCAGATAACTCGCAACTGCCACGGCTGGTAGTGCTGCGTATCATTTGCAGGTCAGGCACCTGCTTGATAGCTGCTTCCAATGGTTTTGTGACGGTGACCATCATCTTATCGACGGGCTGCAAACCGGCGTCCGCGATTATCTTGATCTTGGGGAAAGTAATTTCGGGAAACAAAGATGTTTGCAGCATGCTGTAAACATAAATGCCACCCATTACTACAAGGGCGAGTAATACTGCCAGCGGGCTCCTGTGCGTGATGAAAAACCTGTTCACCTTTTTATTATTTCTAATTTTCAATTTTAACCTTTGCTGTATCACTCAACCCATAATTTCCTGTCAGTAAAAAAAGATCTGAGGAAGAAAAACCAGGCGATAAAATTTCAACCCGTTCACTTGTTTCAATACCTTTTTTTACAGGCACTTTTACGGCGGTAGTACTGTCTGCCAGTTTCATTACCCAGAAATTGCTTTGCGTTTCATCTGACAGGACAGTTTGCTTCGGTAGTGATACTGTATTTTGCTTTGCTATTTTTTCAATCTTCACTTTAGCTATCAGGTTCACCGGCAGGTCCTTTTCATTGACACCAAGAATAATATTCTGTGTTTGTGCTGCAGAATCAACAACCGGCATGGTATATTTAATACTGGCATTGAGTTTCTTTCCATCCGGCAGTAAAAGTTCAATCGTATTTTTTGCAAGCAGGTAAGAGCGCAGTTCATAAGGCATGTTAAGAATGAATGCAAAAGACCTGCTGTCGCTGATAACCGCTAATTGCTCCCCTTCCTGTACATAATCGCCAACCGCATGATTGATTTCTGAAACATATCCTCCCGCCCCGGCCCTGATAGTAATGATACCGGAAAATTTAAAACTGCTGTCCAGGAGATTAATTGTATTGCCAATGCTCTGCGCTTCCTTTGTTTTTTCAATAAATACAGCCTGGCCTCCGGCAACGGATTTTCCTATGGTTAAATTCACAGCGGTGATATAACCGTTAGCGCTTGCTTTTATAATCGCTTTTTGAAGGTAGGCGGACGTGGCATTCAGTTCAATATATTCTGCCATTGGCTCATTAGAAATGCCCGTTACCGTGACCGGTGTTACTATTTCTGTTTCTTCTGCTGCCTGTTCTGCTGGCTGGGAATGGCAAGCGGAAATAGCGATAGCTGCAATTGTGTAAAAAAATCGTAAAAGCTTTTGCATAACGGGTTACTATTTCGTCCAGTAATTAATTTGGTTTACTATTTTTAACCGGCTGACATAATTCTGTGTCACCATGTTCCTGGCGGTGAAATAATTATTTAATGCCAGGATAAAATCCGTTAAGCGGATATCACCTGTTGCCAGCAATCTTTCATTTACGGTTATCAAAGTTTCGGTATAAGTTATCTGTTTATCTATTTGTTCAATAAAATTTTCCGTTGCACGCAATTGCTGTAGTAGCTGCATCACCTGCTGGTCATGCTGCCGGATAAAAAAATCCCGTTTATTAACTCTTGTTCTTTCCTGTATCGCTAACTTGGAGTATTGCAACCTGCGCTGGCGACCATCATAGATAGGAATGCTGAGATTGATCCCGATACTGGTACCAAAATTTTTGTAAGGCAGGTACGCGAGACTTGAATTATAACCGGCATCCGCAAATGCATCAATTTTCGGACGATAGTTGAGATCAAGCAGTGCTTTATCATTGATGAGTTTCAAACTATCCAGCACAAACTGCCGGTTAAACACTGAACTGGAAAAATCGGGATTAGCCCTGAGTTCAAGATGAGGATCAGCCAGGAGTTGAACGGTCGTGTCCAAAATTCCCGCGAGGTAATTTAAGCCACTGTAATCAAAGGTATGCTGTACTTGCAATTGCGAAGTAGTCAATAATTGTTGTTGCCTGGTTACGGTAAAGGAAAGGTAATCTGTTTGTTTGTATACATTATCCTGCGTAAGTTTTTTCAGGATGCTGTCTTCTCTTTTCAATAATTCATTGATATGGCTGTTGTAATCAAGCTCCAGCTGTTCCCCGTATACCACGATGTATTGGTCTATAATTGCTTTTTTCAGGTCTTGCTCCGTTATCTTACCATTGTTTCTGGTAATAAGACTTTGCAGCTGGAGATTGGCCACCTGCGCAGCAACAGCTTTATTGCTTAAGAAAGATTTACTTACTACCACCAGTGCTGAAAGTTGCTGACCATTGGTTATGGCTTCATCATAACCATAACCATTGATAATTGGCGCATACAGGTTAGTACTGTTGCCATTCACCTGTGGCTTTAAAGCGGCACCGATAAGCTGGCTATCGAGGGAAAGCGAAAGCTGCTGGTTTTGAAAATCTTTGAGAAGCGGGCTATTATCGAGTGCCTGGTCCAGGAAATAATCCAGGGTATTTTTTTGCGCAGCAGCTAAAATAACCTGCATAGAAAAAGCAATGCCCAGGACTATTCTCAGTTTAGAAACTCTCAAAGCAACGATGTTTAGTTATTTCCAATTACCAGTATTTGAAAAGTACCTGGAATCATTTTAGGCCTGCCCGGTGAATGGGCGGGCTGCGGTTCAAATTCGGAGGTTGGCAGGTAAACCAGGTGTGTTTCGGGATCTACTGTGATCGTCCTGGCCCCTCTTTTTGTAACAACTATTGGTATGAGATCAAATTTGCCTGCTGTAGCTTCGTGAAATACAGACATCGTACCCTCCCCGTTTGAAGTAAAAATATTTTTCGTGACGGGATCAAAAGCTACACCATCACATCCATCTCCTATAGAAAGTTTATCAATGATCTTACCGTTGGAAGCGTCCATTACAATAAGGAATTTATTGCCGCAACCTGCAAAGAGACGATTTGTCTTTATATCTATAGAAAGCCCGGTGGGCTCTTCTCCCGGTGACACAGGCCAATGATTAATTACTTTAAAGGTTTTAATATCAACAACTACTATTTCGCTTTTGTCTTCTACATTGACATATAAGCGGCCTGCCCCATCGCAAACAGCTGTTTCCGGTTTTCCGCCAACAGCAATGGTTGCGGTAACTTTATTATCTGCCGGGTCAATTACGGTCAGGTCATTACTGCGGCCATTGCAGGTAATGATCTTTTTTGAAAAGGTTTCATATAAAATAGCATCTGGGTTCTCGCCTGTTGCGATTTGAGCCAGCGTATTATTGGTAGCAAGGTCAAATACAGTCACATTATTCAGGCGGCCATTACTGGTGAACCCTTTACCATGCTCTTTATCGAAAGCGATTCCATGCACACCCGTAGTATTTTCAATAATGCCGATCGAGTCTCCTGTAGTTTTGTCAAGAATATTCACCTGTGAGCCGTGAGATACATAAAGCCGGTTATTGCCAGGCCCAACGGCAAGATAATCCCAGCCACCCCCGCTCAGGATATGGAATGTCTTTAGCAAATGAAAATTAGTTTCCTTCTGTGCCTGTAATTGAGAAATAGCAAATACAACCAAAAGCAAGGCTGATAGTAACTTCAAATATTTCATAATTCAGTTATTTAATTAGTAAACTACTCTTTGTCCTGCTTTAAGAATGTTCCGTTTGCATCAAAAATCAGGTCAGTTCCTTTTACTTCCGCTTCATAATTTATCTCTCCATTCACTTTGGTAATCTTGGCGGCTTCTTTAATGGTTTCCCCTGCATAATTTGCCTTGATATAATCCAGTGCGGCAGAAGGAAGCTCTGTTGTTTCAATTTCCATTTCGGATTCAGTCATTGTTCCGTCTGATTCAAATACGGCTGACATTTCATGACCTTCTTTTTTAAACTCAGCTTCATAATTTCCATTTTCTTTTTCCCAGCCAGGTGTTACGCCCGGGAAATTTTTGCTGAATGCATCTTTTACGGCTTCAGGAGTTTTCGATTCATCTGATTTCTGTCCGCAGGATATAAAAGAAGCGGCAATAGCGGCCGCTACTATCGGCAAGAATATTTTCATATAAATTTATTTTGCCAAAGTATATACGCAAATCTGAATAAAAACTGAAGATTTATCCTGCCGCCGGCTTATCATAAGCTATTGTCAAATTGTAATTTCCCTTCGTTTGATTTTTTGATCACTTTTCCAAAACGGTAACTGATGCCCAGGTATATGACACGGGCATCCCGTTTACCCATGGCAATCTGCTTCAGGTAAGGAGTAGTTAATTCAGATCTTTGCCTGAGTGTATTGAAGAGATCAGATGCTGCAAGCGTAATGGATACTTTCTTTTTAAAACATCCTGCTGCATACCTGCATTCATCACAAAGCTGTGAGTGAGGTTATAATAAAAAAAGACGGCTATCTGTATGCTTGTCAAAAAACCCCGTTACATACTGCTCTATTTTTTTATTCACATCTTCAAAAATCATAAGTGAGAATATCAATCAATTTTAAAGAAATTCTGAAGAAATAAAAATGTGGGAATTCGTATCGGAAAATGTAGCTTCATATTTACCGGCAAATGTGTTAACAAAAAAATGAAACTACTAATTATAGAAGATGAAAAAGAACTGGCCGAAGGAATGATGTCTTATCTCCGGCATGAACGGTATACCTGCGAGGTAGCTTTTACATACGAGCAAGGTCTGCAGAAAATTGACACAACGGATTATGATTGTATTGCACTTGATATTACTCTTCCCGGCGGTTCAGGATTGAAACTTTTACAGGATTTAAAAAATAATAACAAGAGTGATGGAGTGATTATCATTTCGGCAAAAAATTCTATCGAAGACCGTATTGAAGGATTAAAATTGGGCGCGGATGATTACCTGGTAAAACCTTTTCACTTATCTGAACTGGCAGCAAGGATTAATGCGATTATCCGGCGAAAGGTTCATCATGGTAATAATAATGTCACTTTTAATGAAATAGTCATAGATACTTCAAAGAAAGAAGTAACCGTGCAAAACAAATTCGTGGAACTTACGAGAAAGGAATATGAATTGCTTCTTTATTTTATTTCTAATCAGCGCAGGGTAATCTCGAAAAACGCTCTGGTTTCTCATCTCTGGAACCAGGAAATGGGAAGGGGTGAAAGCGTTGATTTTATCTACACACATATAAAAAATCTTCGGAAAAAATTACAGGAAAAAGGATCGGGTGATTATATAAAGTCAATCTACGGTATGGGATATAAATTAACTGATCAATGAAGCTGCAAACCAGGTATAGCCAGGCAACGATTATTTCATCCATTAGCGTTTTGCTGATTGCAGGAATTGGCTATTATTTCTTATTACATTACGTGTTAAATAAACAACTGGATGAAGCATTAAGGGTAGAAGAAGTAGAGATTGTTGACTATATTACTAAGAAGCATGCACTGCCGGAAGCCACAACTTTTAAAGACCAGCGTATTGAGTTCAAAAAAGTCACCAGCGTTGTTCCGCGCCGTTTCAGTACGGTGAAAGTCTATGAACCGGAAGAAAAAGAATATGAACTAAGCCGCCAATTAATTTTCACCGTTAAAGTCGAAGATGATTATTATGCCGCATCCGTGACGAAATCACAGGAAGAGATTGAAAGACTGGTAGGCCTGATCCTGCTTATCACATTGGGATTAATCCTTTTGCTCGGGATACTTTTATTCTTTTTCAATCGCTTTATCTTAAAAAGATTATGGCGGCCTTTTTATGACAATCTTTCCGCTATTAAGCAGTTTGACCTGAATGCACCTTTGGCTATTAAATTCCAACAGACAAGGATAGACGAATTCAATGAAATGAATGCCAGCGTAAATGTAATGACAGGAAAGGTGGTAAGGGATTATATGTCGCTAAAGAATTTTGCAGACCACGCTTCCCATGAAATGCAGACACCTCTCGCCGTGATTAATTCAAGGTTGGATGTATTGATACAGGATCCGGGGCTAAGCGAAACAAGCCTGCACCAGATTCAAAGCATCTATAATTCTGTGGAGAAAATGTCCAGGCTTTGCCAATCTCTTTTATTGCTTACAAAAATCGAGAATAATCAATTTACTGAAAAGAAGAGCGTGAATATAGTAGAGATCGTAAAAAATAAATTAATTGAGTTAGAAGAATGGACCCAGGAAAATTTGATAACAATAAAAACAAATTTAGACGAGTTGAATATATCCATGAACCGTCAGTTGGCGGATATATTAATTTCTAATCTGATCATAAATGCAGTAAAACACTCAAACGCAGATAAGAAAGTTGAGATTTTTTTGGAAAAGAATTCCTTTATAATCAGCAATCCAGGCGAAACAAAACTCGATACAGCTTTAATTTTTGACCGTTTCTGGAAATCGGAGTATTCAGACGGAACAGGTCTTGGACTGGCTATTGTCAAACATATTTGCGCTATCTACTGCTTTAAACTTTCGTACGATTACAAAGAAGGAAGACATTTTTTCAGGATCATTTTTAATGCAGAAGACTAGATAGTAAAAACATACAATGTCAGTGAAATTTGTAAACAAGTCCCGGCATGATTACACCATTATCGTACCTTAAATTGAAGGACAACGTATTTTTCTTTTGTTCGGGATATTTCAGTGTTGAATACCGGTGATAATTTTTTACTACTTGTTTCCCGGTCAGGTATCCTAATGTCGCTCCCACCAGCACATCTGTAAACCAATGTTTGTTTTCAGCAATCCTGCTGAGTCCCACCAAACCAGCCGTAGCATAAGAAAGTATTGGCACCCACGGTTTGTTCCTGTACTCCATTGCGTAAACTGTAGCAACTGAGAAAGTTGCCGTAGTATGTCCTGAAGGAAAGGAGGTATTTATTCTTTTGCCACTTGCGTTTCTGCCACCATGGAAGAATGGACCCCGAAAGGTGGGTTCAGCTTCCGCCCGGAACGGATCGTAATAGGAAGGGCGTTGCCGGCCCGTTATTGTTTTCAGCAAGAATACCATAGCAGCAGAAGTAATATAAGATTGCGTTGCAAGAAGTGTAGTGGTCTGCATTTTTTCATTTTTAAAGACGAACCCGTATGTTCCCAGTCCAACGAGTGCATATGCCTCATATAAGCCACCGAACTTTGTTACGTAGCTGCTAACCTGTCGAAGGCTTGTATTCCGGTTTCGCAGGCCCACGGCAAATTGTTGCATGGGCTCGTCAACCAGCATAAGCGAAATGGTGCCCGCCGCAAATATTCCAAATTTAGCCCAATCCTTTCTGCTCATGTGAAAAGGGGTGGTAACTTGTTGTTTGAAATCTCTCGCCAGTAAATTAAAATATTGTCTTGCTGATATTTTTTTATTAACGTCAGATTCAGAAGAATCAAGGTACTTTGTCAACTGCAATGTAGTATCTGAATTGTAAAGAAGCGTATCTTGTCTTTGGGAGAAGACGGAACGCGAAAAAAAAATTACCGCGATTGTTAATGCAAATGGAAACTTCATTCCTTCCTGGTTCTTATGGTTCGTTATAACGACGTCACTTTAATGGTGCAACCAAAGCATCGATTCTGAAGGAATTTTGAAGATTCAATTGTGCCCGGAGAGCTGACCTATGGCACCTTGGGAAAATAAAATAGTGCCTGGTAAGCTGATAAAATTGTAAAATGATATTATAATAATCGGAAAAAATCCGATATATTTATAATATTTTTACATAAAATTGCTGATTTAGTTATTTATTTATCGGTTATATTCCGATAAATAAATACTAAATTTACATAATGAACATCCTCCAGGAATTAAAGAGATACGAAGAGCAACCCCTCACCAAACAAATTTTACTGGATCTTTTAAAAGAATACAAAAGACCTTACGATAAAATTAACGAGATGGTGAAGCAGGGGCAGCTACTTCTTGTAAAAAGAGGTATTTATATACCAGGGCCTGCAGCAAATATTACTCCGCCTGCAAACTTCCTTCTCGCAAATCATATCCTTGGGCCAAGTTATATCTCCCTGGATGCAGCGCTTTCCTGGTGGGGGCTGATACCCGAAAAAGTGGTGGAAATAACATCAGTAGCGCCGGGATCAGGTACAATAAAAATATATAAGACACCTGCTGGAAGGTATAGTTACAAACGGATCCCCCTGCCCTATTACAGTTATGGTATAAAGCAGGTGGAGTTGGGAAAAAAACAAACAGTATTGATGGGGAGTCCTGAAAAAGCGCTTTGTGATAAAATCATTACGACGCCCGGCATATTACTCAGAAGTACAAAACAGGTAACAGAACTATTGCTGGAAGACTTAAGGATTGAAAAGCCCGCACTTCGCAATTTAAATCTTGCAGCGGTAAAAACATGGCTGAAGCATGCGCCAAAGAAAGATAGTTTAAAAATGCTTGTAAAAACATTAAGTAATTTATGATCAAAGAATGGTTGCAGCAATATAAACCGGCTGGTCATGACCAGGCCGAGCAGGCCTTGCGGGAAATTATGCAGGAGATTGCGCTGGCGGGGTTACAGAGAAGTGGCTTCTTTGAAAAAGCCGCATTTTACGGTGGCACCGCCCTTCGTATATTTCACGGGCTTGAACGGTTTTCAGAAGACCTTGATTTCTCTTTGCTGGAAGTGAATACAAACTTTTCGTTGGAACCATATCTGCAGGGAATGCTAAGAGAGTTTAATGCGCTCGGCATCGACATAAACGTGCGTGAAAAAGATAAGACTACAAAATCCAATATCGATTCCGCATTTTTAAAACCCGGCACAGAGTGGAAAGAATTGATATTACGGGATATCGTAGCTCCGGAAAGACCGGGGATGCGACCCGATATCAAAATCAAATTAGAGGTCGATACAAAACCGCCGATGGGTTTTACAACGGAAGAGAAGTTACTGCTCAAGCCTTTTTCATTTTATACAAAATGCTTTGACCTTCCAAACTTGTTTGCGGGCAAAATGCATGCGTTGCTTTTCCGAAAATGGAAAGGGCGTGTTAAAGGAAGGGATTGGTTTGATATGGAGTGGTATATAAAAAATGGGATCAATTTGAACATGGAACATTTTATCATCCGTGCCCGTGGCAGCGGTGACTGGGATAAAAACTCAATGACGATGGCGCAATTTAATTCCCTTTTGAACAAAAAAATTGAAACCGTATCATTTAAAGGTATCCGGGAAGATATTGTCAAATTTATTCGTGATGACGCCGCGATAGAAATTTGGTCACCTTCCTATTTTAAAGATTTGATTCGCAAAATAAAGGTCAGGTAACTTATTTCTCAACTTTATATCCGCAGGAATCTATAATAAGCATAAAAGATAAAAACTTTCTCCGCCGGTAAAACTGTAAATTTATTCAATGGAAGTTGCCGAATCAGAAAAGAGTATGAAAGATCGAAGACGAAGAAGGAGGTGCACGATAGTAAAGGTGCTTTAAAAATAAGGAAGTCAAATTTTATTTTCCATCTTTAACCTTTGCCCGTCATCAAAGAGCTTTTATATCTGAAACTAATTGAGGTAATCCTTTAGAGAAAACATGCTCTTTACCTGGAAGCTTCCGGACAGTAGCTTTCCTGAACGCCTTACTATAAAATTCCAAATGTTTTATTGGCACTACGGTGTCATGCTGGCTATGGTACAGAAAAATTGCCGGGATATCCATCAAGGAAGCTTGAAAGTTTAACTTTAATTGAAACTCTTTCATGTCGCTGCCCCAATGAGGGGTTGCAATTAAGAATAATCCCGAAATTGAAATGGCAGGCTTTTCTTCACTCAGGTATTTTAACAATGTTGAGCCGCCAAGCGAATGACCAATTAAGATGACAGGTTCAGAAATTTGCTTAAACGCTGAAGCGAACATACCTTTAAATTTTTCATAGGCCGGTAAAGCAGGTTTTTCAATTTTCGGGAAAAGAATTTCAAATTCGCCGGGCAAATTCATTTTAAGATAATGTACCAAATCATAACTTCCTTTTCCTTTTCCGTATTGAGGGCCGGCACTGTGTGCAAATAGAATTTTCTTTGTTAATGACCTCGATGCAGAATTATGTTGACTCACGTTTGTCTATTTTATATTCAAACCCGGTTCACGCAGTAGTCGCAATATCTTACTCTCCCAATTCAATGACCTTCAAAAGGCCGGCCTTGTCGATCATCCCTGAATGTCTCCATAACATACGCCCGTTTTTAAAAAGAATGAAAGTTGGAACAGCGCTAACTTTAAATTGCATAGCAGCGCTTTCTGCCTGGTCGATATTGACTTTAATAACTCTAACTTTACCTTGCAGCTGTTGAGCTACATCTTTAACAACAGGACTCATCGCCTTACAAGGCCCGCACCAATCCGCATAAAAATCTACGAGTACCGGGGTTTCAGATGCGATAATATCGTTGAACGTTTCCATACCTTTAATTGTACCAGCAAGTTTACTGCCAATAAACAGGTCATAAATGTTCAACCAAGAAAGCCAAGTACCGCTTTTATAAATGAAGAGCTTTGCTGTATATGCGGGATATGACCAACGCCGGGAAGTTCGATAAGTCTTGAATTCCTGATCTGCGCTTTTGTCTTTTTACCAAGAACGGGATACTGACCAAATTTTTTCTTTTGCTCTTCAGATAATGCTTCTTTTCCAACTACGGTCCTGTCGGCAAGACCTATGATTAATAATACAGGCATCGTAAGACGGTCCCATTCATAACACACGGGTTCTTGATAAATCATTTGGTAAGTGAGTGCGTTTACCTTTGCGATACGCACAAAATTTGGATCCTTCAATGCTTCAGCCTGAGCTTCCACGTATTGTTCATATTCGGGTTTCCACTCGGGATAATAAGACTGCTGGTATTTTTTATACGAATCATAATTTGCTAACTTTTCTTTCGCGGTCAGCGATTCTGTAGACTGGTAAGGAACAAACCTTTTGTAATCTTCAAGCCCGATCGGGTTTTCCAGTATTAGTTTCTCGACCCGTTGCGGGTATAGAATAGCAAACCGTGTTGCCAGCATGCCACCCATTGAATGGCCAACGAAAATAACTTTATTCACGCCCAGCGTATCAAGTAGACAGGCTGTATTTTGTGCCAGCAAATGAAAACTATAATGTAACTCCGGTTTATCAGAACGCCCCCATCCTACCTGGTCCGGCACTATCACACGATATCCAGCCTCTACAAAGTAAGGAATCACTTCTTTCCAGTAATAACCATTGAAATTCTTACCATGCAAAAGGACAATTGTATGTCCATTCGTTGACGCAGGCTGTATATCCATATACGCCATTTCCGCAAAAGTATTATCCATCACAAGCATCAGACGCTTTACAGGGTAGGGATAAGTTACCTGGCTAAAGGCTGCTGTGTGAACTACTACACAAATAACAAAGTAAAAAGAACGGAGAGCAGCTTTCATACCTTAGTCTTTTGAAATACTTTCATCCTCATCTTCACTGTCCAGGCTATAAGAATTATTTTCTTCGTCTTCTTCACCGTTCTTTTCAGCAGCATTATCATCTTCGCTCCCGGGAATATCCAGGTCGCTGCCGCTGAAGTTTATCTTTTCATTGAGCAATTCACCATCATCGTCCCGTTGGTCGAGCTGTGCGCTTCGAAGATTATCTTCATCCCTGTGGGAAGGCGATTTTCCCGCAGCGTCACGCAATGCATTTATTTCAGTAGAAGAAAGATCATTGTCCAGGTCGTCAGTTTCATCCTCATCAAATAATCCTTTTCCTTCTTCATCATCAGATGAAATAGTTGTATCTGCCATTTCACCAGCTGGTGGTACGTGAATATGTTCCTGGCCGGGAATATCGCTTACATCAGGTAGATCAAGTATTGTTTCTTCCGGCTCAAGATGTTTTTTATCATCAGCGGAATCAGCGAGGTCTATTTTCGTTTTTTGTTTTCCTTTCATAATGCAGGGCCAATTTTATTTACGGCCTGCTAAAGAGTAAGAAAAATCATGCCCGTTCCGAAAGTTATCCGCTGAATGCTTTTCCATCCTGCTTCTATGATAACTTCTGCAATCAGGAAGCAATTCCGGAATAATTATGTAGCATTCAACGCAGCTATTACAATATTATGTGGAATGTTCTCCTCAAAGCTTTAACGCACCAGCCTGTTCCGCTTATAGGGTAAATTGTTTCGAAGCCAGCGGCAGAAACAGAACATTGAGAAACACCTTTATTTTTAAACATTGCAGTGTTTTTATTAATCCTCCGTCTTGATCCAGTACCTGAACGTTCATTTCTCCCTGTGATCATATTTTCCTACACGTACATAAGTAGAAAGATCAATAACCGTATTTAATTGAGCGGAAAGATTTTGATGAAGAGCTGATAAAGCCAGCATCATAAATATTGCCCGAAAAAATCTCTTGTAAAAACATAGAGCAGCGGTTCCCCTGCTGTAATAGGTCTTTGCAGAGTTCATTTCAGTAACGTTTGGGGATAATGATATAAAGTGAATAACTATGTATTCAGGTGCCGAAGTAAAACAACTTTAGAATCTTTCAACAGATTGGCAGGTTAACAAAATATTAATTACATAGATCAATTCAATATTACCAAAAACTTCTTCGGAAATTAATTTGAAGTGCGTAGTTATTAGCTTCCATTGCCTTCAGCACATGTCCAAATCACTTTTACCAGTTTACTGTCACCTAAAAAATCATCTGCACGGTAGCCCCCGTCCATTTGTATAGCCACACCTTTACTGTTAAAGTACGCCGGCATCCAGTTGCAAAGCGGGCCTTTGCCACTATAAAAATAAATTTCCTGTCCGCGCCATTCATACAAGTTTATATATGGCTCGCAGTAACAGGATGTATTTTCATCTATCATCAGTTTTATAGTCTCAGGAATTTCGGGCGAATGACTGGAATCTTTTGAACAGGAAATTTGTGTAAGGCAAAACAAAATTGAAATAACAGCGATGCGGTTCATGGTAAATATTTAACCAGGTTGACAGCAACTATTTTTATGCCGTTGCCTGTTGACTAAAAGATAATATAAGAAAGCAACCTCCCCTTTTGGGGAGGTTGATGTTATAAATTTTTTTAGTACCCGGGGTTCTGTTTCATCTTTTCAGGATCTATCTTCACTTCATTCAACGGGATGGGAAAATAATAATCCTTCGTGGTAATATTGGTCAGCGGTGAATTATTATAATCAGCCTGGCTCTTACTGCGGATATAGCTAACGAGTTCATCAGGCTTAAAGAAACGTACCAAATCATGCCAGCGGTGATGCTCGAAAGCAAGTTCAATTCTTCTTTCGTGCAAAATGGCCAGCTTCAGCGTGGGATATTTAGTTGTATAACTTGCGTTGCTTTGCATTGCCGCATAACCCGGCATGCCAGCCCTTGTACGTACCATGTCAAGATATTTAATAGCATTGACGTTGTCATTTAAATACATATGCACTTCGGCCAGGTTCAGGATTACATCTGCATAACGGATGATGGGAAAATCATTCCCGCCGTATCCCAGTGTCCCCGCTGCATTGCTTGCATCCCTGAACTTGGTAATAAAATATGCCTGCACGGATGTGTTGCTTGCATACTTAATCGAAAAGCTCGTACGTGCATCACCTGTTTCAAATTCTTTCTGTAGGTCAAGAGTGAAAGCGCCACCCGCGCCGGTTGAAACGGCGAGTGAATTAATTGTTTCGCCTTTTGCCTGGTTACCTCTTGCCAGTGATGAAGAATAGTTCTGGTCACCTTGTTTGTAAACGATCTGCCAGATTACTTCTTTATTGGTTCCTTTTTTGGCAACATCAAACGCGTCAGGATAAGGAATTTCCGACAGGTTACCGAAACCGCGCTGATTATAGCATGCTTCAAGGTATACCTTTGCGTTAGCAAAATTAGCCGCTGCATTTGGAGCGTCAACACCACTGGCGGCCATGGTAAGATAAGCCTGCCCCAGCAGTGCATTGGCGGCCTGTAGTGATACTCTGCCTTTATTATCTGCGGATTGAACAACAGGAAGGTTGCTGGCAACAACATCTTTAAGATCTTTGATGATCTGTGCATATACATTCTCTCTTGTCTCACGAAATGACAGCGCTTTAATATCATCAGTATTAGATAGTGTTGTTGTAACAACAGGTACGCCGCCGAATTCCCTGACAAGGTTGAAATACATCAGGGCCCTGATAAATTTCATCTCCGCTATGTACTGTGTTTTCACGGCATCGCTAGCGAATTTGATACCATCAATGACTGCAAGCACCTGGTTGGCTCTTGAAACAGGTGTATACAGGGCGGTCCAGTGTGTATACAAATATGTATTATTAGGCGTGAGGGAAAAAGCGGTGAACTGGAAAGGCTCCCCGTTATTGGATTGGTTATCGGTGCTGTTGATATCATCGGACCTGTCATCAGTCCATGTTACGGCGCCTTCACCGATACAGTTGGAGCTGCGGAGCGCCTGGTAAGTTCCGTTGACAGCGAGTGCGACATCGCCTTCGCTCTGGAAATTTTGTTCAACCGAGATCGCGTTGGGAGATAGTTGTTCAAGAAAATCTTTTTTGCAGGAGACGAGCCATAGCGTCCCGATAAATAAAGTTGCTGCTAAAAATTTATTTTTCATTGTTGTAAATTTAATTTTATTAAAAACTGATACGCACACCCAGGTTAAAAGCACGGACAAGCGGGTATTTGCCATAATCAACCCCGGGGGCCAGGTTAGCTCCATTATTATAATCCACTTCTGGATTATAGCCTAAGTACTTTGTAATAGTAAAAGCATTATCTACACTGCCGTAAATGCGCAGGTTGCTCACACCAATCCTGCTTAATAAAGCATTATTATTAATACTTACACCGAGTGTTATGTTAGTACAGCGGAAAAAAGATCCATCCTGTAAATAATAATCTGATAACCTTGTACTGTTACTTTGCGTACCACCTCTTGATCCCCTGTAGTCATGACCATTACCAGGTTCTGCTTCATTGCGGTAACGCCCGGTCAGTATTTTATACTGGTTGCCCGAACCTTCCATATTACGGATATAATAATCCTGGCCATCGATCACTTCGTTACCCTGTGAACCATTGAAAGAAGCGCTCAGGTCAATCATCTTATACTTCAACGAAAGATTAAACCCGTAAGTAAAATCAGGATAAGGGCTGCCGATAATATCTTTATCGGATTCATTGATGATACCATCACCATTCTTATCTATGAAGTATAAGTCACCTGGTTGCAGCGGCGTACTGGAATAAGTGGAGATCGGAACGCCAACCCTTTTATAACCCGCGGGAAAACTGTTATTGTTTGCAATGTAAACTGCCCTGTCCGCATTAATATTTGCCATATCTTTTTCACGGATCATCCCGGCAACTTTTAAACCATAAAACATACCGATAGGATCGCCTTCTCTTGTAACATGGGTTGTATAAGACCTCTCCGCGCCGGCAACATAAATTTCACTGGCGCCGCCAAGACTTTTAACTTCATTTTTATTGGCGGTAATGTTCCCGCTAAAATTAAAGGTGATATCTTTTTTACGGATGACAGCGACGTCAAGTTGAAGATCGAAACCGTTGTTACGTATATCCGAATTTTCCAGGTTCGTTAAAATCGTATTCGAACCCGATAATGCGGAAACTGTTTGATTATAAATTAAGTTAAATGATTTGCTCACATAATAATTGGCGATGATTCCGAGCCGTCCATTGAGCAAACTGATATCTGTTCCGAAATTATATTGTGAAGTAGATTCCCAGCCAAGCTTCGCATCCGTGATATTGCCCGCCCAGTTGGCTGTGTAAACAGTACCGGGCCCCAGTACAGTACCGCTTGGATTGGAGATGAGCTGCTCGTATTTATAATTACCAATATTATTATTACCGCTGAGTCCCCAGCTGGCACGAAGTTTCAATGTTGACTTCTTACCCAGCCAGTCATGGTAAAATGATTCATCAGACAGGCTCCATCCCGCGGAAACGGAAGGGAAAGTACCAAACCTGCTTTCAGGTCCGAACCGTGAAGAACCGTCTGTGCGGATAGATGCGGTTAAGAAATATTTGTTATCATAACTGTATATGCCACGGGCTAAATAGGAAACCAGCGTAGTAGTGGACTTCCCGGTGCCTGCATTCAGGTAAAAATTAGTTGCCAGTGCGCCCCGTGAAGTAATTTCAGTAACAATATCATTAATAAAACCATTAGCTCCTACACTGATGATATCGCTGGTCGTTTCCTGTTCGGTATAACCTGCGATGGCATCTATCCTGCTTTTACCAAATTGTTTTCTATAGTTCAGTGTAAATTCCCCGAGCTTATCCAGGTTGATCATTGTTTGAGCTGAAGCATTAGCTGCTGCAATGGCCTGCGCTGAACCCGGGGGATTGGTACCGCTGCTCAGGTTGGTCGGATAATAATACTCATATTTCTCGTTATAGGTTTGAATACCTAAATTTATTTTTACTGCGAGATCAGGTATCACCTGGTAGGCAGCGCTGGCACTATAAGTGCCACGTAATCCTTTGCGGGTGATGTTGACACGCTCGGCAAGGGCGACGGGGTTTTCGATAGCCTGGAAACTATAACCATAACCATCAGTTTGTTGAGCGGCCTGTCCCAGTTGCAATGTGCCATCATCATTATATAAAGGAAAAAAAGGCATGTAAACAAGAGCGCCCAGGATGGGTCCCTGGTTAAATCTTCCTTCCTGTACTTCGCGGTTGTTATTGGAAGTAATGGCCACACTGCTACTGATCTTTAATTTTTTTCCAACTTCGCCGTCAATATTCGCCCTGAAATTGATCCGTTTTTGAAAAGTAGCGGTGATAATTCCCGGCTGGTCCATATATCCTCCGCTGATGGCATAACGCACTCCTTCCTTGCCACCGGAGAAAGAAAGGTTATGGCGTTGTACGAATGCGTTCCTGTACAGTGCATCCTGCCAGTCTGTATTATACTTTGGCGTGATCATTTTTTGATTTTTAAAATCATAAAGGGAAGCAAGTATATTGCTGGAGCCACCACCCCCTTTTGCCGTTCTTGTCGCATTGTCATCCGAGTAAAAGGCATCATCCCATACAACACCCTTCGCCACCAGTACATCATGATAATTATTATTACGGCCATCGATGAATACCTGTGCGAACTCAGCGGCGTTCATCATCTTCACTTTATGCGCCAGTTGATTAATGCCGGCCTGGTAGTCGTATTCAAATCGTCCCTTACCTATTTTACCACGCTTGGTAGTAATAAGGATAACGCCTGCCGCGGCTCTTGATCCATATATAGCAGCCGATGCCGCATCCTTTAATATTTCGATGGATTCAATATCATCAGGATTAATGAAGATATCATTGCCCGCTGTTGTGGGATTAAACCCGTTGGTGCCATTGGTAGAATTGCCCGGACCTGAATTAACGTTGCCTCCAATTGGATAACCATCGATAACATATAATGGCTCTGAACTCGCATTGACAGAACCGATGCCACGGACCCTGATCTTGGTCCCGGAGTACGGCGCACCGCTCACCTGTGATACTTGTACACCTGCTACTTTTCCTACAAGCGCCTGGCTGAGCGTGGGCGTCGTAAGATTTAGTTCACTTGCTTTTACACTGGAAACAGCCCCTGTTAAATCACTCTTGCGCAAACGTTGATAACCGATAAAAACTTCTTCAAGTGTTTTTGTATCTTCTTTAAGCTTTACATTTACTTCACCTCCCGACACTGCAACTTCCTGCACAATAAACCCGGTATGGGTAAATAATAATACATCACCGTTTGTACGGCAATGCTGAACTTGCCATTAGCGTCTGTTACTGTCGCCTTGCCCGAAGTTTTTATTGCAACGCTTACACCTTGCAAAACTTTATTAGTTTCATCAGTTACGCTACCCGTTACCCTGCCATTATCCTGGCCATAGGTAACAGTTCCTCCCAGCAATACTGTTATCAGCAGCAGCTGCATCGAGCTTTTAATTTTCTTTCTCATAAATCTTGTTTTGGTATTTAGAAATTAATTTTGAATAGGTATGGGTTCATCACCAGTTAACATTCATCACGTTCACATTATTTCTGCGCGAAGAACTGACCGCAATGCCTTTAGTAACATTATTTAAAAAAGTAAAACCTTCCAGTTCATCGCCACGGTCAACATCAACAACTTTGATCACCTGTTGTGTGCCTGCTTCAATTGATTTTTCAAAGTCAACATAAGTAAACCGCCATCTCCTTCCTTCAATTTGGTTTTGTATTAATACAAGAATTCTTTTATCTGCCAGCCAGTGAAGATTCTGCACCCATGCTGTGCAGGTAAATTTTTTATACAATACATTTTATCGCTTGTTTTCTTCGCCTTTTTTAAAACAGCGGGATCATAGAGCCGCACTTCGTTGCCCTTTTCACCATAATCCGCTGTAGCGACATACCATTT
Organism: Chitinophagaceae bacterium; assembly: GCA_037200685.1. Lineage (GTDB taxonomy): Bacteria > Bacteroidota > Bacteroidia > Chitinophagales > Chitinophagaceae > JAJKIP01. Next base: position 30,467 of record JBBCIG010000020.1, read on the forward strand.
ATTTTTGTATTGTACATATTCCGGCCTCGTGCCCTGTATACAGGTATCATCATCTATGGTATTAATCAAATTGCCATCAAGGCTGCCCGTACGTTGCAAGCCTTCCCAGTCAACACAGTAGATCACCGCTCTCCAGAGCGTTCCTTCCGGGTTGAGCCGGATACTGTTCCCGATAAATACCGGTTCTTTACCGTGAACGGCAATACCGGTAGGATGATTGATCACATCAGTATCACTGAGTGTGAGCTTCATTTCTTTATTGATGTGCATGAGACTATCTCCTTCCATCCTGTATTCTCTTATCACTCCAACTTCCCGGTCACCGTATAAAAAAATTCTTCCCTGTTGGTAAGAAACTCCCTGGCAGGCTCCAAGTGAATCAATATTATAAGAGCGGTCAATGGTCATTCCGATCTCGGATCCGGAAAAAGAAAACAGCAGCGTTAAGACAATCAACGATATTGCAAATTTCATAACAGTAATTATTTTTTGTGATGAGTGTGGGGTTCACGGATCAAGTGGTTCGTACGGGTTAATAGATAAGGCGGCGGGCAGCGGGTAAAACTCCACTTCGGTTACCGATAACCTGTTACCAATTTTGAATGGAATAATGTTTAGTTCTTTCTGGCAACGGTCGGCAAGCGTGGTGCCGATAGCCATACTTTGGCCTCTTGAAGTAGAAGTAAGCGCCACTTTGTCAAAAGGAATTCCGTAACGGAAAATCAACCGGGCTGCGTTACGCAAATTCGTTGTCGTATGCCGGGCGTGCGGGTCCATGATAATGGCATTCTCCGGAACTTTTAATTGTTCCATCAAATACTTTTTCATCTCGTAAGCTTCATTGTAAATAGTTTTGTAAGGGTGTACCCTTCCGCCGGAAGGAATAATAAAAGGTGCAAGTCCTTCAAAATAACGCTGTGCTGCGATGCGGCAACGAAGCAGTCCTTCTGCACTTAAAGGAACCTTTGGATCTTCAGGTCCTGCGCCCGGGATAACAATAACAGAATATTTATAATCATTCCAGTTGATTTTTTTTATCCTGTCAACCGCGGCTTTATTCACAGTAGAAGTCATCGGCTCATAATCGGCGGCATTATATCGTTCATTTACTTCCAGGAAACGCAGAGCTGCCATCATAGAAGGAAGAAAGAAAAGTGTAGATTTCTTACAATCATCCAGTACTGTTTGAGTAGCGGTAAAAGAAATTGGCTGTAGCCTTGTCCTCTAACATTAAGACTGCCCGAATCAATCAATGGATATTTTGCAACTTTACCTTCTGCGTAAACGCCGATAGTAAAATTGATCCCTGCCGCATCCTGTTCCCATGCTTTTACCAGCTGTTGCTCCGGCGTAACACCATTATATATTATATAGGTACCTGAAGCAATAAGATGGTCTTGCACCAGTTTTTTAAAATCATTGGAAGATTGGTATAATTCTGTGAGTCGTTTACTCACGGCTTGAATTTCCGGCTCGGAAAATTTCATTTTTTCTGTATAGCACATTGCATCACGCTGGCAATCTTTCATTGCCTGGGTAAGCGCCTGAACTTTATTATTTGACATAGCCGCCAGTTCCTTATCAGATGATAAGAGTTTATTTACTGCAGGAATTTCCTGGAACAAAGTGAGGAGATAATAATTTTTTGACTGGATGATACTATTTCCAGTTATAAGATGGTATTGAGCTACCGGTACAGGTCTTTGTGAAAAACAAAGGTTTGAAAAGAAAGCGATAACTAAAAATGTGTTGAAAATTTTTTTATAAAACATAAGTCGTTAGTTTGATGGCGCAAAACTCGGGACTTAACTATCTCTGTAATCAACCAATACCAGTATTAATGATTTGACTTTATTTTGATAGGGTTTAATTAATCTGCACTTAATGTTTCAATAACACGGAAATTTTTTAATGATGGAAAACATTACGCCAGTTATAAATGAAGGAAATAAAAAAAGGAAGTCTGAAGAAGGCGAAGTATAAAGATACTTTGCCTCTCCGTTGACCTCCACTAACTGCTGCATGAGAAAAATAGTTGCCGGGGATGAATTGTTCGAAAGTAACCGGTTAGTGTGAAGCAATAGTTAAAACAGTATTATGCAACTGTGATTTAATGCGTATCAGTCGTTTAGGAGGCTGGCTTCAAAACTTAACATGCCGGTTGTTACCTAATTATTAAGTTTGTGTAAATACGATTTTTATATGTCACCTAAACAGTCAAAAAAAGATCTCCAGTTAAAAGTAGCGGAAACGCTGGCTACCACCTTCCAGGGGATTAAGGGAGAGTTATCTCCGAAAAAAATTTAAGCGGAATGTCAAAAAAGCCAGTAAAGCTCTTTTAGCGGGATTAAAAATTACACCCTCGAAAAAACGTGCGACCAAAAAACGCAGTAGTAAAAAAATAAAAGCGGAAAGTACGCCTGTAGCTGAACAATCTATCGCTGAATAATTTCCACTGGAATTGACAGGCTACCGATAATTTTTTAAGATCAATTTTGTCCGCCGTTAAGATGCCTGTTTGGTAAATATCGTCACTGGCAAATAAACAATCAATTTCGTCGAGGTGATCGGTCAACCTCTCTGCGTTTGGATCAGTAAGTCTTACAATTTCCAGCCCTATATGTTTTCGGCTGGCCTCACTTGCAAGCATATTGATATTATTTTGCAGGATCGCAAGATGGCTGGCATGAGCCTCTTCATTGGTGTTTAGCTGTTCCGCTGCGTCAATATCGCTTGGAAAAATATATCCTTCATCAGGTTCTTTCTTTGCTTTGATGAAAATAGCTGTCAGTGAACCCTTACTTTGTTCAGCCAGGCCAGTGCCTTCTCTATCGGCGGGAAAGAGTATCTAATGCCATTAAAAAGTAATGCTGCCTTTGCCATAATTTATTCCGGCAAAGTTCTGTTTGTTTTTGTGTTCTTTGTATTACGGAATTGTTATCCTGGATAATGCTTTTGCTGTAATTAGTTCTGGGAACTTAGGATGCCCGCTCAGAAAGTTTGCATGGCGCAAAATTTAAGACCCGCGATAATTTATCTATAACCTTAAATTCCCCGGGTACCCGGCTCATACCTTACAATGATTAAACCGGAGTCTAAAGATTTCGCATCAATCAGCGTGAGCTTCTTTTGGTGTTCCAGCTTATTAAAAAGTGATTTTCCCTTTGTCAATAAAATTGGGTTCAATTCAAACCTATATTCATCTACCAGGTCAAGTTCAATGAGGCTGGAGGCGAAACCGGCGCCCCCCCATGCAATGATATTTTTTCCATCTTCGTTTTTCAGCATCTTTACTTCAGCGGGAAGATCGCGAGCCACACGGGTATTTCTCCAATCGGGGTTTGAAATCGGCTTTGGTAAAAACAATATGCTGTGTCCTGTCAGCTAATTTTGCAAACTTCAATTCATTGGGTTTACTTCCCGGATTATTTAATACGGACTGCCAGTACTTTGAATACAGCGGGTACATTTTTCTTCCAAGTAAAAACGTATCCGCGGACTCAAGAACTTTAAAATGCTCAGACCATTCATCATTATCGCTGATTAACCAATCGGCTTCATCATTATCACCGGCGACATAACCATCCAGCGTAATTTGCATTGACAGGATAAGTTTTCTTTGACTCATCGCTAATTTATTAAAAATTGTGATCGGAAATTTGACTTCAGGATTATTTATAACACTAAGGAATAGTGTAACGGTTCAACTTTTATGCCAGACAGGATTATTCAAAATATTGCAATGCGCCTAACCAGGCCTCTGGTATTTAAATCAAAGTACCTTTAATTTTGAAGCCCTGTCATAACCGTGTAATTTTATTATTCGTTCCTGGACTTTGTATGTACTATAAATATCAAAAATGAAAAAGGGCAAGATTCAAACATTGCACCCCCTTCCGGGTAAGTCAAACAAAGTTATTTCATTAGAAAAATACAATAAGATTAAAGATCGTATTATTTCCATTTTAAAAAAGGGGGAACTAACCCATACTGAATTGATGGAGATGTTATACGCTGATCTCAGTAGTAGCTTCGAAGGAAGCGTCCATTGGTATGGCGAAACCGTGAAACTCGATTTGGAAGCAAGAAAAATTATAAAGCGCACAGGAACTAAACCCGAAAAATATAAAATACAATAATTCCCGGAAACTATTTCAACGCTTCGCCAATTGCATTGCGTGTTCCTATTGTCTGCGTGGGCGATACACGGATAACCAACCGCATCACCGCAATGCCTGTTCATATAAAGATTTCTGGTGCCTTCGCAATAAAAAAAGTAATAATGCTCAATGAAGATTCACAAAAGTATCATTGCAACTTTACCTGCCCCCGTTTTTTTATCAAATATTCAGGGTTGCAATTGTTTTATGATCCATTGTCCGTTTGTTTGTTGATATAACAATCTTTCGTGAAAACGTGTTTCTTTAAATTCTAAAAACTCTACTGCCGGGCAAGTTCAATTCAAATAATCAGGCAACAGTTACAACTATCAATTACAAAAACTCGTGTCAACATACTGCTTGTGACCATTGGAATTAATACAATTTCTGCGGGGTGTGGCGTAGCAGGCACGGAGTATATTTTGATAAGTATTTTAATAATAACCGCCACGCGAGCTTATTACTAAACGACAGGGTTCACTCACACCTATTAATCATGTATCCCTGATCTTCTCTTAATTCACGCAGGTTCACGGCTGATTAAATCCAAAGGAAATACCGCTTCGAGTTCGTAACCTTTTCCCGGCTGTGAATGAATTGAAACGATACCATGAAATAGTTCCACCCTGCTTTTGATGTTGATGATACCCACTCCTTTTTTTTCTTTCTTTTCCTCACAGCCCTTACCATTATCTTTTATCGATAATACTATTTGATCTTTATGCTTACGTAGCTCGATGCTGGCACGGGACGCTGCTGAGTGTTTGAGAATATTATTCACTTGTTCCTGAATAATCCGGAAAATATTAACCTGTAATTCATGGGGCAGCTCACTTTCAACAATACTGGTTTCATGTAATTCAATTTTTATAGAATGAACAGCCATTACGTCTGTAATTAAGATTCTAATATTATTCAACAAGCCGATAATATGAGAAGGAGGAATAATTAACGTCTTCGAAATTTTCCTGATCACGTCAATCACCTCTTGTATATAACCTAACGCTTTACTAATATTCACGTCCCTGTTCTCTTCGGATTTTTGAACCATTTGCATATACATCTTTGCAACAATCATTACCTGCCCGAGATTATCATGAATTTCCTGGCCAATGCTGGCCCGGTCATTTTCCATGGCTGTCATCACCGCCCTGGTGATTGCATGTTGTTGCTCCATCTTTTGGGAGGACAGTTTTTTTTCCAGTAACACCCTTTTGCTGATATCCTGTGTCGCACCAATTATTCTGGTAGCTATTTTATTTTCATCATACATGATGTGGCCCCGGTCACACACATAGTTGTACGTCCCATCTGATTTTTTAAACCTGTATTCATCTTCCCATATGCACTCATTTCCTTGGTTGATTATTTCACGGAGCTTTAATAATACCCGGTCTTTGTCGTCGGGGTGAATGCAGCTTTTCCAAAAACCGGCGGGGACCAGTGTGTTTTCAATCGGGTAACCAAAAACTCTTTTATGGCCGCCGTCTATCCAGAATATTTCATTGGTGCCGAGGTCCCATTCCCATAGACAATCATTGGTAATTTCTGTAACAAACCTGTAAAGTTCAGTCAGGGTGTTCAACCGTTCTTGTGGATTGGCAGGATTTTCTGGATAAGGATGATTACTGCTCTTAAAAGAAACACATAAGGCATCTTCTGAGTACCAGGTTGCAACGTCAAACCATGCATCCATTTCTACCCAGTACTCCTGGAAGTGGACAGGGATATCCTTAAGGAACGCTTTATGATAAACCGCGTAAAATTCTACCGGGATTGATTTTGCGAATTGTTGCCAAAGATTTTTACCTGCAATTTCATTCTCGCTGACACCCAGTAATTTTTCCGCCGCTTTGTTCCAATATTTGACTGTCCATTTATCATCAACAATAAAATACCCATTAGTCATTGTCTCTATAAACGGCTTACCCTGGTAACTGGTGATACTTTTTCTTTGGATGACTTCGTTTGATTTTAAAAGAAGTTGAACAGGCATATTGTAGTTAAGGTTAATCATTGTCGCTTTTAATAATCGTTAGGATCATCTTAAAACGGCCGTTCGGTTTTATAAAATTAGAAGAATGGGCGGGTATGATGATTCCTTCGCCCGATGTAAGAATAGAAGCCACTTTATCAATAACGATCTCCGCCTGACCTTCAATAATCTGGGCAAAAGTGTCAAAGGGCGATCGTTTTTCTGTCAGCCCCTCCCCTGTATCAAAGGACATAACACTGATATTACCTGTTGATTTTTTGATAATCGTTTTGATGACGACAGCATTTGGCATATACTCAATAATCTCTACAATTATATGAGCTTTAGCTTTTTCAAGTTCTGCGCTATTTAACTTTTCTTCGTTTTCTGCTTGAAAGCTTTTTGTTAGTGTTTCTTTTTTTTCCATATGCTAATTATTAAACGGATATAATATGCATCTGCATTGTTTGGGTTTCTATCGCACGAATGCTGCAATAGTCGTCCTTACGCTTTTTTTAAAAGCGTATTATCTTCTTTCTTAATCTTTGGTTGAACGATGTAGCAAAGCCAATTTTTGTCCGATAGAGATAAGTGCAGGGTAAAATTAAAAACGGACAATAAAGCCAATGAAAAATAAATGACCGGGTTATACTGAGCTTTAGAAACCCTTATTATAATGAAGCTCTGTTATTTTTACTTCATAAGTGTTATACTATTACACTTAATAATTACATAATTCACACTTACGTTATAATCCTTTAGCGAAACTTCACTTTAATTCAATGGGCTTTGATGTTTATTCCTTTCAGGCTTCATATTTGCTTAGGTGTTGCAAATCCGAAAAAGCTGACGTGATGACTAAGTGTAAACTAGTATGTACCTCTTGAATTCAGTCTTTCAATTTGTAGTGAAAACATATAGCTTTGGTAATAATACTATTGTTGTTCTTTTATAGTTCTACCTTACCAGTGATTAAAACCTAGCCGATCATGTTAATTCATCCATTCGACAGACTGTCAATATATCTTGCCAGCAATTTTCTATAATGCAGCTAGCAGGCAGTAAGGTCAAACAGGATATGCTGAACCCATATTCTGAAGACCTGTTTTACTGCAGACTTAATTTTTACACGGAATTCGTATAGCAAAAATTGAATTGTAATTCTTACAAAGCATAACTGCGTGCGTGTTACTAATGCTGTGAAACAAATTTTGATTATTTCTCAAAACATCTATCCACCAATATATGAATGAGATAAAAAACCGTGATCAATCGAATCTGGCGGCGGAATTAATCATAGCGGATAAAGAACTTGCTTTCCAAAATGAAGAAAAGGAAAAAAGAGCAGCTGAACTGGCAATCGCTAATAAAGAACTCGCCTTTCAAAATGAAGAAAAGGAAAAACGGGCGGCGGAATTAATTATAGCTAACAATGACCTGATTTTTGAAAACAGTGAGAAAGAAAAACGGGCGGCGGAATTACTCATCGCTAACAAAGAGCTTATTTTTCAAAATGCAGAAAAGGAAAAACGGGCGTCGGAACTGATCATTGCCAATAAAGAACTCGCCTTTCAAAATGGAGAAAAAGGAAAACGGGCCGCGGAATTGCTCATTGCAAACGATGAACTACTTTTTCAAAATGATGAAAAGGAAAAGCGGGCGGCTGAACTGATCATTGCCAATAAGGAACTTGCTTTTCAAAATGAAGAGAAAGAAAAACGGGCCGCGGAGTTGTTGATTGCAAACGAAGAACTTATTTTTCAAAATGACGAAAAGGGGAAAAGAGCGGCTGAACTGATCATTGCTAATAAGGAGCTTGCCTTTCAAAATGAGGAGAAAGAGAAACGGGCTGCGGAATTACAAGTTGCAAACAAAGAACTCATTTTTCAAAATGGTGAAAAGGGGAAAAGGGCTGCTGAGCTTGTTGTTGCCAACAGGGAGCTTGCTTTTCAAAATGAAGAAAAAGGCAAACGGGCTGCGGAATTACAAGTTGCCAATAAAGAACTTGTTTTTCAAAACCGCGAGAAAGAAAAACGGGCCGCAGAATTACAAATAGCCAATAAAGAACTTGCTTTTCAAAACGAAGAAAAGGCAAAACGGGCCGCAGAGTTAATTATCATTAACGAGGAACTTGCCTTTCAAAACCAAAAACGGTCAAAAGAAGTTTCAAATTATAAGCATGCGCTGGATGAATCTTCCATTCTTGCGATTACTGATCAAAAGGGGATTATAAATTATGTGAACGATAATTTTTGCAAGATATCCAAATATTCCGCTGATGAATTGATCGGGCAGGACCACCGCATCATTAATTCAGGATACCATTCCAAAGAGTTTATCCGGGATCTATGGTTGACTATCGCCAAAGGAAAGATATGGAGAGGTGAATTAAAGAATAAAGCGAAAGATGGCAGTAGTTATTGGGTGGATAGCACGATCATCCCTTTTTTAAACGAGCAAGGAAAGCCTTACCAGTATGCTGCCATTCGTGCAGATATTACACTTCGCAAGCTCGCTGAAAAAGAAGTTGAAACACTTCACGAAGAATTAGAACAACGTGTAAAAGACCGCACAGAGGATTTAGAATCATTTTCTTATTCGGTATCACACGATTTAAGAGCACCGCTCAGGGCCGTAAACGGTTATGCCCGGATGTTTAAAAGTAAATACGGTGCGCAATTCGACAAAGAAGCCAACCGGTTGGTGAACAATATAGTTGATAATGCCGCGAAAATGGGACAGCTTATTGATGATCTGCTTACTTTCTCTCGGCTCGGCCGCAGAGAGATGACCAGGATGAATGTCGCGATGCAGGAAATAGTAACAAATCTTTGCCTGGATTTACAAAAAGAATCAGGTGATCGCATCATAGAATTTGATATCAGGGAATTATTACCTGCCAAAGCCGATCATACAGGAATAAAACAAGTGTGGCTGAACCTTATTTCCAATGCTATTAAATACACCAGGATCAGGGAAAAAGCCATTATTGAAATTGGATCTGAAATAAAAGGAGAAGAGATAATCTATTATATAAAAGATAATGGCGCCGGTTTTGACATGCGCTATTTAAGCAAACTCTTTAACATATTCCAGCGTTTGCATTCCGATGATGAGTTTGAAGGCACAGGAGTAGGGCTTGCCATTGTTCAAAGGATCATTCACAAACATGGTGGCAGGGTATGGGCCGAAGGCATAGTCGACGAAGGAGCAATATTTTATTTTTCATTAAATAAATCATAGTATCATGAACCAGGATATAGATATTTTATTAGTAGAAGATAATGCCGGTGATGCAGAAATGACGGTCGCCGCATTGAGCCAGAACAACCTTGCCAATAAGCTTATGCATGTAAGAAATGGACAAGAAGCATTAGATTTCATTTTTGCTGAAGGAAAATATTCTGATCGTCACATAGATCAAAAACCGAAGGTTATACTTCTTGACCTGAAAATGCCAAAAGTGAATGGCATTGAAGTGCTGCAGAGAATAAGATCCGATGAACGGACGAAAAACATACCCATTGTAGTTCTTACTTCTTCCAAAGAAGACCCGGATATACAGAAGTGTTATGATCTCGGCGTAAATAGTTACGTGGTAAAGCCCGTCGAGTTTGATGAATTTCAAAAAGCCATCTCTGAATTAGGACTGTACTGGATGATCGTCAATCAACAACCACATAAATAAATTTATGGAGACCAAAATAAAGATATTAATTGTGGAGCATGATGTCGTCGACCTTGAACTCATTGATGTTGAATTACAAAATATCGGGTTTGCATACGAATCGCTTATCGTGCAAAATGAACAAGCTTATATAAATGCGCTTTCCAATTTTATCCCGGATATAATATTGGCCGATTATACTTTTCCTTCATTTGACGGGCCGACAGCTTTAAAAATAAGGGAAAGAGTATCTCCCGGCACTCCTTTTATTTTCGTTTCCGGAACAATAGGTGAAGAAAAATCTATTGAACTTATCAGGGGTGGTGTAACAGATTATGCACTGAAAGACAAATTGTTTACGTTAAATCATAAAATCCTGAGGGCGTTAATAGAGTCAAAAGCGAACCAGCAGAAAAAAAGGATAGAAAAGGAATTGATACAAAGCGAAAGGCGGCTTTCTATGGCGGAACAAATGGCCCACATGGGGAACTGGGAATTAAATTTTGCAACGAACGATCTTAAAGGCTCTGACGAAGTATTCAGGATATACGGCCTTCTCCCCGATCCCAACCGCCAATCAGTTGAATTCGCATTATCCTTTATTCATAGCGAAGATGTGGATTCCGTATTAAAAACAATTACGGAGGCCCGGGAATCCCTGCATGATTTTTCACTCAGCTATCGGATCAGGCGTAAGAATGGATCTACCAAGGATATTTATGCAGAAGGAAAGACTGAGCTTGATGCAACAGGCAATGCCACAGGTTTTTACGGAATAGTCCGGGATGTGACCGATATGATCGTCCTGGAAAATAAAATAGCCAATGAAAGGCTCGTGATACAAAAAGAGATTACCCATGCCGTCCTAACTGCACTGGAGAACGAACGCAGCTATATCGGGAATGAACTAAATGAAAACCTGAGCCAGATACTCGCAACGGCTAAGATGTATATACAATTAGCGAAAGGAAAGGAAGAGAAAAGGCATATATACCTTGATATGTCATATGGGTTTATACAGGAAGCGATGACGGGCATCAAAAGAATTTCCAAAGCATTGGTTATTCCGGGTACTCATATTATCAGCTTATCGGATAATATCAAAAACCTGATACATGATCTGTCCCTGATGCATCCATTAAATATTGAATTTCGCGGAGACGATATTGAAGCGGACCTGCTGAATGAAAAATTGCAACTAACTATTTTCAGAATAGTACAGGAACAACTGAATAATATCCTGATACATTCAGGCGCAACAAAAGCAGAAGTGAAGCTGAAGCGGTTGAAAAAAGATATCCTCTTATTCATTTCCGATAATGGAGAAGGCTGTGACATACTGAAAGAAAAAGGCGGCGTAGGTATTATTAATATTAAAACCAGGGCGGAACTACACGACGGAAAAGTTGCTATTGTCTCAACGCCAGGTAACGGGTATGAATTAAAGGTTAAACTCTCCGTATACGACTACCTAAAAAAAACAAAGACATTCAGGAAAAAGCTTACTTGAAACGAACATTATTTATTTCCCGCATTATAAAATTTTAAATCCCCTGCTATGCTTGTTGACTATTTGAGATTACCAGGGAACGGAATTCAACAAAAACGTGCGGGACACAGAATAACTATGGAAAATAAAATCAAAATATTAATAGCCGAACACGACGCCAATGATATTGAACTTATCCATGACGAACTATTAAGGGGCGGCATAAACTATGATGCTGAAGTTATTCATACAGAAAAGGATTACATCAATGCTCTTAGAATATTTATTCCTGATATTATACTGGCTGATTATAGCTTTCCTTCATTTGACGGACCGACAGCTTTTAACATACGTGAAAAAATAGCGTCGAAAACTCCTTTTATCATTGTTTCCGGGATCATCGGTGAAGAAAAATCTATTGAACTGATCAAAAGCGGTGTAACCGATTATGTATTGAAAGATAAATTATTCACATTAGTTACTAAAATAAAGCGGGCTTTAAAAGAATCAACAGAACGGCAACAACAATATGACACCGACCTCGAACTCCGGAATAGCGAAAAAAAATATCGCCAAATCGTAGAAACGGCCCAGGAAGGCATTTGGTTAATTGATGAAAACAATTATACAACTCTTGTTAATCAAAAAATGGCAGACATGCTTGGCTATACAATTAATGAAATGTTAGGCAAACAGAATTATTTCTTCATGGACGAGGAAGGGAAGAAAAAGGCCACCGGTCATATTGTAAATAGAAAATTGGGCATGAATGAAAGCCACGACTTCAAATATATTACAAAGAGCGGTAAAGAAATTTATACCAGCGTATCGGCTAATCCTGTATTTAATGATTATGGGAAATACGAGGGTGCTTTAGCCATGGTTATTAATATTGATGAAAGAAAAAGAACTGAACGGGAAATAGGATGGATGATCAATAATACAGAAGAGTCATTTATATTATTGAACAAGGAATTGGAAATTACTTCCTTTAATGATATGGCCCAGCGTTTGTATTCGAAATACTTGTCAAAAAAACTTATTAAAGGAGTACATATTTTAGAGTATGCACAAGCAAGCAGGGTTCAAATAGTAAAAGATATTTACAAAAGGGTGCTTAACGGATCTGAAGAGACCGACGAAATAAGTATACCTCTTCCTGATGGCAGTTTAAAACATTTTTCGATAAAATATAAACCAGCCAAAGATGAAGTTGGAATAATTATCGGGGTATTTGTTTCCGCGATAGATACAACTGAAAAAAAGAAGGCAGATATACAAAAGGAGTTTGAACGCAGGGATAAAGAAGCGCTTATCAATACAACCAGCGACCTGATATGGAGCGTAAGCAGTGATTTTAAATTGATCGCTGCAAATAAAGCATTCATCAATAGTTTAATAGCATTTAACGGTGTACACTTGCAACCAGGAGATGAACTTCTTATTAAAGAAAAATTCCCTCCTGAATACCTTGCCTTTTGGAAAGAATTATATACGGATGCATTATCCGGAAAAGCGTTTATTAAAGAAATATATTTTCCCGGCTCTAAATATCAGGCCGAATCATGGGGAGAGATAAATTTTAATCCCATTTATGATGGAAATATAATTACAGGTATTGCCTGTTATTCGAGGAACACAACCGTCTCTAAAAATTTCAATACAGAATTAATTGATATCAACAAAAAACTGGCGACGGCCCAACAGATCGCCAACCTCGGATATTGGGAACTGGACATGGAGGCCAGTACACTTTACTGGACAAATGAAGTTTACAATATCTGGGGCGTTTCTCCGGATACATTCGAGGTAAATTTCAAGAACTGTTATGCGACCATTCACCGGGATGATAGAAAGATCTTTGATGAAGCAGTGAAGAATGCCTTTGATGGGAAAGGTAAAGTGGACTTTGAACACAGGATATTATTACCATCCGGGAAAATAAAATTCGTTCAACAAAAAGGTGATCTTGTTTACGATAGACAAGGAAGCATTCTCCGCCTTGAAGGAACAGTTCAGGATATAACGGAAAGAAAAGAACTGGAAAACATGTTGAACAAAGCTACTAAGCTGGCACGCATCGGGAGCTGGGAAGTGGATTTGCTAAAAAATACACTTTACTGGTCTGATATAACAAAAGAAATCCATGAAACCGAACCCGGTTACACACCTGATCTTGCAACGGCCATCAGCTTCTACAGGGAAGGAAAAGACCGGGACCTGATTCTTCAGAAAGTCAATGAAGCCATTGAAAAAGGAAGCGCATGGGATATAGAGCTACAAATTATTACAACAAAAGGAAATGAAAAATGGATAAGGTCCATTGGTCAAACTGAATCTGCGAATGGCAAAGTAATAAGGATTGGCGGCAGTTTCCAGGATATTGATACCCGGAAAAGAGCAGAAGTTGAAGTTACAAAAGTGCTTGAAGAAAAGAATACTATCCTGGAAAGCATAGACGACGCTTTCTTTGCTGTCGATAAAAACTGGACGGTTACTTATTGGAATAGCCAGTCAGAACGATTATTAAGAAAACAAAAAAATGAAGTTCTTGAACATAATCTTTGGGACATATTTTCAGATAGTATTGATACGGAATCTTATAAAAAATACCACCAGGCTCTTGAAACCGCCCAGTCGGTCCATTTTGAAGATTTTTATCCCCCTTTGGAAAAATGGTATGAGATAAGCGCCTATCCTTCCGGTAGTGGTTTATCGGTTTATTTCAAAGATGTATCGGAGCGTAAGTTGTCTGAAAAGCTCCTGCATGAATTAAATGAAGATCTTCAAAAACAGGCGAAAGAACTTTCTGTGTCCAATAAGGAACTTGAGCAATTTGCTTATGTAGCGTCCCATGATTTGCAGGAGCCGCTTCGCATGATAACGAGTTTTCTCACCCAACTTGAAAAAAAATACGGCAATATAATCGATGATAAAGGTAAAGAGTACATTGGCTTTGCGGTTGACGGCGCAAAAAGAATGCGCCAGATTATATTAGACCTCCTTGAATTTTCAAGAGTGGGTAGCATTGAAGAAATACAGGAAACCCTTGATCTGAATGAACTCGTCAATGAAATTAAAATTCTGTATCGAAAAAAGCTTGAAGACAAAAATGCAACTGTTGAATTTACAGAACTTCCGGTCATCCAGGCGATGAAAGCGCCGCTCCTGCAGGTTTTTCAAAACCTGATAGGTAATGCATTAAAATATTCCCGGGAAAACATTCCGTCCCGTATTCAAATTACATCAAAGGAATTTGAGGATCGTTGGGAGTTTGCGGTGAAGGATAACGGCATAGGCATACGGGAAGAATACTTTGACCAGATATTTATCATTTTTCAACGCCTGCATAATAAGAATGAATATTCAGGTACAGGAATGGGACTGGCGATAACAAAAAAGATTATTGAAAACCTGGGAGGAAAAATTTGGGTAGAATCAGAAGAAGGAATTGGAAGTACTTTTTATTTTACCATTAAACGAAATTTAGCGTGAAATACTGGTTGTCCTATACAAACCTTATTAAACGCAATTGTGCCAGGCAGGGTAACATACATGATCTTGCTTATTGGCGGGACAGCCTTTTTGCTGGAACAATTATTTATCTTCTTCCCTTTAGTCTCATTGCTTTACTTCCCGGGCTTTATTGGATTTTTTTTACAGGTCAATATATTATTGCAATAGCCGACCTGCTGGCTGTGGCAGGCATGTGCGTGGTAGCTTTTATGCCTGGAATAAGCCGCCCGCAGCGAAAAGTTATCTTTATTTTTAGCATATACACTTTTAGTTCCGCCCTAATTTACTTTATAGGTTTGCCGGGCCCTGGTTTATTATACTTATACGCAGCATCTATCTTCAGTATTCTTATCATTCCAACAGCTTATAAATTCTGGCCAGCCTGGCTCAATACATTTATTTGCTTTCTCTTTACCATAGCCATTTTATTTGATATAATTCCCTGGGCTGATGCGGGTGGTCAATCAACAGGGGAATGGATAGCCGTTTCTACTAACCTTATCTTTTTAAGTTTCCTGTCTGCTGCTTTGATCCCTGGCTTGTTTAACGGCCTGCAAAAAACATTAAATAAAGAAAAGCTTCTTACCGAAGAAATAAAGATACAGCAGCAATCGCTGGAGCAAGCGCTGAATATGCTTAAACAAAAAAACACAGAATTAGAACAATTCGCCTATGTGGCATCGCACGATTTGAAAGAGCCCTTGCGTATGGTAAACAGTTTTATGGGATTGTTAAAAAGAAAATATGACAAGCAACTGGACGAGAAAGCCCACACCTATATTGACTTCGCCATTGACGGAGCTAAACGTATGCAAAAAATGACTTCGGACTTACTCGAATTATCCCGTACAGCACGCACTGATATGGATAAAGAAACGGCCGACCTTAATGAAATAGTAAGAGAGGTAAAACACAATATCTATAGCCTCATCGAAGAGAACAGGGCTGAAATAATTGTCAACACTGCACTGCCTTCTTTAGCTATTTACAGGGCTGGTATTACAAGGTTGTTTCAAAACCTTCTTAGTAATGCTATCAAGTTCAGGAGTAAAGAAACAGATCCTGTTATCATAATAGATGTCAGGGAAAAAGATGAAGAATGGTTATTCAGTATTGAAGATAATGGTATCGGTATCGAACAACAAAAATTTGAAAAGATATTCGAAGTTTTTGCCCGTCTGCATTTACAACAGGCTTACGAAGGCACAGGCATTGGGCTGGCTATTTGTAAAAAAGTGGTAGAGCAGCATGATGGCAGGATTTGGGTAGAAGCTGAAGTGAAGAAAGGAAGTACATTCTATTTTACAATTAAAAAATAAAGATATGCCAACAACCCATATTCTGCAGGTAGAGGACAATGAAGGTGACATATTCCTTACCAAAGAAGCATTTGAAGATGCTAAGATAAAAGTAAAATTAAGTGTAGTGAAAGACGGCAAAGAAGCACTGGACTTTTTGAATAAACTGGGCAAGTATGGTGATGTTGTTTTACCTGACTTGCTGTTACTGGATGTCAATCTTCCTAAAAAAAGCGGCCACGAAGTATTAAAGTATATAAAAAGTAATGACTATTTCAAACATATTCCCGTAATTATGCTTACTACCTCCTCGTCTGAAAATGATATTAGCCTGTCCTATAATAATTATGCGAATTGTTATATTACCAAACCCAGTGATGCCGGAGAATTTCTTTCCATAGTCACAGCTATCGAAAATTTCTGGCTGACAGTCGTTAAATTACCCAAACATATATCCTGACCATGAAAAAAGATAATAACCCATACAGAATTTTAGTGGTGGAAGATAACCCCGGGGATTGGGTAATTATCGAGGATTTTTTATCAGACCAAATTCTGGCCCCCGCCATTATACAGGTTGATAGCTTTGCCGAAGCGTCTGGAATTCTAAATGACCCCAAAACAACTTTTGATATAATTTTATTAGATCTCAGTTTGCCCGATAAAAATGGCCAGGAATTAATTACGGCCATGCTGCAAATAAACTCCGCAAGCCCTATCATTATCTTAACCGGGTATACAGATATTGAATTCAGTATAAAATCAATATCCCAGGGCATTTTTGATTATTTGCTTAAAGATGACCTGACGGCTATTACCCTTTATAAAAGCATCACCTATGCCATAGAAAGAAAAAAAGCAATTTCCCAATTGAAGGATTCGGAAAAACGCTATAGCGACCTTTTTAATTTAAGCCCGCAGCCTATGTGGGTTTTTAACGCGGAAACATTCGCATTTATCCAGGTCAACAAAGCCGCCAGCGCACTTTATGGTTATACCGAGCAGGAGTTTCTGAACATGACACTGATGGATGTCAAAATGGAAGACGATATCGCTACCGCGACTAAAGAAATAAGAAAACCAATTGAAGGGGATGGTTCTTTTAAAAGTACTGTTATGCACCAAAAAAAATCAGGAGAAATTATTAATGTAGAAATTTACAGTACTCCTATAATAATAGACCACAAAGCTTACAGGTCGGTAATTGCTATTGATGTTACCGAAAAAAATCAGCATGAGCATAATATTATAAAGGCTATCATAAAAACACAGGAAGACGAACGTTACGAAATCGGGGGCGAGTTGCATGATAATGTTTGCCAGTTGCTTGCCATCAGCCAAATGAACCTGGGAATGCTTAAGCAAGGACTGGCTGAATCTAAAATAATTATGTTTGACAAGCTTAGTGAACATATTAAAACGGCCATAGAAGAAATTAGAAATATTTCTCACCGGCTTGCTCCTGCATTTTTCAATGATACAACGCTGGAAGAAGCGTTTGGGATTTTATTTGACAATTTCAATATAGAAGGAAAATATAAAATTTTGCTGCATTTTAATGAAGCTGCCAGGAAATACAAGATACCTCTTGACATTCAGCAAAATCTCTACAGGATATTGCAGGAACAGTTGAGAAATATCATGAAGTATTCAAAGGCTTCCGAAATTGAAGTTGATATGGTAATCCATAATAATAAACTAAAAATGCGCGTAGCAGATAACGGGGTTGGCTTTAATCTAATGGCAGTAAAAAAAGGTATCGGTCTTGCCAACATCAGGCGAAGGGCTGAATTATTCTACGGCAGTTCTGAAATAAATTCGTCCCCGGGGAATGGATGTGAAATAGGTATTAGCATACCTCTTCCCTTGCCAACTAATTAAATCTTTCTTCATGTATAAATCAGTAAGATAAGTTCTGGATTTTCCGGTGGCTCATTTTGTTGTACCGGCGAGTCTCCATGTCATTCAACTACCTTTCTTTTTCACCTCTCCCGGTGAATAGCCATACCTGTCAGAAAAGCATTTGCAGAAATACGCCGGGCTGTTGAATCCGGTTTGAAAAGCGATCTCGGTTATCGTTCCGCTAAGTTGTTGCAGTAATTGCAATGCCCTTTCCAGCCTGTAGTTACGGATCAGTTCATTGGGCGCCTGTCCCGTAAGTGCTTTTAACTTACGGTGAAGCTGGCTGCGGCTAAGATGGACCCCGGCCGCCAGTTCCGTGACACCAAAAAGTTCATTGTCGATATTTTCTTCAATGCTGCCCCGCACCTGTTCTATAAATACATGCTCGGTGGAAACCACGGTCAATGCATCAGGTTGTATACTGATCACCTGTTTGCTGTACCGGTCGCGCAGTTGTTTTCGTTGTTCAATAAGGTTATGGATACGGATGATGAGTTCGTTGCCGTCAAATGGTTTGACAAGGTAATCATCAGCGCCAGTTTGAAGTCCTTCAATCTTGCTGCTGCTGCCGGCTTTAGCGGTTAATAATATAACAGGTATATGACTTGTTACGGGTTCGCTCTTCAATTCTTTGCAAAGTTCAATACCATCCATCTCCGGCATCATCACATCACTCACGATGCAATCAGGTACCAGCATCTTCGCTTTTTCCAAACCTACCTTACCATTGGAGCAAATTTCTACACGAAACTTTGTTTTCAAAATATCACTGATATAAAGTTGCAGGTCGGTATTATCTTCCGCAATTAATACAAGTGGCAGCGAATTGTCAACCGGAAGTTCTTCTTCTTCATCAGCGACTAACATCAGGCCATTGCTGTGATTTAAGACAGGGTAAATACTCGCTGGTTCATTAACCATTTCACTAAGCGAATAAAATTCCGCTGCTATTGGTAGACTCACCCGGAAACTGCTTCCTTTCCCGCTTTCACTTTGTACCGAAATTTGTCCTTTATGTAATTGTAATAATTCTTTGGCGAGCGAAAGACCAATACCCGTTCCGCCTTCTGTCCCTGGCACCTGGTGAAATCGGTCGAATATCTTTTCAACTTGTTCTTTGGGCATCCCTACCCCGCTGTCCTGTATGGTGAAGCGGAGTCTTTTTTCATCATGTTCTACCGAAAATGAAATGCTGCCATTTGGTAATGTAAACCGAAAAGCATTGGACAAAAGATTCACCACGATCTTTTCCAGCTTATCGCGGTCTACCAAACCGATAATATTTTCTTCGGGAAAATGAATATGGTAATGAACCTGGTTTTGTTCAGCCATGCTTTCAAAAGAAGCGCCGATAACTTTGAGTAATGCAGTGATATCTGTTTTAGATACCCGTAAATCCATCTTCCCGTTTTCCAGTTTGCTCAGGTCGAGTAGTTGATTAATTAATTGCAACAGGCGCTCACCGTTGCGCTGCATCATCCGTATATATTTTCGTTGCGGCTCCGCCGCCGGATTTTCTTCCATTAACTTTAATGGGCCAAGCAGTAATGTAAGCGGCGTACGAAACTCGTGGCTGATATTTGCGAAGAAACGTCCTTTAATTTTATCCATCTCCAGTACCTTGGCCGCCTCCGCTTTTAATTTTGCAGATTGCTTGAAGCGGTAGGCCAGTGCGAAAAATAAAATGATCATCATTCCTATTTGCGCGATAGCCCACGGATTGGGAAAGCTGTCCGGCAGTATATCATTGTTCCATAATATTCCAAGGAACTGGAAAACGAATAACCATCCAAGCGCCAGCCCCGCCCATCTTGCATAGAGGTCTTTTGTCAGCATAAGCCTCACCCCAATAACAATAGTGGCGATAAAAGCAATAAGAGAAAAGTAGATGGTTCTATCCGAGGCGGGGCTGATGAGTAATAGCAACTGCGACGCCACGGTAACGATACAGGTGTATATCATTACGATCACGATCAACTTATCCCATCCCGGCAGCAATCGTTTTGTCTCAGTAAACGAACGGGTGAATTGTAAAATGATAATTGCAAAAAGCGAAGTGAGCAGTCCGAACAGATGGAATTGGAGGACGGGGTGCTCCGGGAACAGCCAGCGGGTCAGGCTATTTTCCGGTTCCAGTAACTGCATATGGATACCGAGGGTGGCGGCTATACAGGTAAACCAGGTAAATGGTTTTTCGCGGGTGATAATAAAAAACACAAGGCCGAACATGAAAAGGATAAACATGATACCGGTATAAAACCAGGCCAGCATGTCCATGGAATTAGCCGCGCTGCTGATCACACTGCTGTGATGCAATGCGAAATTAAGTTGCAGTGGCGCGAAGTTAACAGTCCGTTGCAGGCGCCAGTAAATAGTAAGCGCCTCGCCGCCGTGCAATGAAACAGGAAAAAAATTCCTGTTGAATGGGTTTGCGACAGGCCTCCTGGACAGGGGTGTTAATGTCCCGGTCTCATAATGGGCGATGATAACTTTATCTTTTACGATCCATACATCCGCTTTATCATTTCCGCGGGAGATACCCGATAAATGCTGCCTGGGTAAACCAATGTAAAAACTATCGGAAGAAAAGGAAGGCGACATCTCTAACTTTAACCACCACGCATGGTATGGGTCAATATCCTGGTTTGAATGATAAGGATGAAACAATGCCTTACCTTCCTTTGCTATATCTTCAATACGCAGCGCATTATTTTCGTCTTCCATTAGCTGCAGGTAAGCAGTAACTGTTTGAAACGGCTGGTTCGCTTCCGCAATAAAAATAACTTTATCCTGCGCGGTTACTTCGGTGGCCGGCAGTAATAGTAAAAAATATATCAATCCTTTACCTTTCATCGTATTATTAAAAGTTATGCATAAATCTTCAGATCTTCATCTTTGGTAAGGGAATACAAAAGAATATAGGCAAGGCAAACAATGAATACTAAACGAAGCAGGCTTAGCTTTTCCCAGGTCGCCGCTCTTGATACAAGGCTTTTATCAACTTTCGCCTGGTACGGTGTATGAATGATTGATAGCAACTCGGGTACGAAATAAGTTAATGTAACAATTGCCATCAGGATATACCCCGCAATAACCATCGCGATAAATTTTCTTCTTTTTGTTTTCCAGTTTGCAACCAGGCAGCCAACAAGAAGTATCATTGTTATAGGATGAATAAGCTCCCAGAAATCACCGGGGTCCAGTCCATATTCGCCCTGGAACATGGAGAGCGAAGCAGGCGGCGCGACTTTCCATTTCGGAACAACGGCAAGGTGTTCGTAAACAGCTCCGCCGATGACGGTGATAAAACTTGTACCCGCCACTATCAGCAAAAAAATTTTAAAGGATCTCATATTAATTGGATGACAGTGTTTGTGTATTTTGAAAAGCATCTATTTGCCAGCCCCCGGCTATCTTTTCAACGACCAGCGTGATCATTCCTTTATCATCCATTTGTCTTCCGTTAGATGGGCCGGTGAGACGACCGGCGATATGAACGATGGCTATATCAGGCCGTAGATAGCGGATGGTCTGTACCTCTGTTTTAAGACTGGTCTCTTTGTAAAAGGAATCGAAAATCCCCTGGTGCCCGCTGGCAATAGCGGCCTTACCCTGCAGGTGCATACCGGTAATGATAACATAATCGGCATTCTCTGCGAACGGTTTGGCGAAGAGGTTGCCATCTTTTTTATTCCAGCCGGTTTCCATTGTCTTTACCAGTTCGCGGATCTGTGCGTCGTCAGCAGCGGTGCTGGTTTGTGCATGTGTTGTCATAATAAAGGAAATTAAAGCGATTGCCACAAAAATTGATTTCATAAAAAAATTTTTAATAAATGAAATAATGAAGGGCAAATTTGCTTGCAAATTTGCTTGAGATACAACTACCCTGGTAGCGAAGACTTTAAAATTTGTCGCATGCGGGATGCGATGCGACAGGATTGCAAAAGGATGCGACAGCCGGCCCGGATGGATCCAAACGATTGATTTGTTCAGGAATTTGATTTAATCAAAAACCGCCTCGATTAACTTTTCGTCATTATCCAGTTGCATAAGATAATAGGCAAGATGGCAGCCCATATCGAATGCGTGTTTGTCTACTGTGTACCTTGTATTATTTCCTGGATATTCATTAGACCATGCATATTGTTTGTGCAGGCATTTGTATAATTCCGAATTTTTATCACGAAAATTCTCCCCTAACTTTTTATTCCATGCTGCGTCCTCATCAGTCAGCCGCCATTTTAATAGCTTTATCGCCTCAAATTGCGCTGGAGGAACTTTACGGCCGCTGGGACTATAGTTGGGACGATACTCTGCAAGCGCTTCCTCGTAGTATGACGCCATATTGTTACTTATTGTTTGTTGCCAGGGGTCCAGGCAATCACATCGATCCTTTGCTTCAGTCTTGTACCTATCTTCCCATGTGTCTCCGCAACCGGCTAGCAACAGGAGTAATAGGTAAACAGGGAGTTGTTTCATAACCAGGAATAATGGTGAAGATTCTTACCAAGATACGTCAAATAAAGATTGCATCCCGCTGGTCCATTATATGGCATATCATTTGAACTATTAAACTTATGAATGCAAATATTGCCAAATTAGTAACAGAATTAAACGACCTTGATCTTCAGCCACTAATGGTGGAAGGAAAAATGATAAAGCCAAGTCAGTGTTTCCGCTATGAAACGGATCCGCTGCATTTTATGTTTAATACGAATTGCCCTGATGAATTGAAGGAGCGGGTTAATGCAATTTTCGGAAAATATAATGCTGCTGGCAGCAACAGGGAATCTGCTCAAAAAGTAGTGTGATGCGGAATTATTTATCACAGGTATTCACTGCTAATATAATAACCGCTCTGGAAGAAGGCTGCGGTAGTTTTTTATAATCTATCACACTAACCTCGTAATTATAAACTACCCGGAATGTATTCCTTCTTTATGCCCAGTTTTTTCATTTTGGATTTCAAAGTGGAAGGTGGAAGATTCAGCACTTCAGCTGCACCACCGGCGCCCCATATTCTACCGTTACACTTTTTAAGCACAGTCATAATATAATCCCGCTCATTTTCATGAATGGTCTTCATGCGTACATCTTCACTACCCGTACCCATCTCCTTTTTTTGAATAACGGGCAGTAAAATATCTTCAATGACTGACGCCTTCGTTAGCAGTATGCTTCTTTCAATTAAATGCTCCAGTTCGCGGATATTGCCGGGCCAATTGTACGCCATCATATTTTTTAGTACTTTATCCGATAAGCCGGTAATCTTTTTCCCGGTTTTACGATTATAATAATTCATAAAATAATAAGCAAGCGCCGGTATATCTTCTTTGCGTTCACGCAGCGGCGGCAACGTTACAGGAAAAACATTCAAACGGTAATATAAGTCAAGCCGGAAGCGTCCTTCCGCTACTTCCTTTTCCAAATTACGGTTCGTGGCCGCGATGATACGGACATCAACTTTAACCGGGGCCTTAGCACCAATACGTTCTATTTCTTTTTCCTGGAGAACCCGTAACAATTTTACCTGCAATTCAACCGGCATTTCACCAATCTCGTCAAGAAATATTGTTCCCGTATCAGCCAGCTCAAACTTTCCAATTCTTTTTTCCGTTGCGCCGGTGAAAGACCCTTTCTCATGCCCGAACAATTCAGATTCAATCAGGGTAGCAGGAAGCGCCGCGCAATTTACTTTTACAAACGGCTTTCCCCTGCGGGGTGAAAGATGGTGAATACAATCGGCGATTCTTTCTTTACCCGTACCGCTTTCCCCCATAATAAGTACGGAAGTATCCGAAGGCGCAACTTGTGTGATATGATCAAATACATTTAATAACAGGTGGCTTTTCCCGATAATTCCATCAAACCCCTCCATACCTGCGGAAGGTTCAGCAATGTCACGGAAATTTAATTCGCTGGTAGTTCTTGTACTCTTTTTTCCATTGTCCAACATCGTTTCTATACTATTCGTTAATGTCTGTTGCAGGCGGCTGAACAGTTCAATGTACCCGGTATGATAAGCGTCAGGCCTGCGGCTATAAAAACAAAAATTAAAAAGCCGGCCGGTTGAAAAATGTAATGGCAATGACAAATGTGACTTCATCTGGAATGTGCCGGCGAATAATTTCTTGAAAGACGGTTGCCTGCAAATTTGCTCAAATGCTTTTTCATTATACAATGCCGGCATTGTATCAGGCGTTGTAGTTTTCACTAATGTTTCTGCTTCGGTCATATTTAAACCAGTAATATTCAGTAATTCAGGGATTCCTATTGTTTGATATTCATCGTAACCAATTCTCAAAAAGCTTAATGCATGGCAGGAAATATCGCCGATCGTATTAAATCCCGCTGCAACAAAATCAAAGGGAATATAAGCCTGGAGGGTGCGCCCTGTTTTAAGTAACTTTTTTTCCCAGCTATCATCGCCGGTTATAATCGCAGACAATTGATTTCGTAAAACGGCTTCTCGTTTGAATGAAGCTTCCATACTGTGCTCATGCCGGTATTGTGCGATTTCGAGTGCTATCAGCAAGTCTTTTTCCCGGAAAGGCTTTACCAAAAACCCGTAAGGCTGTGTGGCCTTCGCAGCATTCAATACATCTTCATTAGAGTTAGCAGACAGGTACACAAAGGCAATATTATCTTCCCGTAATTGTTTGGCCAGATCTATGCCTGTTTGTTTTCCCGAAAGAAAAATATCCAATAGTACAAGATCAGGCTTTACCTGTTCAATCAGCTCCTTTGCCTTTGCTACGCTCCGGGCGATGCCGCAAACGGTATAAGCTGACCGCACCAGCATCGACTGCAGGTAGTTAGCTTCTACAAACTGATCTTCCACGATCAGGACGTTTTTTTTCATAATCAGTTATTTTCAATTGAATGATCAGCTTTATTAAACGTTAAGTCGTTGCCGGAAGGTGGATCATATTTAAACGAAATACTTATTTCCGCACCCCCTTTATTTTTTATTGAAAATGTTCCGTGCATATCTTCAGTCAGCCCCTGCATCAGGTTCATGCCCATTGAACTGGATTTTTTATAATCCAAATCACCCGGTAATCCTTTGCCATTGTCAGCGATGGTAAGCAAATAATAGTTTTGTTCCCGGTGTTTCAGCCAAATGGTAACGACACCATCTTTATTTCCGGGAAATGCGTATTTGATAGCGTTAGTGATCGCTTCATTAAGAATTAACCCTAACGGTAAAGCATGCGAAAGATGGAGTTGAAGGTTTTCAATTTCAAGTTTAAACAGGATACGTTTCTTTGTACCAAAAGCGTGTTCCAGGTAATCCACCAATTCATGAACGTACCCGGACATTTCAATGGCAGAAAGATCAGGAGACTGGTATAGTTTCTGGTGAATAAGCGACATGGCCTGTACCCGGTGCTGGCTGTCGTTAAGTGCGGATAAACCTTCTTCCGTTTTCAGGAAACCAGCCTGCGTATCCAATAAACCTACGATAGTATGGAGGTTATTTTTTACCCGGTGATGGATCTCTTTCAGCAACCATTCTTTTTCATTAAGCAGGTGTTGTAAAGAATCTTTTTTTTGATTTATCTCTTTTTGCTGTCCTTCAAGCTTTTTATTAGTCCTTTGTTTTAACCGTAAATAATTTACCAGCAAACCAGTAATAATAACCAACAAAACGAAAGCGCCCAGTGTCCAGTTACGCGTCACTTTAGCCTGTGACAGTCTGCCCTGCTGGAGCGTACCTTCCTTTTCAAGCAATTTAATATCCTGTTCTTTTTTTTCGGTCTCGTATTGAATCTGCAATTCTTCTATCTGTTTGCTTTTATCTTCGCTAAATATCGAATCTTTAATTTGCTGTAGCTGGCTGAGGTGATTGATAGCGGAAAGATAATTGCCTGTAGAAGAATCAACTTTAAAAAGCATGAGGTGAATATCCTTCAGCCGGGAAAGGGTGGCATCTCCCTTATCCATTTCCAAAGACCTGCTGATATATTCGTTTGCTTTGGAATATTTTTTTTGTTCAAGGTAAAATTTACCGATATCCTGGTAAGCGATAGAAACTATTTCCTTGTTCTCATCTTTAAATCCATTCCCTTCGATCATTTCAAGGTAATATTTTTCGGCTAGTTCGTATTGATGGATACCATTATAATAATTCGCCTTTACCTGTGCTAAAATTGATTTTTGGTAAGGAGTGAAAGGGGGAGTTTCTTTTTCAATACCGGTGATTATATCAAAAGCCTCCTTCTCCCTTTTTTGTTTAAGCAATTGCTGGATCAGGAACCCCGCTGTTCTGTAAATAATGTATATTTCCGAATGCGTTTTTTCCCGGGCGTCAAGGGTTTTCCGGTACCATTCAATGCTTTTTTCCGTCTGGCCCAGTTCTTCGTATACCAACGCCAGCTCACCATAGTAATAATCAACCGTAACGGTATCGCCTGTTTTTTCTACGTCTTTCACACATTCCATTGCATACCACAGGGCTTTATTAAAATTACCTTTATAACGGTGTATAGTTGCCAGCAGGTAATAAGCATAATGAAGAGAATGTGTTCCCGCAGGTTTATAAATTTCAAGTATCTTCTCTATTTCATTTTCAGCCAGGTTCAATTTCCCCTGGTACACATATACTTTCGCAATTTGCAGGCGCGACAGTATTACATCTTCCCTTTTGTTTAACTGGTCGTATAATAATGCTGTCTTTTTAAAGCAATCTATTTTGGTTATTCCTGTGCTGTCGGCATAGTTTATATTGTTTTCAAGTTGTGACCACCACTTTATTTCTTCGTCCTTGTTTCCCGTTTTATTTACTTCGTTTATTATTTTAATAAAATATGCCTTGCCCTGTTTGTGATCTCCTTTGGTAAAATAATAATTACCTGCGTAACGCCATGATTCATGCCGCCACTTTTCATTAGGAAGGGAATCGGCGAGTTTCATGGCTTGTTGCAGGTAAAGAAATGCGCTGTCAGTGCCGGTTCTGTTTTGGGTGGTTTTTTTTTGATAAAACGCTGATAGTTGAAGCAACAGTTGCAGCCGGTTAGTATCCGGGTTGCTTTTTTGTACAAGCATGGTAAGATCCTTCAGTGGCAGGTAAGGTTTGTCCTGCGCACAGGCAGCCGCTGTAACAAACAATAAAAAATAAATAACAGAAAATAATCTATACATCATATTGTTTTGGCAATAATTCATAAAACAAGCCAACAAGGAAACCAGCATGCATGCCAAAAAGAGAATCACTAACGGCGTACGATGAATAGTTGAATCTCAGCTTAGAAAGATCATGGATAAAATTCTTAATCAGGTGTATGAAAGTTAACGGTAATAAATATAGTCCAATCGGCCGTGGTATTTCGTGTTATTGTTGGCGGTACCACGAAATATCACGGTCATGTTGCTAACAGTGGATAACTAATATTTTGGCTGGCAGCAGTTTATATGATTGGAGCTTGGTTTGCCTTGTCTTCTTCAGGTAAATAAAAAAAATGAAAAATAGCGACTCCAAAACAGTACTTTTTATTACCGGGGCGTTCGTACACCATAGTTGCTGGGATGAATGGAAATCCTTGTTTGAAAGTAAAGGATATAAATGTATCGTACCGTCCTGGCCGCACAAAGATGCTTCCCCCGAAGTGTTGCGTAACAGGCAACCGGATGCCGCTATAGCATCAAACAGGTTGGCGGCACTAACTGAATATTATGCTGGCATAGTAAAACAATTACCCGGGAAACCAATACTGGTTGGTCATTCTATCGGTGGTCTTATAGTGCAGTTGTTATTGCAACAGGGTCTTGGCGCAGCTGGTGTCGCTATTCATTCCGTGCCGCCGCAAGGAATATTTACGTTTAAGTTTTCATTCCTAAAAGCAGGATGGGGCCCTCTTGGATTTTTTACTTCTGCAAGAAAATC
Source organism: Chitinophagaceae bacterium (assembly GCA_037200685.1). Taxonomy (GTDB): domain Bacteria; phylum Bacteroidota; class Bacteroidia; order Chitinophagales; family Chitinophagaceae; genus JAJKIP01. The sequence continues at coordinate 58,360 of JBBCIG010000020.1, forward strand.
TTTCCTGATGTCTTTTAAGGAATGGACCTTTGCTTTTACCAATGGAATGAACGCTGAGCAACAAAAAGAATCCTATTACCGGCTGGCGATACCTGAATCAAAACTTATCGTAAGAGATACCATAACAAAGGCGGCAAAAGTAAATTTCGAAAACCCCCATGCGCCTTTACTCCTTACTTCCGGCAGTGATGACCATACCATCCCGGCTTCTCTTAATTATTCTAATTATAAAAAATACAGGAAAAGTAATTCTGTTACAGATTATAAAGAATTCAAAGGACGAAATCATTTTGTTTTAGGTCAACCCACCTGGAAAGAAGATGCGGATTATATACTAAGCTGGATAGAAAGCCATTAAACCATCACCTGCTCAGAAAAACAGGTAATTGACTGATATGATTTACTACAATTATAAAATTTTAAAAAGATAAAAGAATGAAAAAAACAATCAAAACAATCGCAAATTTATTTATAGTTGCCGTGGCATCGCTTTCACTGAATGCACAAAAAACAGCCGGCGTGAAAAATATTGTTATCGTTCACGGAGCCTTTGCTGATGCATCAGGCTGGGAAAATGTTTTTAAAATATTAACAAGCCGTGGATATAATGTCTCCCTGGTACAAAATCCGCTAACCTCGTTAGAAGATGATGCTGAAGCAACAAATAAGGTATTGGATAAACAAGAGGGGCCGGTTGTTTTGGTTGGACATTCATGGGGCGGTTCTGTTATTACACAGGCGGGGGTTCATTCAAAAGTAGTAAGCCTGGTTTATGTAGCTGCCTTTGCTCCAGAAGTTGGCGAATCAACACTTGATTTGGTAAAAACCGCTTCTCCTGCACCTGAAAATGGAATTCTACCACCCGATGATAAAGGTTTTATCTGGTATGATAAAGCAAAGTTTCATCCTGGCTTTTGTGCGGATGTAACAAAACAAAAAGCTGATTTCATGTTTGCTTCCCAGGCGCCAATTGCGGTGAAATCGTTTATAACGCCGTTAACCAATGCGGCATGGAAAACAAAACCCTCTTATGCGATCGTAGCGACTGACGATAAAAGTATCAATCCAACCATTGAGCGCATGATGTATAAAAGAGCAGGTTCGGTTGTGACGGAACTAAAAGGAAGCCACGCTTTATTTATTTCCAATGCCAAAGCTGTTGCTGACATAATTGAAACCGCTGCGAAAGCAGCTAAATAAATATAAATTTCAATTCAATAAAATAAAGACCATGTATAAAAGTATAATTCATTCTGATTTTTCAACACCAGGTAATTCAAAACTTTTACGTTGGTTCATTCCATTTTTTATTCTTGTCATGACTGCGTGTAGCAACAGTGATAAAAATGAAGGCAAAACTGAAAAAGAAAACCTCGGTGAGACAAAAGACACTTCTGGTATTCAGCCTGCTGCTCCGCCATCAAACTTTAAACATCAGGTGGCTAATGTGAACGGTGTAAACATTCACTATGTTATTGGTGGGGTAGGTGAACCATTGGTATTGGTACATGGCTTTGGACAAAACTGGTATATGTGGAACCGTTTGTTGCCGGAACTTTCAAAACATTTTACCGTTATAGCCCCTGATCTGAGAGGTGTTGGTGAATCAGGTAAACCCGAAGGCGGTTATGATAAAAAAACAATGGCGGCGGATATACATGAACTGGTAAAAAAGCTTGGCTATAAAAGTATCAACCTCGCAGGTCATGATATCGGTTTGATGGTAGCGTATGCTTATGCCGCTCAATTTGGAAATGAAGTAAAAAAGATCGCATTACTGGATGCATTATTACCAGGTGTTGAACCGGTATGGTCTGATCTTAACGGGAAACTATGGTGGTTTGGTTTCTTTGCCTGGCCAGCTTCAGGACAAATCGTAGCAGGAAAGGAAAAAGAATTTCTGACCGGTTTCTGGCCGGTAGTGGGCCATGTTAAAGATGCATTTACAAAAGAAGAAACGGATGAATTTATAAGGGCCTATTCCATACCCGGCGCTACTACCGGAAGCTTTCATTGGTTTGGCGCTTTTCCCGGAGACGCCAAAGACAATCTTGAATTTATGAAACACAAGTTGGCAATGCCTTTGCTTGCGATGAGCGGTGAATTTTCCGCAGCCTCTTATTTTGGTGATCATTGCAGGTTGGTTGCCGGTCATGTTACAGAAGTAGTTATAAAAGGAGCAGGTCATTGGATTGTGCAGGAAGGAACCGGCCAGGTGTTAAAAGGCCTTGAAGATTTTTTTGAAAAGTAAAAACAAGAGCATCATTTATTTCGCCGGTATCAAATCTATTTTCACTATCAATAATTCAAACGTTATGTATTTACCTAAATCTTTATTTTGTATTGCAATTGCATTTATATTAAATATTGTATCAGCCAATGCTCAACCTGGTAAAAGCGGCGAATTGCGAATGACGCAAAAGGAAATTATCGCTGCTAAAGCAACCGGGCCTTCCGCACCGGGATCTTCCAACTTAAGCGCTGTGCAGGTAATAGTTATTTACGGGGATCCTTCGAAAGCCGGTCTATATACTATTTTATTAAAAGTGGCAGCCAACACAAAAATTCCGGCGCATCTTCATCCTGATGAGCGCATCGGCACTGTTGTTTCAGGAACATGGTATTTTGGATACGGGGATAAATTTGATAAAGTCAAATTAAAAAAACTGCCAGTTGGAAGTGTCTACTCGGAAGTTGGAGGACAAAATCATTTTGCCATGACGGGAAAAGAATCCGTTATTCTTGAAATTACAGGGTATGGTCCTTCAGGCGTGACTTATGTAAATGCTGCGGATGATCCGCAAAAATAATAACAGGTCCCCTAAAAATAGCTGTGAATGGTTATAAAATTACCATTCACAGCTACGTTAAAAGGGCATGTTCAAATTCTGAATTCCTTGCTAGAATGGGTTTCAGAAAAATTCGAGCGGACTTTTTTTTCACCGAATTTGTCCGCTCGAATTACGCACAACGATTTGGAGAATTTTGATGTTTTTTGACTATTCACCAAAAACAAATAACCCTGCAAATCAATGTTTGCAGGGTTATTAAAGCGATTTGAGATTGTTTGATCTCTTGAAAAGTGATCCCGCTGGGACTCGAACCCAGGGCCCCATCATTAAAAGTGATGTGCTCTACCAACTGAGCTACGAGATCGACCTGTTTCCCACCCTTTTCAGAATGGGGGTGCAAAAATACAGGTTGATGCCCTCTGTGCCAAAAAAAATACAGATTATTATCGCATTCATTTTGCCTATTGGAATAACCATGTGGACAAATTATTTCATTGACAATTTTTAAAGTAGGTTTGTAATAAATCTGGCGGCATGTCTGATTATTTTAAAGACAAAGTAGTAGTAGTTACGGGCGGCACTGAAGGCATCGGCAAGGCTTTGGTGGAAGAATTATTACAACTCGGCGCTAAAGTGGCCACCTGCGGCCGTGACCATGATAAATTATACAGGCTGCAGTCCACGCATCCTTCTTCTCCCCTGCATACCATGGTCGCTGATGTAAGCAGTGAAAATGATTGTCGTCGTTTTATCGAAACAACTATCAAATTTTTTGGCGGCGTTGATATACTTATTAATAATGCTGGCATTTCCATGCGGGCTTTATTAAAAGATGCTTCCACGGAAGTGATACGAAAAGTGATGGAGATAAATTTCTTCGGAGCCGTTTATTGCACCAGTTATGCATTGTCATCTATTATTGAAAGAAAAGGGACAATCGTCGGCGTTTCATCTATTGCCGGCTATAGAGGTTTGCCGGGAAGAAGCGGCTACTCCGCCAGCAAATATGCAATGCAGGGTTGGCTGGAAGCTATCAAAACGGAATTGTTGCACGATGGTGTGCATGTAATGTGGGTCTGCCCCGGTTTCACCACTTCTAATATCCGTAATGCGGCCTTAAATAAAAATGGCGACAAACAAGGTGAAAGCCCCATGGATGAAAGCAGCATGATGACAGCGGAAGAATGCGCCGAACATATATTAAATGCTGTCCGAAAAAAGAAGAGAACATTAGTGCTCACGTTCACCGGCAAGCGTACTGTTTTCTTAAATAAATTTTTCCCGAAGTTGACGGATAGATTAACTTATAAGTTTTTCTTTAAAAATGGAGAATTAATAAAATAAAAACCGATTCAAGATTACTACATCTGACATCTTATAAAACCCCGATCCGAAACCACCTATAAATGCCTCTACTCACCCTTACTTCCGACATTGGCCACCAGGATTATCTCGTTGGTGCGGTGAAGGCGAAACTTTTGCAAGTCAATCCTGAATTTATTATCACCGATATATCACACAGCATTTCACCGTTCAATTATCCGCAGGCCGCATATATATGCCGCAGCGCCTTCAAAAATTTTCCTGAATTTTCCTACCATATTATATTGGTAAATCTTTTTGAAAAAAAGCCTGAACATTTATTGCTCGCCTTTCACAAGAACCATTATTTTTTATGCGCCGACAATGGCCTGCTGAATATGATACTTGAAGAAAAACCGGAAATGATCATCGGTATTCCATTGGATAAAATGGCTGTGAAGAATACCATTTATTGCGCAGACATCATGGGCAAAACAATTGATCAGCTCGTGCGGGGAGAATCCATTAAAAATATCGGCATCCCTGATATTAATTATATAGAAAAAAATCACCTGCAGCCCCTGCTGGATAATAACTGGATAGAAGGCCAGATCATTTTCATAGACAATTTTCAAAACGTCATCGTCAACATCACGCATGATCAATTTGAAGAACAGCGCAAAGGCCGTGCCTTCCGCATCGTTTTTAAAAGAGATGAAATGATTGACCGTATCAGCGAAACCTATGCGGATGTAGCGCAGGGAGAAAAGCTCGCCCTTTTTAACAGTGCCGGTTACCTCGAGATCGCCATTAATAAAGGCAACGCCGCCGGCCTCTTCGGGCTAAAAGGTTTTTCCGAAAAAACAAACGAGATGGGCGCCATGGCCCAAAGTCAGATCTTATACCAGACGGTAAGAGTTTTTTTTTGAGTAAATGCGTTTACATCTTTAGTATAATTTTTCCAATGAAATTTTTTATGTTCCCAGCTTCAGTGCTACTATCATCGTCCCTTGCGTCGCACTCTTGTACTGCATGAATTCTACTGAGCATTGTCGAAGTATCAGTATTTCTGCAGCATCCCGATGAATATCGGCGGTACTTTCGGTATCCCGATAGCTATCGGGACTACGAAGCACTGTTGAAGTAACAACATTTTTGAAGCAACTGTTTTCATCTGTATTTTCATTAAGCAAGGGCTGTGTGCTGTTCCTCTCCTTTAGGAGAGGCTAGGTGAGGTTCTACTGAGCATTTTAGAAGCGTCTTATTATAATCATGCTTTTTTAAAAACCATGATTGTGTGTTGATGTTCCCGCAATGCACATCGATGGCGTCAAGATAATTCTATATAAACCCTCCTATAGCCCCATTCGGGGCGGCATATAAGAAGCAAACCGTTTTCTAAAAAAAACATATGCCGCCCCAATGGGGCTTTGAACAACCATATGTCGCTAAATGCTACTAACATATCGCCTCTCCGAGGCTTTAACTTGACGCCAATGCGCAAATGCGGGATCAGGACGGGGGCTTATTTAAAGTTCTCCTAATCCCCTCAAATTGAGCGGCAAAACTTAGGAACTTGAAAATTTTTAACCCTATTTTTGCCTCTCTCAAAATCAAACCCAGTTTATGAACTTCAGAAAAGTTAATAATCTTACCGGATGGGCCGTATTCCTTGTTGCGCTTGCCACTTATACACTGACCCGCGAAGCCAGGGGTAGTTTGTGGGATTGCGGCGAGTTTGTCGCCAGTGCATATAAAGTGCAATTGCCGCATCCTCCCGGCGCCCCGCTATTTGTTTTGCTTGGCCGTTTCTTTATCATCCTGTTTGGTGATAATGGGAACACGGCGGCAAATGCTGTCAACTTCATGAGTGGATTGGCCAGCGCCGCTACTATCTTATTTCTTTTCTGGAGCGTTACGCATTTTGCCCGTAAGATGTTTGTAAATGTGGGTGAAGAGTTGTCCAGCCATCAGATATTTACAACGATGGCAGCAGGTGTCGTAGGCGCTTTGGCTTATACATTCAGCGATTCTTTCTGGTTTAGTGCCGTAGAAGGTGAGGTATATGCATTATCATCTTTCTTTACTGCGCTTGTGTTTTGGGCGATGCTCAAATGGGAACATACGGACGAACGTGCAGGCAACGATCCTGATGCAAGAGTAAGGAGCGACCGCTGGATTGTTTTCCTTTTCTTCATGATGGGATTATCTATTGGTGTCCACTTATTAAACTTGCTGACCATCCCTGCGATCGTAATGATCTATTATTATCGCCGTTATAAGCCATCAGTTAAAGGCGCTCTTGTCGCTTTTCTCATTGGTTGTTTGGTAACAGGTATCGTGCAGGTAGCCGTCATCCAATATTCGATGAAAGCCGCCGGTTTGTTTGATATTTATTTTGTTAATGAACTGAAACTTCCTTTCTTCTCCGGCTTCTCTATATATTTTATTGCATTAGCGGCCGTCATTGGCTGGGCGCTGACATTTAATGCAAGAAACGCTTCAAAAACAAAACTGATTATTTGGTTTGTTCTTTTCCTCGGCCTCTCCGCATTGCCTTTCTTCATCGTGCCGGGGGATTCAGGCGGATCAAAATTTTTGAAATTCTTCTTAATAGCAGCAGTCGCGGTAGTGGCAGGTTATTTCTTCAAGCCAACTGGTCTTAAAATATTAAAGCTAAGCTTGTGGTGCTATGCGTTTATGATGGTGGGTTATTTTCTTTATTTCACAACACTGATACGTTCCAACGCTAATCCCGCTGTTGATATGAACAATGTTGACAACCCGATCAACCTTGTTTACTACCTCAGCCGTGAACAATATGGCAGCGCACCAATCGTGTATGGCCCGCATTTCGCTGCGCAACCCGATGGCATCACTGAAAAAGAAATGAGATATGTAAGAGGAAAAGATAGTTATATCGCTACCGGAAGACCGAAAGAATATTCCTATCCTGCTTCTGAACAACAACTCTTTCCACGTATATGGGATCCCAGTAATGACCAGGGACATGCGGACTTTTATGCCAGGTGGTTAAGTATAGAGGAGACACAGGACGAACGGGGCCAAACAAGATATGCCGCTCCTACCCCCGGGCAAAACATGGAATGGTTCTTTACTTACCAGATGAACCTTATGTACTGGCGTTACTTTATGTGGAACTTCGCCGGTAAGCAAAACGATCTGCAGGGCCTTGGCAATCCAAGAGATGGCAACTGGATCAGTGGTATTTCTTTTATTGATAATAAACGTCTCGGCGACCAGGCCCAATTACCAGCGAGCCTTAAAAATAATAAAGCGCATAACCAGCTATACATGCTGCCATTTATTCTTGGCATCGTTGGTTGTGTATATCAATTTTTAAAAAATAAAAAAGATTGGGTAGTTAACTTCCTGCTCTTCTTCTTAACCGGGATAGCGGTAGTCATCTACCTGAACCAGCCTGGTAACCAGCCGAGAGAAAGGGATTATGCATACGTGGGATCATTCTACGCATTTGCAATATGGATCGGGCTTGCCGTCGTGGCTTTTGTAAAAATGGCGAGGGAAAAAGAAGATAAGCTGGGCTTCCAGAATGTATTATTATACGGGTCCGGTCTTACCTTCTTCATTATGCTGATGAGTACGCTGCGTGTATCATTCGCCAGTGTGCTGGTAGTTTCCTTATCAGTCACCTTATTATTTGCAATAGTTACCGCCGCCATAACTTTTGTGGCGAGAGCTGTTTCCTCGGGTGGTCAAAACTGGCGAACATTAAATATAGCTACGTCTGTCATTTGTCTTATTACACCATTATTGATGGCGCAGCAGGAATGGGATGACCATGACAGGAGTAAAAAAAACATTGGCGCCTGATATCGCAAAAGATTATTTAGAAAGTTGTGCGCCTAATGCAGTCATTTTTACATTCGGTGATAATGACACCTATCCTCTTTGGTATGCACAGGAAGTAGAAGGTATACGGCCTGATATACGCATCATCAATAATAGTTTGTTGGGCATTGACTGGTATATCAACCAGCTTCGCTATAAAGTAAATGAAGCGGATTCATTGGATTTGATATGGCCCGCAAGCGCCATTGAAGGAGAGAAAAGAAATTATGTTGTTTACAATCCCAAACCGGGCATTTCGCAAACAACCTATTTTGATCTTTATGATTTAATGAAGAATTATGTAGGAAGCGATGATCCCGCTAAAATGGATATGACACGAGGTGAACCTTTGAATGCATTCCCGGTCACGAAAGTTTTTCTACCGGTAAACAAAGAGGAATTATTGAAAAAACGGAACGGTAAATGCCAGTGACAGCGTACTGCCGCAATTACGATTCGAACTTCCGCAAAGGGCTTTATTTAAAAATGACCTGGCGATATTGAATATCATCGCCGCTAATAACTGGAAACGGCCTATCTATTTCACCAATCCATTTGGCGAACTTGGTTTCGGGCAGTATCTCCGCAAAGATGGATTGGCATACCGGCTTATACCTGTTCCCCCTAAATATCCCCAATTGAAATGGGTAGCCGATTCAACGTTCAGAAAATTAGGTTCCCGTACACAAGTTGGTGACATGAATGATTCGGCTATTTATAAAAACCTGATCACTTCTTATCAATTTGGCGGCGCCAATAAGAAAGGGGTATATTATGATGAAGAGAACCGCCGTCATTTATTAGATATGCGTGAAATATTCGCAGAGGCTGCCGGCAATCTTGCTGATGAAGGAGAAATAGATAAAGCACAAAAGCTACTGGACAAAGCAGAAGCAGGTATCAGCACGGATAATCTTCCCTATGCGATGGTGAGCCGGTATGGCACTCATGATTTAAATGGGCTTATTTACCTGGAAGCTTGCTATAAAGCCGGCAAAAAAGATCTTGCTGAAAAAGTAAGAATTGCTATACGCAAAGACCTTGAAGATCAAAAAAGGTATTACGCTTATATGCGGGATGATAATCCTGAACTTTATAGCAGCACGATGTCCGGAGAGGACCAGAACAATAATGCGTTCTTGATTGTATTGGATGCGGTAGAAAGCAGGTATGCGCCGCAAACACAACCAAAGCCACAGGTAGAAGGTAATCCCAGTACAATAATTAATTCACCAAAAGACAGCGTACCTAAACCGGATACACCTAAATAAAAATATCATTTGATAAAAAATGCCCTGGTCTGACCGGGGCATTTTTATTTGAACTTCTTTATGCTTGCCTTGTTGTTAACAGGTACACTCCTGCAATTATCGTAAATTGCTGTAGAAAAAGAAAAGAGAGGTCAGAAGTATGAGATCAGACGCCTCGTAGAATTAAAGTCTGAACTCCGTCTTCCTGCCTCCTGCTTCAAACATCATACTTCAAGACTATGCGTGGATTTCATTTTACAAAATTCGATCCCAATGAAAATGGGGAAAAACAAGTTCGAGCAGTTGCTTGACCTTTTCATGCAATTGCTAACACATACCAGTGGTGATGTGGGCGAAGCCATGCAATGGCTGAATGAACTGGATAAAAAATATGAGCTGACCGATGACGAATATGGCATGGGAGATTTTATTGATGAATTAAAACAGAAAGGCTACCTGACTGAAGACAACCAGAAAGGTGAGATAAAGATCACCCCGAAAACAGAACAAGGCATAAGGAAGAGAAGCCTCGAGGAAATCTTTGGCAAGCTAAAGAAAACAAAGGGAGGCGATCATCACAGCTTCAAGCCCGGGCAAGGGGATGAACTAAACCCGGAAACAAGACAGTTCCAGTTTGGTGATATGCTGGAGCAAATAGATTTTACTGAATCTATCCGCAATGCGCAGATCAATCATGGTGTGGAAAGTTTCAGTATGCAGGAAGATGATTTAAGTATAAGGGAAACGGACTTCAAAGCGCAGACTTCTACCGTGCTGATGATTGATATTTCACATTCCATGATTCTCTATGGTGAAGACAGGATCACGCCTGCTAAAAAAGTAGCGATGGCCCTGAGTGAGCTGATACAAACAAAATATCCCAAAGACACACTGGATATTGTAGTGTTTGGTAACGATGCGTGGCCAATAGAAATAAAAGACCTTCCTTATTTACAAGTAGGTCCTTATCATACAAATACTGTTGCGGGCTTAGAACTCGCTATGGATATTTTACGAAGAAGAAAAAACCCCAACAAACAGGTGTTCATGATTACTGATGGAAAGCCGACTTGCTTAAAAGTTGGAAAGCGTTATTATAAAAATAGTTTTGGGCTGGATAGAAAAGTAGTGAACCGTTGTCTTAACCTCGCGGCTCAATGCAAAAAACTTAAAATTCCTATTACTACTTTTATGATTGCTACTGATCCATACCTGCAACGGTTTGTACAGGAGTTTACAGAAATGAACCATGGCAAAGCGTTTTTCGCTTCGCTGGACAAATTGGGTGCTTTTATGTTCAAAGATTTTGAAAACGGGAAGAGGAAAACTGTTTACTGAACCCCTATCCGCTAAAGGGGAACTTAGGTCAATCCTATATTAGTATATAGTTATTCTTCCCGGTCGCAATAAATAAACAGTGATCATAAATTATTATATTTAAACAAAATGAGTGAAGCAACTAAAGTCCCCTTTAGGGGGTTGGGGGGTATAAAGACTCTCGGAGAGTTAAAGAAAAGCGGGTATCAACCGAAAAGCATCAAAGAAGAGATACGACAAAACCTGATTGTAAAACTGAAAGCAAAAGAAAATACTTTTAGTGGTATTGTGGGATATGAGGATACAGTGATACCGGATGTGGAAAGGGCATTGCTGAGTAAACACAATATTCTTTTTCTTGGTTTGCGTGGACAGGCAAAAACAAGAATGGCAAGGCAAATGACCGAATTGCTGGATGAATATATTCCTTCGGTTTCGGGCAGCGATATTAATGATGATCCGCTGAAACCTATTTCAAAATATTCATTGGACCAGATAGCGGCGCATGGTGATGAAACTCCGATACATTGGATTCACCGCAGCGAACGTTATGGTGAAAAATTAGCAACGCCCGATGTAAGTGTCGCCGACCTGATCGGTGATATTGACCCGATTAAAGCAGCTAACCTGAAATTAAGTTTTGCGGATGAAAGAGTGATCCATTACGGCATCATCCCGAGAAGTAACAGGGGGATATTTGTAATTAATGAATTGCCCGATCTGCAGGCAAGGATACAGGTTGCGTTGTTTAATATTTTAGAAGAAGGTGATGTGCAGATACGTGGTTTTAAATTACGCTTACCACTTGATATTTTATTTGTGTTCACTGCGAACCCGGAAGACTATACAAACCGCGGCTCTATCGTTACACCATTGAAAGATCGTATCGAAAGCCAGATACTGACGCACTATCCTAAATCATTGGAGAATGCACTCGAGATAACGGAACAGGAAGCGGACATCAGTGAAGAACAAAAGACGAGAGTGAAAGTAAGTGATATGGTGAAACGGCTGATAGAACAAGTGGCCTTTGAAGCAAGGGCCAGTGAGTTTGTAGATAAAAAAAGCGGGGTGAGTGCAAGGCTTACTATCTCGGCTTATGAAAATGCAATCAGCTCGGCGGAAAGAAGAGCTATCATCAATAATGAAAAGCAAACACAGGTGTGGATGACTGACCTTGCTGGCATCATTCCTTCCGTAACAGGAAAAGTAGAATTGGTTTACGAAGGTGAACAGGAAGGCCCTTACCAGGTTGCGATGAATTTAGTGGACAAAGCAATCCGCTCTCAATTTGTTCAATATTTTCCCAACCCTGATACACTGAAGAAAAGAAGAAGTACGGGTAAACCGTCTGCACAGGAAAAAGAAGTAACAGAGAACCCTTATCGGTCTGTGATCAGTTGGTTTGATAAAGGAAATAACTTAAACCTTTCTTTCAATACTACTGATAAGGACAAGATAATATTGCATATAAAGTAGATGGCCTTCACCCCTTGATAAAGAAATATTTCCCAAAAGCAAACGAAGAACAATCCGCACTATTAATGGAATTTGTATTGCATGGACTTGCTTCTTATTCTTTAATCAGCAAGAAAATATTTGAAAGCAAAGTGGAGTTTAAAGATTTGATTGGAAGCATGATGAACATGGGAGCTACGCAGGATTATGAAGGAGATTTTGATGAAGAAGCGTGAGGCGATCGATGTACGGGGTGGCATGTACGATGTACGCCACTCCGAACGGTTGACAAGTTGATTAAATGATATTAACTTCTCTTTCAAGCAAGACGCCGAATTTCTGATTTACACTTTGTAAAATATTTTCGCTTAAGTCAAATATTTCATTGCCGGTGGCATTGCCATAATTGACTAATACAAGCGCCTGGTTTGCATGAACGCCTGCATCGCCGTTGCGGTATCCTTTCCAGCCACATTGTTCGATCAACCAGGCAGCAGCCAATTTTACTGAGCCATCAGGATTATCGTACCCAGCGATGCCGGGAAATTCATTTTTTAATGAAAGAAATTTTTCATTGCTAATAGACGGATTTTTAAAAAAACTTCCTGCATTACCGATCTTATCCGGTTCGGGCAATTTGGATGAGCGGATATTTATGACGGCTTGTGATATGGCGCGGATCGATAATTCTTTCACCCCCATTTTCTCCAATTCCTGCTCTATAGCGCCATAGCTTGTATTGAACACAGGTTTTTTATTCAACCGGAATGTAACGCTTGCAATCAGGAACTGATCTTTATATTTCCTTTTGAAAACACTTTCGCGGTAATCGAACTCGCAATCCTTTAATGAAAAAGTATAGTTGCTTTTTTCCTGGAGATGAAACGCTTTTTAATTCATGAAAAATATCTTTTATTTCCACTCCATAAGCCCCAATATTTTGCATAGGTGGACGCACCAACACAACCCGGTATCAATGAAAGATTTTCCACTCCCGCCCAGTTATTTTCAATGCACTTCATAACGAATTGGTGCCAGTTCTCTCCGGCCCCGACTTTTATATATACATAATTTTCATCCTCTTTAACTTTCTCAATTCCTTTTATTTCGTTCTTTAAAACAAGACCGCCGAAATTTTTAGTGAATAGCATATTACTGCCGCCGCCGAGGATCAGCATGGGAGTTTTAGGGTCCCTGTTTATAAGTTCGGCGAATTCCCCAACGTTAGAAAATACAACAAATTCTTTCGCCTCAACGTTAATTCTGAAAGTGTATAAGCAGCCAGGGAGATGTTAGTACCGGGTGATTTCATGCATGCAAAGTAAAAGGTAAATCATAAGAAAATAACCGATTTCATTATATGTAATTTTCTATTATCTTCATCCCTACTTAAACCAAAACTTCACATGAAGCATATTATCCTGTCTTTTTTGCTATGCTTATTTCATTTTTTGTCATTGACCGGCCAGGAAAATAATCCACTTATTAATTCAGGAAAATTAATAGAAGAAGGCGTTAGCCTGCATGACAAAGGAGAATACAAAAAAGCCATAGAATTGTATGGCAAAATTACACGTGGCGACACCAATTACTACCGGGCCCTATATGAAATGGCTTACAGCCAGGTATCCGACAGTCAGTATACCGCTGCTATCCATACTTGCGAGCTGGGGCCTTGCTTTCCCCAATAATCAATGGCCTAATCTTTATACAATTTATGGAAATGCGATAGACGATGCAGGTAATTCAGAAAGAGCTTTGCGGGTTTATGATTCCGCTATTCGTCTTTATCCCGCAGCCGCTGATATTTACCTAAATAAAGGAACTACATTATTAAAAATGAAGCGCTACGCTGATGCTGAAAATATATTTAAGCAAGGCGTAATGATCAATCCCTATCTCGCCAGCGCCCACTATAAATTAGGGATATGCGCCATGCAGCAAGGAAAAATAATACAATCGTTTTTTACTTATTTATATTACCTGCTGTTGCAGCCGTCCGGACGTTATCATGGGAACTGTAATCACACTCCTTAGCACTATCAGTAAAAACACCAATGAAATAACAGAACTTATTCAAAATAGAAGCGAAGGAGCAGAAGAAGGTTTTGGCCTGGCGGAAAAGATCGTTCTTTCAAAAATAGCATTGGACAAAAGCTATAAGCCCCTGATCAAATTAGATGATCCTGTTTCAAGACAGATACAGGTATTGTTGGAAAAAAATTGAGTACGATGAGTCAAGCACCGATTTCTATATGCAATACTATGTGCCCATATTTAAAAATCTTTTTATTGAAAAGAAATTTGAACCATTGGCTTACCGGATGTTCGCCAATATAAACATCGAAGAAATACAGAATTATATTAAAAAAAATAAAAAGGAAGTACAGCAGGTAGTAGATGAAGCAGTGTTGTATTGCAATCAACTTCGCGGCACCCGGGGAATTGAATTATAACACCCGTAAAGACGCACCCGCTCTTTATCATTTTGAAGATGAAAAGCTATACGGCAAAGGTCGTACCGCCAACAACGGAGAAATACTGACCGGCGATTGGGAATTCTATTTTTCTCCCGGCAATCTCCGCAGCAAAGGGAGCTATAATAATAAGGGCGAAAAAGAAAATGACTGGCAATATTTTCATTTTGACGGGCGATTGAAAGCCAGGCAAATCTTTAAAAGTGGCAAACAAAATGGTGAAGAAATTTTCTATTTTGAAAATGGGGTCCTTTCTTCCGCCGCTACTTTTAAAGAAGGAACGGAAGATGGCCAAAGTAAAAGTTATTACTGGATAGGAACACCCCGTGTTGATATAAAAATGAGCATGGGAAAATCAAACGGCGAAAGAAGGACCTTTTTCAGTAATGGCGGAATCAAAAGCAGCGAGATATATAAAGACGATATACTTGAAGGGCCGTTTAAAACCTACTATAATAGTGGTTTGCTGGAATCCAAGGGCAATTACAAAAACGGAAAGCTGGATGGGCCTTATTCAGTATTTTATAAAAATGGAAAGTTATCGCTGGAAACCATCTATAAAGAAGACAACCTCGAAGGGCCTGCGAAACATTACCACGAAAATGGAAAGCTGAAAATAACCGAAAATTATATAGCGGGAGCGACGGAAGGTGAATACACGGAATATTATGATAATGGTCAGTTATTTTATAAAACGTTCTATAAAAAAGGACAGTCAAACGGCGATATAGAATACTTTGACCGGGACGGAAAGCGCCTTTCTATTTTTACGTTTGATAACGATATACTTAAATCGGTAAAAATATTTTAATAAGGCGGGTAACAATATCGGCACTTCAGAAAGAAAGTCAAAATTACTAAACCTTACTACTTATTACCCTGATGGCTTTTTAAACGATCAACCAGTGTTTATAATGACAAAGGGCAACTGGAAGGCGCTGAAACTTATTTCTACAGGTCCGGTAAAATAAGTAATGAAAACAGCTATACCAGTGGAAAGCTGGAAGGGCATCCACGAGCTATTATCCTAATGGTAATAAACAATTGAGCATTTCTTATACAGAGGAGAAAAAGGACGGATATCAAAAATACTGGTATAACCATGGGCAATTGCAGGAAGAAGGTTGGTACCAGGACGGAAAATTGCAGGGAGTGTGGCTCTCCTATAACGAATTGGGAGATCTCACTACCCGGTCGGAATACCTGAATGGTGAACTGGAAGGTTATAAAGAAGAATTCTTTCCGGATGGGAAAAAAGATAATGAAGCAAAATATAAGCTTGGCTGGATAGAATCATTTATTGAATTTGATACAACAGGTAAAGAAATTAACCGCAGCATCATAAAAAACGGGAATGGTAAACTAAAAACTGTTTATACCAATGGGAAAACTTATTCAGAAGGCACTTATGTAAATGGGGATTTTGAAGGCGCTTACACCTTTTATTATTTTGATGGCAGCCAGAATGCGCAACAATTTTATAAAAAAGGAAAATTAGACAGCATTTATAAAAACTATTACTATGGCGGAACATTGTATGCTGAAGGGAAGTACAAGGATGGAGACAAAACAGGCATATGGAAATACTATTTTGCCAATGGACAGTTAAACGTTACAGAAACTTATACAGAGGGTAAGCTGGAAGGCAAAAAAACATATTATTTTGAAGATGGAAAGATCGATACGGAAATCATGATGGAAGATGATACAAGGCAGGGCTGGACGAAAAAATATGATCCTGATGGAAGCCTTGTCTACCAGGTAAAGTATGAAAGCGATATGCCGGTAGCGTACACCTATTTTGACAAAACTGGTAAATTGATACCGAAATAGCGATCCCCGGCGGAAATGGTAAAGTAAAATCATTTTTTCTAATGGTAACCCCCGCTGCTGAATTTGAATATGTGGACAGCAAAGTGAACGGAACTGATATCCTTTATTATTCTAATGGGAAAATAAGAAAGGCAGGAAACACAAAGTAATAACCTGAGCGAAGGCGCTTATAAATATTTTTACCCGACAGGACAGGTAAAAAAAGAATATATTTTTTCACACGATAATCTTCACGGTCATTATAAAGAATATAATGCTAAAGGACTAATATCGGAAGAAGGATATTATTACAATGGCAGCCCCCCACTCCACTATGAAGCTGTATGATGAGAATGGAAAATTAAAACAAACACGGTATTATTATTTCGGAAAACTTCTTGACGTAAAAAAATGATAACACAAAAATATATCGCTGTCACGGCGTCAATGCTATTGTTTGCCGCACTGCAATATCCCTGCCTTTCGCAGAACATAGAAGAGATCAAAAAAGATTTTCCCGGCGAGCAAGCGGTAATATGGAACCAATCAGAACATTATAAAATAAAAATAAAAGACGGGCAACCGTATGCAGAAAGCAAAGAAACAGAAGAACTGTTATTTCTTTCTCCCATGCAGCCGCCTACATGAGTCATTATTCTTTTTATCACAGCGGATTTCATCAACTGCAGGAATACGAAGCTTATACCGAGGCTCCTGGTGGAAATAAATCCGTTGTGAAAGATTTTAAAACATCGCAGAATACTTCAGGCAGCGTATTCTATGATGATGTAAAGGAAACCAGTTTCAATTTCCCCAATATAACACAAGGCTCTATTGGTCATCTTGAACATTCTATCATACATTCCAATCCTCACCTTTTATCGCCTCATTATTTTTCCCGCTTTATCCCGGTTGTTAATGGCGAATTGAAAATTACTTTTTCCAAAAGAAATGTCGATAAAATATATAATAAAAGGAATAAATAAAGATAAGATCCAGTTTACCTCTGAAACAAAAAAGGGAGAAATTACCTACACGTTTAAGGTCAGCAATTTACCAAAAGAAATGATGTATGCGGACGCCCCGGACAACTCTTACTATTCTTTACATGTAATATTTTTTATTGACAGTTACCGCACGGAAAAAGGCAATACTGTCAAATATATGTCCAGCCTTGACGACCTATATCATCTCAACTGGAATTTTGTAAAAGATGTTAACCAGCAAACTGGTACTGAAATAAAGCGCATTACTGATTCATTGGTGAATGGCATTTCCTCTACAGAAGAAAGAGTAAAACGCATCTATCAATGGGTACAAAAGAACATTAAGTATGTAGCTTTTGAAGAAGGAATGGAAGGCTTCGTACCAAGAGACGCCAATCTTGTTTGCAGCCGACGCTTTGGTGATTGCAAAGATATGAGCAGTATCCTGACCATGATGCTGAAACATGCCGGTGCAACTGCCCTATTTCACCTGGATTGGTAGTAGGAACCTTCCTTATGATTATACAGATGTGGCACTGCCTATTACAGACGACCATATGATTGCTACTGTAAAGCTGGACACTGGCTATATCTTCCTGGATGGCACTGATTCTCATTGTGTGTTCGGGGTTCCGTCCAGCCATATTCAAGGCAAGCAGGCGTTTGATAGGCATTAGTGAGAACGAATATAAAGTTATCCGTGTGCCGGTGCTGGACAAAGAGAAAAGTGTTTTATTGACAGCACTATTCTTGAACTTACAGATAAAGGCATTAAAGGGACCGCCAGGATCAGCATGTAGTGGTTATTATGCTATGAATATGCATTCCGCAATGAGCTATTCCAATGAAAAGGACAAGGAAAAATACATGAAAAGTTTTTTTTAACAGGGGTTCAAATAAATTTTAAATTGAACGATTATAAAATAGATGCGACAGAAATCTCAATGATTTTCACCCTTCTGGTGAGTTTGAATTACAGGATTATGATAAAAAAATAGCCGATGAATGGTATCTTACCTCAATCTTTTTTAAATTGTATGATCACGGAGAAATAGATTACCCCAAGCGTAATACTCCTATTGAATACGATTTTAAAAACATCAGGAAGCATGTAACGGTGTTGAATATTCCTGAAGGCTATAAAGTATCTTACCTGCCTGCGGGTAAATCTTTTCACAACGATGTTTGGGGATTTGATATCAGCTATGAACAAAAGAAAAATCAGATCATTATGACGCAAAGCTATGAGAACGACCGTTTTGCTTCTTCCTGTTGAAAAATTCCAGGATTGGAACAAAGTATTAGAAAATCTTTCGCCTTTATACAGAGAAACAATAAGCCTTTCAAAATAATAAGACAATCGCCAAAACGAAACATATGAAAAGAATGCTGCTGTTGGCCTTTTCCATCTGCGCTTTTATCGCCACTGTGCAATCGCAGGAAATAGCCAGTGAAACATGGATTGATAAGCCTGTACTCCATACTGTAGACAATAACCTGAAAAACGAATCGGCCATTCTTGTTTTTGATAAAAGAAGAATGGAATACATAGATGTGGACAAGGAGCTGACGCTGTATAAAACAGTTCATAAAATCATCCATATCAACGATGACAAAGGAATCGAAACATTCAACAAGATTTACCTGCCTGTAACAAGCAATGCAGATATCAAAGCGATAAAGGCGAGAACAATTTTGCCCAATGGCAAAATCATCGAATTGAATGAAAAGAATATTAAAGATCTGGAAGAAGGTGACAGGATATACAAAATCTTTGCGATGGAAGGGCTCGAAAAAGGCTGTGAGATAGAATATTATTACACGTATAAAAGAGAAGTTAGTTTTTTCGGAATGGAAATCTTCCAGGCCCGTTTTCCTGTAATGGAAAGCCGTATGGAATTGGTAACACCGAAACGCCTTGTTTTCGAGACAAGAACTTTTAATTCCAGCGCTAAGCCATCAGGGTCTGAAGAAACAGATAAAAAATGGACCATCATTACCGAAAAAAATATACCCGGGCCGATGAAGAAAAATACAGCGCTTATCAAGCTAACTTAATCCGGTATGAATATAAACTCGCCTATAATAATTCCCATAGCAGCAATGAAAGACTATTAACATGGGATGAATTGGCAAAAAGAATTTTCCAAAACTATACTACCGTTACAGATAAGGAAACAAAAAAAGTGAAAGACCTTGTCAGTGATATGAAACTAAAAGATCTTGCCACCGAAACAGATAAAATTGTCGCGATAGAAAATTATATTAAATCAAATTTTGCGACACGTGAAGATATTGACGGCGAAAATGCCAACAACCTTGAGAACGTTATCAAAACCAAATTGGCCAGCCAGGCAGGCATTACGCGGCTTTACAGCGCTATTTTAAAAATATTGGGATTGAACACGAATTTGTACTGGCCGCTGACAGGCAAAAATATTCCATTGAAAAAAACTTTGAGAACTGGAACAACTGTGAAAACACAGTATTATATTTTCCTTCAATAAAAAAATACATCGCACCAACTCTTGTTGAATATCGTTTTCCCTGGATAAACCCTAATTGGTGTAATACAAATGCGTTTTTCTGCAAAAGCACTACTATCGGCAGTTTTACTACCGCTTTCGCAGAAATAAAAACCATCCCGCTCGAAGATTATTTAAAATCGAAAATCAATATAGAAGCGGACTTAGAACTTAATAAAAATGTAGATTCATTAATTATGAACCTTAAACAGACCTATGCCGGCTATGCAGCTTCTCCGTATAAAGCCATGTTTACTTTTTCATCAGCAGAAGACAAAAAACTGATCGAAAAAGAAATGATAAAATCAAATACGCAGTCGGAAAATATTATCAGCTCAAAAATCGAGAACCAGGACCTTGAAAGCTATGGACAAAACAAGCCTTTCATTTTATCTGCCACGGTAAGATCAGGGGAATTATTGGAGAAAGCCGGCAATAAAATAATTGTAAAAGTAGGCGATGTAATCGGCGAGCAAGTACAGATGTACCAGGAAAAACCAAGGTTGTTTCCTATGGAAATTGATTTCCCGCATGTACTTGAAAGAAAAATCAATTTCAAAATTCCCGAAGGTTACGTGGTAAAAAATCCGGATGATCTTAAGATCAATCATACCTACCAGGAAAATGGGCAAACAACAATGGGTTTCGTCTCTTCGTATACAATGGAAGGCAATGTGATAAAAGTCACGATCCTTGAAGAATACAGGAAAACCAATTACCCGCTGTCCCAATACGAAGATTTTAAACGAGTGATCAATGCCGCAGCAGATTTTAATAAAGTATCACTGATCCTGGAAAGGAAGTAGTAATTTTTGTCCATGAATGAAAGAACGGCTTCTCTTATTGGAGCTACAGGCCTCATCGGTAATTATTTATTACAAGAATTACTAAAGGACGATTATTTCACTACTGTCCGGTTATTAATTCGCAGGCCTGTCGCTTTATCGCACCCCAAACTGGAAAAGAAGCTTGTTGATTTTAACGATGCGGAATCGTTCAAATTGGCATTGGAAGGAACAACTATTATTTTTTGCTGCATAGGCACTACCACCAAAAAAGTAAAAGGCAATAAAGAATTATACCGTAAAATTGATTTTGACATACCTGTCAATACAGCCAAATTTGGTAAAGAGACAGGCTGCGAAACATTTGTGTTTGTTTCCTCATTAGGAGCAAATAAAAATAGTAATAGTTTTTATTTGAAATTAAAAGGAGAGACAGAAGAAGCATTGAAGAGTATTGGACTAAACTCTCTTTATATCATGCGACCATCACTGCTATTGGGAAAAAGAAAAGAATTCCGGCTTGGAGAAAAGCTAGCGGAAGTTTTTATGGTCCCTGTTTCTTTTTTATTGCCAGCGAAATACAAACCTGTTGATGGAATGAAAGTTGCGAAAGCGATGATAGTAGCAGCAAAACAGGAGAAAAAAGGAATTTTTGTATATGAGAACCGTGAAATTAAAAACTTCAACAAATAATAGCCCTATTCAAATTCAAACGCGGTGTTTGCAGATTTGATCATTTTTCTTCTCAAAAGAAAAAAACCATATAAGAGAGATAACCGCAAGTATCAGTGTCATTGCGTTTGCACCTGCAAAAACTCCAACCTTGCCTGTTTTATACCAATATTCAAAGATTCTTTGTCCATATAAAAATCCCCAGAACAATATAAAAAAGCTATCAATAAAGGAAATACTACATGAATTTTACGCAATGAAACAGCAAGTAAAACGCCAATTGTATAAAAAATAAGAAGGAGAAATGGGTATCCTGCCTTTTTTGCTATCTGGAATTTTATCTTTTTCAGCATACTTTCAGGAGTATCAAAAAAATTATATTTACCGGTCGTCTTACTTCCTGCACTTAAAGAATCTTTGGCGTTGCAAAGCTCCGGCAGGGTCAGCATTCTCTCATTTCTTAAACCGTCGTCTTTCCTATTTATTTCTGAATTAAATTCTTCTGCTGTACGGGCATATACAATTGAAGATAGTAAATCCATGGAACGTTTATAGCTACGAGGTTCATAAAATGAAGTGTAAACAAACCCTGCAATAGCTATTATTAGTATCGCAGCGATATTGCCGGAAGAATAAAACAAAGCCCTTTCCTCCCTCCTGATTCGATAATGACTATAAAAGATAATACCAGTAAAAAGCGCTAACAAAACAGCAGATAGTATAGTCCCGCCACTGATTATTGTCCATAACCATTCATATTTTACAGAAGAAGAAATGCCTTTCCCGTTAAAATCAATTTTGTATAACTGCCACATCTCCCAAGCAAAATATCCTGCGTAACCTATTAAGGCGAGTATAAAGGGAATCAAAAACCGTCTTGAAAAAACAAAGACTTTCATAAAAAAAAATTAGTCATCCGCCCTTCCACTTGCCGCATCAATAATTTTTCCGAAGAAAATAGCGTTCATAAACAATTTCGTCCCCCCCAGCCAGAAAGCCCTGAAGTTGGGGTTGTCGGCGATATTTATTACACGGCCATTACCCACCGTATTTACGATAACGGCAGCTGAATTTCTTATCGCATCTAAGTTTTGCTGGCTTGTCCAGCCACTTTGCAATGGTTTGCTTCCATAATAAAAAGGAGAAGCATAAGGATTTTTGCCTTTTTCCATATACACTTTATTCGCCTTGAACAAACTAACCGTTTTCTGATTATAGCCATAAGCTAATGGATGCGTAGGATCAATTTCCGCCCCGAAGATCGCACCGCTCATTTGCTGTGCCCCATCAATTTGTTCCCGGTCAGTATAAGAAAGTTTTTGTGTACTGTCCGCCGCCGGTTTTAATTTTTTAAAAGTGACTACGCTTATACCATTTTGTGCGGCCCAGGTAATGGCTTCCTCCGTTAATATCAATGTGCCGCCAGCCTGCACCCATGTTTTTAATTTGTCTTTATTCAATTCATTGTAATTGCCGCCCACTAATATTAATGTGTTGTATTTATTTAGATCTACCCGGTTGAAAACAGCCGGTTCTAAATGCGTGGTGGGTATAGACATACGCTGATCCATCAAATGCCACACTTCTCCTGCATCAGTGGCATTAACTCCTGTGCCGGTGATCATAGCAACAACTGGTTTTGTAACAACTGTAAATTTGCTGCTGCCAAGGTCACTGCCACTATTGACATTACCTGTTGAAACTGCATATATTTTTAAACGGTACTTTTCAGCCATTGCCCTTACCATTACGGCCACGGTTTCACTGCTTTCTTTTTGTGACATAACAGGTATAAGAATAGTTCCGTAATCAAATTTTTTATTACCATTGCTAATAGCAATATCAAATTTATTGGTAGCCACTTTGAGAATTAATCCAGCATTCAACATTTCATTTACCGCTGCCGGTGCATACAATTCATCCCATTCCAGTAAATAAGCGTATTCACTTTTTCCACCTTCTATTTCTCCTTTAGGCATCGTTAATGTTTCCACTTTTGCTCCTGTGGCTGGTGGAGATGTTAGTTCGGTATAAGGTAAACCAAAGGCCAGGGGCAAAGTCCATGCGGTGATATCATAAAATAAACTGTCGTTGTAGTCAAGTGTTTTTTCGAAGATGGCCCTTATTAAACTGTGTTGCGGTTGATTCAATGACACTATGAATGAACTTCCCTTTTCATATTCATCACCTTTCCAATTATCGGGTAAATAATTCAATTCTATTTGCTGGCGCTTTAGCATTTCGGCGAAAAGAAATGTTTTGGCTTTATCGTTCTTATCACCAAACATATATGCTTTTATAGGATAGGCAGCGGCACGGTTGGCCGCTTGTTTATAAAAATCCCGTTGGTATTCTAAAAATTCTTTTCGCAATGCTTTAGCCCCTTCCAAAGTTGATAAGGTGGTGATGAACTGGTTTTTTATAGTAAAAGGAAATCGCAAAATGCCATTTACTGTTTCCTGCGCATGCCCCCCTTGATGATGCTTGCTCAAATAAAATCCCGATGCAGCCCTGTACATCAGGGAAGGTGGAACCTTTTCCGTAATAAAAATCATCATAGTTTTCTTTGGTGAAATACAATGAACCAATGCGGTCTAAAAATGCAGCGTGATACTTTGCCAGCTTACCTGTCAGCTCCTGGTTTTTTTCAGGTGTTAAGGGATTTACTCTTGCAGGAACGCCGGGTTGAAAAAAGAAAGTGGCATTACTACCCTGCTCATGATGATCAGTAAGAATGTTCGGTTTCCATTTATGAAACCATGTTAAACGATTTTGACTTTCGACATGCACGGCAGGCAGCCAATCACGGTTGAGATCAAACCAATAATGATTGAAACGGCCGCCGGGCCATACTTCATTAAACTCTCTTGAGTTTGGATCAGTTACCAGGTTTTTACTTTTATGCTGGTTCGCCCATGTAGAAAAACGTTGTAGTCCATCCGGGTTGAATGATGGATCAAAAAGAATGACGACATTATCCAATAGCTCATCGATTTGTTTTCCCTGCGCCGCCGCTAAATAATAAGCGCTGACCAAAGATGCATTCGCACCGCTTGATTCATTACCGTGAATAGAATGACCGATGTAAACAATGACCGGCATAGTCTCAATATTCAATGAAGCAGATTTTGACGGATCAGTTAACTGCACATGCTGCTGCCTTATTTCTTCCAGCCGCTGGTGATTTTTTGGAGAAGTAATAATTAATAATACCTGCGGACGGTTTTCGTATGTTAATCCCATCATTTCCAACTTTACCCTGTCCGGTGCTGCGGCGGCGATGGCTTTCATGTAATTCACGAGGCGGTCATGTGTAACATGCCACTCTCCTACTTCATGATAAATAATATCTTTTGGTTTCGGAATTTTTGGGTCGTAAGTAACACTGTCGGGAAGATAATATTTCAGGTCTTGCGCAAATGGCGCATAGTACATAGCAAGAAAGGATAGAACAAAAATAATTTTCCTCATAGCAGTGTGTTGTTAAAATGAGATTGGAAGATAAATAATAATCGCTTTTACCTGACGGAAAACGGTAAGATATTATCGAAATTTTTCCACGCCTTTGGAATTGGGCGGCTGGAGAAAAGGATACAGAAGGTTTTTTCCATTCAATATTTAATTTCAACCTAAGCGATCATTGATGCCATGAAAACGGAACGTTGAAGAGTGCGACGCAACAGACGATGATAGTAGTACTAAAGCTGGGCTCATTATTCTAGCTCATTCACCAGGCATGCTCCGCCCCGCAATACAGCGGGATTTCGCTTCGCTCAACAACAGGCGATGCTCCCGCTTGTGCGGGACAGGCTATGATACTTCGACTTCGCTCAGTACTACAGCTGGTTTAATAAAAAAAACTCCTCGCCACATTCTTCTTAATTTTACTTGCAAATTCCCGCAGTTGTCTTACGAAGCAATCTCTGTATTTGATATTTTCAAAATTGGCGTTGGGCCTTCCAGCTCACACACATTGGGGCCGTGGCGTGCGGCGCAACGTTTTTTGCAAACACTTTCGCAGCAAAATATTTTGTTCGAGGTAATGGAAATAAAAGTATTGCTCTATGGATCGCTGGCAAAGACAGGTCACGGGCATGGAACGGATGTGGCGGTGCAGTTGGGATTGAGCGGTGATGACCCTGTGACATTTGAAGTGGATAATATCCAGGCTAAGATGAATGACATCGCTGCGATGAAAAAGATTTTATTGTCCGGATTGCACGAAGTGGATTTTGACCCGAGAGAAGATATTGAATTTTTAATTTCTGAAAGCCTTCCTTATCATTCCAATGCGTTATCATTTCTTGTTAAATTAAAAAATGGTAATTCTATTTCAGAAACTTACTATTCGATTGGCGGCGGTTTTGTAAAAAAGGAAGGCGAAACTGTTAATCCTTTGACGAATGCACAATTACCTTTTCCTATTAACACAGCGGATGATCTTTTGCACTGGTGCCGGAAGACCGGTTTATCCATTCATGAAATTGTAATGGAAAATGAACATACATGGCGTACGGAAAAAGAAACAAAGCAAGGTTTATTAACGATTTGGAAAGTGATGAAAGAATGTATGTACCGGGGTTGCCATACTGAAGGGACGTTACCGGGCGGCCTGAACGTAACGAGACGTGCCGCCGCGTTGAATAAAAGATTATTAAGCGGTGTCGTTTATAACGATATGGATGCATGGATAGCCGCTATTAAAAATGGCGGCAACGGTTTTAATTATATTCTTGACTGGGTTAGTTGTTTTGCATTGGCCGTTAATGAAGAAAACGCATCGTTTGGAAGAGTAGTCACCGCTCCTACCAATGGCGCCGCCGGTGTGATACCAGCAGTGTTACTATATTATGTTGTTTTCAATAATGGCAATAATGAAGATAAGATCATTCAGTTTTTATTAACCGCTGCGGAGATGGGAAGTATTTTTAAAAAAGGGGCGACGATATCCGCTGCGATGGGCGGTTGCCAGGCGGAAATCGGTGTATCTTCTTCGATGGCCGCAGCTGCATTAACCGAAGCGATGGGTGGCACACAACGACAAGCGATGATGGCTGCGGAAATTGCGATGGAACATCACTTGGGAATGACTTGTGATCCTATTGGCGGTTTGGTACAAGTGCCCTGCATTGAAAGAAATACGATGGGAGCGATTAAAGCCATCACAGCATCGCAACTGGCAGCACAGAGTACACCTGATTTTGCAAAAGTTTCACTAGATGCTGTCATCAAAACGATGTGGGATACGGCACAGGACATGAATCATAAATACAAAGAAACCGCCGATGGCGGTTTAGCGATCAATGTTCCATTAAGTTTACCGGAATGTTAGAACCTTTCTAACTATGAATATAACTTTCTAACTGGCTGATTGTTTCTTTCTGTATAATGATTGTTTCCTTTACCACATCACTAATAGAAACGACGCCGCAAAGTTTACCATTTTCAAACACTGGTAAATAGCGGATATTTTTATCCGACATCAGGTTCATACAATGATCAATAGTATCGTCAGGTGTAATAGAAGGCAGGTCGGACGACATGATTTCAGAAACTTCGGTGGCGACAGAATGTTTTCCTTTCAGCGCTACTTTTCTTGAATAATCTCGTTCGGTAACAATTCCAAGGAATTTATTTTCTTCCATCACCACAATAGACCCGATATTTTTATCGGCCATGATCTTAAGAGCATCCATCACGTTGGTAGCAGGTGGAATGCTGACAATCGCCGTCCCTTTACGGGCAAGAATAGAAGATACTTTATGCATATGGCAGTTTTTGTGTATAACAAATTACTGAAAAAAGCTAAAAAAAGCAGAAATAATGCGGGTTATTATTGACAACTTATCGCCTTTGCCAGGGCTTTTCGCTTATTTAAATGATGCGAAGATCGTTTCAGACAGCTTATCGTAAATTCCCTTTTCGGTTTCATCATACCGGAGAATAGCGTAGGCAAAGGCATCTTCTTTTAAAATTGTCTTTTGATAGAATATTTTGCCGTTTTTATAACCGGATATAACAAAGAACGATTTACCTAACTTTTGATAAGTTATTTTATTGCCGGTTTCTTTACTGATATCCTGCAGATCATCTTTAAACTGTTTCTCCAATGAAACAGTTTCACCATTTTTCATCCATACTCAACCTTCCGAAAACAATTAATGCTTCATTACCTTGTTTGTCTTTGAAAACGCGGCCGTCACCGTTCTCACTTTCTGGTTGGGGAAACAATATGCCGGGATAATCAATGCAGTAGCCAAATCTTGCATTGCAATAGGTATCGAATTTTAGATCATTAATTGCTGCTGCTTTATTTATTAGTGTGTCGGGTAGTTGCGCCTCTTCCATCTTTTGTTCATCCGCTGTTGATGAATTGCACGCAACAACCAGCGGCAGCATAAGAAGCTGTAAAAATTTATTCATAATATTAATTCAACAACGGGTTCAGCTCAATCTCTTTCACATCAATATCATTGTAATCCCTGATCACATTATATAACGTACCTCTTTCCACGGGTTTTCTTTTCGCTTGCTTTATCAATGTCACCAACTGCGCCGTATTCATCGCCGGGTTTTGTTCTTCCGATCCCGCCATTGAATAAATCTTTGTAGTATCATCTATCGTTCCGTCAATATCATTTACACCAAATGATAAAGTCAGTTGCGCATTCTGCCTTCCCAGCATCGGCCAGTAAGCTTTTAAGTGCGGGAAATTATCCATGTAGATCCGGGCGATGGCATACATTTTCATGTCTTCTACCACGCTGCTCTCCGGCACATTGCTCATATCATTACCCTTATTTCTAAACTTAAGAGGAATAAATGTATTGAAGCCACCCGTTTTATCCTGCAATTCCCGCAGCCGCCGCATGTGATCGATACGATGTTCATATTTTTCAATATGCCCGTAGAGCATGGTCGCATTGGAATGCATCCCCAGGTTATGTGCCGCCTCATGAATTTTCAACCAACCATCCGCATCCACTTTATCAGCGCTTATTTGCAGGCGGATTTCCGGTGCGAAAATTTCAGCGCCACCACCCGGCAATGAATCAAGCCCCGCTTCATGCAAATATTTCATTCCATCTTCTATACTCATTTTCCCTTTACGAAACATATAATCCAGTTCTACCGCCGTAAATCCTTTGATGTGAAGATCGGTGCGATGCGCTTTTATTTTTCGCATAAGTTCCGCAAAAAATTCAAGGTTCATTTTGGGATGAACACCACCCACAACATGCACTTCCGTCACCGGTTTGCCGTCATAACTTTTTACAATGTCCAGCATCTGTTCCATCGTCAGTTCCCAGCCTTCATCACGATGGGCGTAGAGACGGCTGTACGAGCAGAAATTGCAGGAAAACACACAGACATTGGTCGGCTCGATATGAAAATTGCGGTTGAAATAAGTCGTATCGCCATGCTTTTTCTCCCGTATAAAATTGGCGAGAGAACCTACGAAGCCAAGACTTGCTTTTTCAAAAAGGAACAGGCCTTCTTCATCTGTTATTCGTTCACCGGCGGTTACCTTTTCAGCAATTGCCTTCAGCCCGGCGGGAATATCTTT
Source organism: Chitinophagaceae bacterium (assembly GCA_037200685.1). Lineage (GTDB taxonomy): Bacteria > Bacteroidota > Bacteroidia > Chitinophagales > Chitinophagaceae > JAJKIP01. Next base: position 87,176 of record JBBCIG010000020.1, read on the forward strand.
TGTATTGATCATTTTCAATTATTCTGGGGCAAAGTTACGACCCGGAAAATTGACATTTGTAAAATCGCTATCTTCCCTACTTAATGTTTTTTAAGAAACAAAAGAGCAGCTTATGAACCTTAAACTCAGGCTAACCACGTTAAGCTTTTTTCAATTTTTTGTTTGGGGTATCTGGCTTATTTCGCTTGGCGGGTATATGTTTGTCAGTTTCGGTGGCGAACCAAACATTGGCCTAAAAATCGGGAACACTTACGGCACGATGGGCTGGGCGTCTTTATTCATGCCGGCGCTGATGGGTATTTTGGCCGATAAATATATCCGCGCAGAAGTGTTATTAGGTATTTGCCACATACTTGGCGGAGCGGCGCTTTACTATGCCAGTACCGTGAATACCGGCAATGATATGCTTTGGGCTATTTTCCTTGTAAGTTGTTTTTACATGCCAACCATATCTTTGAGTAATACTGTTTCTTATTCATTATTGAGCAAGCATAATTTTGATGTTCAGAAATCATTCGCCCCGATCCGTGTATGGGGAACGGTTGGTTTTATTGTAGCCGAATGGTCGGTTGATTTATTAGGCTGGACACAAAATAACGGGCAGTTTTATTTTGCAGCAGCAGCAGGAATATTTACTGGCTTATATTGTTTCACCTTACCACGGATCGAAATCAGTAAATCGACAGAAAAAAAATCATTTGCTACACGTTTAGGCCTGGATGCTTTTCAATTATTTAAAAGTTCAACGATGGCAAAATTCTTTTTGTTTGCCATGTTATTGGGTGCGGCGTTGCAAATAACAAATATGTTCGGCAATCCTTTTCTCGGTGATTTCGGAAAAGATCCTCAATACGCTGAAAGTTTTGCAGTAAAGCACAGCAATATATTGATCTCGCTTTCCCAGATTTCTGAAACACTTTTTATTTTGGCGATTCCGTTTTTCCTGAAACGCTTTCGGCATCAAACAAGTAATGCTCATCAGCATGTTCGCATGGGTATTACGGTTCGGGTTATTTGGTGTGGGCAATCCGGGTTCAGGTTTATCACTTCTCGTTTTATCCATGATTGTATACGGTATGGCGTTCGATTTCTTTAATATCTCGGGATCGTTGTTTGTAGATAAAGAAGCAAAGCCAAGCATACGTGCCAGTGCGCAGGGTTTGTTTATGCTGATGACGAATGGCCTCGGCGCCATATTAGGCGGCGTATTTGCAGGAAAGATCGTAGATTATTTTACCGATGCTGCAGGAAATAAAAACTGGCAAAACATCTGGTTCACATTCGCAGGTTATGCACTGCTGATCGCCGTGTTATTTCTTGCTACTTTTAAATATAAGCATGATCGTACCGCCGATCTTACAGTAAAGCATTAAGTTTTTTATTTACCAAACTGCATTGCTACTAGCATCGCCTGTTGCGTCGCACTCTTGTACTGCATGAATTCTATTCAGCATTTTAGAAATGTCCTATTGCAATTATACTTTTCTAAAAACAGGGGCTGTGCGCTGTTCCTCTCCTTTAGGAGAGGTTAGGATGAGGTTTCTCTTCAGCATTGTTGAAATTTTCTTCTATTATCATTGATCTATAAATTAGTAGACCCCTCGTACCTCGGCGTGACAAGGAAGTATGATAAGAGCATTGAAATCTCTTTAAAAGAATATACAGATATGTAGTTCTTTCCCTTTTGTCATAGTCTATTCCGCTTGCGGAAGCGAGGAACAAACCATCTGTCTTCAGCTTATTACTTATAACTTAAAACATAGAACTTGCATTCACTCCGCAAACGCAATCATCTCTTTTACCTCCGAAGGATTAAACCACTTCACTTCTTTATCTTTCTTAAACCAGGTCATCTGCCGCTTGGCATAGTGCCTTGTATTCTTCTTTATTAATTCAACCGCTTCGTTTAAAGAAATTTTATTTTCTAAAAAATCAAACAACTCTTTATAGCCAACCGTATGTAACGCATTCAACTGTTTATACGGCAACAACTCTTTCACTTCGTTTAATAAACCAGTTTCCATCATTTGATCAACCCTCGTATTGATTCTTTCATGCAATTCTTCCTTTGGTAACTGCAATCCTATTTTTATAATATTAAAACCCCGTTCAGCTTTTTTACCTTTTTGAAAATCCAAAATAGATTGTCCCGTTGATTCAATCACTTCCAATGCCCGCATCATCCGTTGCGGATTTTTCATTTCTCCTTTTTCAAAAAATGCAGGGTCTTTTTGTTCTATTTCTTTTTGCAGCCAATCCATGCCCTGCTTGTCATAATTAAAAATAATAGCGGTACGAATTTCATCCGGTACCTGGGGAATAGCATCCAGTCCTTCACAAAAAGCTTTGATGTAAAGACCGGTTCCGCCCACCATCACAACCACATCATGTTGCCGGAATAATTCATTTACTTTTTGCAAAGCATATATTTCAAAATCCGCCACGGTAATTTCTTCATGAATGGAATGAGAAGCGATAAAATGATGCTTTACCTCCTGTAGCTCTTCAGCTAATGGCCTTGCCACACCAATGTTCAATTCTTTATAACACTGGCGGCTGTCCGCGGAAATTATTTCTGTTTGAAAATTGTTTTGCGATAGCAATGGCAACAGCGGTTTTGCCAACAGCCGTTGGCCCTGCGATGATGATAACAGACTTTTTATTGGGAAAGATTGGCATTGCTTATTGCTTGTCGCCAATTGTTATACTTCCTCGTCTCCTTCCACAGCACCGCTTTCTTCGGTCGAACCGAGGTCTTCGCCGTCCTCACTTTTTTCGCCAAAGCCATCGCCCACCTGTGTGAGGTCATACTTCTCTTCAACATCAGCAAACTTTTCGCCCAGCAAACCTTTGGTACCGTATTGACTTGGTGCAATGCCCTCCGTACGTACAAAAGAAGGATAATTGACCCTTGAACTTTCTTCTTTAGAAACATTAATCAGCTCCACCAGGAATGCCCAGTTCTTATTAAAATCATATAAGTAGATAAACTTCTGGTTCGGGTCTTTTATTTCCGAGCCAATCGGCGTTTCCACCATCAGTAACGGCGCCACTTTGTATTCCTTATCGTATTTCTCCAAACTGATCTCCCGGCCCCGCTGCCAATGATCGTTGCTACGGAAAAAAGTTGCCTTATGTTTATTGTCAAATTCATAAGACTTCAAGATCGTTTCATGCAGGTCAAAAAAAGATTGCGTGTGCCGGATCACGATGTCGCGGTACACACTTTCGTCCTCTTCAAAATATACCCTGAATTTAAGAATAGCCATGCTGCGAATTTACGAATTCTTTACTTTCAAACCCATTCCTTGCGCCTTCTCTATTAGGAAGTTATATGCGTCAGTATAGTTATTAGCGATCTCCCCGTCCAGTATAGCATCTTTCAATGCATTTTTCAAATCGCCGACCGCTTTGGAAGGGCTCAGATCAAATATTTTCATTATGTCTTCACCACTGATCGGCGGCTGCCAGTTGCGGACATGATCTTTTTCTTCCACCTCCTTGCTGCGTTCCCGCACCATCTGAAAATTCTCGAGGTAGCGTTTTACTTTGTATTTATTTTTTGATGTAATGTCCGCTTCGCAAAGCGTCATCAATGATTCAAAATCTTCGCCCGCATCAAATAATAAACGACGGATAGCGGAGTCGGTAATATTTTCTTTCGTTAAACTAATAGGGCGCAAATGTAACTCCACCATTTTTCTTACAAACCGCATTTTTTCATTTTGCGGCAATTTCAATTGCGCAAAAATCTTTGGTACCATCCTGCCGCCAACCACTTCATGCCCGTGAAATGTCCAGCCATGACCTTCCTCAAAACGTTTGGTCGCAGGCTTGGCGATATCATGCAAGACCGCAGCCCAGCGCAACCAAAGATCATTTGTGTTGGCACATATATTATCCAGCACCTGGAGTGTATGATAAAAATTATCCTTGTGACCATGCCCATCGATATATTCAGCCCCGGCCAACTCTACCATCTGCGGGAAGATAAACTGCAACAGCCCGGATTTATATAACAGATCAAAGCCAACAGAAGGTTTCTGCGTCGCAATGATCTTATTTAATTCATCTGTGATTCTCTCCTTTGAAATTATTTTTATTCGCTCCGCATTATCTTTTATAGCGTCGAATGTTTTTGCTTCGATAGTAAAATTTAACTGGGTGGCAAACCGTATGGCACGCATCATCCGCAACGGGTCGTCGCTGAAGGTTTGCGCAGGCTCCATCGGTGTTTTGATGATTTTGTTTTCCATATCCTTGACGCCATCAAAAGGATCGATCAATTTGCCAAAATCATTCGTAGTAAGGCTTATTGCTAACGCATTAATGGTAAAATCTCTTCGCTGCTGGTCATCTTCCAATGTACCGGCTATCACATCGGGCTTGCGGGAATGCTGCTGGTAACTTTCTTTTCTCGCCCCGACAAATTCTATATCAAAGCCATTGTTTATTTTAATATGCGCCGTACCAAAGGTTTTAAAATAATCAACATTGGGAACAGGATCGAAATATTTTGCCACAGCTTTCGCCAGTTCAATTCCATCGCCTACCGTCATTATATCCATATCTTTTGTAGGCCGGCCTAATAATTTATCCCTGACGAATCCGCCAATCAAATAAGCGTCTGTTCCCAGGTCCTGCGCAGATTGGGCTATCTTTTTTAATAAAGTCAATTCGTCTTTGGTACAACTGATTTCCATAAACGCTGCAAAGATAATGGGATGGCAGAATGAATAAGGCATAAGGAAACCTCACCTGGTCTCTCCTAAAGGAGAGGAACGACACACAGCCCTCGCTTTTCGAAAAGTATGATCAAATAAGATATTTCTAAAATGCTGAATAGAATTACCGAACGATGAAGAGTGCGACGCAACAGACGATGATAGTAGTAATACAGCCTGGCCAATAATCAGCAACATAGTTGGCGACATTCACAACAATGCAGGTGCTCTGAACGTTTAATTCCGTAATTTCAGGCCCCAAACTGCTTAAAGAAAAATGCCCGATCAAACAGCAATTCATTCATTGCTCCGACAGACTATTCCGGCCCTTGAGACGTACAAAGAATTATTCTCCGACGATAATACGATAAGGCCTGACTGGCAAACTTTTTTCTCTTCGCTTCATCAACTTGGTTATAAAGAATTACAAAACCGTACGATTGACATTCTCCGGCTGCTGAAAGAAAATGGCGTCGCTTACAATATATACAATGATCCTTCGGGGCAGAGCCGGCCATGGGAACTCGACCCGATACCGCAATTAATCGCCGCGAATGAATGGGAAACGATCAATGCCGGCCTGGTACAACGGGCAGAGTTATTTAATTTATTATTAAAAGATATTTACGGACCGCAAACATTAATTAAAAACGGTGTGATCCCGCAGGAACTTATTTACCTGCACCCGGGTTTTATCCGTTCCTGTGTGAATATCAAATTGCCATCATCGCAACACCTGACATTGTATGCCGCCGATATGGCGAGAGGCAATGATGGCCGTCTCTGGATCATCAGCGACCGTACGCAAGCTCCTTCGGGTTCGGGTTATGCATTGGAAAACAGATTTGCGATGTCAAGTGTGTTGCCTGAATTGTTTTCTTCTTTAAATGTAAAGAGGTTATCGCCGTACTTTGATTCATTGCAACATGCATTGACAAGTATGGCGCCGCATAATACGGACAATCCACGCATCGTCATTCTTACACCGGGGCCGGACAATGAAACATATTTTGAACATTCCTATCTCGCCGCATACCTCGGGCTTACATTGGTGCAGGGGAATGACTTAATGGTAAAAGATAATTATGTCTGGTTGAAAACGATTGACGGTTTAGAGAAAGTGGATGTGATATTGCGAAGAGTGGATGATATTTATTGCGACCCGCTGGAATTAAAAAGTGATTCGTTGCTCGGCGTACCCGGTTTAGTGCAGGCTGTAAGAAAAGGAAACGTGGCAATTGCAAACCCGCTTGGCAGCAGCATCGTGGAGAACCCGGGATTTGTTCCCTTCCTGCCGGCAGTGGCAAAACATTTCTTTGACAAAGAATTGATCATGCCGACAATCGCAACATGGTGGTGTGGCCAGCCAACGGAAATGAAATATGTGGTTGAAAATCTAAAAAAACTTGTTGTAAGAAAAATATTCAGAAATGTTGCGGGTGTACGTTCCACTGTTGATGGCGCTTCACTGTCTGCAAAACAATCGGAAGAATTGATCAGGCAGATAAAAGCGAACCCTTATTTATATACAGGACAGGAAAAAATTAATTTCTCACCGATACCGTCGTGGCTGGATGGAAAATTGCAGGCAGCACATTCTCTCTTCAGGGGCTTTTTAGTAAGTCATAGCGATAGTTATGTAACAATGCCCGGCGGACTGACAAGAACAACGAAAGAAAGTAGTTTTATTATCTCCAATCAATTGGGTGGTATCAGTAAAGACACATGGGTATTGGCCTCCGGCGATGAGGATGAACAACCAGTTCATTTACAACTGGCTTCAGATATTTCCCCCGGAAAAATTCATAAGCGATCACTGCCGAGCCATACCGCTGAAAACCTTTTTTGGGTGGGCCGCTATACAGAAAGAGTAATTAATAATGCAAGACTGCAGCGTACCGTTATGCAGCACATATTGAAAAACAATAAACCTTTCACCAATGAAGGTTCAGAAATAATATTATTAAGGGCGGCCACGCAATGCACTTATACTTTCCCCGGATTTTTTGAAGAAAATGATGCGGTAAAAACCAGGGAACTTTATACAAACCCGTGGAAAGAGCTGACCGATATTTTATACAATGAAAAAAGAAATGGCAGTCTTAGCTATAACCTTACGTTATTGAAAACTGCGGTGTATGGTGTTCGCAATTTCTGGGCACAGGACACCTGGCGGGTGTTGCTGCAAATGGAGGAAGAATGGAACGCAGCGAAAGCTTCTCCTCATACTGATCATCTGCGCATGATTAGTACGATGGATGCACTGAATACATCTATGTTTGCATTTTTAGGAATGAACCGTGAAAGTGTACGCCGTGAACAGGGATGGAATATTATGGACATGGGAAGAAAGCTTGAGCAATCACTTTATATTATTGGGTTGCTGCAAAGTGTTTTTCAAAATAAACAGGAAGAACAGGTGGAACATGAACTCCTGGAATCCGTAATGATCGCCAGTCAGAGCCTTATTACTTATCGCTATACTTACAGGGACCATTTGCAATTACCATTAGTACTTGAATTACTGATGCTGGATAACAATTATCCGAAATCCCTGGCTTACCTCATAAAAAAGATAAAACGCTATGTTTCCGACTTGCCGAAAGAAGGAAAAGAATTACCGCTCAGCGCCCATCAACGTTTTATACAGGAAGCAGACTCTTTATTGAAGCTGGCAGATGCCAATACACTGGCGCAATATGATAAGACCAGCAAAGAATATGTACAGTTAAATAAATTCTTAGATAAATTATATTCACTGTTATCTGACACAGCTATGCTTGTTTCTAAAACTTATTTTAAACATAGCCAGACACAAAAACAATTGTTTACAGCGAACCTGATCTGAGTGCATGCTTTATTCTGTTGAACATACAACCCGTTATCAATACCATGAACAGGTAAGCCTTTGTCATAACATAGCCGCATTAGCCCCACGGGATACAGATAAGCAAATTTGTAAAGCGTTTAAACTAATCATCACTCCTTCGCCGGAAATACTGGAAGAGTATGTGGACTTCTATGGCAATAAACTTTATTATTTTGTTATTGAACAGGAGCATGAAGCGTTAACCGTTACAGTAAAGTCGCAGATAGAGAGAATAAACAAAGAGGCCCCGGCATCATACCCCAAACAAAGCTGGGAAAACGTAAGAGATTTAATTCAGGCTTCAGCCGGGGAGTTTATTGAAGAAAGACAATTTATACATCCTACAGAAATAACGGTGGCTATACCCGGAATAAAAAAGTATGCGGAACAATCTTTTGTTACAGGAAAATCCATGTTCGACGCTGTGATTGATTTAATAAACCGTATTCACACTGATTTTACTTTCACAACGGGTTTCACTACTACATCGACTCCCCTGTCAGTGGTGATGAAAGAAAAGAAAGGTGTTTGCCAGGACTTCGCCCATCTTGCCATTTCATGCATGCATGCGATGGGTTTGCCGGCAAGGTATGTAAGCGGCTATATTGAAACGCTTCCACCGGAAGGAAAAGAAAAACTTGCAGGCGTTGATGCTTCGCATGCATGGCTGTCTGTTTTTATACCCGGTGCGGGATGGGTGGACTTTGACCCTACCAATAATAAAATTCCGGATGAACAATATATCACTGTTGGCTGGGGCCGTGATTATTTTGATATTGTTCCGCTAAAAGGCGTAATCATGAGCAGCAGTCGTCATGAACTATCTGTATCGGTAGATGTGAAGAGGGTGGAGGAATGATTACAAGAGTCAGCTTAAAAGCTTTGCAGCAACAAAGTCGCAGATTACAATTTCTTTTTCCTGGCTTAAATAGGCAACAATATATTTCTTTTTATAAAGCACACAGCGATAGCTAAGATCTTTCCATCGCATATAACTACAGGGCTTATGTTCTATTCTTTCATCTGAGAGTTTTGCAAAAAATTCGAAAGCATCGTCTACAAATCGTTTGGCTGTTTGTGGTAATCCCTCGCTTTAAATAAACATCGCAATTTCTGCGACAGCTGTAGAAGCAGGTTCCAGGATACTTACTTTCCTTTTGCCCATTTATCGGTGAGTTTATAGGCATGTTTTTTTTTCCGCTGCAAGAGAGAGTTTTTTGGCGGGAGATGTTTTTTGCGCTGCTAATAATTGGAGTTTATCAAATTCTTTTTGCTCCATTACCACAAACTTCTTTTTATCTATTGTAAGAGTGCCCATAGGTAAATTCTTTATGATTTCAAATTTACAATAAAAATTTGGTGACCGGAAGCGCTGGCTACGATTCCTTTGCCGCTCTTATCGTCTCATGTATAAAAGTCAATTTTTCTTTTACCGCTTCATTGATCACAAACGGGTAAGAATCTTTCATTCCCATACTGCGGTTCAGGCTGTTCATCACGAATGATAGTGGTATCCACCGCTCAATGATATCATCAATGGACTTTGTTGTGTACGGATCGATATTCAGCCGGGCACTCATTTCATTATCAAGATCAGCTACTCTTGGGTTTACCGTCAGGCCGAATGAATAAGCTGTTTCCAATGTATCTACGATATGCATGTAATGCGCCCATGTTTCCGCCCAATCTTCCCAGGGATGAGAACTGGCATAAGCGCTGATAAATTTTTCTCTCCATTCATCGGAAGGCGCTTTGTTATAGTGCTCTTTCAACGCTTCTCCATAATCAATGGATTCATCACCAAAAAGTTCGCGGAACGGTTTTAACCTTTTTGTATCTTCTATCAACCGCTCCCAGTAATAATGGCCGATCTCGTGGCGGAAATGCCCCACCAATGTCCTGTACACTTCATCCATCTGGTTGCGGGCCATTTCGCGGATGGCATCATCGGCTTCTTCTATATTCAGTGTAATCAGTCCATGATTATGACCTGTCAGTAACCGTTTTTCGCCATCCGTATTTTCATCAGCCAAAAAATCAAATGCAATACCTTTGTCTTCATCCTGTGTTTTGCTGATGACGGGTAATTTAAACCGCAATAAAGAATATACAAGACGGTGCTTGGCTACTTCTATTCGTGCCCACTTTACCAAATGATCGGGTTGTGAAAGATCGGGAATGGTTCTGTTCAGGCTGCAGGCGATGCAAAACTCTTCCTCGCTGTCGTGCGGAAGCAGCCAGTTGCAAACATTGTATTGTCTATTGGAGCAGTATTTATAATGTGGCGTGGAAGAAGTCACTTTTCCTTTGCTGTCAAACAACGTATAGCTATTATTTTCCCCATCCTGCAATGCCACCAGGTCCATCCGTTGCGGATCAAAACCCAGGGATGCATTGCACTGAACACAAAAAGTATTTTCGAAATAAACGGGCTGGCCGCAATGATCGCATTTAAAAAGTTTCATCTGGTAATGGCTTGATTGTTTTCGCTTGTAAAATAGGGTAATAAATCAAGAAGTGTGCCTGAGAAATTATTTGCCGGGCTGCATTGCTACTAGCAGCTTCGTTGCGTCGCACTCTTCATCTTTCTGTTCTTTACTCAACATTTGTCGAAGACCCCGATGTTTGTCGGGGCGTCGCTCCCAATAGCTATCGGGACTTCAAGGTTCTGTTCGCTATTCAGCATATTTGTAAATGTTCATCGAGAATAGTTAGTCTTCTATCGAAAAATGCATTCCGGATATATATGATTTGCATAAAATGTTCCTACGAAACATTAAGCTCTCTTCATTTTATAACTACCCATAAGTTGTCCCGATGGGACAAATAAAACATTAGCTATATGTTTACTTCAATATTCAAAAATGTGTTTTTCCCTGTGTTCCAGAGGAACACTTTATGGGTAGAAAAATCTACGAAAGCGACCTGCGTTCCGTAGGAACGCTTTATGCTAGTCTTCGAATAAAGATAAAAACATTTAGATGTAACATCAAACCCTTTCATTTTATGGAATTGAACCATAATATGACTACAAAATTTAAAACTTACGCTGGTTCTTTTAACTAAACACGCTATAATAATTATTCCGGCTCTTTAAAAACATATTGATCTTCATACTCAATTTCAAAAGCTTTTAGAAAATGTTTATATTCTTCAATAAACGTTTCTTTTTGATGATGAACCTCTTGGTTTTGAATATAACGTACAGCATCTGCCACATGACTTTTGGAATAAGAAAATGCGCCATAACCTTCCTGCCATGCAAATGGTGATTCACAAAATTTTTGCTCTTTGATCCATTTGCTGCTTTCCGATTTTATATTTTGCACCAATGATGCGATAGATTGTGTTGGCCGCATGCCGATAAGAATATGAATATGATCAGGCATATTATTTACCTGGAGCATCTTATGTCCATTTTCCTGGATAATGCCCGTGATATACTTGTGCAGTTCGTCTTTCCATTCTTTCTCAATTAGTGCGGCACGGTATTTTACCGCAAATACGAATTGTACATGAAGTTGGGTGTATGTGTTTGCCATTGGTTGGGATTGTCTATAAATATACAAAACCCTTGTATTTGCAGACTAAGGCATAAAACGTTCCTACGGAACGTGGGGTTTCTTTGTATGTTTTTCTACCCATAAAATGTCCCTACGGGACATAGGAATTTTTCCTATCCTTAAAAAGTTTTTTTTAAATGCTTTTTACAAATAGAAGGTTTTGCTCTTTTGTGTTCCAGCGGAGCACTTTATGGGTAGAAATCATTCGGGCATGAAGATGGCGTTCCGTAGGAACGCTTTATGCTAATTTTCTTTAATTATTGCACAAAACGTACCTCGGGACAAATAAAACACTTCGCCCCGACAAACATCGGGGTCTTTCGACAAATGCTGAATAGAATTACCGAACGATGAAGTGAGTGACACAACAGGCGATGATAGTAGCAATGTCGCTGGTAAACAAAATATCTTACAATCAAACTATTTCTTCAACCTTAAATCCAACGTACACGGAAATTCATTATTTATTTCAGCCGCTGGTGTATCGTAGATAAATGGCGCACGGTCATTTTCCATATAATGCTCCGTTACCGCGACCAGCGTACGGATAAATTGTGGCCCTTGTGAATGTTCGGTTTTTCCGAAGCGGCTGACACGGCGTGACTCTGCTTCAAAACTATTGACGGGGAATGTATCATAATGCCGGCCGCCGGGATGCGATACATAATAGGTGCAGCCACCGATGGAACGACTGTTCCATGTATCAACGACATCAAATGTGAGCGGCGTATCCACACCGATGGTTGGATGCAATGCACTCGGCGGTTGCCATGCCCGATAGCGGATGCCGCAAACATATTCGCCTTTGGTATTGGTGGCGGTCAATGGTACACGAAAGCCATTGCATAATAAAATATAACGGTTGTCATTGACACCTTTCAATTTTACCTGTACACGTTCCAATGATGAATCAACAAACCGCGCCGTACCGGAACTTGACATTTCTTCTCCGAGTACATGCCAGGGCTCGATGCCCATGCGTACTTCCATATCTATATCGCCGATGCGCACCGATCCGTAATGCGGGAAACGAAATTCAAAGAATGGTTTGAACCAGGCAATATCAATTGGATAACCTGCACCGTTAAGATATTCGACAACATCCGCGATATCCGCTTCGGCGTAATGTGGCAATAAAAATTTATCATACAAAGCCGTGCCCCATCTTACGAGTTTATGCTTGTATGGTTTTTTCCAGAACGCAGCGATCAATGCACGGATCAGCGACATCTGCATTAAACTCATCTGCTTGTGCGGCGGCATATCAAATGCCCTGAATTCTAAAATACCTAATCGTCCCGATGAAGAATCGGGTGAATATAATTTATCAATACAAAATTCTGAACGGTGTGTATTGCCGGTGATATCGGTCAATAAATGACGGAACACCCGGTCGGTTATCCAAAAAGGAATGAAGCCTTTTTCGGGAACCTGGCTGAAGGCGATTTCCATTTCATACAAACGGTCTTCTAATCCTTCATCTATTCGTGGCGCCTGGCTGGTAGGCCCAATGAATGAACCGGAAAATAAATACGACAAGCCGGGATGATGTTGCCAGAATGTAATGAGACTGCGCAACAGATCGGGTCTTCGCAATAAAGGACTATCCGATGGTGACGAACCACCAATGGTAATATGGTTACCACCACCGGTACCGGTATGCCGGCCATCGAGCATAAATTTTTCCGTGCCTAATCTTGAAAGGCGTGCCTGTTCATATAATGTATCTGTATTATGAACGAGTTCTTTCCAATTTTTTGCGGGATGAATATTTACTTCGATAACACCCGGATCAGGTGACACCACCAATCTTTCCATCCTGTTATCACGGGGTGGTTCATATCCTTCGATGCGTAATTTTAATTTTAATTTATTGGCCGCTGCTTCGATAGATGCAATCACATCGAGATAATGCTCGAGGTATTCCATCGGGGGAATAAATAAATAAAGTAAACCATCACGCAGTTCCACACTCAGCGCCGTCCGGATCGTTTTTACTTCAAAGGTTATTTCAATTTCAGGAAGCTCTTCTTCTGCTTTCTGCCAGATATCTTTTTTCTTTTTTTCTTTTGGAACTGTTTCCAATACCTGCGGTATTACCTTTTGCTTTGGCAGGCGACTGTGATCAGAAACAAGTCCATAGCGTGCTGAAATAGTTTCGTGAAAATGTTCGAGGTCGGGCAGTTCTTCAAACAAACTTCTTTCTACACGTTGCGGAATTTTCGCTTTTGCTATTACGGGCAATGAATCCAAAGGCAAGCGCAACCCAATCGGTGAATTACCAGGAATTAAAAAAAGATAATCACGGTTGAACACCCATTTGCAGCTCAGCCATTTATTATTCCAGTAATTCCATTGCAATGGCAATACATATCCAACAGGATCACCTAGACCCTGGTTAAGCAACTGCGCCAATGTGCGGCGCTCCAACGGATCTTTTAAATTCGCTTTTAACGGATCAACATTCACCGGGTTCTTTCCTTCCGTCCATAAAAAATAAAACACATCTTCATACGCCGGGCTTACATTATCCGGGCTAACGGCTAAACGCTTTGCCAATTCTTCCGTCAGTTTTTTTGCATCTTCATGTGTATAGGTCCGTTTGGTTTTTTCATGTGCGATGAGATCAATATTTTTCCAAACCGGGTATCCATCTTTTCTCCAGAACAAACCATATTGCCAGCGGGGCAATGGCTCGCCGGGATACCATTTGCCTTGCCCGTAATGAATGAGCCCATCGGGCCCGAATTTTTCACGCAAACGATAAATAAGATCATGTGAAAGAATTCGTTTCTCTTTTCCATCCGCCGCCACATTCCATTGCGCCGATTCCATATCATCTATCGAAACAAAAGTGGGTTCACCCCCCATTGTCATTCTTACATCATTTGCATCGAGGTCTCTATCCACCTGCTCGCCCAATGCATTTATCTCCATCCATTGTTGCTCCGTATAAGGTTTGGTAACACGGGGATCTTCATAAATACGTGTAACGGAGTTTTCAAAAAAGAATTCCACTTCGCATTTATCAGTAGCGCCAACCACCGGTGCTGCACTTGCATAATCAGGTGTGCATGCTAATGGTATATGTCCTTCACCGGCAAACAAACCGGATGTCGCATCCAACCCAATCCATCCCGCACCGGGAATATATACTTCTACCCACGCATGTAAATCAGTAAAATCATTCGGCGGGCCGGATGGGCCGTCCAATGATTTTTCATCCGCAGTTAATTGAACCAGGTAACCGGATACAAACCTTGCGGCCAATCCTAAATGACGCAACACTTGGACAAACAACCAGGCGGTATCCCTGCACGAACCCAATCTTTTCTCCAATGTTTCTTCGCAGGTTTGCACACCAACTTCCATGCGAATGGAGTAATTAATTTCTTTATTTAATTTTTGGTTGAGATAAACCAAAAAATCATTGATGGTCTTTTTACTTCTGTCAACTCCCTTTAACCATTGCAGGAGCAGCGGACCGCTTTCATTTACTTCGAGATAAGGCAACAGCTCTTTGTATAATTGATATTGATACCTGAACGGATAATTTTCCGCATAGTCTTCTACAAAAAAATCAAACGGGTTAATGCTGACAAGATTGGCGATCACTTCCACTTCTACTTTCATTTCCTTCGTCTTCTCCGGGAAAACAACCCTTGCCTGGTAATTACCAAACGGGTCCTGCTGCCAGTTAATGAAATGTTCTTTCGGTTCGATCTTTAATGAATAAGATTCAATCGCAGTACGGGAATGAACTGCGGGACGTAAACGAAATATATGCGGGGAAACGGCAACTAACCTGTCGTAAGAATAAATTGTTTTGTGCCGGATCGCTACCCTTATTGCCATGGTGGTTATTTATTTTCAGTGAAAGGGCTGAGCAATCGTTCTTTAAATTTAACGAGGAGTCTGGTGAAGATAAAAATTATTTGCCAGAAAGAAGAATGAAAACAGAACACGGATGACACTGATTTAAATTGATTAAAAGGATTTGTTTCCGCTGACTGGAAAATCTTTCAAAACTGCGAATAGGTTAAATTATTGTGCGGGTTTAGTCTTACTAAGTTTTAAGCTAAAAATCCGTGCTAATCCGCCTAAATCTGTGTCATCCGTGTTCTGTGTTTGCTACCTTCGCAGCCATGATCGAATTCCAGGTAAAACAAAAAGATACAGGGCCGAATACATTCAATTTTGCATTGGCTACCCTCCGCATCGTATTTATGGGAACCCCTGAATTTGCCGTTGCTTCTTTAGACGCTTTGGTAAAAGCCGGGTATACCATTGCCGGGGTAGTAACCGCCCCGGATAAACCCGCAGGCCGTGGTATGAAGATGAATGAAAGCGCTGTAAAAAAATATGCTGTCGAAAAAGGATTGAAAGTTTTACAACCAGAGAAACTAAAGAACCCTGAATTTTTGGAAGAATTAAAATCCTTACATGCCGATCTTCAGATAGTCGTTGCATTCCGCATGTTGCCGGAAGTGGTTTGGAACATGCCCCGCTTAGGAACGATCAATTTACATGGTTCTTTATTACCCCAATACCGCGGCGCTGCTCCTATCAATTGGGCTGTGATCAATGGAGAAAAAGAAACGGGCGTCACCACATTTAAACTGAAACAGGAGATTGATACCGGTGATATTTTATTGCAGGAAAATTTTCCCATTGGAGAAAATGAAACCGCCGGTGAAGTGCATGATAAGATGAAAGAAATTGGTGCGCAGGTATTGGTGAAAACGGTGAAAGGAATTGCAGAAGGCATGTTGACGGAAAAACCACAATTGGCAATCGGCAATAAGCAATTAGCAAACACCGAACATTCTTTAAAACACGCCCCAAAAATTTTCACTGAAACCTGCAAAATAGATTTTACAAAAACAGTTGAAGAAGTGCATAATCTTGTCCGCGGCCTCTCTCCTTTTCCCGGCGCATTTACTTATTTAAATGATAAGATGCTGAAGATATACCGAAGTGAAAAGGAAGTCTCCTCAAACACCTCCAAGGGAGGGGCTTCAGGAAGTTTCGAAACAGATGGAAAAACTTTTTTGAAATTTGCATGTAACAACGGCTGCATTCTCGTAAAAGAATTACAGGCAGAAGGAAAAAAGAAAATGACAATAGAAGAATTTCTGAGAGGATATCGCTTTACCAGTAACCAGTAACCAGTAACCAGCATCCAGTAACTGGATTTAGTAGTTCACCTTCACCACAAATTTTTCCTGGTCATTCACTTCCAACGCCAAAGCCGCAGCATTGCTGATACGGATATCCAGGCCCTGGTTTTGACGAATGCCATTCATTTCACCCAATACTTTTGCATAAACAGATTTGTTATTATCGGGATTGGTGACTTTTACAATCGTGCCGGGAGAAACACCATCAATCAGTAAATAATATTTAGCTTCCTGTAAACCGCTTGTTGTTTTAAAAATACCGGAATTCAATGTTGAATTCTTTGTCGCCGGCGCCGCTTTTGTTTGCTGGTCAAAATGAATTTTGAAATAACCGCTTGCTGAGCTGATTGCTTTTACTTCTTCTTTTACAACAGCAGGTTTTATTTCCAGTGGTTCTGTTTTCTTTACTTCTTCTTTTACAACTACGGGGGTTGTGACTTCAGGTTTTGTAACTTTTGATTCTTCTCTAATTACAACAGGATTATTCGTTTCAGGCTTTGTATTCTTCGGCTCTTCTTTTATTTCTGTTTTTACTACAGGTGGTGGCGTTACAACTTTTGGTTCTTCTTTCACCTGCGGTTTCGTTTCAACTACCGGTTTGTTTTCAACAGGCTTAGTTTGAGTTTTGGCAACAGCATTATTTACATTTGTCCATTGCATTTCTTTTGACTGGAGAAAACCGATAATCAATTTTGCCCCAGATTGAACATTATCAGTTGACATATCATTCCAGTCTTTTAAAGACTGTACTGAAACATTTTTATTCGCACCGCTTACTTTTTGTAAATTTTCACCACTCCCGGCTTTATAATAAACAGGCACGCCTGAATTTCCTTTTTGGATAAAATTTGTATCCGTCAAAGGGATGTGCAATGTCTGCCCGATATTCAGCCCGGCATTCAAATCAATTTTATTATAATTGGCAATTGTTTTCGGATGTACATTATACAAACGTCCAATCGCATACAGGCCTTCTTTGGCCGCCACTTTATGATCGAGGTATAAACTACCGCCCCCGCTTTTCACCAATAAATCCCCGGTTTGGGCTTGGCTGAAAAATGCTACAGCGGAAAAAACGACCAGGAAAAAAAGCTTTTTCATAATGAAAAGTTTGGCCTGCAAAGATGCGGATTTTTTGCACGACACGGCGCTTTAGTTATCATTTAATATCCTCAGTTCTTTGGGATAATAATTATTAATACGATTAGGTAAAGCATTGATCCACCCAAGGTTATAATCTTGATAGGTCACCAATTGCCAGCCTTTAGTTCCGGGATTTATTGACAAATCTTTTCGTTGCAGGTAGTGAATGGCTTCTTCATAAGTCAGCTCTATTTTCGTAACCCCGGCCTTTACCAGGCCACTCATCGCTAATGCATGATCGGGCACCAATTTATCCCGCATTAATTCACCAGTAAGGATACCGGAATAAATAACCCGAAGCTGGCTCAACAACCAGTTAAAATCATTCACCAATAACGAAGGCCAGGCATAAACGGTGTTTTTATATTTTATGAACTGCGAATTATCCGTGCTTGTCCATGAAGCAATCATCTCCATTTCCCTTTTTGTAGCAGGCCCGGGTTTGTTTTTTGTTTTAAAAAAATTCTCTTCTTGTTCATTATTTTTTTGAAAACAGGCGATAAAAAATCCTTCGCCTTTTACTTTATCCGGCCAAAAGCGGTATCCATTTCCAGATTCGGTTATTCCCCAACTTTTATCAATCTGTAATGGGCAATTGGCAGCAGGCAATTCATTCATGAGCCAGTTTACTATTTCCTCGTCTTCGTCTTTTGAATAAGAACAGGTGGAATAAATCAATATGCCGTTTTCTTTTAAGGCCGCCCACACATCAGCCATTATTCTTTGTTGCCGTTGGCTGCATAACTGCACATTATTTTCACTCCATTCTTCTATAGCTTCAGGTTCGCGGCGGAATAAACCACTGCCGCTGCAGGGAGCATCGATTACTATCACATCAAAATAACCTTCAAGCTTTGCAAAATCTTTCGGGTCGTTATTCGTAACCATCACATTCTGGCAACCCCATTTTATAATATTATCTTTTAAAATATTCGCCCTTGATTTTATCACTTCATTGCTGACAAGTAAACTGTCTTTTGAAATGAGTGATTGAATATGCGTTGACTTACCGCCTGGCGCAGCGCAGAGGTCTAATACTTTTAAAGGTTTAGATAAATCCACAGTTTGTTTCAATGCCTGTTCTAAAAACATACTGCTGGCTTCCTGCACATAATAACAACCGGCATGGAAAAGCGGATCGAAGGTGAAGGAAGGACGTTTTGCTAAATAAAATCCATGCTGTGTCCACGGCACGGGAGACGTGAGGCGTGAATCGTGAAAGAGTTCTTCAACAGATGGCTCACGACTCACCGTTGCCGATTTAAAAGGATTAATGCGAACCGAAGTCACCTGCTCGCCGGAAGCATGCACTTTTTCAAATGCTTCTTTATCGAAACCTTTCACATCCTTTAATGAATCTAATAATCGTTGCGGCAATTGCATACAAGCAAGCTAAGTATTATCATTTAATAAGCGCCAGTTGAAAAAATATTATTTTTATACAAATAAGCTGTTATGAAACGTGTCTTTTTATCACTGATCTTTTTTATCGCAACGACTTCTTTTATCAACGGGCAGGTGAATAAGGACACAGTTCATTATCCAGATAGCTGGACGGAAGGAAAATATTATACCGTTAATGGCGCTAAACTTTGGGTGGTAACAGTGGGCAAAGGAGAACCAATGATATTGATAGCGGGTGGCCCCGGCGGCGTACACCGTGGCCTGCGGAGTTTTGATTCATTGGCGAAATCAAATATTCAGCTTATTTATTTTGATGGGTTTGGCCGTGGAAAATCGGACACAGCGAAAGATGTAAAAGCCTATACACTGGAAAGGGATATTGATGACATTGAAGGTTTGAGAAAAGCAATGAATTTAAATAAAATCAGTTTGCTCGGCCATTCATATGGCGGTGTAGTAGCGCAGGGTTATGCAGTAAAGTATGGACAAAATCTAAGTCATTTAATATTAGCCAACTCCTTTCACAGTTTTATTATGTGGCAAAAGAACGATGACAACAGCAATCACGAAATAAAAACCAATTATCCTGAAGTATGGGAAGAACTGATGAAGATAAGAGAAGCAGGTGCGGTCAGCAGCGATGAAAATCACCAGGAAATTTATGGCCGTGTGCCTTATGGATTTTTATACGCCTATAACCCGGCCCGTTTCGAACCGCAAGCTCCGGCTCCGGGCACTGCAAGAAGAACGTATCCCAATTCATTTAATTCAAAACTATATTACCAGATGGTGGGAAAAGACGGAGATTTTATTGTAGGAAATGATATCGGCAATTTTGATTACCGCAAACAATTAAAAGATTTAAAAATGCCGGTGCTGATCATCGGCGGAAGATATGACCGTGTGGCTGTTCCCGAAATGATGGTGAAGTATAAAGAATATTGTCCGCAGGCACAATTTGTGATGTTTGAAAAATCGGGACATAACCCGCAGGTGGAGGAACCCGGAAAAGAATTTCCGATAATTATAAGTTTTTTAAACTCACGTTAAAAACGGATCAGTGTTTATAAGTAAAGAGTATTATTTGCTGAGAAGCCACATAGTGTCTTTGTATAAAAAATCATACCCGGGAGTTCTTGATTCAAATATATAGTAATCTTTATTCCCGGAAACAATTTCAGATTTGACAACTAAGTTTTCAAAAGCAAGAGCTGTATCAATCTTTTCTTTTTTGGCCTCTAATTCAAAAGTGCAGTCATCAAGCCATTTAATTTTTACAGGAATTGTTTTACCAGTTTTACTATCGGTCTCCATTTGTATTGAATGATTTCTTTCAATGATGTAGACAGTAGTATCAAGTTTGCTGTTCAATCGAAATTTTCCTGTCCAGAAATAACGACAATCTACGTAAGGCTTTTTGCCTCCACATGAAAACAAAAAACAGGAAATAACAATAAATATTATTTCCTGTTTTCTAATCATAAATATAAATCAGAGATTTTTTATTTCTGCAATCAAATCCTGCAGCACTTTTTTTGCATCACCAAAAAGCATCGAAGTTTTTGGACGGAAGAAAAGATCGTTCTCGATACCGGCATAACCGGGCTTCATGCTTCGTTTGTTCACGATAACATTTTTCGCCAGTTCAACATCCAGTATCGGCATACCATATATAGGAGAAGAAGGATCAGATTTCGCAGCAGGGTTCACTACATCGTTTGCACCGAGGATTAACACCACATCTGTTGTTGGAAACTCTTCATTGGCATGTTCCATTTCCAGTAATTTATCATAGCTCACATCTGCTTCGGCCAGCAATACATTCATGTGACCGGGCATACGGCCGGCAACAGGATGAATGGCATATTTTACCGTCACGCCTTTTTCTTCCAATAATTTTTCCAGCTCATGACAAGCATGCTGCGCCTGTGCAACCGCCAAACCATAACCCGGAACGATCATCACTTTGGTCGCATAGCTCATTACCACCGCAGTATCGCTCAATGTGATCTCTTTATAATTTCCCTGCTCTTTAGAAACACCAGCCGGGCCAGCTTTGCTGCCGCCAAATGAACCGATCAACACATTCGCCAGGGAACGGTTCATTGCCTTACACATTAATATCGTGAGCAATGTACCCGCAGCACCAACAAGAATACCACCGGTCAGCATTACTTTATTATCATATAAGAAACCACCACACGCAGCTGCTACGCCGGTAAAAGAATTTAAAAGAGAAATTACAACCGGCATATCTGCACCGCCGATTGGGAAAACGAAGAAGACCCCGTATAATAATGATAAAGCAAAAATGGCATAGAAAATAATTAATGCACTAGAAGGCATCCAACCAATGAGATAAGTTGCCAAACCAACTATAATAAGCAATAAGACAATATTGAAAATATGTTGCCCTTTAAAAGAGAAATCTTTGACTTTACCGTTGAGTTTGCCCCAGGCAATCATACTTCCTGCAAAAGAAACGGAGCCGATTATAAGCCCCAGGCAAATAATAAGAAGTAATCCGGTAGGACGTTCGGGCTGTCCCATAATCCAATCAGAATCGATAGGCCCTTGTGGCTCAGAAAAAAAATGGTACAAATGATCAAATTCAACCAACGAAATCAATGCTGCACAAGCCCCACCCATTCCATTAAACATACTCACCATCTCCGGCATCGCCGTCATCTTCACTTTCTTTGCGGATAACGTACCGATGATACCACCAACGATGATACCACCGAATATCCAGCCATAATTACCCAGCTTATTTCCATCATCATCCGTATATAAAAAGATAGTTCCGAGAATAGCGATGGTCATACCTCCTGCAGCGATCAGATTGCCTTTTCTCGCTGTCGCAGGATTGGATAACATTTTTAGTCCGAGAATAAAAGTGACCGAACCAATGAGATAACAAAGTGTAAGAATGTTTAATTCCATAAATACCCCCTCTGGCTCCCCCTAAAGGAGGAGTATCTGCTCACAGCCCTAATAGCTGTAAGTGAATTTATTTTTTCTAAAAATTGTACAAAGAGCAAAAACATTTTTTATTTATCAGAAACTTCCCAAGTCCCTTTTAGCCCCGATAAAATCGGGGTAGGAAGATTTAGGGTTTCTTTTTCTTTTTAAACATCTCCAGCATCCTGTCCGTCACTACAAATCCGCCCACCACATTTAATGTTCCTACTATCACGGCGATAAAACCTAATATCAATGCGAGGTAATTATCACTTTCCGCTTTGCCCATTACGATGATAGCGCCGATGATCACCACACCGTGAATTGCATTCGCACCGCTCATCAATGGCGTATGCAATACACTCGGCACACGGCCGATTATTTCAATACCTACAAAGATCATCAGGATGACGATGTAGATGATTTGTTGATTTGCGGTTATCCAATTAAGCATATTAAAACCCCTCCTAACCTCCCCTAAAGGGGAGGAATTCACTCACAGCCCAAGAGCAGTGAATGGTTTATTGTTAAGAAATTTGTTGAGTAAAGAACTAATTCCCCGATATTCATGGATACTGCAAAAATGCCGATACTTCGACAATGCTCAGTAAAATTCATGCAGTACAAGTGTGCGACGCAACGAAGATGCCATGAAAAACTATCGCTGGTTACATACCTATCAATATCATCTAAAAGAACTTAACTATTCATGGAATGAGTACGACCTAAGTTCCCCTTTAGGGGACAGGGGCTTTCATTCTCTCATGCACCACTTCCCCACCATGTGTAATGCAACTTCCTTTCACCAAATCATCTTCCCAATTCAAATTCAATTGCCCTTCTTTCGTAGTAATCAGTTGTAAAAAGTTCAGCACGTTCTTGCCGTACAATTTACTCGCATCACTCGGCATGGTGGATTGCAAACTCGAATTGCCCACAATGCTCACGCCATTATATTGCACCGTTTCATTGTTCTTGGTAAAAGGCGTGTTACCGCCCGTCGCTGCTGCGATGTCAATGATCACCGAACCATTGCGCATACGGTTCAGCATTTCTTCCGTGATCAATATCGGTGCTTTTTTACCGGGTATCTGCGCCGTGGTCACAACGATATCCGCTTTCGCAATACTATCTGAAATTCTTTGTTGTTGTTTTTGTTTGTACTCTTCCGTCTGTTCCACCGCATAACCACCAGCCTTCGATGCATCAGCAGCGCCTTCCACTTCAATGAATTTTGCGCCGAGGCTCATTACTTCTTCTTTCACAGCGGGACGAGTATCGAATACTTCAACAACTGCACCGAGACGTTTCGCAGTTGCGATCGCCTGCAATCCCGCAACGCCGGCGCCAAGTATCAATACTTTTGCCGGGGCGATGCTACCCGCAGCAGTCATGAACATGGGAAAATATCTTGGATAAAGATTCGATGCGGTGAGCACGGCTTTGTAACCCGCGATGTTGGCCTGCGAACTCAGCACATCCATACTTTGCGCACGGGTGGTGCGGGGCAGCATGTCCAATGAAAAAGTAGTGACGCCTTTCGATGCCCACTCTTTCATCGTATCTATATTATATAACGGTTGATAAACGCCAATGAAAATGGCTGATGGGCGTTGACCGATGGTCAACGCTTCCGGCGAATGAATGCTTAATATAATATCAGCAGTTTGTGCTACTTCATTGCGGCTTTTTATTTGTGCGCCTGCCTTTTCGTATTCAGCATTGCTGCACGAAGCTTTTTCGCCTGCACCGTTTTCCACCACAACGGTGATATTTTTTTTGATTAACGCTGATACCGCTTCAGCCAGCAACGACACTCTTGTTTCATGCGATGGTTCTTTCAGAACGCCGATAGTCATGCAAAAAATTGATTTGGGATCTGCTCGCAGGCAGGTTTGGGTTTATAATTTCCGTGGCAAACATATTGAATTTTTTGTTGTCATCGTCCTGTAATTCTACTCATCGTCCCTTGCGTCGCACTCTTCATCGTCCCGTTCGCTGCTCAACAAGCTTCGAGTAATGAGCTGAAGCTTTGACATCCTACTCGTAGCTCTTAGCTCGCAGCTATTCTTGAATTATTAAAATCGTATTTTAAAATGCTGCTTCGCTTTAAATTCCTGACGGAACAAAACTATACCGATAAAAAAAAGATCGATGGTGCAACGAACAGCTTCATGTTCTTTTATGTTTTGCCATGCCGCTTCCATTTCTTTACTCCAGTGAATATCGTCGAAGATGAGAATCGAATTGTTATTTATATGCGGAAGTATTTGATGAAAATAGTTTTGGGTGGGTTCTTGCCGGTGGTTGCCGTCGATGAAAGCAAAGTTGATCGATGATAGTTGGCCGATAACCGGAGAGAGTGTATTATCAAAGTTTCCTTTTGTCAATTGAATGTTTTCAAGATTTAAATTTTTGAAATTTTTCTCAGCGACGCTGGCAATTGACCCGGAGCCTTCTAATGTTATAATTTTTGCATCCGGCTTGGCCAATGAAAGATAAGAAGTAGTTATTCCCAGCGAAGTACCTAATTCAAGAATTGTTTGCGGCTGGTATTTTTTTATCATACGGTATAACAACTGCCCGTACTTTTTTGGCTTTGCTGCATTTTTTGCGATAGAAGATATACTCCGCTCATTTGTTTTGGAAATAACTGAACCGGCGCCGAAATCTTCAACAGTCAAGACCGTTTCGTCATTCAGCATTTTCTTTCGCAAATCTTCAACAATGTTGTAACCGAGATATTCCTTTCTATCATTTAATACTTTAGTAATAAACTCAAAAACAAAAGGCGAATGCATACCGTGGCCTTTTCCATTGGAAGCAGTAAAGTAATAGCGGAGGTATTTTGCAGCAAGGTGAAACTTGTTATACATATTCTGTTGAAGGAATAGAAATTTTCGAACCCTGAATAGTATGGTAAAGCCCCTTTAGGGGTTGGAGTTTACATGGCTCTTTCCCACACCTGGAAAGAATAATTATACTTATGCTTTTCATCCGCCTCATAATCTTTTTGACTTACGAGCCGCCATACTTTCGGATCAATAGCTGGGAAATAAGCATCGCCTTCAGGCTCGGCATCCACACGGGTAATATAAATACGCTTTGCTTTTTCAAAAGCCATTTTAAAAATCTCGCCGCCGCCGATTACCATCATTTCTTTTACATCCATTTCTTTTACCAGGAACATCGCATCTTCCAATGTTTTCACCGGGATTGTTCCTTCCGCTTTCCAACCGGGTTGACGGGTGAGCACAATATTCTTCCTGCCCGGCAATGGCTTTCCCATTGATTCAAATGATTTGCGGCCCATCACCACCGGCATTCCCCATGTAACATTTTTGAAATACTTCATGTCGTTCGGTAAGTTCCAGACGAGCTGGTTGTCTTTACCGATTACGTTGTTTTTTGCAGCAGCGACGACGAAAGAAATAAAAACCCCCATAATCTGTTTTAAAGTTGAAATTTTCTTTTGCCCCTAAAGGGGAGTTATTGAAAATTATTTTAGTGGAATTTTTTTTGTTTAGAACAGATGCAATTTACTCCTTTAAGTATTTACTTAGTTGAAGTAGTCCTCGATCTAAGTTCCCCCTTCAGGGGGACAGGGGGTTTACACCGCCACCGGCGCCTTAATCGCCGGATGGCTTTGATAATTCTCCAGCGTGAAATCTTCAAACTGGAAATTGAAAATATCTTTTACAGATGGATTTAATTTCATCGTTGGTAAAGGAAATGGTGAACGGCTCAGTTGCAGTTGCACCTGCTCCATGTGATTGCTATAAATATGTACATCACCAAATGTGTGGATGAATTCACCGGGCTCGAGATCGCAAACCTGTGCAATCATCATTGTAAGTAATGCATACGACGCTATATTAAATGGAACACCAAGAAATACATCCGCACTGCGCTGGTATAATTGACAACTTAGTTTTCCATTCGCTACATAAAATTGAAACATGGTATGGCAGGGCATTAATGCCATCTTTGGCAGATCAGCCACGTTCCATGCACTGATGATTAACCGGCGGCTATCAGGGTTCTTTTTAATTTGCTGAATTAAATCTGTTACCTGGTCTACTACTTTTTCATCGGCGCCTTCTCCACTGGATCCTGCGGACCAACTTCTCCATTGCTTACCATACACCGGCCCGAGCTCACCATTTTCATCCGCCCATTCATCCCAGATTTTTACGCCATGTTCTTTTAAATAAGCAATATTCGTCTCCCCTTTTAAAAACCAGAGCAGTTCATAAATGATACTTTTTAGGTGAACTTTTTTTGTAGTCACTAATGGAAATCCTTTTTGTAAATCAAACCGCACCTGGTAACCAAAAACACTTTTTGTTCCCGTACCCGTACGGTCTGTTTTCTCCGCACCGTTATCTAAAATATGCTGAAGAAGATCGAGGTATTGCTGCATGGCTGCAAGTTAGCAAAAAGGGAAGTGGGGAATTGCGAGTGGCTAGCAGGTGTGAGGAATATGTGAATTGATGCGTTAACTTTACAATGATCATCTTACTGATTTAAATAATAAATCAATGAAAACGATTGTTGCGGTGTTTATTCTTGCCATTATAACTTTTGAAGCAAAATCCCAGGGCACAGATAATGGAAAATTAAAAGGAAAAAGAATACTCCTGTTTACCAAAAATGGTAAAGGCTATGTACATGAAAATATTCCTGCCAGTATAGCTGCTATTCAAAAACTGGGAAAAGATTTAAGCTTCAGGGTAGATACAACAACCAACTCCGCCCTGTTCGCCGATGACAGTCTTAAAAGGTACGACGCTGTTATTTTCTCTAATACGAATAATGATGTGTTTGATACAGAAGCTCAGAAAGTAGCTTTCATGCGGTATATCCAGGCTGGTGGTAGTTTCATGGGAATACATTCCGCATCAGGAACAGAAAGAAACTGGAAATGGTTTAAGCTGATGCTGGGCGCTACTTTTTTACGTCACCCTCCTTTTCAACCTTTTACTGTACATGTTTTAGATTCAAAAAATCAACTAACAAAAAATCTCCCGGCAAAATGGGATACAAAGGATGAGTTCTATTTGTTCAAAGAATTTAATCCGGCTATAAAAGTGCTCGCCATCTCAGATGTTTCGACGATTAAAGAAAGTAATGATGGCAAAAATATAACACCTGATGTTTTTGGCAACCGCTATCCTTCCGTATGGTGCCAGGAGTTTGACGGCGGCAGAAGTTTTTATACGGCACTCGGCCATGATAAAAATGATTATGCAAACCCGGGTTACTTAGCGCATATCATTGAAGGATTGAAATGGTTGGTGGACAAAGGAAAACTGGATTACAAAAAAGCGCATGCTACCAGCTCTACGATTGATGAAATGAATTTGTTTAAGTGAACAAAAGATAACACAAATTTTAAACTAATTACACGAATTAGGGTTCATCGCAGGTTCAAATTTTTTCAAAAAATTCGTGTAATCCGAATTAATTCGTGTCATACATTCACTTTCCTTCTTTCCAATTCTTTTTTAATAAGAGCAAGTTCTCTTCCTGTTTGTCCTTTTACCGAAGTGTTTTCCTGTGCACGGCGCATCAGGTAAGGAATTACATCTTTAATAGGCCCGAATGGCAAATATTTGCTGACACTGCAACCAGCATGCGCCAAATTGAAGGTGATATTATCACTCATGCCATACAACTGGCTCCAGTGCACATGCGGATGATTTAACGGCAACCCTTTATGTTGTAATAATTGTGTCGCCAGTAAATTACTGTATTCATTATGCGAAGCAACGATCAAAGCGATACGGTCAATATGATCAACACAAAATTCAAGGCCGGCATTATAATCCCGGTCACTGCTGTCTTTATCCGCTTGTATCGGTGAAGAATAATTTTTTTCTGATGCCCGCCTTCTTTCTTTTTCCATATAAGCGCCGCGGACAAGTTTTGCACCGAGAATAAAATTTCTTTCAACAGCCGCTTCATAAGAATCTTTCAGGAATTTCAAACGGTCGTGGCGGTAATGCTGGATCGTATTATAAATAACAACTTTCTCCTTATTAAATGTATCCATCATCAGGATAGTAAGTGCATCCACGGGGCCCTGTATCCATGTTTCTTCCGCATCAACGAGGACACCAACATTTTTTTGTGCGGCTGTTTCGCAAATGCGCATCATGCGGTAGCGCACCCGGTGCCATTCTTCTTTTTCTTCAGCACTAAGATTATCAACTGCTGCCAAGAACCTTTTCATCAATGTGCCCGCGCCATTATGCATGGCGGTATCCAATTTTTCTAATAAAGAAAAACGGGCGAAGCCGGTCACTTTGATGCTCATGAAAGGAATACTTTTTTGCGTAGCAGCGTAATTGATCACTTTTATAAATTCATCGCAGGCGTGATCGAAATTATCTTCGCCTTCTTTTCCTTCAGCGCCGTAATCAAGAATGGTTTGTACATTATATTCCCAAAGCCGTTCAACGACCTGCTTTGTTTTCTCCAGCGTTTCACCACCGACGAATTGTTCGAATATTGTTTTACGGATAATTCCTTTTACAGGTAATCCTGCTTTGATGGCCCAGGGCGTTAACCGTACGCCGATCTTCACCAGCCATTGCTTGCCCATCGCTGAAAAAAGAAAACGTGATTTCTTTAATTGCTTGCTGGTTTTATATTCAAATGCGAATTCAGTATTCTCGAAAGAAATAAGTGAGTGTGGTTCCATAATTTTTCCGGGGCAAAGATATTGAGAAGTGAACAATGGGCAATGTGCAATAGGCAATAAGCAATTGGCAACAGTTCCGCTTTTTGGAGAGTGTGATAATAGATGGTTAGTGATTTTTTTACCAGCTTCGGTTCCCTGGTCATCTTCGTTGCGACGCTCCGTTCATCTTCCTGTTCTTTAATGATCAGTGAACCATACAAGACATAAAAAAAATACAAGAAATGCCGGAATAACTTAAATGCCTTGTATGTCTTGTATGGTTAAAAAACTCGCTTGCTCCTTTGCGTCCTTCTTTGCGGCCCTGCCTACTGACAGGCAGGTTTGCGTGAAAGCATTTGAACCTCACCTAACCTCTCCTAAAGGAGAGGAACTGCACACAGCCCTCGATTTTTGAAGATCAGGTATATAATAGTGCCGTTCGAAAATGCTGAGTAGAATTAATGCAGCACAAGAGTGCGACGCAACAGACGATGATAGTAGCAATGCAGTTGGGCTCACACACTAAACTGTTACCTTTGCAAAAATGTAAAAATGAAAGAAAAGAAAGCATCGGGCAGTGTGATCATTATGACGGAACTGGTATTGCCCAACGATACCAATGTATTTGGCAACCTGATGGGCGGACGATTGATGTACTGGATGGATATCGCTTCTGCATTGTCGGCGCAAAAACATTGCAATGCTCCCGTGGTGACTGCATCGGTTGATAATATTTCGTTTGAGAACCCGATCAGGCTGGGCAACGTGGTGCATATCGAAGCGAAAGTGAGCCGTGCTTTCAATACATCGATGGAAGTGCACATGAAAGTATGGTGCGAAGACCTGAAGAAACAGGAAAAATATAAAAGCAATGAAGCCTATTATACATTCGTGGCGCTTGATGCGGATAATAAACCGAGCCCGGTGCCGCAACTTATTCCTGAAACGGAAGAAGAAAAAAAATTGTTCGATGGTGCTTTGCGAAGAAGGCAATTACGGTTGATACTCGGCGGCAAGATGAAGCCTGATGACGCACCTGAGTTGAAAGCATTATTTATAAAAGATTGACCTGGTATGAGTGAAAAAATATTGGAAGGAAAGATCACTTTTGTTCAACACGAAAAGAAATTCGTGACCATTGAATACCTGGTGAATGATAAAGCAAAAACAGTGAATGGCAGTATCAAAGAGGCCGACCTGTTAAAAATAAAAGGAGAAAAACCCGCTAAGAAGCCGCACCATTTTCGCGAAGGTGATGATGTGAATTTCACATTAGAAAGATCAGTGCGGGGAGATAAGATGGTCGCGGCGAATATCCGGTTCCGGTATAATAATTCATTAAGCGTTCTCTTACACAAAGCGGCGACGGACAATAAATTTTCCGGTTATCTAAAACAAGTGGATGATAGATATTTTATCAAAGAGATCGGCAGTTATCATTTCTTCCCGCTAAAATTATCTCCGTGGGAAAAAGAACCTCCACCAACCGTAGTGAACGAACCGGTATTGTTTACGCTGGAAAATATCTCCAACCCGGATAAAGCCATTGCCCTCCTTTTCAATCGTCATTACATACCTGAGTATAAAAAAGCGCAACAATACCTCCATAATAAAACAGTGATCGACGCAACGGTATTTAAAATAACACCGCATGCGATCTATGTGAATGTGATCGGTGATAAGATACAAGCGAAGCTACCGCTGCCTGCTAATAAAGATGATCTTACGGAAAAACCGGGTGATATCGTGAAGATTATTATTACTTATTTAGGGAGTGAGAAAGTGGTGGTGAAGAGAGTGTAGTAACTTTAATAATAACGTATATAATATTTCATTCCCGTGGCCAAATCAGTTACAGAAAAAATTGGCACAAAGAAAGATATGCGTGCAATTTTTATTAGCGTACCTGCTGATACGATTAAAGACATCAATTCACCAATCCTTGATCTGAAGAACAAACTTACCGGTAAGTTTGATTATATACATCTCTTTGTGAAAAGCCAGGCTCAATTTCATACGAAGTTTCCAAAGTTGATGAATCACTTACAACAGCCCGGTATGCTTTGGGTATCCTGGCCGAAAAAAGGTCAAAAAGAAACCGATCTCAACATTAAAATAATTATTAAACTAGGTTATGATTATGGCCTTGTAGAAAGTAAAGCGATAAGCATAAACTCTACCTGGTCAGGACTAAAGTTTACATGGCCGAAAGAAAAAGTTGTATATAATAATAGTTATGGGAAGCTTAAAAAATAATAACCTATAGCCGGAGATATTAAAAGACTTTAACTATCAGGCCGGGAAAACAAAGACTCGTTAGAATTTAACCGCTGAGAAACAGCTTCTTCACCCCATTTGCGTTGTTAATAACCTAATTTTCGCCACGGCCTTTTACTGCGTTACCCCCAATCAACTATTGCCCGCTTAAGCTAGTTGTAATTTAATCTCTTCTGTCTTATTTTATACTTGGCACAATATGTCCTATAATTGTCATTACTTATATTCTTGATAAAACTATTTTTGAACTTTAAAACAATTGTTGATGTCTTCAAAAATCACCTTCCTGGTACTGCCCAATACCAACCTGTTAGACCTGGGTGGCGCTTCGCAAGTATTTTATGAAGCAAAAGACCAGGGCTTGGATATTGCTATTAATTTTTGCAGTAGCGAAACAAGTATTGTGACTGCTCCGGGTATATCATTAGGAAATGTTGAACCCTACAAGAAACAGAAATTAAATAAAGGGGATTATTTAATTATTTTAAGCGCCGATTATAAATACATATTCTCCAAACAGTTTAAACCTGACAAAGCATTACTAAAGTGGCTGGTAGATTTAAAAGTAAAAGGGGTTATTCTTTGTGCGATTTGTACAGGTGCCTTCTTGCTGGGCAAAGCAGGTTTGCTGGATGGCATAAAATGTACAACACACTGGAAACGAACTGCGGAATTACAATCCAATTTTCCCAAAGCAAAAGTGCAGCAAAATATAATATTCACAGAAGATCATGGCATTTACACAAGCGCCGGGGCGAATTCCGCCATTGATCTTGCCTTGCACATCCTAGCTTCCATGAAGGATGATTTTTTTGCCCATAAAATAGCAAGAGAACTTGTTGTATACAACAGGAGAAGCGGCAATGAAGCGCAACAAAGTATTTATCTAAATAACCGGCATCACATACACAACGGCATTCATAAAGTCCAGGATTATTTAGAAGAAAACCTGAACAAAAAAAATTCATTGCCTGAGCTTGCCGAATTAGCCAACATGAGCCACAGAAATTTTTGCAGGATCTTCAAAAAAGAAACTTCACTAACTGTGATTGAATATGTAAATATTTTACGGAAAGAGAGAATAAAGAAGCTGCTTAACAATCCTGATCTGTCAAGAAGTCAAATCGCCAGGCAATGTGGCTTACGAAGCGAAAGACAGGTAAGCAGAATAATTAAAAAGAATTAGTGATTATTAAAAATCCATACAAGCAACGGCCAATACGGTTTTTAGAAATTTACCAACACAACGACTGGCAAATAAAAATCTACAGTATTTCTATTCATAATGAATTTGTAAAAAAAGGAAATATTGATATTGTAAAAACGTATTTAAGCGAATGGCTCCAGCAAGCCGATAACTACTCCTTAAATACATACAACATTTCCACCCTGATTATTCATGAATATAAAAATGGCTGTTATGCAATCATTAACTGGTGGATTGATGAAAACATGTTGCAGCAATTTGTCTATTTAGCAACTACTGATAGCCCTTCTGAATTTATTCTATACTCTGACAAAGGCATTATAACCTGCGTATGGGAAATGGCCGTGCTTTGGTTTGAACGAAATAATTGGGTAGAAAATGTATTAATGAAAGCTCCAAACCCTGATCTTAAAAAATACCTGGAGCAACAGTATAATGCAGATGTATAAATTACTACAGGCATGAAACAAGCACTATTACTATTGACGATACAAATTTTTGGAGTGTTTGGTTTTTCCAATGCAATTGCGCAACAACCTGACAGCATTAGAAAGATGCCGTCACAAAACGTAATACGTTCACCCAAAATTGATATAAAAAATATCGCTATCGATTTAAAGTTTGACTGGGATAAAAAGCAGGCGTTTGGAACTACAAGGATCACTTTTTCTCCAATAATCACTGCCAATAAAATAACGCTCGATGCAGGAATGCTTACATTAAATTCAATTGAATTAACGAATAGAACTCCCTTACATTTCAATTATGATGGTGGGGATAAAAACGATGGATTAGAAATAATACTTGACCGGGTTTATAACCCAGGAGAAGAGGTCATACTAAAAATCGACTACCATACAAACTGGATAAACAAAATAGACCCCAATAATCTAAGCGGCACAAATGGCAAAGGCCTGCGTTTTTCGCAACCAACTATGAATGATCCGATCAAACCAAAAGAGATCTGGTCTTTCGGCGACCCGGAGTCGAACCGGTATTGGTTCCCTTGCTATGACTCCCCTAACGATCTGAGAACGACCGAATTTACTGCAACAGTAGAAAAGAATTTAACAATAGTATCGAATGGAAATTTACTAGAAATAAAAAATAATAATGACGGCACACATACATTTCAATACAAAACAACTATTCCATATGCCAATCATTTTACTTCTTTCGTAATAGGCGACTATGTGGATGTAAAGCAAAAGTTCGACGAGGTAACGCTTCATAATTTTGCTTATCCAAAAGAAAAATTATGGGCTGCCGCAACAGTTGAACGTTTACCGGACATGATGAAATATTTTTCGAAAGTTACAGGCATAAAATATCCTTACCCAAATTATTCACAAGTCTTTGTCCAGGATATCGGCACTTTTAGCGGGAATAATACAGTATCGACCATTACCGAAAATATGGTTGATGATCCGGGAACACACGCCGATTTTTTTTACCTATGGGATTTAACCGAAGCGGAAGCCTTGGCCCAGCAATGGTTTGGAAATTATATTGCCCCTACTGACTGGAGCGAAGTTTGGTTAAATAAATCCTTTGCTCATTATTTTAATGAATTATATAACGAGCAAAAAAATGGCAGCAATGAATTTCTACTATATCAACTTGCTTTTGACCAATCGGCATACTTTGGTGATTGGAATGCAGGATACAGGCATCCCGTTGTTACACAAAACTTTGACAACGTTTATAACTTTACGGGTGATAATTATGCTGCTTACCGTGGTTCATTGGTATTACACATGCTTCGCAAACAGTTAGGAGAAGAAAAATGGTGGAAAGCCATTCAACTTTATGTTAAGAACAATGCCGCCAAACCAGTTACCACAAAAGATTTTATTAAAGCAGTTGAAGAAGCAAATGGCGAGAACCTGGATTGGTTTTTTGAGCAATGGGTTTACAAAATGGGCCATCCCATTTTTATTGTCACAAAAAATTATGAAGCGGCGAAAAAGCAATTGGTTTTACATGTAAAGCAGATTCAAACAGTTGACACAAAAGATGAATACCCACAAGTTGAATTTTTCAAGGGCAAAATCGATATTGAAATTGATGGAAGAATAGAACATGTTTGGCTGGAAGCGAAAAATGAAAATATCTTTTATTTTGATTCAGCCCGAGAACCAAAACTTGTAAATTTCGATTATGAAAACACCTGGGTTTCTGAAATAATTTTTGAAAAAACAGTCGACGAATTGTTTTATCAATTGCAAAAAAGTAAAGATATTCTCGCAAGGCAGGCAGCGCTAAATGAACTTTCAACCATTGCGAAAGATGAAAAAACTTCGATTGATAATAAAACAAAAATTATAACTGCATTTCGAAATATAGTTTTAAGCTCAGAATATTTTAGATTAAAAAATTTGGCGATCGTTCAGCTTCGGAACCTGAATATCAATAAGGAGAATAGAACGGATGAAGAAACTATTTCTACATTGCTTACGGCTATAAAAAAAGAAAAATCCTGGACACTGGCCGCCCTTATTAATTCCCTGGGAATGACAAAAGACCCGAAGTACTCCGACCTGTATATAAAATTATTGAATAATAAAAGTGAAAGGGTGATCAGTGCAGCCGCTTCAGCCCTTGGAAAAACAAAAAGTGAAAAAGCATTTGATGCATTGACAAGATTGACCAAAAAACCTTCCATGAAAAGTCAAAGCATGATCAGCGCTTTAAACGGTTTAAAAGAATTAGGCGATCCGCGTGGATTTGATATTGCTTTCAACGCATTATCCGACTTAAATTTACCCCGTTGGCGGTTACCAAACACTGGCTGGGACTTTAGAATATATGCGGCGCAGACCATTGCATCTTTAGGCCGGTCATCAGATGCTTACCCATTGATCTTTGAACGATTTAAAAGATCGCTGAAAGAAGATGACTTAGATGGTATGCTAAATAATATTTTACTCATAAACACTCTTGCTGACCCCCATGGGCAAGAAGCATTTGATATATTGAAAGTAAAATTCAAAAATGATATGGATGTGATGAATGCGGTCAACAATTATGAAACTCAATTTAAAAAAGCTATAAAATAACAGGACAATGAAAAAAGCAGACATCCCAATAATGCCGGACTATTTTGACAGGTATATCAATTTGACAGATGATGTAACTTATATGGAAGCATTAGAAATTAGCCTGAAAGAGTTAGAAACCCTACCGGTAGAAAAATGGAAAGCATTGGACGATAAAGTATATGCGGAAGGTAAATGGACGGCAAAAGATATCCTGCAACATTTTATTGATACCGAAAGGGTATTTAGTTACAGAATGACCGCCTTTGCAAGAAGCGACGGACAAACTATGCTAGGATACGATGAAAACTTATACGCTAAAAATGCTGATGCCAGCCATAGGAAAATAGAAGATTTACTGGAGGAATTAATTTTAGTACGAAAAAGCTATATAGCCCAATACAAATCATACACCCCTGAAATGCTATTAAAATCCGGCAAAGGGTTTAATGGCGCGGAATATTCAGTTTTGTCAATGGCATTTATGATTGCAGGACATCAACGCTGGCATTTTAGAACGATTGAAGAAAAATACTTTCCGTTACTGGATAAATAATACGGTAAAATAGCGGTCATTTATAAAGAGCTATCAACTTCCGGATTGATAAATTTCCTATTCCTTTTCATCACTCATCTTCTCCTTCACGACCACCAAATCTTTTACCTCGACCTGCATCGGTAATAAACCAATTTTCACCACTGCTCTTTTACCCCGCAGTTCCATTACCTCCCCTACCTGGTGATTGCGTTTCATCTTTACTTTATCACCTACTTTTATATCGCCGCCCACTTCGGCGAATTTGGATTCAATCTTTTTCTGCATTTTGCCTGCTACTTTCTGTTCATTCTTTTTAAAGAGCAGCGCTTCCATCTGTTTGATCACTTTGTTCTTGTTCTCCTCTTTGCGCCACTCGATGAGTAGTTGCTTCAGTTTGCGCTCCATGTCCTTTAAATAACCAATACGTTCTTCTGAAACACGGTTTTGTTCTTTTAACATTTCTACCTGCTGGCGATGTTTTTCTTTATTCATCACAAGCTCCATTTCTTTTTTCAGTCTTTCATTCTCTTTCACCAACTGGTGAAGCTCTTTTTCTTTTTTCTCCAGGTCACGGAGATCCTGCTCCGTGCGGTTTAATAATTTATCTAAGCGAAACTGGTCATCATCCACTAAATTTCTTGCACGGTTGATCAGTGATTTATCTAAACCAATTCTTTCTGCAATGGAAAATGTATACGAGCTGCCGGGTTTGCCGATTAATAATTTGTATTGTGGTTGCAAATTCTTTTCATCAAAGGCCATTGCGCCATTAATGATCCCCGGCGTTTTTCCCGCCATCACTTTTAAATTCAGGTAGTGCGTGGTGACAACACCAAATGCATGTCGTTTTGCTAATTCCTGTAAGATTACTTCCGCGAAAGCGCCGCCGAGATTGGGATCGCTGCCGCTGCCGAGTTCATCAATAAAGAAAAGGGTTCGTCCATTACCATTCTCCATGAAATATTTCATGTGAATGAGATGGCTGCTATAGGTACTGAGTTCAAACTCGATACTTTGTGTATCGCCGATATGTATCATCAGTTGTTTGAAAATACCGAATTGGGAAGATGGATGCACGGGAACAAGTAGTCCACTTTGCACCATCATTTGCAATAAGCCAATTGTTTTTAATGTAACTGTCTTACCACCGGCATTCGGCCCGCTGATCACTAATATTCTTTTTGTATCATCCAATGTGATAGTAACAGGAATTGTGGGCTTACTTGTTTTTTGATTATATAAATACAACAATGGATGATACGCCTGCACCAAATGAACATGCGCTTTATCAACTACCGATGGATACTCCCCTTTTATATCAGTTGCCAGTTTTGCTTTCGCCCTGATGAAATCATACTCACCTGTAACCGCATGATACGTGAAAAGCAAAGAAGCATACGATGATAGCCTCGCGGTTAATTCACGGAGAATGCGATAGACTTCTTTTCGTTCATCACTTTCCAGTTCCGATACCTGGTTATTGAGCTCGATGGTTTCTTCCGGTTCTACAAATGCAGTTTTCCGACTGTCGCTTTCGCCGTGCAATATTCCCTTCACTGTTCTTTTCTGTTCGGCGACTACAGCTAATACCTTTCTGCCATTCATGAAACTTTCTTCTATCTCTGCGAGATAGCCTTGCTTATTTAACCGGGAAACGATCTTTTCAAATAATCGCCGCAATTCGTTTCGCTTGCGGTATAAATTCATCCGGATGTCTTTCAAATCTGACGATGCATTATCTTTTACCTGTCCGTATTCATCCAGCACCTGCTCAATCATTTCTTTGATCGCTTTTTCATAATAGGTATCAGCGATCACTTTTACCAATGCTTCATACGCCATTCTTCTTTCCGCCGTGAACCAGCGAAATATATTTTCAATGCTTTCCGCTAACTTTTTTATTTGCAATAACTCTTCGCCATTCAGCACAGCGCCGGGTATGGATAATAATTTTAATTCTTTGCCAAGGTTCAATACGTAATCGTTGGGAAAATAAATAGCATTTTGTAATAGCTGGCTATACTCATGGCTTTGCTTGAGCTCGACATCTATGAATTCTTTTTTTGTATGGATGCGAAGGTTTAATGCTTTGGTGCGGGCATGATCGGTTTGGCAATAAAGTGCCAGCAGGTTTTTCACCTTGTCAAATTCCAGTTGAATATGCGCCGATTCCGGGTAAAGCTTCACGTTCGATTTAATTTGGAGAGCAAATTTCGGACTTTAAAACGAGTTGGGAGTTAAGAGTTAGGAGTTAGGAGTTAGGAGTTAGGAGTTAAGAGTTAAGAGTGACGTCCTAAAAATGTGTGTTAATATTAATAGGAGACGAGGCAAATGCTGAATAGCGAACAGGAAGTACAAGAGTGCGACGCAACGAAGCTGATAGTAGTAATGCAGTTGGGCTCATGCCCGGCATCCTGCGGAAAACCTTTGCCAGCCTGCATTTCAGCATGCGCAAAATCAGTTGTATATTTGCTGCTTGTCCCGCCGTAAGCGGGGTTCTCAATTTTTGAATATGAGCCGGAAGGGAAAAGTTTTGGTGGCGATGAGCGGCGGTATTGACAGTACCGTGACCGCACTGATGCTTCATGACGAAGGTTATGAAGTTGTTGGCATTACGATGAAGACATGGGATTATTCGAGCAGCGGCGGTGGCAAAAAAGAAACGGGCTGTTGCAACCTCGATAGTTTTAATGATGCGAGGCAGGCGGCGGTGGAACATGGCTTCGCCCATTATGTACTGGATATCCGTGAAGAGTTTGGCGGGTTTGTGATAGAAAATTTTGTGGAAGAATATCTCGCTGGGCGTACACCAAACCCTTGTGTGCTTTGCAATACGCATATTAAATGGCGGGCATTGTTGAAAAGAGCGGATGCATTGGATTGTGAATTTATTGCGACCGGCCATTACGGAAAAATCAGGCAGCATGATAACGGACGATATGTGATCAGCAAAGCTGTGGATGATATAAAAGACCAGAGTTATGTATTGTGGGGATTGCAGCAAGATTTATTGAGCCGTACTATATTGCCATTGGGGCCTTACCGTAAACCGGAGATCAGGCAAATGGCTTACGATTATGGTTATCCGGAACTGGCGAAGAAGAGCGAGAGCTATGAAATTTGTTTTGTGCCGGATAATGATTACCGCGGTTTTTTAAAAAGAAGAGTGGAAGGGCTGGAAGAAAAAGTAGCGGGCGGAAATTTTGTTGATAAGCATGGAACTATTTTGGGTAAACATAAAGGTTATCCTTTTTATACGATCGGCCAGCGCAAGGGATTGGATATTACATTTGGTAAACCGGTGTTTGTAACGAAAATTGACCCTAATAATAACACGGTGATGCTGGGTGATGAAAGCGACCTTGACCAGGCTGAAATGACGGTAGGCAAATTGAATATGATCAAATATGATTCGATCACGCCGGGGATGGAAGCGGTGACGAAAATTCGGTATAAGGATAAAGGCGGGTTGTCGAATTTATATCCATCAGAGACATGGCATGCCCTGTCTGTACGGTTTTATGAAAATGCCAAGGGCATTGCCCCCGGTCAAAGCGCTGTGTTTTATGAAGGAGATGATGTGATTGGAGGCGGGATCATCCAAACCCCCATCCCCTAAAGGGGTGTTCGGATGATTTC
Source organism: Chitinophagaceae bacterium (assembly GCA_037200685.1). Lineage (GTDB taxonomy): Bacteria > Bacteroidota > Bacteroidia > Chitinophagales > Chitinophagaceae > JAJKIP01. The sequence continues at coordinate 126,404 of JBBCIG010000020.1, forward strand.
TTTATACAGATCATTCTTGAGAATTCAGAAGCTAATTTTTTGGCCGCGAAACTGGCCTCAATCATTGGTTCTCAGGCAATAAATGAGCAAAAATTACGTTTGTGTGCGGGGAGCTATGTTTCCCCGTTTTTAGTTGATATTTTTGGGGCAGCTAAATACCTCAGAAAAAGGTCTTTATAAACGTACAAACTTGTATCCGTGAACAAACTTTACCTGCTTATGAAACCCTTCTCTTTTATACGGCTGAGCTTTCTCTGTACGGCTGTTCTCTTTTTATTTTCATGCACAAACAAAGTTGAAGAATTCGATAGCGCAACGCTTAACGATTATATGCCATTAGCAGCCGGCAAATACATTACTTATCGTTTGGATTCTACCATATTCACCAATTTCGGCCGCAATACAGAAATTCATAGTTACCAGGTAAGACATTTTATAGAATCAACATTCATGGATAATGCAGGAAGGCCAAGTTATCGTGTTATCCGATATATAAGAGATTTGGCGGGTACGCAAGGCTGGCAGGCATCAGGCGTTTATTTTATTACGCCTTTATCCAACCAGGTGGAAGTGGTTGAAGATAATTTACGTTTTATAAAAATTCATTTGCCTATCAAACAGGATTATACCTGGAAAGGAAATAAATATTTAGGCAATGATCCTTATGAAGCGCTCTACCCTTTTACGAATGATGATGACATGAGTGATTGGGAATACACGTATGAAAACACGAACGATGTATTCATTAACGGGCAGATCAACCTGGCAGATGTGGTGAAAGTGGTACAGGTGAATGAAAAATTTTCGTTGGATACAGTGAATGTGGTGAGCAACAGGGCTATTATTCCAACCAATTCCAGCGCAGCGTACTTAAGGGGTACTGCTACAGATACAGTTATAATTACTGTTAACGCCCCGGAGTTTGACCATGAAAAACTTACTGTTTACAACAGGACAAATGAATATGCCAAGGTGAATAAAATTAGAATTCCACCAAACTTTGCACTCAGTTTTGAATTTTATGATGGGCAATGGAATTATCCCAACCCGCTGTTTGCATCGAACAACAAAGTAACAATGCCGAGAAATACTTCACTTGCTTATATTTTTAAGAATAGAATTAGTAATAGTACCGACACCATTAAAATAAATGACTTGCTGGTGGATACTACTCAAACTAAAAAACTAAGCTTTTATAATAAAAGCGATACCGCTGCTCTTTTTAATAATATCGCCATCCCAAAAAATTTCGGACGGGAGTTTGAATTAAAAAATGGAGCGTGGACTTATTTTAATAACATAAATGTGCTGCTGGATAAAGATCCTTATAACAGTGACCTGCCTTTCGGAAGCACGACGTACAGTGAAGAAAAGTATGCGAAGAACATCGGGCTTGTTTATAAAGAATTAATTATGTGGGATTATCAACCTGCGAGTGCATCCAAAACAGGTTTTGCTATAAAGATGACAATGATTGATCATAACTGATGAAATGTTCCAAGTGCTGATTGGCAAATCAAACTTCATGAAGAAATTTTTACTATTTCTTTTTTTATCACTGCTTGCCAGCTCTTCCTATTCTCAATCTACCCGTTACATTGTCCGGTTTAAGCACAAAGGTGCTACTAGTTTTACATTAAGCAACCCTGCGCCTTATTTATCACAACGTGCTATTGATAGAAGAACCCGCTATAATATTACTATTGACAGTGCAGACTTACCTGTTCCTTCTTCCTTTATAACAGCGATAAAAAATATTCCAAACGTCACGGTCTTAAATATTTCCCGGTGGCTGAATGCAGTTACTATTTTAACAACGGATGCAAATGCCATCAATACGATCAACAGTTTGCCTTACGTGCAAAATACAATGGCAATTGCAGCAAGGGCTGTGATGAATGATATGGTGAAATTTGAAGAAGAAATAACGCCGGCAAATCCTACCAATACAAGAATGCAACAAGTGGAAGGTGATTACTTTGATTACGGCACGGCATCGTATAATGAAATCCATATTCACAATGGTGACTTTTTACACAACATTGGATTGCGTGGACAGGGAATGCAGATAGCGATGCTGGATGGCGGCTTTTTTCAATACACGAATTTCAAAGCGTTTGACAGTGCAAATGCCAATAATCAATTTTTAGATACATGGGATTTTGTTGCCGGCAATGCAAGCGTTGTCGAAGATAACAGTCATGGCATGTCGTGCTTGTCTACCATTGCGGGAAATATTCCTGGGCAATTTATTGGCACCGCACCTAAAGCAAACTTTCGTTTATATCGTACGGAGGATGTTGCAGGCGAATACCCAATTGAAGAATTCAATTGGACTTGTGGTGCGGAAAGAGCGGATAGTTCCGGCGCTGATGTAATTTCTTCTTCCGTTGGTTATAATACATTTGATAATCCCGCATTTGATCATACATATAGCGATATGAACGGCGATATCACCATGGCGGCTATAGCTGCGGATATCGCTGCAAGAAAAGGCGTACTTATTTTTAATGCCGCAGGAAATACCGGGAGCACAGCGTGGCGTTATCTTGTAACTCCTGCTGATGCAGATAGTGTAGTAGCAGTGGGAGCTGTGAATACGGCTGGTATTGTTGGTTCCTTTTCGGCTTATGGCCCTTCATCTGACGGAAGAATAAAACCCGATGTAGCTTCTGTTGGTGTTGCTGCATTGGTGCAAACTTCAGGTAATACAATCGCAGCATCGAATGGAACTTCGTTTGCATGTCCAAAAATGGCTGGGCTTGGGGCTGCTTTGTGGCAAGCATTTCCTGAGTTCAATAATATGAGAATTGTGAGAGCATTGAAAGAAGCAGGCAGTATTTATTCATCTCCCAATGACAGGATCGGTTACGGTATTCCGAACATGAAAGTTGCATTTACTTCATTGCTGGTTGGCTTTGCCACTTCTTCTTCCACTATTAACGGATGTGACGTGAAAGTGAGCTGGACGAGTAAGGACATCAGGGCGATGAAATATGAAATAGAAAGAAAAGCGCCGGGTGAAACAGTCTATAGCAAAGTGGGTGAACTAAACCCGCAGACAGGCACTATCCTCGCTAATCATAATTACGAATTCACTAATACATTGAATAATGTGGCGATCGGAACAATCGCTTATCGCATCCGCCAAATAGTTGACACTGCTGCTGCCAGCTTTACTGCTGTTTATATTGATACAACATTTATAACATCTGCGCTTCCCTGCACTGGAACTAATACAGTATCCATAACTCCTAATCCACCAACAGGAGACAATGCCATACTGGTGGTGCAAAATGATGATGCAGTGGCTACTCTATTTATAGTCGTTTATGATATGAAAGGTAATAGAACAATGCAACTTCTCCGGTCAAAAGCAGCCGGAAGGGCTTTCTTTGATCTACCCATAACAAAACTTGCCAGGGGGAAATATATCGTAAAAGTATACAATGGCAAAAAAGAGATGGGGACAACAGACCTGCTGAAATTATAAAGGCTTTCGCAGTAATGCTGCAAACATAGTATCCGCTTTTCGTTCATAGCCAATTAAATTTTCCATCTTTATTATTTCTAAATTCGTTTGCTGCCGAATAAATTCAATAATATCTTCATTCTCTTTTTTAAAAACAGAGCAGGTGATGTATGACAGGTAACCACCTGGCAATAAGTGAGGGATTATATTGGAAATAATTTTCTTTTGTAATTGGCTGTATCGCTCTATTTCCCTGGAATTAAAAAAATAAAGTTGCTCGGGCGTACGGCCCCAGGTACCGCTGCCGGTGCAGGGTACATCAGCGATAATTAATTCAAATGGCGAGTGAGGAATTACAGGCGATGAAAGCGAAAGATCAGTGATAAAGCTTTTATAATTTGCAATACCTGCTTCTTCAAATCTTTTTTTAAAATTTATTAAAATAGATTGTCTTAGATCAGAAACAACCAGGTCGATATCGCTCAAAATATCTTTTACTAAAATAGATTTACCGCCGCTGGCAGCACAACAATCCCAAATTTTAAGCTGATGATTGATCGTTTCTGGTTTAAGGATTTCGATAAATTCACTTATCCTTTGAGAACTTTGATCCTGCACAACTGCTTCTTTATTTAACTCAATAACATTTTCAATTTTTGTAGCATTGGGCAATGCTACACAGGAATGATTTGTTTGGTTAAATTTAATACCTGCATTCTTTAATTTTAAAAGAACTATTTTCTCTCTGCCTGGCCTTAACCTCAAAAATAAATCAGGCTGCGTTAAAAAAGATTCACTGATTTTTTTATGATCAATATTATCACCCAATTCATCTTTCCACGGAAAAATCTCCTTAATTAATAATGGATAATTGAGAATGGATAATTTCTCACCGATTGAAGCATCAGCTTTCTCATTCCATTCCGGTTTTAGATTTTTTAAAAAATCATTGGGCTTCTCAGAACAAAGAAATAATGCGACTACTATCTTTTCTTCCATGGGTAAATCCGGCAACGACTTCCCCAACCTGAAAAAACAATAACATAAATGGCTAATGTATTTCCTGTCTTTCGATCCGTGCTTTTTATTTGCTGAAAAATATTTTTTTAAAAAAGAGGCGAAAGGTTCTTCGCCACCGTAGGCAGTGAGAATTTGTACAGCACTATTTAAATGCGAATGAAAATGCATATACAAATTTACCAGGGTGAGCTGTATAAGTGATCAAAGATTATTGGTAGTAGAAAGCAAGATTAATTGTTGTATTATCAGGCATTACCTTAATTATACCCGTAACAGGCCGGTTGTTACTATTATAAGTATAAGTAGTAGTAACTGTTTGATCTTCCGAAGGGCCGTTAGAACTACTTAATTGCTGGTTTACAAAATTATTAGGGCATACCCATTCATAATGCCCCACAGGAAACGCTTCATTATCGAAAAGCATCGGGTTTGTTTTTGAATCATAACCAACTTTCGTCATGGCCCAAAAAACTTCCGCACCGGTGTTATCAAATTCATGGTAATCGAACTGGGATATATTTCCATTTGCTGTATAAGAATAATTAGCCTTGGATAAAGAAGAATAATCATTTCCTGTACCGGAAGGGCTTTCATATAAATCTTCACGGATAATTTTTCCCTGCCCATCATAAACGAAAACTGAACTATCCAATAAAATAAACCCGGGAACAATAAGCCGGGTTACATAGGAGGTGTACTTCGAAGCGCTGGAATGCACATCGATGCGTATACTGTCAATTCCCAAAGCAAGTAAGTCAGCATCGATGATGGAGTAATAAGTAATAATTCCGGAAGAATTTCTGTAATAGCGATATTCTGTGCTCACCGGAGTTCCCTGGTCTGTCCCGGTAATTTTTAGATTAATGACCCTTTTACTTGCATTATACTTGTAAGTCGTAACCAACGAATCGACTCCTGTTTTCTCCACTTTTCTTACAAGCAACGTTCCGCTGGAACTTCCGCCACCGGTATTCCCACTACCATTCTCAAAATCAACTTCTTTTTGGCAAGAAAATAAAAAGACACTGCAGGCGGCAGATAAAACTAACAAAACTCTTTTCATAAATCAGCAGTTAGGTTCTATAATTCGAGAAGCGTTTTCACCGGGTCTTTTCCTATCAGCAATTGTGCAGGGTGTTCCAGCAATTCTTTCACCCTTACCAAAAAGCTTACGGATTCACGGCCATCAATGATGCGATGATCATAGCTTAACGCCAGGTACATCATGGGTTTGATGACTACTTGCCCGTTTAATGCGATAGGGCGTTCTTCTATTTTGTGCATTCCCAAAATAGCGCTTTGCGGCACATTAATAATAGGTGTGCTCATCAAAGATCCAAACACGCCACCATTCGTTATAGTGAAAGTGCCACCGGTTAATTCTTCAGTGGTCAATTTACTGTCTTTTGCTTTACCTGCGAGTTCAATAACTTTTTTCTCTATTTCCGCCATACCCAGGCTTTCTACATTGCGGATGACGGGAACAGTTAATCCCCTTGGTGTGCTTACCGCGATGCTGATATCAGCATAATCATGAAACACGACCTGGTCGCCATCAATGTATGCATTTACAGAAGGCCATTCCGCCAATGCCACGGCGCATGCTTTTGCAAAAAAACTCATGAAGCCCAAACCAACACCGTGTACTTCTTTAAATTTATCCTTGTATTTAGCCCGTATCTCCATAATGCCGCTCATGTCCACTTCATTAAAAGTGGTGAGCATGGCAGTTGTATTTTTTGCTTCCACTAACCTGCGGCTGATCGTCTTGCGCAGGTTGGTCATCTTTTCATTCCGCACATTACGGGTAAAAAGTTCTCCCCCATTAAATGATTTCTTGCCGGGGTTAGACAACGCCGCCAGCACATCTTCTTTTAATATTTTACCCTGGTAACCTGTTGGCGAAACTGTTTTAGGATCCATCTTTTTATCTGCGATGATTGCAGACGCCACAGGTGTGGCTTTAATATCAACAAACTGAACTTTAGCCACAGGCTGTTGCACGGCAGCTTCTTTCTGTTCAGCCGGCTTCGAAGTAATATCTTCAGGTTTTACAGTTCCGTTTTCTGAAACTTTATTTGCAGTTTCCGGCTTCTGACTTGCTTCTTCTGCCTTTTTCTCAGGTTTCGCCGCCGCTTCATCAATACTTGCCAGCAGGTCGCCGATCTTCAATGTGTCACCTTCATTCGCAGAAGTTTTCAATACTCCCGCTTTTTCCGCATTTACTTCAAATGTCGCTTTCTCACTTTCGAGTTCAGCGATCACTTCATCTCTTTCAACATAGTCGCCATCTTTTTTATTCCATTTTAACAATGTTACTTCGCTGATGGACTCTCCTACTGTTGGTACTTTGATATCTATCATTTAACTGGCATTTATAGAAATCAAAAATCAAGTTTGATTTTGACTTTTACTTTATTTATATCGAAAACGCTGTTTCAATAATTTCTTCCTGTTCCTGCTTATGAATTTTTGCAAAGCCTGTTGCCGGCGAAGCCGAAGGCTGACGGCTGATCACTCCGTAATTTATACTCTTCAGGTTCATTTGCAAAAATGTTGCGGCGCCCATGTTCATCGGTTCTTCTTGTATCCAGAACCAGGTGGCCACATTATACTTCGCATATAATTCTTCCAGTTGCTTTAATGGCAACGGGTATAATTGTTCCAAACGTATCAATGCGATATCAGTCCTGTTCTCTTTTTCTTTTCGCTCGGCCAGGTCAAAATAAATCTTTCCGCTACAAAATAAAACCTTGCTCACTTTACTTGCATCAGCAGGGTTGTCATCAATAACTTCTTTAAAACCTCCATTGGTAAATTCTTCTATTGTGGAATAACTTCCGGGATGGCGTAAATTAGCTTTTGGTGAAAAATTGATCATGGGTTTACGGAATGGCCATGCTAACTGCCTACGGAATGCGTGAAATAAATTGGCAGACGTTGTAACATTTGTAACTACCATGTTTAGCTCGGCGCACATTTGTAAAAACCTTTCCATCCGTGCACTGCTGTGTTCCGGGCCTTGTCCTTCATACCCATGTGGTAAAAGCATAACAACACCATTCATACGGTTCCATTTTTGCTCGCCGGAAGAAATAAATTGGTCAATCATGCACTGGCCCATATTGGCAAAATCGCCAAACTGCGCTTCCCAAATAACTAATGCATTCGGGTTGGCCATAGCGTAACCATATTCAAAACCAAGTACACCATATTCACTCAACAAAGAATTATAAATCATATAACGGCCCGTAGCGCCTGGCACAGTACTGAGGCGGTTATATTCCGCATCATTTAATTCATCCCTTAATACTGCATGGCGATGAGAAAAAGTACCACGACGGATATCCTGCCCGCTCATCCGCACATCTTTTCCATCCAGCAGCAAACTTCCATATGCCATCAACTCGCCGCTTGCCCAATCGAGTTTCTGTTCTGTTTCAAATAATTTTATTTTATCCTGGATGATCTTTTCAATTTTTCTCAATGGCTTAAAATCGGCAGGCCATTTCATCATCGCATCAAACACTTTTTGGAAATTCTCCCTGCTGATAGATGTAATAGGTGAATGATCAAAATCTTCATCCGTCGCCTTTCTCAGGTTCTTCCACCATATTTCCGGTTGCTGGTAATGATAGGGCAATGGCTTCTGCTTCACATCATCTAACCGTTCCTGCAAATCAGCCCAGAATTTCTTTTCCATTTCCACACCCAATTCTTTCGCATCAGGTTCCCCATGTTCCATCAAATATTTTACGTACACTTCTCTCGGGTTTGGGTGCTTATCAATCAATGCATATAAACGCGGTTGTGTAAACTTCGGATCATCACCTTCATTGTGACCATGACGACGATAACAAACCATGTCAATAAATACATCGGAGTTAATTCCTGGCGATAACGTGTCGCTATCTCCACGCATTTAACCACCGCTTCGGGATCATCACCATTCACATGAAAAACAGGGGCCTGGACGGCGGCCGCCAATGAAGTACAATAATCAGAACTTCTTGCTTCATCAAAATCAGTAGTAAATCCAATCTGGTTATTGATCACAAAATGCATCGTACCACCAGTATAGTAGCCCGTAAGTTTACACATCTGCAACACTTCGTAAACAATACCCTGCCCTGCTATTGATGCATCGCCATGTATTAAAATCGGAAGAATTTTTTCATATTCTGATGCATACAACACATCAGCTTTTGCCCTTGAAAAACCAACTACCACGGGATCTACAGCTTCCAGGTGCGAAGGATTCGGCATCAGTTTCAGGTGAATCGTTTTATTATTTGGTGTTATCAATTCACTTCCAAACCCATATGATATTTCACGTCACCGCTTCCCATTGTTTGGTCCACTTCAGCCGTGCCTTCAAATTCACTGAATATTTGTTCATAGGTTTTACCCATGATGTTGGCCAGTACATTCAATCTTCCCCTGTGCGCCATTCCAATCACTACTTCCTGTACATCCAAATCAGCGGATGTATTAATGATCGCATCCAGCGCAGCGATTGTTGTTTCACCACCTTCTAATGAAAACCGTTTCTGTCCTACATATTTTGTATGCAGGAACTTTTCAAACATCACACCCTGGTTCAATTTCTCCAGTATCCTTTTCTTTTTTTTCTAATGGCAGTGGTTCAGAAAATTTCTTTTCCATTTCTGTCGCCAGCCAGTCACTTTATCCTGGTTGCTGATATACTTATATTCAATACCGACATGATCAGCGTATACTTTTTGTAAATGAGCAACAATATTTTTTAATGAAGTAGCACCAATACCTATTCTGTCGCCTACACGAAAAGTTTTATCAAGGTCTTCATCCGTCAGTCCAAAAAATCCAAGATTGAGATTAGCATCACGGTCTTTTCTTTCCCGGATAGGATTTGTTTTGGCGATCAAATGGCCTTTGTTACGATATCCAAGTATCATCCGGTAGGCACCAAGCTCTTTTTTCCAGCCAACTTCTGTCGGAACACTTTCAGCAGGAACGGTTACGGTCGCAGGTGCGGCAATTGCTGCAGATCCATTCGTGGGTTTACCGTTACCAATAGCAAAATCAAATCCTTCAAAAAATTTCTTTAATTCCGGGTCAACGCTGCTGGGGTTATTCAAAAAATCCTTGTAGAGGTTTTCAATGAATTCCGGGTGTGAATTGGTGATATACGAAAAATCCTTCATGAAATGTCAAATTTGAGGCTTTTTGGGACACAAATATCGCTTAAAAAGTCTGAAAATCAGGGCACAATTTGTTCGACGAGGATTGGACGTTTTTCGTGTGGCCAGCCTCCAAAAACCCGGCTGGAACCATTGCTAATTAAATACCTGAAAATTTGGCTATTATCTCCTTCAACCTTACCTTTGCCGTCCTTTAAACAGATACGAAATGGCCAATCACAGTGCAACAAAAAAGACGTAAGACAAGCTGCAAAACGCCGCGAAAGAAATAAATATTATGGTAAAACAACCCGTAATGCCATTCGTGACCTTAAAGAAATAAAAGGTAAAAAAGAAGCGGGTGAGAAGCTAAACCTGGTCGCTTCTATGATCGACAAGCTGGCTAAAAAAGGCGTCATCCATAAAAACAAAGCAGCTAACCTGAAAAGCAAACTCACAAAAAAAGTGAACGCAGTTAAGTAAGCTCGAAAATAAAATTTTGAAAAAAGGCATCTCGAAATGAGGTGCCTTTTTTATTTGTGCGCATAATAAAATGCGAAATTTTGATTGGCCAGGCGACAATACTATTATCACCGTCTTTTGTTGGGCGAAGTGAAACCCCGATTTCATCGGGCGCAGCGCACTTTAGAACCTACCATCATGTACCCAGCTGTAGTGCTACTATCATCTTCCGTTGCGTCGCACTCTTCATCGTTCTGTAATTCTATTCAGCATATGAGAAAAAACTCTTTTTACTAATCTTGTTTTAATACAACTGAAATCATTTCTTGTCTTCAATCTTAAAGCCTGCAGCCTTTGCAAATTTTTGCTGTGCCCTTTGCATATCATCAATAGCTTCATCTTTACTACCAACTGTTTTAAGCAGTTTCAACCTTGCCTCTTCTTTAGCTCGCTCATCTGTTTCTTCAGCATATCTGCGGTAAGTAGTATATATGCTTTTTATATAAGAGAAATATTTCAGCGAAGACTTTTTAAAATCTTCTGCCCCATCTATAGCAGGTGTTTCCAGTTTTTCTATTGCTTCTATTTTGCTCCCTACAAGATTTTCCATCCTTTCACTTACGGCGGCAGCGCTATCGAAGTTTTGTTCCTGGTAATACTTGCTGACCTCTTCATCCGTTCTTATCATAGCAGGCCCTAAGTCTTGCTCAAAGCCGACAATCTTGTTACTAAAATTCATTGCAGATTTCGACTTGCAGCCCGTTAAGGCCACTACTAAAAATAAAAACGATAAAGCTAATTTTGATTTCATGGTTTCTGTTATTAGTTATTATACAAAAGATAAATTAAGAGATCAATTCTATGAATTGCTATATGACCGTATCTCTCCGCCCCATCTTTTCGCCTGGATAAATAGTCAAATTTTTCGCTGCCTTGTCTTCTTTATCCTTCCTGTCCATTCCTTTAAATAAATAAAACCCCACCAATAAGCACAGAATCAATACAAGAATGCTCAAATAACCCACCCATTCAAAATGCTGTATTTTCTCATGTTTATTTTCTATCACGATATAACCTGAAATAATAGAAGCTAAAAAAGTACCTGCATGCTGCATACTGCTGTTCAGCGTCATAAAACTTCCCTGCTGTTCTTTCTCTACTACATTACTCACCATCGCCTGGGCGGTAACGCCACGTCCCATTCCGAATATAAACCACAATGCGAAAAACAATAGCACCACCGAAAAAGGAAGGGCCGGCATATTAGTGATCCCCCACACCATTATTACTGAAAACAAAATAGAAAAAGCAAAGACCCTGAGCTTTCCCAATTTATCGGACAACCGTCCAATCATAAGGGCTGCGCCAAATGAAGTAATACCTCCAACGAGATAAATGATGGGTATCTGTTCTTTGGAATACCCTTTATTAAATTCCATATAAGGACTAATAAATGGTATGATTAAAAAATGTCCCATCATCAGCAGCATCGTAAACACCAAAGCCATACCCTGCGAAGGATTTTGGAATACTTTCAATAATGCATCGAGACGGGATTGCCCTTCTGTCTTTTCTGAAATATGGTCCGTCAATGAAGGCAATACTTTTATAATAACAGGAATTAAAACAACTCCCACGCTGCCTACTAATAAAAAAGGTACATGCCAGTTGTAATGAAATGCATTCGCAAGGTATAACGAAACCGGCACGCCGATAACGGACGCAACTGCAAAGGCACTCATCACTGCACCCATCGCCATTCCTCTTCGTTCATAAGAGAAAAGGTCAGAAATAATTGAAAAAACCTGCCCCCCGATAATCCCGCCAAAAAAGCCGGCAACAATACGTGCCGTTATTAATAATGTATAAGTTGGTGCGACGCCACAAGCTATCGTGCCTAAGAGAAAGCCGACATACACAAACAATAACACTTTTTTCCTGTCATATTTATCCACGAGAATGGCCAGCAGTATCCCCGCGATAAAAGCGCTTAATGAATATGAACCAACCAGCAAGCTGAATTGATGCGGAGATATATCAAAGTAAGGCATCAGGTAATTACCCAGCGGCATCATGATCATGAAGTCAAGGATATGTGTGAAATTCAAAGCCGCCAATAAAAAAACAATTCCCCTCTCTCGTTTATTCATAGATAAAAGTTGCGCAAAGGTCGCAAATACAAGTTAAAATCCGATAAAAGAATACAAGGTTTTGATGAATATCTATTGCCTTTGACATGATCACTTCCTTTCAAATAACTATCTTTAAAGCCAAATAATACATAGCTATATGGACCGTAAAGATTTTATAAAGAAAACTTCTATCGCCACCGCGGGAGTTACCTTTCTTAATTTTCCTGTGTTCGGCAAAAATGCACCCAGCAATAAAGTAGTGGTCGCCGTCATGGGCGTTAATGGCCGCGGCGCTTATCATGCCGAATCTTTTTCCCGCCTGCCCAATGTGGAAGTGGCGTATATATGTGATGTGGAAGACGGCGCCATTGCGAAAGCCATGAAACCTTTTGCCACTGCGGATAAAAAACCTACTATAATAAAAGATATTCGTGACCTCGTTAATAAAAAAGATTTTGATGGTTTAATAGTCGCAGCGCCGGATCATTGGCATACACCTGCCACCATCCTGGGTGTAACGCATGGCAAACATGTATATGTAGAAAAGCCCTGCGGGCACAATCCCGCTGAAGGCGAATTACTGATACAAGCAGCTAAAAAATATTCTAAGCTCACAATACAAATGGGAAACCAGCGAAGATCATTCCCAACTTTAATCGAAGCAGCTAAACAGGTAAAAGAAGGAATTATTGGCAATGCTTATTATGGAAGATCATGGTATACCAACAATAGAAAATCGATTGGCATTGGTAAAAAAATTCCTGTCCCTTCTACGTTAAATTTTGATCTCTGGCAAGGCCCGGCGCCAAGAAAAGATTACCAGGATAACCTGGTTCATTACAACTGGCATTGGTTCTGGCATTGGGGCACTTCCGAAACCTGCAACAATGCAACACATGAATTGGATTGTTGCCGCTGGTTTCTCGATGTAAATTATCCCACTAAAGTATCTTCAGCCGGCGGACGCTATGCATTCAAAGACGATTGGCAAACTCCCGACACGCAGACAGTTGGATTCGAATTCGGCGACAATAAAAGTATAAGCTGGGAAGGGCGTAGTTGTAATAATTACCCGGCAGAAGGAAGTGGCCGCGGTTTTATTATTTATGGAGACAAAGGCTCATTGGTGAATACCGGTAATGATGATTATAAAATTTTCGATTACGGTAATAAGTTAATCAAAGAAGTGAAAGCATCCGGTGGCAATAATGGTGCGAATACTGTTAGCGCTAACGGCGACCTTGATTTTTTACATTTCACCAATTTCGTGGAAACCATTCGTGGCAACCGTACCATCATTTCACCGATTGAAGAAGGACACAAATCGATATTGCTTTGTCACCTGGCCAATATTGCACAGCGTACCGGCCGCACATTGCATTGCGATCCTTCCAATGGCCATATTTTAAATGATGCAGCAGCCATGAAATTGTGGAAAAGGGAATATGAAAAAGGATGGGAGCCGAAAATATAATTATTTACCAAACTACATTGCTACTATCATCGCCTGTTGCGTCGCACTCTTCAGCGTTCTGTAATTCTACTGAGCATTTTCGAAGTGCATGCAAATAAAGAGAACTTACCATTACATGAAAAAAGATATTACACAAACAAAGATTTTTGTTACAAGGAAAATCCCGTCACCGGGAATTGATTTATTAAATAAAGAAGGGTTCCAGGTAACGGTATGGCCGCACGATAAACCTATGTCCCCGGAAGAACTAATAAAAGAATCAAAACAAGCGAATGCATTACTCTGCCTGAGTACCGATAAAATAGATGCTGATTTTTTAAATGAATGCAAACATCTTGATATCATTTCTCAATTCGCTGCAGGTTATGATAATATAAATGTAGCAGAAGCCACGAAACTTGGAATCCCGTTAGGTAATGCACCCGGCGCCATGAGTGATGCCACTGCCGACATTGCATTCGGATTAATGATTTCAGTCTCCCGGAAATTCTTTTACATGCACAAAAAAATCATTAAAGACGAATGGAGTTATTTCCGCCCCATGGCCAATCTCGGATTTGAATTAAAAAATAAAACACTCGGCATTTTTGGGTTAGGCCGTATCGGTATAGAAATGGCCAAGCGGTGCAAAGGCGCTTACAACATGGATATTATTTATACCAACCGGAAACGAAACGAAGAAGCGGAAAAAACGTTAGGTGCAAGAAAAGTGAGTTTTGATGAGTTGCTGCAACAAAGCGATGTTATCTCTCTTCATTGCGCATTAAGCGAAGAAACAAAAGGGATTTTTAATAAGGCTGCTTTTGCAAAAATGAAGCCCACTTCCATTTTTATCAATACAGCCAGGGGCCCTGTTCATAACGAAGAAGATCTGATTGAAGCATTGAATAACAAAATCATCTGGGGCGCTGGTCTCGATGTTACCAATCCCGAACCGATGAAAGCGAATAATCCTCTATTGGAAATGGAAAACGTTGCTATACTTCCTCATATAGGTTCGGCAACTATTGAAGCAAGAAGCGAAATGTCAAGGCTGGCCGCAGTTAATATGATTGAATTTTACAAAAAAAACAGAATCCCGAATATTATCAATCCTGAAGTATTGAAAAAATGAACCAGAGCATTGTTGAATAAGAATAGCGGATATTCAATAATTATTATTCAATATTCAATTAAATAGGAATAAAAACAAAAAAGCCTCTCAACAAAAGTTGAAAGGCTTTTTTAATAAATATGGCAGCTACCTACTCTCCCGCATTGTTGTGCAGTACCATCGGCCATAAGGGGCTTAACTACTCTGTTCGGTATGGGAAGAGGTGAACACCCTTGGAAAAACCACCATAAATCAATGAGCAAAGAGTTACGAGTTAAGAGTTCCGGGTTTTTAGTCCCGAAGCTCAAAGCTTTTGGCTCGAAGCTGTAATAAGATCATATTGGGTATGTTAGAAGAATATCTAAAATAAAAAAAATTAAAGCATACGGGCAATTAGTACTACTCGACTTTACTGTTACCAGTTTTACATCTGTAGCCTATCAACGTCATAGTCTTTGACGGCCCTTAAAAGTAAACTCATCTTGAGGAAGGTTTCACGCTTAGATGCTTTCAGCGTTTATCCTGGCCACACGTAGCTACTCGGCACTGCACCTGGCGGCACAACCGATACACCAGCGGTGTGTACGACCCGGTCCTCTCGTACTAAGGTCATGTCCTCTCAATTTACTTACGCCCACCACAGATAGGGACCGAACTGTCTTGCGACGTTCTGAACCCAGTTCACGTGCCACTTTAATCGGCGAACAGCCGAACCCTTGGGACCTTCTCCAGCCCCAGGATGTGACGAACCGACATCGAGGTGCCAAACCTCCCCGTCGATATGAGCTCTTGGGGGAGATCAGCCTGTTATCCCCGGAGTACCTTTTATCCTTTGAGCGACGGCCCTTCCACACAGAACCGCCGGATCACTTTAGCCGACTTTCGTCCCTGCTCGGCTTGTGTGCCTCACAGTCAAGCACCCTTATACTAATGCGCTCTTCGTACGATTACCAACCGTACTGAGGGTACCTTTGCAAGCCTCCGTTACTCTTTAGGAGGCGACCACCCCAGTCAAACTACCCACCATGCACTGTTTCCCGCAAGGGATTAGACTCTAAATCAAAGAAGGTTGGTATTTCACCGACCGCTCCACCCTGGCTGGCGCCAAGGCTTCAAAGCGTCCCAACTATACTACACATCCGTAATTCAAAATCAATGCAAAGTTGTAGTGAAGGTTCACGGGGTCTTTCCGTCCCGTGGCGGGTAACCGGCATCTTCACCGATACTACAATTTCACTGGGCTCGTGGAGGAGACAGCGTTCAACTCATTAGACCATTCGTGCAGGTCGGAACTTACCCGACAAGGAATTTCGCTACCTTAGGACCGTTATAGTTACGGCCGCCGTTTACTGGGGCTTCAGTCAGGAGCTTTGGCTTGCGCCGAACACCCTTCCTTAACCTTCCAGCACCGGGCAGGTATCAGGCTCTATACGTCATCTTTCGATTTTGCAGGGCCCTGTGTTTTTGTTAAACAGTTGGTTGAACCATTTTACTGAGACCATCCGAAGATGGTACGCTTTATCCCGAAGTTACAGCGTCAATTTGCCTAGTTCCTTCTCCACGGCTCACCCAAGCGCCTTAGAATATTCTTCCCGTCTACCTGTGTCGGTTTGCGGTACCGGCTGCTATACTCGCTTTTCTTGGAAGAGCTTTTATCACTTCGCTTTGGCCGAAGCCTCCACTCAGGCGTACATATCCGTCAGTACGCAGCGACCACGGCTCTCCGTCCCTTTTATTGTATAGCAGGCGCAGGAATATTAACCTGCTTTCCATCATCTACCCCTTTCGGGTTTGACTAAGGACCGGGCTAACCCTGATCCGATTAACGTTGATCA
Organism: Chitinophagaceae bacterium; assembly: GCA_037200685.1. GTDB lineage: Bacteria > Bacteroidota > Bacteroidia > Chitinophagales > Chitinophagaceae > JAJKIP01. The sequence goes on from JBBCIG010000020.1 coordinate 143,054, forward strand.
GGAACCCTTAGACTTTCGGCGATAAGGTTTTTCACCTTATTTATCGTTACTTATGCCTACATTTTCTTTTCTAACCGCTCCAGCATACGTCACCGTACACCTTCGATGCAGTCAGAATGCTCCCCTACCGATCATCCGCTTAGCGGCGATCATAGAGCTTCGGTTAGTAGTTTGATGCCCGATTATTTTCCGTGCAAGACCTCTCGACCAGTGAGCTGTTACGCACTCTTTAAATGAATTGCTGCTTCCAAGCAAACATCCTGGCTGTTATAGAAGTCTCACCTCGTTTGATCAACTTAACTACTTATTAGGGACCTTAGCTGCTATTCTGGGTTATTTCCCTCTCGGCCACGGATCTTAGCACCCGCAGCCTCACTCCCGGTAAATATCTGTTAGCATTCGGAGTTTGTCAGGGTTTGGTAGGCGGTGAAGCCCCCTAGCCCAATCAGTAGCTCTACCTCTAACAGACTTATAAACCGAGGCTGTTCCTAAAAACATTTCGGGGAGAACGAGCTATCTCTCAGTTTGATTGGCCTTTCACCCCTATCCACAGGTCATCCCAGAACTTTTCAACGTTAACGGGTTCGGTCCTCCATGACGTGTTACCGTCACTTCAACCTGCCCATGGATAGATCACAAAGTTTCGCGTCTGCCCCCACTGACTAAGCGCCCTGTTTGGACTCGCTTTCGCTACGGCTCCGTTAATTTTTAACTTAACCTCGCCAGTGAGGAGCAACTCGTAGGCTCATTATGCAAAAGGCACGCCGTCACTCATTGCTGAGCTCCGACCGCTTGTAGGCGCACGGTTTCAGGTACTATTTCACTCCCTTGTTTAGGGTGCTTTTCACCTTTCCCTTACGGTACTGGTTCACTATCGGTGTCTGAGGAGTATTTAGCCTTACCAGATGGTGCTGGCAGATTCAGGCAGGATTCCTCCGGTCCCGCCTTACTCAGGATACTGCTCGTCCTCATCAATTTTCGTGTACGGGGCTATCACCCTCTATGGCTCAACTTTCCAGAAGATTTTACTTGATGATGATTTCTAAATGCAGTCCTACAACCCTCCAGCGGCACGCCGCCGAAGTTTGGGCTATTCCCATTTCGCTCGCCACTACTCAGGGAATCACGTTTGTTTTCTTTTCCTCTCCCTACTTAGATGTTTCAGTTCAGGAGGTTGGCTCTCTTTCGAGTGTTATACCTTCAGTATAACGGGTTGACCCATTCGGAAATCCGGGAATATAATGCTTGTGTGCAGCTCCCCCCGGCTTATCGCAGCTTACCACGTCCTTCATCGCCTCTCAGACCCAAGGCATCCACCATGCGCCCTTAATTGCTTTAAAAAAATTAGAAACTAGAATTTGCTATTCTTGTAGTTGTTACCCGACCACATTTCTTCAGACCAACCATAAAAAATCATGGTGTGTTATTCAAAATTGTGATCGATAATTATTAGATATCCGTTCTAACAATCTTTCCCAATATGTCAAAGAGCTCTTTCCAATAAGCAATTGCCAATTGGCAATACACAAAGAGGAACGTGCTGATGTTAAGGTTACGAACCTATAGACCTAAAGTCAACATCGTATTTAAAGAACTGTACAGACAATACATACATTGTCTCTAGTGGAGGATATCGGAGTCGAACCGATGACCCTCTGCGTGCAAGGCAGATGCTCTAGCCAACTGAGCTAACCCCCCAGGTAATAGCTTCGAGCAATTTGCTACGAGCTTGAGCAAAAGCTCACGGCTCACGGCTCATAACTCACAGCTTGCATTGAGTAGACCCGAGCAGATTTGAACTGCTGACCCCTACATTATCAGTGTAGTGCTCTAACCAGGCTGAGCTACGGATCTGTGTTTGTAGCCCCCGTGTTATCGGGTTACTTTTTTTGTAAAAGAACTAAATAAAAAAATTGAAAGTTATGGGAAACAATAGCTAGTAAGTTGTGAGACAAGGCAAGCCTTGTCTGTTCTAAGCTCTAAAAAGGAGGTATTCCAGCCGCACCTTCCGATACGGCTACCTTGTTACGACTTAGCCCCAGTCACCAGTTTTACCCTAGGCGGCTCCTTACGGTTACCGACTTTAGGTACACCCGGCTTCCATGGCTTGACGGGCGGTGTGTGCAAGGTCCGGGAACGTATTCACCGTAGCGTTGCTGATCTACGATTACTAGCGATTCCAGCTTCATGGAGTCGAGTTGCAGACTCCAATCTGAACTGAGAAGAGGTTTTTGGGATTAGCTTCACATCGCTGTGTTGCAGCCCTTTGTCCTCTCCATTGTAGCACGTGTGTAGCCCTGGGCATAAAGGCCATGATGACTTGACATCATCCCCTCCTTCCTCGCGTCTTACGACGGCAGTTTCACTAGAGTTCCCAGCGTTACCTGATGGCAACTAGTGATGGGGGTTGCGCTCGTTGCGGGACTTAACCCAACACCTCACGGCACGAGCTGACGACAGCCATGCAGCACCTTGCAAATTGTGTATTGCTACAAGATGAGCTTTCACCCACTGTCAAAATGCATTCTAGCCCAGGTAAGGTTCCTCGCGTATCATCGAATTAAACCACATGCTCCACCGCTTGTGCGGACCCCCGCCAATTCCTTTGAGTTTCAATCTTGCGATCGTACTTCCCAGGTGGGATACTTAATGCTTTCGCTCAGACACACACAGTGTATCGCGTATGTCGAGTATCCATAGTTTAGGGCGTGGACTACCAGGGTATCTAATCCTGTTTGATCCCCACGCTTTCGAGCCTCAGTGTCAATATTCGTGTAGCCAGCTGCCTTCGCAATTGGTGTTCTATGTCATATCTAAGCATTTCACCGCTACATGACATATTCCGCTGACCTCCACGGTATTCAAGACTGATAGTATCAATGGCAGTTTCCGAGTTAAGCTCAGAGATTTCACCACTGACTTACCAACCCACCTACGCTCCCTTTAAACCCAGTGAATCCGGATAACGCTTGCACCCTCCGTATTACCGCGGCTGCTGGCACGGAGTTAGCCGGTGCTTATTCACATGGTACCGTCAGTTGATCTAGAAAGACCCTTTTTCGTCCCATATAAAAGAAGTTTACAATCCAGAGGACCTTCATCCTCCACGCGGCATGGCTGGTTCAGACTTGCGTCCATTGACCAATATTCCTTACTGCTGCCTCCCGTAGGAGTCGGGCCCGTGTCTCAGTGCCCGTGTGACTGGTCGTGCTCTCACACCAGTTACTGATCGCAGACTTGGTGAGCCGTTACCTCACCAACTATCTAATCAGCCGCACAGCCATCTTCAAGTGATAAATCTTTAATATTAAAGTGATGCCACTCCAATATACTATGGGGTATTAATCCAAATTTCTCTGGGCTATTCCCCGCTCGAAGGAAGGTTCTGTACGTGTTCCGCACCCGTTTGCCGGTCGCCATCATCCCGTATTGCTACGGGACATGCTGCCCCTCGACTTGCATGTATTAAGCCTGCCGCTAGCGTTCATCCTGAGCCAGGATCAAACTCTCCATTGTAAATGTTGTTTGATACTGACAGTTATAAATTCTCAAGAGAAAATTAACGTGTCAATTCGAATTGTTTTCGCTTGACTTACCTTTTGTTTTCATCTCAATAAAAATTGAAATAAAATGCTATTGTTTCCCAACTTTCAAAGATCTTTTGGCTTTACCAGCCACCCTCTTTTTTCAAAGGGAGTGCAAAGGTAAGGGCCTATACTTTACCACCAAAATATTTATCGAGATATTTTTCGATTATTTGGGGTGAAAATCAATACGTTTTGTTAAGAGCACCCGGTTTTTTAAAAGCGGGTTGCAAAAATACGGGAACTGAAGTTATCAGCAAAGTTTTTAGTGCTAGTTTTTACACATTTGCTACACAATTTTAGGAGAATATCGAGTTATGAGTTTAGAGTTAGGAGTTAAGAGCGTTGCCAATAGTTCAATCTACCTTCAATAAGTGAAAAATTGGCAATTTATCTTTCACCCTTAAATGCTGAATCATGGGCAGAAAAATGAACTTTCGATAGCTATCAGGAGCGACGAAAATGCCCAATAGAATTACCGAACACTGAAGATTCTGTGTTAAATACCAAAGGATATTTTATATTTTTGTTCTTTAGGCGGCTTAAGCCAGCCTGTTTAGAGAGTGGCTTAGGCTGCTCTCTAATTTTTTAAAATATTCTTTGTCATAGGCGATTTTGCTTTTATAAATTGTAAAGATCATTTCCAGTAGTTTTCGTTGTATGGCTACAGCAGCCTTCATTTTTATTCCGTGTTTTGCTACCATCCGTGCAAATATGGCTTTAAACCTTTCATCGTGACGGATGGCTGTGAGTGCCGGGAAATGCATGGCTTTTCTTAAATATCTATTCCCTTTTTTGGATATTTTGGGTTTGCCTTTTACAGAGGTACCCGACTGCTTTTCTCTTACATCCAGACCTGCGTAGCTGGTTAATTGTTTTTTATTACGTATCAGGTCAAAGCCATTGGTTTCCGCCAGCACTGTTACAGCTGTTAATAACCCCACGCCTGGAATAGAACAGATAATTATTAAGAGCTTTTTCATTTCTTCATCTTGGCCGACCAATTCACGTAACTCTTCTTTAATTTCTGCTTCTTGTTTATCCAGAAAAGCAATACGTTTTTTTGTTCTTGCTACGCTTGTTTTGTTGGGTTGGGCTTCGGCAGTCTCTGCATGTAATTGATTTTTGACCGCTGTTCTGCTTTCCACCAGCTGGTCTCTTTCCCTGGTTAATTGCCTTAATTTCTTATAAATACCCTTTGGCGGATGCCAGCTGTCAAGATTTCTTTCCAATCCAAATTGAGTGATCGCTTCAGAAGCTGTTTTGTCTGTTATCGTTTTAACAGATAATGTTCTTACATAATTACTGATCTTATTGGGCAATACCACGCTTACATCCATTTGCCTTTCCGCTAAAAAATAAGCCAGTGATTCATGATAAACGCCCGTTGCTTCCATTACAAAACGAACAGCTATTTCTCCTTGCTTTTTTGTCGCCCATTCTATAAGAGAGACAAACCCTTTTGCTGTATTTGGAAAGATTTTGTGAGCATACAGCTCACAGGATAAATCCTCATATAAACGACCTGAGCAAACGACTAATTCATCCTGGGCTACATCTATGCCCACTACTTGTTTTAAGATTCTTTTCATACCAATTGTTTTTATGATATAAAGTGAAAATCTCCCTTCGTTTTGTCTCCTTACGGTTATCCTGGATGTGCGGCAAGGCGGCACTCCTTACATTCTGTTCAAACTCGAAGAGATAAAAAAGAGCGAGGCTATTTCTTCAGCTCAACATGCCTATAGGCTGTTTATGTGCGATTGGCTCTCACCCTTTTTTCACTTTATGAAAATCAAATCTATTGGTATCTTAACTTTCTCTGAAGGAACTATTACTGTTTATTTTGTAAACATAGGAGAGTGCGACGCAACAGGCGATGCCATGGAAAACTGAAGTTGGGTAAATAAAAAAACGCGGCCGGTTTAGGGTGTTATATAAGGATAGTTTACGGCGATGAGAAAGAGGCCGTGTGCGGGGACGGCGAAACTAGCGAGTGTGCAATCTTTGGCTTCGATGATGTGGCGGAGTTCGTCTAATGATATTTTGCCCCTGCCGATTTTTAGCATGGTGGCCGTTAACGCACGGACCATACCGCGGAGAAAACGGTTGGCCTGGACGTGGTATACGAGGCATTCATCTTCCCAGAGCCATTCGCTTTGCTGAATGTTGCAAATAAAAGTTTTGACCTGTGTGTTGCGTTTTGAAAAGGAAGTGAAGTTGTGATACTCCGTGATAATGGAAGCGGCTTGCTGCATTTTCCCGATATCCAATTTATAGGGAAAGAAAAAAGCCCTGTCCTGAAGAAAGGGATCTTTTTTTCGGTAAACGAAATATTTGTATTCACGGCTGATGGCATCAAAACGACTGTGCGCTTCATCACCGACGGGTATTATATTCTTTACAACAATATCTGGAGGAAGTATCGCATTGATCTTGTATGCCAGTTGCGCTTCATCCGCTATTCCTCTCCATGAACCGATGGGAGTGTTGGTATCGAAATGAAAATAATTCTGCAATGCATGGACACCGGCGTCGGTACGGGAAGAGCTGGTCATGACAAGCTTTTCATTTTGTAACATTCCAAACGCCTTTTCTATTTCGGCCTGGATGGTTTTACCTGTATTTTTTTGTGATTGAAACCCGCTGTAGTTATTGCCTTTGTAAGAAACTTCGAGAAAGTAACGGGACATAAATAACAATTATCAATGATCAATAGGCAATATCATCTTATTTCAGCATGGCTTTGAAGCGGTTGATATAATAATCGTCTTTTAACTCGGGGAGCAAGGATGAAAAATTTTCTATATCAGAAACATGTGAATATGCGGCATCAAAGAATTTATATTTCCCACCGTCCTCGAGGTATAAAGCGCCGAGATTTTTTATCTGCGCAACAGTGAAACATTTAGACTTGAATATTTTTTGCGCTTCTGCCGTCATGTTTTCGCTGGTGGTTTCACCTGCCATCTTTTTTCTCAACTTTAAAAAATCACTTTCTGTAGCAGAAGATGAGCAATCATTTTTATCGATGACTCTCGCAGTGGTTTCGCTTACAGGTTTCGAATCAATGTTTAAAAATTTCTGATCTTCTTTTGTTTCAGTTGCGGATACTCTCGAAGGCGGAATAACAATGCGAATGGTATCTTTTTTCCCATCGGGATATTCATCGACGAACGTGAGGCCCAAACCTTCGGTTGTTGAACTCTCCGATTTTTTAGTTACAACTGATTTTTTATATTCAACTGCTATAGGTTCGATAGGCTTCGGGTCTTCCTTTTTTTCAATAACTTCTTGTTTTACTACAGGAGGCTCCTCTTTTTTTATAACAGGCGGATTATTTACCACTACAGGATTGACAACAACATTATCTTTTTTTGTTTCTTCTTTTACAACCACGGGTGGAATGACCGCAGGCTTTTCTTCCTGCTTTACTGCAACAGGTTTTTCTTTCAACGAAGGATCATTAGCGGCTTTGGAAAGAACATCGGTAAATGTAGAAACTTGTCGTGGCTCTGTAACAGGTGTATTCGTTTTCCCGGTTGAAGCCATTTGTATGGCCAATGTTTGCAGATCAAACAACCCCCAACTTTTATCTTCAAAACTTTTTAATAAATAGCCGTGGTCCTTTGCATTTACTTTTATTGAAAATTTTTGCTCGGGCCATTTGTTTTGAGGGAAGCCTATGTTCAGTTCATATGTTGAATCCACTAATTTAGGAAGCACGAGATAGCCCGACCCAGCAGAACTATGCATTTTATCATTCAGCTTAACATAGAAAGGCTGTTCTGATTCAGTCTGGAGATAAATAAAATATACCTTTTGGGAAAATGCAGAACAAATAAAAAACGCCAATACGAGACAACAGGCAATTCTTTTCATTTGAGATATTGTTATCGGACAAATTTAAGTCAAATAACAGTACTGTAAATCACTGTGCGATTTATGATTAAGCTAAATGATAAATAGATTACCATTTGCCCCCGGCGCCACCGCCACCAAAACCACCGCCGCCAAAACCACCGAAGCCTCCACTACTTCCTCCGCCGCCGGACCAACCACCGCCGCCACCTCTTCCGGATGTCATGCCGCTGAGGATACTTCCGATGATCCAACCGCTTCCTACTCCACCGCCACGTCCCCCACCCCTGCCACCAGCAATTGAAAAAATGATGATCATGATAATGATAAAAATAATTCCGGCGCCTTTGCCGCTTTTGCTTTTACCATATCCTGTTGGTGCTTTATATCTTCCTGCCGCCGCCTCGATTATAGAATTAGTAGCTTCATCAAGCCCACGATAATAATTACCTGATTTAAAATTAGGCACCAGGTCATTATCAATGATTGCATCAGCAGTAATATCCGTAATAGCGCCTTCTAATCCATAACCCGGGGCTATAAATACATCACGATCGCCAGCAGCGCCGCCTGTTGAAACAAGCAAAACAACCCCATTATCAAAATTCGAATTGCCTACCCCCCATTTTTTACCCAAAGCAATTGCATAATCCGCGGCAGAATAGCCTTTCAAATCGTCAACAATAACAATAGCAACCTGGTTGGATGTGCTATCATCATACTTTGTCAATTTATATTCAAGTGAACTTACCTGGTCATCTGTAAGAAATTTACCTGTAAAATCATTAACAAGCCGTGGAGGGTTCGGCTTATTCGGAACCTCTTTTTCTACCTGGGCAAATGCTGAAAGAGAAAAAAAAGAGATAAGTATTGCAAAAAAAAGTTTCATTGGCTTATTTACCGAAAACAATATCATCCGGCAGTTCATTTTTATCTATGTCTTTATAATAGGGGAAATGTGTATGTAAGGCTTCGCCAATATCTAAAACACAGTGACGAATTCCATCCGCATAATTTTCTTTATTGAAATTGCTGATCATGACCTGCACTTTTTCATTCCAATAATCCATTCCGACCTTTTGATGAATTCCTTCGTCTCCAAAGATGGCCAGTTGCCGGTCTTTTAATGCCACATATACTAATACAGCATTACGATCTTTCGTTTCTTCCATTTTCAGCTTTAAAAAAACCTCTGCCGCACGGTCCAGCGCATCCATATACCGGCAATGATTTTCAACATAAACCATCAGCTCACCGCTGGTACGAAGTTCCGCCAATCGAACAGCCTCGACGATTTGTTTTCTTTCTTCTTCACTAAAGAACAACTGTTTCTTCTTGAATAATGTAAACACGTTATACTTTTAAAATTTAATTTCAACAGCTTTGTCAGTCCCGGCGTCTGCTACAAACCCTTCTTTTACTTTAAACCCGAATATTTTTGCAGTTATGCCGGAAGGAAAGCCTCTTACACTTTTATTGTAGCTGGCGACTGCTTCATTAAAATCGCTACGTGCCACTTTTATTCTTCTTTCCGTTCCTTCTAACTGGACCTGCAATCCTGAATAAGCAGCAGTTCCTTTCAACGCAGGATATTTTTCTATCACTATTATAAGCCGGTTAGTGGCCACGGCCAGGTTATCCTGCAAAGTTTGTTGCTTAGTATAGTTCTCCGCTGTAAGCTCTGTTGCCGAACTGCCGGCGATTGCATTACTCCGCGCCTCTGCTATTTTTTCTAATGTGCCTTGTTCAAAATCTGAAACTCCTTTCACAACATTTACAAGGTTTGGCACAAGATCAAGTCTTCGCTGGTAAGTATTCTGCACTTCCGACCATTGCTGCTTTACTTTTTCTTCTTTTTTTACAAGAGAATTATAAGTAACAACAGTGCTGATGATCAGTAATAACAGAATGCCACCGGCGATATAGCCGGTTAATTTTTTCCTGTTCATTAAACTGACAGATTAAAATTGAACTTTAGGAGCCTTGTCCGCACCTTCGTCCGCCTTGAACCCTTCTTTTGCGTTGAAGCCGAAAAGCCCTGCAAAGATGTTCATCGGAAACGATCTTACTTTCGTGTTATAAGTATTGATAGCATCATTAAAATTCTTGCGGGTGTTACGAATATCGTTTTCAATTCCTTCTAACTGACCTTGTAACTGCAGAAAGTTTTGCGTGGCTTTCAAATCAGGATAATTTTCTACAACAGCCAATAACCGGCTCAATGAACCTGACAATTGACTTTGCGCTTCCTGAAATTTCGCTATGTTTTCCGGCGTAAGCTGGTCAGCTGTAAGATTTACGGATGTAGCTTTTGCACGGGCTTCCACTAATTTTGTTAAGGTTTCCTGTTCAAAATTCGCGGCGCCTTTCACTGTGTTTACAAGATTACCAACAAGGTCATTCCTTTTTTGATATTCCGCATTCACATTGTTCCATGCATTTTTTACATTCTCATCCTGCTTTACTATTCCATTATATCCACTGCATCCCCAAACAAAAAGAATGAGTACGATACCACCGATGATAAGCAAAGTCAGATTTCTTGTTCCTTTCATTTTATAAAAATTTAAGGAGATAAAATTAGGGGTTTTGCAGTTCCTCAAGGTAATTTTTCGGTTAGTCAAGTATTATTGCCGGTAAACAACATCCGGATAATCTTGCGGCATGGTTTTAGTCGCCGTTCTGTTACAATTGTTGAGTATGAGCTTAGGAAAACAAACTTACTGGCTACTCGTAGTGCTCTCTTTATCGGTATCACTATTTTGTAAAAAAGCAAACAACAGTGCAGAGAATATAGAACCACCCGGCGCCATAGAAATTCAAGACAATGTAATTGCACAGAACCTTAATTATCCCTGGGAAATTTTATGGGGGCCTGATAATTATATTTGGATGACAGAAAGAGGCGCAAAAGTAAGCCGGGTGAATCCTGCGACCGGCGCTGTAACTCCTGTAATTACGATCAGCGAAGTAGTATCGAACAACGAAGGTGGTTTACTGGGCATGGCACTGCACCCTAATTTTTCAACCACGCCCTATGTTTATGTAGTGTATGATTATAATAACGGAAGTAATTACAGGGAAAAAGTAGTACGCTATACTTATAATGGCACAACGCTTACGACACCAATTACTATCATTGACAACATTAATGCGGCTTCTATTCACAACGGAAGCAGGTTGGTAATAGTAAATGACAAGCTTTTTATTTCAACAGGCGACGCCAGTAATCAATCATTACCGCAAAACACATCAGCAGTAAACGGAAAAATATTAAGAGTAAACCTCGATGGGTCTATCCCTGCTGATAACCCTATCGCAGGCAATCCTTACTGGTCATTTGGTCATCGTAACCCGCAGGGTTTGGTGTTTGCTAATAATAAATTATACAGTTCGGAACATGGCCCTAACAATGATGATGAAATAAATATCATTGAGAAAGGAAGAAACTATGGATGGCCGAACGTGGAAGGCCTTTGCAATACTTCCGGTGAACAAAGTTTTTGCTCCTCTAATAATGTGGTGGAACCTATTAAGACATGGACGCCTACGACTGCGCCTTCAGGCCTTGATTATTACAACAGCGATTTAATTCCTCAATGGAAAAATTCTTTATTGCTCGTGGCGCTTAAAGACTCGCGGCTTTACCAATTAAAATTGAATGATAATTTCTCTTCCATTGCAAGCACTAATGAATACTTCACAAATAAATATGGAAGAATGAGGGATATCTGTATTTCTCCTGCAGGCAAAGTTTATATCTGCACCAGCAATGGCGGGAACGATAAGATTATTGAAATAAAAAAAGCGGAATAATTTTCTTGCTGTTTACTTCTTTTTAAGCTTGAGAATTCCTATCAAATCGCCTGTCAGCAGGCCGGTGGTACCACCTTGCGAAATCGGGGTGTTAATGTGGCTTTTAACAGTTATCAAAAGCGTATCAGATGACCATGATATTTTTCCTCCACTAGGTCCAGACGGCCCGCCACCAGAAAAAGGATCCGAAACAGACATGACTGTACCTGCTAATGTCAATGAATCCGCATTATTTTTTACATAATCATACTTAGTATCAGTGGGAGGAGTAGAAGCTACCAAAGGCATATCACTATCATCCAGCAATACATTATCAATATAGGTCTTCACATGCATTGTTGTATCTATATCATAACCTACACCAGTGAAAAGAAATTGAGAGGAAGTGATCTTTACGGTTCCCTTATTATTTTTTGTATAATATAAACTCGTTGTAACGCCTTTTAGTTGTATACCCATGTCTGTAAATACAACAGTTGATTTAGTATCACCAACCATACCGGCAAAAATCCAGTCACCGATTATACTTTTATTATTATTGCCAGTACCACCACCACCACCGGAAGTTTGTTCATCCTGGAAATTAACTTCCTTCTGGCAGGATGCGAGCAGCATCACTACGGCTAAAAAAAATAAAAAATTAGTTTTCATTCTCATACAACAAACACTCATTTACTTCTACCAAGAAATATTATTTTTTGCATAAAAAATAATATAGGAATTATACTTGTTTAACAGCCGCTATTCCGGGCAATTCTTTTCCTTCAAAATATTCGAGCATAGCGCCGCCGCCCGTGGATACATAACTTACTTTATCCGCAAACCCGAATTGATTAACGGCGGCTACCGAATCACCGCCACCCACTAAAGAGAAAGCGCCTTTTTTTGTAGCTTCTGCTACAGCAGTTGCAATTGCCTTAGTTCCATGTTGAAATTTTTCCATTTCAAATACACCCATTGGGCCATTCCACAGGATAGTTTTTGACTGGTGAATAACGTTAGTAAATTGCTCAATGGCATTTGGGCCGATGTCCAGACCCATCCAGCCATCAGGTATATGGTTGCTTGGCGCCGCGGATGTATCCGCATCAGCAGCGAATTTATTGGCGATTAAAGAATCGGAGGGCAAATGAATACATACTCCTTTTGCTTTTGCTTTTTCAAATAATTCTTTAGCCGTGTTTACACGGTCTTCCTCGCATAATGAATTGCCGATCGTGCCGCCTTCGGCTTTCATAAAGGTATAAGCCATGCCGCCGCCGATAATAATATCCGTCGCCCTTTCCAATAAATTTTCGATGATCAAAATTTTATCAGAAACTTTGGCGCCACCGATAATAGCGACAAAAGGTTTTTTAGAATCATGCAATACTTTTTCAGCGCTGGCCACTTCACCTTCCATCACTAATCCAAAAAACCGTTTATCAGCAGAAAAAAATTGTGCGATAACAGCAGTGGAAGCATGTGCCCGGTGCGCCGTACCAAAGGCATCATTCACCCATACATCGCCAAGCTTTGCTAATTTCTCAGCGAACTTCGCATCACCTTTTTCTTCTTCTTTATAAAAACGAAGATTTTCTAATAAAAGAACCTGCCCGGGTTTTAACGCCTTTGCCATTTGAGCAGCCTGCTCACTTACACAATCATCAGCAAATAAAATTTCAGTACCGCCTAAAAGATCGCTCAAGTGTTTTATCAAATGCTTTAATGAATATTTATCCGTAGGCCCATCTTTCGGCCTGCCGAGATGCGACATTAATATCGCCATACCTCCATCTCCAATAATTTTTTTAATGGTGGGCACAACGGCTTTCATTCTTGTATCATCCGTTATTTCATATTTATCATTCAGCGGCACATTGAAATCAACACGTACGAGGGCTTTTTTGCCGGAAAAATTGTATGATGAGAAGTTTGACATGGTTATTTGTTTTGAAATCTTTGAAATTGATAAGCTCGCTGTTTTAACAACGTGATTCGATAGTGCTCAATAGAATTACTACAGATGAACGGAGCGTCGCAAGGGACGATCATAGTAGCAACACAGCTGGTATAATAATATTAAGCCTGTACGTTCTAATATATTTTTATAAGCAAACAAAAATGTCCCGCAAAACGGGACATTCACTTTTAAAACTTTTTTATTTGCTTATCAGCTTAGCAAAATAATGAACAGTTCTTACCAACTGGCTCACGTAACTCATTTCATTATCATACCAGCTAACAGTTCTTACTATCTGTGTGTCACCGACCGTTTGCACTTTAGTTTGTGTCGCATCAAACAAGGAACCAAAACTGATACCAATTACGTCACTGCTTACAATTTCATCTTCAGTATAGCCAAAACTTTCATTGCTGGCGGCTTTCATCGAACTATTTATTTCCTCAACGGTGGTCTTCTTACCAAGTATCGCCGTCACTTCAGTTAACGAACCCGTCAATGTAGGCACACGTTGCGCACTACCGTCCAGTTTTCCTTTCAGGTTCGGCAACACCAACCCGATTGCTTTTGCAGCCCCGGTACTGTTGGGAACAATATTTTGTGCGGCGGCACGGGCACGGCGCAGGTCACCTTTCGGGTGCGGTGCATCCTGTGTGTTCTGATCATTAGTATATGCATGCACGGTTGTCATCAAACCATTCACGATACCGAATTTTTCATCCAGTACTTGAGCCATCGGCGCTAAACAATTGGTGGTACATGATGCGCAACTGATGATTGTTTCACTGCCATCCAATATTTTATGGTTAACATTAAAGACGATTGTCTTCAACTCGCCAGTAGCAGGTGCGGAAATAACTACTCTTTTAGCGCCAGCCGTTAAGTGAGCCGCGGCTTTATCCTTATCAGTAAAGAAACCTGTGCACTCCAGCACCACGTCAACACCATGGTCTTTCCATGGAATTTCCGCCGGGTTTTTCTGTGCATATATTTTTACTTCATCACCGTTTACAACGATAGAATTCTCCGTCGCTTTCACATCTTCATTGAAGCGGCCCTGCGCACTGTCGTACTTTAATAAATGCGCCAGCACTTTAGGACTGGTCAGGTCGTTGATAGCAACTACATCGATGCCGTCCATATTATATATCTGGCGATAAACGAGGCGGCCGATACGCCCAAAACCATTGATAGCAACTTTAACTGTGCTCATAATTAGTAAATCGTTAAGTGATTAGTAGTTATTTTTTTTGCGGTGCGAAGGTACATGATTGCAATCAAATGGCAGGCAAGGGAATGCAAGATACGAAGAGTATGAAAAGTATAGAAAAACTTTTGGCAAAACATGTGTGCAGAACTATCTTTGCCGCCCTGTTCTAAGAACCCTCAGCATAGGCTAAGGAACCAGAACGGCCCGTTCGTCTAAGGGTTAGGACACCACCCTTTCACGGTGGTGATACGAGTTCGAATCTCGTACGGGCTACCAAACCTTTCGCAGGAAACCCTGTATCGGACAACGATATAGGGTTTTTTGTTTTTGAAGAGAGACGTTTGAGAGTCGGAAATAATAAATATCCTTGTTTTGAAATTTGTCAAGACTAAGATTGAATTAGCTTCGCGGGTACTCTTCATCTTCCAATAATTGAAAAAAACATTTCATTGCTTCGCTGATACTCATTTTCATTTTCCCCGCTTTTTTCCCGAAAAATCGTCATTAAAAATTCAGCCTGAATTTCATTTAAAGAGGTAACCGTTCTACTATTTTCTTCTTCAGCCTTTAAATGTTCTCCAGCAAAGGAGGGTACATTCTTGTTAATCTAATTTTTATTATCTTAAACAAGCCTACTTGGTTGAGTTTCCAAGGGGGATTTATTGTCAAACAAAGCGGTCATCATTAATTATATATATCAAATCGCAATAATCTGCCCAGCATGCCCGTTATCCCTGGTACAAAATTTTTACAGAATATTAATCATTTGTAAACATGCATTTTTCCCGCCGGGCCCGGTAATTGTGTTTCTTTGCATTGCCGTCCGCTATAAATCATAAAAATAATACCCTGTTATTCCATACCTTTTAACGCTAAATCTTACCAAATGAACAAGTTTATTGCCGCCATTGAATTGTACAATGCCAACGAAAAAGATTATCAAACACTGAATGCAGAATTAGAAAGAGAACCATTTAAAAAGAACAAAAAGGCTTCCGCAAAAGGAAAAGCCCGCCTCCCGCAAAAAGAATATACACTTGAAACAAACGCCGGCTTGCAGCAAGTGAGTGAAGCATTAAGAAAAGCCGCCGAGAAAACAGGAAAAAAATACTCCTTCACTGTTATAAAGAATAAGCCGATCTATAATTAAGCTTTTTTTTGTTCCCAGCGACATTGCTAATAGCATCGACTGTTGCGACGCTCCATTCATCTTCCTGTTCTTTACTGAGCATTTGAGAAGATGCTTTCGTTTTGTTTATTCTTTATAAGAGAAGAAAGAAACGAAGGAAGATTTCTTATACGCAGGATTGGCTAATAGGCAACATTCAATGTCACGCAAACTCTCCCTAAAACAAAACTGGGTAAAACTCATTACAACAAAATGCTCCCAGCATGTAAATCGCTTAACTCTTAGATTTCCATTGTACCGATTTACACATCGTTCAAAATCATATCGGTTAATTGGATCGAACAATTGTGAAAAGACATATTTACCTTGATTCATTTGCTAAGCTATGTAGCTAAAAATCAACTTTGAGGTCAAATCGAAAAATCAAAGAACTAGGGTCAAAGCCTTTGTCAGTAAGCTTTTCAGCTTATAGCAAAATAACTTAACGGGACAGTAGTGGCCGATGATAGTAGCAATGCAGTTGGGCTAATTATTTATTCTTTTACATAACCACTTCCCTATCTTATCAACACCAAATTTCCTGTCTCCATCATCGGCGAACCACGGTAATCAATAGCTTTTGCGATCACCACAAAATTGCCCGATCCTACCGGCATACCATTATGCGTACCATCCCATCCTTTAAAATAGTCTTTGGTGAAAAAGATCAATTGCCCATAGCGGTTATAAATAGCAAGCGAAGTAAATTGTTTGATGCCCACCGGGAATATCCTGAACTCATCATTCTTTCCATCACGATTGGGAGTAAATGCTGTCGGCATGTGGAACGAAGGCCCTGCATATCGTTTGATAAAAATATCGCTTTGCCGTACGCATCCTTTATCTGAAATAGCATATAACTTATAGAGCTGATCTTTATCTAACGTAGCAATGGGATTTTCGATTATGGGATCGTTGAGGCCGATTGGTGGGCTCCATGTATATTTAATAGTAGTACCTCCGTTCGCATTTAACTGTACCGGTTGGCCCCTCGCCACCAGTGTATCATTTCCTGCAAACGATTTATTATCATAAATAGTGAATGCCCGGAACAATGTATCATAACAACCCTGCGCTGTTTGGCCATACAGTGTGAATGAACGGTCGCCACCTTCATTGTAATACTTTGTAAATTGCTGATTGCCTGGTTGCGCCCCGTTGCCCAGGTCCCAATACCATTTTGCTACGCTGCTTGTAAGATCAATGGCATCATAATGTATATCTACCAATGTACAGGAATCATTGAGCGTGATGCCTACTTCCGGTTTCCGATGCACCATAAAGTCAGCCAGCTTCACTTCACTTTTACAACCATGATTTGTTTCTACGATCAGTTGTGCATGTTGCAGCCCCGCAGGAAAATTTCGTACAGGATGTTGGCTTGGTGAATTCGCTGCATTGCTGAATTGCCAATCCCACAATCGAATAAATTCCGGTGATGAACCCGAAGGCATTACTGAAAGGTCTTTGAACGTTATAGATTTATTATTACACAGCGGGTCACTATAATTAAATAAAGCTACCGGCTTGTAATGAACGGCCAATGTATGAAGCGTTGTATCGGAGCGGCACCCTTCCGGTGTTGTCACCACTAATTTTACATTGATCGGGCCGGGATCGGCAGGAATGAACGGAGCTACCGCACCTGTTGATGCACTTCTCATAGTTCCATTAATATCCCACCACCAGTTGCGTATCGTTGACAATCCCTGTGGCACGTTTGAGTTATCAATAATGTTCACCGTAGTTTGTTCTTCGCAGATCACCGCGGGATAGCTGAATGAAGCAATAGGTTTCGGAATAATATTTACTATCGCCGTTTTTTCACTCGAACATAAAGACGCATTGGTCACTTTCAATTTTACTGTAAAGCCGCCGAAGTTAGTATAAGTATGTGTTGCACCGGACCCTGTTGGCTGACCCTGCGCATCACCAAAGTCCCACGAGTAAGTGCTATTAAAAAGATTGGTGGAAGTACTCGTGAAAATAAATTGGTTATTGTCATGGCATTGCCGCGGATCATTAATAGTAAATGAAGGAACAGCGGTAGGTGCTATTACCACCGTTATCTTTTTGCGAAAACTCTCACAACCAAAAAGTCTTTTCTGCGATACATAAAAATCAAAACTACCGATAGCCGCGGTAGAGGGTATCGGTGCCTTCTCTGAAGGTATACCTCCTGAAGCAGAAGTATACCATAGCAGTTGCGAGCCCGGGTCGGCCCGGGCGGAAAGAGCGTTGATGGGACTGAACTGACAATATTTATAATTAGATTCCGCCACCGGTGTATCGGGCACCGGTTCCGGTTTCACCACGGCATACGCCGTATCACGACAACCAAAGCCGGGATATGGTACCATGTCTACATAAAATATATCATTCACCGCAGGTGGCGGCGTTAATGGTAATGTTTGCAGGTTACCTATCACCTGGCTCATATCATTATTGTACCAGGTATAACTGGCAAATCCATAAGGCGCATTCAATATTACGGAACCTGCTTCTACACAATAAGGCGCTGTTGCCAAAATATTAGAGCAATCTGTTCCCACATCTACATAGGCATAACCAAAGTGCCCGCCCAATGTGCAATCCGCTGTTTTAAATTCTAACCGCACCTGCCTGCCTGTAAGCCCTGCGAACTGGATAGATACCGGCGACCAGTTCTTATATAATACACCGTTATTAACTTTCGACACTTCGAAACCCGGAAGGCCACTGGTAGATACAAAATCATATGATGCGCAGGCGATGATCTGCCCCGAAAGCACATCGTATGCCGTTGCGAAAAAACGGGGTTGTTCCGCATTACTATGCTGCGGGTTCTCAAATACCACTGCGTAAAAAAAAGTAAACGTGAATGTATCGATACCCGGTGGCACCATAAACGTATACGAAAGTCCTTCGGCTTGCGAACCGATATCGTCATTACCAAGTTTAAAAGAATAGTTGCCGCCGTAAGGACAAAGCGTAGGAAAATTTCCGTAACGGTCCTTGCCCGCGGTAGCGGGAGTTATCAACTCATGCCTGCCCGGTACTCTCGGTCCCGGCGTAAGGCTTATTACATTAAGACTATTCACCACATCCGTACGGCCAATTGAATATTCCCAACCGGAATAATCACCCATTTCAAAATCAAGATTAGGAGGACAGCCTTGTGA
Organism: Chitinophagaceae bacterium; assembly: GCA_037200685.1. Classification (GTDB taxonomy): domain Bacteria; phylum Bacteroidota; class Bacteroidia; order Chitinophagales; family Chitinophagaceae; genus JAJKIP01. The sequence goes on from JBBCIG010000020.1 coordinate 161,796, forward strand.
GTAAGCTTTTCCAGATAGCAGGCAGGCAAATAAGATGTAGATAAGGTTTATTCGTTTCATCCAAGGTGGTGCAGTTAGCTTGCGAATAAATGTAGGGAACTTTGATTGAAATTCTTTTGCAGCAGATTGAATTTTGCATCGTAAAATCCACATACGTTTGTGACACGTTCATTATCCAATTATTTATCAATAATTTGTATAAAAGCGACGATATTATTTTTTTGATAAAAATCATTTTTTTTATTTCCCCGGCTGCACCTGCCTGCCGGCAGGCAGGTTGCTACTATCAGCTTCGTTGCGACGCTCCGTTCATCTTCCTGTCCTTTACTCAGCAATAGCGTCGTTCCCGATAGCTATCGGGACTATTGAGCATTTGAGAAGATGCTTTTATTTAAGATTTATAATGCAGAAGAAAGAAGATAACATCTATGGATACTGTATAGCAGCGATCATATAATTATCATTGGAAGACACAACCATAAAATAATATATCATGCCCCGGTAAGATTTTTATTCGAAGACCTTTTGCCGGGACATGATACATTAAGGCGTTTACTTGTTAGTGATGCAGGGACTATACTTTAATCCCACTCATCGTACCCCAAATACCAAATACTCTTAGTAGCCAGATAACAACGGCTATCACTACAACAACATTCAAAATGTTTTTGATCTTGCGATCCATAGGGATGTAGGCATTTATGAGCCAGAGAAGAACTCCAACTACAATAAGAACAACAACAATAGTAACTAATGACATAAAAATAAAATTAGGTAAGCGGTAAAAGTAAGGGGTTTACACCTCTGCTGAATATCTAAATGATCCAAAATCGATAATTCACGCATTAATGAGTTATTTGGATCAGAGATACCTACTAACAATTGAGAAATGGCGTGGACATCCATCTAATTTGGTTAATATCTTTCCAAATGCTCAATAGCGAACAGAACGATGAAGAGTGTCCCGATAGTAATCGGGGCAGGCGCAACAGGCGATGATAGTAGCAACCTGCCTGTCGGCAGGTGCAGCCGGGCAACAAAAAAATCATCAATTCACCTTCACCCTGTTTTTCTCTTCATCAGAGCCGCCGCTATTTCTCACATTGATATTTTTTCCTTTGCTGAAGCGGTAACTAAAAGTAAATGTAAGTACACGGCTGTCTAAATAACTTTTCCAGTTGGCGGTAGAATTCTCCAGGGCTTTAATATCGCCACCGGGTTGGTTGGTATAAAACATATCGCTGAGGTTAAGTTTCACAGTTCCTTTTCTTTCATGATCTTTTTTGCAAGAGCAATCCTCGCAACACCTACGGGTATGGTTATAAATTGTCCGACATACACACTGCTTTGATAATTGCCGGCAAGTTCCGCATTCCATAATTTACCAAGCTGGAATAAATTGACAGCACTTATATAATAATAAGATCCCCTGTTGTTAAGCCGCTGGCCATACAAGAATGATATGAAGCGGTTGTGCGTTAATTCTGAATAGAGTTGGATATTCCACCAGGGTTTTATGGGCAGCGTACCCGTAATTGATAGTCCATAAGAAATTTGTTTCCCCAAATTACCGGGCCGGCTATAGAAGATACCATTGTTTTGCTCAATGGTTTCTGAGATCACATCATTCGTAAAACTATATTGAAAACTGGCGGTCATGTTGCTCTTATACGTATAAGATAACTCCGCATTGTAAGAATAAGTAGGTTGCAAAAATGGATTACCGGAATAAAGTGTATACCGGTCCATCGGGTAAGTAAAAGGATTCATATCCTGGTAATTGGGACGATCAACCCTTCTGCCAAGTGATAACCCGAGGTGATGAACATCCGCACTGTCTAATTTATAAGATACGTATACGGTTGGGAACAGGCTTGTATATTTTCTCTCGAACGTAGAATCCTTATGTGTTGGATTGCCGAACTGGTACCCTTTGATATTTGTATTTTCTAAACGTAAGCCTGACTGTAATGAAAAACGTTTGCCTTCGAACCGGTAGCTTACATACGCAGCATTGATATTCTCTTTGTAAGAAAAGCTATTGGTAAAATCATAATTAGGCGTCAGCGTTGCGTTTTTCTCATCAAAGAAAGAAGCCGTGTTCGTAGTGCGGATAAAACTGGTTTTTATCCCGGCTTCAAAACTGCTGCTATTATTTAGCGGGTGTGTAAGATCAAGCTTCGCTGTATTAATTATGATAGAGGCCGGAAGTTCAGAGACCAGGTTGGTCTTGTTATCGAGACTGCCACCAGGATTATACACTGCGTTCAACAATGAATTAGATCGTTTGGAACTATAATAGATATGATCAAAGTTGCCGGTCAGTTCTTTGCCCGTACTATCGAGCTTGTAGGTGAAGTTCGCATTGACGCTTCTATTCTTCCATCTTCTTTTTACTTTAGAAAACGCATCTACGTTATTCTTCAACACCAGGTTCTGATCCAGAATCTCCGCTTTATTGGTGGTGGTCTCGCGGTAAACATCAGATAAACCATTGAGAACTGCGCCCACTGTCAATTTCTTATTTAAATAAATATCGATCCCCAATTTTCCGCTCACGTTCTTTGGGTGACGTTTGATAAACGAGTTCTGGTTGAATGCAGAACTCAAATCACCTGACGATGTAAAATATTCCCTGTTGATGTAAAGGTCCTGGTAGCTGGTATTATTAGTATAACCCCAGTTACTAAAAATATTTATCTTGTTGATGCGGTAATTAAAATTGAAACTGTTGTTGCTTCTTGCATATACACCCTGGCCATAACTTAAATTGATGCCGCCATTAAACCCCATGGTCTTTATTTTTTTTAATTTGATATTGATGATGCCCGCGTTACCTGCAGCATCATACTTTGCGGGAGGGTTTGTCATTAATTCTATCACATCAATATTTCCCGAAGGGATAGACCGGAGGTAACTGACAAGATCGGCGGAAGACATATACGTCGGTTTATCGTCGATATATACAAGCACACCCTGGCTTCCCTTCAAACTGATCACTCCATCTATACTTACTTGCACGCCCGGCGCTTTTTCCAATACTTCAAGTGCGGTGGTACCGGCATTACTGATCAGTACATCTGGATTGATAACGGTGCGATCTATTTTTTGCTCAACAAATTTTCTTTTTGAAAGTACCGTTACATTCTCCAATGCTTTCTTTTCGAAAGTTTTTAAACGTACCGGCGGCACATCAATCAATTTTTGTGTTTGTGATACCGTAATGATGGCTGAACTGAAAGAAACTTTAGCAACATAATCAATCCGTATAAAATAATTGCCCGGCGCCAGCTCTTCAAAAAGATATTTGCCTTCCGCATTCGTAAGACTGGTCTTTATTAAGACGGAATCAGTATGCCGGTATAAAAAAACGGTTGCGCCTTCAAGATGGTCGCCTTCCTCACTCAATACAATTCCCTGGATGCTATTGTTCGGCGGCACAGTATTCGTTTGACCGGCAGATGTTGTAAAGAAAAATAAAACGGGAAGGAAAATTTTTAAATAATGGCTCATGTAGTGGATCTTACTTTTTTGCGACTGCTTCTGCAAATAGCAAATGTAAAGTACTTACTTCACGGACCATCCACCATTTAACAAGTGAAAAGTACCGCCACTATAATAATAAAAATGAATGCGGAAGATTTAAGTACCAGAACATATACCAGTTTTATCGGTGCGGGCCGAAGGGCGATTGCAGCGGACGTAAATTGTATGAGAACGGGAGCTTCAAGTATTCAAGCGGACGCTAAAAGTATTAAAGCGTACACCAGTTTTATCTGTGCGGGCCGAAGAACCATTGCAGTTGACGTGAATTGTATGAGAGCGGAGGCTTCAAGTATTTTAGCGGACGCTTACAGTATCAAAGCGTACACTAGTTTTATCGATGCGGGCCGAAGATCCATTGCAGTGGTAGTGAGTTTTATGAAAGCGGAGGATTCAAGTATTCGAGCGGACTCTCATAGTATCAAAGGGCAGTAGAAAATATAAGAGGATAATTAAGAAAAAGTGGAGCATACTTTATTATATACATCATATTGAGTATTGTTTGGTCTATATCTCATCCCTTACATTAGCCCGCATATTCTGCCGGCTAATTTATTATCGTACAATTACGATATAATTTAATGCGAAGAAAATATTTTATGCTGATTTCATTTTACTAACCAATAAAAAATTAGATTGCCCATTATTTAGAATTATTCTTCTTTCTCTATTCGAACGAACAATCTCCTCCCTTCGAAAAAAATACCTGGTTATCCAGTATATCACTATTTAAATTTTTAATAACTACGGCAGGTAGTAAAGCACCTGGCTGTATAGAATTTTTTATTATACCAAACTGCTTTTATGCTTAAACATCTACGTTCCTCTTTCCAGATCAGCAATTTTTTTCGTGGTACAGGACTTTTAGTGAAAACGACCTTACTGGTCGTTGTTCTTTTTTTAGCAAGTATCGACAGGGCTTTTTCGCAACGACTAGAGCCCGAGGCTATTCGGCAGATCAATTCCCTGATGGCGGAAAAGGAATCACGGACACCTGCGCAAAAGAAAATGAGTTCACAATTGGTGTACGCTTATAAAATGAGAGGTGGACAACGGATCACTGCCGATGTAGCCAGCCTGCAGGTAGATGTAACGAAAGATGTACAAGGACGGGTAAAAGTAGAGCTGGAAGCAGTTGTTACGCCCAAACTTTTAAATGATCTGAAAGCGTTGGGATGCGAGATCATCCTTTCTTCTGAAAAATATAATAACGTCCTTGTCAATATACCATTGGATAAAACAGAACAGGTGGCCGAAATGGATGCTGTCAAACACCTTACACATTGGGTGCCGCCGATCAATAACAGCCGTCGAACCACCACTGTAATTGATAATACTACGACCGCAAATACAGGCCAGTACGTTAAATATTCCCCCCGCTTTGAGGCGCGGGCGGAAAAACTCCGTAAACAATTTGAGGAGGCATTTAAACAAAAGAAATTTTTTTGGACAAACTTTTTTTGCCGGCTCGGTTACATCCGAAGCAGACGTAACACATAAGGCCAAACTTGCAAGAGAGGTATTTAATACAGACGGTACCGGGATCAAAATCGGCGTGATGTCAAATGGTGTAGATGGTTATGCTGCCGGTGTATCATCCGGCGACCTACCTCCTTTTACCATATTACCCGGGCAGGCAGGAAGCGGAGCGGAAGGCTGGGCGATGATGGAACTGATCCATGACCTTGCTCCCGGGGCTCAATTATATTTTGCAACGGCCAATCCGACGCAGGCGCAGTTTGCACAAAATATACTTGACCTGCGTACAGCGGGTTGTGATATTATCGTAGATGACGTAAGTTATTTTGCAGAAGGTGTTTTCCAGGATGATAATATAGCGCAGGCTGTAAATATGGTAACCGCCGACGGAGCGTTGTATTTTTCATCAGCGGGTAATTCGGGCAATGAAAACGACAATACTTCCGGTGTATGGGAAGGCGATTTCGTGGATGGAGGGGCATCAGTTGCTCCTATACCACTAACCGGTAATATTCATAGTTACGGCGGCACACTTTACAATATCCTCACTCTTGCCGGTCGTGTTACGCTAAAATGGTCTGATCCTTTAGGTGGATCTGCAAACGACTACGACATTTTCGTGACTAACAGTACGGGTACTTCAATTGCCGCCTCATCTACCAATATCCAGGATGGTAATGATAATCCTTATGAAGATGTAGGCAACCGTACGGCAGGCCAACGGATTTATATTTTAAAGAAGACCGGCGCTGCGACAAGGGCATTGCACCTTAATACCAATCGTGGTACGTTGACTTTTCATACACCGGGTGTAATATATGGTCACAACGCAGCAGCCAGCGCCTATACTGTGGCTGCAACTCCTGTATCAACACCATTTAGCACCCCAGGCAGTCCTACAGGGCCGTATCCCAACGCTTTAATGCAAACAATAAAGTAGAGTTGTTCAGTTCAGATGGCCCGAGAAGGATTTTCTATAATCCCGACAGCACTGAAATAACACCGGGCAACCTATTATACAATACTAATGGTGGTACTGTATTGCAAAAACCGGATATCACGGCAGGTGATGGAGCTCAGACAACAACACCTGGTTTTATTCCTTTTTATGGCACATCAGCGGCGGCTCCGCATGCAGCGGCCATTGCGGCGTTATTAAAATCAAAAATTCCGGGAATAACACCGGCACAGATACGCACCGCTCTTACCAGCAGTGCGATAGATATTGAAACACCGGGCTTCGACAGGGACGCTGGAGCGGGAATTATCCTGGCCTACGAAGCATTGCTGGCGGCAGGCGCAACGCCCCAGGCAGCGTTAGAGCTCGGAACAGTGACGGCAACGGAGGCTTCAGGCAACGGCAACGGTGTGGTAGAACCCGGCGATAACGCTTCGCTGACCGTGCAAATTAAAAACATTTCTCCCGCTGCTGCCACGAACGTATCTGCCATACTGACTACATCTACTCCTGGCATAAATATTACGCAGAATACAGCTAATTACGGAGACATAGCGGGTCAGGGTAGCGCAGTCAATACAGCGACTCCTTATCTCTTTACCGTTTATCCGCAGGTACCCTGTGGTACTGTTATCAATTTTACACTGACCATTAATTTTGGTGGTGGCAATCCGAAAGTTTTAAATTTCACATTTATTGTGGGCGCCCAGGGTACGCCTACTATCATAGCCACCTTAGGCAGTGCACCGCCTGCGGGGACTGGATATACTGTTATTTCAGGTACGCAAACAAACCGGACATTCAGAGGAGGTGTAGTATCTACCTGTACTACGCCAAAAGCCTCACCCGGGGTTTCGGCTGCTTCAAATCTCGCCTATCACGCATATACTTTTACTAATTCCGGTACAACGGGCCAGTGTGTGACGGTTAACATGGCTACTGCAAATGTCAATACTAATTATGCAGTTGCCTATAACAACAGCGGCTTCGTACCAGCTACTCCGGGTGTCAATTATCTTGCAGATGCCGGGTTGTCAAATGCGAGCCAGACATTTAGTTTTACAGCACCGCCGGGACAACAATTTACCATAGTAGTACATGAAATAGTTGCGGGTAGCGGAACTGCCGCACCTTATAATCTTAACGTGGACCTGAGAAGTTGCGTGGCCCCCCCGGTAATTATTAATGCAAGTTCGCCGGTAGAGATCACTGCAGAAAATGCCGTGCCTGCCAATAATGCGCCGGATCCAGGGGAAACGCTGACCGTCAATTTACCTCTGATAAATATCGGAACCGGCAATTCCAGCAACCTCGTGGCCACTTTATTGCCGACTGGCGGTGTCACTTCTCCCAGTGGTCCGCAGACCTATGGTGTTGTGACCGGAGGCGGCCCGGCAGTAAAAAAACCTTTCACATTTACAGCTGCCGGCAATTGCGGGGATAACATTACCCTGACACTTTCCTTGAAGGATGGTGCAGCCGACCTGGGTACTGTAACTTATACATTACAGTTGGGAACCGTTAATGTGTTCGCACCAACCACCTTCAGCAATACAACACCAATCCTTGTACCGGGTACGGGCACAGGAGCAACCGGTGGAGCCCCGGCCAGTCCCTACTCATCCGATATTGCGGTGTCCGGCTTAACAGGTAAAATATCCAAGATAACAGTCGGGTTGAAACAGTTTAATCATACGTGGCCCGATGATGCAGGTGTGTTGCTGGTAAGTCCAACCGGTCAGAAAATGATCATTATGTCCGAGGCGGGTGATGGTACCGATGCAGTCAATGTAAACCTTGTACTGGATGATGCGGCGACAGCCAGTTTACCTGCTACCGGCGCCATTGCTTCAGGTACGTATAAACCGACTAATATCAGTACAGCGGGAGATGCTTATGTGTCGCCGGCTCCTTCGGGGACCCTACCAGAGCCCCGGTCCGGCCGGAACAGCTACTTTCGCCTCCGTCTTCAATGGACAAAATCCCAATGGTACCTGGAAACTTTTTGCTATCGATAATGCAGGCGAAGATGGAGGTAATTTCAATGGCGGATGGGATATTACCATTACTACAGCAGGAAGTGTGTGCAGCACAGTTCCGATTGCATCGGTTATAAATGCCGGTAGTGTTACCGGCACAATAAAAGCTTGTGCAGGTTCTGCTTCTGCTGATCCGGATCTTCAACAGTTCACGGTATCAGGAAGCAATCTTACAGCAAATATTACCGTGACCGCACCGGCCAACTTTGAAGTTTCTACCATTGCGGCAAGCGGCTATGGCTCTTCGCTTACACTGACACATACAGCAGGCAGTGTTGCTTCTACTATTATTTATGTTCGTTCAGCAGCGACCGCATCACCAGGAGCTATAGCAGGAAATGTCGCACTTTCATCCAACGGCGCTACAACTGTAAATGTTGCAGTAAACGGGATGGTCAATGCATTACCTGTTATCAGCTCGCCAAATGTTACGCAACCATCGTGTGCTACAACAGGAAGCATTACAGTTAATGCTACCGGTAGCGGAGCATTACAGTATAGTGTCAATAATGGTGAAAATTGGCAGGATGATGCTACTTTCCCTGGTCTTACACCGGGCACTTATAACATTAAAGTAAGAATAAAGGCCAGCCCATCCTGTATAACAACATACACCGGTAATCCTGTTACGTTGAACGCTGCATCAGGATGCGGTGCGCCAACAGCAATTAGCCTTAGTTCTCCCAATTCTAATCCATCCTGCGTTGGGTCCCCGGTTACATTTACAGCTACATTGACAAGTAATGGAAGCCCGGTAGCCAACCAAACTATCACATTTACTTTTATTAATTCGGCAGCGCCTACAACTAATAATGCTGCAGTTACAAATGCGAGTGGACAGGCTTCTGTTACTACAAACTCACTTCCCGCCGGAACTAATACTGTTACAGCAAACTTTGCTGGTGGAAGCGGATATCAATCAAGCACCAGCCCTCAATTTGTGCAAATTGTAAATACAGGATGCGTAAACGCAACAACAACGACCCTTACATCTAGTCCCAATCCTTCCTGTGCAGGCAGCCCGGTCATCTTTACGGCTACCGTGATGAGTGGCGGAAATCCTGTCACTACAGGAACTGTAACATTTACCGAAGGTGTTACTACATTGGCAAGCAATGTCGCATTAAACGCAAGTGGCCAGGCAATCTTTAGCACCAGTTCTCTCACTTCAGGCAGTCATACGATCGTGGCTGCTTATAGCGGAACGGCAAGCTTCAACACCAGCAACGGATCAATGAACCATTCAGTGAGTAGTGTAGTCATTAACAACGTGACACCAACACAACCTACCTGTGCTACAACAACCGGCACCATCGTCATTGATGCAACCGGCACCTCAGCAATGGAATATAGTGTCAACAATGGCAGCAACTGGCAGGATGGGGCTACCTTCCTCGGCCTTGGACCCAACAGTTATACAATTAAAGTAAGACTGAAAGCCAGCCCGAATTGCGAAATTGCTTACAGCAACAACCCTGTTGTATTAACAGCAGCAACCGGATGTTGCCCGGTACAAACGATAACCGCACCAACTGTAGTTCTACCAAGTTGTGCAGCACCATACGGCAGTATTATTGTCAATGCCACCAGCGGTATAACTGGACTAGTTACTTTTGTTGCTTCATTTAATTGTAAGCCAAACATTATTGATGATGGTACAAGTCTTTATCAGATTACGTTTATTGAAAATGGGGACTTTACCGTTACTGACTTAAACGACCCGATGCGACAAGATAGTTCTGTGAAACGTTTTAACAGCTTTGACTTGCTAAGAAAGTTTGCCAACAGATTTAAATAACTTTTACCACGCTATGGTTCATGTCTCCACAAACCAAACTATTTAGTTCAATTCCCGCACAAAATACTTTTCAAAAATGCTCAGTAGAATTACCGAACGCTGAAGAGTGCGACGCAACAGACGATGCTAGTAGTAATGCAGCTTGGTAAAAAAGTAAACATCATCCTGATATCTACAGGGAGCATTGAATGGGGCTGGGATAATTTTCTCGGATAAAACCTGGAGCATCTTTTGGAAAGCAGTTAATGCACTTATTAATAAATAGACATGTAATCGTTTCCCCTATAATGTATCTACCACCTGTAGTAATCCCTGCTTGTTGAAAGTAATCTAAAGTAATCTTCCTATTTTGTTGACCAATGGACTATTCAAATAAAATTATCGAAGATATTTTGCCGCGGTTCAAACCGGCTATGGGACCAGATTATGATAAATATAGAAACCACGTCTATCGAGTTTTCTTGAATTGTCTTTTAATTGATAGCGGGGAAAATAATGAAGAAAAGTATGCCATTGCCGCTGTATTCCATGATATAGGTATTTGGACCAATCACACCTTTGATTATTTGGACCCGTCGATTGAGCAGGCTAAAATATATTTAACCCAAACAAATAAGACAGGTTGGTTAGACGAAATTTCTTTAATGATATACTGGCACCATAAAATAAGTAAATACAAGGGTACTCATGGGGAAATTGTAGAAAACTTTCGCAAAGCGGATTGGATAGACGTCTCTTTAGGATGGCTGACTTTTAAATTGGATAAGCAGAAAATAAAAGAAACCAGAAGAAGGTTTCCTAATGCGGGCTTCCATATGTTTCTTATTAAACAAACTATAAAAATTTATTCAAACATCCTTTAAATCCCCTGCCAATATTTAAAAAATAAAGCTGTGCTATAAAATATTTCTAACTTTTGTACCTTTAATTGGCTTCATTCCGGGTAGCACATCGCTGTCCATTGGCAGAAATTTAAACCGACATTACAATGAAACTGGCAACCACGATACTACTGCTGTTTATTTGTTCATTCACGTATGGACAAACATATAAATCCATTGTCGCGGAAGCAAATGGGTTCTATACGAGCAAAGAATACCAGGAATCGGTGGATAAATTTAAAGAAGCATTTAAAATTGAGCGAAAAAACGCAGGTGATTTTTACAATGCAGCCTGTGCGGCTTCTTTGCTTGGCAACAGGGAATTGGCATTTGAATGGCTGCACCTTGCATTAAAAAACGGTTGGACAAATATCGGGCACTTGAAAACAGACAGCGACTTAATTTCATTGCACGACAGTGAAAAATGGAACAGTTTGTTAACTGAAATGCAAAAAGAAGTCGATAAAAAAGAAGCGAATTATGATAAACCTTTACAGGCTAAACTATTGGCGATTTATGCGGATGACCAACCTATAAGACAACAATACATCGCCGCGCAAAAAGAATTTGGATATCAAAGCAAACAAGTTGACAGCCTAGGGAAAGTAATGATGTACAAGGACAGTATCAACCTGGTCAAAGTAACTGAAATTTTAGATAACTATGGTTGGGTAGGCGCTGACAAAGTTGGGGGCACTGCTAACCAAACTTTATTTTTAGTGATTCAACATGCTGACCTGAAAACACAACAGAAATACCTGCCCATGATGAGAGAAGCAGTAAAAAATAAAAAGGCAACTGCCAGTGCGTTGGCCTTACTGGAAGACAGGGTGGCGCTGGATGAAGGGAAGCGTCAAATCTATGGAAGCCAGATAGGATGGGACAAGGAAACAAATAAAAATTATGTTTTACCGCTTGATGATGCGGACAATGTTGATAAACGAAGGGCCGAAATGGGACTCGGACTTCTTGCGGAATATGCAAAACAGTGGGACATCATTTGGAACGCAGAAGAATACAAAAAACAATTGCCTGAACTTGAAGAAAAGCTGAAACGACAAAAATAAATTTTTCCAATAATGATATAATGCAACGACCAGCTATTCAAAACTTACTGTTTCATCCTCTTAGTTTTCGTCTTCGATATTAATTATTAATGCTTCATCAATTACACTTAACGAAAAATGATTTTAATGCAACGCTCCGTAGTTTATTGATGTCACACATAAAAAACTAATGCTGAAAGCCTTCTTTCTTCCTCTTGCTATTTTAATCCTCCTCGCTGCAAACGGACAAAACAAAAAATCAATTGAAGTTTCATTTATCGGAAGATATGACCGGCATGCTAACTATGTTTCCAATTTTGCCGGCAGGGCTTATAACGACACCAATAAACTTTATGGAACCAGCTATGGCGCTAACGTTTCTTACAGACAAAAAACAAGCAAGAGTATTTCTATTTCTTTTGGCATTGGGTATTACAAGCTTAACGTTGAAAAGATCAGGGGTTCGATGCCTTTCAATATCCCCGGCATAAGGACCGTGAGAAATATTGACTATGATGATGGAATGACCAACCTTTTATATTCAACATCGAAATATCACTATAACAATTTAGCCGTGACTGTTGGAGTAAACAAAACCGTATCCTTAAGAAAGCGTTGGTATTTTGATATCAGTGCTGAAGGGATTGGCTATTACACATTTTCGCAGCGTTACCTGTTATTCGATGGCCCTGATAAGTATTCAACCCGCAATTCAAAGCCTTTGGAGTTTGGCATTAATGTAACTGCCGGAATTTTGAAAGAGTTTAATAAGTTTTATATCAGGCCTGCGTTACTTATGCCCGTTTACCAGCGGTTGAAAGGTGACAAAGTTTTCTTTGAAGACAAAAAGATGAATATTTCAAAATGGTTTGAGGGTATGGGAGCGGCAATTCGAATTGGAAAATATATTTAACTATTCACAACTTGTAGTTCACAATCTTTTCTTCGCCTTTGGCGGTATTAATCAGGCATCTTTCTTACAATAGCAGCTATGCTTAGGATATTTTTAACCTTTGTATCTTTAGCCTGATTTATATAAATAACATGCCTGTAAACATTTCAACAATTAAAATCAATGCTTCAATTCAAAAAGTTTGGGACACTATTACAAAACCCGAACTTGTAAAGCTCTGGCAATTTGGTAGCGACTTACTAACAACCTGGGAACCTGGAAGCGACATAAAATTCAGAACGGAATGGGAAGGAAAAGTATTTGAACAATGGGGCACCGTTTTAGAAGTACGGCCAACCGAATTCGTAAAATATAACCTGTTTGCATCAAGACCCGGCCTTGAAGACAAGCCGGAGAATTATTTTATCATGAGTTATATTTTGACAGAACAAGGCAGACAAACAAAACTTGAAATTATCCAGGACGATAACAGGCCGGGAGTAGTCCAGGAAGAACCACAAGGCGAAGAAAACCCGGTGTTGAAAGCGTTAAAAGAACTGGCGGAGTCTAATTGATTAAAGAGAAACCGATTTTGCGAAAAATAATAGGCAAGATCAAGATGAAATAACTGGCAGCAAACCCTTTCCCACCCGGGTACTTTCCACTCATCATTATTCGTTTCCAGGATAGCCTTGAATTAGGGATATTTATTCCAGAATTAAATACATAGTTTATGTCAAAAGAAACGAACTCAAAACGTGCGCCTTTATCCTTCGGGCATCCCTTTTTTATCATCCTGGGCGTGATAGTTATCTTTTATGGTGGTTACCTGTTTGGCCAAAAATTGTATGATTTGTTTCATTAATTCTGTAGTCTCCAATTTTTTCTTAAGAATATGACAGCAACAAAAAAGATAAAGACGAAGACACTTGTCCTGATTATCGTGCTATATACTTTTTTCACTAATCTCAGTGACATTAAAAACGGATTGGCGGATGGGTGGAATGCTGCTTCTCACCAAAAGCCGGGTTCACTTAACACCCGCAATTAACAGCTGCTCCTGCATCACGATAATTTTTACCAGTTTTCTTTTTTAGATTAAAAAATAGCTACTATTTTTTAAATCCTTAATTTCAAAGATGCTTCTCAAATATTTGATTAAGGATAAAAATAAAAGAAAACGTGTGGCGCATATCGGTGCGTCATTTATTATCCTGATTCATGCGTATGAAAATCATGAAACCAGCCACCATTCTTATAAGTTATTTTTGGTAGCAGGCATTGTATTCCTGGCTATCGCATTATTTCACCCGGTTATCGAAAAAAGATTTCCCTGGGTGGATGGTGTATTTTTCCTGATAGAAGGTATTTTATCTTTAATGGTGGCGCTGGATTTATTTCACATGGGGGAAAAAAGCATTACCTATAACTTATGTACTGCTCGCTATTTTCCAATTTTTTATAGCATTTCGAAAAGGGAAAAAAGGAATGACGGAACATAAGCTAACTCATCAAACAAAATAAATGGAAAAGAAAAGAAGGGTTTTAATCGCTGTATTACTGACAATAACAATTGTAAACTATACAAGGTTGCGTGGCAACGAAAACATACGGGCTATACAGTTTATCTCTATTTTCGTGATCGGGGCGTTGTCGGGACTATTGATAAATGAATTCGTTAGTTTGTTCAGGGCCAAAAGAAGTTAACCTTTGTTTTTCGATTATCATGATAAAACAAGTCCCGCCCAAACTCCGACAATGCTCAATAGAATTACCAAACGCTGAAGAGTGCGACCATTCGACTTCGCTCATGGTAAACTACGACGCAATTGCTGAGTAAAGAATAGAAAGATGAACGGAGCGTCGCAACAGACGATGATAGTAGCAATGCAGCCGGGCAACTATTTCTTATCCCTCCCGCTAATTATCCCTCCCGCTAAACTGCGCAAGATTCAATAAGTGTATTTGTAAAATCCATCTTACATTTATCTATCAAAACAAGACCGTATGGCCAACTCCATTTCTGATAAACTGAAGATAAAAGCCAAGGACAGCTTGCTTACTTTGAACGCCCCCGCTGATTTCGAAAAAGGATTAAAAGGTTTGCCTGCCGCCGTAAAGATTAGCAGTTCAGGGAAAGACTATAACCAGGTGCATTGGTTTGTTTATAACAAAGCGCAGTTGGAAAAAGAACTAAGCAAGGTAATGAAGCTGGTAAAACCGGAAGTAACTGTATGGGTATATTATCCGAAGGGCACATCCAAATTGCAAACAGACCTTAGCCGCGACAAAGGCTGGGATTGTTTATTAGCCGAAGGAGATAAAGTGACATGGATAAGTTTGATCTCTTTTGATGACAGATGGTCGGTATTTGGCTTCCGTGCAAAGACAGATGCGGATAAAAAGAAAGAAGCCAAACCAAAACCGGAACGGGAAATTTTTAAATGGGTGAACCCGCAAACAAAAGAAATAAAGTTGCCGGATGATCTTTCCGCGGCATTAAAGAAAAATAAAAAGCAGTCTGATTTTTTCAATACACTTTCTTTCAGCAATAAAAAGGAATATATTGAATGGATCGTAACGGCGAAACGGGAAGAGACCAGGGATACAAGAATAAAAGGCACGATTGAAAAACTTGGTAAAGGTTGGAAAAACCCGGCGAATATTTAAATGAAATGCAGTGAGCAATGACAAACATTACTTTAAAAGAAGCGCTGACTATTAGAAGAAACGCTTGAGCACCCCAAAGGATAAATAATGATACGCCTGAAAAGAACAGATAATAATGATCCTGATTTTAAGCAACTGGTAGAAAAATTGGATAAAGACCTCTGGAGCCGGTATGGACAAGAGCAACAGAAATATGCACCGCATAATAAATTAGAATACCTCGATACAGTTGTTATCGCTTATGCGTACAACATACCTGCAGGTTGCGGTTGTTTAAAAAAATTTGATACTACTACAGCGGAAGTAAAAAGGATGTTTGTGGAAGAAGATCAACGACGAAAAGGTGTCGCTGCCGCAATATTAAATGAATTGGAGGGTTGGGCTAAGGAATTGAATTATGCCAATACAATATTAGATACGGGAAATAACCAGCCGGAAGCCATCGGTCTTTATAAAAAAGCCGGATACCTGGTAATGAAAAATTATGCGCCTTATACGGACATGCCCGAGATCACTTGCATGACAAAATCATTAATGGAGGAAGAGTAAGCCAGGGCATTTTATAATAAGTATTTTCATATATGCAAGGGTGATCTGAGGCGGAAAGAAGGATCGAGTTGTTTTAATATTACGTTAAGTATTAGCACCTAACGCATTCCATCAGCAGGTAATTATGAGCTAATAAGCAAGCAATAAAAAAGGGAGCCGTTGTTAAACGGTTCCCTTTTAAATATTGTTTTTCATAAAAAGTGGCAGTATTTTATACCAACCAGATCTTAAAAACGGGAATGAGTTCGCCGAATTTTAGCAAATCAAATGCCATAAACTTCAAATCCACTTGATTTAAATTAAATTCTCTGCCTTTGAAGCATTTTTATTTGCAATTGCCTTTGACCTGGGTTGTATTTTTTGAAATAACCGCTTTTATGATTTTGAAATTAAATACATTATTTTTTTAACCTGAATTGATAGCCGGGGTATTCCAGTACCTGAGCGCCATCTAACAAGTCGAGAGAAACTGTAAATGTTTGATCACAGGATGAAAATGCATTTACCCTTCCTGATGAGCCCCTTACATAAGCCGGGTCGCTGACGCCAGTCGACTGTAAAGGAATGCTGATCCTAAAGTTGGCGGGATCCGACCAGTCCATAGTGAATTGAATATTTCTCCAGCCCGCATCAAATAAATTTACAAAAGCACCGGATGCTGAAGTAGCGCCAGTTGCTGTTAAACTAACAACCGCAGATCCATAAGGCCCGTAACTGAAGCTTCCATCATTGAGATATTCATTGGCGGTAAAATTGCCACTCAATGCGGCGAGTACTACATCACAATACTTTTGCAGGTTTAATGTATAAGAATTGTTGTAAGTATTCACAGGCACATCACCCCCGGTAATTCTTATTCTCAATACATCTTTTCTTCCGGTCGGGTAGCCCGCAAACAATCCCCTGATCGCAAGACTGTCCAATGCTTTGCCGGCAGGTATCACGATAGATGTAGGAGCTGTATACTGTACTCCTGCCACCGCACCGGTGGAAGAAGAAATACTGATCTGGATTGTTCTGTCTTTATCTGAAATATTGGTAATGCCTATCGGTATTTTAAAAGAAGAAGAAGCCGAGTTGGTCACAAAATAATTCCCTGTCAGGTTACTGGTGCCGAATTCTGAAAACGCCGGCGGTGTTTTGATATCATCATTGATTTCTTTGTTGCATGAAATAATAAGCAACAGCGCCGCTGCGATTAATGATGAGGTAATTCGATTCATTTTCATTATAACTCGTTTTGTTGTTATATAAATTTTATCATGGGTTTTGATCAGCTTGCCCGATTGCTTCATTCGCATCTATTTCCCTTTGCGGTACCCTCATCAGGAACCTGGGGTCCTGGTCAGGTAATGTAAATACGTTAGGAGGCAGGTTCGGCGTACCGTGATTGCCCGCACCCGAAGGACGGTTGAGACCGGTTTTCAATCTCTTAATATCCAGTAATGAAAAACCTTCGCCCCATAATTCTATTCTTCTTTGCAAAACAATTTCATTGATTAACGCCGCACCGGTGAATGCAGCAGCTGAGTAAGCAGGATACCTTGCTTTTACCAATGTTTGCAGTACCGCCTTCGCGGCAGGTTCCTGCGCCGCACCTTGTCTTGCCAGGGCTTCCGCTTCTATCAAATACATTTCCGCCGCTCTCATAAATACATAATCACCCGCCCATGAATTAAAGTCCTGTACCCTGAATTTATTTTGATTATAATCCGGGTTAACACCTGCTCCTGTACCCGGCGTACGAAAAACAGCTTTTCTTACATCACCCGAAGGAATCTGATCATACAGCGCTTTCGTTATTTTCTTTTGCATGTTACCTGCTTGCGCATAGCCAAATACAGTTACATCTACATGCGAAAAGAATGAAGCGAGAATAGTACTTTGATCATTGATCACCTGCATGCCCCATAGCCATTCAGGATTTGAAGTAGAAGAAAACCCTTGCTGATACTGCGCAGTACTCATGGGAGTATAACCCTGTCTTGCTTTATTAGCGTACGTTGCGGGCAGTAGCCCAATCTTCCATTTGCAAAGCCACCCTTGCCCTGATACCCTGCACCCGTATTTACATTCATGTGTGATATATGTTTCCTTGGTTTATTAGTCAGCAGGGCTTCAGCGTCAGTCAGGTCTTTTATTATTTGTGTATAATCAGCCTGCACTGTTCCCCTTGGGTTACCCTCGCTGGTAGGTGTAGTATAGATGGGCACACCGGGTTTGTTTTCGCTTCCTTTATACGTATGTTGTAAAAAATTAACCAGGTAGAAATAAGAATAAGCCCTTACTCCCAATGCCTGTCCTTTTATATTATCCTTATCCGCCTGCGGGCCACTGGCCTGGTCAATGCTCGCAATAATATTGTTAGCTGTACTAATAATAAAATAATAGTAAGACCATAACAAATCAGAGCGACTGCCATCCACAGCAGAAGTTTGTTCTGTATACTGGTATTCAGGAGTAAACCATCCATAACCAGCTGAATTAACAACCATATCATTTCCCATAAGATCTGCTACAAGATCATTCGCTTTTTGTGCGAAGCCATCGTGGCCATCTCCATAAGCAGTATACTGCGCCCTGTAAAGACCATTTAAAGCAACATAAGCACCTTCCGTTGTACTGAATACAAGTGCAGTGGGTGCCTGGTCACTGGGATTGGTTTCCAGGTAATCTTTTTTGCATGACGTCACCAGTAAAAGCAACAGGAGTACCGGGTAATATTTAAATATTTTTTTCATTGTAATATTCTTAAGGTTTATAAGTTTAAGTTCAACCCAATCGTCATCGTGCGGAAAGGTGGGAAACTAAAATCCGATGTTCCGGTAAATGAACGTTGCGGGTCCATTCCTTTCCTGCTGGTAAATAACCATACATTATCTACATTGGCGTATATCTGAACACCACTAAGGCCTAAGCGGCCTAATAGTTCTTTCGGTAATGTATAATTGAGCGTTACATTTTTAATATTCAAATACGATCCGTTGAACAAATACCTTGTAGAAATGGGATTTTGATTAGCTAGACTGTTCTCCACCCTTGGCACATTGGTGATATCGCCCGGCTTCTGCCATCTTTGTAAAATATCTTTATGCCATGCAAAACCATAATCGCCAAAATGCATGATAGAAGCATAATTGCCATCATAAAATTTAGAGCCGACAGAAAATGTAAGCAGGCAGGATAATTCAAAATCTTTATAACGGAAAGAATTGGTAACACCTCCTGTCAGGTCAGGTATCGCTGTTCCTTTATAATAGAAACTCGCATTGTTTGAATTATTCGTAACCGTACGTTCACCGGTTGGCTTTTGGTTCGCATCCAGTACATCTTTGTAAAACAAAGCATCGCCTGTTGCCGCATCCACGCCTGCATAATCTTTTACCCAAAAATCAAAGATGGACCTGCCGACCATTAATTTCTTTGTACCGGTAATGATCTCTTCCTGCGGCAGCTTCGTGATTTTATTATTAAAATGGGTAAAATTTACATCCACACGCCAGTCAAAATTTTTCGACTGTACGGCATTATAACCTAACTGTAATTCTACACCGTAGTTCTTCATCGTACCGACATTCTTTGTGATATCATCATTACCGGTAGAAGGAGGCAATGGCACATCAAACAAAAGATTATCAGATATGCGGTTGAAGAATTCTAGAGTTCCCTGCAAGCGGTTTTTAAATACGGCGAAATCAGCGCCTATATTAAACACTTTGTTTCCTTCCCATACCAATTGAGGATTGGGTAAACCTGCCGGAAGAGCACCGGGGAAAGCCACGTTATTCCAACCCAGTGTATATAAATTTTGATACGCATAATAATTAGAAGTACCATCATCAAATAATATATCCTCATTACCCTGCTCGCCATAGCTTGCTTTTAATTTCAATTCATTCAGCCATTTTATATTTTGCATAAAGGGTTCCTGCGAAATTCTCCATCCCGCACCTGCGGAATAAAATTACCCCAGCGGTTATCTTTAAAGAACCTCGATGTGCCATCGCGGCGAAAGCTTCCTGATAATAAATATTTTTGATCAAAATCATAGTTAACACTGGAGAAGTACCCTTCGATGGTATGCTTATCTGTATAAGAGCCTGCATTTTCTAACGTAGCGGCAGTATTCAATTCAGTAGTACCGGGAAAAGGAAAACCGGTGCGGGTCGCGGACGTCTGGTTCAATTGCAATTTATAGTTTTCATGACCCGCTATAGCACGGATATTATGATTGCCAAATGATTTTTCCCAGGCAAGCACTTCATTCACCGTCATTGAGAACTGCCGGTTCGCCACTTTTACCGAACGGCCACCAACACCCTGCGCATCACCAAACTGTGAATTTTGAAAAGTAGTATTGAAACCATCTCCATAATTTAAGCCGACAGTGGTTTTAAAGAAAAGTCTTTTAAAAATTTAAATTCCATAAACCCGTTTGCATTCCCATTAAATAAGTTGGCAGAACGTTCATTCAATAATAAAAGCCCCAGCAAATTCGATCCGCCGGCAAAAGGCCTCGCTCCCATCTGGTCGGGCCTTCCCCAATCCAAAGCAAAATCACCGGTGGAGGGATCCATTATTTTATTACCCGATGCATCACGCCTGTATACCGGGTAGATAGGGCCTATCTGTCTTGTATAAAAAAATGGATTCAGGTTTGCGGTACTTTGTGTAGTATAATTATCCTGTCTTGTAAATGCACCATCAATATTAATTCCGGTATTCAACCATGAAAAAGGAGAAGCATTTACTGCAACCCTTGCATTATATCTTTTGAAACCGGAAGCCACTGTCGTTCCTTTTTCATCCAGGTAACCAACTGATAAAAAATAATCACTTTTTTCACCAGCGCCTGATAAATTTATATTGGCGTTAGTTCGTGGGGCTACCCTGTATATCGCATCTTCCCATGAATCTTCCCAAAGCAAACTTGCATTTGGATTAATTTTACCCGTTACAGGATTGATCAATTGATTTCCCGGAACATTGTATGCATTGTAAACAAGATGGTTTGCATCTGTAAGTTCGTTTGATGCCTGTTGTCCTGCCGCAGTGAATGAAAGATTGGATGGGCCATACACCAACGAATTCCTGATAGCTTCCCACATCAATTCATAATAATCTTTTGAATCTACCCTGTCATATTCCGGGATACCCCGGTTTAAATAGCTCTGGCGTAAAGAAGCCGTTAATGATGTTTTACCTTTCTTTCCTTTCTTGGTATTAATCATTATCACTCCATTCGCAGCACGGGAACCATATAGTGCGGCGGCGGCTGCATCTTTCAATACGGTCACCGTTTCTATATCATCCATAGAGATAGAAGAAATAATTCCATCATAAGGAACGCCGTTGAGAACATACAATGGCGCACTGCTTGCATTAACAGAACCAATACCACGAATGCGTATCGCTGCATTCGCGCCGGGAACACCACCACCATTCGTAGCGATAATACCTGGCACCAATCCTTCGAGTGCCTTTGTTACTGATGTGACTTGCTGTTTTTCCAATGACTTTGAAGTAACGGTAGTTTCCGAACCTGTAAATGCTGTTTTCTTTACCGTGCCGTATGGAATTTGAACAACCACGGCAGCTAACTCTTGTATAGCCCGGCTCAATTGCGCATTGACGCTGCTGTTTGAACCGATACTAACTTCAACAAGATCCGTACCTATTGAAGAGAATACAAGTGTTCTTGCATCGGCGGGTATCGTTAAGGAATAGGTACCATCCACTCTTGTGCTGGTGCCTACCTGGCTTCCTTTTACCTGCACGGAAGCGGAAGGTATCGGGCTCCCTTTTTCGTCCGTTACTTTACCGGTGATCGTTCTTTGCGCAAGCGAAACGAACACCAGCAACGAAAACATTGTAAAGAGTACTATTTTTTTCATTGCATGTTAGTTTTGTAATAGAAAGTATTTGTTTTCAAGGCAATAATTTGCACAGAAATGTTATGCGGATGAAACCGTTTATTGCCGAAACATGAATAGAAATAACCCAAACAACAGAATCAACGGTTGGAAAAATTCAATGATTTTTTCTAAACCCTGAAAATTGAAACCTTAGGCGTTTGTATTAACCCTTAATGAGAAATAAGTAATAAACAAAAAGAGTAAATGTATAATTGCATTAATTATACATTTACTCTTTTACATCATCGACTCCTGCTTGATTTATAATATCAGCAAGAAGTTTTAAGGTGTAATATTTATCGTAACCTTTTGTGTAGCAGGTTCATTTTTTGCACCGATCGTAAGTAAGCCGCCGTCTGCTTTTGCCGCTTTAACCAAGGTTAAAGTAGCCGTTGCAGAAGTAGCCGGGGCCACGATTGCATTATTTGGAACAGCAACTGTAGCGGTAGCCGTCAATTTATTGCGGTCAATTACCACTGTTTGGTTAGTCAGGGTTACTGCTCCTGTAACATTGTAAGTAATTGTAACCGCTTGCTGCATCGCTACACGCATCTGAAAAGAAACTGTTGTTGAAGTTCCTTGCTTTACAGTTTTCGCGGCAGTGCTTGTCAGCTCTACATAAGGAGGTATACTGGTGCTGAGGTCAATCCCATCAAGTTCGGCATCGTCCTTGTCACAGGATTGAAAAATTAAAGCCAGCGGTAATATAATTGCTAGTATTTTTTTCATAAATTATTTTATTAAAGGTCAAACCACATTTTAACATTATAAAGGATTTTATCCTTCGGCGCATTCGGATTCGCGGAAATCTCATTCGTTATAGGATATTCATAACGTCTGAACAATCCTCCAGCCGGTGCACCCGGAGGTAATGTTATCGCCGGAACTTCATCTCCTTCCGGACCTGAACGTCTCCATTGTGTAAATACATCAATACCCCTGTCCATTTTATCTATCCAGTGGTGATAATGAATATATTTTACCGCTTCCCTGTTTGTTGCGAAAGTGCTGAGAGCAGGCAATGATGCTGCAAAAGAAGCCGCCGCGGCAGTAGCGGTTGCGGCAGCTGCAACATCCTTCGACTGGCTGGCGATATGTTTTACGGATTCTTCAACAGCTTTTTTGTACAATGTAGTCGCCATTGTCAAATCTGTAGTAACACCAAGGCCTCTTGCATAAGCTTCCGCCTGGTAGAATAATACTTCCTGGTATGTAAATAATACTTCAGGCTGCCCAGAATGCTGAAAATTTCTATTGATTCTTGAATGCACTGCGGGATCAATATCCTGCGCAGGTTCCGGCGCCACATAGTTCGCGGCAGTAGCAGGTTTTTCAAAATAAATAGCCCGGCGTGGATCATTAATAGGATTCATAAAGTTCAGCGCCCATTTTGAAGCGCCAAAAAATGATTGACCACTGTTGTATAAATTATAAAGTCCCCATTTAGGATTATATCTTCCCGCTATACCAGGATATGCCACCTGGAAATTGCCTGCGGGAGAACTGATAAATCCACCAGCTGTAAGCGCCTGGCCAATTGCCGCCGCTTTACTTGGATCTTTATCTACCATTGTCATCAATATTCTAAGTTTCAAAGACCTTGCAACAGCTTTCCACTTAGCAATATTACCCTGGTAAAAAAGATCATAATCTGATACCTTGAGAGGGCTCGCTTCATCAAATTGAGTGTATGCTTCATCCAATAATTTAATAAGGTTGTCAAAAACTGATTGCTGCGTATCGAATTTTGGATAAGAAACATCAGCTCTCCATGCTTCGGTAAAAGGAACGTCACCATAAATAACGGTAGCATCATAGATCATAAAAGACAATAACACTTTTGCCTGGGCCGCGGCATTATTGTTTTTGACAGGGGCGCTTTCTGACAGCCTTATCATCTCTTTCAGATTTCCACCAGAAGTACTTGCGTACAAATAACGCCATGTATTACCTAACGAAAGCGCATTTACATCATATTGCTCTTCGGATGGAGTTCCCCATACCGTGCCATCCGTATTACCATTTGATGCCACGGCCTGGCTTACGAGTGACATAGGCACCCATAAATCTCCTGACGCCCTTAAATTGACATACTGAATCGTTGTAGTTGAAAAAAGAAGCTTGGGATCTACCACTTCAGCTACGTTCGGGTTCCTGTTTACATCCAGGTATTTTTTACAGGATGTGCTTAATGTTGTGACCAGGATCAGAACACTAACTATTTTTAAATATTTTATTTTCATCTTATGTATTATTAAAAGTTAGAAAGTCGCTCTTACATTAAATCCAAAAGAACGTGTTGAAGGCATGTTATAAAATTCAACGCCTTCGCCGATGCTGCCTGTACCAAACAAGTTTACTTCCGGATCGATATGAGGGATTTTGGCATCTATCAGCCAAAGGTTTCTTCCTTCAAGACCTAAACTCACGCCTTTAATAAATTTTTGTTTAGAAAATAAAGAAGAAGGAAGGTTGTAGCTTAATGCGACTTCCCTGAGTTTTACATACGAGGCGTCAAAAACAGCCGCCTCTGTTGCAGCGCTGTTTGAACCATACTGTCCCCAATAGTCCTGCATACTTTGCACAGGCACCGTATTAGGAATATACTTGTTTGTTACCGGATCTAAGATCACACCTTTATCGATAACATTATTCTCACGGTTTACAGCAGTTTCTTTTGCCAAACCTGTGCTGCGTAATGCCGCTATGGTACCGGAGTACATTACACCTCCCTGGCGGATGTCGACAAGGAAGCTCAGGTTAAAGCCTTTATACATAAACCCATTGCTAATACCCATCATCCAATCAGGATAAAGATTACCCAATCGCTGATCAGTAACAGTTCTTCTCAATCCACTGTTGGAATTAATAACAAAGTTGCCATCAGGATCTCTTTCGTAAGCAGATCCCCACAATCCCAATTGCTCTCCATTTCTTGCTTTTACCTGCAGACCATTATAAGCACTTGCTATCTGGTATGTAACAATCTCAGCAGGCAGGTCAACTATCTTTTGCGTATTCTTCGAGAAATTCACATCTATATTCCATGTAAAATCCTTTGTTCCTAAAACTTTAGCGCCCAATGCTACTTCAATACCTTCATTCTTGATAGACCCGGCATTGATCCTCTTGGTAGAAAAACCAGTAGAGTTAGGAACAGCCAAAGCAATGATCTGATCAGTTGTTTTGGTATTATAGTAAGTGAAATCCAAACGGATCCTGTCTTTGAAAAAACGCAAATCAGTTCCAAACTCCCAGGACACCTGGTTCTGTGGTTTTAATTGGGCATTAGGTAATGTAAGAGGGATCTGGAATCCTAATAAACCATTGAATGGAAATTGAGAGCCTTGTGAATATTGCGCAAACAACTGGCTTACCGGAGTATAGTTAAATGCTAACTGGTAAGGATCGGTATCGCTACCTACATTCGCCCAACTGGCCCTGAATTTCCCGAAAGAAAGAACGGTGCTTTGAATTAATTCGCTAAATACAAAGCTGGTGTTTACAGAAGGATAGAAATAAGACCTGTTTTCAACTGGCAGGGTGGAGCTCCAGTCATTTCTTCCGGTAGCGCTTAAGAAGAGATAGTTTTTATAAGAAAGACCGATTTCCCCAAATGCACCAACTATTCTCTTTTTGTTAGAAATATTTGTTGTAGTAACACTTGCCGCATTGGTGAAAGCATATAACTGGTCTACTGTCAATTGCTGCGCATCTGATTGATCCCTCCTGTAATATGTTTCATAAAGATTTCCTCCAACTAAAGCACGAACAGATAAATCAGGAGTTATTTTTTTATCCGCAGTGATCATGAAGTCGTTATTGAGTACCCTGTTAAACAGGTTGGCCTGGAAAAAGCTACCCTGCAATGCACCTGCAGTACCGGGTCTTACAACGAGCTTTCTGAATTCATTATATACGTCCGTACCAAAATTGTTTGAGATCGTTAACCAGGCCAGCGGCTTAAAATTCAGCACCAGGTTTCCGTAAATCCTTTCAGTATTATTTACAGATGTATTATTATTAATTACCCAATACGGGTTGTTACCCGTTTTTGCAGGCGTCAATGTAATTTGTTGTCCTGTTACAGGATCAAAATAATTATCCTTCAATGCATGCACATCTACTGTTCTTGGCAGGAAATGTATAATCTGCGTTAAAGAACTGGAGTTGTTGGAAGACTGGATGGGCCTGTTCTTACCCACTGTGCTTACATAATTCAATGTAGTTCTTACATCAAATTTGGGAGAAATAGTTCTTCCTGCATTCAGGTTAATGCTGTTTCTCAGGTAAGATTGCTTTTCAACAATTCCGCTTTGTGCATTATTAGTATAGCCCAACCTGAAATCACCCGCATCACCGCCGGCTTCAACAGCTAATGAATTGATATAATTCATTCCGGTTTTATAAAAATCCTTTACGTTATCCGGGTAAGCCTGCAATTTTACCTGCTGGTTCATAAAGTTGGGGAATGTCAGGTCCTGCACTTCACTGATTTTGGGCCCCCATCCATTTACACTATTTAATGCGTATACTCCATAGTTGCCCTGGGCATATTCATTTTGATAATCTGGTAAACGCAGCGCTTTGTCCATGCGAACGGAAGAATTAAACCGTACCGTAGCAGCGCCTTTTTTACCTCTTTTTGTGGTAATGATAATGGCGCCATTTTTTGCTCTTGCTCCATAAAGAGCGGTAGCGGCGGCGCCTTTTAATACGTTGATACTTTCAATATCATCTGAATTGATATCTCCCGCCCTGTTACCAAAATCCACACCTGCGGTTCCCTGCGGTACAGCACTCGGGGCTGTAGCCAATTGCTGGGACTGGTTATCTACAGGAAGTCCATCGATTACAAATATGGGCTGACCGCCAGAAGCGTCACTAAAAGAAGATTGTCCCCTGATAATAATTTTTGAGGATCCACCTGGAGTACCTGACTGCGAAGTAATCCTTACACCCGCAACTTTACCGGCTAAAGAGTTAACAACGTTTGATTCCCTTGCTTTGGTGATCTCATCACTTTTTAATGTAGTCGTACTATAACCCAACGATTTCTGGGCTTTTGAAATTCCAAGTGCGGTAACTACCACCTCGCCTAATGTATTCTCAGCGGTAAGCATTGAATTTATTACCGTTTGATCACCAACATTAACCTCTATGTTTTGATAACCTGCGGCTGTTATAAGTAGAATACTATTACGGGCAACATCGATAGAAAAGTTACCATTTACATCGGAAGATACTCCCTTTGTCGTGCCTTTAACAGTCACTGATGCAAATGATACTGGTATTCCATCCGGATTCGTAATCTTTCCTGTTATTGTCCTGTTTTGCGCAAATGCGACTAATGCAAACAAACAGAACAACCCAAGCAGTTGTAATTTTTTCATGCAGTGTATTTTTGTTAAGAAATAATGAAGAATAGGCAGCAAAAAGAAAGACAACGCTCCATACGAACAGCGATTTGTTTCTGAAGCATGAATATCAAGGACTGAAACAGCTAAAATCGAACCCGTGAAAAAATATTAACAAGGCGCTATATATCCAACCATGAATTTTGGGAAATGAATATTTTAAAATCAAAAGCCGCTCTTTTATAACAGAGCGGCTTTTTAATATTATATGTCAATTAAATAATCAATCTACTACCCACACCCTAACGTTTGTAGGAATGACTATCTCGTCATTATCCAATTTTAGCATAAAGTAAAAATCCCTTGCTAAAAGAGCATTGGAAGCTGGAGTGGTAGTTGTAGCAGTTTTCGCTTTATACTCGTCAAAAGTAGTGGTGAAAGTATAACTCGTGCTATTAACAGCTATAGGAGTATTACTCCACAACAAAGCAGTTGTCGTTCCTACTGTCGTTGCATTATAAATAGCGGTCCAGTTGTTGGAAGCGGATGCTGCGATCTTTGTAATCTCTTTGATCGTACGCCCTGTACTTCCAGGAATCTGCAAAGTGATCATTATTTTATTTTCAGCTTTCGACGCCTTTACCACGGGTGCCGCACGATATTCATATACATTGGTAACGGTAACCGATACATCTGGCCTGTTGTCTGTTAATGGACCGAATCCATCCTTCTTACAGGAAGATATTGCCATAGCAATAAACAGAACAAAGAATGTTATATATTTTATTTTCATTTTTTTGTTTTTAAACGTTAGTAATTATAAACCCCACCAAACTTTTACATTTGTGCGTATCCGTGGATTTGGTTGATTAGGGTTACGTTGAGCTTCTGTAGAGATATAAGGATATCTTTTGGGAATAGAGTTAGGATCATCTCCGGCGGCAAATTGTGAAACTGTTAATGCCGGGTATCCTGTTCTGCGAAAATCATTATACGCTTCAAGAGCATTGCCAACAGATGCGATATATTTTTGCGTAATGATTTGTTGCTGTTTCTGTGCGGTAGTACCTGCAAGTGTGACAATCGCAGGGTTAGTAGCAAAATAAGTATTGATCTCAGCATCAGTCATCCCCGTTTTTTTCATAGATGCTTTAATTCCTTCCTGGTACAGAGCATTCGCATCACCAGCTGTTCCTAATATTACCGCGGCTTCAGCTAATATAAATGCCCGTTGATAGTTAGTGATTATTCTTACAGGAACCGCTGCAGTCGCAGGCGAAACCAACGATCCTACAACATAAGTATTATATCGTGACCTGTTTGCCAGTGTTGGCGCCACTACATTGTTACCATTATCATAACCGGTAAAAACACCGTTTGGCTTTGTATAATATTTATTAAGACGTACGGTATCGTTCAACAATTTCATCATGTTAATAAACCGAAGGCTGGCCATTTCCTCATCCGGACGATATACGATGTCATACTGGAAGTATGGGTTCTGATTAGAAGTGCTGTTCGCAAAAGGAACTTCATAATCCAGTGAATTGTCATTGATAAAAGTATTGCCTGTTATCACATCACTGATAGTTGATTTGGCGAGTGTGGGATTACGAGTAGATATCTGGATAGCTAATTTTAGCAAAAGTGTATTGCCCATTCTCTTCCATTTGTCCAGGTTACCTGCATATACTATGTCATCAGTAGTTGGTTTGGTTGTGCTGGGCTTACTAAGATCAGCAACTCCTTCCTTCACCAGGTCTAATAAACCTTTTATATCACCGTTACCCTGGTAAATATCTTCCTGCTTATCAAATCTCGGTTGCGGAAATTCTGTTGCAAAACCAGCCTGTGAGTAAGGCACATCTCCCCAAAGATCAGTGGCAACTGAAAAGATATACGCCATTTGCAGCTTAGCAATACCTGCATAAGCAGGACTTTCTGCCTGGGTTTTATTGATGATGATGCGAAGATTCGGAATAGTAGTATATATTTCAAAATTCCAGGCATTATCAAATTTATCATCCATCTGGTAGACATCTATATCATTAGGATCGCCACTTAAGCCTGCATTGTATTGCATCAATACGGCTGCAGCTCTTCCGAGATAGCTTCCGGAGATCCAGGCGGTGCCAATGGTAGTATTCGTTAATAATAGTTTTGCGGGAACATCAACAGGATCATTAGGATTTGTGTTTACATCAATAAATTTCTTACATGATGTAAACGCCACAATAAACATGGCTATTATTAAAATATATCGCTTCATTTTCATAATTTTTTTTAAAATAAATGTGATGTGATTACTTCAACGTCATCCTCAGGCTTGCACCCATCGACCTGACATTGGGTGTGCTTTGCAATTCAAATCCTCTCAGGTTACTTGCACCATATGTATTGACCTCCGTATCGAAAGGGCTGTTGGGTGCATAATACCAAAGATTTCTACCAAACACGGTAAAGCGCAGATCTGAAAAGACTTTAGATAATGCAGTAATAGATTTAGGAAGATCAATGCTTAAAGAAACTTCCCTCAAACGTAATACGGTCGCATCAAATACGCCAAGATCGCCTGCACCGGATGTTTGCCCCATCGCCTGCCAGTATACCTGTGCAGGGATTTGAATATTATTAGGAACATACTTATCATTGGGCAATGCGATAACTCCAGGCAATATTCTGGGTTGTTCCCTGTCTACTCCTGTTTCTTCTAACGCCCCTGTTAACCGGTTAGCGATTACGCCCCATGATACGACATCGCCTCCCTGTTTATAATCCATCAGGAACGAGAATGTAACTGTTTTGTATTTAAATGTATTGGTTAAGCCAGAAGTAAAATCCCTGTTAGGATCAGCGATTATCTGGTTAGCTTCTGATCCGAAAAAAGTACCTGTAGCAGGATTGATCAGGTATTGTCCATCCGGGCTACGCAAATATTTGTTACCTACCACTACCCCATAAGGCTGGCCTTCGACAAAAGATGCAACAGCGCCACCAAAGCTAAATCCGGAAGCGATAGGGAAACTTGTAACTCCTTCTGCAATACTGACAACTTTATTCCTTATACGGGTAAAATTGAATGTTGCGTCCCAACGAAAATCTTTTGTAGAAATAATATTCGCATTCACCAGCAATTCAAATCCTTTATTGGTCATTTTACCGCTATTACCCACTTTAGTATTATAGCCAGTAGAAGTAGGAAGAGCTATGCGTAAAATCTGGTCCTTACTTACACCAGTAAAGTAAGCGGCATCAATATTAATCCTGTCTTTAAATAAACCAAAGTTTACTCCAACTTCATAAGAAGACGTAAACTCGGGGCTCAGGGTTTTGCTACCAATTGTTGTGCTGGCAGCCCAACCCGGTATAGTACCATAAGGGAAAGTAAATTGTGCGACGTTATTTCCAAATGAGCCGGTCAGATATACGTTGTCTAATTGATAAGGATCTGCATCACGGCCTACTTTGGCATAACTGGCCCTTATTTTACCATATGATAATACACGGGACTGTATTTTTAATGCATCAGTGAAAACAAAACTGGTTGATACCGATGGATAGAAATAAGTGTTCTTATCTTTTGGCAGTGTAGATGACTGATCTGTACGGCCGGTCAATTCAACAAATAAATAATTATCATACCCAAATGATGCCTGGGCATAATAACCATAGAGCCTGCGTATCCTTGATGTTTCACCTGATTGGTCAAACTTATTAGCATTAGATACATTGTAATACCCTGGAATATTTAATTCATCCGCCTGGATATATTCATTCTGGTATACTCTTTCATTTATACCATTACCCAATAATAAAGTTGCATTCAGGTTTTTAATAAAGAAATTTTCTTTTTTAGCAGTGATAATCAGGTCGCCATTAATTTCTCTTTTATAAAAATTATCTTCTACAACTCTTCCAACACCGCCTACCGCTGCGGAATTAAGAGCTATGATTATTTTCCGCCTGTCCGTGTATTGGTCAACACCTAACCTGTAGGAAATATTGAGCCATTTAAACGGATCGTACCCGATTTTCACATTACCAATAAGTCTTGAGTTCTTACCGGTAACAGGGTTTTCGTATGCAGCAAAATATGGATTATCCCTTGTCGTATTTAACGGCCAGTTTACTGTGCCATCGGCGTTCTTATAATGTGTTTTATAAAATTCTAAATCAAAACTTCTCGGAACGGAAAATAACTGGAACAATGCGCTACCGGCGCCATTTCCCTGTGTAATGCCCACTTGCTTTCCATCTATATATTGTGCGCTTACACCTAAAGAAAAGCGATCGCTTAAGATGGCATTAAATGCCGCAGAAATATTCGTTCTTTTAAAAGAGGTATTTGGTAAAAGGCCTTTTTGATCAGTATTGCCCAATGAAAGATTATAGTTCTGGCGATTGTCCCCACCTCTTAAACTTAAGCTGTTATCAAACGTAGTTCCTCTTTCATAAAAATTTCTTATGTTGTCAGGATAGGCTTTGTAATCTACTACTTGCCCCGCGGTATTCATCAATCCATTGATCAAAGATGGGGTGGAATTAAAAGCCGGTCCCCATGAAGTAGTACCGATAGGATTATATAATCCCCCTGTACCAGCACCATACTGATTCTGATAATCAGGAAGACCTGTAACATCCTGGAAACTATAGGAAGAATTTAAACTTACATTGGGTTTTTGTCCGGGAGTTCCTTTTTTAGTAGTAACAATAATAGCCCCGGCTGATGCCCGGGAACCATACAATACAGCGGCGGCTGGTCCTTTTAATATATTGACTGATTCAATATTATTAGGATTAAGATCGATGGCCCTGTTAGCAGGCTGCTGGTCTCTTAAAGGACTGAATGAAAGATCAACTTCATTATTAATAGGAATACCATCCACTACGAATAACGGCTGGTTGCTTCCCTGGAAAGAAGTAATACCCCTGATATTAATATTAGTGGAAGCACCTGCTGATCCGCTGGCGCCGGTAATATCAACACCGGACACTTTGCCTTGCAATAAATTAGCGATACTGATATCGCCTTTATCCTGTATTTCTTCCGCCTTTATATTTTGTGTCGCATATCCCAATGATCGTTTGTCCCTGGGTATACCCAGCGCAGTAACGACCACTTCTTGTAATTGTTTACTCTCGGCAGGTAACAATACAATATCAAATTGTGAAGAGGTACCGATCGTTACTTCTTTATCAGAGTATCCAACCAAAGAAATAACAAGAACTTTTGCAGCGTCCGATACAGAAAGGGTAAAACGTCCTTCGCCGTTAGTGACAGTTCCTGTCACTGTACCCTTTACAAAAACAGATGCTGATTGAACGGGGCTGTTTTTTTCATCACGAACCAGCCCGCTGATAGTTTTGGTCTGGGCCATCGACTGTATTACAAAACACAGTGATAGCACAAGAAGCAGTGGAATTTTTTTCATGTTGTGCAGTTTGTAGTTTAGAGTTCAAAGGCACCAAGATGCGCCACTATGTTTCAACGAAAAGAATCTTTATTACCCAAGCATGAATATTAAATACCTACACCTGCTTTTACAATCTTCAGTTTTGTAACAGTAAGCAGGAAGAATGTTGAACACTGAAATTTGATGAATGAAGCAGCGTTCTGCTAAATGACGATATCTTTGTTTTTCAGTTGGTTAAGAAAAAGTATCTCTTTAGGATATATCCAGTTAAGGGAGTTATTTACCACTTGTACTCGATTATGTCCATGAGAAGAATTTCGTACTTGGTTAACAGTAAGTACAGATAGATTTATATCCGGAATTACTTTTTTATCATTCACATGGGAAAAAACCCGACACACACTTACATGGTAAACCCTAACCGCTGCTATGATCAAGGATCTTGCATTAAGAACTATTTTTATTCCTTTATTGGGGATAGGGCTTCCGCTTGTCTCCGGAATCGTCATTTACAATAAGTATTCTTTTATAGAGCTTCTTCTTGCGAACTTTTACTTTATACTTACTTCGTATGCGATATGGGCGGGATGTAACTGGATCCACAAACGTCTTCGCCCATTATATATACCAATAGCAAAACCATTTCCGAAAATCGCGGCTGTAACGGCTGTTTCAAGTTTATATACCGTTTGTACAGGCGGGCTTTCAGTTATGATTTGGTTCCAGATTTCCCAAGAAGCATTTCAGTGGAATGGCCTTTATAAATTTTTATTGGCCTGCACCGCAGCTGTGATCATCTTCACTTTACTATATGAAATAATCTTTTTGAGCAAGGAACGGGAAATGGACACTAAAATCGTAAACCAGTTGGATAAAGAACGTTCACAGGCGGAGCTACAAGCATTAAACAATGAAATAGACCCGCATTTTATTTTCAATTCCCTGAACACATTGAACCATCTTATCATCAACCAACCCGAACAGGCCCATTTATTTAATAACAGGCTGGCGCAGGTCTACAAGTATTTTCTTATTAATAAAAATAAAGAGCTGGTTTCCCTCCGTGAAGAATTTGATTTTATACAAAGCTATTTTTACCTGCTACAGATACGATACGATAATAAACTACACCTGGTTGAAAAGCTAAATGGCAAAAGTGACACGATGATGATACCGCCGTTTTCACTGCAAATACTTGTGGAGAATGCAATCAAGCATAATGAATTTTCTGAACAAAAACCATTAGAAATAAATGTACAGGCAACCGACCAATACCTGAAGGTCACCAATAATATCAAACCAAAACTCTATGCTGTCAATTCCACCGGAATAGGATTGAAAAACCTAAGTTCACGGTACAAGATCCTTTTTAAAAAAGATATATTAATAGAATCGGATTCGGATTTGTTTATTGTAAAACTACCTTTTATCAATTAACCCTAAAACCATTTGCCATGCTGAACGCTGTTATTATTGAAGACGAAAGACCCGCACTGGAAAACCTGATCACTACCCTAACATCGGTGGCTGATGATGTTCACGTAACTGCCCGGTTAAGCAATGTGAAAGAAAGTATTGACTACTTATCGACACACCCGGACATTGATATTATCCTCAGTGATGTGCAATTGAGTGACGGGTTGTCTTTTGAAATATTTGAAAAAGGCGATATCCGCACGCCGGTAATTTTTATAACGGGCTATGATGAATTCATGCTGAATGCTTTTGAATACAACGGGATTGACTATTTATTAAAACCCGTAAGTAAAGAAGACCTGCGCAAAGCACTTGTAAAGTATAAAATGCTGGAAAAACATTTTACCAATCATCATTCACTTAATAAGCTGGTGCAGTATATCGGCAATCATAAAAAGAAGAGAATGATCGTAAAAAAGGGAATGGAAAATATTTCACTCCTGCTGGACGATGTGGTATTATTTTATACAGAAAATAAAATTGTATATGTTATTGATCGCTTTGGCAAGAAATACCTGGCTGATAAAAACCTGGGAGAATTAGAAGAAGACCTTGACCAGGCTATTTTTTTCAGGGCTAACCGCCAATATATCGTCAACATCAATTTTATCCGTGGCTTTAAAGCGTATGAAAAAGTAAAACTGATCCTGGAACTTTCTTTACCTGAAATAAATCATAATGTTATCATCAGCCAGGAAATGGCCCCTCATTTCAGGGAATGGATGTATAATGCGTGATGACAATGGGCAATTAGCAATTGGCAATTGGCAATGCGCAAGTGAACGATGAACGATCAATCATGGGCTCTTCGCAATTGCTGAATAGAGAACAGAAAGATGAACGGAGCGTCGCAACAGAAGATGCTAGTAGTAATGCAGCCGGGTATATAATTATAGTCAGCTAAAGTCGCCTTCCCAATTGCATAAGAAATTGCGCTTCGCTCAACCACAGACGAGGCCATGAATACTTCGACTACGCTCAATACCGAAGCTGGGTGCTACAATACCATCAGGCTGCAACCGCGCAGGTCACTGTTATCCATGCGGCCTAATACTTCAAACGCTCCGTCGGAAAATAGCCGGCCGGCATCGTCCGTGGCGATAAAACTACAGGAGTAAATATTTGCCAGGTCGATGATGTTGATCGCTCCTGCGCCGGAGTTTTTTATAAGCAACGGGTCTTCATCATCTCTTAGTAAAATTTTCATCCAGGGAGGACATTGAAACTTTCCTTCACCTTTTGAATAAGCCTGCGATAAAAGTTCTGTCATTCCGTACTCTGAATGAATAACCGGGGTGCCAAATGCTTTTTTTAATTGATCGTGTACCTCATCCCGTACCAGCTCTTCTCTCCTTCCTTTCATACCGCCCGTCTCCATAACTATAGTATGACTGAGTGGCAAAGAATATTTTTCAACAAAATCAAGCAACGCAAATGTTACTCCTACTATCAATGTCTTTTGCTTTTTTATTTCCTGGTCTTTTAAGACGCCGGCAAGCTTTTCAAAATCATTTAAATAAAATCCACTGTGATAGTTATTGCTTTGTTTGATCAGTTCACCCATCATATAAACGAGGGAAGAACCAGTTCTTTCAAGATAAGATGGTAATAAACCGATAATGCACCAGTCTTTTGGAGGCCCGTAAAACAGTTCAAAGCCCCGGGTAAAGCTCTCTTTATATAAATCAATGTCTTTTACGAAATGCCGGCTACTGACGGCACCTGTGGTACCGCTACTCTCAAAGATCTCAACTAGCTCAAATGAAGTTGTTTGAACAACATGTGATTTAAAAAAACGGATGGGCAAAAAAGGAATATCTATAATAGCGTTCACTTCTCCGGGGTTTACACCCAGCACATTTATATATTCTCTATAAATCGCATTGTGTTCATACTGAAAGCGGAATATCTCGATAGCCAGGGCTTCAAACCCCGCCTCCTTTATATTGAAAATTTTATGTTTCCATTGGGAATGCATTGCCTGTTTTATTTCTTCAAATGGGTTATATTTGTTTAAATTCAATTGTGTGATGAAAACGTTCTTCGCCTTCGCCATTGTTTTGTCAGCAGCCCTGCTTGCAGCCTGCGGCAAAGATAAGTTTGAAACAAAACCTCTCCTTGAAATAAAAGATTACAACTCAAAGACTATAACCCCGGGGGAAACATTGAGAATAAGACTCAATTATTTTGATAAAGAAGGTGATTTGAGCAAAGGCACTTTTACTTACATGCGTATCAGGACAAATAGGATACCTATATCCAATCCCGGCGCTAATGATAAAGCCGATACAGTTATTTCAATTCTTCCTGAATTTCCTTCAAAAAACACCGCGGAAATCAACATTGCCATCGATTATGATTTCCTGAATGAAGACCCTGTAACTAATGATACTATGTATTTTAAATTTGCAGTGGTAGATATTAAAGGAAATAAAAGTGATACCGTTTCGTCCCAATCTATTGTCGCCCGGCAACCTTAAATACAAATCCTGAAGGCCTTTGTATCAAAAAGCTACTATTCCCAATTTTTTAATATTCAGTAATCTTTTTATTGCTCTTTGTGCAGTACTCATGGTAAATCAAACTTATGAGCTCGTGCTTCATAGTTTACCTGATTTTAATTTTTTGGCCTTTGTTTTTTTTGCGACAATATGCAGCTATAGCTTTCATTGGTATCTTACTCCTGATATTATAACTATTACTTCTTCGCGGTTAAAATGGCTGGAAAAAAACCGTAACGTACATGCGATTCTTTTTCTCGCCGGGCTTATTGGGGCTTTTATATATAGCCTTTTTCTCATTAAAAAATGGCCATGGCTATTATTTTCCGTTTTTGTTACTTTTTTATACTCCGCACCAAAAATCCCACATCCATTCTTCAGGAGCTTGCGAAAATTCGCTTTGGGAAAAACGGTGTTTCTTGCATTTTCGTGGATGTATGTCACCACTATATTACCGATCAAAGTAAGTGGACATGAATGGCAAAATGATTTTTACATTTTCGCAGCCAGCCGGTTTTTTTTTATATACGCCATTTGTATTCTTTTTGATTACCGCGACAGGGAGTATGACCGGTCAATTGGCATAAGAAGTCTCATTACATGGCTTAATGAACGGGGCATAGCCAATTTATTCGCCTTTTCATTGTTTCTTTTTGCACTTTCAACGCTGCTTATGCTTCGTTACGATTATGACTACCTGACTATTTCAATTCTTTTTGTCCCGGGCATCATCGTCGCGATTCTTTACAAAATCGCAACGAAAAATTTTTCTGACACCCTGTATTATTTTGTACTTGATGGCCTTATGGCCTTGTCATCTTTGCTGACATTGTTACCCGGTATTTAAAACTCTTTAAAAAAATAATTTAGATAACAGACAATAAAAAAATCCTTTCCAAACGCTGTTGTTAACAACTTTTTATTTCTTTTAATGATACCTAGCACAAAAATTGATGCATATTGCTGTTACTAAACGCCTACCATGCACGTTCAACCTTTTTCAAAAATGGTTCACTTTACAAGACTTATTAAAGCCGGCGGCCGGCTCAGGGAATTTAATTTCAGAAAAATGAAGCGGAATGAAGAATTTATCTTTTCCGTAGATACCGTGGATGACCGCGGTAACCGTATTCTATTTTTTATGAATCAAACTAATGCGACCTGGGCTATTATTCCACAACCTCTTCCTTCCTGGATAACGGAAAACGAAGAGACGCTTCGTGACGAAATACAGTCCGAATTACAACGGGCATAAATCTCCTTCTCCCGGGAATATACTTACTTTGCTATATTGCAGATGTTTTATTACAGACTAAACATTTTGCTATGAATAGCCGTTTTATTTTATTCCTGGCAGTATTTTTTTCTGCCTGCGCTGTCCCGAAAAAGGCTACTCCTACCCTTCCAGCCGGACATTTAGTAATTGATGGGAAAATATGGTCTTCCGTATTTCAACAACGTGCCGCGGAATACAAAGCGTTATGCCTTCAAGCTTATAATATAGCCATGTTACGGGTAGACGAATCCCTTTTACAAACTACCACAAAGCCAAGAGCAATTATTACTGATATAGATGAAACTTTTTTAGACAACAGCCCATATGCGGTTCACCAGGCTTTACAAGGAAAAGATTATGAACCATCATCATGGTATGAATGGACAGCGAAGGGAGCAGCAGATACACTGGCCGGTGCTTTGTCTTTCTTTAACTATGCAGCTTCAAAAAATATTGAAATATTTTATGTTACCAACCGGGAAGAAAAAGACAGGCAGGGAACATTGGTTAATCTCCAAAAATTCCACTTTCCCTTTGCAGATGATCAGCACCTTGTGGTAAGGCAAACCGAATCAAGCAAAGAAGATAGAAGAAAAAAGATAGCACTTACTCATGACGTTATCTTATTACTTGGCGATAACCTTGCAGACTTCAGCGCCCTGTTTGATAAAAAAACAGAAAGCGAAAGGGACCAGAATGTAAAATTGCTGGCCGCAGAATTTGGGAAAAAATTTATCGTACTACCTAACTTTAATTACGGCGGCTGGGAGGATGCGATTTATCAGAATGCAAGAAACTGGACACCTGTACAAAAAGGTTCTTTACTCAAAAGCGGATTGAAAAATTATTAAATCTTGTTTCAATTTTACCTTTCTAACAAAAAAGCTTTATCCCATTTACTTGAGATAAAGCTTTAAAGTGACCCCCCTGGGGCTCGAACCCAGGACCTACTGATTAAGAGTCAGTAGCTCTAACCAACTGAGCTAGGGAGTCAGGGGTGCAAATATAAAGGATCAAAACAAATTTAACTAATTTGCTGACAACCAATTATTTGCGTTTTTTCAAAAAAATTATTCCCAATACCTAAATTTTTGAGTTCAGGAAATATCCAAATCATTAATTTTGGATAGCACCTCTAACCCACATAAATTCTCTTACTATTATAACTGCTTTGAGGACCTGTTAAATTTTGAATTATTGCCCGGCTTGTCAAATGATTGACTGAAGAAGAACAACTAAAAATTAAAAAAGAGGGAGGTCTATTATGTACACTTATGATCTGATGGAAAAAGGATGTTATTACCTGGTGAGGGAAAAAGAAGAAGATCCTATTACATTAATAAAAGTAGCTGTTGAAACAGATCACTGTCTTTTTATTCAACGATTTGATGATCCTACTTTGACGGAATGGAAATTAAAAAAAGATAGTTTAAAAGATATCATCGAGTGCCTGACGGATGAAGCAGTGAAAGAATGGGAAGAGCATTACACGAATGAAGATGCTTATTATGAAGAAGACGATGAATAAAAATAATTTCTTTAAAACAAAAATGGATCATTATATATGATCCATTTTTGTTTTATAATTATATTATGATTAAAAAAGTTGCGCTTTAAATGTCCCCCCTGTTATAGTTACTGTTGCACCTGCTGTATTTTTTACAGTACCGCTAAAATTGCCTTCAATAATATCGTTGACAGTATCATACTTAGTTATGTTCACTACAAAATTAGTACCATCACCAAATGATGCAGAATAAACTGTTTGGGCGGTAGTAGTATTTATGATAGTGAACAAAGCACCATTTGTAATTGAGTTGGAATTAAACGCACCGGTTTGCATTGCCCCTGGTCTATTTAATACGAGTAGAAATGTCCAATCACCTGCAGTATTTGTTCCACTCAAACTTACAGCACTAGAACCTCCGAAAGAGGCTTCCGTCGCACCAGTTGTTGGCCCCTGAAATAAAGAACCTTGTGTGAATTTCCAATTAAGATCTGAAGGTGCTGCACCCGGATCAACCGTCACAGGGAAATTACACGATCCTGTACCGCCGGTAACCGGTACATTAAAAGCTCCATCAGCTACAGGCGTGCCCGTGCCCTGTAAGGTTATCGTATGGGGCCCGGTCGTTGTAAAGTTGCCGGAGTTTGAAAAAGTCATTCCATTAATAGTTCCTGTAACACTATATCCTCCAATCGCTGTCACGTTCACATCAATATTTACCGTGTTGCCAGCACTAAGCGCAACACCCTCTTCATAGGTGCCAGTTACAACTGCAGTAGCACAGCTTACCAGGAATGTCGCCGGGCCTACTACTGCAATAGCAAAACTGCACGTTGAAGTTCCTGCAGTAACAGGAATGTTTGTATTGCCAGCAGCAGCGGGAGTACCAGAAGCTGTTAACTTAATCGTTTGCGCACCGGTAGCGATAAATGCACCCGATCCCGAAAAAACAATTCCATTACTTACTACAGTAGAGATGTTATATGTTCCAGGAGATGTAACGCTTACATTAATCGTAACAAAATTTGAGGTATTCAATGCTGTACCTGCTACATAAGTACCTGATAAATTATAATTCATACAACTTCCGGGCGAGCCTTCTAATGCGAATACGGCCGGCCCTGAGCTGCCCGAAGGCAACACCGTTACAGCTACCACACATTCGGTGCTATCATAACTAACGGTAAAATTGCTGATGGTAGAAACAAGTGGGGTACCAAACCCTTTTAACTTAACCGTGTTCGTCCCCGGAGAGGTAAAAATGCCGACCGCCCTGAAGTAGATACCATTGATGGTATCTGTACCAATTACATAAGAGCCAGCTTTTAAAACGTCTACTTCTATTTCAATATAATTCGTTGTACTATTTAGTGCCAGGCCCTTTTCATAAGTTCCAGCCACGGTTTTTGGCAAACAGTCGCCAGTAATATCACTTTGCAATGTACCTGCTGAAGGATCTTTACCGATCTCCAGGCTCAGTTCTTTCTGACAAGCGAAGAAAAAAACAAGCGACCCCAGCACAGTGAGAAACAACAATCTTCTTTTCATGAAGCAGATTTAATTGAATGCTAAAAATATGATTTTTTTGCTACTCACAGGGCAACGACATAAGCCAAATATCAACAGAAGCTTTATCTTGGTATCTTATCGTTTTAAAATGAAAAAAATTGCCTTTATAGTAAACTTTCTTTTCATAAGTTTCTTGCTGCTGGCGCAAAAATCCACCATAGAAATCGTATCAACTGGTACCAATACCAGCCTCCGGGGATTAAGCGTCGTGAATGATAATGTAGCCTGGGTAAGCGGGAGCAATGGCACGGTAGGAAGAACTGCGAACGGCGGAAAAAATTGGAAATGGTTTATTGTAAAAGGATTTGAGCAAACAGAGTTCAGAGATATCGAAGGATTTAACGCAGATGTTGCTTTGATCATGTCTGTGGCCGAACCAGCTTATATACTAAAAACGATTAATGGAGGTGAAAACTGGAAAGTGGTCTATGAAAATAAAACCAAAGGCATGTTTCTCGATGCCATGGATTTTGCAAACAACCGGATGGGCGTTGTCATCGGCGATCCCATCAATGGAAAAATATTTATGGCCCGCACAGACGATACAGGAAATACCTGGCAAGAAGTTGCGGAAGAAAGACAGGCTGCCGACAGCGGCGAAGCATTCTTCGCAGCCAGCGGCAGCAACATAAAATTTTTCGCCAGCAAAGATTATTTCATGGTGAGTGGTGGGCTGCATTCAAGGCTAATCAATAATAAATCTGCAATAGATTTGCCCATCATACATGGAAAAGAAAGTACGGGTGCCAACTCGATTGATATATTTGATAATGGAAGACCTGACAAACCCGGAAACCGGATGGTAATTGTCGGCGGCGATTTCCTTGCGGATACTTCATCTGAAAAAAATTGTCTTTACTCTACAAACGGCGGCAAAACATGGAAAGTGCCTAACCGGCCACCGCACGGTTACCGAAGTTGTGTTGAGTTTCTTTCAAAAAAGGAAATACTTGCTTGCGGGCCTACCGGCATTGATTATTCGGAAGATGAAGGAAAAAATTGGAAATGGATCAGTAAAGAAAGCTTTCATGTTTGCAGGATCGCCAGGATCGGCACGACTGTTTACCTCGCAGGAGCAAATGGTAAAATCGGGAAAATAATATCGTGGGAATAATACCCGCTTATTTTAAATTATCCAATATCTCTTTTATTGAAGGCCTTTTTTTATAATCAGCATCAAAGTAGCGATAGATAATATTCATTTCCTTGTCGATAATATAAGTGGCGGGAATAGGCAGGTAATTACCGTTCTTTCCATTATTCTCTTCAAGGTCAATACCTGTGTTTTGATAACGCTTCAGTGTATTCGCCGGTACTTCATACTCTACTTCGTATGCTTTCATAATCTTCAACGCCTCATCATAAATAATAGAATACTCCGCTTTTGTTTTTTCAATTGTTTTTGAAATGCTTTCCGGTTTCTCTGGTGTTATCGCAATAACTGTCGCACCTTTTTCCATAATTAATTTCAATGAATCTTCCAACCTTGCCAGGTATTTATTGCAATAAGGGCACCATTGTCCACGATAAAATACCAGCACCACTTTACCTTTTTTCGCAATATCCTTTAAATTAATTTCATTTTTATATTGGTTCTTCGCCTTGAAGTTTGGCGCTTTGGAATTCAGAAATAATCCTTCAGGTGCTTCTTGCGCAAATAAATAAGAAGCAACAAAAGAAAACAATATTAGCACTAAGAGTTTTCTCATATCATCTATTTATTTTAGTAACAAATCTAAAAAAATACAACCGCTTCATTATTATCTTTTCTCACAATTAACAAATCATCTTTTTACTTATTTTTGTCGCTTTTAAACCTATCAGTGAACGTTTATCATGGGTAACAAACACCAGCGGAATTTTGTCATCAACATTTTATTGGGCTTGCTTTTTACAAGTGGCGGTATTTTATCAATCATGTTTACCGTTTTTAGTAAAGGACTTGAAAACGATAAAATATTATGGACAGCCATACCAATAGTCACCATCAATATAGGACTTATATTTCTCGTCAGCGCTGCTGTTCACAAAGTAAAAGCAGATTTGATCCGCAAGCAAAAACAAAAATCCCGGCCCGAATAATGTAAATAAGTAATGGCCTGGCTGCATTGCTACTAGCATCGTCTGTTGCGTCGCACTCTTCATCGTTCTGTAATTCTACTGAGCATTGGCGAAATATCATTCTATCATCGGCGTTTTTTTATCTGGTAGACCCCTCGTGCCTCGGGGTGACAAGGAAGAGTATAATTATCCTAAACCTTGGTTTTAAAACGACTTGCCTTGCAGTAGTTCTTTTCTTTGTTATGGCGAGGTACGAGCCATCTATTTATAATATATTCTTCTAAAAGCAAGAGCTGTGTTTTGATCGTTCCGCAAATCCGGGATTACAAACTCGCTTTCTACCCAAACCTTTTCGTAAACATAAAATAAACAGCCCCGAGCAGGAAACCAAAACTGACAAGATAGCGCCAGTGAAAAGTTTCTTTCATCACCAGCACAGCAAAAAAACTAAATACAACAAGCGTCGCCACTTCCTGTATTATTTTCAATTGAAATAAATTGAAGCTTTTATATCCCAGCCGATTGGCGGGCACCGCGAGACAATATTCAATAAAAGCGATCAGCCAGCTTATCACGATCGCTTTCCACAAAGGCCAGCCCTCATGTTTCAGGTGATAATACCATGCAAACGTCATGAAGATGTTAGATACAGCCAGTAAAATGATTGTACGCATAAGAAGAAGTTATAGATGAACGAAGTTACAAGCTCATATAAAATTATGTGCAGTGATAATAGAATATTTCGCCCTGTGAATTCACAAAGCGAAACAAATCAGGGACTTTAAATTCCGGATAATGATGCCCGCAACAGTTTTACTTCGCCGGGAACGATTGCATTATTGAAATAACTTTCGGAGCTGTCTTGAAAATTGGGGTGCAAAAACTCCATCTTACTCTTTTCTTTTTCTTTGAGAGAGGAATGAAATTCCCGGCAACCGGTTTTTTCCGCCAGCATTTTTATATTCTCTTTTCGTACGCCGCTGCCTGGCATGATAATGATCCGTTCATCGGCAGCTTTATTCAGTGCTGCGATTAATTCTATTCCTTCCGGCGCAGTGGGCTGCTGGCCTGACGTTAATATTCTTTCGCAACCGATGCTGATCAATTGTTCCATCGCTTCAAACGGGTCATTGCAACGG
Organism: Chitinophagaceae bacterium; assembly: GCA_037200685.1. GTDB lineage: Bacteria > Bacteroidota > Bacteroidia > Chitinophagales > Chitinophagaceae > JAJKIP01. Next base: position 205,866 of record JBBCIG010000020.1, read on the forward strand.
TCAAATGCACGATGAAAAGTAATGCCCAAAGGATAAGCTGCGATAACGAGTTTCGCCGTCCTGTTAATATCAACCGTTCCATCATTATTCAATAATCCAATTACAATACCGTCGCAACCGAGGCGTTTACAATAAGCAGCATCCTGCAGCATAATATCAAATTCTTCATCACTGTATAAAAAATCACCACCCCTGGGACGGATGATAGGATAAAGCGGGATGCGGAAAGCTTCCCTGCATTTTTTAATAGTTCCCAGCGAAGGAGTAGTGCCGCCTTCGGAAAGATTAGCACAAAGTTCAATCCTGTCGGCGCCGCCTTCTACTGCTGATTGAGTGGTTGTAAAATCTGATGTTGCGATTTCGATGGTATAAGACATAGATTAAGGTTTCTTCTCTAATAGTAATAATAGTTATACAATTACTGTGGTACGATGCAGGACTACTGCAAGTTTCACTTTATTTGATACCAGTAACAGCGATGCACACGTTATTGTTGAGTAGCGAACAGGAAGATGAAGAGTGCGACGCAACAGGCGATGCCATGAAAAACTGAAGCTGGTGACCAAAAAATATTTCTAAATAAACACAAGCAGGAATAAAATAATTTTATCAAAACCAACTCATGCTCTTTACAATTTCTTCTTTTTCCTTGGTCCTGATAGCATAAGTAAAACCAGGTTGAATAGCAAACGCCCCAATCTCTCCTTTTTTATTCAATGCAAGAAAAGCTACCTGTATATCTTTTGCTGCACTGTTTTTCATTTTGATGATACGTTCAATCGCTTTTTTGCAAGCATGCTGCGGAGATAAGCCCTGCCGCATTAACTCAACAACGAGGTGAGAACCTGCGATTCTTATAACATCTTCGCCCTGGCCAGTAGCGGTGCATGCACCAATTTCATTATCGACGTATAATCCCGCACCAATTATCGGCGAGTCCCCCACTCTTCCACGCATTTTAAATCCCATACCGCTGGTGGTGCAACTGCCGCTAAGGTTACCGCTTGCATCCATCGCTACCATTCCTATTGTATCATGATTGTATTCTCCGCCACTAAAACGTGCGGGAGTAATTGATCCGTGAGACTTTTGATTTTCAATATTAATAACCGGCTTATAGTTGGATTCTTTCAGCCATTTATTATATGACCTTGCCGCATCAGCGGATAATTTTTGTTCTTCTAACGGAAATCCCTGTTCCACTGCGAATTGCTGTGCGCCGCTACCGGCGAGCATTACATGCGGTGTTTTTTCCATCACCCTTCTTGCGACGGAAACAGGATGTTTTATTCTTTCCAAAAAAACAACACTGCCGCAATTACCCGCTTCATCCATAATGCATGCATCCAGTGTAACAATTCCATCACGATCCGGATTACCACCAAGTCCTACGCAACAATTCTGCGTGTCCTCTATAACCATTACGCCTTTTTCTACAGCATCCAATGCCCTTCCTCCTTTGCCCAAAATTTCCCATGCGCCTTTATTGGCTTCTTTCCCCGCATCCCATGTAGAAATAACCACAGGATTATCTTTGCTGATAACTGTCTCATGTGATGCCCATCCTTTTTTCCCGATAACACTTGCCAGAGAGGTAAATAAAGATGTGGCTATGAACTTTCGTCGATCGAACATTGTTTACACTTTACCTGGCCGAAATTAATGGAAACTGACAAAATGAACAAAATATCTCAAAAAACTGTCATAACGCCTTGCTATATGTCAAACCGCTAAGTGAAATCATATAGGGAATGATATTTGATGTTTAAACATTGATTTTGTAATTTTACACAGGAAATAAAAATGAAAATAGAAATCATATCAGGAAGCCCGAGGGCCAATAGTGTAACACGGAGAGTTGCCTTTCACCTGCAAAACAGGTTGAGAAAGGATACTGAACATGAAGTAAACATTATTGATTTGAAAGACTGGAACCTGCCGCCTGTTCAAACAGTGTTTGTATCCGTTGAAAATACACCGGAAGAATTTAAACCCCTGGCGGAAAGGGTGTTCAATGCCGATGCGTTTATATTAGTAACGCCTGAATATAACGGAAGCTATTCCCCTACCCTTAAGAATTTGCTGGACCATTTTCCAAAGCAGCACCATAAACCGTTTGGGATTGTAACAGCTTCACCCGGCCCCTTTGGAGGTTTAAGAACAGCGCAGCAATTATTATTATTAGTTCCGGCATTGTTTGGTATCGCTTCACCCTACTTACTGGTTGTTCCGGGTGTAGATAAAAAATTCAGTCCTGATGGAGATTTACTGGAACAAAGCTTCCAGAATACGATACACAATTTCGTAACCGAGTTTCTCTGGTTATCCGAAAGTGTGACGAAAGAAAAAACAGCAATAACAATAAAAAAATAAAAAGGAGTTTTTTATGAAAACAGTTCTTCATAAATCGAATACAAGGGGCCATGCAAATCATGGTTGGCTTGATGCACATCACAGTTTTAGCTTTGGCGGATACCATGACCCGGAAAGAATTCATTTCGGCGCATTAAGAGTATTGAATGATGATATCGTAGCCGGCGGAATGGGCTTTGGGTTTCACCCGCATGATAATATGGAGATCATTACGATTCCGTTAGCCGGTCAATTAGAACATAAAGACAGTATGGGGAATACGGGAGTGATCAGCAATGGTGAAGTGCAGGTAATGAGCGCCGGCACAGGTATTCAGCATTCGGAAAAAAATAAGAACCCTGATAAGCCAATCAATCTTTTGCAAATCTGGGTTTTTCCTGATACAAAAAATGTAGAGCCGAGATACGATCAACGGGCTTTTGATCTCGCCGCCGCGAAAAATAGTTTATTGAATATCGTTTCACCAATGGATTCAGAAGAAGGATTGCATATTCACCAGCATGCCTGGTTTCATTTGGGAAAACTGGATAAAGATTTTTCATTAGAGTATGATCTGAAAGACAAACAGAATGGCGTATATGCATTTGTGATTGACGGAGAAGTGACCATCAATGGAGAAAAATTGAATAAGAAAGATGGCCTGGGCATTTCAGATGCTGATAACCTGGACATTAAAGCAGACAGCGATGCAGAGTTATTATTAATGGAAGTGCCGATGTTTTAAATAATAAGCGTTAAGCATTGAGCTGCGAGTTTAATTCGCAGCTTTTTTTTGCATAAATTTTTCGAGGTTCTTTCTTGCATTTTTCTGAACGGCCCTTTTCATAAACCCCGTCCAGCCGAACCACACTCCTTTCCATCCCAATGCCTGGCCGATCCATTTACTAAGACGAAAAGCATCGCTGTGCTCGGTGATCTTTCCATCTTTCAGCCGCATAAAGGCTTTGATATTATTTACTACTTTATTACCGGTTTTTGAAAAAGTATAGGAAGCCGTCCAGCGGCAGGTATAATATTCTTCATCGACGGCTTCTATATCAGAAAAAGTCAGCGAAAAATCCTTTGCATTTTTACAGAGCATTTCCCACATGGCCTTCACTTCATCACCTTTTATCAGCATAAATACAGGATCACTGAAAACAATATCTTCACTATAGCAGGAATTCATTGTTTGATAATCCAATCGTTGAAACGCTGAATAAAATTTCTCAACGATCTGTGCATTTGTATCCATAAACTTATTGTTGGTGATTTAACCAGATTGTTTAAATTTAATTTTTTTAAAATAAATCATATGCGATTTCCGGCTCTATTCCTTTCTTTATTTTTTTCGCTTGCTCTTTTTTCGCAACAATTAAATATCGTTCCGCAACCTGTTTCCGTCAAACAACCAAAGATCGCTGCAAAATTCAGTATTAATTCAAATACGGTGATTGTTTTGGAAGGAAGTAACCTGGAGAAGACAGCCGGCTACCTGAACGATTATCTTCAACAATTCTATTCGCTTCAACTAAAAATAGTTTCTACCACCAGCAGCAACAATGCTATAAGGCTGAATTATGAACGACTGGACGCCCCGGTGGAAGGCGCATATATCATGACGGTTGATAGCAAAGGCATCTACATCTCAGGTGATAATGAAACCGGTATATTTTACGGTATTCAGACCTTTATCCAATTATTGCCGGTCGGTAACGACAAACTAAAAACTACAAACAATAAACTTGACATCCCCTTTGTATCGATAGAAGATCAACCTCGTTTTAAATACCGCGGTATGCACCTGGATGTTGCCCGCCATTTCTTTCCCGTTTCTTTTGTAAAAAAATATATTGACTATCTCGCTTTTCATAAACTAAACATTTTTCATTGGCATTTAACAGATGACCAGGGCTGGCGCATTGAAATAAAAAAATACCCAAAGCTTACTTCTGTTGGCGGTTACCGCAATGGAACAATCATTGGCCGGTATCCCGGTAAAGGCAATGATGGCATCCGTTACGGCGGTTTTTATACACAAGAAGAAATAAAAGAAGTAGTGAAATATGCGGCTGATCATTACATAACCGTTATACCTGAAATTGAAATGCCGGGCCATGCTTCTGCAGCGATTGCCGCTTACCCTGAACTAAGTTGCTTCCCGAACGAATCCACTAAACATTCCAAAGAAACTGCATGGAGCGGTGACACTACAGGCAAACAGGTGCAACAAACATGGGGAGTATTTGAAGATGTATTTTGCGCAGGAAAAGAAAATACATTTCAATTTTTAGAAAATGCATTGGACGAAGTCGTGCCACTTTTTCCATCAAAATATATTCATATAGGCGGTGATGAATCTCCGAAAGACAATTGGAAACGCTGCCCGAATTGCCAACAAAGAATAAAAGACAATCACCTGAAAGACGAGCACCAGTTGCAAAGTTATTTTATCCAGCGAATGGAGAAATACCTTAATAATAAAGGAAAAACTATTATTGGCTGGGATGAAATACTGGAAGGTGGTTTGGCGCCCAATGCAGTTGTGATGAGCTGGCGTGGTGAACAAGGTGGTATTGAAGCAGCAAAACAAAAACATAATGCGATCATGACGCCTGGCAACCCTGTTTATTTCGATCATTCACAAACAAGAAATGAAGATTCTGTAACGATTGGCGGATATAATCCCCTTGAAAAAGTATATGCGTATGAACCGGTGGCGAAAGAAATGAATGCATCAGATGCAAAATATGTATTGGGTGCACAAGCGAATCTATGGACAGAATACATTTTGTATCCTTCTAAAGTGGAATACATGGTGTTTCCCCGTATGGCTGCATTGAGTGAAGTATTGTGGGGCCCGAAAGCAAAAAAAGATTGGAATGGTTTTCAAAAACGTTTGGAAGTGCAGTTTAAGAGATATGAGATGTGGAAGGTGAGTTATGGTAGCGTAAAATAAATACAGCTTAACTGGATGAACTTTGAACTGGCTAACGCAGGCCGCGGTGTAGCAGAAACTAACTTGATCGTTAATAAAAAAATTGCTGACCCTGTAAATAAGTTGACTGTTTCAGCATTCCCGAATCCAACACAAACCTTTTTTAATTTGAAAGTAGAGAGCAAGAGTAATGAACTGGTACAGGTCAAGATATTTGATATCAATGGACGCCAATTGCAATACATCCCGGGCACTCCCGGTGAAGTATTGAAAATAGGATCTAAACTTGCCCCCGGAACTTACCTGGTTGAAACGAGACAGGGCAATGAAAGATCGATCATAAAAATTATTAAACAGTAAATGAATGATCATGTAGGGCCCGGTATTTTTTTAGCGCAAGGCTATATTATTAGATAACAAATATTGTTAGTTTAAAAAAATACCGGTCTTTTACATGTTTCATATTTTTTCGTATCTCTGTTCGAAATTCAAAAAAAATAATTTACATTCGTTATGTACTCTCCAAAAAGTATAATTCACCATTAACCTAATCCTTCTCCCTGTAAATACTTTCACTGTAAGTTTTTGGCTTTTTTTAATGTAGCAGTTTGGTTATTCCGGCAATTCTATTTTATCCACGAAAGTTTTTCGTCGGTAAATAGCATTCGCAATAACGTGCTGATGATTTCGTCGTATCAATTACCAGGCGATGAAAAGTTATTTATGTTGAACCATTATCAATAAAATAATAGAGACCAAGCCAAAAGGCCAATCATTCAATTCCATTTATTTACCAACTATAAGCGCCATTTATGAAAAATTCTTCTACTCCGGCAAGTCTTGATCAACCAATTGCAGCAACAAAGTATTTTATTTTTGCACCCCTGCATAGGGTTGTCATCAGTTTCCTGGCTACGTTTATGTTGATTGCATTTTCTTTTACAGCAAAAGCACAGGTAACTAACACAACACATCCCGCCAACTCACCTTATGCTTCCATCCAGGCGGCGATTGATGATGGAATAACTGTAAATGGTGATATAATTACCGTTGGGGCGGGAACTTATAATGAAGATATTATTATAACAAAAACATTAAAGATAACTGGCGCCGGTGCGGCAAGCACATTTATCACAGGACCAATCGGGGGGCCTGGTTCTACAGTGGTTATTGCTGCTAACAATGCAGAGCTTTCCGGTTTTACTATTAGCCGTGCAGGTAATAACATAACGGATTGGAGTAACAGCGGGCTTAACACTGCCGGCATTTCAGTTCAAGGTCAAAGTATCTCGGGTTCGCTTGTCCATGATAATATTATTACTGGCAACCGGACAGGTATTGATATTAATAACAGCAATGGCCATACGATCAGGAACAATAGCATTAGTAATAATAGAACAGGTTTAATTTTTCGTAATCAAACAGACAATATCATACTCGTTGAAAACGAGGTGACAAACAACTGGACAGTAGGTATTGTGTTCCTTGATGGCAGCGGTGGTACTAACGTACCTGTACAGACAACCCTTAATTGCAATTTTTCTAATAATAATATCAGTGGCAACTGGTATGCGCAAATTGTCGACAGGCAAATAGGAGGTTCAATACCAATACCCGCAACTACTAATTTGAAAAATTTTAGTGGTAACTGGTGGGGTACAATTACACCCGTAGTAACAACTTCAAATAGTAGTGAACCAGGTTATGACGCACAAATACCAACTGCATTTGGCGGCACCGCAACACCACCCGGAGGACAACCCGATATTGCCGGCCCTGCCTCCCCCAATTTTGATATTACACCTTATCTCCATTCCGGCACAGATACTGAAATTGAAACGTCAGCGGGTCGTGGCACTTTCGGTTTCCAGGGAAACTTCTCCCATCTTTGGGTGACAACCGCCGGTTCTCAAACAGGTGCGACTAGCCGTTTGCAGGAAGGAATTAATTCAGTAACAACAGGTGGTATTGTAAGCGTTACAGCAGGCACATTTGATATCGCTGATGCAATTACAATAAATAAATCTGTTTTTATACAAGGAAAATTTGTTGGGGTAAGCGCTACAGCAGCAAGTCGTGGTGACGAAAGTATTCTTTCGGATAGCAGGCCTGCTGCGACAAATCCCGGGGCATTTACAATCTCTACAACTTCGGCTGTTGAAATAGATGGTTTTACTTTTAACGGATCAAAGATCATTACGGGCCAACCGGCCAATGCGATATTCGCTCTTAAGAATAATAGGATGATACTTGCCGCCATGCCGAATGGCAGCCAGACCAATATGATCTGGAGTGTTGGCAACCAATTAACATTAACGAATAACTATTTTGAAACAACAGGTTCCAACCCGTCTAACAGTGCAGTGATGCAGGTAGCGGGTGGGTATGCAGGTTCTGGTACGACAGACATGATGATCGTTACCGGTAACTATTTCAAAGGCATCGCCGCAGTTCCTTATAATAATGGTAATGGCCAAAGCACTTTACAACTAAACTTCAGCGATTGCCAGGGCAATGTTTCCGGAAATACGTTTGATGGCGTTGATATAGGAATTTTAGTTGCAGGTAACTCAGGCAACTTATCCATCACCGGCAATACATTTGAAAATATCAAGAGAGACCAGGCCCAGGATATCCCGCAGGGATTCTATGGAACTGGTATTCTTATTTATAGTCCTACTTATACAGGACCCATAAATATCACAGGCAATACTTTCCAAAATTCTGATTGCGGTATCCGTTCATCCAACGCAGGAGGAACCGAAACAGGAACGAACATTCAAATCATTGGGAATACGTTCACCGGCAACCTGTTTGATATCGTTCATAAATATCCAACAGCTACGTTAACGCTGGACGGTACTAATATAATGGGAGGTGCAACACTTTACCTCGCTTCACTTGCGCAGTTGTTCGCCATTGAAGATAAGATCCTGCACAAGATCGATGTAGCAGGATATGGTTTGGTAAAAGTGACGACAAGCCACTTGTATGTTACTACCAATAGTTTCTTTGCACCAGGTGGTACGACAACAGCTTCCATACAGCGTGGTATAGATGCAGCTTCGGCAGGATGGGCAGTGTTTGTAGATGCAGGTACATTTAATGAGAATGTGCTGCTGAACAAATCAGTTCAATTAATTGGGGTTGGAAATACAACGGTCATCGATCCGTCAACAACTTGTAATGGTATCGGTATCAATATAACTGCTGATAATTCCGCTGTGCAGGGCCTGAAAGTAACAGACTTCAGCAAAGGGATATTCGTTAATGCTTTGAATGTAACATTAGTAGACTTGGAAGTAACGGCTAATTGCAATAGTGGTATTGAATTCGGCACTTCCGATCATGTACAGATCTACGGCACTACGATCACCAACAATATCGTTGGATTAAGAGTAGGCTCCGGCGCGGTTGTTTCCTATGTGACCATGGAAAATTGCGAAGTGCATAATAATACACAAGGTATTTATGCCGCGTACGAATCAGCGCTTCCTGTCCCCGGTACATTCGACCATATCACGATCCGCAATTCCGACTTCAGTACGAATTTGCAAAAGGGTATGTATTTTGAAAAATTGAGCAATGCCCTTATCGAGAATATAGTCATGAATAATGCCGGCACCGATCCTACGTATAATTTCAATACCGGTATTGATATCAACCTGAAATGGGCGGCTTATTCGAACATTACCATTCAGAAATGCGAATTCACTAATTGTGGTGTAGCAGGACCTGGTGGAATTCCGTTTGTAGAACAATCACCTGTAGTAATAGCGGTGAAGGCACGTGATGATGGTTCGACCTATGGCGCTACACCAGCTACCTTAACGAATGTTTCGATATTAAATAACATCATCAACGGTCCACAGAACGGAATTCGTTTTGGTGAATTTGGAAAAACAAATAATACGCCGACCGGTGTAGTAGTACATGACAACCACCTCGGCGCTGCATTCGCGAACAGGGCTATCATTAATAATACAGGAGCAGCGGTCGATGCATCCTGCAACTGGTTCGGTAGCGCTGATGTAGGCACTATCCTACCAAAGATATCGGGCAATGTAACTTACCAGCCTTTTCTTACAAATGGTACAGATGATGAAGCAGGTACTCCAGGGTTCCAACCTGTGGCTGGCGCCTGCAGTGGTACTCAAACAGAATTCTATGTAAACGATAATGACCAAACCGGTGACCAGTACACTACCGCTGTTGGTAATGATGCCAACTTTGGTACGGCGGGTAGCCCATTCGCTACTATCCAGCATGCAATAAACGTAGCGCCTGCAGGCAGCATCATCAAAGTAGATGCAGGTACTTACGTTGAAAATATAATAGTAAATAAAAGGTTGAGCATTGGGGGCGGACAAAATTCTTATTTCGCACCATCTACGTTCATCAACACCTCAACGATCGGTGGTAACGCTATCACGATCTCTGCCGATGGTACAGATGGTGTTGGCAATGCACTCGAGATACAAAATATACGTGCAACAGGTAAGTCAGCGGATATCACGAACAATAACGATTATGGTATCCTGGTCACTGTTCCTGCTTATTATCTCAATCTGTATAATGTTTATGCTGATAATTACCGCTTCGCGGGATTGAAATTCTCTGGTGGTTATTCCGCAGCAACAGCAGCACATATCAATATCTGGGATTGCCAGTTCCAGGCGAATGATCTGGGTATCGATCTTGACCTTGGTATGAACGGCGTTTATATCAAAGGTGGCGTTATCAAAAACAACCGCTACTCAGGATTGATCACTGCGGGTAATGATGCCGGCATTCTTACTAATATCAAAGTTGAAGGCACACAGTTCTTTGATAATGGTACAGGCGGATTAGCGTTGTCGACATTCGCTTCTGATATCTTCCTGCAACGTTTCAATGGAAATGGTATCTTCAAAGACCTCACGTTCACAACATATGCCGCCACTGCGTTTGACCTGCGTGGTAAAGGTGCATTAGGTACACCGACCGGTGCAGCAGGAACTGTGGTGATCGAGAATTGCACCTTCACAGGACAGGCGTTAGATGCAAATGCTTATAATAAAGACCTGATCAAGATCCGCAACTATACAGACATCAGCGGCATCACATTCAACGGGGCCACACTTAACACACGTGATTTCACAAGCGCTACCGGTCTGCGATTTGAAAGTGTGACCGCAACAACTAACTATACATTAACAGGAATTAGTTTCCCGAATGCCGGATCAGGTTTCGGACATGGTTTTGATATTTATAATTCAACGCCAACGAATATCAATGCGACAAGCGGTGTCACATTCGCTTCAGCAACTAATTTCCAAATTGAAGATCGCATCGCACATAAGATCGATAATACAGCATGGGGACTTGTAACATGGGTCGCTAATAATGATTACGTAACTGCTAATAGCTTTATCTCTCCTGTTACTGCTCCAAGTATCCAGCGTGGTATTGATGCAGCTTCTGCAGGATGGACAGTGAATATAGGTGCGGGTACATTTGATGAGAATGTTTTGTTGAACAGATCAGTAACATTAAAAGGTGTTGGAAATACCACGGTCATCGATCCGTCAACAACTTGTAATGGTATCGGTATCAATATAACCGCCGGTAATTCTACCGTGCAGGATCTGAAAGTAACGGACTTCAGCAAAGGCATATTCGTTAATGCTTCGCAGGTAACATTATCAGGCCTGCAAGTAACAGCCAATTGTGTGAATGGTATCGAATTGGGCACTTCCGATCATGTCAATATCCTGGGCTCTACGATCACCAATAATATCGTTGGATTAAGAGTAGGCTCCGGCGCAGTTGTTTCCTATGTGACCATGGAAAATTGCGAAGTGCATAATAATACACAGGGTATCTATGTAGCGTATGAATCAGCGATCACCGGTTCATTCGATCATATCACCATCCGCAATTCCGACTTCAGTACGAATTTGCAGAAGGGCATGTATTTTGAAAAACTGAGCAATGCCCTTATCGAGAATATATTAATGAATAATGCTGGTACTGATCCAACGTATAACTTCAATGCCGGTATAGATATCAACCTGAAATGGGCGGCTTATTCCAACATCACCATTCAGAATTGCGAATTCACGAATTGTGGAGTAGCCGGGCCAGGAAATGCCACCTTCATAGAATCACCGGTAGTAATAGCGGTGAAAGCACGTGATGATGCTCCTACCTATAACGGTACACCAGCATCATTATCGAATGTTTCGATATTAAATAACATTATCAGCGGACCGCAGAACGGAATTCGTTTTGGTGAATTTGGAAAAACAAATACAACGCCAACCGGTGTAGTAGTACATTATAATCATCTGGGTGCTGCGTTTGCGAATAAAGCTATCATTAATAATACAGGAGCCGCGGTCGATGCATCGTGCAACTGGTTCGGCACTATCGATCCGCCAACGATCGCTGGAAAGATAACCGGCACCGTGAACTATACTCCTTATTCTACCAATGGTACGGATGCGACACCGGCAGTAAGAGGTTTCCAACCAGTAGTTGGCGCCTGCGATTGCACACCGGTAACACCGACGTTCTCTACTATCACTGATCCTATTTGCCAGGATGCTTCCAATAAAAGCATTTTCGTAAGAACGAAGTATAACCTGGATGCCCCTGCTAAGTGGAACAGCATGACCGCTGCTTCAATTTCAAACCTGCATGATGAGGACGGTACGCCTACCGGTGTAGGTGTCGCTTTCGATGATCCTTTCTGGAAGCCTTATGATGCAGGTCCGAACACGTTTAATAACTCCGGGGTCTATCCTGATGTGGTATTGAGAGAATTCTATTATTTCGGGTATCAACAATATTTCCCGGCGCCTAATACGGTGAATGTTTCTGTCACTGGTCTCGATCCGGCGAAAAAATATAAACTTACATTCTATGCGGGAAGTAATTTCAATGACGGTATAATTACTAATAATGGTACGACCAAGTATACGGTCGGCGCCACAACGGTAGAACTCGCTGTTGAGAATAATACACAGAATACTGTTTCGATAAGCGACCTTTCCCCTGATGCAGGCGGTACGATCGTATTTACCATGAATAAGGGTGCTAATACAGATATAGGATACCTGAATGCTCTGGTGATCTCACCATCATCGGTAACATTGCCAACCACGTCGACCAATACGATACCGGTTACGGGAACATGGTCACCTGCTTCTGTTAACACTGCGGTACCGGGAACGAATAATTATACATTCACTCCTGATCCCGGTCAATGTGCTAACCCGGTCACGTTGAGCATAACTGTAGCTGCAGCGCCAACAGCTGATGCAGGTACTGATAAAACAACATGCGGTGTAACACCGGTTGCTATGACAGCGACAGGTACAGGAACCTGGACTGGCTTCGGAGCTGGTATTATGAGTAGCAATACTGATCCGCATGCAACATTTACAGCGAACGCTTCACAAATAGGAACAACCGTTACACTTACATGGACAGTAACCAATACTTGTGGAAGTGATGGCGACGACGTGATGGTAACAGTTAATACAGCAACGGTTGCCGATGCAGGAGCAGATAAAACAACATGCGGAACAACAGCAGTGAACATGAGCGCTACAGGCACAGGTACATGGTCTGGTTTTGCGCCGGGAATAATGAGCAATCCCAATAGCCCGACTGCAAGTTTCACACCGGATGCCAGCCAAATTAATACAACGGTAATACTTACATGGACAGTGAGCGGTATAGCGCCTTGTACAGGTGCAAGCGACAATGTGAATGTAGAAGTAACTGATTGCGCATGCACAGCGCCACCTTCTGTAGCAATTACAGAAACTTCCGTGAATGTTTGCGGCACAAGCCCCGCTACTTTTAATTATACTGTAGCCAACGGGCCTGCTTCTGTAAGTACAAATGGAACAGGAATATTATCAGTTAATGTATTACCGAATGGTACATCCACTTTCACTTATACACCTTCACCTGCTGAAGCAAATGCGGGAGCCACAATAACTGTAACAGCAACAATAGCCGATCCGGACGGAAGCGGAATAAATGGCCCATGTACATCTTCTACGGATGTCGCTACTGTAGTAGTAACAGCAGCGCCAACAGCGAATGCAGGAAGTGATAAAAGCACATGTGATAATACAGCGGTTGCCATGAGCGCAACAGGCACAGGAGTATGGAGCGGCTTTGCACCGGGCTCAATGAGCAATTCTAATAGTTCGACTGCCAGCTTTACTCCTCATGCTTCGCAAACAGGAACAACGGTAGTACTCACATGGACAGTAACTGGCACGGCACCTTGTGGTAATGCAACTGACCAGGCGAATGTGGTAGTGAATAATTGTGCAGGACTTAAACTTATTCCTGGTAAGATTGAAGCGGAAAGTTATGATGCACACCAGGGTGGTATGTATGCTGTATCTACTTCTGATGCAGGTGGCGGACAACAGGTAATTGGTATTACACCTAACAGCTGGATGGATTATAATGTGGTAGTAACGCAATCCGGTAATTATAATGTCAGCTTCAGGGTGGCCACACCACAACTTCATGCACAGTTCCAGGTTAAACTCGGTAACACAGTGCTCGGTACTATTGATTTACCCAATACAGGTGAATGGAATATCTGGGCTACTTATACTTTAAATAATGTACCGCTCTCAGCAGGACCGCAAACATTGCGTATCCTTTCTTCTGGTACTGAAACCTGCAACTTTAACTGGATGGAATATGCACTGGCTGGTGGTAACCAACCACCGGTGGTCAGCGCAGGTTCACCACAAACCATCGTGTTACCGGCAACTCTCACATTAAATGGCAGCGCCAGTGACCCTGATGGTATTAATAATGTGTTATGGTCATTTACCGGTAAACCAATTGGAGCGCCTGATCCTATTATCGCTTCTCCATCAAACCTTACCACCACAGTTTCTAACCTGGTGGCCGGTAGTTATACTTTCAAACTCACTGCTACTGATAACCCCGGCGCAAGCAGTAACAGTTCTGTTGTTATTACTGTTACTAATTCAGCTCCGCCAACTGTTAATGCAGGGCCTGCGCAGACCATTACATTACCTGTATCGCAGGTAACACTCAATGGTAGTGCTACTGCTAATAATGGTGGGTCGATTACCTCCCATACATGGACGCAGACCGGCGGCAGTGCTGTTACTATCCAGCAACCTTCCAATTATTCTACACTGGTAACCGGCTTTACACTCCCGGGTGTTTATACATTCAGGTTAACAGCACAGGATAATGATGGCACAACGGCTTTCAATGAAATGACGGTTACCGTCAATTCAGCTTCCGGTACTACCAAGTACATTCCTGGTAAGATTGAAGCGGAAAGTTATGATGCCCACCAAGGTGGTATGTATGCTGTATCTACTTCTGATGCAGGTGGCGGACAACAGGTAATTGGTATTACACCTAACAGCTGGATGGATTATAATGTGGTAGTAACGCAATCCGGTAATTATAATGTCAGCTTCAGGGTGGCCACACCACAACTTCATGCACAGTTCCAGGTTAAACTCGGTAACACAGTGCTCGGTACTATTGATTTACCCAATACAGGTGAATGGAATATCTGGGCTACTTATACTTTAAATAATGTACCGCTCTCAGCAGGACCGCAAACATTGCGTATCCTTTCTTCTGGTACTGAAACCTGCAACTTTAACTGGATGGAATATGCACTGGCTGGTGGTAACCAACCACCGGTGGTCAGCGCAGGTTCACCACAAACCATCGTGTTACCGGCAACTCTCACATTAAATGGCAGCGCCAGTGACCCTGATGGTATTAATAATGTGTTATGGTCATTTACCGGTAAACCAATTGGAGCGCCTGATCCTATTATCGCTTCTCCATCAAACCTTACCACCACAGTTTCTAACCTGGTGGCCGGTAGTTATACTTTCAAACTCACTGCTACTGATAACCCCGGCGCAAGCAGTAACAGTTCTGTTGTTATTACTGTTACTAATTCAGCTCCGCCAACTGTTAATGCAGGGCCTGCGCAGACCATTACATTACCTGTATCGCAGGTAACACTCAATGGTAGTGCTACTGCTAATAATGGTGGGTCGATTACCTTCCATACATGGACGCAGACCGGCGGCAGTGCTGTTACTATCCAGCAACCTTCCAATTATTCTACACTGGTAACCGGCTTTACACTCCGGGTGTTTATACATTCAAGTTAACAGCACAGGATAATGATGGCACAACGGCTTTCAATGAAATGACGGTTACCGTCAATTCAGCTTCCGGTACTACCAAATACATTCCTGGTAAGATTGAAGCGGAAAGCTATGATGCACACCAGGGTGGTATGTATGCTGTCGCTACTTCTGATGCAGGTGGCGGTCAGCAGGTAATTGGTATTACACCTAACAGCTGGATGGATTATAATGTGGTAGTAACGCAATCCGGTAATTATAATGTCAGCTTCAGGGTGGCCACACCACAACTTCATGCACAGTTCCAAATTAAACTCGGTAACACAGTGCTCGGTACCATTAATATACCATATACTGGTGAATGGAATGCGTGGACAACTGTTACACTAACAAATGTGCCGCTCACTGCAGGACCACAAACACTACGTATCCTTTCTACAGGAACTGAAACTTGCAACTTTAACTGGATGGAATATGCACTGGCACCTGCACCACGTGGCATAGGCACAGGAGAAAGTCAATTAATAGTTGATAAGAACTTGCCGAAACCGCCAACTGGACTTTCGGTGTCAGTATTCCCGAACCCAACAGAGGCCCATTTTAACCTGAAAATAAAAAGCAAGAGCAGTGATCTGGTACAGGTAAAAGTTTATGATATACTGGGCCGCCAGGTTCAATACCTGCAGGGAACGCCGGGTGAAGTATTGAGACTAGGGTCTGCTTTGAAGGCGGGGGCATACCTTATCGAAACAAGACAAGGTGATGAAAAGATTGTGACAAAAGTAGTGAAGCAGTAATTTTAAAAACCCACAAGTATAAAGACCATCCGGGTAATCCGGGTGGTCTTTTTTTATGAAAAAAACCAGTTGATTTGAAAATCTTCAAAAAAAAATTATCCCCTGTTGGAAATCCAAAAAAATAATATACATTCGTTATATACTCGGCGAACAGCCTGAGATCATTAGCTTCAATCCCTTCCCCCTGTAAATTTTTATAAAGCGTGTAATAATACTATAGCGGTTTTGCTATCCCAGTATTAGTTTTTCTTATATCCACCGAGACTCCTCCTTCCTTTATATCCACGAGAATCCTTCTCATGACTTGATTTTGTTGTTCGGATTTAATCCAGACAACTCAGGACTATTTTCTTTGAGATATTCAAAGTAAGCTATGAACCAAATATTACTGCATCTGAAAAAACATTCAGCTCAAAATGTAATCATTAATTCCTGCTTTAGGCAAGGTCAGATTTTCGCACGATGTCTAATTCAGTCAAAAATATTAAAGCAAATGATTCGCAGATGAACAATGCATCATTTACCTTTTTATTTATCTCGTTAACCACCATAAGAACTTTTTTATGAAAAAAATTCTAGTTTCTATTTTTTACTTGCTTTTAATAAATACTTGCTTTTCCCAAGATTTAAATCTTGGTTTAGTAGCGTATTATAAATTGGACGGAAATGCTACAGATGCTGGACCAAATGGTATAAATGGAACGATAACCAATGTCACGGGAACAAATAATTCTGCAGGGCTATCGAATAAGGCAATGTCGTTTAGTAATGCTATAAATGCTTCCAATCCCGCAGCTACATCATATATCACTTTACCTGCTTCTCCTTTTTTACAATTAACGGGTGATAAAAGTTTTTCTTTTTGGATAAAACCTGCCTCAGATGTTCCCTCTGACGGATATAATGAAGCATTCTACGGTTATGGCGCTTGTGGAGATTTACTAGACTATACCGTTTATAATTCCGGAACAATAACTGCAAGCAATGGATGCGGTGGAAACAGTTATTCGTCAGCTAATGGGTTTTTTTCCGGTTCGTGGCAACATATCGTAATTACAGAATCGTTAGGCGGCTTAATGAAGATATACAAGAATGGAATTTTTATAAATTCAGGACCAAATCAAAGTTCAAATATCGCTTACGGTAATGTCCCTTATATAGGAAGATATTCTTTTCCTGGGCTTGGTTCACTTGCATTTCGAGGGGATTTGGATCAATTTAGAATATACAACCGGGTTTTGACCCAATCAGAAATCACATTATTAAGTAATGAAAACACATCGCCATCAATCACTTCCTTTACTCCTGACAACGGCTATACCGGAACAACAATAACGATTACCGGCACAAACTTTACCGGCGCTACTGATGTAACAATTGACGGTACTCCGGTGGCATCTTTTACTGTTGTTGATGCCAATACTATTACTGCGGTGATCGGTGGTAATTTATCAGGTGGCATTAGTGTTACTACACCTGGCGGTACAGTTATATCATCTTCCATTTTTACCTATAATGGATATATTACTAAACAAGGAGGACAATGGAATGATCCTGCCACATGGCTGGGAAATAGCATACCGCCAACAGGAGCAACTGTTACGATTAATCACAACTCAGTTAGGGTAGATTTTCCTTTAACAAATACAGGCGAAATAACAGTAAATGCAGGTCAGGGTATTATTTGTTCTTCGGGAGTCACCAACAACGGAACTATTGTTGTTAATGGAATATTCCAAGTAGATGCAGGAAGCACTATTTCGGGTAATGCATTTACGTATGGTTCTGATAGCAGACTTCAATATACTTCATCAAGCGTGACCCCAACAGCAACCGAATTTCCTTCATCAAACGGACCGGCAAATTTCTATATTATCACCGCTACTTTGAATTTACCATTCACACGTACTATCAGTAAAGAGTTAAGGCTTACAGCAAGCAAACTGATACTTGGAGCCAATGATATTACTTGTGAAACATTAGCAGGAGGGCCATCGGGATATGTGGTCACTAATGGCAGTGGTAAAATAATTGCACCTGCATCAGCATTATTTGGTACATGGTTCCCGGTTGGTTCTTCAGTGTCAAGTTTTGATCCTGTGAAGATAAAACCTACTAATGCTAATATCCCTTTTGCTTTGAATGTAAAAGAGACAATAAGCGCAGGAGATTTTTCGGGAACGATTGCAGATTTTTCTAAGGTTGCACCACGTCAATGGAACATAACACCTACAGGAGATCCCGGTACTACCGATCTTGAACTTACCAACGGCGGCAGCAGCTATACGCCAACAACGGCAGTAGTTGGACATTACACCGGTTCTGCATGGGAAGAAATAGCTGCCAATTACACTTTTAATACGTGGTCAGCATTGGGAATAACAAATTTTTCTCCTTTTGGTGCAGGTAGTGCAGGTGGATTTGCCACAGCAACATCTGATGCCCCTGTTGTCAATTCACCATTATGTCCTGGCATATCTGTCACAGTAAGTGGCACAAGTGATGAAGCAGACGGTACTGTTATAAATTTATATATAAATAGTATTTTAGATGGAACGACCACCGTGAGCGGTGGCAATTGGTCAATAGCAAACAGAACTGTAACGGCTGGCGACATTGTAAAAGCAACGGCGCAGGCAACTGGTGAAAATGTAAGCGGCTTCTCCAATGAAGTAACTGTACAAACAGCTCCCGCCGCGCCAACTGGCGATGCAAGTCAGAACTATACAACCGCCTGCAATACCATTGCGCTGCTGACAACACATGTTACAGGGTCTGATATCAAATGGTATAACCAGGCTGCCGGTGGTACGCTTTATAATAGCGGCGACCCGCTGGTGGACGGAACGACTTATTACGCATCACAAACAACAAGCGGTTGCGAAAGCCAGTTGCGCCTGGCAGTGACAGCTCATTTGACAACCAATTATACAATTTTAACTGGAGGTGACTGGACAAATGCAGCGATATGGAGCCCCTGTTATCCCGGAACTACCATACCTGCAGGATATACGGTAGTAAATAACATTTCGGAGTCAAATTTAAAAATTCCTGTAGGCGTTAGTGTAACTATAAATGGAACTGTCGGTATAGAAACCGGTGTGGTGGATGATAATACCAATTGTTTTATAACAAACAATGGAACACTGAATATTGGCTCAACCGGCCGCCTGTATGCCTTTCAATTATTTAATTATTCAGCTGCCACCATCAGCGCAGGAGGAAGTTTTATAGCCAGGCAAGGAGGCATCTTTAATGATATAAATGCAACGCTAACCAACCAGGGTACAATAGACCTGAACCTGAGCAGCTTTAATTCAAACGGTATTGTTAACAATACGGGCCATATTACCAATACCCTGAATGTGTTCTATAATATTAATAATAATGGAACTTTTAATAACAATGATGGCGGGGTAATTGATCGTCTTTCCTCACTGGTAAATCAAGCAACGTTTAACAACAACACAGGAGCAACGTTTGAAACAGTTCCTCATGAAACTTATCCTGTTCAAATCGAAGGTCCGGGTGTATTTGTTAATAACGGGACGTTTAAAGGAACAGGTATATTCACCAGCACCAATGCTTCACCTGCTTTTGCAAATACAGGCATCGTATCGCCAGGTTCATCACCCGGATGCTATACATTCAGCAATGGGTTTAATAATACTGGTGGCTCTCTTATTATAGAAATAAACGGCAAAACCACAGCCTGCACGGATTATGATCGTTTAACGGTAACAGGCACAGCCACTCTTGCAGGCACATTGAACCTTACAATAGGATATACGCCGGCAGATGGTGACCAGTGACCTTTATCACAGCTACTACTTTAGCAGGAACATTTAATACAATAAATGGTCTTTCTCCGGGATGGACGATTCACTATAATAGTCCGTCTACTGGCATGGTGACACTTGTATACGCTGCTCCTACTACTTACTATGTCAATAACGGAATACTTGATGCCAGTGACGTTTATACAACAGGAATTGGTAATGACGCCAATCCGGGTACACAGGCCGCTCCGTTTGCTACTATACAGAAAGCAATAGCAGTAGCCGGCGCCAGCAACACGATATACGTGGATGCAGGTACATATACTGAAATAGGCCAGCTACTGATCAATAAAAATCTCACCATCATTGGTGCGACAAAAACAACTACCATCATAAAACCTGCGCAGAATACAGGAAGTACTGATGACGACAGGGGATGGTTCCTGGTTAATACAGGAAAAACATTCAACCTGAGCAAAGTGACATTGGATGGAACGGGTCATTTAATCCGTCAGGGTATCAGGCATAAAGGAAATGGAGTTATCATGATTGCAAATTCAATAATATAAAATATAACGAAAGCGGGTCCTGATTATGCAGGATCAGCCATTGAGTAGTTACTGAAGAAAATATCGATGTAACAAATTGTGAGTTCACCAATATCGGCCGGTATGGGGTGCAGATATGGGACTTCCCTGCTACCGGAACATACAGTGGCAATACCTATACAGGAAAAGGTGCAGGAAACTTTTTGATTATGCATTTGAAATCGGATGGGGTGCGAAAATTTCAATTTTAAATAATAGTATTTCAAATAACATTGGTATTGCGACAGTTGATAACTCAGGTTCATCAGCTATCTCCGTATGGGATGATGCGGGAACGGAAGCAACGATAGCAGGCAATACGATGACAAATAACTCTATTGGAGTTGCAGTAGTTGACTTCACAGGTGGTTCTATCGATCCTAAAGTTATTTTTGGGGCCGGCAATTTATTTGACGGCGGAGATTATGGAATTGACTTCCAGGTATACGGACCTGCTTCTTCACCTAATATAACTTTCACTGATGTTTTCTACATTTAAAGGTCAGCCGGCACAATCTGCCATTCATGTAACAGGTGGTTTCTCTGCAGGAGCTACTATTAACATTGGCAACGCAGTCTTTAAAACAGCAGGTGGCGCTGACATCACTGATAATTTTGCAAAAGAAGATTTAATTACGCATGCGATTGATGCACCGGACAGGGCTTTACTGATATGGATGCAAACAATGTGTATGTTACACCTAGCAGTTTTGAAGCTCCTGCTACAATTACTCCTTCCATACAGCGTGGTGTTACTGCAGCAAGTAATGGATTTACGGTAAATGTGGATGCAGGTACTTATGACGGGCAAGTTGTTATCGATAATAAAAATATCACGCTGAAAGGCGCAGGAGCTACAACGATACTGAGGCCATCATCACCTTCATCTATCCCATCATTGTATACTTATCCTTCCGGTGTATTCCCGGGTTGGGTAGGTACAGTAATGGCGAGTACGGTGCTTGTAAAAAATACAACGGCTGTAACACTTAAAGATTTCAAAGTAGATGGAGTGAATGTTACCAGCTTACCGGCAGGCGCAGGAAGATTAGCAGGTATATTGCTCGGTGAATCAGGTGGTGTAATAGATAATGTAACAGTTACTACGATTAAAACCACGGGTTATGCAAACCGCAGCTATGGTATAGATATAAGTGCGGTAAGCGGCGCTCATACTGTTGAAGTAAAGAATTCTGCTATTTCAGACTGGGCCCGCAATGGTATCCAGGTAATGGGTGGAAGCCTCACAGCTAATATTCATAACAATACACTTGTCGGTCCGGGCACTATCGGCACTGACAACGTTCCCAATGGTATTTTAATTATGCATGGTGTTGGTGGTAATGCAACCGCTAATATTATTCATGAATTGCATTACTCAACTTCCGCATCCCGTGGCGCCGGCATCTTATGTACGATCCGTTAACTGCAGGTGTTGTGATAGAAGAAAATGAAATATACAATGCAGACGACGGAATCATCCTTGCTAATAATGCCAACGATGCAATTGTACGCAAAAATTATATCCATAATAATGAAGTAGGTGTTCAACTAGAAAGTGGTGCACTTAATAATACTATAACTAATAATTTCATCACTAATAATAGCATTACGGCGATACGTCTCGATGGCGCATTGAATCCTGCCGGGGTGAGCACACCCTCCGGGAGCAGGTAATTATGCAAATAATAATGACCTGGGCGGCGGTCCGAAAACTATTACAGCTATGACAACACACAAGTATTTAACGCCACTTGTAACTGGCATGGTAGCGCTGCGGCGGCAACTGTGTCAACAAAAATAGCAGGGAATGTAACTTATCAGCCTTTCCTTATAAATGGAACCGATGATGCAACGGGTACACCAGGTTTCCAGCCAGTGGCAGGAGCATGCAGTGGAGCATTTACTGAATATTATGTAAATGATGGAAGCACGACTGACGATCAATATACCGGCGCCATTGGTGATGATACCAACCCCGGTACGGCAGCTCTTCCTTTTGCAACTATTACAAAAGCATTGAACGTTGCGCAAGCTGGCAATACGATATGGGTAGATGCAGGAATATATGCCAGCAATGTAACGGTAAATAAAGAAGTAACGATTAAAGGAGCGGGTTATACTACCAAGCTTACTTCCGTAACAACAAATGGCAATATCATAACTGTTGCTGCGAATAATGTTACCATCCGTGACTTGCACCTGGAAGGAACTCTTATAGAAAACAGTAGCGCTACCCGTGGCATCTATTTCAATAGTGCGGTTTCCGGTATAGCTGTTACCAATGTAAAATCAAGCCTGCACCAGTATGCGATGTATGCTGATAACAACGCTGATGTAAACGGGCTTACTGTTACCAATTCGGAATTCTTAGCCAGCGGCAATGGGTTCCAGGTTGAAACATCAGCGAAAGTCGCCAACTTGACTATCACCGGCGGTTCTATCAGCAATAACCTATATGGTTTTTCCAGCACTGCAAATGGCGCGGCTACTAATAATCAAACTGGCCTTACAGGTGTATCTGTTACCCGGCACAACCTTCACCGGCAATACTTTAAAGGGCTTATATTTTGAAAAATTAAATGAAGCGAGTTTTGATAATATTACTGTTGATAATAACGGTACGTCTGAAACAGAACACGCCGCAGGTATAGATATCAATTTGAAATTCGGCAATTACAGCACGATTGAAATTAAAAACTCAACCATTTCTAATAATGGAAAGAGTAATAATAACGGAGGCGGTATATTAGTTAAAGCAAGAATTTCCGGCGGCCCTTCAGGTATCTACGGAACAAATCCTGCGACACTAAATAATGTATCGATCCATAATAATTTTGTAACCACTAATGGCGCAGGCACATGGGGAGCAGGTATACGTATTGGAGAATCCAACAACAGCTTTACGGGTACCGATGTTGGTCCGACTGCTGTTGCCAATCCATAATAACAGTATCACCGGCAACACCGTTCATGCTATAAGAAATGCATCTTCCGCATCGGTGAATGCAACTTGTAATTGGTATGGCTCGGCCAGCCTTGCTTCAATGACACCAACTATTACAGGTACCGTAACTTATATTCCTTACTTGACTGATGGAACAGATGCATCAGGCTCAACACCGGGCTTCCAGCCTTCTGTTACCTGCACACCATCTTGTGACGTGGCGAAACCAACAGCAGGCACTATTACACAACCAACTTGCACAACTCCGACAGGTAGTGTAGTATTAAATAACCTGCCAGCCGGTAACTGGACGATACAACCGGCAATCATACCGGATCTGGAACAACGACAACTATCGCTGGTCTTGATCCTGGTACTTATAATTTTATTGTAACCACTGAGGATGGATGCGCATCACCTGCATCAGACAATATAGTGATCAATGCAGTTCCTGCTGCGCCAGCCGCACCGGGAATAGGAACAATTACACAACCGGCTTGCAGTACACCTACCGGAAGTGTACAATTAACCGGTTGCCATCAACAGGTACTGGACAATAAATCCGGAAATATCAGCGGTACGGGAACGACTTATACTCTTACCGGACTTACTCCTGGTACGTACAATTTTACAGTAACAATTGATGGATGTACATCTGTCGCGGCAGATCCAGTGGTGATCAATGCAGCAGCTGCTGCTCCGTCTGCTCCGATAGTAGGAACAATTACTCAAACAACATGCGATGCAACAACGGGCAGCGTAATATTAAGCGGTTTGCCTGCAGCCGGAACATGGACGATACAACCGGGCAATCATACCGGAAGCGGAACAAGTGCGACTATTTCAAACCTTGCACCGGGTACTTATCATTTCACAGTTACGAATGAAGCCGGATGTACTTCAGCAGAAGCTGATCCAGTAACAATTAATCCGCAACCGTTAATTACACCAACATTTACGCAAGTAGGTCCGCTTTGTCAAACCACTACATTTCCAAGAATTTTTGCACGGGTACACGATGCTGCTCCCGCTGATAATGGTGTTCTGATGGGCGCTCCATGGAATAACCTGACAGGAGTAACGACAACAGGGTTAAAGGACGAATTAGGTAATATAACTTCAGTAGGTCTCACTTCAATACTACATTCTGGAGTCCATATACGGGTGGCCCGGTAACAGGTAATAACTCTGGAGTATACCCCGATAATGTATTACGAGAGTTTTATTACTTTGGATATTCCGGATATTTTGTTAATGTACCTGAAGAAGTAAGTGTATCAGTAACAGGACTTGATCCAGCGAAAAAATATAAACTTACTTTCTATGCGGGAAGTGTGTTCACTGATCAAAACATTAATATCGCCAATAACGGAACGACTGTTTATAAAGTCGGAACTAACAGTGTTTCGCTGGATGTTTATGGCAATATTCATAATACCGTTTCATTAAGCGATCTTATCCCTGATGCCGGCGGCAATATTACATTCACTATGTCGAAGAAAGACGCCAATACTGCAATAGGGTTTCTTAATGCATTGGTCATTTCTCCTGATGTAACAATATTGCCAACAACATCTACTAATTCTATCACTGGTCAATGGGCGCCTCAACTGGATGTAACAACACCAGGCACGGTTCAATATACATTCACACCTTATTCAGGTCAATGCGCTACTACCACTACCATGAGCGTAACAGTTCTGGCAGTACCAACGGCTCCAGTAGTTGGAACGATTACACAACCAACTTGTACAACACCAACAGGAAGTGTTGAACTGAGTGGGTTTACCTGCATCTGGAACATGGACGATACAGCCAGGCAATTATAGCGGAACTGGTACAACCACAACTCTAAGTGGCCTTACCGCCGGCACTTATAACTTTACTGTATCTGTCGGAGGTACTTGTACATCACCTGCATCAGCTGATGTAGTAGTTGCTGCTGTACCGGGTGCGCCAACAACACCGGTGGTAGGAACGATTACGCAACCAACTTGCGCAACAGCAACAGGAAGCGTACAATTCAGCGGCTTACCAGCATCAGGAACATGGACCATTAATCCGGGTAATCATTCCGGCACTGGTACCACTACAACTATAACCGGCCTTACAGCTAATACATACAATTTCACCGTTACACTTGCAGGTTGTACTTCTGCTCCGACAGATAATGTGGTGATCAATACTGCACCTGAAACACCAACAACCCCTGTTGTCGGAACCATTACACAACCAAGTTGCGAAGTAGCAACAGGCAGTGTACAATTAAGCGGTCTGCCTTCAACCGGAACATGGACAATACAACCGGGTAATCATACTGGCACAGGTACAAATACAACCATCTCAGGTCTTACAGCAGCCACTTATAACTTTACAGTAAGCAATGGCATTTGCACATCTGACCCGACAACCAATGTGGTTATTACTGGCGGACCGGGAACAACAGCTACGCCTATAGTTGGAACGATCACACAACCAGGTTGTGCAACAGCAACAGGAAATGTGCAATTAAGCGGTCTGCCTTCAATCGGAACATGGACAATACAACCGGGTAATCATACTGGCACGGGTACAAGTACAACTATAACGGGCCTTACTGCTAACACCTATAACTTTACAGTAACTCCGGAAGGTGAATGTACATCTGCTGCAACGGGTAACGTGGTGATCAATGCGCAACCAGCAACACCGACTACGCCAACTGTTGGCACAATTACACAACCAACTTGTGCAATACCAACAGGCAGTGTACAATTCAGCGGCTTACCATCATCCGGAACATGGACGATTAACCCAGGTAATTATTCGGGCACGGGTACGACGACCACTATCACCGGCCTTGCAGGCAACACGTATAACTTTACTGTATCGAATGGCAGTTGCACTTCTGCACCAACAACCAATGTAATTATTGATGCGGCACCGGCGGTCACGGCAACTCCGGCAGTAGGAACCATTACACAACCAACTTGCACAACAGCAACAGGAAGTGTGCAATTAAATGGTTTACCTGCATCGGGAACATGGACGATCAATCCAGGTAGTCATACCGGCACAGGCACGACCACAACTATAACTGGTCTTGCAGCCAACACTTATAACTTTACCGTAACTATTGCAGGCGAGTGCACATCTGCTGCAACAGTAAACGTGGTGATCAATGCGCAACCTGAAACACCAGTAAAACCAATAGTAGGAACTATCACACAACCTACTTGTGCCATACCAACAGGAAGTGTACAATTAAGCGGTTTACCTTCAACCGGTACATGGACGATACAACCGGGTAATTATTCCGGCACAGGAACGACCACGACTATAACTGGCCTTGCAGTCAACACCTATAACTTTACGGTAACCAATGGTAGTTGCATTTCTCAACCATCAGTAGATGTAGTAATTGATGCAGCGCCTGCAGCACCAGCAACGCCGACAGTTGGAACAATAGTACAACCAACTTGTGAAGCGCCAACAGGAGGAAGTGTTCAATTAAGTGGATTACCATCATCCGGAACATGGATAGTAAATCCGGGTAATCACTCAGGCACTGGTACTACCACAACTATCACTGGTCTTTCAGCAGGTACATATAACTTCACTGTTACACTTGCAGGTTGCACATCATCACCAGCAGGCAATGCAGTGTTGAATGCACCGCTTTGTAATGGCCAGTTTATACCTGGTAAGATCCAGGCAGAAAGCTACGATGCACACCAGGGTGGTATGTATGCTACCAGCACAAGTGATGCAGGTGGCGGACAGCAAGTGATAGGTATCACCAACGGAAGCTGGATGGACTACAATGTCGTGGTAACACAATCAGGTATTTATAAGGTAGGTTTCAGGGTCGCTACGCCACAATTACATACACAATTCCTGATTAAAATGGATGGGGGTGTTAGCCGGCACGATCAACATTCCAAGTACAGGTGAATGGAATATCTGGCAAACTATTACATTGGAAAATGTACAACTTCAGGCCGGATCACATGTACTTCGTATTCAATCAAACAATAACGAAAATTGTAATTTCAACTGGATGAACTATGAACTGGCTGATGGTAATCAACCACCGGTAGTCAATGCAGGTTCACCGCAATCCATCATCACGCCTGTATCGCAGGTAACCCTCAGCGGCAGCGCTACGGATGCAGATGGTATTGCTTCACATACATGGACCTTGCAGGGTAAACCAGCAGGTGCGGTTGATCCATCCATCACTACTCCTAGTCAGTATGCTACAACAGTTACCGGTCTTACACACCTGGGTGTTTATACATTCCGTCTCACCGCCCAGGATAATATCGGAGCCAGCGCATTCAGTGATGTTACTATTACTGTTAACCAGGCCGGACCTCCAACCGTGGAAGCAGGCCCAACCCAGACTATTGTTTTACCAACTAACCAGGTAACACTGTCAGGTAGCGCTTCGGCTAACAATGGTGGTTCTATTACTTTCCATGAGTGGACAAGAATTGGAGCAGGGTACCGTACGATTACTACACCGGGCAACTATACCACTACTGTTACAGGGCTCAGTGCCGGTGTACATACATTCAGGTTAACTGTTCGTGATAACGATAACAATGAATCCACTGATGATGTCATCATCACTGTTAACCCTGCTTCCGGTACTACCAAGTACATTCCTGGCAAGATCGAAGCTGAAAGCTACGATGCACACCAGGGTGGTATGTATGCTACCAGCACAAGTGATGCAGGTGGCGGACAGCAAGTGATAGGTATCACCAACGGAAGCTGGATGGACTACAATGTCGTGGTAACACA
Source organism: Chitinophagaceae bacterium (assembly GCA_037200685.1). Lineage (GTDB taxonomy): Bacteria > Bacteroidota > Bacteroidia > Chitinophagales > Chitinophagaceae > JAJKIP01. The sequence goes on from JBBCIG010000020.1 coordinate 234,229, forward strand.
ATCAGGTATTTATAAGGTAGGTTTCAGGGTCGCTACGCCACAATTACATACACAATTCCTGATTAAAATGGATGGGGTGTTAGCCGGCACGATCAACATTCCAAGTACAGGTGAATGGAATATCTGGCAAACTATTACATTGGAAAATGTACAACTTCAGGCCGGATCACATGTACTTCGTATTCAATCAAACAATAACGAAAATTGTAATTTCAACTGGATGAACTATGAACTGGCTGATGGTAATCAACCACCGGTAGTCAATGCAGGTTCACCGCAATCCATCATCACGCCTGTATCGCAGGTAACCCTCAGCGGCAGCGCTACGGATGCAGATGGTATTGCTTCACATACATGGACCTTGCAGGGTAAACCAGCAGGTGCCGTTGATCCATCCATCACTACTCCTAGTCAGTATGCTACAACAGTTACCGGTCTTACACACCTGGGTGTTTATACATTCCGTCTCACCGCCCAGGATAATATCGGAGCCAGCGCATTCAGTGATGTTACTATTACTGTTAACCAGGCCGGACCTCCAACCGTGGAAGCAGGCCCAACCCAGACTATTGTTTTACCAACTAACCAGGTAACACTGTCAGGTAGCGCTTCGGCTAACAATGGTGGTTCTATTACTTTCCATGAGTGGACAAGAATTGGAGCAGGTACCGGTACGATTACTACACCGGGCAACTATACCACTACTGTTACAGGGCTCAGTGCCGGTGTACATACATTCAGGTTAACTGTTCGTGATAACGATAACAATGAATCCACTGATGATGTCATCATCACTGTTAACCCTGCTTCCGGTACTACCAAGTACATTCCTGGCAAGATCGAAGCTGAAAGCTATGATGCACACCAGGGTGGTATGTATACTACCAGCACCAGCGATGCGGGTGGTGGACAGCAAGTGGTTGGTATTACTAATGGAAGCTCGATGGACTACAATGTCATGGTAACACAATCAGGTATATATAAGGTAGGATTCAGAGTAGCTACACCACAACCTAATGCACAGTTCCAGATCAAACTTGGCAGCGATGTGCTGGGTACGGTGACTATTCCGAATACGGGTGAATGGAACATCTGGCAAACAGTTACATTGGAAAGCGTACATCTCACCGCAGGTGCGCAGACACTGCGTATCCAGAGTGTGACTAACCAAACTTGTAATTTTAACTGGATGAACTATGAACTGGCTGATGGTAATCAACCACCGGTAGTCAATGCAGGTTCACCGCAATCCATCATCACGCCTGTATCGCAGGTAACCCTCAGCGGCAGCGCTACGGATGCAGATGGTATTGCTTCACATACATGGACCTTGCAGGGTAAACCAGCAGGTGCCGTTGATCCATCCATCACTACTCCTAGTCAGTATGCTACAACAGTTACCGGTCTTACACACCTGGGTGTTTATACATTCCGTCTCACCGCCCAGGATAATATCGGAGCCAGCGCATTCAGTGATGTTACTATTACTGTTAACCAGGCCGGACCTCCAACCGTGGAAGCAGGCCCAACCCAGACTATTGTTTTACCAACTAACCAGGTAACACTGTCAGGTAGCGCTTCGGCTAACAATGGTGGTTCTATTACTTTCCATGAGTGGACAAGAATTGGAGCAGGTACCGGTACGATTACTACACCGGGCAACTATACCACTACTGTTACAGGGCTCAGCGCCGGTGTACATACATTCAGGTTAACTGTTCGTGATAACGATAACAATGAATCCACTGATGATGTCATCATCACTGTTAACCCTGCTTCCGGTACTACCAAGTACATTCCGGGTAAGATCGAAGCCGAAAGCTATGATGCGCACCAGGGTGGTATGTATGCTACCAGCACCAGTGATGTTGGAGGAGGGCAACAAGTTGTTGGTATCAACAATGGCGGAACGATGGATTACAATGTCATGGTATCACAAACAGGTACTTATACCGTAGGCTTCAGGGTCGCTACACCACAGTTACATACACAGTTCCAGATTAAAATGGACGGCGGATTAGTAGGCACGATCAACATTCCTAATACAGGCGAATGGAATATCTGGCAAACAATCACATTGACAAATGTACAGTTGGTAGCCGGAGCTCACACAATGCGGATTCAGTCTACTAATAATGAGAACTGCAACTTTAACTGGATGAATTTTGAACTGGCCAGTGCAGCCCGTGGAGTAACAGAAATACCACTGATAACAGAATCAAAGGCGCTTGAACAAGCCACTAAGTTGTCGGTATCAGTATTCCCTAATCCAACAGAAACATTCTTCAACCTGAAAGTGCAGAGCAAGACTAAGGACCTCGTGCAGATCAGGGTGTTCGATATGACAGGGCACCAGGTGCAATTCCTGCAGGGCACTCCGGACGAAATAATGAGAGTTGGATTTAACCTGGCAATTGGAATTTACATCATTGAAACCCGCCAGGGAACAGAGAGAATAATGACCAAAGTGGTGAAACAATAGTATTTAAACAGTAAAACCAGGCCCATCCATTTACATAATGGATGGGCTTTTTTGTTTTTTCAATATAATAATCTTGACGAATTCGATGGTAAAATTACGATCTCAACGTATATCATCGGTTGATAACTTGTGAATGTTCCAGTCTCAGAAAGTCGACTTCGTTGAAAAAAATTACTAATTTCGTCAATAGTACAGGCAATTAAAACCATTATCTCCTAATCCCCTCCCTCTGTAATAAAATCGCAAGGCTAAAACTTTTAAGTTGATAGCGTAATTTTTATCCAAACGAATATTGTTTGCATTTTAATTCCGGGTAGATTATTGGAACGTCTTTTTGTTGAAAAGACTTTTTACATACGACCTATTGTTAAACTTTAAGAAGAATTCTAAACCGTTAAATTGATGGAACCAGTTGCCGCAACCTACAAACCCAGCCTCCTCAGGTTAAACAAATATGTTGTTTACCTTGATTATTTCAAAGAGTATATCGCCTGCAAGGATTTTAAATCTCTTGGCGCTTCTTTAAAGTATGTGTTTACACATAAGCTACCCACAAAGGCATACGAGGCAAAATCAGAAATGGGAACATTCCTGATCCGTAAGGAGACAAACGATTTCCAGTTTATCAACCTGGCGTATGAAAGAAAAGTAAAAAAGTATATTTCTTATATCCGCAATCAATTTGATGTTTTCATTGATGCAGGCGCCTGCATCGGGGAATATTCTATCTGGTTAGGAAAATTGGGCAAAAAATGTATCGCCATCGAGCCCGTGAATTTTGAAGCGATTCAGAAAAATGTAGCGCTGAACAAACTGGAAGATAAAGTGCAAATATTCGCTTGCGGCTTAGGCAACAAAATGGAAAGAGTGCATTTTAATATACCAAAAGGCGTGACCAGTTCAAGCTATATGGATAAAGAATCCGGCGGGGAACTGAACGTAACAATTGAAACACTGGATAATTTATACCCGCAATTTAACTTATCCCCTACTGACAGGATTTTAATGAAGCTTGACGTAGAAGGAATGGAAGTGGAAGCATTGGAAGGCGCTGCCGAGTTTATCAAAAAACATGATAAGATCTCTTTCATTTACGAACACTTTAAATCTGATAATTACAGGAACGATAAGGCGCTTCTTAAATTAGCGAACTTTACTTTTAAAGATATTGACAGCGTAAACCGCCTGGCAATAAAAGTAAACTGATAGTAGGTCGCAACCAGGCTAACGGCAATATTAATACATCATAAAACTTAGCTAAGCATTTCTGAAAAGAAATGCTTTTTTTATTATGATGATGTAATAAAACATATTTTGAAAGTATTTGCATAAGTGTAAACCCAAGGCAGGTTGGAATATTAATTATGGAACACTAAGGCACAAATGCTGAACAGAAGCCTCACCTAGCCTCTCCAAAGGAGAGGAACAGCACACAGTCCTTGCTTTTAGAAATGTATGAAACAATAGAACTCTTCTAAAATGTTGAACAAAGATTTGAAGCTGATGTGGTAGTTATATTGTTTGGATCAGCAATGCAGCACCGTACCTTCTCTACAGGAGAAGGGAAGAGGGATGAGGCTTGCTGAATAGAATTACAGAACGTACAAAAGTGCGACGCAACAGACGATCATAGTAGCACAAAAGCTGGGTAAATAAGATTCTTAATTATTAATACCGGTCGATTTCTATCGGCATCTTCGATTGCCTATTGCTTATTGCCTATTGTCGCATCACTCAATCATCCGCTTCCACATCTTCTTTCGTTTCTTCCGGCGTTCGTGCTATCGCTTTTACCTCGGGGTTTTCTATAAATTCATTGTTGTAAATATTGAAGAGGACGATGATATAGTTGACCACAAGCGGGCCGAAGACAAGGCCAATAAATCCAAACAATCCTAATCCTACAATCACTCCTAATATCGTAATCACAGGATGGACGTTGCCCATTCTTTTTAATAAACTTATTCTTGCGATATAATCTACGTTGCCGGTAACAATGATACTGTATAACATCAAACCTGTCGCCTGCCAGTTATCTCCCATCGCATACGTGTACAACACGAGCGGCACCCATACGACCATGGTACCCACCACCGGAAAAAACGCAAAGACGCCGGTCAGGAAACCCCAAAGCCCCCACTCGTTCACGCCAAAAATATAATAGCCAAGCGTAGCGGTGACACCCTGTATGATAGAAATAAGCGGGATACCCAATGCATTGGCCCGCACCATTTTTTTTGTTTCGGACGCCAGCATATTTATATTATCCTGTTTCAAAGGAATGATGCGGTTGAGCATCCGTTCTATATCGCTGCCATTGTATAACATGTAATACAAAATAAATAACATGATAGCGAGGTTCGTAATCAGGGTCGCAGTGCTGTTAATCACCGTAGGAATAAACGCTGATAATTTATTCAATGAATTACCCAATGTATTTTCTGAAATAAAAGTAAACCCGATCCGTTGCTGGATGGTCTTGAGCGATTCTTTAGCGGTATTAATTACCTGCTCGGGATTATCAAGAAACGCATTGATCTTCGGACTGATTAATGTAATCGCCAAAAAAACAGGAAGACCGATTAAAAAGAGATAATAAAAAATGAAGACGGTCGCCGCCCATCCTTTCTTCCATTTGCGGTGATACACCAATTGAAAATAATTGGCGCGGCTGAGAATATACAATGTCAATGCGCCGAGCAATCCCGGTAAGAAAAGCCGCAACTCTATTATTACCAGGTACACTAATAAAATGATGATGGCTAAGAGTAGTACCTGCTTGATCCGGTTATTAAAGGTTGGCATATATTTTAAAAATGTTCGTTTTTTTATTTATCAAGTAGTGAGCGGAGCCGAACTACGGTTCCCTGATCATCTTCGTTGCGTCGCACTCTTCATCTTCCTGTTCGCTATTCAGCACTTGTCGAAGACCCCGATGGTTGTTGGGCAGCCCTCGATTGCTATCGGAAATTTACACTCGCAGATGGCCAGAACTCTCAACTCGTAACTCTAAACTCATAAACTGCTTCTAAGGTAAGCTATACTTAAAAGACTGTGCCGGATTTCCATGGTTACCGGGAATGGAACAATAATTGTCTTTCTAGGGGTATGCGTACCATTATTAAACAAAAAATAAAGAAGGCGACTTCCACACGAAAAGGCAAGATCATTTTCTTCAGCATCCTTCTCGTTATCCTGGCAGCCATTGCCGGCGCTATTCTTTATTGGCAATTGAATAAAAAATGGATTATCCGCAAGCAGCTTGAATCCGCTATTACCTCGAAGAGCAAAGGCCTTTACAATATAAAATACGATAAAATGGAGCTGGACGAGATCAATGGCTTCCTCTCCGTAACCAACATGACCCTGCTCTATGACAGCGTAAAATACGCAGGCTTAGTGCAAAATGGTAACGCCCCTCCTATCCTTTTGAATATCCGTATTCCTGAAATTATAATAACTGGGGTAAAAACGCCCCGTGCCCTCATTGACAAAGAGATTGTCGGCACCAAGCTGGAAATAAAAAACCCTTCGATCGAGATCATTTATACAATGGCAGGCAAAGACTCCGTACGAAATATTCCTACCAAAGAAGTGTACGAACAAATATTAGGCGACCTGAACCAGATCAGCGTTGATACAGTTGAACTGTACGGGGCGAATATCAAAACAAATAATCTGAAAACAAAAAGGCAAACGATAGAGTTGAGCAACGCATTCATTCACCTGGTCGATGTAAAAATCGACAGCGCTGCAAATGCGGATACAACACGCTTGTTATTTTCTAAAACAGTCAGTATAAATTGTGATAAACTCTCGTGGCTATCCGCAAATAACCTATACCGTTATGGTGCGGATACATTGTCCATTAGTTCGGCAGGCAATTCTGTTTATGTCAAAAAATTTTATATCGCACCACAACTTGCAGAAGATGCTTTTGTAAGAAGTTTACCTACGCAGGATGACCGCTTCGATTTTTCAGTAAAGGATATAAGAATAACAAATATCAATTTCAATCAACTGCTAAATGAAAGCATTATGGCGGACAGCATGCTGATCGGCTCCGCTTCCTTTAAAATATACCGCGACCTGAATATTGTAAGGGATAAAAAGAACCGTGTCGGCACTTATCCTCATCAATCAATTGAAAAAATTCCCATACCGGTTGATGTAAAAGTAGTGGCACTTTCTAATTCATTTATTGAATACAAAGAAAGAAGCATTACTACCAAACAGACGGGACGGGTGCAGTTTCACAATGTACAGGCTGTTATCAAAAACCTTACGAATAATAAAGAATTGATTGCTGAAAACAATATCATGTCGGTGGATATTTATTCCAGTTTCATGGGCATGACACCTCTACATATTCTATGGTCATTTTATCTCAACAATCCCAATGGCCGTTTTGACGTAAAAGGAAATTTAGGAAGTTTCAATGCAAAAGCATTGAATGTATTAACAGAACCTATGGGGCCTGCACGGCTAGAAGATGGAACGATAAAAAGTGTGAGCTTCAATCTTGCCGGTCATGATTATGCGATGGATGGCAGCGTGAAAATGATATACGATGATTTAAAAGTCGCCATACTGGAGAAAGATGAGGAAACAAAAAAGCTGGATAAAAAGAAGCTGGCTAGTTTCGCCGCTAATATCGTGATAAAAAACTCCAACCCCTCTGGTAAAAATGATCCGCGGGTGGAGCAGGTACATTTTGACAGGAATACCAACCGCTCTATATTTCATCTATCGTGGAAAACATTGTTTAAGGGTATAAAAGAAACGGTGGGAATTAAGAAATAGAGACAATGGGCAATATGCAATTAGCAATGTTCCTTCGTTAGAAATAGTTTTCAGTTTACCATTTGTTCAATTGGTTTGGTTTAGACCCATTCAGAAGATCACCTCTGATAGTTAGTTTGAGATGATCTTATATAAGAAAATAATCGCCAATGATTCTCATTGGCGATTATTTTCCATACAAATCGATATACGCTTCACTGTCAATAATTCCTAAAATAAAAATAGTATGTAAAGGCCATTAATTCGCCAATACCGTGTCGAGTGAATGAATTACGCCGTTGGTTATTTTTGCATCTCTCGCCTGGACGGCAATATCGCCAATGCTAACGTTAATCCCTTTTACCTGCACCAGTAACTCTTTACCATTTACTGTTTGCAACTTATCTCCGTCCTTCAGTTCTTTAAAAAAGATTTTACCACTTACTAAATGACTTTTTATTAATTCCGTAAGCGCAGACTTATTTTTTGATTCGACTAAATCTTCCATATAGCCTTTCTCCAGTTTTTCAAATGCGATATCTGAAGGGGCGAAAAAAGTAAAAGGGCCGGAACTGCTCAGCAATTGGTCCATATCCGAAGCATGCATTCCTTTTTTCAGCGTCTTCATGTTCTTGTCTGTATTGACAACCTGTGTAATGTTTGACATAATTATTGAAATTTATTTGCAGATAGAATAACCCGCATTGATGTAATGTAACCTTATATAAGGGCAAGTAACGTTTTATTTAAATATACCGAAGAGAATACAGCTTTGTTGCTGAAGCATAAGATGTTTTACTAAGTAAAAACAAGCAAACAGAAAATGTATCTTTGATCATGCCAAAACATATTTGCTTTTTGCTGGCCATTTGCTCCACCCAGTTTGCCGCTGCGCAGGTACAGGTAAAATACGAACCACGCCATCATAATGTTTTTGAAAATGAATATGTACGTATACTGGATGTACATTTTAAACCGAAAGACACTACGCAGTATCATATTCACAGTACGCCATCTGTTTTTGTCTCCTTTACAAAAACCTTAACTACTTCCCAGTTAATGGGGCAGGCGCCTTCCCGCAGCAGTATATCTGCAACCGGCCGGCCATCTTATGATAGTTTGGGTACGCCCCGTATTCATCGTGTGTGGAATGATGACAGTTCATGGTTTCATGTAATGGATATCGAATTGACAGGCGGTAAGCCCCGCAGCAATGAACCGGTATTGCAACATCAATCTTTAGCGCTTGTGTTCAACAGGTTTTTGGCAACTGGTTATAATGTACAATTGAAAGCTGGCGAAAGTTTACAATTGCCACCACCTGCTATCGGTTATTTATTAGTAAGTCATGGAGATGCTGACATAAATTATACAATAAACAATTCAACGGAAAAAAGATTGATGAAAGCCGGCCATTACATATGGGTGCAAGCGGGCACAGCCTTTACTTTAACCGCAGGCAATTCATCCGCGGCTTTTATGCTTTTACAATTAAAATAACCACGAGTATTTATAACGCCCCGAGCTCTTTCAAATATTTTTCTGAATTAGCTTTTACATTGGCAGGTGGGTTCATGCTCAATGATTTTTTGAAATTCATTACTGCATTCTTTTTATCGCCTTTGGTGGCATACCCTTCGCCAAGGCTGTCAAAAGCATTAGCGCTCTTTGGAAATCTTTTGGTAGTAAGGATAAATACATCAATCGCTTTGTCAGTCTCGCCTCCATTCATTAACTGGTAGCCATAAAGGTTCAATTCATTTTCAGTAGCGATTGCAGCTGCATCATTCATGATCTTATCAGCCTCCTCTGTTTTTCCCATTTCTTTCATCAGGTTTGCTTTTGTGCTTAGTGTTGCAAACGCATTATTTTGAGCAATGGCCTGGTCCGCCCATTTCAATGCCTCTTCATAATTTGTTTTATTCTGAATAGCATAGTTGGCTGCACTATTATATCCCTGCCAGTTAAAACCTTTCGGGCCTTTTAATTCTTCCGCAGCATTCTGCATTACGATGTCATCTACTGCAAATTCAATTTTTACAGGAATTTGTTTTTTCTCCCAATTCAGTACAAGCTCTGATGAAGTTTTTGTACTATTAATAAAATCATAGGTCAGCATTTCGGCAAAAGACGCTTCACGCAATTGCACTTTACTTCTCAACTGATCTTGTTTTTCATCATACCAAAAACTTCCCCAGGAACGATTGTCTCTGGATAAAATTAATTCGCCGGTATTATCCTGGTTCACTACAAAAAACAACCCGTACTCTCCTGCTGGTACTGTCTTGCCTTCCACTTTGGCGTCATGGGAAAACTTGATCGTGGTATTCTCATTAGCGCCGGCCCGCCATGGCGCTGAATGACCATTACCAAAATTTTGTACGTTCCATCCATACGGAACAAGCTTGCCCCATACTTCACGTCCTTTTACAGATGGCCTTGAATAATTGACCGTTACTGTGGATATCCCGATTGTTTGCAATACAGTAGCGGCAGGGCTCGGTGTGCGGGGCGTAGTGATCTGTTGTGAGTTGACGGTAATACCAAACAATGCGATTAATAATAAAGGCATTGTTATACGTTTTGCATGTAGTTTGATCATCTTACCAGGATTTGTGTAGTAGATTATTGTTTTAAAATTTACGATAGATTACTGCCGTTTTTTAAAATACTACTCAAGCGGCTGCAAATAATGGCAGGAGGATGGAGAAAAGGGAATACGCATAAAAATTCATGCTTCAGTAAGAAACATCTAAAAGTTTCAGATCAGTTTCAACTGAGTTCAAAACTTTAACATCACATATCTAGAACACAATACAGGGATATAACTAAGTATTTTATACTATCGCAGTGATAAGAAGTAAAAGAAACCACTGCAAACAGTCTAATAAGACTACCTTACAGGTATCACGGTCTTAATATTCCCGCCTTTACTCCCCTTTTGTTATTACCACCGTTATTAAATAAAAATGAAAAAGCAATATATGCTGCTTCTTATACTTGTTACAGGTATAATAACAGCACGAGCGCAATCCTCGTTAACAACTATCCAGTATAACACTCAAACACACCCGGCACTTGTTCTAGAATTGCCGAATAATACTGACGATGCGGAAGGAACGATTTTATCAAAATTGAAAGAAACAGGATACAATCCCGAAACAAAAGGACATCTCTTTTGGAAAAAGAATAAATCGGATGGCTTTTATGTTTTTAATAATGTAACACTGCCTGCTGTCAGTACGCAAAAGCTTGATGTATATTTTAAAGTGATACAAAAAAGCGGGGAAGAAAAAAACAGGAGTACGCTTTACATGCTCGTTAGCAAAGGCAATAAAGAATTCATTTCTCCTGACACAGACACGGCGATCTGGAACAGTTCACAATTATTCCTGAATAGTTTTGTAGAAAAAACAATCGCTTACAGCCTGGAGCAGGAAATAGCCGCACAGGAAACGATTATAAAAGATGCGAAGAGTAAATTGCAAAATCTTCAAAAAGATGAAAAAGACCTGGGAGAAAAAATTAAAAAATCACAGGAAGATTTGGTGAGCAATCAAAACAACCAGAAAGATCAGCAGCAGAATATTGACAACCAGGCGAAATTGCTGGAGGACCTGAAAGCAAAAAGAAAATAATAAAGCAAGGACGGACTATTAACCTCTTACCGGATTAAATATAAAGGCTATCATAAATTACAGATAACTTCTGTATTGGATGATAGCCTTTAATATTTTCAGTCAAACTTCAGTTTGTGCTAGAGTACTGCATCTCAATTGCTGAATAGCGAACAGGAAGATGAACGGAGCGTCGCAACAGGCGATGATAGTAGCAATGCAGCCGGGCCCCAAAAAATTATCTCAAATCAATTTCTACTGAAAATCAATTGGTATTAGTGTTGCCGGTTACCCCGAAAACAGAATGTTTTTAACATCTGCTCTGCCATTCATCCAATTCCTTAACTTTCGGGGCTTTTTACATGTAAAATTGCAGATTGCACTGAATCTCCACTCAAAAATTCTTGTATGAGAAAAAAATCAATGTTCCTTTTATTGTCTTTTTTTACTGTGCTGGCAGCAACGGCGCAAGTCACTCCGCCACGCCCTGCCGACACCTCGAAGGTTAAAAAACCTGCAGGTGGTATCACTGACAAAGTGAAAACCAGTAAAAAAATTGATGGCTTGTTTACGATTTACCAGGACACTGCTACCGGCAGCGTTCAATTGTATGTAAAAAAAGACCAGCTGGGAAAAGACTATATCTACCAGAGCTTTTCGATCAGCGGGCCTAACCAGCTTTTCCTGAACCAGAGCATGCACAGGGCTACGTTTGTTTTTAAAGTGCAAAAAGCTTTTGACAAACTGGAATTCGCGATGGTAAATACATCGCAGTATTATGACCCGGCCAATGCGCTGAGCAAAACAAAAAATGTAGATAAACCAGAAGCGATTGTCCTATCGGAAAAATTTACGGAGGATTCCACCGGTTACCTGATTTCCGCTGATGGATTTTTTATCAGTGAAAAAATGGACCCGGTAAAACCTGTAGTGACCGGCCCCGGTGCGGCACAGGTATTTAACCTCGGCCAATTGAACTCTTCAAAATCAAAATACGCCGCTGTCCGTTCCTTCCCGAACAATACGGATGTGGTAGTTGACATGGCTTATGATAATCCGAATATCATCGCTTCAGGTACTGCTGATATTACCGACCCCCGCTATGTAAGGGTGCGCATGCAGCACAGTCTTATCGAAATGCCGGATGATGGTTTTATACCAAGATCGGATGACCCGAGAGTAGGTTATTTTATGAGACAAATAACTGACCAGACCAGCATCAGCCCGGTTCCTTTTAAAGATTTAATCCAACGGTGGAATTTAGTAAAGAAAGATCCGACCGCGGCGCTGAGCGAACCAGTAACACCCATTGTTTATTGGGTAGAAAATACAACGCCTGTTGAATACCGCCAGATTATTGTAGATGCCGGCTTGAAATGGAACGAAGCTTTTGAAAAAGCAGGTTTCAAAAATGCGGTACAAATGAAAATAATGCCGGATGATGCCACATGGGACCCTGCTGATATTCGTTATAATGTAATCCGCTGGGTAGCTTCCGCACAACCAACCTATGGTGCGATAGGCCCCAGTTTTGTAAATCCAAAAACAGGCGAGATCATTGGCGCCGATATCACGGTAGAATGGTACAGCGGCAGCGCAACACCCATCATTGATGAATTATTAAGCGGGCCATCTATTACTGCCAATCAATTGAAATTCCCGGGCATGGAGTTAGATAATTATGCGACCTGCACACTTGCGGCTGAATTGAAAGCGCAATTCACCACCGGCTTAACGATAGCGGAAATTAATGGTGACAGCCCTGCTGAAATAAAAGAAATGCACAAGCAGTTTCTTACTTATTTGATATTGCATGAAATGGGCCATACACTTGGACTGAACCATAACATGAAAGCGAGCCAGATGCTTTCTCCCGCTGATGTAAACAATAAAGAGATCACACAGAAGATAGGAATGCTCGGTTCTGTAATGGATTATCCCGCAGTAAACGTAGCGTTGGATAAAACAAAACAAGGCGATTACTATACAACAAAAGCCGGTCCTTATGATCTCTGGGCAATTGAATATGGTTACAGGCCTTTCACCAGTGATGAAGAAAAAGAAGGCCTTAGAAAAATACTCAGCCGTAGCACTGAGCCACAGCTTGCATTTGGCAATGATGGTGATGATATGAGGGCCCCGGGCAAAGCAATGGACCCACGTGTGAATGTGAATGACATGAGCAGCGACCCGATCGCTTATGCGGAAGACAGGTTTAAATTGGTAAATAACACAATGAGCAAGCTCGTCGAAAAATACAGCAAGCCTTATCAATCATATGCGGAACTGCGTGCAAGGTATAATACATTAAATGCACAACGTGCCAATATGATCGCTTCTGTAAGCCGCTACATCGGTGGCATCTATGTAGACAGGAGTACGCCTGACCAGCATTCAGCTACCAAACCATTCACACCGGTTACACTGGCTACACAAAAGAAAGCAATGGATGTGTTGGCGAAATATGTTTTCGCACCTGAAGCGTATGATGCGGATGCGCAGGTATTTGCTTACCTGTTGCCTCAGCGCCGTGGTTTTAACCAAAACCAAACCGGTGATGATTATAAGATCACCAACAACATTCTTGGCAACCAAATCTTTGGTGCATTAGCGCATATTATGCATCCGGCCACCATGCAGCGTATCACCAACAGCCGCCTGTATGGCAATCAATACAGCGCCGCCGATGTGATGAGTGATTTGGTAAACGCCTGCTTCAAAGCCGACATTACAAAGAATGTAAACGTATACCGTCAATACCTGCAAACAGCGTTTGTGAAAGAAGCGGGAGAAATCATTAATCCCAAATCCAACGCCTTCGATGATGTAGCGAAAGCCGCAATACTCAACAGCCTGAAAAAAGTGAAAACAATGCTGGCAACAGCCGTTTCCACCAACGAAGAAACAAAAGCACACCGTGCCAACCTGTTGTTCCTGATCAACAGCGCACTGGAGCCTAAATAAATTTGTCATTTGAAATAACGAAAACTCATCACAGTATTGTGGTGGGTTTTTTATTGGATTTTTTTTATGAGCCAGGCTACAGTGCTACTATCATCTTCGTTGCGTCGCACACTTGTGCTGCATGAATTCTACTCAGCATTATGGCAGCACCCCGATGAATATCGGCGGTACGTTCGGTAATTCTACTCAGCATTTTGGCAGTGCCTCCTAATCATCCGCATTTTCATTAAGCAAGGGCTGTTTGCAGTTTCCCTCTCCACTTGTGGAGAGGGATAAAGGGTGAGGTTCTATTCAGCATTGTAGAAGAGCTCTATTAATATCCTACTCTTCTAAAAGCGAGGGCTGTGTGCTGTTCCTCTCCTTTAGGAGAGGTTAGGTGAGGCTCTCTTTCGCATTTGCGAAGTTTTTCTTTGCCCCGTAGGGACATTTTATGGGTAGAAATAATGACCGTGTTATACGTTCCATCGGAACGTTTTATGCAACGGTTAATCTGAAAACGGGCATAATGCGTTCCTACGTAACGCTATTCCTCCATATTGTCTTTCTACCCATAAGGTGTTCTGCTGGAACACAATACCCGATCACCTAACAATTTGTTAAATACAAAATTTCTCCCGATCCGCTTTGTCAAACTATTCGTAAATAGTTTTGTTATTAATACGGCTGTAAATGAGTACGCAATGAACCATGTTAACTATTCCATTACAGTCGGTGTTTAAGAGATCAGTAAATTGCAAACGGTTTATGATGAACAGTTTAAAATATTTTATGCGAAATACATTTATAAGTTCAACTTTGATCGCAATGACGGCTTTTGTCTCCTGCGCCCAAAAATCATCTACCACAACAGAACTTACAAAGAGTAACAATACAACTATGACGAATATACCTACAACCGGCACCGATACCGCCACCTTGGCGAATGGCTGTTTCTGGTGCACCGAAGCGATTTTTGAACAACTGGATGGAGTGATCAGCGCCACTTCCGGTTATACCGGGGGCCATGTGAAAAATCCATCTTATACAGCAGTATGTACCGGCGAGACCGGCCATGCGGAAGCATTGCAAATCGTTTACGATCCTGCAAAGATCACATTTGATGAACTGCTCGAAGTTTTTTGGGAAACACATGACCCAACAACATTGAACCGCCAGGGTAATGATGTGGGCACTCAATACCGCAGCGGTGTTTTTTATCACAACGATGAACAAAAACAAAAAGCGGAAAAGTATAAAGCGGAATTAAATAAAAGTGGCGCTTTTGACAAGCCGATTGTAACGGAGATCACAGCGTTTGATAAGTTCTATCCTGCGGAAGATTACCACCAGCAGTATTATGAAAACAATGCAAACGCCAATCCTTATTGCCAGATAGTTATACGTCCGAAAGTGGACAAATTCAGAAAAGTGTTTAAGGATAAGCTAAAGAAATAACAATAGTAAAAGTCAAAAGCCTGCATCAAACGCAGGCTTTTGACTTTTATGACCCAATTGACTTTCCCTTCTGACTTCTGACATCCGAATTCTTACCTCAGTTTCGTCCTCCTCAATTCCAATAAATTCAACGCATTCGGCTTAAAGCCATCCACATCGTTTTGTACAAGATGGATGGCTTTGTCGTACCATAGCGGCACTACCGGCGCATCATTGATTAATATCTGGTCAGCCTGCTGGTATAATTTATATCGGGCGGAGTCATTCAATTCTAATAATGCTTTTTCAAATACCAGATCGAACTGCGGGTTATTATACCTGGTATAATTTGGCGGTGCAGGATTTTTTGAATAGAACACGGACAAATAATTTTCCGCATCGGGATAATCGGCTATCCAGCTACCACGAAAAAAAGGCGCCCTTGAATTGGCCGTCATTTCCAGTAATAAAGATTTTAAAACTGTTTCGACTTGCACAGGAATGCCCACTTCACTGAGTTGCTTCGCAATAAAATCCGCCATGTCCGAATAAACAGCGATCGTCTGCAGTTTAATAACAGGGAGCCCTGTTCCATTGGGGAAACCTGCTTCTTCTAATAGTTGCTTGCTCTTTGCAGGATCGTATTTATATCCTTTAACAATGGATGAATCAAAAGAAGGCAGGCCGGCAGGAACAAATCCTGATTCAGCGGGTGTGCCCATTGAATTGCGTAAATATAAAATCATCTTTCGCCTGTCGAACCCATAATTGATTGCTTGCCTTATTTTTTTCAATCGCAACGGCGAATTTTTTACCAAAGGATTTGTAGAATCAACAAGTATCCCAAAGTATTCAATGTTCAGGTAAGGGTTGGTTTGTAATTTTATTTTATCAGCCCATTCCTTTCGCAATGTCCCTTGTTTACTCAACAGTTCATCTTTGAAAGAAGGATCAATATCATTGATAAACTGCAATTGTCTTTGACGGAATAACAGGAACTCCGTGGCTTTACTGCTGTAGAGGCTGATCTTTATTCCATCGAGGTAAGGAAGCGGGTTGCCTTCATTATCTTTTTCAAAATAGTGTTCATTCTTTTTCATTACCAGCGCCTGCCCTTCCTGCCAGGTCACTAATTGAAAAGGCCCGGTGCCAACAGGATGGCTGCGAAAATTGTTGCCATATTTTTCTACCGTTTCTTTTGCTACTATCGAACAATACTGCATGGAAAGAATACCGAGGATCGGATTATAAGGGCGAATTAATTTTACCTGGAATGTTGTGTCATTAACCGTGATGAAAGGTTGTGCAGGATCAACTTTGCCATTAAATATCCAGGCCCCGGGGCTTGCGGTTTTTTTATCCAGGATCCTCGACAAGCTGTACTCAATATCCTTCGCTGTCATCTTCCGGCCTTTTCCATCCGCGAAGGTTGCATCGTCATGAAAGAAAACATCATCCCTGAGAAAAAATGTATAAACAAGCCTGTCGCCGGAAACCATCCAGCTTTTTGCCAGCGAAGGAATAATATGCAGGCTGTCATCAATTTGGACCAGTGTATTGTACAACTGGTGGATAGGCCACATCACCGACTGGCTTTTCGCAAAAGCCGGGTCAAGCGAGGCGATACCAAAGGATTCGTTGTAGTGAAATATCTTTTTATCATTTTTTTTATTACCGTAGCAACCAACCATCAGCAAACAAAACCACGTCATTACGGGGAACATGACCGGCCACCATCCATATTTTCTTTTATTGACCATATTTGGCATTAACAATTAAATTTACAATTCAAATTCATTCTATAGTGAAATACTTCTTCAAAGCCGCCCCGTTAGTTCTCCTTTTAACACTAACTAAAATTTCATTTGGACAATACACCCACCAGGACACACTGCGTGGAAGCATCACACCGGAAAGGGCATGGTGGGACGTACTGCGTTATGATCTTGCGGTAAAGCCGGATTATGATAACAAAACGATTTGGGGCAAAACGACAATTGAATATAAAGTGTTGCCGGGGCAGAAATCTGATTACCTGCAAATTGATTTGCAAAAACCATTGACATTCGACAGCATTTTTTATGATAATAAAATGTATATAAACTATCCCGGTAAACCTTATTACAATGATGGCAATGCATGGTTTATTCCTTTACCAAGAGCAGCGGCGGGAAGCATTCATTCTATAACTATTGTGTATCATGGTAAGCCCCGTGAAGCAGTCAGGGCGCCATGGGATGGTGGCTGGATATTTACCAAAGATGAAAAAGGCCGCCAATGGATGACGGTGGCTTGCCAGGGATTGGGGGCCAGCGTTTGGTATCCTTGCAAAGATCACCAAAGTGATGAACCGGATAACGGTGCTTCCTTAACGATGACTGTTGCGGACAGTCTCGTAGCAGTTGGCAATGGAAGACTGGTTAATAAAACAAATAATAATAACGGCACTACTTCCTGGAAATGGGAAGTAAAAAATCCTATTAATAATTATACCATCATTCCTTATATCGGCAAGTATGTAAACTGGACCGAACAATTCACCGGCGAAAAAGGAAAGCTGGATTGCAGTTACTGGGTGATGGACTATGATCTTGAAAAAGCAAAAAAACAATTTGGCCGCGACGTAAAACTCATGTTGAAATGTTTTGAAGAATGGTTTGGCCCCTA
Source organism: Chitinophagaceae bacterium (assembly GCA_037200685.1). Lineage (GTDB taxonomy): Bacteria > Bacteroidota > Bacteroidia > Chitinophagales > Chitinophagaceae > JAJKIP01. Next base: position 252,154 of record JBBCIG010000020.1, read on the forward strand.
CCCTTTTTACGAGGATAGTTATAAACTGGTAGAAACGCCGCATCTTGGTATGGAACATCAAAGTGCCGTGGCGTATGGTAATAAATTTTTAGATGGTTATCTCGGCCGTGACCTTTCGGGCACCGGTTGGGGATTAAAATGGGATTATATTATTGTACACGAAAGCGGGCATGAATGGTTCGCCAATAATATTACTACCAAAGACATTGCTGACATGTGGGTACATGAAGGTTTTACCAATTATTCCGAAATATTATTCACCGAATGCCAGAGCGGGAAAAAAGCAGGTGAAGAATACGTACAGGGAATCCGTGCAAAAATACAAAACAGCAGCCCCATTATCGGGCCATATGGCGTGAACAAAGAAGGAAGCGGCGATATGTATGCCAAAGGCGCTAATACCATCCATACGATACGGCAGGTAATCAACGATGATGCGGTATTCAAACAAATATTAAGAGGCCTGGGTGAAAAATTTTATCACAAGACTGTTAACTCATCAGATGTAGAAAAATATTTTATTGAAAAATCAGGAAAGGATTTATCTAAAATATTCGATCAATACCTGCGTAACGCAAAAATTCCCATGCTGGAATGGAAAGTAGAAGGCGAAACAATCTCTTATCGCTGGGCGGATTGCATCAATGGTTTTAATATGCCGGTAAAACTTACCAATGGTGTTTGGTTAACGCCAGGCACTTCATGGAAAACTATTAATGCTAAAGAAACAGCGAATACGATAGAAGCTGATCCTAACTTTTATATTAAAACGAAAAAGCTCTAAGCTTAGATTGATTGTTTATTGCTTTGGGCTATTTCTTATCGCCCATTGCCTGTTGATTTCATTATGACCATTCGCTATTCACCATTATCTTTACTGCATGGGTAATATCCGGCGGCAAAGTATTATTTCCTCTGTTGTCATTTATATCGGCTTTGCTGTTGGCCTGCTTAATACTTATTTTTTTACAAGGGAAGGCGGTTCATTTACTCCTGACGAATACGGCCTCACCAGCATTTTCATCGCCATTGCTACATTAATGATGGCTTTCTCCACGATGGCCATGCCCTCTTACATTTTTAAATTCTATCATTATTATGGTGATCACCTGCCGCCAAAGAAAAATGATATGATTACATGGGCGGTACTGGTCAGCACTATCGGTTTTATATTAGTAATGATTGCAGGCTGGGTATTCAAAGACATCGTGATAAGGAAATTTGGCGAACATTCTCCATTACTCCTGAATTATTATTACTGGATATTCCCGATGGGTTTCGGGCTTACTATTTATACAATACTCGAAGCTTACGCATGGAGTATGGGCAGGCCTGTGCTGACAAGTTTTTTAAAAGAAGTAGAATGGAGGCTGATCACAACCGTGCTGATCGTACTGCTTGCGATGGGTGTTATCAAAGACTTTGATCTCTTTATTAAATTATATGCATTCACTTTCGCGGCCATTGCACTCACACTGGTTTTATATTTAATTTTTACGAAGAAAATTCATTTCACTTTTTCGGTAAGTAAAGTAAGCCGTCGCTATTTTAAAAAGATACTATCACTTTGTTTATTCTTTTATTCAGGCGCTCTTATTTTTACGATCTCGCAGGTATTTGATTCTATTGTTATCGCATCCGTATTAGATGATGGACTTGCCAAAGCCGGCATTTTTGGATTGGCGCAGATCATGACGAGTGTAATACAAGCCCCGCAACGAAGTATCATCGCCGCTTCAATTACGCATTTGTCAAGAGCATGGAAAGAAAAGGATATGAAGTTGCTGCAAAAGATATATCAGCGTTCTTCTATCAACCTGCTGATTTTCGCCGTGGGCATTTTCATATTGATCGCACTGAATTATACGGAAGCGGTGACTACTTTTCAATTAAAAGATACATACCTCCTCGGCTTTAACGCCTTTATATTTTTAGGCTTAACAAAAGTGATTGACCTCGGCACAGGTGTTAATTCACAGATCATCGCTACTTCTAATTACTGGAGGTTTGAATTGATCAGCGGTGTCGTGTTACTTTTTGTAATGATCCCGTCCACGTATTTTCTTACAAAAGAATATGATCTTACGGGGCCGGCCATCGCCAATCTCATTTCAATCAGTGTTTATAATATTATCCGGATTATTTTCCTTTGGAAAAAATTCAAGCTTTTCCCTTTCACGCTTAATTCGCTTTATACATTGCTGATCGGAACCGTTGGTTTTATGATTTGTTATTTTGGTTTAAATACGATTCATGGAATTGGTGGAATGTTTTTGCGAAGTATTCTTTTTATCATTTTATACGGAGGAGCGATACTTATGTTTAAACTTTCTCCTGATATTCAGCCGGTGATGCAGACGATTATGAAAAGATTGAGGTTAAAGCCCCCTTCCGACTTCCCCCGTTAGGGGAAGCCATCAGCGCACAGCCCTGCTTTTAGGAGAGTATGATATGGCAGAACAGTTCTAAAATGCTGAATAGCGAACAGGAAGTTGAAGTGTGCGACGCAACGAAGCTGATAGTAGCAATGCAGCCGGGTAAATAATTATGCTTCTAATTCTTAGCCTGTGACTTTTCTATGCGGCCGGCCCCGAGATAACGCCTGAGGTAATAATTTTCGAAGAGGTCGCTGACTTTTACACCTTCGGAACTGGAAGCGTGAACGAACTTATTATTTGCGAGATAAAGGCCGACATGCGATACGCCGCCGGTGGTATTAAAGAAAACGAGGTCGCCTTCTTTTAATTCAGTCGCGGAAATAATTTTTGCTACACGAAACTGTTCCGCAGCGGTACGTGGAATGGCAACGCCAAACGCAGAAAGATAAATCGTCTGCACAAATGCCGAACAATCAATACCGCTCTTGGTAGTGCCGCCCATGCGGTAACGGGTGCCGTACCATTCGTCTACATGCTCCAGTAAATTCAGCGTAGAATTGTTTTCTACGAGAAGTTCCGGGGTTGTATTGAGTAATGCGGCGTATTTGATTTGTAAAGCGGAAGCTTTGCCTGAAGAAGAATAATTAGAATGAAACACATCGCTGCCTTCCGGTCTTACCACAGATACCCGCGGCACTGCATCATTTGCAGTGGCTTTTGCAGTTTCTTCTTTTGCCTGGGAAGATGCGGCTGATATGGAAATATCATCTAAAAATTTTACTTGCTTTTCAGTAGTCTTTGGAACAGCTGCAGTTGTGGGTGCAGTAACGGCTGTCGTAGCCGAAGAAGTTGTGTTATTTATCGTCCGGCTGGTAACAGATGAACTTAACGGCTTAAGCGTCATACAACTTGTCAGCAAAACGGTAGCTAATAAAGCAGGAATTATTTGTTTGATCATAACAGTTCGAGTTCCCATAAGAGCCGGGGTTCATTCAAAAATCCTGCCTGCCGACAGGAATCCGGCAAAAATATAGTTTAAAAATGTTAAAAAGCACATCCTTTTAGCGAAATTTGAATTTCAGGCCTGACCCGGGCTAAACAATTGACCCCAAACAATTTATTATATCATGCATTCGCTATTTTCTGTTCTATCATTCGTCTTTTTAAGTGCTTCCTGCAATACGGTTGAGGACACGAAAAGCATCAATAAAATGACGTTTACAGATACGAGTGCAACAAAAGCAGTCAAAAGGCGGGTCATCATTCCGCAAGACACCATTGTTCCTAAAACACTAAAGCCTTACTCGGATATTATATACGCAAAAACAGAAGTGCTTCGTGCGGCGCCGGGTACAAAATCGGTTTTATTTAACAACAGCGGTTCTAAGTTATATGCCATGAACCTGGAGGGAATGAGTGTGTATGAATTTGATCAGCCTTCCCGGAGTGTGATCCGTGAATTTAAATTTAAATCTACCCCCGGCACGGGATGGGATTACGTGAAAGAAAAAGCAATTGCTTCTTTCCAGGAAAAACCGGTGGAAGCCTGCCTGAGCCACGATGATAAACTGCTGTGGGTGTCGCTGCACAATGCGGAAGGCATCGTGCCGATAAGAGTGGATTCATTAGAAGCCAACCTGCCCGGCGATGAGACTGGCAAAAAAGATACGAGCAAGCAAAGGACAAAAATTATAACGGTGGTTTATCCCGGCAGTACAAAAACGGATATGATCAAAGTGCCGCTGATAAAAACGGGTAAAACGCCAAAAGTAATTTCACGGACGGCTGATAATAAATATTTACTGGTAAGTAACTGGCATTCTTATAACGTAAGTGTTTTGGAAATGAATGAATATGAATACCCTTATGGTAAAGTTATCAGCACTATTCCTGTTTCATCTATACCAAGAGGTGTTGTTGTGGATGAAAAAAATAACCGCTCTTATGTTGCTATCATGGGTGGCGCCAGCATCGCTGTTTTAAATAATACGGTTTGGATGAAAGAAACGGATATGGCGGTAGAATCCAATCCACGTCACCTGGTGATGGATACCAGCGGTCATCTATTTGTTTCTTATAATAAACTGGCGAAAGTGGCTTGTCTTGATGCATTAACGGGTAGAACATTGTTTACAGCCCCTACACATGCACAACCGAGAACAATTGTCCTGTCAAAGAATTATAAATTTCTATTTGTAACGTGCTATAACAGCGATTATGTGGAGGTTTTTAAGGTAAAAGAGAACGGTTTTGAAAAAGTGATTTCACTCCCCTGCAAGGGACATCCTGTCGGCGTGGATATTTTTGAAGATAATGATAAACTTGAAGCATGGGTTTGCAGTTATAGTAATGGGAGCATTAATATTTTTAGTTTCAACAAGAAATGAACATTGCTTTTCCGTGTGAGAAAACAATCGGAAATTTGACGCCCCCGATATTTTGATTTTTAACTTTTGATATTGACCCGAGAAGAATGAAATTTTCCCACTTACACGTCCACACCCAGTTTTCCCTTTTAGATGGCGCAGCGTCTATCCAGAATTTATATAAGAAAGCGATTGGCGATGGAATGCCTGCACTGGCCATCAGTGATCACGGCAATATGTTTGGCGTTTTTGAATTTGTAGCGGAAGCTTATAAACATAAAGATGAAAACGGGAAAGTAAAAGTAAAACCTATTGTCGGTTGCGAATTTTACATGACAACAGACCGCCACCAGAAAACATTTACCAAAGAACAAAAAGACCCCCGCCATCACCAAATATTATTGGCGAAAAATGAACAGGGCTACCGCAACCTGATCAAACTTACTTCACTGGGCTTTATTGAAGGGATGTATAGTAAGTATCCCCGCATTGATAAAGAATTAATTCTTCGTCATCATGAGGGGTTGATCGCAACGACTTGCTGTCTCGGTGCTATGGTGCCGCAAGCTATTTTGAAGAAAGGAGAAGAAGAAGGCGAAAATGAATTCAAATGGTGGCTGAATATTTTCCAGGAAGATTATTATGTGGAACTGCAACGTCATGGTATTCCCGAACAGGATAAAGTGAACCAGGTGTTAATCAAGCTGGCGAAAAAATACAATGTAAAAATTATCGCCAGTAATGATTCGCATTATGTAGATGCGGAAGATGCCAATGCACATGATATTTTACTTTGTATCAATACGGGTGAAAAATTCGCTACGCCCAAACAAACTGATTTTACAGACGATGATGTGCATGCGAAAAACAAACGTTTCGCTTTTCCCAATGATCAATTTTATTTTAAGAACACGGCAGAAATGAGCAAAGTGTTTCATGACCTGCCCGAAGCCATTGACAATACAGGTGAAATAGTTGACAAAGTAGAATTGCTGAATTTAACCCGTGATATTTTATTGCCCAATTTCCCGATTGAAAAAAGATTTCAACTACATACAAAAGAAGAACAGGTTGGCAAATACAAGGTATCTGCAGAATCGCAGAACCAATGGGAATATTTAAAACACATTACGTACGAAGGGGCGGAAAAACGCTACAATGAGTTAACACCTGAGATAAAAGAACGAATAGAATTTGAACTCTTCACCATCCGCATGATGGGCTTTGCAGGTTATTTTTTAATTGTAAGTGATTTTATCAAAGCCGGAAGGGACAAAGGTGTATTCATTGGACCGGGCCGTGGTTCTGCTGCAGGTTCCGTTGTTGCGTATTGCATTGGCATTACCAATATTGATCCGATTAAGTACAACCTGCTGTTTGAACGATTCCTGAACCCCGATCGTAAATCCATGCCGGATATCGATACTGACTTTGATGATGAAGGAAGGCAAAAAGTGATAGACTATGTTGTTGAAAAATATGGAAAGAACCAGGTAGCCCAGATCATTACCTATGGTACTATGGCCGCTAAATCAAGTATCGCAGATGTGGCGAGGGTGATGGATTTGCCATTGCCCGACAGCAGGGCCTTAACGAAATTAATTCCTGACCGGCCCGGAACAGAATTGAGAAGAGTGTTGCATGCGCCCATGAAATTTAAAGACGGGGAAAAGTCGCTGGAAGAAAAAGAAGGCATGGGCAGTGAAGACATGGACAATGTAAAAAAACTGCGGGAAATATATAACCAGAAAGATACCATCCTCAGCAAAGTATTACATGAAGCAGAACGGTTGGAAGGTTCTGTGCGCAACACGGGTATCCACGCCGCAGGTATTATCATTGCCCCGCAGGATTTAACGGAACTAATCCCGGTTGCCACTTCTAAAGAATCAACCTTATGGTTAACGCAGATAGAAGGAAATGTAATTGAAGAAACAGGCATCCTGAAAATGGACTTTTTAGGATTAAAGACATTAACCATTCTTAAAAATGCGTTGAACCTTATCAAACAAAATCATGGTGTGGAGATAGATATTGACGCTATACCACTCGACGATAAAAAAACATTTGAATTATACCAGCATGCTTCTACTATCGGAACGTTCCAGTTTGAAAGTCCCGGCATGCAGAAATACCTGCGTGAATTAAAGCCCGATAAATTCGGTGATCTCATTGCGATGAACGCTTTGTATCGCCCCGGCCCGATGGCTTACATCCCAAATTACATTGACCGCAAACATGGAAGAGAACCCATTTCCTATGATTTGCCGGAGATGGCCGAGATACTCGAAGAAACCTATGGTATCACGGTTTACCAGGAACAGGTAATGTTACTGGCGCAAAAGTTAGCCGGCTTCAGCAAGGGCGATGCGGATGTACTGCGCAAAGCCATGGGTAAAAAACAAAAGTCGGTGCTCGACAAAATGAAAGCGCAATTCATTACGGGAGCAACAGAAAAAGCATTACCTGCGGAAAAATTAGAAAAGATATGGACGGACTGGGAAGCGTTTGCACAATACGCTTTTAATAAATCACATTCCACCTGCTATGCGTATGTAGCGTATCAAACGGCTTATTTAAAATCCCACTACCCTTCCGAATACATGGCGGCCGTGCTGAACAACGCCGGTAGCATTGACAAGATCACTTTCTTCATGGAAGAATGTAAACGTATGGGATTAAAAGTGCTGGGCCCTGATATCAATGAATCCTTAAAAGGTTTCGCTGTTAATGCAAAAGGTGAGATCCGTTTTGGATTAGGCGGGCTAAAAGGCGTAGGTGAAGCCGCCGTGGAAAGTATTATTTCTGAAAGACAAAAAAGCGGTTCGTTTATAAACATATTCGATTTCATCAAACGCATTAACCAGCGCACCGTTAATAAAAAAACATTGGAAAGCCTCGCTTATGCAGGTGGCTTTGATTGTTTTGCAGAGAACCATCGTGCCCAGTATTTCACCGTGCCCGAAGGAGAGTTATTGAATGGTTTGGAAAGAATAATTAAATACGGGCAGATCATTGCTACGCAAAACGCAACAGCTACCAACACATTATTTGGTGACCTGCCCATCACCATGGAAATACCGCCACCACGATTGCCCGAAGCCGCTCCCTGGCCGTTGATGGTGCAACTGGATCATGAAAAAGAAGTAACGGGTATGTTCCTGAGTGGCCACCCGCTGGATCATTACAAATTTGAAATGCGGCATTACGGCGTTACGGCGATCTTTGATTTCAATGAATTCAAAGAATCTATTAAAATGCACCCCAACCCCGGCCGCATGTTCAGGATTATTGGCCTGGTAGCAGACGCACAGCATAAAGTTGCTAAAAGCGGTAATAAATACGGCAGCTTCATTATTGAAGATTACAGCGGCAAAACAGAAGTCGTTTTATTCAAAGAAGATTACCTAAGGATTTCACCTTATCTCGTCCAGGGAACGACTGTTTTTATCACTGGCTATTTTAAAGAACGTTTTAACCAGGATGTATTTGAATTTAAAATAGTAACTGTTTCGTTGGCCGAAAGCATGAAAAAGAACCTCACCAAACAGGTGAACATTGAAGTGCACCCGCAGCATCTCAATGCAGATATGATCAAATTCGTGGAAAAGAACCTGAAGTACCATCCGGGCACATCGGCATTGCGTTTTATTTTAACTGAGCCGAAGAACAACATGAAGATCAGCCTGGTGACCGGCAGCGGGGGATTTGAAATGAACGAAGAAATGATCCATTTCCTGGAAGAAAAACCAGAACTGGAAGTGCAGGTGTTAACGAACTGATAAGAGACTTATTTACAGTCGATAACAAAGATTACGGTAAGAATGACAAGTTTTTCACAACTTTGTGTCAAGATTACCTGTTAATATTATCGGGCTTAAATTTGCAGTCCTTATAACATAAAGTAGAAAAACTAAAACATAAAACACATACAATGGCAAAAGAGTATAATGACACAAACTTCCAGGCTGATGTACTGGCTTCTGATAAACTGACCGTAGTTGATTTCTGGGCTGAATGGTGCGGGCCTTGCCGTGCTATCGGGCCTATCATCGAAGATCTTTCAAAAGAGTACGATGGCAAGGTGAACGTAGGCAAGGTGAACGTGGACAATAATCCACAGGTATCCATGAACTATGGCATCACTTCTATTCCTGCGATCCTTTTCATCAAAGGTGGACAGGTAGTTGACAAGTTAGTCGGCGCACAACCTAAAGCGAATTTTGTAAAAAAGATCGAAGCGCATATATAAGCTTCTCTTATTAAAAAGCTTAAACCCGTTCAATTGAGCGGGTTTTTTATTTGCCCGGCTGTATTGCTACTATCAACTTCGTTGCGTCGCACTCTTCATCTTCCTGTTCGCTATTCAGCAATTTAGTAGTCTCCTATATTGATTGCTATTTTATTATGTTAGAACTTTTGGAGAGTTTTAAACTCTCTCAAAAGTTTCGAATGTGTGGCCTGACTGAATAAGTTGATATTTCAATAATGCTGAGTAGAATTCATGCAGTACAAGTGTGCGACGCAACGAAGCTGATAGTAGCAATGCAGTTGGGAAAATGCACAGCATCCTGCGGATAATTCTCAGACTCGCATCAATGTAAGATCATACCGCAATGGGCATTCAATGATCAGCTTATTGCCCTGCAATGTAATTTTAGAAGGAGCGCAAGGCGCTAATGATTGCAACATACAAGCACGCAATACGGTAATAAATATGCCGCCCCAATCGTCCTCCATCACCTTTGTCATTGCAAAATCTCCAAACACGATATCGATGTCATTTTTGAGTGTGAAGCTGCCATTCGAAAACACATTGCGTAATGTTTTGCCGGAAAAGTTGTCGCCGGAAAAGTTAATAGTAACATCGCCGGAAGCGCCGGGGCGAAAAAAAGTGGTGGCAGTGCTTTTATCTGTAATCGTCACCAGTTTCCACTCACCATCCAAATTCCCGGAGAGACTGGAGATTTTATCCTTACTACAGGAAGCCAGTAACATTAAAAAAGCGAAGCCGAAAATCGTGGTAAGGCGCATAAAAACCGGTTTTATACGGCCATGACAATAATGAAATAGATTACGTTGCTTTGAAAAGCTTAAATTTTACCTTCTCAACCTTACCTTTGCCGCCTAAAAATGCTCATAGTTCATGAGTCATAGTTCATAGTAACAGCCCGACCATGAACTATGAGCCATGAACTATTAACTCGAATGAAATATCACAACGAAATAGAGCGGCGCAGAACATTTGCGATCATCAGTCACCCGGATGCGGGCAAGACGACATTGACGGAAAAGTTCTTATTATTTGGTGGAGCAATCCAAATAGCCGGTGCGGTAAAAAGTAATAAGATCAAAAAATTTGCGACCAGCGATTTTATGGAGATCGAAAGGCAAAGAGGTATCTCTGTTGCCACATCGGTGATGAGTTTTGAATACAATAAAATCCTGATCAACCTGCTGGATACTCCCGGTCACAAAGATTTTGCTGAAGATACTTACAGAACATTGACGGCTGTTGACAGTGTTATTCTTGTTGTGGACAGCGTAAACGGCGTAGAAGAACAAACAAGGCGCTTAATGGAAGTGTGCCGCATGCGGGATACACCGGTGATTGTGTTTGTGAATAAAATGGATCGTGATGGTAAGAACCGGTTTGATTTGCTGGAAGAGATTGAAAAAGAATTAAAGATTTCGTTGCACCCGATGACATGGCCGATTAATAGTGGTAAAGAATTTAAAGGCGTGTATGACCTGCATGATAAAGATCTTTTATTATTCACCGCCAATACAAAAGCGACAGATGAAGACACGGTGTCTATTTCAGATCTGAACACTGAGATATTGGATAAAAAGCTGGGCGAAAAAGATGCAGCTCAATTAAGAGAAGATGTGGAACTGGTGGATGGCGTGCATGGTGAACTGAAAGTAGAAGATTATCTCGCCGGGAAAGTAGCCCCTGTTTTCTTTGGCAGCGCTATTAATAACTTCGGTGTAAAGGAAATGCTGGATACGTTTATCCGCATCGCCCCTATTCCCCGAAGCAGGGAAACAACAGCAAGAGTTGTAGATGTGGAAGAAGATAAACTGAGCGGTTTTGTTTTTAAAATACACGCAAATCTTGATCCGAAGCACCGTGACCGTATCGCCTTCTTCCGTGTTTGTTCAGGAAGGTTTGAACGTAACAAATATTTCCATCACGTTCGCTTGGATAAAGATGTCCGCTTCAGCAATCCTTATAGTTTTATGGCCCGTGATAAAAGTATAATCGATGATGCTTATCCCGGTGATGTGGTTGGCTTGTTTGACACAGGAAACTTTAAGATCGGGGACACCTTAACAGAAGGGGAAGATTTTTATTTTACAGGCATACCTTCTTTTTCGCCGGAGATATTTAAAGAAGTAGTGAACAAAGACCCGATGAAAACAAAACAGCTGGAAAAAGGATTGTTGCAATTAACCGACGAAGGTGTAGCACAATTGTTTACCCAATTTGGCGGTAACAGGAAAGTTGTTGGTTGTGTTGGTGAACTGCAGTTTGAAGTGATACAATATCGTTTACTGCATGAATACGGCGCTTCGGTAGCATTTAACTCTTTACCCTTTTATAAAGCCTGCTGGCTGACCAGCAACGATCCGAAAAAGCTGGAAGAGTTTTCCAGGTTCAAACAATCCAATATTGCTGAAGATAAAGATGGCCACATGGTTTACCTCGCCCAGAGCGAATGGTTTTTAAATACGGAGAGAACCAATAACCCGGATATTGAATTTCATTTTACTTCTGAAATACATAAAGAGGCGGTGTAGTTTTTTAACACGAATTAAAGCGAATTACACGAATTAGGGCGAACTTGTAGGCAGGCAGGTTACTCGAATTGGTACTAATCGGGCAAATTAAAATACTATTCTTACCTGTAATTAATTTTTCGTTGCTGCCTACTCTTTTCATCTTAAATTAGCTTCTCTTATAACGATTGTAAATATCAAATAAAATTAAAATGCAAACACGCCGTGACTTTATAGAAACAACAGGAGCTTTCGCCCTGGGATCATTGTTATTATCTTCTTATAGTGATTCAGCAAAAAAAGTGAATAATGTAGGTATCCAGCTATATACTTTTCGCAATGAACTGATGAAAGATGCATTGGGAACATTGAAAATAATCGCAGGGCTGGGCATTAAACAAATAGAATCTGCGGGAAGTGATAAGGGTCATTACTATGGATTAACAGCGAAGGAAATGAAAAAGGCATGTAAAGATTTAGGCATGACGCTTCGTAGCGGCCATGTGCACCTTGATGATAAATGGCAGGAGACAATGAATGAGGCCGCGGAATCAGGACAGGAATATTTAATCTGTTCTTCGATGCCAACGAACGGCCAAACAGTTGATAATTATAAAAAAGTAGCGGAACGGTTTAATAAAGCCGGTGAAGAATCTAAAAAGATCGGGGTGAAATTCGGTTATCATAATCATGCTTCTGAATTTGACACAAAAGACGGGCAGGTATTATATGATGTGCTATTAAAAAATACTGACCCTGACCTTGTACATATGGAATTAGATCTTGGCTGGGTAGTAGCGGCAGGAAAAGATCCATTAGAATATTTTAAAAACTACGAAGGCCGTTTCCCGCTATGGCATTTGAAAGATATGGACCTGAAGAAAAAGAGCAGTGTTGAATTTGGGAAAGGCGGTTTACCTGTTTTGGAAATATTAAAACACAGTAAGCAATCAGGCATGAAATATTTGTTTGTAGAACAGGAAGAATACGCCAGCACTCCTTTAGAAAGCATGCAGTATAACATGGAATACCTGAAGAAGCTCAGGTATTAAAACAAATCAGAATTTTGCGAAAACACCTGTATAATTATGCGGTGATATTTTCTTCAATTCTTTTTTAACATCATTACTAATCTTTAAGCCATCTATAAACTGATGAATCGCTTTTTGATCGATGGCCTGTTTTCCCCTTGTCAGTTCTTTCAACGCTTCGTAAGGTTTTGGATAATTTTCCCGGCGAAGAATAGTCTGGATGGCTTCTGAAACAACCACCCAGTTTTTTTCAAGGTCGCTATGAATTTTTGAATGATTGATCACTAATTTCTCCAGCCCTTTCTCAATAGAGCGAAAAGCAATAATGGTATGGGCGAATGGAACACCGACATTTCTCAGCACTGTAGAATCAGTCAAATCCCGTTGCAATCTTGACACAGGAAGTTTAGAAGATAAATGCTCAAACAAAGCATTGGCTACTCCAAAATTTCCTTCCGCATTTTCAAAATCAATAGGATTTACTTTGTGCGGCATGGCGGAAGAACCTACTTCTCCTTCTTTTGTTTTCTGCTTAAAATATTCCATTGAAATATACGTCCACACATCACGGCAAAAATCCAGGAGGATGTTATTGATACGCTTCATGCAATCAAAATGCGCCGCAAGGTTATCGTAATGCTCAATTTGTGTAGTGAATTGCTGACGGTTCAATCCCAATTGATCAAGGAACTCATTAGCGGCTTTTATCCAGTCTGTTTTTGGAAAAGCGACATGATGTGCGTTGAAATTACCCGTAGCACCACCAAACTTTCCGGTAAATGGTATACCGATGAATTGTTCAATCTGGTTCTGTATCCTTTCTGTGAATACCATTATTTCTTTTCCCAATGATGTAGGACTGGCCGGCTGTCCATGCGTGTGGGCCAGCATGGGAATATCTTTCCATTCTTTCGCCAATAGCCTTAATTGAGCATTAAGGTTAAGCAATGAAGGAAGGTATTCATATTCGATAGCGTGTTTCCAGAGCAATGGAACAGCTGTGTTATTTATATCCTGGGAAGTAAGGCCAAAGTGTACCCATTCTTTCGCCTCTTTCCCGCCATTCTTTTCTATTTCATTTTTTAAAAAATATTCAACGGCTTTCACATCATGGTTAGTGGTGAATTCAATTTGTTTTATTTCCTGTGCGTCTTCCAGTCCAAAATCTTCGGATAGTTTATGCAGGTATTTCACCGTTTTATTGGAAAGACTGAAAAATTTCTTTTTCTCGAGGAACAACAAATACTCAATCTCTACCATTACCCGGTATTTCATCAAGGCGTATTCAGAAAAATAATCATCCAGGTGCTGCACTTGTTTGCGGTAGCGCCCATCAATAGCGGAAATAGCAGTAAGAAGGGTTAATTCCATGATCTGATTTTAAAAAAGAGGCCTGTTTCTTTACCTTTGCTCCCGCAAAAATAACTGAATTGAATAAGATTAAAGTTGGGATTGTTAATTACCTTAATACAAAACCGTTACTGTACGGGTTGCAACTTCCGCCGATAAATGAAAAGATAGAATTGATTGGGGCCTACCCTTCCAAACTGGCGCAAATGCTGACGGATGGGGAGATAGATGTGGGCCTTATTCCCGTGGCGGCAATACCTCAACTCCCTTCGTATTATATCGTAGGAAGCCATTGTATAGGAGCCGAAGGAGAAATTGCTTCTGTTTGCTTGTTCAGCGAAGTGCCCATGAACCAGATAGAAAAAGTGTATCTCGATTACCAGAGCCGCTCTTCAGTCGCTTTATTGAAATGGCTGATGAAAGAATCCTGGGGGATTAACCCGGAGATTATACAGCCCGAAGATGATAACTACAGAAAAGAAATACAAGGCACGACAGCAGGCTTAGTAATTGGCGACAGGGCACTGGAGCAACGAAAAATATCTACGTTTATTTATGATCTCGGTTCTGAATGGCGGTCTATTACAGGGCTTCCTTTTGTTTTTGCAGCATGGGTGAGCACAAAAAAATTACCAGATGATTTTATTGAAGAATTTGACAAAGCCAACGCTATCGGACTGGAACATATTGATGAGATCGTTGCCCAAACTCCTTTTGGGCTTTATGATTTGAAAAAGTATTATTCATTGCATTTGAGTTATGTGCTGGATGAAAGGAAGAAGAAGGGGATGGAGTTGTTTCTTTCGTATTTGCAGGATAAATAATCTGCGCTTTTATTTAATCAATGTAATAGTTCCCTTTTTAAAGATATTACCACAAGCAGTATTTAATTTATAAAAGTAAATATATACAGCAGAAGGCTGTACTTCTCCTTTGTAACGCCCATCCCAACAATCCCCTGAATTTTGTGTAAAAAATAATCGTTGCCCCCAGCGATTGAAAATTGAAAGTTCAAACCCTTTATTGACAGACAGGTTTCTTACACCAACGCAATCATTTTTCCCATCATTATTGGGAGTAAATGCAGTAGGTATAAAAGTTTCCAGATTGCCTGTGGCGCTAACATTTACTGTAATTGTATCAAAGGCTATACACCCTTTATTATCAGTTCCTTTAACAATATAATCTGTTGTCACAAGAGGTTCTGCTATGGGATTTTGAGAAAGTGCATTATTTAATCCCGTCACAGGTGTCCAATCATATTTTTGCGCTCCGGAAGCAGCCAACTGGGCAAATTGAAAACTGCAATCAATGTCATTTGATTTTGTTGATGATACAATTGGAAGATCCCGGACCCTTACAATAGAAGAAAGTGTTGCAGATTCCCCGCAAGTAGTTTCAGTCACCTGAACGGAAAAAATAGTTTCGGCGTTTATTACTACTGTAGGATTGGGAATAGTCAAAGATGATAAACCAGTACCCGGTCCCCATGTATAAATATTACCTCCTGTCGCCAAGAGAGTTAAAGAATTACCCTTACAAATAGTTGTGTCAATTGGAGAAAGAGTAAATATTGCATCGGGGCGAACATCTATTTTTACTGAATCTGTTGCCTTACATCCAAAATTATTTTCAACAGTTAAATAAAAAGTCGTTGTTGCAGGGATGGTTGCATTTGTCGTGAGGGCTAAATTGTTAGTGACAAAATTTGCCGGCTGCCAATTATAATTACCATTGCCGCTTCCGTTCAATTGGAAAGGAATATTTTTGCAAACAGACATTTCGCTACCAGCATCCACCGCAGGTTTTGGAATTACAGAAATTAATACACTATCCTTTGCTGTGCACATATTTGCATCGGTAACTGAAACATAATATTTTGTGGTAACCAAAGGATTAGCCAAAGGGTCAGCGACAGTAACAGCACTTAACCCGGAAGAAGGGCTCCACGAATAAGATGTACCACCGCTGGCCAACAAAGCGATATCTTTCCCTTCACAAATAGATGCGTCATCTGTCAATCCGACTAAAGGAAGTGCATTAACAGTAACATTTCCTGTGTTGTTAATTATAGGAACAGTTACACACCCATTTATATCTTCGATAGAAAGGAGTGTATACGTTGTTGTGGTGGTAAGATTTGGATCAGTATGAAAAATACTATTGTTAGTCACATTATTCATGCTATAATTTGAAGAAGCATTCGCATATGTTATATTGAAGGGGCCAGCACCTTCTGTTGCCTGCAACATTAGTTGCCCGGGTTGACCAGAACAAACTGTATTACCAGAAATAGTTGCGACAGGTTTATCTTTTACAGTCACAATCACTTTTGCAGAATCAATACAACCTTCATTGTCAGTTATGATAACCGTATAATTTGTCGTAATATCGGGTGATACTTTGGGATCAGGAATAGTTGGACTACTTACACCATTTACTGGAAGCCATTGATATGAAACCCCTCCAAATGCGTTCAATTGTACAGAATCTTTTTTACAGACATCAGCCAGGCTTTCCTGAACATTGCTGGATTTAAAATCAGAAAAATATCCATACCTGCAGCCCGTCTGTAAAGTTGAAGAAGCGCCATTCAAAAAACCTAGTTGAAACCTTCCTATAGAATTTATTATCCTTGTCGCTGCATTTAAAGGCATTGATCCGCCCATATCTTTCTTGCAAAAAACGTAATTACCAGAAGTACCAATCACAGGAGAAAAGTCTGCAGCAGTAAGAATACCCGGGTTCCCGTTTATAGTAAAGCCTGCCTGGTTCCCGCTTTTTGTAACTATCATTAAAATAGCAGTTTCGCTTGAACTTTTAACTATAGAAACATCCGTGGATCCCGTACAATTTATTTTAGGTATCACCGCTGAACTTATTTCACAATTCATTCCTGTATAATGGAAAACTGATATTTTATTATCTGTATGGATATAACTGGTAGGCTGAGAAATAAGATCAAATTCATAAGAAGCCCCTTTGTTGATAGTTGCTGCTGGCGAAGAATTACCGTCAAGATAAATATTTGTATTATCAAATGCAGCCGATACCACAATCCTGTCCCTGTTAAAAAGGCCGCCCCTAATAACAACAAAATCGTTCCCAAATATAGAAACAGGGATTAATTGATCTCCTGCCAGGTCGGCGCAAGGACCATCTGCAAAAAGTAGATCCTCCCTCGTTGTAACACTAATAAGTTTTGAAGCCGTCACAGTGCTTCCATTTAATAAATTTGTTTTATTTCTATACAATCCCTGATTTGAAAATGTTTGACCTTTATTAAGGGTTATTGAAAATGGTACGTTAGCAGTTCGTCCAATCAATGGTTTTTTAGGTATAATATTTATAATTGTATTGTCTTCTGTCGCTACTATATCAAATGAAGCCCTGGCAGTAGAATACCTGATAGTATCAAGGCCCCATGTGGTTTGAGAAGGAATAATAAACTCCAACCCTAGTGCATTTTTCCCTTTTAAAGAAAAAAGCTCAGGACTGCAACTGCTGCAATCTGCATTTGCACTAACAATCTCATAGTATGCCGTAATTTCTGAAGAAGCCCGGATATAAAGGCCTTTATTCAGCACAGTATTCGCCGGGGAATTTTCAATTAATGTAATCCAGGCGGTGAGATCAACAGTAGTTGAAGAATTAGCTGGCAAAGAAACTGACAAGGGAACGAAAGATGCGTTTGCAGGAATAGATATAGCAATAACGGCAGGATTATTAAACGAAGCTATTCTTAATAAGATCGGTCTTTCAAAAAGAGAGTGAATATCTGGCGCAGAGAACCAGAATTCTGTATCTTTTTGAGAATAAGAAGATATTTGTAATAAGAAGAAAAAGAATCCAATAAGTAAGGTTTTTTTTCGCATTTTTAAAGGTTAAATGCAAAATAGTAAAAACAGGTTGTTTTTTATACTACTTATCGTGTCACCGTAGTGGTATTTTATATCAAAAGCATTTTTCTGAAGTTTAGGCAATATTTTTGCAGAAATTAATAATTCTTAATGAAAAAAGCCCTAATTACAGGTATCACCGGACAGGATGGAGCTTATCTCGCTGAACTGCTCTTAGAAAAAGGATATGAGGTACATGGCATCAAACGCCGTACTTCCCTGATCAATACTCAACGTGTCGATCATCTTTACCAGGACCCACATGAAAAAGGGGTGAAAATGATACTCCATTATGGAGACCTGACTGATTCTACTAATATTATCCGTATCATTCAACAAGTGCAGCCAGATGAAATTTATAATCTTGGCGCCATGAGCCATGTACATGTAAGTTTTGAAGAACCTGAATATGCAGCTAATACCGATGCCGTTGGAACATTGAGAGTACTAGAAGCAGTACGCATTCTTGGTATGGAGAAAAAAACAAAGATATACCAGGCTTCTACATCAGAATTATATGGTAAAGTACAGGCAATCCCACAAAGTGAAACCACACCTTTCTATCCAAGATCGCCTTATGCCGTAGCAAAATTATATGGTTATTGGATCACCGTTAACTACCGCGAAGCATATGGCATGTATGCATGCAATGGGATTCTATTCAATCATGAAAGTCCGTTGCGTGGAGAAACATTTGTAACAAGAAAAATAACAAGAGGGGTTGCGGAGATTGTTTTAGGTTTAAAAAATAAATTATGGCTCGGCAACCTGGATGCAAAAAGAGATTGGGGACATGCGAAAGATTATGTAGAAGCCATGTGGCTGATGTTGCAGCAAAAAGAAGCAGAAGATTTTGTCATTGCAACGGGTGTAACGACATCAGTGAGGGATTTTGTAAAAATGGCATTCGCACATGCAGGCGTAGATGTGGTATTTGAAGGCAAGGATGAAAAAGAAAAAGCGATAGTAACTAAAGTTGCGGACCCTGCTATCCATCTCGAAAAGGGAGATGTAGTAGTGGAAGTAGATAAACGTTATTTCCGTCCTACTGAAGTGGAACTTTTGCTCGGTGATGCCACAAAAGCGAAAGAAAAACTGGGCTGGACGCCAAAATATACCCTGAATGAATTAGTAAAAGAAATGGTTCATGCTGACATTGAACATTTCCGCAAAGAAGTTGTTTTAAAAGAATCCGGGTTTCAAACTGTAAGACAATTTGAATAATGGAAAAAAATGATAAAATCTTTGTTGCAGGACATCGGGGCATGGTGGGTTCGGCTATTACAAGAAAATTACAACAGGAAGGATTTCCAAATATATTAACGCGAACATCTGCAGAACTTGATCTTCGTAATCAGCAGGCCGTAAATGATTACTTTGAAACGGAAAAACCAGAATATGTTTTTCTTGCTGCTGCTAAAGTTGGTGGCATTCTCGCCAATAATACTTACCGGGCTGATTTTTTGTATGAAAATTTAATGATTGAATCCAATATCATTCACGCCGCATATTTGCATAAAGTAAAAAAATTATTATTTCTAGGAAGTTCTTGTATTTATCCTAAGCTTGCTCCTCAACCTTTAAAAGAGGAATATTTATTAAGCGGTTTCCTGGAGTCAACCAATGAGCCATACGCTATAGCGAAGATTACCGGTATAAAATTATGCGAAGCATACAGGGATCAATATGGATGTAATTTTATTTCCGCTATGCCTACGAACCTTTATGGCCCGGGTGATAATTATGATTTGCAAAAATCTCATGTGCTTCCTGCCCTTATCCGCAAATTTCATGAGGCCAAAGAAAACAAAGCCACTTTTACAGAGATATGGGGCAGTGGCTCACCTCTTCGTGAATTCATGTATGCGGATGACGTCGCTGATGGTTGCTTTTTCTTAATGCAGCATTATGATGAAAAATTATTTGTAAATATTGGAACAGGCGAAGAAATAACGATTAAAGAATTGGCTTTATTGATAAAAAAAATAGTGGGCTTCGAAGGCGAAATAAAATTTGACAGCAGTAAACCAGACGGGACACCCAGGAAATTAATGGACAGTTCGAGATTACATGTACTGGGCTGGAAACATTCTACATCATTACAAGAAGGCCTTGCAAAAACTTATAAGCTTTTCCTAAAAGACGCTTTAGTAAAATAGCCTGGCTTTTACTTTCCTCAAATAAGCCATAGTAGCAGGTTTCACAAAATTTCGTTTTTCTGAGCGTGGTATTATAAAGACCTCCCTCCAACCTTTTAAAAAGCCTTTTACATTGAAGCCAGTTACTTTAAGATATTGCAATGACCACATAAAAGCAGTGCTGTAAAAAAAACTTTTAGGCAAATAACGATAAGCAACCTTACTTTTATTCACCCACATCATCCTGAGCTTTTCTTCTTTAGGTTTACGGCCCAATGGAGATTCTTTGTGAAGCATTATTATTTTGTCACAGTAAACAATACAAAAACCGGCATCAAGTATCCGATAGCTCAGATCATATTCTTCCATACCATAAAAAAAGTCATTGGGATAAAATCCTATTTTCTCAATTACTTCTCTTTTAATGGCGTGAGCACCTCCTGCATAATAATATGTCTCAAAAAAAGGCTTGTCTTTATATTGCCTATACTTCTTATGAGGTAAAGCATTCACTTGCATCTCCAGCGTATCATAGTAAAGTACTTTAAAAGATACGATTGCCTTTGGTCTTTCTGTATTAGATATTTCAAATTCTTTTACAAGATTTACCAGGCAATCTTTGTTTTGCAATACCGCATCGTCATCAAGCATGATAATAATTGGTGCCGCCCCTTTTTGAATAGCGAAATTTCTTCCCCGGGCCACTCCTAAATTTTCTGGTGCATCATAGTAACGAAAAGGAATAGAAGGGGTAGTATCAATAAATTGTTTTACTTCCGCATAGTTTGCTATAGAAGCATTATTCACTATAATTACTTCTTCGAGTAATTCTTCGGCCTTATCAAATTGACTGATATTTTTTAACAGATCGAGCATGTCTGCCGGCCTGTTATACGTTATGATTATAAAGCTGAGCGGTTTCAATATGGGATTAAAGAATTTTGGGAACTAATTCTTTTTTTATAAATATCGAATCTGCGTATAAAGGAATACCAGTTTTTTTAGAATTAACCTGGTCTGAAAATCCCATAAATTTAAATCCGTGTTGGGTAAAATACTGGTAAAGATCATCAAATAACCATTGGCCTTCATAAAAAGCCTCAAAAATAGATTCAATAATCAAGGCTGATGCTTTTGCAAAAGTTTTAGGTCCACCTAGTATGACTTTTTCTTCGTATCCCTGCACATCCATTTTAATCAGTATATTTTCTTTTAATTCTTCATTCTTCAGAATCTCGTCGAGCTTACCCAATTTAATTGTGTCTTTCTTGACAAAATGAGATTCCGGGTAAGAAGATTTATGCAATTCCGCCATTTCTAAAATGGAAGAGCTTACAAAATTATTACTGATGTTTATTTCAGCAGTTCCGGCTACATCGCTTAATCCCATGTTGTAAGCAGTTACATTTATACCTTTGGTGTTCTCAAGCAGTTTACTATAGCAGGACGAAATAGGCTCAAAGGAGAAAATTTTTTTACCAGGCAATAATGCGTTTATTTCTTTTATAAACTGGCCTTCATTAGACCCAATATCGATGATAGTTTGAATATTCAACAGCTCGGCCCAATTTTTACCGTCAGTCCGTGGGATTATCGTGTGATTAGGAACAATATTGTAGCCAAACGAATAAAATATTTTATTTATGGGGCGGGTCAGTTTCTTTAGCATATATCTTTACTTTGCATTCAAAAGTAAAAATAGCATTTTGCGAAATGTATGACGAAATTATTTAAGCCTTTGATTTCATGGTGGCGACTCTATAAAAAAACAAAAAACTTCCGGTTTGCATACAAAATGCTACCAAATGTTTTCACTCCACCATTAAATACAACACCGCAAATTAAAAACGGTAAAATTACTTTTGTAAATACACAAACAACATTTACTAAAAGACAAGTTTCCCTTTTTGGCGAGCATGGCGAGTTGTTATTAAAATTCATTAAATCAAAAAATATTTTCTTTACCCAGCCTGGGAACGATGCTGAAATAATAGCTGTGCGGTTAAATGGGAAAGATCTCAGGTTACACGCCAACAGCTATGACAATCTGAAAGTAATTGAAGAAATATTTATCGATCAGTTATATGATTTTCAGTCAAAAGGAGAATTTGTAGTTTGCGATGTGGGAATGAATGTGGCGGCCGCGACACTTTATTTTGCCAGCTTTGATAATGTTGAACAGATATACGGCTACGAACCCTTCCCTCAAACATTTGCTTTAGCTGAAAAAAATATCCGGCTTAACGAGGAAGTTAAAAATAAAATTCATGTTTTTAATTTTGGATTAGGAGAAAAAGACCTTACGCTGGAAGTACCTCATCCTGAAGATGGCTTTTTAGGTGGCACCACCACCGGGTTTATGATTAGTGAATTACCCGGCAATTTAAAAACAAAGAAGATCAAAGTTGAAATAAAAGACATTCGCACTGAGTTAACGCAAATAAAGAAGAATCATCCCGGCAAAAAAATTATTCTAAAACTGGATTGTGAAGGCGCTGAATATGAAATCATTGAAGCATTGAGACAGATTTCTATGATTGCCGACATTGATATATATATGATCGAGTATCATTTCAAAGGGAAAAAATCAATCGCCGATGTTTTAGTGGAAAACAATTTTATTGTTATGTCACCGGGCAGCGAAGATGTGAATCCTTTTGGAATGCTCTACGCCATTAAAAAATAACATGCAATCAGCGCTTCCAAAAATATCCGTTATCACTCCATCTTTTAACCAGGGTCGGTTCATTGAGCAAACAATACTTTCTGTCATCGCACAGAAATATCCCAATACAGAATATATTATTATGGACGGAGGCAGTACCGATAATACAGTTGACGTGATAAAAAAATATGAAGAGCACATCACTTATTGGCAAAGTCAGAAAGATAATGGGCAGGCCGCTGCTATAAATGATGGTTTCAAAAAAGCTACAGGCGAAATCCTGTGCTGGTTGAATTCAGATGATATGTATATGGAAGATGTGTTTGACAGGGTCGCCCAAAAGTTTAAAGAAAAAGAAAACCCTTCTATCGTTTTTGGCAATTGTCATCATTTTACCGAAGGCGGTGGAAAAACACGAGGCTCAGATGTTGTTAAATCATTTGGGAAATATAAATTGTCCTTATGTGATTATGTCATTCAGCCTTCTTCTTTCTGGAACAGACAAACATGGGATACGGTTGGACAACTTGATGAAAGCCTCACTTATACTTTTGATTGGGACTGGTTTATCCGGGCGCAAGCTAAAGGAACTGAATTTGTTCCCGTCGAAGACTACCTTTCCCAATACCGCATACATGATGCCCACAAAAGCGGATCTGGAGATAAGAAACGTACTGAAGAATTAAAAAGTATTGTTGCAAAATACAATGACAAGAAATTGTCCGAAGCCTTTAATAAATGGATAACCCTGTATAACAAAAATAATTTGTTATCAAAAACAATAGATGCCGGTCAGCGTTTAAATTTTTCTATCATTAATGCAATGTCGAGGATGTTGCTCTTTCCCGGGCTCAGTAAAAAAGAATACTTGAATATAGTAGCAATGAATTAGACAGCGCTCCCCTTATTCTTCCCCCGAAACCATCTTTTTCCCAAACCTGTTTCCATAAACTTCTGCAATACTCGCTGCCTGATCTGCCAAAGGTTTTGTTTAAAACTATACCCGATATTTTTTTGATAAATCTGCTTTACTTCTTTTAATCCTTTCTTAAAATGAACATGACTGATCCCACCCGGAGCAAAGTAGACCAATGGTGAAGAAATAAATATAAATTTTTCATTCCTCATCCTCACCAGCATGTCATAGTCCATTGCAATCTTATAGTTCGTATTGTAATTACCGTAGTTACTATACACCTCTTTTTTAATAACCATCGTAGGATGCGCTACTGTTCGCATACCTTTCCAAAGTTTATCCTTTTCTAAGGGCATACCACTGACCACATCTATATTTCCACGGTGTTGTATGTATTGGCTATGTATCCACATCAGCTTCGGGTCATTGTCAAAAACATTAATAACAGTTTCAATAGAATTTTTGCTTGCATATCTATCCCCTGCGTGCAGTAAATGTATCAGTTCATTTTTTGCATTTGCAATGCCTTTATTAAATGCATCGGAAATGCCTTTATCCCTTTCGTGTATCCAACACCGATAAACAGGCTGTTGATTTTGCAATAACCAATTGACTATTTCCTCATTGGTTGATCCGTCAATAATTAAATGCTCATCCGGTAATACTGTTTGTCCATCTATAGAACGGCAGGTATCCTCCAACTCTTGCAAGTTGTTAAAACATATCGTAACTATGGAAAGAGTTGGTTTCATTAATAAATATCTCGTTGCAAAATAAATAGAATTATATAGTATTCAGCTTAGCTACAATCCCTGACATAATATTTTCCCATTTATAATATTCAAAAAAAGAGGGTGGCGTTTCGGCAAGTTGATTGGCCGCTTCTTTCATTCGGCCGACAAAGCCTTGCCAGTCTTTTGCCTGAACAGTAAATATTTTATTACCCACAAGATTTACCGTTTCTTCTTCCACCATATTTTCAAAACAAACCACATTGCAATTGCTAGCTAATGCATCAATATTTTTGGTTTGTATACCTCCGCCCTGCTGAACAGTATTAATAAAAGCATCCGCTGCTGCAAAATAATTTTCGATATCGGTAACCTCTCCTGCATTTATAACATGTGGATGAATTAATTCTTTAAGACATTGAAAGGAAGCAAATTTATTCCTGCCGCAGATGATTATTTTAAAAGGATAATCACCCTTAGAAAGCCTGCTTGCAATCTCTGAATAAATTTTTTTAACGGCTTCGGCATTAGGCTCATAATCTAATGTACCTGCGAACAGAAAAATTTTTTCGTCTTCTCCTATATTATGTCTTTTCCTGATGATATTCTTTGCTTCGCTTTTACCGGATAAACTTATTCGCTCAATACCATAAGGTACAACGATACATTTGCCAGAATCAGTCTTAAAATATTTTATCGCAAAATCCCTGTCACTTCCTGTTTTAAAAATAATAAGATCCGACTTCCTGAATATCCATTTTTCACAGCGTCTTAATAACCGCCAGCCCCATTTACCATTTAGGCGAAACCGCTCCGATTCAATATTGTGCGAATGAAGGATCAATTTAGCGCTGCTGGCTTTTTTAGCTTTATACGCAGCAATGGCATGATAGGGATGCTCAAGAATAATATGCGTAGCTTTTTCTTCTTTTACGACCGCTTTTATTTTCTTCCAGCAAAATGGATTAAAGAATTGCGATTTACCAAGAGGTAATTCTGGTAATACTTTATAAAGAGTGTCACTTGTGGTCTCGTTATTTGCGGAGCAAAGACAAACAAGCGGGTAATGTTTCGCTAAATGATTATTAAAGTTGGCAATTCCCTTCTGCCCGCCAAACAAAGGTGGCAATACCTTATACCACACAATGCTTACTATTTTTACCATTTGCTTAGTTCAATGATAAGTATCAGGCCGCTTTTTTCTTTTTATTCTCACGCCATGCCATAAATAATCCACCAAGGAAAAACAATGCGACAAGGTATGAGCCGATATAAGCGATCGTTATTCCCTTTTTATAGGAAGTTGGTTCAAAAGCAAACTTAACAGTATGTTTCCCTGCAGGAATGGATATACCCCGCAATACATAATCCGTTTTTGTGTATTCCGTTTTCTTACCATCGATATATGCGTTCCATCCATAGGGATAATACACTTCACTGAATACAGCAAATTGTGCTGATCTGCAATCAGCGCTGTATTCAATTTCATCATTATCAAACTTTGCAAGTGTGATCGTGGATAATGAATCAGCCACGGGTTGAGTAACAAGGTTTGCAAAAGCTTGTTGCACTACAGCCGTATCTTTTAAATTCGTTGTTCCAATAGCCTGTATTTCTTCCACATCATCTTTTACAAGTTTCACATGCTTTACTAACCAGCAAGGGCCGTATGCATCAGTGTTTGGCATTAGCGTTTCTTTTCCTGTTTGCGGATCTTGCATAATAATATACTTTGTATTCAGCATATTCAATATTTGCGGACTGTAACCACCGCTGAGATATCTTTCAATAATATCCTGGTAGATTCTGAGTTTGGCCGGATGATAGCCACCAATCGCTTTATGAAAAGTGGAAACATGGTAATCTGAAGCGCTGAACCGCTCCTGTGATAAACTATAAACCCTGTAATCAGGACTCTTATCCTGTAAAATTTGTTCATCAATAGCTGTTTTCGCATTAGTCTGCGCTTCAATTTCATCTTTTGAATGATAGTCTTCATCATTCAGGTAATCCTTATCAACCACTAAAAGATCAATGACTGTTATCAACCCAAGAACTGCAACAACAACAGCTTGTTTTACTACATTTTTTAAATAGAGGTATAACATTCCCAGCACAAGAATGGCAAAACCAATCGTCCGCAACAATTGCATACCAAATAGCGACTTCCTGTCTTCCTTTAAGCCCGCCACGATCTGGCGCCCGATTTCATCCGTTCCGCTTTGGTCCCATTGACGTGCAAGGACCTGCTGATCTATAGACGAACTATAATCCATCATCAGGTACATAATGCCCAACAATGCGACTAAACCGCCAACAGCATAAATAATTTTTTTAAAATCTGCCTTCAGCAATTCTTTACTTTTTTCCCTGTAAAGCAGTTCCTGCAAGCCAAGAACAGCCGCAACAGGTATCGTGAATTGGAGTATTACCATCGTGATGGAAGGGGCACGGAACTTATCATATAAAGGAAGATGATTAAAAAGGAAAAGATTGAATGACGGGAAATGCCGTCCCCAGGCCATCAGCATTCCGACAACAGATACAGCCAGCAAGGCCCAGCGCAACGGTTTTTTATATAATACAAACCCGATGATCGCCAATATGCAGATGATAGCGCCGGCATACAAAGGGCCACCGCTTGTAGAATCAGATTCGCCCCAAAATTTTGGCAAACTGGAAGCTATTTGTATCGCAGTACCTTCGGGAGCTCCTTTCTTAACAAGTTTACTTACAACCGCTGAGTTCTCATCATTAGCATTCTTCGCTGATCCGCCATAAGCATTCGGCATAATCATCGTTACCACCTCGCCTTTACCAAGACTATAAGAAAACGCATAGCTGGTATCGAGCCCTGTTGTTTTTGCAGCCTGAACTTTATCGCCTTCGATACTAATTGTTTTTCCGCCACGCATTGTCGCTTTGGAATATTCCGAAGTAGTAAGAAAAGAAAGCGCATGTGTGGCTACACCTGCTATAACTGAAATGGCGGTAATGCCAAGTGCAAGTCCCATGTGTTTCCATTCTTTCTTTTGTACCCAGTAAACAATATAGGCTACAGTAACAAAGAAGGCGATGATGAAAAAATAATAACTGATCTGCGGATGATTGGCGCTTATTTGCAGGTAAGCCCCAAGTGTCGTTACAGCAAGGCCCAGCCAATATTTTTTATGATAAGAAAGTATCATGCCTGCCAGCAGCAACGGCATGTATGCGATGGCAAACATCTTTGTAATATGGCCCGCATTAATGATAATAGGATTGTAGGTGGCAAAAGCGTAGGCCAATGCGCCCATAATTCCAATCATAGGGTTTAATCCTAACGCAAGGCAAAGAATATAGAAACAAATGCAGGCGATAAAAAAATAATTGATCGGCGCCGGTAATCCTAAGCCAATAATTTTATTAATGTCAGGTAAAATACTTTTACCTTCTATAACAATCAGGTAGTTGGGCATACCGCTGAAGACATTGGTATTCCATAAAGGATAATGGCCTGTCTTTGCTTTATAATCAAAGGCATTCTGCGCCATTCCTTTCCATCCTAATATATCATGCTGGCCCAGCACATTTCCTTCGAGTGCGGGCTTATTAAAGAAAACAGAAACAATAAGAAATATTAAAACGGCAAGAAGGTGAGGCAAAATTTTCTTGAGCAGGCCCTTATTCATAGATCGTTGATATTAGGGTGACAAAATAATGCTATTTTAGACGAAAATCGCCTATGCGCTGGCTATTATTTTTATCGAGGTTGGCCTTTATCTGTGGTATATGTTTCTTGTTGTCTTTATCACTCTTGGTAAAAGAATGGACAAAAGATGAAGACCTGGCATCCACCATCATTACAATCGGCGTTTTCCTGGGCATATTGGTAGTTCCGGTTACGTTACTTTGCTATCTCATTGTTATTATTCTCAGAAAAAATCTTACGGCCGCCGTGCCTTTGTGGCTTATCATCAGCAACATTATATTCTTAATTCTCTTATTGATCTATATAATAAGCATCAATGGTCAGCACAATTATGCGGCATAAGCCAACGAAGCTTTTGCTCGGCATTACAGCTTTCTTTTGCTGCAATGCCCTGATAGCGGAAGCCATCGGTACCAAAATATTTTCTTTAGAAAAACTCTTTGGTTTTCACCCCGTGAATTTCACCTTGTTTGGGCAAAGCGGGATGTCTTTTAACCTGACCTGCGGTGTTTTACTCTGGCCGCTGGAGTTTATTATAACAGACATAGTGAATGAATACTTCGGCCCAAAAGCCGTGAGAAGAATTTCTTATACCGCAGTAGTATTAATCGGCTATGCATTTGTGATGTTCTATTTGTCGATCGGTGTACCACCTGCTGATTTTTGGTATTCGACCGGCGTTGCTGATGGTGTACCTGATATGTCGAAAGCATACAATTCCATTTTTGGCCAGGGCACCTGGATCATACTGGGTAGCATTTCTGCATTCCTGGTCAGCCAGATCGTAGATGTAACCGTCTTTCACAAAATAAAAAAAGTAACAGGCGAAAAGAAGATATGGTTGCGGGCGACGGGCTCTACACTTGTCTCGCAACTGGTAGACAGCTTTATCGTTTTATTTATCGCTTTCAAAATTGGTAAAGGCTGGAGCTGGCAACTCGTATTAGCGATTTGCCTGATGAATTACATTTATAAATTCACGATGGCGCTTGTACTGACACCATTAATATATTTTGTTGAAAAAAGAATTGAAAAATATCTCGGGCATGAAACAGCGGCTAAAATGAAAAGGGCCGCGATGGGACAGGAAGATGATGGTTTTAAAAATATTCCTGCAGCAGGATAATTAAAATTTTTCTTTTATTAACGCTGCTACAACTTTATCAATAGGCAACGTTACGCTTTCCGCCGAGAAATCATTCCATTCAATAAATCGGAAAGTTTCTGTTTCGCCGGTTTTGTTATACGCTGCTAATTGCATTTCATCAAAATCAAAAAGCTTATCCCGCAAAGGCGCTTTTATTTCTTCCAATGCCTTAACCCAATAATAAATAGAAATAATTTGCTCATCAGGACGAAACGCTGACATCTGGTAGAAATCAGTCGTATAAAGATGATCGCCTATTTCTACATTCAAATCCATTTCTTCTTTAAACTCCCTCTTTAAACAATCTCTTGTCCCCTCACCAAACTCGAGGCCGCCGCCGGGAAATTTTGTATAATAATTACCGCGGATAAATTCATCGCTTACAAGCACCTGCTTTTTTTCATTCAATAAAATCCCGTAAACCCTTAAAGTAAATCTAGACATGACAGATCAGAATATTTTTTTGCGGAGAACAAGCCAGCCAATCGTTAATGAAATAACCAGCGATAAAAAAACGACGATATAAAATGCATAAGAAGAATGCTCAAAGCCGCTGGGGACATTCATCCCGAATATACTCGCTATTAATACAGGAAATGTTAATACAATCGTGATCACAGACAGTCTTTTCAACACTTCGTTTTGGTTATTAGCAATAATACTCGCAAATGCATCCAATGTACTGCTGAGGATATTAGCATAAATATTCGCCATTTCCAACGCTTGTGAATTATCAACGATCAGGTCATCGAGAAATTCTTTTTCATCATCGTTCAATCCCAGGAAGTTTGTCCTTTCCATTTTCATAAATAATAGTTCATTGGAACGGAGCGCTGTAACCAGGTAAACCAAACTCTTTTGTATACGCATCAATTGCAGCAAATGTTCATTACGGTTAGCGGCGTACAATTTTTGCTCGAGTATATTTCTTCGCTGGTTTATTTCTTTGAGGTGCGCCATAAAATTCTGCACCACTTTCTCAAATATCTTCAGCACCATCATGTTCTTTTTGTCGGTGTTGCGGTTCTGAAAAGTGTTCAGGAATTTTTTAATAGCCGGGTTCTCAAAAGAATTTACCGTGAGTATCTGTGTATGGGTAAGTATGATACAAATGGGAATCGTGATATAATAAGCATCGCTTTCGTTGAATGAATTGTTTTCCGTAGGCGTTTTGATAACGATCAGCTTTACATTATCCTCTTTTTCAAAGCGGCTGCGTTCGTCTATATCCAGCGAATCCGTTAAAAAGTCAATGGGGATATCCAGCTTTTCGGATAATTCAGAAAACTCCTCCTGCTTCAATGGCGGCAATACGTTCACCCACACATCTTCTTCAGGCTTGTCAACTTCAACCGTTGTATGATTGATATTTTTGAAATATTGTATCACGGGGGCAAAGGTAGGTGCGAAGGAGCAATGGGCAATAGGCAATAAGCAAAGGGGCAAGAGGGCAGTGGGTAGTAGCGAGTGGGAGCGAACGATAAGTGGCAATGAACAATAAGCAATTGGCAATGGGCAATATGCAAGAGTGAGCTAATGATAAGTGACGATTAGCAAATACAACCTGGAAAGAAAACGATTAAGGAAGTTTTTTCAAAAATGCTGAACAGTGATATAAAGCCGATGTGGTAGTTATGAAGTTTGGATTTGTTTTGTAGCACCGTCCCTTCTCTGTAGGAGAAGGGAAAGAGGGATGAGGCTTGCTGAATAGCGAACAGGAAGTACAAGAGTGCGACGCAACGAAGCTGATCAGGGAACCGAAGCCGGGATCAAAATTATTTTCTCATTAAATTCCTGCTGCAATCATTTTATATCTACACTGCCTTCAAAAACTTTTTCCGCGGGGCCACAAAGCCATATATTGGAATAGCGGTCATCTTCATGCCGGGTCAAACTCTACGGTTAGCGTGCCGCCCAGTGTTTTTACTTCCACATCGTTGAAACCATTTTCATTGTGATAAGAAACCAGCGCAGCGGCGGTAACGCCCGTACCGCATGAATAAGTTTCATCCTCCACTCCTCTTTCGTATGTTCTTACAATGATCTTTATCATCGTTGGTCTGCTCCACGAAATTTACATTGATGCCGCTCTCTTCATAATCTTTGCTATAACGTATATCCCTTCCTTTTTTATATACATCGATATCCATCACATCATTCACAAGCTTGATATAGTGAGGCGAGCCGGTATTCAAAACAAAATCGCCGCGGACTTTTTTTACGGTATCCACGTCAATCATTTTTACAGACACGGTACCATCGGTATCAATCTCCGCTTCATGCTCGCCATCTACCGCCACAAACTTATAAAGGCTTCTGTGTATTCCTAAATTGTAAACAAATTTTACAATGCAGCGACTGCCATTGCCACACATGCTGCTTTCACCGCCATCGGCATTGTAGTATTTCATTTCGAAATCATAGCCGGATTTACCATTCAGCATCATCAGGCCATCGGCGCCAATACCCAGGCGGCGATCACATAAGCGACGGACCTGGTCATTTGAAAGAGATGAATACTCGCCTTTGCGATTGTCCAAAATCACAAAGTCATTTCCCGTACCCTGGTATTTATGAAATTTTACTTGCATCTAATAATTATATGTTCGCTGAAAAAATTTCTAAGAATTTAATAATAAGTTTTTCTACAACAGCTTTACCGTCCTTCGAGAATTCTTTTGTAATCCTGTTAGCGACGATAGCGTTTATGGCAAGACAATTATGGCCCAACAGCTTTCCCAATCCGTAGATGGCCGAGGTTTCCATCTCAAAATTAGTGATCCTGTGCTGACCAAAACGAAAATCTGTTAGCCGGTTAATTAAATCAGGGTTTCGTATGCCCAATCTTAATATTCTTCCCTGCGGGCCGTAAAAGCCGGGGCAGGTAACGGTAATGCCCTGGTGAAAGTCTTTAACAAAATGCTTCAGCAAAGAGCCCGCCGCACCGCCGATATATGGATAACTCATCTGGCCGTGCATCTGTGTATGAGTAACAAATGAGTGAAGCAATTGTTTCTCTTCATCATTTTGCTCAAGCCGGTAAAAGTTCAGCAGGTTATCAATACCAAGTCCATGAGTTGAGGCGACAAAACTATCCACTGGTATATCCTGTTGCAACGATCCCGACGTTCCGATACGAATAATATTTATAGATGAAGGCTTACTTTTTTCACGCCGTGTATCAAAGTCAATATTCACCAGTGCATCGAGTTCATTCACGACAATGTCAATATTATCGGGGACCGATACCCGAAGAAATAACCGTCAACCGTTTTTTTGCCCACATAACCGGTATGCGTAATAAATTCACGGTGTTGCGCTTTTATTTCAATAGAATCAAAATGCTTGCTGATTTCCTTCACCCTGTCCGGGTCGCCCACGGTAATCACCGTTCCCGCTATTTCTTCCGGTCTCAGGTTCAGGTGATAAACGGCCCCGCGGTCGTTGATGATCAGTTCAGATTCGGCAATACGGCTCATTAATCGTTGTTTAATAGATGTATAGATAAGATCAGTTAACAAAAATATTGCTATTTTCGCAGCGTTCAAAAGGTGTCTTGTCCGCCAATGGGCGGATAGGCTCAGAACAAAAGGTCCTGTGGCCGAGTGGCTAGGCTCAGCTCTGCAAAAGCTGCTACAGCGGTTCGAATCCGCTCGGGACCTCTTCGGAAAAGTCAAAAGTAAAAATTCAAAAAAAGGGTTTGCTTTTGACTTTTCTATTATAAAAATATCAATCACTACAAGGATTTGCTAAAAGCAAGGGCTGTGTCTGATTGTCCCGCTTAATGCGGGGATCGGGGATGAGGCTTTGGGGCTATCAGCTTCAGAATAAAACCCAGCTTCAGTCCCGGCTGTCCGCTGCAAGTCCGCCACAAAGCCCACGCCCCAAGCTTCAGCGGGCTTTCCGCTTCCATCCGGCAGCCCATCAACTATATAACGCTGGCCCGGCAATGACTCACTTGATTTCAAAAGACTACACGGAGGGGATAACATGAAATAAAGTCGTTGTGGCTTTGCGGAAAAAAAATTTACCGGCAAAAGTGCTTTTTCCAGTATGCTGCTTTCCATTTTTCAAAATAGTAAGGGGTAAAGTTGTATTTCGGAGTAATAATAACCCGCCGACAGTAGCAAAGAATCAAAATAATATAAAATGAAATTCTATTTGCCAGATGATTCATTTCTATTTATGAAATTTTATGGTGATGAGTCAAAGCATCTTGCTTAAACCTTCACTTCGTACCTGTCTCCGCCCATGCCAATCCATCTGGATTTTTTCCCGCATCCAGTTTTGCTTTCACTCCCACGTATTGAGATCAATCACCGCGACATAATTATCCGGTGTGCAGGCCACAAATGCCCGCTTATTGTCTGGTTGTACCAATATTCCCGCAGCCCCGCGACCCATGTCGATCCGCTTCCATTCTTTTCGGGCGGCCACGTCATACACGATCAGCTGACCAATGCGTAAACTGGCTATCAATGCATATTTCCCATCACGTGTAAATTTCAACCGGTTCGCTCCAACCAATTTTGCATCAATTGTAGTATCTGATTTTTTAGCCACCAGGTCAATGATGGAAATGCTACCGTCCTGGCCAGAAACGGTCCATAGCCTTTTGCCATCTGGCGTCACATCAAAGCCTTCCGAACCATTTGCCACAGGAACCAGGGTCTGTGTCCAATTTTCCCGGCCATTTTGTGTTGGCGAATTGGAAAGTATGCTGACGGTATCCAGAATTAATATTGATGGTATATATATTATTAGCATCGTTGGTCACGTGCAGCATATGCGTTCTGTCCTGGCCGGTGCCCATGCTCCATTCTATTTTATTGGTAACAGGGATCATAACGACCAACGCCTTAGATCCTTCGGCGGTAAACCATAGCTTATTATTTACATACACCACATCATGCGGACCGTACAGCGGTTTTGTATCAACATCAGATTTTTGTTTTTGCGCCACAAGGTCAATAATATTGATAGTATGCAGGCTGCCTCCGCCGTAGATCGACACATAGGCTGTTTTACCATCGGCAGATGCTATCACTTCATGTGGATCTTCTCCAACAGGTACTTTGGAAAGAACTTTTAAGGTAGCAGGGTCCACGATGGCCAGGGTATGTTCCGTTTTGGAAAGTACGAGCAGGAGATTTTTGTAGTTAGCAGGTTGCGCATTGCAGCAAAGGGACAAGGTCGCTAAGAGCATTTGAAATGCAGTCAGCCTTATTCCGGGGGTTATACGATCTATCTTTCTCATAGCCATCAAAAATATGCAACTTTCTTAAATCCAATTAACACCGGGTTAAGCTTAAACCGCTCAGAAGAGCGTTCATATTATCGCCTGTTATTCGGTTTTTTCATCGCAGGTAGTTATCGGTATAACGAAATCATAAACCACGATACACTCCTTCCTACCTGGCCATCTTTCTTCTCTTAAAGTCTAAAAAGCCCAATACAAGAAATAAGGCAGCATATCCAAATGAAGTCCATTCAACCTGGCCAAGAAGTGGTTTAAATACGGAAAGACTGACGGCATGGAAGCTGTATGGGTAGTAAATAGACGCCTTTGTATGGTATTCCAAAGCCATGATAGTGCCAGCCAGCCAGCATACAATGCCTATGGCAATAGGAACAATGAAATTTTTTGACCGTAGCCCTATCAAGAATTGTATTGTACAAATAGCAAGCACCGAAACATATGTATGCGCATGCGCGGTAAATACCTGGTAAGTATCGAACGAATGATGCAGGATATTTATTTCCGGGTGTATAAAATGTGCGGCAATAATAACTAACCATACAAATAGGTGGCTGGTTATCATAAATAACAACATCAGTAATTGAATATTCAGAAATTTTGAAGTAAAAATATTCAACTTGGTTTGCGGTGAAGTGAGCACTTGTTTCCATGTCGTATTCCTGTATTCTATCTGTGGCAAAAGGGTACAGATAAGTATAACGAACATGGGAAATATGCAAAGGGTCGTAATTTAATTTCATACGAAAGGCGAAAGATAAAATTTATGGGGTCTTTGCTGCTAGTTGGCTCATTGGGCAATCCATCTGACGCAATGGTGATCAGCAGCATGAGGGGAACAATGGCTGCACCAATCAGCGTAAAGTAAAAAGCTGCGGTGCGTTTTGTTTTTAATACTTCTGAACGAAACGAAATGATAAGGCTCATGATTGTGAAGATGTAAGGTCAATAAATAATTGTTCGAGATCAGTTTTTTTAGGGTGCAGGAGGTAAACATCGAGTCCGTGCCGGGTAAGCGTTCTGTTGATGCCCGCTACCTGGGTGATGTCATGAAAAGCGACAGATAGGTTCTCTTCATCCTTTTGCGGGTGCTGGTCCTGCAAAAGCTTACAGGCGGTTTCATTATCCGATGTATTTATAAATAATCTTGAACCCTTTTGTTGAAATAAATGAAGATTTGAGAGAGACCCCTGGAATAACATTTTCCCTTTTAAAATAATTCCAACATGACTTACCATCTTCTCTACTTCTCCCAGCAAATGACTGGATATAAGTATCGTCATGCCGTATTGTTTATTCAATTTTTTTATCAACTCACGAAGTTCAATGATGCCTGCGGGATCCAATCCATTGGAAGGCTCGTCGAGACAGCAATTCAGGGGTTGGCAAAAGCGCTAATGCAATGGATAATCGTTGCTTCATGCCAAGAGAAAATTTCTTCACCGTTTTTTTGCCGGCATCACGAAGACCAACAGTATTTAAAACTTCTTCAAGCTTTGTTTTTGATGCTCCATAAACAGCTCTATAAACCTCAAGATTTTCCTTAGCAGTTAAATGACCATACAGCGATGGCGATTCGATCAACGATCCGACCTTCTTAAGAATACCGGTCCTGTTTGAATGAAGATGCTGACCAAATATTTCTATACTGCCCTGTTGACTATTTAATAATCCAAGAAGTAAGCTCAACGTAGTTGTTTTTCCCGAACCATTGGGCCCAAGGAAGCCATAGATGCTTCCTTTTTCTATATGCAGGTTGATCTCAGACAGGGTCTGTGCCTGGCCGGAATAGTGATACGAGAGTGATGTAGTTTTAATAATAGCTGAATTATTCATCTGTAAATTTTTTTAGTTACTTACTGCCCGATACGGTTTTGTTCATCATTAGCGCTTCCTGCGGTTCTTTTTACAGGTGCGATCTTTTTTCCTTTGCTAAAATTGTAGGTAAACCCGATCGTCACAATTTGTGTTTCAGCTTGCTGACGAATATCAACATCTACATTGCCATACCGGCTTTTCCCCGTTGATCTTTTGCGTATAGAAAATATCACGGGCCGTCAGACGAATAGTACTCTTGTTCTTTAGTATCTGCTGACTGATACCGGCACCGATCATACCAACGGGCTTAACTCTTATCACTCCTTCGAGCCATCCGCTCCTGTACGTCCCATTTAATTCCGCAGTAAGCGTTTTATTTATTTTAAACTGCTCTGTACCGCTGAGTACGAAGCTGCTTGCTGACAAGCGAATAAGAGCATTGTTTACAACACCTTTGTATTTGTCGTGATTGAAATTAAAGTTGATATTACTTGTCCACCATTTAGCAATAGAAGTATTTGCATTTACGGAAAGCCCGGCTGAATGCAGCGACGAAACATTCGCAGGCATATTATACGCCTCCTCTCCTTTCTGCTGGATGATTTCCTGGATGATATTTTTTACTGTGGTATAGTTTAATGTTGTTGTGATCTTATTTTTCCATGTATGGGATATCTCGACATTATTGCTCGTTGAAGGTTTCAGGTTGGGATTTCCCTGGCTATAAGTATACCTGTCTAAGAACCTGATGAAAGGGTTCAGACTTTGATAGCTGGGACGACGGACCCGTCTTCCAAAATTGGCCCCGAAATTATTATTATCGTTGGCTTTGTACTGGAAGTAAGCAGTAGGAAATAGCTGTGTGTAATGCCTGTCGAAATTTTCCCCTGTTGATTTCTGTCTGCCTTTTGCGTTGGTGTTTTCCAAGCGTAAACCAAACTGTGCGGTTATTTTTTTAGATAGCGGGGTGCTTAGGTTAACATACGCCGCATTGATATTTTCTTCATAGATGAAATGATTGCTGCGATTAAGGTCGGGCGCCACTTGTCCATACTGAATGCTGTCATAACGGGCATTATTATCTGTTCTTACTACGCTGGTTTTAATGCCTGCTTCAAATTTTACGTCCTTTTTCAGAGGATGCAGGTAGTCTACTCTTGCGCTGTATATATCGATTTCTTGCGGTAAAAGCCCTGTTAACGTATCTGGTTTACTGAAAGGAACACCCGATGCATCAGTGTATGAATTCACCATGAACAGATCGTTATCTGAATTATGTTTTACAAAGTCGATATCCGAAGTAATTTCTTTACCCTTCTTGTCCAATATTCTCCGGAAGTTAAGGTTAGCACTGACGCTGTTCCAGTCATTATTGCCATTCACCAGCGCCTTTGTTACGGATTGCAACTCTTTGGAAGCATTTGAAATATTGGTGATGCTGGGATTGCTGGCTAACATCTGTCTTACATTAAGATTTACGACCGCACCGAGTGTTGTATTTTTATCGGCGAAAAAATCAGCTCCGAATTTTGCGCTATATGAATTCCCGGCACCCAGTCGGTTTGTCACCTGGTTAAATATCCTGACTATTGAGTTGTCATTGTCATCAAGGATCCTTCTGTCAAGCCACATTGTTTGAAATCTTTTCTGGTAATTATGGCTGAGGTTCGTGAACAGATTTAATTTCGCATTTCTATAGTTGAAATTGAATCCTTCATTGGTTTTAGGATATCGCCCCTGCGAATAAGCAAGGCTTGCCGAACCATTAAAACCGGCTGTAATAGCTTTCTTTGTTTTGATATTGATGATACCTGATGTACCAGCGGCATCATATCGTGCAGGCGGGTTGGTCATGATCTCGATCTGGTCTAACTGACTTGAGTTCATATTTCGTAAAAGGTTTGCCAGGTCTGCTCCGCTTAATTGTGTAGGCCGGCCATCCACCATAATCAATACACCTTCCTTTCCTTTCAGACTAATATTACCATCACGATCAACGGTTACACCAGGTGATTTTTCCAATACTTCCAAAGCGGATGTGCCAATATTGGTAATGGAAGCTTCTACATTCACAATGGTCCGGTCTATCCGCTGTTCGATCAGGGCCCGCTTTGATGTAACAGTCACACCGGCGATATCTTTACTTAGAGGAATTAAACTGATGGCAGGCGTTTGTACATTGGGTATCAGCGATGATACTTCAATTATCGATGACCAGGCTTTTTGATGCCCGACAGCTGTTACGGATAACAGGTATTTTCCGTCTGCTATGTTCTCAAAAAAATAGAGACCTTCTTTGTTGGCAGCCGAGAGTTTAACGGTTGAAGAGTCTTTAGCCCGCAACAGGCTGACGGTTGCGCCTTCCGCAGGCTTTTCGTTTTTTAATATGGCCCCTGATATCCTTCCTGCATTTTGTGCCATGGCGCTTGAGAGGAAAAGAAAAATGGCGGCTGATAAAATTGAAATTTTCATAATTATATATTTTGTAGCTGAATTCAACATGATTTTTGTTTAGACATGGTACTGCCAGTTGGCCTTTGTACAGGAAAAGCCAGCGCTGTTATTTTTATGGTTGATGATTAGTTCGGGATTGCCAGGGTGGTTGTTCTGGTTTTTAAGATTTTCATAATACTAAGTTTTGTATTTGTTGTTAAGTTTATATTGAGTTTAGACAAGGCACGGCCAGTTGACCTTCTATAGGAAAGCCACTACTGTCTCTTTGATGATTGATTGGCTAGTTAGAGATCGTTGTAATTTTTGCTTTTAATAAATTTTTAGATTGAAGAGAGAGCCTGGATATAGAATCTGTCACAATGGACAATTGGCCGGCATTGCCTTCGTTATATTCAAGGGCGGAATTTGAAAGTTGTACTTCAAGATTATTTACCTGTGTAATACCCTGGAAAGCTGCGATAGAACTATCTGATGCAACCACTTTTACATGTCCTAGCAGGAACGGCATAGCAGGTTCAAAAAAGATTGCATGCGATCTTTGCAGGTGAATAACAAGATCAGGTTGCGCATTCTTTTTACCTTTTTCAAAATAGATCAAAGAATTTTCTGCGGATAGCGTGGCGTTATAAGGCAAGGTAAAATTCAACAGGCGCCTGCCATCCGGCTGATCATCGCTATCGCTACCGGTGATGATCAGGCTATCGCCTTTTTGAACATATTGTATGACATCTTCTTTCCCTTTTTCTACTTCAGCTATGTCACCGAATTGTATGGTAGCACCACGCACATCGCGGACCGTTACGAATAATACATTCGGAAAGGACCGCATATACTGCTCACGTTTATCTTGCGGATGGTAAATGGTGTACTTGCCATTTTTATATTTTGCAAACAGGGCGACATGAATACCAGTGATCATCAGCATCACCGTGAGAAAACCACCCAAAAATAATTTGTTGCTCTTTTTCATAATGAAACGGGTAGAGTGTTATTTAAAATTTTGTTTTTTGAACTTTTCATACCGTGGCTTTAATTCATCAACATCCATATCCAACAGGTAAATATTCCGGAAAATGTTCGGCAGTTCTTTTTCAATGAATTCTGTTTTGCGGTACTGTGTGGCATTTTTCACCGCATCGGCACTTACGAAATAACCGATGCCTCTTTGGTTGTGAATAATATTTTGACCCTGTAAAAATTCATAGGTACGCATCACCGTATTTGGATTGACCTCCAGTTGTACAGCCAATTCCCTGACCGCCGGAATACGTTCGTCCGTTTTCCACTGTTTTAGCAGGATGCGTTCGCAGATAAAATCAGCTATTTGAAGATATATGGCTCTCGATTCTCTGAATTGCATGATAATTTTTTTAGGGGCCTATACTTGTTTTTCTTTCAACCGGAAATATGTCACTATCCATAAAAAAGGGGCGATCCCATACATCAGTATGTAATACAATATTTGCCCCGGCCATGCCGGTATCCTGACCAAGTAATCATCTTTGCCATCGTTAATAATACGGTAAGATGAAAGAAATCCATCGGCATATTCGCCATTCGGCATGAGGTCGTATAAAAAAAAGAAGAAACAAAAAACAATAAAGAAGATAATAAAACCGCTGATGACGGTCTTGAGAAAACTATATTTTTCAAAATACACTGATCCAAGCAGGAAGGCCGACTGTACCGCGAAAAAGACCAACAGGATATTTAACGTTGATTTGCCTTCGACCGGTAAATTGGTAGCTTTAAAAATATTCAGCAACCCTTTTTCCTTACTCGATGTGTCAGTAAGGAGAAAACTTTTAGCGATAGACACCATCAGGACATCTACCAAATAAAATGCGGCTGTAAATACAACGAAGAACAGGATGACGGTAAACAGGAGGCTGCAGAGTATCTTTTCAAATGCAGAGGCAGGCACTAATAAAAAATTAATACCCCTGGCCCTTGATCCGAGATCGCGAAAGTACTGGCTGGCATAAAATGAGCCGGCAACAAAAAGCGCAAAAAAGAAAGTAACGAATTGCATTCCTTTTCCCATAGGAGTAGCGGAATCGATAAGCAATGTGAGCACGAACCAGGCGATCACCAAACCTATAAATGCGATCACCGATAACAAATAACGTTTTTTATTATCCGCCCAGTGCTTTGCTACCAATAAAGAAAAGCGTTTGAAATTGAAAAATTGGTTCATAAAAGAAATTTACGAATGAAACAGTTTGGTGATCTTACCACTATTGGTCACGATGGCTTTATAAAGAAGTTCCAGGTCGAGTTTGCTTTCCTCTCCCTCAATATTTTGGGTCACGATCACATTACCTGCCAGGGATGACTCACTATAAAAAGCCGTTGCCACATCTGTTTCGTCAATGGCAAAACGGAAGGATAGCTTTTTTGAAATATCATCTACGTTTTCATCAAAGAGAATTTTTCCATCGTCAATCACGGTGATACGGTCAATCAGGTTTTCAAGATCTTTTACCTGGTGGGTACTGATAATGATACAGCGTTCTTCATCCAGCGCCTGCGCCAGTATCTTTCTCAATTGGCTTTTGCTCATGATGTCAAGGCCATTGGTGGGTTCATCCATCAGCAGGAGTTTGGCATTGCTGGCCAGTGCAAAAGAGATCAATACTTTCTTTTTTTGCCCATAACTCATGTTTTGAAGGGTACTGTCTGACGGTATTTCAAAAACAGAGATATAGTCCCTGAATTTATCACTATTGAAGCGGGGATAAAAAGGACTGTAGCTTTTTATAAAATCAGGGACGGGAATATCGGCCAGGTAAAACTCTTCCGGTAC
Organism: Chitinophagaceae bacterium; assembly: GCA_037200685.1. Classification (GTDB taxonomy): domain Bacteria; phylum Bacteroidota; class Bacteroidia; order Chitinophagales; family Chitinophagaceae; genus JAJKIP01. The sequence continues at coordinate 293,584 of JBBCIG010000020.1, forward strand.
CATAAAAACATCTTGCAGGAAAACGGGAAGCCGCTCACCCGGAGTAAAACCGTTTACCGTAATCGCTCCCTTTTGTGGATATAACAGTCCCGCAATATTCCGCAACAGGCTTGATTTACCGGTGCCATTTTTACCAAGCAAGCCATACACATGGCCGGCTTCAAACCGGAGATCCAATCCGTCGAAAACGGGTTTTTTCTTGTAAGAGAACGATACATTTTTAATGCTAACCATGTCTGTGATTTAGTGTACTATCTATCTAGTACACTTCAAAGATATATTTTATTTCCATCTGGACAAATTTTTCTGGAAAAACAAAAGCTATTGGCGGGGGTGCTGTAAACAATAGCTTGCGTGATGCATTCATTATCAAACATTGACCAGCTTTCAATAATGCACCTGCACCGGGAATTTTTTTGAAGTGGTTGAGCCTATCCCAAAAACAAAGAACCCTGCAAAAATTTATGCAGGGTTCTTGAACGAGTTTGATCTTTTTTTGAATGACCTTCTTTATGTGATCCCGCTGGCAGACCGCCTATATTTTTTCCAATTGAAAATTGACAGATTAACCGTCAAAACATCAATTGGCCACTCGGACTACACACTGCAAATTCTTTCAACGAAATATAAATGGTTGACGTGTAAAATTAAAGCCAAAAAGTAATACTATGATAATAATTTATCAGAGTATGCTGATAAATTCAAGAGGATTATTCTACTAACAATAAAAGCAGTATTCACGAATGTTGGATGGATAGAAAAAGAGAGGGACCTAGGGCACAAGATAATAAACTCCTCGGGCTTTTGCAACAGCGCTGCCTTACTCTTTTGCAGTGGGCCTATTACAGATTTATGCGGTAATAAGTAAAACACTCTTGATGAGTAAGCACTGATAACAGAATTAATAATTATTTGTCTTTGTTCAGGAAATCAAATTGATGATAGCTTCCAAATGAGTTCGGGATGATAGGGATGGAAAGGAAGAATATGCCTCGTTGCCGTGGTATCATTTTCATGAAGCTAAAATCGACATTTACACGGCGTTTGAAGTGATTTTTGACACATTTTTTTATTTTAATGATACCCTATCGCATGCAAAAATTGGCTTTTCTTCCTTTTGGCGACATCCAACACTGTTCCGTTGCTCAGAACGACCTGGCCGCCTTCTCCCCTGATATATTTTTCCAGGTAATTTTTATTAATGATATAAGAATTATGTATCCTTATAAAAATTTCCGCAGGTAACAGTTCTTCAAAATCCTTAATCGTTCTGCATACCAGGTAATGTTGTCCTGTTTTCATGTAGAAGTTAGTTTAGTTAATACTGGCCTCCAGGTCAACAAATTGTTGCCAGCCAGCAATGTATTGACCTGTGTTTTTAACAGCGCTCCTTTGTTGTCAACTACCTGGATAGTTGCTTGTGAAGTTCCTGGTGAGGTAATAGCAACGGTAAGAATACCCTGCACAGGATTAGGCCAGGCCTGCCATTGCTCCTGCCTGTTACAATCAGGTTGAATTGCACTGGTATAATACTGCTGGCCATTGATGCCATACTCAGCAATACGGTACAGACTATTAACGGCGAAAGGATTATCCGTGACAGAGTAGTTGATGGGAGTACTGCTGTTTCCTGTGGCAGGAACAATACTGGTGATCGCCCAGCTGGCGCCGCCATCCAGGCTTTTTTCTACATTGAAATAATTGATGTTTTGTTCCTGTTCTGTCGTCCAGTTTATTGTTCCCTTATTGGTTTCACACCTTGCATTAACCAATGAGAATTGGACAGAGGATGGACTGTTTTTCGGGGACAAGGTCCATCTTGAAAATCATTGATCTTTGTTTTTTCGATATAATTAGAGATATAATTGTTGGAAGTGAACTTCTCATCAGTCCAATGAATGTTATCGCTGCTTTTCCATAGTACGAGCAGTGATTTATTAAAATTGTTTAATTCCGAATTCAAATATTGAAAACGCAACGTGGCGTTCGGGCTGAAGAAGAAGATGAAAGTTACCGAGGTCAATCAACCCGGATGTAAAATTTACAGAAGAAACAATCCCGGAGTTTTGTTGTAATAAAATTTTTGCACTGCCTGTTTTTGCTATCTCCAGTATATCGAATGCAGCCGCATTATTTCCCGATAAATTATTGTTTTGAGAGCCACTGAACTTAAAAGTTCCTTCGCCTGCGGCCTGGTTAAGTGTGCCGTCCATGCGAAGGTCCATATCCTGCAAATTTACGGTGACACCCTGCGTTGTTTTAATAATCGTTCCCGCTGCAACGCTAAAATTGCTTTGCGCTCCGGAATGTTCACTACTTCCAGTAAAAAAGCGATCCATAAAAAGCGAACCATAAAAAAATTGAAGTCCTTATCTAAGATCACATCAATTATGGGAGATGTCCAGCATGATTTAGTAAGTGGGCTGGTTTTATGAACAGGCGGGCGTGACAGGATGAAAATAATACATTACTTGCATTGCTAACGCAAAAAGCAACTACGGATGTTTCTTCAAAAGCATCTGTTGCTGTATTCCCCAACCCGTTACGGACAGGTTTATATTAGCTATGAACAATGAACGGGAAGGAAAACTCAAATAGAAATTGTTAATGTAAATGGAAGAGTGGTGAAAGCTTTACAATTGGTAAAGAAGAAAGGAAGCCATCACTCTTCTGTATCTGTTACTGGATTGGCGCAAGGGATATATAGTAAGGTTGCAAATGGAAAACTGGATTAGTACAGTTAAGCTGCTGAAGCAATGAGTAGAATAACATCTTCAATTAAAATAAAAACATTCAAAGCCGGATGCTGATCCGGCTTTTCTTTTTCCTTAGCATCAACAGGATTACATTTATAAGCTGCCGGCGCACCGGAATATCAGTCAAATAATCTCAGGACAGCACAGCGATCAATTACAAAAACTCCTGTCAACATACTGCTTGTTACCACTGGAATTAATATAATAACAACCACCCTTCGGACCTTTAATATAATTTCTGCGAGGTGCGGCGTTGGCTGCATTAAGTGCTCGTTGTTCGGCGGCTTCTTCGCGGTCAAGACGGGCCTGGTAGGCGGCGGTCGGCTCAAAATTATAATAGCGGCCGCGCTTTAACTTTACGAGGTCTTCGTCCGAGGGTTCAAGTTCTTCCCACGAGGTGGCGATATCATCCAGCAATACATAACCCGTATGCGGTCCCATCGATACTTCCGCCCAATCAGGCTTACCATCGACTTCATATGCTCTAACATAACTTAAGCGGTATGCCTTACCGATAGATGCACTCTTAGTGTCCGGCTTTAACTTTACTTGTACGGATTCTTTATTGATCCAGGCATAGTCTTCAATCATCTTTGCGATGCGGGTACTATCTTCCCTGCGCTCTATCATTGCGGTGAATGCTTCACGCTCTCTTTTCTTTTGTACAATATTATAGGCGAGGTAGGCATCGAGTTCCGCCTGGAAATAATGCACGGGAAAAACGGAGTCCCACAGCTTCACATAAGCGATATAAGAATCAATCGTTCCTTTCTCTGTTGCCTTGCCTTGTTTATACCACTGCAGGTTACGGTCCAGGTCACGCTGGGCGCCGAGTATATCGAATTTGGTATAGCCATTCGTAAGTTGTTCTGCCGGTACGCGAAGTATCTGCAAAGGTTTACCTTCTATCTCAACATTTGTCAGCCATGCGGTATAATCTTTCTGGGAAAATACGGAAGCGCACAATAGCAGTCCGCATAAAAGGAGCAACGATCGGGTTTTCATGAGTTTCGAATTAGCCGGTCAAGATAAAAAATTGTTTGCAGTTCTGCAAGTCCTTTACAGAAGAGTCTAACGACCCGCTACAGGTAATTTGGGCGATTTTATAAGTGATTTCATAATTTTTTATAGTCTAGCCTGGCAGTAAATTGCATGCTTTCAACATAGCTTTTGGTTAATGGTATTTGTTAGTTGTAAATCCCTGCTATAGCAGGGATTTTTTACAAATAAAATAAATAGCCCCAAATTTCACGTTGCTTCAATCAGAAAAGTAATTTACTTTATATTTTATGATCATTATTAATTCTTGTATCTCTGTTTAATTGATAATGAATCAATTATTTTATAATAATAAGGGATTTGTTACATCTCAATATCGTCCTGCATTAAATGTAACAAATCCCCCATCTTGTTTATTGCGCCCGGCCTGATTTGTTGAGCAACATATGCAATAAGGAACTGTTCGATTTTATAAGTCCCGAGACGGTAAATTCCTGTTTAGTTTGAAACCTTCGGATCGCGGCGATTGTATTGCTGCCGCAATCGCCATCTACACTGAGTGGTATAGCCGCAGAGCCACCATCCGAATCCCTGATTTCATTGAGTAATTGCTGGATTGTTCTTACATCACCTGCGCGGTTGTTGCCCCCCGATCCTACGGATTCACTGATGCTGTTTGTGGTTGACATAATCGAACCGGAAGAGGTACTACCGGAACCATTTCCCGATCCGGCAGATGTATCCTGTAGTGTGATATAAGGGGCATTTGTATTCTCGCTATCGAAAAAACTTACCTTGAGATCATTCCACCCGGGCGCCTGGCTTGATGTTGTGCCGATGCGGTAATAAATCCGCTCCGCATTTTTCATAGCATTCCATACACTATCAGGTATTTGATAAGTGGCGGCAGTGAAGCGGTTGCCCCAGGTAGCAAACCAGTTATTGCTATTCCTGGCGGTATTATTATAGGTAAATAAATTCTTATCAGTTGCCAGTTCAACATAATAATAAGGATTGGAACCTTTATTGATCTGGAAAACAGGAGCGCTACCCTGCCTGTTGTAGGTCGGTGATGCAGACATACTTGGCCTGTCTGGTTGAGAGACCGCACCTGTTGTGGTACCATTCGTAGAACCTCCTGTTCCTGTTGATCCGGTGTTTATCGTGTATGGTTTTGAATTTTCATAGCCTGCCGTGACGGGTCCAAGCTTCATGTATTCGGGTACCTGGCTCGGATTATTTACATGATCTCTTATCTGGGTGTGAAAATTCGGATAAGTGCCGCTGAAGGATCCATTATTCCATATTGCCAGCAGGGACGTAGTGAAAGCACCATTTACATCTCCATCATAACTGGATTGGTTATCTGCACAACCGGATATATAAATTACACCGGCGCACATAGCAGCCCGGGCTTTATCTTTTGTGCCGGCCATATTTCGGGCGGCGTCGTACACTTCTTTATTTTTTTCATAATTCTGAATAGCCTGTGCTTCCGGCATAGCCCTTTTTTTCAATCCGTTTTCAAAAGAATTGTTTACTTCACGAAGACGGTTTTGTGGGATTTCACGGCTTGCCGTATTTAGAAATTTGTTGAACTCTGTATGGTAATTTATTTGATCGCCTGTTTTCATCTTCATTAACTGCCGTAAAAAAGCCCGGATAACAGTACCGCTGTGACAGCTGTCCGACGAAACAAATATCCTTACACCTGATTTAAATTGTGACAGCAGGTTGTATATCTCGTTATCAATAAACTGGCGGTCCCACAGTACCCAGGTTTCATTGAGACCATCGGTCTCTTCGCCGGTGTTGTCTACCAACTGCCCGCCATGACCGGAATAAGTCAACAAAAAGAAGTCGCCATTATCCAGCTGGCGACCAATGTCGCATATCTTATTTGTGACAGCGGCACAGGTAGCCTGGTTATCAATTAATGTGGCCGAAGTAAAACCCTGTGTATCGGCGATACGTTTCATGGAATTGGCGTCGTTGATACATCCGCTGAGTTCGCCATCCCATCCATCATATGCATCGGGGTTTACATGATTTAGCCCAATGTGAAGTGAAAGTGCCTTTGACATAATCGTAGTTTTTGTGGTTAAATGAAATATGTATTTATTGTTGTTGTCAGGTTGATAATATTGCCGGTTGAGAGATCCGCTGTTTCCCATGGAGTATCAATGACAGAGTTGTCACTCTTAATCGCTTGCATTTTATAGCGGACCATGCGATCGTTAAGATATTTTGTCAGCGGAATGGGTAGTATTACTTCCAATGGAATGTTATCAGGTGCAACATCAGTTTGCAGGTACTGTGTATCATTTGCCAGTGAGTATAAGACCCTGATATTGCTGAAACCGCTGAGATCTTTTTCTGTTGTTTCGATAAAAATTAACTGGCACCCGATATTCTCGCTGTAGGAATGCACTTCTTCGAGACTGCCCGAACCCGGTTGCACCGAATATTCCGGAACGATATTGCTGCGTGCAGGTAAGGGTTGTGTAACTTTAGATTTTGGCGCCAATGATATATTCAGGCTGTCAAAAACAGGAGATCCTTCATGATCCGCATAAATTCCCGCAACATCAATCGTAGTATCCAATATATTTTCAAATTCAATTTTCGCTGCATCTGCTTTTATCAATAAGGGGCTGTCCAGCCATGGACCTTCCACTTCGTGGATATTAATAGTAATTGACGAAGTATAAGATGACTCATCGGGCAATACATAGCTGATCGTGCCATTAATTCCCTGTGTGGCGCTTTTTAGCATATTGATAAGCGTCAGCGCATTCTCAATCCGGCATACGAGGGAATAATTAATAAAACTACCTATCGTCATCGCATTACCGGAAATGTATAAGCTTTCCGGAATTGACCACTGGTATGTTTTTGTCGTTTCAATTTCGTTGATAAACAATATATCGGGCTCATAAGAAGTAAGCCGTCCGAGCGTTTTTGTCAGTTTAACAATAGTATAGTGTTCAATATCGGGCTGCAATACCGCGTTCAACATCGAATGACTTTCGGCCGGATTATTTACGTCGAATGTAGAATACAATATAAGATCAGGAGTAAATGGTGTATCGGCATCTCTGTCTTTACGGCTTATAATATAACGGAAGGGAACAATGACAAAACGGTTCGGCACCTGGTTGGACCGTAATACCCGGTACTTCGCAGTACGCAATTCACTTATCTCGGTGTATAGCCGTATTGAGACTTCGCCTAATTTATAAGGCTCTCTGCATCCTACCGGCGTTAGCTCTCCATTCTTTTCTTCCTGGTAATATTCACCATACTCATTGCAGGCCAAAAACAGTTCTAACTCATTATTGTAAAGTAACGAATCGATCCTAAACTTCACATTTGCCAATGTGTTATTTGGATTTTGCGGGACTGTATTGACAAACGCTGCGACATTTGCATGAGATAAAACCGCGTTATTAATTTTGTTCGGTACGGCCGCAGTTTCATATTTAATAGAAAGTCCGGCAGGTGTCATTAACATGTTTTGCGAAGCAACAAAGACACTGGAGGAAAGCTTTAACCCTCTTGGTAATGTTTTTACGATCGGTAACCTGTCCAATTTGTGCAGCGATACAAAATTGATCTTATCAGGCGTGACTTTAGTGTATACATTAAATGTGTAAGCCACTTTTAATTTTACCGGGTTACTAATCACGTCGCGTGAAGACATGGCTGCATAAGCGACCCTTGTCCATTCATTATTAAGTATAAACCGGGCGGTAATAACATCGGCCTGTTGTGTAATAGCGGAGCTGGTAATGTCGGATATCTTGTTATTCCCGTTCTGATCCATAAAGGGAATAGACATCGTGACCGATAAATTTTGTTTTGGGATGCGTTTCAGTTTGTCTGGAGTAAAATCAGATGTGCCTGCCGGTAAATTGCAGGCAAGCGTTACCGTTATTTCACTTTCAAGCACGGGTTTACCCTGGACATCCATACCCTTTACACGAAATAGGAACCGGAATGGCGAAGCGGCAAAAGCAGTACCTGCAGCCGGTCTTACCAATGTTATAAAATCCTGGTACCATGCTATGGCGGGCTTTTGCCTGTCTTTGTACAACCCCTGCTTTATTTCTTCGTTCAGTGGTAAGTCGGGATTATCATTGAGTTTGATGACGGCAAGTTGCGGTAACAACAAACCATTTTGAATACGGTTGCCGGTAGCAAGATTGTGTGAAAGGATATCACTGTTAATAAGTGTATGGGCAGGAGTTGCTTTATTAAAAAATAATGCATTGTTGAAATTTTTTAATTCCCCATTTTGTTCCACAAAGGCGGGATCTTCATTTATCTTTCCCTTATCCCTGGTCTTCTGAAAAATTTGGTAAGGCCGATATCTCATTTCTTCCGGCACGTAACAATAATACCTCAATACGTTTTGGGGATTTATATCTGATAAAATGAACAGGTCCCTGAGTGGCATTTTACATTCAAATTCCTTTTCCACCTTCTGGTCATCGGGATGGGTAAACGAAAAACGATTAATGAGGTGAAGGGCAGAACATTCATTGACCAGGAATTCGTGCATGTTGCTACGCTCGTGCAGCGTAGCATGCATGTACGGACGGGAACGAATACCAGAATAAGATACAGCTCCATAGGTTTCATTTTTTTCGAGGTTTGCCAGTTTCACAAGCCCTTTGGTGATGAAAACAGGTTTGGAACCTTTGCCTTCAATAGCTCTGCCGAAAGACAACGGAAGATCGAAAAAATATTTTTCTACTTCTTCGATGACGCTGGTTACTTCGTTTTTCAAACAAACTTTTATTGACATTGACTCACCGTCAGACCGAAGCAGGGGCATTGCCTGTATGGCGTATTCGATTTCCCCCATATCATTATCAATGCACAGCAGCGGGAGTTGTTTCCCGCTGCTGTGTGTAATGAATTTTTTGTTGAACAGTCTCATAAATGGTTGTCCTTGTATTTATTTTATCTCATTCATGGTCCTGTTTTCCACTAGCGGTTCTGAAGGTGTTGCCAGGAAATAAGGTTCCGCGGGAATTGTTGTAGCGGATATTATCCTCGGCTCACTTACGCCTGCGGCAACGGCTTCGTCTGTGCTTGCGCTGAAATTGAGCGTTCTTAATTGCGCTGCCTTTCCCTTATACGATCTTACTACTGTTACGCCTTCATCTTCCGGAGTGGGAACACTGATCATTAATGGTCCGTTACCAACTGAGGTTATCCATTTGCTGATCCATTCCTGTCCTTTGGTGAAAAGGCTTCCTTTCACAATCACCCTTACCTGGTATTGAAATCTTGCTTCAATGTTTTTATTGGAAGAATAGACGCTCCAGAATCTTGGCTGTGCTTGATCTATATTATTATAACTGAATTTTACGGGCTGAACAGCAGGAAGCGGTTGTTCATTTACGTCAATGGCTCTCATGAAAACTTCTACCACCTGTTTAGAATCTTCCAGTTCTACATTCAAGGAGAGCGGGCCCGCTTTTATCCGGCTCACATCATCAGCCCTTACTTCAACGGCTACATCATCCATTAAAACGCCTTCATCGGGATCTATATCTATCTGGTTATCGTCTATCTGTACCCGTATAAAAGGATTCTCCAATGGATCGGGTGGTTCCATGAAATGAACACTTCTTTTGATATAGGTTTTATCAGGCGACCATCCTTGCGGCACTGAGGTCATGTCCGCCAAAAGTTTTTGGGTCATGGTTAAATGCCAACTAATATCAACGGGATCTGTTTTTTGAAATGTACGGCCCACCCACATTTTTTCACCGGCAGTATTGGGATAGCCTATTTGCGCCGATAAGAATGCTACCGGTTCGCCCACCCAATTTTGCTCTGGTTTGGGCCAGTTCACAATTGGCTTTATGATGCGCCCGAGCTTTCTTGGCCAATCATCCATATATACTGTCTGGAAATATAATTTTTCACGATTGGGATCTTCTTTCAGTTCGTCTGCCATTCCTTCCATGGAACTGCTGATAGTGTGGTCCTGCAGGTACGACATTTGTCTTTTTTCATGATAATAAAGATCAAGATTGGTCTCGTCCCTTCTGTACTTTAATGCCAGGCCAATACCGAATGGCCCGCTACCCGACGAAGCACTTGCAGCTTCTACGGTAGGCTGGGGCGGATCGAAAATTCGTTGCTTTGCCTGCTCCATGAATTTGTCAAAAACAAGCGTAGTGCGGTCATTGACATATTTTTCTATTTGCGCTGCCCCGGGGATAGTGGTATCTATCTTTACATCTATTTCAAGTGTGCCATTGATTCGCATATTATTAAACTCGGCTTTGATATCGGCGGAAAACCATAGATAATGTGCGTTTAATGCAGCGGAAAAATGTTGAAACACACGGTCCCAATGACCTTTGATGGTAATTTCAATAATAGGCACCCAGAACTTTACTTTCAGATTTTGCTGCACAAAAATGGGCGTATAATTACCGTGGAAGGAAGACCACAATATGGAAGTAGGATAAGAGCCGATTAATGCGGCGTAAGCATTTTGCCCCATAGGATCAATGGATCCATTACCCTGGCCCTGCATGTTCCAATACCATGGATCAATATTGCCTGTAGAGGTATCTCTTTTTTTCCCATAGAATTTATTACTGTTAAAATCCCGTTGCGTAGCATAAGGAGGAACAACATACGTCCTGTACTTTACAGGCGGGGCCGGTATATTACGTGTTCTGCCGGGAGGGGCCGCGTCATTTGCCGGCAATGCGCCGTTACCATTGTTGGCAGGAACCGCGACATTACCAGCGGCGGGTGTTTCTGGTAACACCACTTCACCCTGCGCATTGGGTGACACGTTGGAAACATTTGTGATGTTTGACGTAATGATCACAGGGCGAAAAATGGGTTGTACGTTTTGACGAATGCCCCAGAAGAAATCATTTTTTCCCTGGAACAGATCAATGATCTTTTTTTGTGATTGTTTTAATACATCATCAGGGGGTGCGGAAGATACAGTAAAAGACAGGACGCCGCCAGCAACTTCCCGTGTTTCATCCCCTGTTACACCTACTGTTGTTTCACCGGATGTAACCCCGGCAAACCGTATGAGGTTAAACATCAGCGGACCATCTTCTTTACCATCTTTGCGGGCAAGGTGTACATAGTTTGGCAGGTAGTAATACACCGGGGGTTTGCCTTCCCGTTGCAAGGCATCATTGTTTATATCCGGGTAATAAATTAATTCGTAACCATTCTCCACAATAGGTTGGAGACCGCCGGCCAAAGTAGGGCCAAGTGCTGTTGTTGCCATTTAATAGATTTTACTTGATAAAAATTTGTTGCAGTTAAAAAATAATTCCTGTTATTTAAAAAGTAAATCCACTTCGCTGTGAATAATTTTACAGCTTGATGAATTATTAAATGAACCTATCGTATTGCATATCAGAAAAAAAAAATAGTGTACCAATGATTGGGAATAATACACGAACGACTTAATAAAAAAAGCTGCAGGATATCTGCAGCTTTTTTTTGTTTGAACCCGGTCAATGAAGCGTATCCCTCACCGACCCGCCACTGTCGGCAGGATCAGGCTCATCCCCCGGTCCGCGTAAAGTGTCCCTTGTGCTCCCACCTGTACTGTCGGTTGTGACAGAGGGCTTATCCTTTGGTGCTCCGCCGGGACCACATGATAAAAGCGTAACTGAAAGACTAACAAAAACCAACAGCAAATGCGTTGTTTTTCTTTTAATTTTTAATTTCATTAGTAAAAACTTTAAAGGTGAAGAATAGTGCCCGAAATTTATTATCATCTATTTTAAAAAAATTATTAAATACGGTAATACGTTTAAATAATACACCAACGAAATGCAAATGCCTAAACATATATCAGTATGCAGGCTGAGGCAACACTATCATAAATTCCGTTCCCTGTCCGACTTCAGAAAATACTTCAAGTCTGCCTCCCAGTTTCTCTGTGAATTCCCGGGCGAGTTTTAAACCCAGGCCTGAAGAGTCACTGCGTATACTATTCCAATCAAAAATCTGGTGAAGGTCTGCTGATGTAATGCCGGGACCATTGTCCCTGACCGAAAAAGTTATTGCGGATACTTCCTTTTTTACAGAAACCGTAATCTCGCCCCCCGACGGTGTAAACTTAATGGCGTTACCCAGCAGGTTGCGCAAAACAATCCTGATGAAATTGGGATCTGTGAACAACTTCAGTTCCCCGTGGACCTTTTTTGTTATGCAAACACCTTTGTTCGAGGCGAATGGTTCATATAAATGAATGATATCGTCAACCAGGTCAGCTGTCTTCATTTCTTCCTGTACAGGAAGGAAATGTTCCATTTGACTTTTAGACCAGAATAACAAATCTTCCATCGTTTCTAAAAGATGATCACTCGCCTGGGCGATTTTGTCACTCAACTGCTCTTTTTCGTCCGGGGACAAAAAAGTTGATTTCTTTTTTTCCAGTTGAAGAAAATGAAAAAGACTACTTACCGGGCTTCGGAGATCATGCGTCAGGATGCTTATCAATTTTACCTTCGTTTGATTGGCCTGGGAAAGTTTGTCATTGAAAGAACTTAATAACCGGTTCGTTTTTCTTCCTGCTTTATAGTTTTTGAATAAAACTGCTGCAATAATAAATACTAAAGCTGCTATAGCTATCAGCAAGTATTTGAGCCGGTGCTGGCTGACAATTTCAATCGATGCAATCTTATTTTGTTGCCTGAGCAAAAGAATTTCAATTTGTTTTTTTTCATTCAGGTATTTGGTTTCCATCTCGGCATAATTTTTCATACGTTGCCCTTCGAAAACAGAATCTTTCAGGGATTGTCTTTGTTCTGAATACCAGTAAGCACTTTTAAAATCTGCCAGTGCGACATAAGTTTTAGAAAGATTATTATAAGAACCTAACAGTAATTCACCTGATTTAATTTCCCTGGCAATCGAAAGGTTTTTAAGATGAAAGTCCAACGCTTTGCGAAAATCTCCCAGCTTGTAAAAAGCGTCGCCGGTGTTACTAAAAACAAGGGCCTGGCCATATTTGTCACCCATTTTTTTCATCAATTCTCCACTTTTTAAATAGCTCGAAAACGATGATGCAAAGTTTCCGGACTCGGCGTGAATAATACCAACGTTATTAAAAACATAGGCCTCGCTTTCCTCGCTGATGTTGTTTTTGTAATGATGGATTATACTGTTGAAATAATAGGATGCCTTTACGTAATCATGCTGATCCATATACATCAGGCCCATATCGTTCAATACCCTGGCGATACTGGCTGAATCTTTTTGGACTATTTGGACCGCAAGGGCCCGCTCTAAAAAAAGTCTTGCGCTGGGATAATTTTTTAATACCCGGTATATATTACCAATATTTTTTAAAGTCCCTCCTATCTTTATTTGATTATTTATCTTTTCATAAATTGAAAGCGCTTTAAAATAATATTGCAATGCAATTTCGAATTTACCACCCTCGTCATAGGAAATACCAATGCCTATCAGCGCATTACCCGCTTTCAATGAATCGTTTTGCTTTTCCGCCAGTATAAAACAATTTTCAAAAATCGATATGGCTGAATCAAAGTGACCCCGGGTAATATATAACTTGCCTTTATTGAAGAGGGAATCCAGGTAAGGGGACTGCGCAGCGACCCGGCCGCTTATACATGAGGTAATAAGAATAATTACAGGAAGACAATGAATTTTCATCCGGCAATAATGGTTTAAGTAATTCACTTCCGTCTTAAAGGGAAAGGATTCCGGGATAACATATTAACTTGTCCTGACAAATTTCCTGACCTCATTTCTGTATGTCTTTCCTAAAGGTAATCTTTGTTCCTCCACTATTAACTCATTGGTATCAATACCGCTGATCCTGTTTACTGCAACTGCATAACTTCTATGAATGCGTAAAAAAAATTTCGGGGGCAGGTATTCCATGAAATTTTTCAGGTTCTGGAGTGTGATGTACTTTTTTTCCCGGGTGATAATCTTGGTATAATTAGTAAGCGCTTCCAGGTAAATAATATCTGAAATATTAACCTTGCTTGAAAGGGTACCTTCCTTGATCATCAGGTAATCTTTTTCAACCCTGAGATCATATTGTAAAGCTTTGGACCGTATTTCCATAAGTTCCATGGTACGCTGTATAGCTTTATCAAGCCGGCCGGGTCTTAATGGCTTTAATACATAATCAACCGCATGCACATCAAAAGCATCAATAGCAAATTCCGGGTGAACAGTTACAAAAATACACAGGGGCGGGTTTTGCAGGGACTTGAAAAAGTCAATACCATTTATACCGGGCATATCGATATCGCTGAATAATACTGCTATGTCTCCTCCCTGCAGAAGTTCCAGGCTCTCCAGTGGATGAGAGAAACTTCCTGCGATCCTGAATAAATTACTGGAAGAAATATAATCTTCCAGTAAGGCCCTGTCGATTGGGTTATCCTCAACAATTACACAATTAAATAATCCCATAAGCTGAAATAAAGCACGCTGAACTAACTTCCAGCATCTCTTAAAGTTAAAAAAAATAGAGCAAAAGAAATTGCCTGGTACACGAATTTAAGCGAGATATCATCACGAAGATAAATGTCAGAAGCACCCTGGTTATCCGGGGACGGATGGAAGATCAGCCCTCTGGGTTTTACCAGGCAGTTCGAGGGTTGTAATATTCATTAAAATTTGAGATACTAAATCGCATTTCTAAAACGAAGATGGCAAGATGAAATGGGCGGAAAGAATTTTACTTGTATGATTGAGTATTTGACCAGCGACGATTGTACGAAAAACAAAAAAATCAATTTCCTTTCTTAACTAACCCCGATATTTTTTCGATTAACTCTTTTGGACCAAATGGTTTAGACACATGTCCATCGGCGCCGCACAACTGGGCAATACTTTTAACGTTATCATCTGCTGATATAATTAATACAGGAATACCACGGGTAAGAATGCTTTTTTTCAACTCCCTGCAGAGATCACTTCCATTAATATCGTGCATATGAATGTCCAGTAAAATGATGTGAGGCCTTTCTTGGAGAATTTTGTCATCCAGGCTTACCGCATTGAGAAGAGTTTCCACTACGAAGCCTTCGCGTTCAAGCATTAAGGAAATCATTTTCAAAATATCAGGGTCATCATCTGCTGCGAGTACACGATACTTTTGAGATACGCCGGCTGTATCCATAGTTGCTAAAAGGAATATATAGGAATATTTTTTACGTTAGTTCAGTACCAAGAAATCAGCCAATTTATTTTCAACCTATATCGCTATGATTCCAGTACCACATCTTACGTCTGTGAATTAAATTCCCGTATATGGCAATTTTTTTTCCCGTGGTCGAACCGGGATTTCATTTATTAAACTGCTCCCCGATAAAACCTTTTTGATCCACATCTATCAGCCAGCATTTTTCATACGGCCCTTTACCGCCCGGTGATTCTTTTCTTTCAAATCCCCATAACAGCAGTTGGCGGATGGAAGAATGGCGGTAACGGGACTTTTAGTGCATTCTTTGACAGACTTGTTGACCTGAAAGAGAAACTTTGCGGTTGATGCCAGCGCTATACTTTATTTGCTTTGATTCAGTAAAGGCAATAGTCCTATGCGTTTATTAGGTTCCGGTCAAGACGATTATTTTGTAAGTCCGGGATAATCCTTCCCGGTTGACAGACTTCACGTATGCATTGTATAATCCCGGCAAGCGGCATATCCCTGGAAAAATGTGCCTGAACGCATAGTTGCGAAAGTTTATCCAAAACACGCGACTCGTGAAAGTTAGTGACACCAATAATTTTTACATCCGGATTATACTGTCTTAGATTCCTGATCAATTCCGGCCCGGTAACAGTATAGGATTGATGTGTCCAGTTGAGATCCATGATCACCAGGTCAGCATTTATTTCTTTATACTGGCTTACAGCCCGGAAGCTGTCAAGACACAGCCCTGCTATTTCTATATTGCATTCTTTTAAAAAGGGCGTTATCGCCTCAATAAAGATCCTGCTTTTGAATATGACAAAAATCCTGATCAATCAATTAAAAATTCAGCTAAAGATAGAACAGCCGTGAGATAGCAATGAAGTGTAAACTCTTAAAATTGTCCACAATTTTGAGCCGGTAAGTACAAATGCTTACACTTATGGTCATCTTATTGCTTTCGCTGCTCTTTGAAAAGCTGCGTCATACAAATAATGTTACCGCACTAACAATTTTTCTGTCATTTGATTAGCTGCCGCATCTTTTAGCACAACAAAATACCCGCTATTATTTAATGAGACGCAGCAGTACCACATCGTGCGGAGCAATGATAAGCGACGAAAGTTTTTTGGTAGTACCTACATCCTTTTTTTCCCATATATCGTGAATTTTATAACCCGTTGTTTTTATGTCAAGGGTTCTTTTGGCTACAGGATCATCTATCGGTCCGAACATCCAGTCAACGGGTAAAGGTTGTGGGGTATTTTTCCTGTTCAAAAAACAAATTGCCCAATCACCGTTCTTTAGGGGCTTTATCCATGTTTCAACGCTATCGAAGGCGGCATATTTCATCGCCTGGATGCCCAATGAATCCTGGTTGATGGCGATCACTTCTTTATTGATTAAAATAGCGTTTGTTACGGAAGACATTTTACGGATATCATTACCGGCAATCAGTGGCGCCGCAATCATACTCCACATGGAAAAATGCGCCCGGTCCTCACTTTGCGAAAGTCCATTGCCTACTTCGAGCATATCAGGATCATTCCAATGACCTGGACCTGCATATTCTCGTAAGGTATCCTGCGATTCTAATATGCGCATAACACCGGATGATGACCATGTACCGTGAGATCTGACGCCTTCAAACTGCGCTGTTATGTCGCCGGTCGTTCTCCAGATATGTCCTACCGGTGCTGCCCATGTCCAGGGTTTGTTTTGCCCCCATTCGCACAAACTGAAAAGTATGGGGCGACCCGCTAGCTTCAGGGCCTTACTCATAGTTGTATATGCCTCCCGGGCATTGATGCCATCACTGCTGCACCAGTCAAACTTCAAATAGTCAATACCAACGGATGCATAGAACCGTGCATCCTGGTATTCATAACCGCGGGTGCCCGGGTAACCGGCGCAGGTAAGCGTGCCCGCACAATTGTATAAACCAAATTTTAATCCTTTGGAGTGTACATAATCTGCAACCGACTTCATGCCTCCCGGAAACTTGACAGGGTCCGCAACAAGGTCGCCGGTTTTGGAATCTCTTTCCTTTGCCATCCAGGCATCGTCCAGCACCAGGTAAACATAGCCGGCGTCTTTCATACCTGAACTAACCATCGCATCCGCCGTTTCAATTACCAGTTTTTCATTGATATTCCCCTGGAAAGTATTCCAGCTATTCCAGCCCATTGGTGGCGTCAGTGCAAGGCCATCCCATTTTTGAGCATTGCCCGCAAAAGTCAATATCAATGCTATTATTAAAAAATTCTTATTCATTATTG
Source organism: Chitinophagaceae bacterium (assembly GCA_037200685.1). Classification (GTDB taxonomy): domain Bacteria; phylum Bacteroidota; class Bacteroidia; order Chitinophagales; family Chitinophagaceae; genus JAJKIP01. The sequence goes on from JBBCIG010000020.1 coordinate 310,806, forward strand.
GAGAGATTCGTTTTTGTTATTATAATAAAGTAGCTGTTAACAATCGCAGTTCACTGACAAGGAGCAGGGATGTACTTCCATTTATCTCCTGACAACTATTTTCTGCGTGCCCGATTGTTTGTCTAATACAAATTTCAGCAGGTAAGTTCCGGATGCAATACCAGAGGGCAGCATTTTCCATTCTATTAATTTGTTTCCTGTTGTTTGCATGCCATTGAAAATAGCGGCTATTTTATTTCCATTAATATCTAAAAGATCAATCGTTACGGCCGAAGCCCTTTCAAGATCATAGGAGATAAATAATTTATCGCCGGTTAAAGGATTAGGATAAATTTTCAATTCTTTCGCAGCCGGAAGATCAATAACCGGAGTGACGCTTGCCCATGTCGCAGTTACTGCTACATCCCATGCTACTGATGGTAATGATACAATAAGATTATTCCCTGTCGCTGAAGCATTGGCGCTGCCGAGGACAGCTCCCGTCGTACAATCGGTGAATTGTATCATGTAAGTTCCGTTTTCCATAGAAGGAACAGTAAGTGTAGCGCCGGTGATGGCAGCAGGCACCCCGTTATCTTTTACATATTGCCAGTTATATTTTTTATTATGTACCCAGCCGGCTATTTTTTTAGAATCAGCGCTTTTCAACATGTAAGTGTTCAGCGCTGAGCCAATATTCGTAAATGTATAATTGGAAATACTGATCCAGTCCGTGCCCAGGTTATCTACTTTCACCGTATGCGCACCGGCCGGAACATTGATAGAATAACTAGTATTAATAGCGGCATTCTGATTCAATACTTGCGTCCCATCAAGGTAAATATTAACCCGTGGCGATGTGCCCGTACCACTGCCTGTTATCACTTTAAATTCACCAGCCACCGAATAAGTAACGGTAAAAGTTGGCGGACTGCGAAGCTGTGTATTGAAACTGCTTCCAAATAAGTAGTTTGATAATTGCGCAGCCGAAGGCGTTACAGCACCACTGGCATCAATGGCAAATGATGAAGCGCCGGCTGTTGCAAACCCTACGCCTGGTGTAAGAACAATATCTGATGTCCCTCCTCCTGTCGTAGCCGATGCCGTCTTTTTATAATTCTCATTTTTAAATGCGACTGTTGCCAGCAATTCACTCAATGGCTTATAATGACGATAAAGATTTTGCGGGTCAATATAAGTATCCCACCACCAACTCATGCCTGCACCCATCGCCCCGCTGAATGCCGTAGCCCAAATGCTGTTATGAAGATGAATGCCGTTGGGATCAATCGTAGATAAGGAAGAAGATGCCGGATCAATCCCAAACTCCCCGTTAATTGCTGGCTTGTTATACTGGCTCACATAATCAGAGACCGCACCAGCCAATGCATTTTCCACGTTAGGTGAATTTATATAATTATGTACTTGTGTAAAATCAATTGCAGCGCTGTTCCACATAGCAGGATCATACGCATTGTTAGCATAACTTGTAGTGACGAGATGTTTATATACATCTACTGACTTGAGGTAATTGGCCATTTCAATATGCCAGTCTTTCACTTCATCTTTATGCGTTGTGAAATTATCCGTCCAATCAACTTCATTAAATAGTTCCCAACTCATGATGTTTTGCGAATATCCCCACCGGGCGACAATATAACGCAGCCTGTTTTTATGAAGGCTTTTCGCAGTGGCGTTTGTAAAAAAATCCCACGTGTTGGCACACGGTCCACCATTCACAGCATTATAAGGACTTTCCGGCCAGTTAGGATTAACGCCGGAAGAAACCATGCCATGATGGTTGATGCAAAACATAATGTAGATGCCTTTGGCTTTGCTTTCTTCCAATAGCCAATCCGTATAATAAGCGCTTGTTTGCCTGTATTTTTTTAACCCGGTGTAGCCATCTACACCGTTTTTCCATTCAATACCAAAACCCCATACGGCTTGCCAGATGCGGATCGTATTGGCCTTATTATCACTTAACTTTTGCAGCCATGATTTATAATTCAAATAAGCATTCGTCTGGTGCCAGGCCTGGTTTTGCCCGACAGGTATGTATTGCTCATTGTTATCAAAGCCGAGATAGTTGGTAGAATTTTTACGGATAAATCCTTTCGCTGATGAAGAAGTACATTGAAAGTTTTGCGCAGCGGATGTAGCTGACCCCAATGAGTTAGTGGCTATGACATTGAATTGCCAGTTACCGGTTTCATTAGGAGAATATCTTATTTTAAAACTTCCGGAACCAGTTGCAGTTAACGAACCATTTGTAGTATTTAAACTATAATCCTGTATAAAAAAAGCGTCAACAGTATCTTTCCGGCCACCGGGTGAGATGAAAGCGCCGCATATTAAAATATCATCATAATCATAAGGATTGACATATCCCGCTGTCAGCGTAACATTTATTTCAAACTTATCCAGCTTCGCAACGGAAGCGGATACAGGTGTAGCAACAATGTTGGAAGGCGCCTGCGCCAGTAATTTTACCGGGCAAGATAAAATTGCCATTACTATTATGCGTATTGTAAAATTTTTCAAAAAACAGTTATTTAAACCTTGTTAATTGATGCGGCGTATTATCTCCATACATGCCCTGCTGTTATGATAAGGACATTTCCAAAACCCCGCTTTTTCTTTTTCCATAGCAGTATAATCTTCTTTCACACCCCATAACCATTCACCATTTTTATCATCCCTTATATATTTTTTTATAAACTCCCAGCTTTCCACGGAATGACGAAAATATTTTTGATCCCCTGTCAACTGCCATGCGTTGAAAAAACCTATCATCGCTTCGGCCTGCGGCCAGGAATGTTTTTCCTGGATTAAACGATCCGCGGCAGGATCATACTCATACCACAACCCACCATCCTGGTCTAATCCTTCTACAGTAGCATCGGTTATTTTAACCGCCAGCTTTTTATATACTTCTATGTATTGTTTGTCGTTAATTATAACCGCACATTCCAATAACAGCCACGCCGCTTCTATATCATGACCGAAAGATTCCAGTGAAGATTTCATTTTCCAATCATCATCCATGAATAAATTGAGATGATAATTATTTTTATTGATAAAATATTTATCAAACAACCCAAGAAGGTTAATAATCCTTTCACGCAATAGTTCTTCCGGCCACACCTTATATAAGTTTGAATACGCTTCAATAATATGAAGATGCGTATTCATGGTTTTTCTTTCATTATCGTCTTTCTGGCTCAACCGGAGGTCATCAATGGCTTGCCACTCTCTTGTGAGTGCTTCGAGGTACCCATTCTTCTGTTTATCGAAACTGTTATTTTCTATGGAATAAAAAAGCTCTTTGGCAAAATGCAATGCAAGCCCGTTATTAGTTACTGTGTAAAATTCCGACAGTCCGTATATGCAAAATGCCAACCCATAGATTTGCTTTTTGCCTTCAAGTATTTTTCCACCCGCATCGACAGACCAAACCACGCCACCATATTCATGATCAAAGAAGTGATCGATAATATATTCAAATGCCCTTTCGGCTATTTTAAGATGCGATTGCTTTCCTGTAAAATGATAAGCAGCGGAAAAAGTCCAGAGAATACGGCTGTTCAGTACAATACCTTTCCGTGCGGAGCGGTCAGGAATATTATCATTATTGACACTTCCATAGAAGCCGCCATTTTGCTCATCAATGGTATTATTTATCCAATAGCTTAAAATAGATTGCAACTCTTCATTGAGTTCTTTCCTGTATGCCTGCGCCAGTGCAGGCATTTGTTTGTTCTCTCCGGTGAGGGAGGCTGACATATTCATATCACTGCTTCTTATTACCAACGGGTTTTTCTACATTTATGAACAGATCAGTAAGATTTTTATCAATCAATTCCGTCAACCTCCTGGAGGTGTCCGCAGAACTATACCCATCGGAAGCGGTATGCATCACATAGTCCAATAGTTTATCAACAGTAGAAGTAGCTACATGCAGCCTTGTATCGGAAGAACCATAGTAAATAAAAACCGTTCCATCCTCATCAGCGATCCAGCCGTTGCTGAATAATACATTAGATACATCCCCGGTCCTTTCATCACCCGCAGGAGCCATAAAATACCCGGCAGGTTTGCAAATCACTTTTGTTAAGTCGTTCAGATCGGTCAAAAACATATAGAGCACATATCTCAGCCCCGCTGCAGTATTTCTTACACCATGCGCCAAATGAAGCCACCCATGTTTGGTTTTTATCGGTGCGGGACCAAGTCCATTTTTGGATTCATACACCGTGTGATAAACCCGGTCATCAATTACTGTTTCACTTTCTATTCGTGCATCTTCGATACAATCACTCAAACCAAAACCAATGCCACCGCCCTTCCCGGCGTCGATAAAACCATCCTGCGGCCTTGTATAAAAGGCATACCGTCCATTAACAAATTCCGGATGCAATACAACGTTACGTTGCTGGGGTGATGATGTAACCAGATCATTCAATCTTTCCCAATTGATCATATCTTTTGTACGTGCAATACCGCATTGCGCAATTGCCGAAGATTGGTCTGCATGCGGAAGGGCAGGGTCCCGTCTTTCCGTGCAAAACAATCCATATATCCATCCATCCTCATGCTGTACAAGTCTCATGTCATAAATATTGGTATCAGGTATTTTTGTTTCCGGCATCATCAACGGGTAATCCCAGAATTTGAAATTATCAATGCCGCTGGGGCTTTCCGCAATGGCAAAAAAAGATTTGCGATCGGCTGCTTCCACACGGGCTATGACCAAATATTTATTATTCCACTTAATAGCGCCTGCATTAAAAACAGCATTAATACCAAATCGTTCCAACAAATATGTATTGCGGTCTGGGTTCAGGTCGTATCTCCAGAAAAGCGGTGTATGCATTGCCGTTAATACCGGGTTTTTATACCGGTCAATTATTCCATTTCCAGCGCCAACCCGTTCATTGGGCCGCTGTAATAGTAACTCATGACTTTTTTCCAATTCCGCTAACCGACTAAAAAACTCACTTCTTTTCATACCAACATTTTTACTTTCTAATTTTCCAGTTTGTTCCACCAGGTTCTTTTCAATATTAAAATGACAATGATCAAAATGATTACAGTAACCAGTAATGGCAATTTCAGCCATAGGACTGCATACATCGGAAGGATAGTTAAACAGCTCTGGCCTATGATGCCCAGCACAACATTGAACATATCCAATTTAAACCGCGTGTTGGGTTTGAAAGCCGGATCTTCATTCATCACATCATCATGCACCGGCTTCCAAAAGCCCCAGGGTTTAATTGTTTTATAAAAACTCTTCAATACTTCTCTATCCGCCGGCGGAGCTGTATAAGTACCGATAAAACACCCGGCAAGTGATAACACAAACAGAACAGGCCACCAATAAAGGTCCAACCCATGCAATATGTTATTAGCTTTTAATGCAGCTAATGCAATGGCCGGAAGAATTCCGCACATCATTCCCCAAAAAAAACCATTGGCATTAAACCGCCACCAATACCACTTGAATACATTAGCCGCTATATACCCGCCATATAATCCTGACACTATCCATTGCAGCACTGTGTTAACATCTTCGATAGAAAGCCCTATTAATATTCCGGCTGTAACTACGGCAACACCTGCGAGGTAATTCAACGAAATAATTTTCTTAGTAGATGCACCAGGGTTAACATATTTCAGGTAAATATCATTAACGATATAGGCCTGCGCAGCATTAAGGGTACCTGAAAAAGTTCCCATAAAAGCCCCCAGTAACCCAGTCAGCACCAAACCAAGAATACCTGCCGGTAAAAAATTATTCATAGCCGCGGGAAGTATTTTTTCGAAATCAGTTCCACCACCGGCTTGCAGGTTCATTTGTTTATAGTAAAGCAAAGCAAGAACCGTCAGACCAATAATAAGGGAATAACGTACCGGTAATAAAATGATGGAAACAAAACCACTCATCTTAGATGCATCCTTTGGGGAACGAGTCGATAAGATCTTTTGCATATCATAATTAGGCGCGGGGCCGGCAAGACTTGCAAAAATTCCTTTAAACAACATCATCATAAAAAATATACCGAATAAACCAAAGCCATCACCCGCGATTTTTTTATCCGCATCCGGGATGATGTTACCCCAGTTCAGATCAAGCTTCCATCCAAAAAACGGATCTGCCCATCCTTTTGGTACATTCAGGGACTTGCCATCTAAATGGACCACTGCGATAACAGCTACGCTGATGCACGCCGCGGTCATGATGATGTACTTAATGAAATCACCCAGCACGATACTATGCATACCGCCCAAAATGGAATAGAACATGGCGAATAACGTAAAGGTGATCCCATAGAAATGCGGTACAAATGACGGTGACACGTGAAAGGGAACATATCCTTTTACTACTTCCCATGGAACAAATATTTCAATGAACTTTCCGAGACCTACAAATCCATACGCTAAAAATCCCAGGCAACTGAGCAATGCGAAAACAACAACGATACCATGCGAACCATTTATTCCTTTACCTATTTTTCCAAACCTCGATATCAGCCATTCAGCTCCCGTGGTGGCATTGGAACGCCGCAACCACTTTGATAAAAACATCATTAAGAACACCTGGTTAAAGACCGGCCATAGCCAGGGTATCCAAATGCTTTTCATTCCGTATACAAAACATAAAGCGACCATCCACATCGTACCGCTGATATCAAACATATCAGAGGCATCACTCATACCGAGCATATACCACGGAAGTTTTTTACCTCCCATCAGGTAGCTCTCTTTGTTCTGCCTCGCCTTTTTTCGCAGCATCCATCCGATCACGACCATTGTCGCCAGGTACAGGATCACTATGCTTATGTCAAGTATCGTTAATTTCATTTGGCTTTTTAAAAGAGGTTGCAGGATGATGAATCAACCCGCAACCCTGTTCAACATTGCTGCTATCTGCTATATGAAATTCTTATTGATATAATTTTTCTTTGCCGACATCTTTTTGAAACAGCGTTTTATCATCATTATAAAATTCTACAAAATCCTCACTGGTAATATGTCCTTTATACGGTACATAATATTCAGATCCGCCATTCGGTCTTAGCCCCGCATTCCTCCAACCCAGTACATACGATATCTTATGTTCACCGATCACTTTCAGAAATGTACCTGTCCACCATTTATTATCCAAAAGATTACCACCGAATTCCGTCAATGCAGGTATCTTATTTTTTTCTTTTGCGATTTCTTCCAGTGTTGAAAGCATTTTATGTGTATCAGCAATAAATTTATCATTGGGGCTCCGTTGCTGATAAATATCAAAACCAATTACATCCACCCATTCATCACCCGGGTATTTTAAAAGATATTCCTCCCTGGAAGAATACCTGTCTGTATTATAGGCATTCAAAAGATGGTGCAATTTTTTTTCATCTCTTAAATATGCTACCGTAGTTGTCCATAATTTTTTAAATTCATCCGGCGTGCAGTTTTTACCGCCCCACCAAAACCAATTGCCATTTAATTCATGAAATGGTCTGAATATAACTGGAATGTATTCTCCTTTGTTACCTTTTAACCCGTTCATGAATACAGCTAACTTATCCAACCAGCTTTTATAAAGATCATATTTGCTCCCACCCGGTAAAACGGCCGCCACTGTTCCTTCTGCAGGATTCCACGCTGATTTACCGGTGAGTGGGTTATCTAAATGCCAGCTAATCGTAATCACTCCACCTCTTTCATATCCCTGCCTGATCAGTTGCTGCATCTTAGCAAATGGAACACTATCAAGATTGACCGGGCTGTCAATTTCAAGATGACCTAATTCCCATCCGTACACCGCAGGATAATCACCTGTCACATCTTTTATATCGCTCCTGCCTTCTTCATACTTCCATCCAACACCGTAAGCCAAATCATCCTGGTGACCGAACATAAAACCTTTACCTGCGAGTTTTTTCAGGTTACGGTAAAGATTGACTGTTTCTGTTGTCGCTTGTTTGTCAGCCGGTAAGTCAGGTTGCGCCTGCGCTGTAAAGGAAAGCAACAGTGTAAAAAGCCATATATTATTTCTTAACAACATCAATTTATTTCAATGAATCTACTTTATTTATCTTAAACAGAAACCTGGTTCACCTGCAAAATTTAATTTGAAATGAACCAGGCTTTTCTTATTTATTTTATACATCCGGGGTATGAGAAAATTATTTTACAAACATTACATCGTCAAAATAGAATGTCTCATCGGCGTTATCCGGTCCTTTCACCCAAAGTCCAAATTGCTTGAAATCGCCGCCTTTTGCCCAAAGGTTCAACGAACCAATTGGTATTTTGAAATAAGTCCACACATTTGCCGGAATTGTCAACGGTGTTGTTTGATCGCCGTTGCCAAAGCCGCCGGTACGCTGGTCGCCGGTAAAATACAAAGTTTGGTTACCTATACCACCCTTGATCCAGAATGTAAGAAACTTGTAAGCAGGATTGTTAACGATATAAGGTGCATTCCAACTGGCGAACCCCGCTACCCACCAGTTGCCTTTTGGTAATGTTTTCGCTGTAGAAGCCGTGCCTGATTTAAACACTGTTGTAGAAATAGAACTCGGCCCCCATGAACCATCTGAAAACCCGTTTTCATAATTATCAATAAACACATTGAAATTATTGATAAGGCTTACAAACTCCTGTGTCGTTGTCGTAGTTCCACCCTGGTTAGTTATATTCAAAGTGGCCCTTGTAACAGCAGTAGCAGGCATTGAAATTACCAATTGCGTAGCTGATTTGGAAACAATGGTAGCATCATTGGTAGTTCCTGTCAATGTTACCTTAGTTACATCATCCAGGTTTTTACCAGTCAACGTAAGCTGTGTGCCCGTAGTAAAATTATAATTAGATACATCAGTTATGGCAGCAAGACCAAGTACATTGAATGCAACTTTGAATTCCTTACCGACGCTGTTTGTAAAAAGAATCTCCTGTGTTCCCGGAACCGCTTCAATCGGCACACGGAAAACAAGTGCGCTTTCTGTATTAAACACAGGATTAAATGGCGCACTGATACTGCCTTTTGTAAAAACGATGGAAGTAACATCGCCCAGTCCGCTGCCGGTTAACGTTAATGTAGTACTCGACGCCCCTGCACCTGGAGCAATCGCATTCGGCTGAGGATTAGATGATGCTTCTGCTGGTTTAGTTTCTTTTCTGCAAGAACCCATGATGAGTGTCGCTGCAAGAAGTGTAAGCAGGAATGATGAATTTATTATCTTTTGCATATGCTTATTTTTTATTTATAGTAGCAATCAGATGTTTAATAATAAGGAACGGGCGGGTCCAGTAACAGCGGATCTTTCACGGTTTCAGCTTGCGGGACCGGAAGGAAAAGCTGACTTTCCGATGCCAGGCTTATTTTCAAACTTGTCAATTGTTTATTGGCATTATAAGTCCCTCTTTCCTGTGCTTCGATCATTGCTTTTGCTTTTGCAAAACCCTGCCGGGAAATATCAAACCAATAATCTCCTTCAAATGCAAATTCAACTTTACGCTCATGAAGGATCAGATCAAGATTAAGACTTGAAACAGCCGTTAATCCTGCACGGGTATGGACTGCATTAAATGCACTTAGCGCAGTACCATCACTTGTAGAAGCACCGCCGGCTAATACTGCTTCAGCATAGATCAACAATACATCCGCATAGCGCAAAACATAAGTACATATCTGGCTGTGTGAGTTGGTGTTCACAGGCTCACCTGTTCTGTTGGGACCTACTACATATTTTTGAATGCTGGAACGTGTACCAGTTCTTATTTTAAAATTATCAGTCCCGGTCCCGGTAGTATCATATTTGAAACCGGCGGGATAACTCGCATTCACCCACGCTGCTTTTTGGAAACCATGTTCCATTACAGACCATCCACGTCTTTTATCAGTAGCTGCGTACCCAGTAGCTTCATCAAGCATATCAAGCGATGGAACTACTGCGGAATAACCTGAGCCACCAGTAGGCGCCGGTGCCAGCAGGGGTTGAGGTCCGACATATAATTGGTAACGGTTAGCGCCATTCCAGCTAAGAGATGTTAACCAGCGCAGGGAAAACAAATCTTCTTTATTGCCTGTGTTAGCAATGGCCGACGAAGTAAATATGCCGTTATAATCCGGGTGTAAGCCTATCTTACCGGAAGCAGTAGCATAATCGATCACTTCTTTCGCTTTGGCTTTAGCATTTGCATAATCTTTCAGATATAAATACACTTTTGCCATCATGCCTTTAGCGGAATATTTTGTTACACGACCGTCCTGGTAAGGAGTTTCACCCAGCACAGCTTCCGCGGCTTTAAAATCTTCCAATGCGAAACGCAATACATCTTTTTGAATATGACGGGGAACAAGATATTTCCCAGGCAATGTTAAATCAAGAGGGTTCGCCACGATAGGTGCGTCCTTAAATGTTCTGGCTATATAGAAATAAGCGAAGCCGCGGATAAATCTTGCTTCAGCAATACCATAATCGAGATAAGCCGGATCTGCAGCAGTTTTTTTCTTTGTTTCAAATGTCTGGATCAACACGGAAGCCTGCCCGGCCGCACGGTAACATGCTGTCCAGGTAGTACCAACGAGATCATCCGTACTTTGGATATTAAAGTTGCCAAAAGAATTATACTGTGCATTTCCCAATGCTCCGGTGACCGTGCCACCCAATACATCACCTACGGAAATAAAGGCTTTATCAAACCAGTCATTCCATACTGAATTATAGAGAATGCCTGTGGCGCCATTCACCTGTTCGGCATTTGTGTAATAAGTATCAATCGTGGGACTTGTTTCGGATGGATGCTCGAAGAACGATTTCTTACAGGCGATCCCCGAAAGAATCAGCACACCTGATAGTATTATGATCCTTAGTTTCATATTCGTTTATTTTTAATTAAATTAAAATTCAAGATTAGCGCCTACCGTAAATGTCCTGGGATTGGGATAGTGACCATTATCAATATTCATTTTCCAGAACTGGTTATTGATGGCACCAAGCTCCGGGTCATAACCTGAATAATTGGTGAATGTGTACACATTTTGTAACGACACATATATTTTCGCACTGTTCAGTTTTGCTTTGCTGATGATATTCTTTGGCAAATTATATCCCAATGAAATAGTCTGTATTCTCAGGAATGAACCATCTTCAATGAACCGGTCTGATATCCTGAAATTGTTGTTATGCCATTGATTGTATCTCGGAATTTCAGCACCTGTATTAGAAGGTGTCCACCTGTTCATTACATCTTTGATCTGGTTAGCGCCGGAATTATTCAATCCTTCTGTCTGCCTGCGGGCATAGTTGAAGATATCAGCGCCCTGGCTGCCATAGACGAATATTGATAAATCAATGCCTTTATAATTAAATGTATTGGTGACTCCATATGTGAAATCAGGATTAGGGTCGCCGATCACGGTCACATCCTTGCTGTCAACCACTTTATCACCATTCAAATCTTTATAGCGTATATCGCCCAACCATAACCCATCAGGTTTTACAGTCAATCCATAATTGATTCCATTATTCAACTCAGCCTGGGTAGAGAACAATCCATCGGTAACGAAACCAAAGAAAGTACCTAATGGCTGGCCCTGCCGTGAAAGAGTGACCAATGACCTGCTGCCGTATTCATCAAAATCACCGTTAATAGTGGCATCAGGTGTATTTAGTTTATCAAGATTGCTTTTATAATGGCTGAAAATCACATTTGTTTTCCAACTAAAATCTTTGCGCTGAATATTATAAGATGTAAGGCTGATATCAATTCCTTTATTAGTTACTTGCCCATCATTGGCGGTAGGCGGTTGGATGGTTGGGTAGCCGGTCCCTAATCCTGCGATTGATGGTAATTGGGCCACCAACAGCATATCGGTTGACACTTTTTTATAAACATCTATCGCAATATCAATTTTCCTGTTCAATATGGTTGCATCTATCCCTGCATTATATGTTTTAACAGTCATCCATGCAAGGTCAGGATTAGCTACGTTAGCCGGGAGACCGCCAGCACCAAAAGGCCCTGATCCAAATAACTGAATGTTGGATGTAAACTGGTTACCCCCAATATCCTGGTTACCTACTTCCCCATATCCAACTCTTAGTTTTAAGTAATTGAGAAATTTAATATTCTGCAAAAAATCTTCATTAGTTGCCGTCCATGAAGCTGAAACCGCTTTAAATAACCCCCACCTGTTACCAGGACCGAAAGCAGAGGATGCGTCATAACGAAGAGAACCGCTGATAGCATACTTATTATTATAAGTATAGTTTACACGGCCGAAATAAGATTCCATGCTCCATTCACCCGATCCTGCACCCAACTCTTCACCATTGGCACCATTCGCATCAGGCGCCTGGCCAGCAGCAAGTGATGGCAGGTTTAATGTAAGGTTCACACGACTGCCCTGCAGGTATTCATAACGTGAGGCCTGCACTTCATGTCCTGCTGTAGCATATACAGAATGTACGCCAAAGCTTTTATTATAATTAAGATAGCTTTTCACGGCCCAATACATGCTGTTGTTTTTCTCGTCCCTGATTTTAGAAGGTGACATGATATTAGTACCATTCACGGCGAGCACTAATGGCTGATATGCATTACTGTTGCGCAATCCAAAATCATAATTAAACTCATTTCTCAATGTAAACCCATGACCAAAATCTATCTCTCCATATACGGCACCTAATATTCTTGTATTGATTGCATTTACATCACGGAGTTTTGCAAGTGCCACCGGGTTACTCTGGCTGCCAAATTGCGCCCCGCCAAGAACAATCGTAGAATAATACTTACCGCTGTTATCTACCACCGGCGCGGCAGGACTATTATATAATACTACGCTGGTAACAGCATCAAACCCGTCTGAAAGACCAACCTTTTGATTACTCCTTGATAAGTTGGCGCTGATACCTGCTTTGAACCAGCTTTTAACTTGCTGATCCAGGTTAAACCGAAGCGTATAGCGCCTGAATTTTGTTTCAATCAATGTACCAAGTTGGTCAAAATATCCCCCGGAGAAATAATAATTGGTCTTACCCTGGCCACCTGAAAAAGACAATTGATGACTCTGGATAGTTCCTTTCTGGTAAATTTCATCTTGCCAGTCAGTTCCCTTACCGAGGACTTCGGGGTGCCTGAATTCAGGTATAGTATCCTGGTTGCCTCCAGTCACTGCGTTGATCTCTGCCAACAGGGAGTTTTGATAGATCGCATTTTCACGCAGGTTCATGATAGGAAGTTTCTTTGGTATTTCCTGCCAGCCAAAATAAGTATCATATGCAATTCTTCCTTCTCCTGCCCTTCCGCGTTTAGTATTAATAATAACTACGCCGTTGGCGCCGCGTGAACCATAAATGGCTTGCGCGGAGGCATCCTTCAAAATATCGATCGAAGCGATATCATTAGGGTTCAGTGTTGATAAGACACTTTGTGCAGTTGAACCGGCGCCACCGCCTAAATATTGTTGTGACAATGTATTGTTTTGCGCACTGAATGGAACACCATCTATTACATACAGCGGTTCATTTGTTCCTGAAACAGTTGTTATCCCGCGTATCCGTACAGAAACGCCACCACCTGGCTGGCCCCCGTTATTTGTAACAGTTACACCGGCTACTTTTCCCTGGATGGCCTGGTCAATGCCCGCCACAGGTAAGTTTTTAATGTCTTTTTCACTGACCGAAGAAATCGACGATGTTACATTGGATCTTTTGACAGAACCATAACCAATCACCACCACCTCATTCAAACTATTATCGGCAACATCCAATGTGGCAGCAACAACAGAAGTTCCGTCTATTGAAACCTCTTTTGGATTTCTTCCTACATAAGAAATAACTATAACTTTCGCATTAGCGGGAACGCTGAGTCTGAAAGTTCCGTTCAGTTCTGAAGTAGTGCTGATTTTTGAATTACCTTTTACAGCAATGGTAGCACCGGAAAGCAATGTTCCGGTCTGGTCAGAAATGGTACCTGAGATGGTACGGTTTTGAGCAAAGATTGCATTGGGAAGAAAAACAATCGCGATAATAGTTATCACGATAAGCTTAATCGTTAGTTTATCTCTCATACAGCAAGTAATTTTACCAAAAATAACTTTTTAGACTTGCCATAAACTAGTACTATTTTATCAAATCATAATGCACGAAATAGCTTCTAGACATTCGCCCACTTGGAAAAACACCTAATTGAACGGCTATATGCAATCAATAATGAAAAAAAAAATCAAATTATATTGATACTATTTTATCCATATTCCTATCTTTATTGCATACCATGTATATATAGCGCCATATGCAAAATCAAATTTTGCGGGAAATAACTCCCCTCACCAACAGCGATTGTTTTACAATCTTTAGTCGTGTAAAATCTGAATTCGATTTCCCGATGCATTCACATGAAGAAATGGAATTGAATTTTATTATGAATGCGAAAGGTGCTAAACGAGTAATAGGTGATCACATCAGCGAGATCGATGAACTGGAATTAGTTTTAGTAGGCGCTAACCTGCCTCATGTATGGCAAACCCATAAATGCAAAAGCAAAGAGATAAAAGAAATCACGATACAATTTCATAAAGATTTGTTTGATGAAAAATTTTTAAGAAGAAACCAGCTCAGCTTTATCCGTAATATGTTTGAAAAATCAGCAAGGGGTATTTTATTTTCAACTGCAACTATCGAACAGATTAAATCACGTTTAATGATACTTACCCAAAAGCAGGGATTTGATTCAGTGCTGGAACTGCTTTCTATTTTGCATGATCTTTCTGTTTCCAGGAACATGCACATATTGTCTGATGCTACATTCAGCAATGCAGAACTTTCTTATAACAGCCGCCGGATTGAACGGTCGATTGAATATATGAACCTGAATTTTCAAAAGCCTATAACACTAAATGAAGTAGCTAAACTTGCCAATATGACAGAGGTTTCGTTTAGCCGTTTTTTTAAAACCAGGACCGGCATCACCTTTATGGATAGCCTGCTGGAAATGCGGTTAGGCCATGCATCGAGACTATTAATAGATACCACACAATCAGTCGCTGAAATAGCTTACAACTGCGGTTTCAATAATATATCCAACTTCAATCGCTTATTTAAGAAGAAAAAAAGCTGTACTCCGAAAGAATTCAGGGAAAGCTACACGTATGGAAGCCGGGTATTTATATAGTTTACAAAATTGGCAACTCCAGTCTGGAATTCATATGTGGGATCCAGTAGACGGACACCCATCACTTTCGTTCATAAAATTATTTCGTAATAAACCTTTCAGTTTTATTTAATTGATTGAGTTCCTATTCTCGTTTCCGTTGATCCGGTCGTACCAACAATGGAGATCGATCTATCATTTATAAATGTCTTTTAGATCTTTTTCAAAGATCGTAAAGGGATCATTATAAAATTTAATGAAATCTTGTTCGCTGACCTGGCCGGGGAATGGTGCATAGAAATGAGTGGGGCTACGGATATCGTTCCGCCAAACCAATACATAGGTCAATTGTAGACCTTCTGTTTTTAGTCCTTTCAATAATGTTTCTGTCCACCAGGTAGTATTAGGAATGGATTCCAAACCTGTTTCTGTAAATGCAGCCAGCTTTCCATTTCTTTTAGCAAAATCAGAAACAATTTTCAGTTTTTTAATTCCTGTTTGCAGATCATATTTATCGCGGCCCCAGTCTGCATAATTGTCTACGCCTGCCATATCCACGTACTCATTGCCCGGGTATCGTTCCAGGTATTCGGAGGTGGTGTTGAACTTGCAATCCGGTGAAAAGGCATAAATGAAATTATGAACATTCAGGCTGTCTCTTAAATAAGTGACGGTAAATCGCCAAAGCGTTTTAAAATCATCCGTACTGCAATGTGCACGGCCCCACCAGAACCAATCACCATCAAACTCATGATAAGGACGAAAGATCATTGGCGCTAATGTGCCATCCCTTCCTTTGACGGAATTGGCGACATCAGCAATGGTAGCGAGAATCTGTTTATACTTTTCATGATGAGAACCGCCCGGGATGATCAATTTGACTGCAGGTGCAGAGACCGTATCGACCCAATTAAACCCGCCTCTGGAAGCAGGATTGGAAAAATGCCAGGCCACAGTAGTGACAGCTCCACGTTCATACGTTTCAGTGATATTTTTTATCAATGCTTCTTTTGTCCTGGCTATCGCACTATCTGGTCTTCCTGAAAGGCCGCTGAAGTCAACTCCGATCACGCCGGGATGCGAGCCAGTTATTGACTTTACATCGGACCGGCCGGCTTCGCCTGACCATCCATGACCATATTCGGTAGCATGCTGATGACCGAAGAGGATATGATCTTTTGATAGTTGGAGCAAGTTGTTGAATAATGCAACTGTTTCTTTTGTCGCCTTCTTATCTGTTAATTCAAATGCTTTGCTTTGAATTTTTCTTACCCTTGCTACCCAACCGCCACCACTTTGCATAGCGATCGTCAATTTATCTTTTGCTGATACGGTCTTTACTTCTCTTTTATAGTCTGTCGCATTTTTATTAGCATTGACGCCATCACTGAAGATCTCTGCTTCGTATTCGCCATCACTTAAAAAAGACAGATCAAGGATGATCGCTCTCGCATTCCAATTATTCATCGCGCCGATATACCACGTACTATCTTTCTTTTTTGCGAGGACAACATATTCCGCGAGCTTTCCATCCAATGCGATCGTTTCATCAAACACAGTAGGAATTCTCGCAATGAGGTCAGTGCTTTCCTGCTCTTTCATATAAGCCGTTGGGTTATCCGCCAGCATCTGCAGCGGTGCATCGAGTACCACATACATGGCCAGTTGATGGCAGCGTGTTCCCAAACTCATGGGTGATGAATTATCGGGCCGGGCTTTTCCCCGGACCGTATTTCGCATAGCCCCGGGAGTATAGTCAAGCGGCCCTGCCATCATACGAATAAAAGGAAAGGAAACTTCATAAGCAGGTACACGGTCATCAGCACTCCATTTCATATACTCCATTCCTCTTACTGCTTCAAAATTTATAACATTCGGCCAGGTGCGTTGCAGACCTTGTGGCGGAAACATACCATGAAAATCAAGCATCAGGTGATATTTCGCAGCGGTAGCTGCCATTTCATAGCAGGAAGCGATCATCTTCTGATCATTGCGGTCGAGGAAATCTATCTTTAAACCCTTGATCCCTATATCTGCATATCGTTTGCACAGACCTTCAATATCTTTTGATAATGCATACCAGGTAGTCCAAAGAAGTATATTCACTTTCCGTTGCTTAGCATATTCAATTAATTCTTTGAGATCGATCTCCGGTTTTAATTTGGTAAGGTCCCAATCATCACTCCATCCTTCATCCAGCATAATATATTCGATCTTATTTGTGTTAGCAAAGTCGATATAATATTTGTAAGTAGTGTTATTGATACCTGCCTTGAAATCTACATTGGATATATTCCAGTCATTCCACCAATCCCACACCACCTTCCCCGGTCTCAACCAACCCGGGTCTTCTATTTTGGATGGCCCCGATAATTTTTGGACCATATCATTATCCAACAATTCTTTATCCTGTTCACTGATCACGATGGCCCGCCAGGGAAAATTTCTTGTTCCTTTCACTTTTGCTATATGATCCGCCCTTTTGGTTACCATATAATTTAACTTGTTGTGCCCTCCCAATGCTTCTTCTAATGGATATGGGGCAAAAGTTGCATTGATACCATATGCTGTTCGCTGGTTCAATTGAACGAACATACCCGGGTAATCCTGCACGTCCGCTTCAATCAACACTGCTTTTTTATCGTTATTTAATTTAATTAATAATGGCAGGTAACCTAAGGTGTCCTTATTGAACTTAGAAACAGGAGTTTCTGTATAAAATTCTTCAAATGAACAAGTGTATCTTTCTTTTCCCCGCAGATCGCTGACGTGCGGGATCAATACCGTATAGTCTTTATCAAAATTAAACTCAGCCTGTTCCGAACGAATGACCATGTCCTCCTTTCTATTAATAATAAATCTATAAGCTACTCCATCATTATAAGCCCTGAAAATAACGCCATACTCTCCTTTGAAATTTATAACGAGCTCATTAAAATTGTTAATGATGATCTTTTTCTTATAAGCAATAGCATTGATGGTCCCGTTCACCGTTCTTTTCTTCGAAGAAATAAGGTTCATATTTTTCCCCAATATTTCGCCGCTTTGCAATTGTAAACTGATAGCTGAAGGGATGATCACATGATCGTTCGCATGCTTTACTTCCCATTTGAGTTCATTACCCGCGGAGATGCCGATAGTTACCTTTCCATCAGGGGAAGCAAGTATAAATGTTTTTTCTTTTTGGGAACAAAGTGCCGTAACACTTAATAAAAGAAAGGTGGCAAGCCCCGTTATCTTTTTTAACATGCTAATAAATTATTTAAAATAAAACAGATCGTAATGCTATGTTATTTCATGGCATTTGCTTCCTGCAGCGCTTTCTTAAAATATCTTCCCTGCCTTGTAGGCGTGAAGTTCCAATCTTCAAACAACGGCGGCGCCCATCGCGGATCAAATACCCATACTACATAAGAAATGCCTTTGGCAGTTGTATATTTTGTAATGGCATCGCCATAACTTTCATCGCTGATCACGGGTACATGCGCACCCCGGTCATCTGCTCCGCTAAATCCGATCTCGGTTAATAACAAAGGATATTTTTCCGCAACATAGCCCCAGTCTTTCGTCCATTGTCCTTCCCAGGGCTTACTTCTTTTCATGGGATAAGGATGGCTTACATAACCAATACCTTCTTTATTGATCGGGTCCGCTGCAACTTCTGTAAGATTATATGCCCAGTTAAAACCCGCTACTAATGGAATAGCAGGGCAACCGTGTGCCCTGATGATCGTGATCATCTCTTCGCAAAGTTCTTTCCATTGCGCCCAGGTACAGGTTCCTAATTGTCCGTTATATACTGTTGGTTCATTAAAAAGTTCGAAGAAAGCAACGGTCGGTTCATTCTTGTAATGTTGCGCCATAGTTCGCCAGAATTCGAATGTTTCTTTTTGAGTCGTTTCGTAATTGGGCGACTGGTACAATTGCGAACGCAGGTTACCGATGCTGTGCCAGTCGATGATCACATACGCTCCTATCTCTTTTGCAAGTGCCACTCCTTCATCCAAAATTTTTATGTAATCCTGTTGGCCGCGTTTTCTCCAGGCAGTAGGATGGACCGGGAAGCGAACGATATTCGCTCCCCAGTTTTTTATTTCTGTAAAATATTCTTTGTTCCAATGGCCTTCATTCGCAAGCTTGTCAGGATCGCTGGTATTCAATCCCCGAAAGATCAGTGTATCACCGCTGTCATTAATGAACTTATTTCCTTTTACTTTTATTCTTTTTACTTGTGCAATGCTGATGATACTTACTGCGGTCAGTAAAGTGAGAAGGAAGGTCAATTTTTTCATTACAGATCTTTTATCCGGTTTGTCTCTAACCTATTTATCCAATATCTTACTGTTACTCACAAAAGCTACCCGTTTACTATCCGGGCTCCAGCTTGGTGTATTGATCGTTCCTTGTCCGCCATATAAATAAGCGATCACTTTAACAGGGCCACCGCTTACCGGCATCATGCGCAGCATCACTCTTTTATAAAAAGGATGATCTGGCGGATCGATAGCCGTTGAATAGGAAAGGAACATCATCCATTTTCCATCGGGTGATATATGCGGGAACCAATCATTATATTCATCGTATGTAAGTTGTTCCTGTGCGCTGCCATCCGGCTTCATGCGCCATATCTGCATCGTGCCGGTATAGTCTGCATTGAAATAGATCCATTTACCATCGGGTGAATATTCCGGGCCGTCACCGCGGCCTTCTTTATTAAATGTCAACTGTACTTCAGGTCCTCCATCAATTGATTTTTTGCGGATCTCGTACACCGGGCTTTGACTGATACGCTGACCTGTATAAACTACCTCCTTGCCATTTGGACTCCATCCATGTAAATAAGAAGGCGTGCTATCTGTGATGATCTTCGGATCGCCACCAGTGATGGGTAAATAATAAACAGTGCTGCCACCACCGGGCATGCCTTGCCGCGAACTACTGATCGCCAGCCATTTTCCATCAAAAGAAATAACGTGGTCATTATTATTCCGGTTGACATCGCCGGTATTTAATTTTTCCGGTGTGCCTCCTTCTATCGGGATAGTATAAATGCTGCCGCCCTGGTTGAACAATAATTTTTTACCATCCTTCATCCAGTTAGGCGCTTCAAATCTTGTTGTTTCATTTTCATGCATGATGATACGCTTGCCATCGAATACATTCAATATCTCCATCCTGTTGGCCAATGTACCGTCGCGATAACCATTATAGTTCTCCGCCACAGTTTTTTCAATGCGCACATTCCATGCGATCCCTTCTTCTACCTGGTCGGGGTTATGACTGCAAACGAATAGACCCGCCATTGCTGAATCCGGCATGTCTATCATATCTGTTCTGCCAATTTCCTGTAAAGGTTCACCGGGATTAGCGATACGCATAATATATGTTTTGCCGATACGTTCGAGTTGCAGGATCTCCGCTTTCTTTTTTACGGCAAAGATCTCATCCTGCGGATCACGCATATAGGCCCCACGCATACGACGCCATTGCAATACGATCAGTCCATCTGCATGGACAGTGGCGCTTATGTGTGCGGCATCTTCCTGTTGGGATGCACGGACCATCCACCCGATCTTGCGGTGAGCTTCTTTGCCTGTACCCAATAATTTCAGGTTGGCTGTAAGCATAAAATCACCTTTGAGCATGGTGTATGCATAATGAAATTCATCGCGGTTGAACCAGATATTATACCCCCCGCCTTTTAATTTATAGCTCTGGTCAGCTGCATTAAAAGTGGTCTCTCCTTTTATTTTAGGGTTACCGATATCAATATGTTTGGTAAGAGGATCAGCAGATCTTTGTGAAAAGGTAAATAACGATGTCAATAAAGCAGCAGTAAGTAATAAAGATCTCATGGCTAGGTTTGTTTAAGTGGTTAAAAGATCCCGCAAATAGAAATATCAACATAGACCACACTTTGCTACATTTTCAAAAATTTCTCTTACACATCTTTGATGCGACCATTAATATCTTTATAAGCGTCATCTATTTTTGTTGTCTCTTCATGATCTTCCGCTACCAATTTGATATGCACTATGCTTTGTTTCAATGTCTTCGGTTATAATTCTTTCTTTTTAAGTAATTCTATTGCATGATGGGCGGCCCTTGCCGTTATTGCCATATAAGTTAAGGATGGATTTTGCGTAGAAGTGGATGTCATGCAGGCGCCATCTGTTACAAATACATTCGGGCAGGCATGTACTTGGTTCCAGCCATTCAATAAAGATGTTTTAGGATCTTTACCCATCCGCACACCGCCCATCTCGTGTATATCCAGGCCGGGAGCTTGTTTGCTGTCGCTCGTTTTAATATCCGTAAAGCCGGCCTTTGTGAACATTTCGGTGTATTGCTCAAAAAAATCTTTGATCATCTTCTCATCGTTATCATCATATTCCACGGAGAAGTTGATCAGCGGTATGCCCCATGCATCTTTTTTATTTTTATCCAGCGATACATAGTTCGTTTCTTTGGGTATCGTTTCACCCATCATTCCTGAATTAACGAACCACGGACCCAATGGAACTGAAGTATCCATCAGTTTGTCCTTTAATTCTTCACCAAAGCCATCTGCGCCACGGCTTCCCGAAGCACGGTTCGCATTAAAAGTAGTGGCATATCCTCTTAGAAAATCCGTTTCCTGTTTATATACATTTCTAAAACGCGGTACGTAAGCGCTGGTCGGTCTTCCACCTTCTGAGTTGGAATCCATCATGCCTTCATATTTTGCCGAGATCCTGGCCCGGTAATTATGGAATGCAAAATATTTTCCCAACAGTCCATTATCATTTCCCAAACCATTTGGAAAACGGTTGGATGTTGAATTCAATAAAATAAGATTGGTGTTGATCGCACCGGCATTAACAAATATCAATGGTGCAAAATACTCTGTTGTTTCCTTCGTATTGGCATCGATGATGCGCACGCCTGTCGCTTTGCCCTTTGTTTCATCATAAATTATAGAATGAACAACGGCATGTGTACGCAAGGTAAGATTGCCGGTCTTTGCCGCCCACGGAATAGTAGTGGAATTTGAATTATAATAACCACCGAAGGGACAACCTCGCTGGCATAAATTCCTTGTCTGGCATTGACCGCGGCCTTGCTCGATATGTATCGGCTGTGGTTCGGTTAAATGCGCACAGCGTGCATATATCACATGACGGTCTTTGTAATTTTTTTTAACAACACTTTTAAAATGATCTTCCACGCAATTTAACCCCCACGCCGGTAAAAATTCCCCATCGGGTAATGTATCTACACCATCTTTATTACCACTGATACCTGCGAATTTTTCTACATAACTATACCAGGGCGCCAGGTCTTTGTACCGGATAGGCCAATCCACCGAGAAGCCATCACGGGCGGGGCCTTCGAAATCAAATTCGCTCCAGCGTTGTGTTTGTCTGGCCCACATGATACTTTTGCCACCTACCTGGTAGCCGCGTATCCAGTCGAATGGTTTCTCCTGCGAGTAAGGATGCTCGGTATCTTTTACAAAAAAATGCATGGCATCTTCTTTAAAAGCATAGCACCTGCTGATAACGGGGTTGTCTTTGGCGATCTCGTAAGGGATTTGGTTGCGATGCTTGAATTCCCAGGGCCGCAAATTAGTAGTGGGATAATCTTTCACGTGCTTTACATCACGTCCCCGCTCAAGCACTAATGTTTTTAAACCACCTTGACATAGTTCTTTGGCGGCCCAACCGCCACTCATGCCGCTGCCGATCACTATCGCTTCAAAAGTATTTTTAGTATCACCCATGCTGTATCATATCATTTTAACTGACCGGTACGCAGCCTTTATAAATTGGGCCCGGTACCATTTTATATTTTCTCACGTTCATCATGTAGGCTTCGGCAGAAGTAAAACTTTGTAATGTGTACCGCTTGGTAGTGCGGTAAAATTTCACGCCATTATCTTTTTCATCCTTACTGGCTTCCATTTCTTTTAGCAGCTCGCTGCGTTGTTGCGCGGAACATTTTGCAAAAGAAGTATCGAATTTTTTCTTACAGGTATCTTCGAATACCTGCAGGCCATTTATAAAGATCTTTTGCTCTTCAGGGCTGGTACAATCATCTAACATCGTCAATACGAACTCATGCGCTTTCAGGTCTTTTGCTCCGATGAAATTTTTTGTTTTGGGAATGATGGTCTCCGATAATTCGGCCACCATATTTTCCTGCGGCCCTGTAAGCGAGATATTCTTTAATGGAATGGCCCCCGCCGGATCTTGTTGCGAACAAGAAGGCAATAAAGCAGCTCCTGCGGAAATAACAACGACATTTCGAATGGCGGTACGTCTGTTCATGGAACTGCAATTAACGCATCAATTTACTATTATACGCGATCTTTTCTTTAATACTAATAAATTGGCTAACAAATGAATATAACGGGATAAAATAGTACATACTTATATAGACAAATAGAATGACTCTCTACCTGCCGTTAACAGCCTTCATAAACTTATTAATTCTCAAATCGGGATCCCGATCGGCTTAATGAAAACCACGTCAGATCTTGAACACTGATCGATCCAACATCGTCAGGGTCGGTAACAACCCCAGAGAGCATTGAAAAAAGACCGGGCTGTCCTTTAAATCTCTACGCTTTATTTCGATAAAAGCAAAGAAGGCCTAATTGGTTTATAAGTGTTAAAATCCGGAAATCAGGAGCATTACCAATATCGACAGAAAATGAATTCTTACACAATTGTGCTAGAAATTTACGAATTAGTGCCATGTGAAATCTTAAGAATACCTTAAAAAAAACTTTGTGCAATCGATTGCAGTTATAAGAAAATACCTATATTCGATATGAAAATTGCTTGTTTTTATGAGTCTCCAAAACGATTACTTTCTTTCTAGGTGTGTCTTTTCTTTTCACTTTCCCAGGGCATTGGATCTATTCTTTCCCCCCGCACAATGCCTTTGCTTTAGCAAAATAAGTGGGTCTGCAAATCTCAATTTTTGGCAGCCGGATAAACAAAGCAAAAGTCCGTTTCCATGTATGGTTCGTTCCTATCGATGCGCTTAATTTTTCATTAGTCTTTGCACAGTTCTTTTGTTCAGTATCTATTATTAATTAGTAAAAAAAGGAAAATGAAATCAAAAATTACGATTGTAGCAGTTTTGCTCTGCATTTTTTGCCAAGGACTATTTGCGCAGGTCCCGCTCGTTTACACACAAGAAAACACCGGCTCCGCCTTTCCGGCGCCACCGTTGCCAGCCTTTAATCAATTGACCCCTATCGTTCCATTACCTGACCCATTTATGTGGTCAAATGGAAGCGGCCGTTCTACGAATTTCGCTGATTGGGAACGCCGTCGCAATGAGATCAAAGCGGAGATCGAAAATTATGAAATCGGACGCAAACCCAACCGGCCGGAAACCATTACAGCCACTTATACTCCAAATGCAAATCCTGCCACAGGTACATTAAGAGTAATTGTTACTGTGAATGGTCAATCACTTACATTGACTTCCGCAGTTTCTCTTCCAACAGGCCCCGGTCCGTTCGCAGCGATTATTGGAATGAACAGTGCTTCAGGCAGTGTTCCTGCTTCTGTTTTTACCAGTCGCAACATTGCAAGGATTACCTACAGCCATAATAACGTAACAACGTATGGTAGTCCACGGAATACTGATCCATTCTACAGACTATACCCTGATCAGAACATCGATAATTCAGGTCAATATGCTGCATGGGCATGGGGACTGAGTCGTTTAATCGATGGTTTGGAGTTGGTTCAGGCAACACTTCCTATTGATTTAAAACATATCGGAGTAACAGGCTGTTCTTATGCTGGTAAGATGGCGCTCTATTGTGGTGCATTTGATGAGCGTGTAGCGCTTACTATTGCGCAAGAGTCAGGTGGTGGTGGTGCACCTGCATGGCGTGTGTCTGAAACACTAGGTGGTGTAGAAAAATTAGGTAATACAGATTATAACTGGTTCAAAGAAGATATGCGTCAATTCGCAGGCGCTGATAATGTTTCTAAGATGCCGCATGATCACCATGAATTAATGGCGATGATCGCACCGAGGGCATTATTAATTACAGGAAATACAGATGTTCAATGGCTGGCCAACCCATCCGCTTATGTATCTTCAAGGGCAGCGCATGAAGTTTGGAAAACATTCGGTGTGCCGGACAGGTTTGGTTTTTACATTGATGGCGGACATGGCCATTGTGCTATACCCGCTTCCCAGGTCCCGGCGTTAGAAGTATTTGTAGACAAGTTTCTGGCTGGTAATACCAATGCTAATACAAATGTTACGTTTCATCCTTTCCCGCAGGTTAATTACCAGCGCTGGATTGAATGGTGGGGAACAGGAAACCCCCAGTTACCTGCTGAACCACCCGGCATCCAAAAATGGATGGAAGCAGAATGTGCTATCGTGGGTTCTGATTGGGATATTATATCAGATCCTCTGACTTCCAGTGGAAAATATGCGACGGTGAAAGCTGGCTTACAAAGTACAGGCTCCGCACCTGCAAATGCATCAGGGCATATTGTATTTCCGTTTACGATTGACAGTGCAGGTAATTATAATTTCGTTGCAAGAATAAATGGTCCGACTCCAAACGACGACAGCTATTGGGTACGAGTGGATAACGGAGCCTGGGTAAGTCTTAATGGTCTTACGACTGCTGGCTGGGAATGGGCCATATTGGCTAATGATGTTAGTCTCACCGTAGGGGCACATACTTTTACTGTTGGTTACAGGGAAGATGGAGCAGGACTTGATAAAGTGCTTATCACTACTTCCTATGCTACAGTTCCCGCTATGGGAAGCGATGCTAATAATTGCGCATACAATAGATTCATCCCCGGTAAAATCGAGGCTGAAAATTATTCCGCAAAGGCAGGACCATTTTATTGGATACCTACAACAGATGAAGGTGGTGGACAAAAAGTAGTAGGCATCACCAACGGCAGCTGGATGGACTACAACGTTACTGTTGTACAACCAGGTTACTACAGCGCTAAGTTCAGGGTCGCTACTACAAAGAATAATTCTCAGTTCCAGATCAAGTCAGGTGATAATGTATTAGCTACTATTAACATTCCGAATACCGGTGAATGGAATATCTGGAAAACTGTTTCTGTTGACAATATACCATTAGCCGCAGGCATGCAAACGATACGTATACAGTCTACGAATAATGAGAATGCAGATTTTAACTGGACTCAATGGGATTTGACAGGTCCTCCTAAAAATTTCATCCCTGGTAAAATTGAAGCTGAAGATTATGCTACTAAATCAGGGCCGCTTTATTGGATACCAACAACAGATGCAGGCGGCGGACAAAAAGTAGTAGGCATTACCAATGGCAGTTGGATGGACTACACTGGATTTGTTACACAAACAGGAACATATTCTGTTAAATTCAGAGTAGCTACCACAAAGAATAATTCTCAGTTCCAAATCAAATCGGGTAATACTATTTTGGGCACGATTAATATTCCGAATACAGGTGAATGGAATAACTGGATGACTGTTTCTCTTGATAAGATACCGTTAACCGCCGGTGTGCAGACTATTCGCATCCAGTCAACAAATAATGAGAACTGTGATTTCAACTGGACGGAATGGGTATTAACGGGACCGCAAACTACAGCACCCGCAGCGTCAGGAAAAGCAGTGGCTATCCAGGCAATTAGCGGAGAAGAAATCATTACCCGTGCTGGTATAGGTGTCTTCCCCAATCCTGTTACTAACCAGTTTACTTTACAAGTAGACAACGATCAGCAGGGTACCATGAAAGTCCAGATTTTTGATCAGAATGGCAGATCAGTAAAAGCATTGCAGTTATTTAAGAATAAAGGAGCTCAACGTTCTACTATTTCTGCTGCTGGCTTGTCAGCTGGTGTGTATACAATCAGGTTACAGGTAGGTGACTGGATTAGTACTGAAAAAATGATAAAACTATAGACTGAACAAGTTTCATTACGATTTTAATTAGCAGAGAAAGGTCCGTCTCAGTAGTAAAATGCTGGGGCGGCTTTTTTTGTCGAAAGTCAGGAAGACCAGTACACTAAAGTAAATTGACCATTCTAAAAATAAATATGGATAAAAGTTTTTTATGAAAAAAATAGTAATTGTTGTCATAGCCAGCGTTCTGTTTTACCGCTGCACGGATGCGAACGAACAAGCCCTTGAGGCTGAAAATAAAAACGTGACCTTGCGATCCGATACAATAAATGTCGTAAGACTTACGGATACACTGGAGATACATGAAAGCAACTGCCGCGGATGCGCTTATGAAGTTTCAACCCATTTTGATATTAGTGATAGCGCGGGCATCATTAAACTGCTGGAGATAGTAACTACGGATAACAACCCGCCCGATATGGATGGAGGAAGCATCAGCAAAGATTTGGTTTTAGTTCCGCAAAAAACAGGATTTACAAACCTTAAATTATATAAGTTCTGGTCGCAGCAAGTGACAGCACAGGATTCAGCCAGGTTCAGCACTTATAGTATTGAAGTACAAAACTGAAAATGCCAGGTTCAGGGCTGTTAACCCACAGTTCAATGCTGTCCTGGAATGCCTGTAATTACAATACGAACAGTATTGGGGTTTAATGAAAATCTCAGGTTTATATTTGTACCTTAAATTTGCCAAAATAGTTTTTAAACCAGGTACA